>CAZQQJ010000048.1:0-57245 GCA_964595435.1 uncultured Anaerolinea sp. | reverse complement strand
TTGAGCTTTGTCGGAACCCTAATTTGGCTCCGCTGAAATGTCAACACAACCTAGATTGATCGAATAGCAGTTCACAATCATATTGGGGGTGTTATAATTCCTGCAGAACCATTTTACAAGTCATTTCGGATTTTATAGAACAGCCAGCGCTACTGCCCAATTGACGAGGGTTTGCAAGCTACCCAAGCCACTCGAGGCTTTGCCGATCAAAAGCCCTCGGTCTGGTCAGATAGCATTGCTTATATCAAGAAAGCTGTGCGCACTCCGTGGACCACAAAAATGGTTCACTACAGAGCCACAGAGAACACAAAGAAGAGCTTTGAACCAAATAAGGATAGGCACAATGAGGAAAAAATACCTAATTCAAGGCGCTTTTTGGATATTGGTCTACCTGCTTCTGGTCAGCGCGCCGCTGTTGATTTTGCTCATCGGTGAGAGACCGGCCGGGCGCGAGTTCTGGCGCGAACTTTCGGTGGCACTGGGTTTTGCCGGGCTGGCGATGATGTCGCTGCAATTTGTGCTCACCGCCCGGTTTAAATCCATCAAAGCGCCATACGGCGCGGATATCGTCTATCATTTCCATCGCCAGGTTTCGTTGGTGGCCTTTGTGCTCATCCTGGTCCACCCCTTGCTGCTGTTTATCTTCTCGCCAGACACCCTGGCTCTGTTAAACCTGTTCAATGCGCCGTGGCGGGCGCGTGCCGGTGTAACTTCGGTGCTGTTGTTATTGGCCTTGATTGGCGCTTCGCTCTGGCGCAAGCAGCTCAAGATCGAATACACCACCTGGCGCATCTGGCACGGCATCCTGGCCACATGCGTGGTGGCGCTGGCGATCATACACGTGGTTTTGGCCCGCCATTATCTCAACACGCCCTGGAAACAGGCTCTGTGGATTACCTATGGCGTTTTCTGGCTGGGTCTGCTGGTGTATATCCGCATCCTGAAACCTATCCAGCTATTGAAACGCCCCTACCAAGTAGAGAGCGTTGCCCCAGAGCGCGGCAATGCCTGGAGCCTGACCGTCAAGCCGGTGGGCCATGCCGGGCTTCGTTTCATGCCTGGGCAATTTGCCTGGATCACCGCGGGGGATTCTCCCTTCTCCGAAGCCGAACACCCCTTCTCTTTCTCCTCCAGCGCCAGCCAGCCCGAACGACTGACTTTCACCATCAAGGAATTGGGCGATTTCACCAGTCAGATAAAGCACTTGCAGCCTGGGCAGACAGTATATATAGATGGGCCTTTCGGCCATTTCAGCGTCGACCGGCAACCTCACGCCGAGCAGTTCGTTTTCATCGCTGGCGGGGTGGGCATTACGCCGATGATGAGTATGCTGCGCACCCTGGCACAGCGCGGCGATAGGCGCCCCCTGACTCTGATCTATGCCAACCAGGATTGGGAAAGCATCATCTTCCGCGAAGAAATCGAGCAATTGCAAGGCTCGCTGGCGCTTAAAGTGGTTCACGTCCTGGCAAAACCGCCCGCCGAATGGCCCGGCGAGACGGGCTTCATCACCCAATCCATCCTGCAGCGCCATCTGCCCCAGGCCAGGCAGCGCAATGCCATCGAGGTGTTCATCTGCGGCCCCCAGCCGATGATGAACGTTGTCGAACAGGCGCTCACCAACCTGGGAATCCCCTTCGGGGATTTTCATTCCGAACGGTTCAACCTTGTATAGAAGGAGGTCGCTGTGCGCCAGAAATTCTCAACCTGGTTGGCAATCGCCATGGGTGTCTTCATCCTGGCGCTGGCCATAGCCTTTGCCCTGATCCAGAGCATGTAAGCGCGAGGCATCAAAACATCCCGGCCAATAAACATGATACACGAGTTTCGCAAATAGAACAAACGTTCCGGGGCAAGATTTATTGCAATCAGAGATTATGTTATGACTAAAGGATCATAAAAGGAGATACAAAGATAATGAACAAGGTCAGGCAACTTCTGAAGGCAAAAGGCGATCAGGTTTGGACGATATCGAAAGATGCGACCGTCCTGGATGGTTTGAAATTAATGGCGGAGAAAAACGTTGGCGCGCTGCTGGTGTTGGAGAATGGCGCACTGGTTGGGATTTTCACCGAGCGTGACCATGCTCGAAAAATCGGCGCAGAGGGGCGGCGACCGGAAGAAACCCGCATCGAGGAAGTTATGACCAGGGATTTAATTACGGTGAGCCCGGAGCAATCGGTCAATGACTGTATGGCGTTGATGACGGATAAGCATATCCGCCACCTACCGATCATGGATGAAGGCCACCTGGTTGGCATTGTCTCCATCGGGGATGTGGTCAAAGATATTATCGAAGAATTAGAGTTCCTTGTCAAGCAGCTTCAGGGCTATATCATGGGGCTACGATAAGGTCCCCCGATGAAGGAAGGTAAATGGCTCTGCTCATCGCAGTGTTTTCCGGATTTCTGGCGGCACTGCTGGCTCCCTTCATGCGGGGCCGGCAGCGAGATTACGCTGGCTGGCTGCTGGCTCTATTCTCGGCGGGGATAACGCTCTATTTTTTTAGCCAGATCCCGGGCGTGGCGCAAGGGGGCGCACCTTCGGTAAAAATCCCCTGGGCGCCCGCCCTGGGCGTCGAGCTCGCCTTGCGCCTGGATGGGCTGGGTTTGCTTTTCGCCCTGCTGATCAGCGGGATCGGGACGTTCGTAGCGATCTACGCCAACGATTACCTGAAGAGCGACCGGCGGCTCAGTCGCTTTTACTTCTGGTTATTTATCTTTATGGCGTCCATGCTGGGCGTGACGGTGGCCGACAACCTGATCCTGCTGTTCGTCTTCTGGGAGCTGACCAGCCTGAGCTCGTTCTTGCTGATCGGTTTCAACCACGAGGAGGAGGCCTCGCGAGCCGCGGCGCTGCAGGCGCTGCTGGTCACCGGGGGAGGCGGCCTGGCCATGCTGGCGGGGCTGGTGTTGTTGGGAAAGGCCGCGGGCAGTTTCCAGATTTCGGTCCTGCTAAACCAGGGCGAGGCGGTCCGCTCGCACGCGTTGTATACACCTATCCTGTTGCTGGTGCTGGCCGGGGCGTTCACCAAGTCGGCGCAATTCCCGTTCCATTTCTGGCTGCCGAACGCCATGCAGGCGCCGACCCCGGTGAGCGCTTACCTGCATTCGGCGACTATGGTCAAAGCGGGGATTTACCTGCTGGCGCGTTTCAGCCCCCTGCTGGGCGGCACCGACCAGTGGCTTTATCTAGTGGGGGGCATCGGCGCAGCAACCATGCTGGTGGGCGGATTTCTTGCCCTCTTGCAAACCGATCTGAAGCGCCTGCTGGCTTACACTACAGTCAGCGCGCTGGGCATGATCGTGCACCTGATCGGGCTGGGAACGCCGCTGGCAGTCAAGGCAGGCATGCTGCTGCTGCTGGCCCACGCTTGCTACAAAGGGGCGTTGTTCCTGGTCGCAGGAGCTGTAGACCACGAAAGCGGAACGCGGGATGTGCGCGAGCTGGGCGGTTTGTCGCGCGCCATGCCGATCACGACAGCGGCGGGAGGCCTGGCGGCCCTCTCAATGGCCGGCCTGCCTCCAACCCTGGGCTTCATTGCCAAGGAGGTCTTTTATGAGACCGGGTTGGAGACCAGCGCCTGGTTGATAGGAGCTGCTGTGGCAGCGGCGGTGTTCAATGTCTTCGTCGCCGGGAGGGTAGGGGTAGAGCCTTTTTGGGGAGCCCGGCGCCAGACGCCCAAGAAAGCGCACGAAGCGCCGCTGGCCCTGTGGCTGGGGCCCGTGGTGTTGTCTGGCCTGGGGCTGCTCCTGGGATTGTTGCCAGGCTTCTCCGGCAAGTGGCTGATCGCGCCGGCGGCTGCGGCGATATTGAACAAGAGCGCGGAGGTGAAGCTTTCGTTGTGGCATGGGGTCACCCCGGCCCTGCTGCTCAGCGGGCTGACGCTTCTGTTGGGGGTAGGGCTGTACCTGGCGCGCAGCAGCCTGCGCCGCCTGGCCGCGGGCCTGGCCTGGCCGTGGGGCCCGGAGTGGGCCTACGGCCGGGCAATGCAGGGCCTGATCTGGCTGGCCAACTGGCAGACGCGAATTCTGCAAAACGGTTATCTGCGCATCTATCTGGCGGTCATCATCTTGACCACGGTGGGATTGGCCGGCTACAGCCTGGCCAGCCAGCCCGCGCCCCTGGCGCTGGAACGGGGGACGGCCCGCTTTTACGAAGTCATCCTGGCAGGGGTGATGATCGTGGCCACGCTGAGCGCGGCGCAGGCGCGCTCCCGGCTGGCGGCAGTGGCTGCGGTGGGAATGGTGGGCTACGGATTGGCGGTGATCTATTTGCTATACGGCGCCCCAGACCTGGCGATGATCCAGTTTGCCATCGAAACGCTGACGGTCATCCTGCTGGTGTTGGTGATCCACCACCTGCCCAAGATCACCCGCCTGTCCAGCCCGCCCGTGCGTATCTCGGATATCTTGATTGCCCTCTCCGGGGGGGCTTTGATGACTGCCCTGGCGCTGGTGGTCACCAGCTACCCTATGACGCCCGAGCTGACACCGTTCTTTGTGGAGAATAGCTTGCCGCTGGCCAAAGGACGCAATATTGTCAACGTTATCCTGGTCGATTTCAGAGGGCTGGACACGCTGGGCGAGATTACGGTTCTATCCACTGCCGCCATCGGTGTATATGCCCTGCTCCGGCTGGTCGATCCACAAGCTGGACAGCGGGCGAAGAGCATCCAGAGAGCAGAACCCATGCACTCGTTGATCTTGCAGACATCGGCCCGCCTGTTGATGCCGCTTCTGCTCATTTTTTCGATCTTTTTGTTAATTCGCGGGCATAACGAACTGGGAGGCGGTTTCAGCGGCGGCGTGGTCGCTTCGGCAGCGTTCATGCTCAATGCCATTGCGGTGAACCCGGCGTCAACGCGCAAAATGATCCATTTCAAGCCGCGGACTTTGATCGGCCTGGGCTTGCTGGCGGCGCTGGCCAGCGGCCTGCTATCGCTGGCCAGCGGCGCGCCGTTCATGACCGGCCTCTGGCTGCAACAGGAATTTTCCGTTATTGGAAAAATTGGCACGCCCCTGTTCTTCGACCTGGGCGTGTACCTGGCAGTGATTGGCGTCAATCTGCATATCTTGCTGAACCTGATGGAGAACTAGATGATCGTCGTCCTGGCAGTGGTGGCCGGCATGCTGTTTGCCGGCGGTCTGTATATGATGCTGCGCAGGAATCTGGTCAAGATCCTGATCGGATTGCTATTGCTCGGCCATGCCGTCAACCTGTTCGTGTTTACCGTGGGGCGCCTGGTACGCGGGCGCCCGCCGCTGATCCCTGCCGGGGAGACGCTGCTCACTTCGCCCTACGCAGACCCTGTCCCGCAGGCATTGATCCTGACCGCCATTGTGATCAGCTTTGGCGTGACCGCTTTTGCCATCATGCTGCTGCGCCAGGCCTATTTGAGCCTGGGCACCGAGGATTTGAACCGACTGCGCACAACCGAGATGACCATCGAAGACCCAACTGTTTTAGAAGACATCGAGCATCCTCAATGAACCATCTGATTATCCTACCCATCTTGCTGCCGCTGGCGGGAGCGATCGTGTCGCTGCTTTTCTGGAACAGACTGCGCCTGCACAGGATTCTGGCGGTGGCGGTTTGCGCGCTGTTGTTGGCGGCCAACATCGGCATCCTGGCGGTTGCGCTGGCAAAAGGCATCCAGACTTACCAGGTGGGCAACTGGATCGCCCCCTTTGGGATTACCCTGGTGGTGGATATTTTCAGCGCGGTGATGCTGGTGTTGGCCGGATTGATGGGGTTGATGGTGGCGATCTACTCGCTGGATGCAATCGATGAACGGCGGGCGACCTATGGGTTCTATCCATTGACCCTGGTGTTGCTGATGGGGGTGTGCGGGGCTTTCCTGACCGGCGACATCTTTAATCTGTACGTGTGGTTCGAGGTGATGCTGATGGCTTCTTTTGTCCTGATGGCCCTGGGTGGAGAACGCCGGCAAATCGAAGGAGCGGTCAAGTATATCATCCTGAACCTGATGGCCTCTGCGCTTTTCTTATCAGCCACGGCAGTCGCTTACAGCCTGACCGGAACGCTAAACATGGCCGGCATGGCGGTCCGCCTGCAAAGCATCCAGCCTGCCGGGATCGTTACGACCCTGGCGCTGCTTTACCTGGTGGCGTTCGGGATCAAGTCGGCGATCTTCCCCCTGTTTTTCTGGCTCCCGGCTTCTTATCACACCCCGCCGGTGGCAGTCACTACTTTGTTCTCGGGGCTGCTCACCAAGGTCGGCGTCTATGCCGTGGTGAGGGTTTTCACGCTGCTGTTCATCCAGGAAAATTCGGGACTGCATACGCTGCTGCTGTGGGTAGCGGGTTTTACCATGGTCACCGGCGTGTTGGGCGCGGCGGCGCAGTATGATTTCCGCCGCTTGCTTTCCTTCCATATCGTCAGCCAGATCGGGTATTTGCTGATGGGCCTGGGTTTGTTCAGCCAGACCTCCCTGGCGGCGACGCTCTATTTCATGGCGCATGTGATTGTCGCCAAATCGGCGCTCTTCATGGTCAGCGGCGTGGTGAACGAAACGGAAGGGAGTTTCAATCTGAAGAAACTGGGCGGGGTTTACCAGGCCCGTCCCGGCCTGGCGATGCTCTTTCTGCTGCCGGCTTTATCGCTGGCCGGCCTGCCGCCCCTTTCCGGCTTTTTCGGCAAGCTGGCCCTGGTGCAAGGTGGGCTGGATGCCAGCCAACCTGAAATCGTGGCCGTCTCGCTGGCGGTCAGTCTGTTGACGTTGTTCTCGATGACCAAGATCTGGATCGAGGTATTCTGGAAACCGGCGCCGCGCAAAGCTGAACCAGCGCCGGAGGTGAAGAACTCGTGGGCAATGCTGGCCCCGATTGTGGTTTTGGCCGGCCTCAGCGTGTTGATGGGCATCTTTGCCGGGCCGTTTTACCAGGTGGCCGAACAGGCTTCGTTGCAATTGCTCAACCCAGAACTGTATATCCAATCGGTGCTCATACAACCATGAACCTGTTTTTATTGAATGTACTGCTCGCTATCGCCTGGGGCGCGTTGACCGGCAAGTTCTACCCGGCCAATTTGTCCTTTGGCTTTCTGCTGGGCTTTCTGTTCCTGTGGCTCATCTTTCGCAACCAGGAAGGACAGAAATACTTTTCTCGCCTGCCCAAAATCGTTGAATTTACGCTGTTCTTTTTGAGCGAGTTGATCAAGGCGAACCTGCGCGTGGCAAAGATCGTGCTGACGCCGCGCCCGCGCATCCACCCGGGCGTTATTGCCGTCCCACTCGACCTGGAGACGGACGTCGAGATCACCCTGTTGACCAACTTGCTTACCCTGACCCCCGGGACGCTCTCGCTGGATGTTTCTACAGATCAGCGCATGTTATATGTGCACACCATCGATTACTCCGATGCAGACGCCTTCCGGGCGCAGATCAAAGATGGTTTCGAGCGGCGCGTGATGGAGATCATGCGATGACAGATATTGTGTGGAGCCTGATGCTAAGCTTTCTCAGCCTGTCTTTAATCCTGGCTTTTGTGCGCCTGGTGCGAGGGCCGAGCCTGCCGGATCGGGTCATCGCCCTCGACATCGCCATCACCATGGCCATGGGGATTATCGCCGTGTATGCCGTGCAAAACAACCAGCCGGCTTTCCTGGATGTGGCGCTCATCCTGGCGCTGTTGTCCTTTCTGGGAACAGTGGCTTTCGCCTATTATATCGAACGGAGAGTCTGAGGATGTTAACCGGAATCGTTGCGGGGCTGATGATCCTGGGCGCGTTTTTTATATTTATTGCCAGCCTTGGTTTGGTGAGAATGCCCGACCTGTTCTTACGCATGTCGGCCACGTCGAAAGCTGCCACGCTTGGAGCAGGGCTGATCTTGCTGGCAACGGTGATCTATTTCAACGATTTTGCCATCACCATCCGCGTGCTGTCGATCATCGCCTTTATTACCTTGACCATCCCGGTAGCAGCGCACATGATCGGACGAGCAGCTTATTTCGACGGCGTGCCCCTGTGGGAGAAAACCGAAATCGACGAACTGCGCGGGCATTACGACCTGGACACGCACGAGCTGGAAAGCGAGCCGCGCAGCCCATTCGATCACGACAAAGTACAGAAAGATGAGGCAGATGACTTTATCTGATGATCTGGCTAGCGGCGTCACCTGATAGCCGGACGCCTATATTTCTTCATACGGGCCAAGAAAACGCTCACCATTGAAGTGGATCAAATGGCTTGGGGATTCAGCTATCCACACGTCCGTCTCCCAAGCAATCTCAGACAGGTATTTGACCATGACCCTGCGCGTGGGAAATGCAGTCACAAATACTAACGGCGCCCGACTATGAGCGAAAAGCCCTTTCAATTCGTTGTGCCGCTTGATATCGATTGGGCCATGACTGGTGACAGCCTCGATGAGCACCAACCAGCTCTTCTCCGGCAAATAAACGATAAGGTCGGGCATTTTGCTATGCTCATCGACGACAATGCCCAATTTTTCAAGGTGCTCCCGCTCATAAATTCTAAACTTGTCGCCCGCATCTCCCAGGTAGAGGATGATACCGCCGGGGGTGTACCGCGGGCAAAAGTTTTCCACGATTTGTTTGATAAGTGCATTTTGTCCGCCAGCAGTAATTTTAACTTCATCGCCGTTTGGCAAACGAATCGGGATAAGTACCATATCGCGTTCTCGAACTTGCAGACGTTTCAACGCCAGAGATTTTCCCAGGTAGGTTTGCAGGCTGGCATCCCATTCATAAGTTCCATAGGTCCTCATCAAATCCAGTGCCGCGGAATCAATCTGGTATCGTGTAAATGGGCTGTTCACAGGGCGATGGGGGTCATCCGGATTAGCGATAACTAACCCAACTTGCAGGAATTGGTGCACTGTCTGGCGGCGCACAGTTTCGCGCGTATTCGGCGCATAGGTAATACCAAAATAATCTCGGAAGTAGTCCATCATCTCAGTAATACCACGCAGCGGAGCGCTGGCGTTACTCCAGTCCGTCTCAGGCTTAATATCCAATAAAGCCAATAAAGTTAAGGCAGAACGCCGGTTCAACTGCGCCCGGGGTAAGCCAAGCTCTCGCAGGATATACAAGGCTTCATCCATCTTTTTCTTGGCCTGGATTGACTGGGGCAGACTGGTATCATCGTTGAGCGCCATTCCTAACTCCTCGAGAACAATTTGATCTAACTGGTCCTGGGGCAGCATAACAGTGCCCATCCTGTTGCCGATACGCAACAGACAACTCTCATCCGGGTATTTGAGGTTTCTCAGATCGGTGGCGTTGACCTGGGTATGACCGCTAAATTGCCTGAAATATTCGTCTACCACGGTGGAATTCAGGTAACCCGCCAACCCTTTCGCAAAAACAGGTGGAAGGCCATGTCCATCCCGGTGATAATAGTTCAAGTGATTTTCAATGCCAAAACTCTTTTGAGCGACTGGCTCCGGGGTCACAATAGCAGCAACCAGGCGGCGCTTTTCCTCTTTGGATGAAAAGCGCCGCACTAGTACATACCAACCAGCCGGCACAAGCAAGTCTTGCGCTTCCTTACCCGCGACTTTAAGGGCATTGGGTTTTCTGGACTGTCCATTCGGCCAGGAAACATACCCGTTGCGAAAATGAGACGGGTAGATCAACGGGACGGTATCATCCTCCGGCTGTGCTCGCAGCAAATGGCTGACACGAAAATCAACCACTCTACCTGTTGAAACTAAAATCCCCAATTCTTTCAGGGTTGTTGAAAGTCCACGCATTTGCTGGCTAAGTTGTTGGTTGAGTCGATCCGATGCGATATGAATAAATAGGTCAGGGTCGTCCAGGTGAACAAGATTCGAGTAGGGCACATCTTGAACTGTTACAGTTTCATCGCCCGGTTCAATACTGGTGGAAATTATTACGGTTTCTGGAGGCGGTGATTTGATCGCATGCAAGATAATATTTTCTTGCAATACATTATCTTCAGTAAAGGCTTTGTCGCGCGCGTCGAACACGTGGATCTGTCGCAAAGACATCGTGCTCAATAACGCCTTGCGAAAAGGAAGAAAGTACGGTCCGTTGCAGAAGCTGCGCGGTGTGATGGACACCATTTCACCATCAGCATCAAGCAGGCGTATTACAAGCCAGAGAAAAGCAGTGTAGAGATTACTGGTCTCGATGCCTACATTGCGTAACCAACGGCGCGTATGCGAAGCGCTATTGATCTTCTTGTATGGTGGATTGAGGATAGCCGCGTTGAAATGCCTCTGTACTGGAGCAAACAATGTTTTGCCCGCTACCAGGTCTGCAGCCTCTCGAATAAAGTCGCCGCACAAGATCTCGCTATCGAACGCGATCCCTGCGCCTTCGCATATCTCCTGGCAATCGTCAAAATTCTTGCTCAGATATTCCCCAAAAGACCGTTCGATCTCGTATGCAGTAACCGTAATTTTCTCTGGCCTGGGCTTCCACTGGCAGGCAGCTAAAACGAGCGCCGTGGAAAGCGCCCCCGCACCAGCGCCAGCGTCAAGGATATTCAACATCCGCGGGCGCTGAACAAACATAGAGGCCATGAAATGAGCCAGGTTTGCAGAAGTGAAAAATTGGCCTCTTTCTGACCGGTGTTTTTCGTCCAGTTGCTGGCTGATGCGAAGGCGAAATCCATCAACCTGCGCCAGCAAGGTGCGGTGTTGTGAATCAAAGAGGGAAAACGCAGTATCCATCATTGGGCAAAACCGGGCAAAGGTTTGTATTCCATCAACATTTCGTAATTATACCCCTTCTACAGGCAATCAGTTACCCGCACAGATGGAGGCCACGTAAAACGAGGACGGGCGAAGGGAAAGTGAGGGTTGACCGTTTTGCCCATTGTGTTGTAAGATAAGTTTTGTCCCTTGGGTGGGCAGGATGCGGCGTAACAGACCCGCCGGAGGGCAAACAAAGCGATTGCGCCTCAAACATCTTTGCGAGCATCGTTGGCGGATGGGATAGAATTTAAACAAAGGCCACAGCAACCAGTCTTGGGGCCAACAAAGGAGACCCGTCGATGAATAAACCTCTACGCATTCTGTTGATTATGATTATTCTGGCCAGCCTTGCAGCCTGTGGGCGGCGCCAGGCGGCGCTGCAATCCTACCAGGCCACCAGCGTGGCGGCCACGCTGCGCGCCAGCGGGCAGCAGCCGCCTGCCCCGGCCTCTGGACAACAGCAGCCCGCCCCGGGCCAGGACCAGCCGCAGCCTCAACCCCAACCTGACCCGGCGAGCAACGAGTCGACCGACCTGACTGTCACTCGCATCAACCCCAGCGAGAATTCACCGGTTGCGAACCAGGGTTTCGAAGTGGCAGTAACGATCCAGAACCGCGGCCCTGGCGCGGCCCCATCCTTCCGCTGGATCTTGATCCCCGATTACCGCGAGGGCGGGCCGAATACCCCTTCGGTGGACATGGGCGGCCCGCAGCTTGCCTCGCGCGAGAAGATCACCATCCGCGCTGATGCGTTGTACACCGCCCCGGGAACTTACACCATGCGGGCGCAGGTCAACGCGGGCGGCAATCCCAATGACCCCGACCCAGGCAACGATTACCAGGATATCCAGATCACAGTTGGCGGCGGCGAACAAGGCGGCGGGGCGACGCAATCCCCCGACCTGGCAGTGACGAACATCCAGCTAAGCAACCCATCCCCGGCAGTCAACGAGCGGGTGGAGGTGGCTGTGACCGTGCGCAATATCGGCGCTGCACCTTCGACGACCTTCACCTGGGCGTTGATCCCCGATTATCGTCCGGGTGGGCCGAATACAATTTCTTCGGATATGGGCATCCCGGAACTTCCACCCGGCAAGGAGATGACCATCCGGCAGGATGTGACTTACGCCACCCCAGGTGTCTACACACTGCGCGCCACGGCCAACGCGGGGAATAATCCCGACGACACCAACCCTGCCAACGATTACCGGGATGTGCTGGTGACAGTGGGCGCGGTGCAAGACCTGGGCGGTTCGCCCCGCCTGGTGATCGCCGGCCACAGCGAAACGCCAGCCACCTTCAAAGCAGGCGAAGAAGTGAAATTCACCGTGACCATCGAGAACAAGGGCAATGGCGCGGCGCAAAACGTCACCTGGGCTATCTACCCGGCTTACCAGGAGGGGGACGCCTTCCAGGTGATTTACAGCGGCGCGATCGAACGGCTGGAGGCCGGCGCTTCGACTCGGGTTACCGCCCGGCATACCTACAACCAGCCTGGAACCTACACGGTGCGCTTCGCCCCGGATATTCACGACGTTGCCGGATCGGCCAACCAGTGGACGAGCACAGAATTCACCGTCCAGCCAGCCAGCGGCGGAGGTGGGGGCGGCGCGCTCACCCCGCCCAGCCAGTGCACCTGGCAGAAAAAAACCGATACCTCTATCCTGGTGTCGTGGAAGTGGCAGGGAGACGCCGGCAGCATCCAGGGCTTTCGCATCTACGAAGTGCAGCTTGGCCGGCTCAAGAAGGTGGATACCAACATCCGTACAGCGCTGGTAACGAACCTGCCTTCGGCGATCCCGCCCACGGCGGATTTTTACGTCGTGTCCTTCGACAGCAACACAGAGTCGGCGAAAGCGCGCTGCAGTCAGCAGTAGCGGCCTACCCTAAGCTGCGCAGATAGGCGTGCAGCCGGTCTTGCAGGAAGCGAGCAGTTTCCTGGTATTCCAGGCCGGTGAGCAGGGAGACCTGGCGGTCGTCTTTTAGCTCGGCGCGCAACTCATACTGCCAGAAGCGACCTTTTTTAATCTGGTGAACAGTGAAGCCGGCGATTTCGTCTATACGCAATTGTACTTCACCCATCCAGGGCAGCGGGCGATGGCTGACCTTCAATACGTCCGGGTCTACATGCAAGTCACTGTGGTTAAACATCTTGGCCAGGGCGACGTAACCCGCCAGCAACCCCACCGGAGCCAGACTCAAGGCAAGGGAGGGATCAGAACGGGCCAGGGGGAAACCAGGTAGGCCGGCGGCACCAAGCAGCACAATGACCCCACAGGCCAACAGCGACAGCCAGAGCCTGGGGCGGCGCGGCCAACGTAAGACCAGGTCGATCTGCCCGGGACCAACCTCTCCGGCAGCACCGCCGTGCTGCGAATGGTGGATGGCAATCACCCAAACGCGGCTGGCATCCACCCGGCAACCGCAGAAGACGCAATTGAAGATCAGTATCGAGATGGGTACTTTGCTGGTGCGGCCGCAGGCCGGGCAACGGACAATTTTACCTGTATCCTGTCTCATAGCGACCCCGGTACCAAAACCGAGCGTGGATCAAGGCGAGCTGGCGGACGATCTACGTTCGGCGATGATCTGCTTGCAAAGCTGAACACCCAGCATGGCTTCGCTGGCCCAATATTCGGCACCGACGAAGGCACACACCATGGCAGTGACCACCCCACCGCCAATAATCACCGGCGTGCTGGCGAGGTGTGGATCGGGTAACATGCGCACCTGCTGCACAGTGGTGCGCATGGTTTCGTAGGAAATCGTCAACAGCCCGGAGAGAGCGATGATATCGGGACGCAATTTCGCTACCTCGGCCACGAAACGGGTGGGCGGGGTATCCACTCCCAGGTCGGTTACAGTGAAACCGTGGCAGCGGAGCAAGGTGCTGAAAATGTTCTTGCCGATGTCGTGGATATCGCCCTGCACGGTACCCAGGAGGATGTGCCCGGACTCGCTGCCGGTCAAGCGATGCTGTAATACCGGCTGGACCAGTTCCATCACTTCGCGGAAGATTTCTCCAGCCATCATCATGCCGGAGATGTAGTACTGGCGCTGCTCATAGCGCTCTCCTACCAGGTGCATACCTTTCTGGGCATCTTCGAGGATCTGCAAGGGGTCTTCCCCGGCGGCCAGACGGTCACCCACCAGGGCCAGGACTACGTTTTCTTCCAATTCCACCAGGTTTTGGGTCAGCAAGGCGCGCTTATCGGATGCGTTCATCTCTCGTCCCATTGGCATTTTCCAGCCCAACGCGGGTGTGCAGACGCAGGCGCGAACTGGAACATACAAACCAGCCCCAACTGACTGGGCAGTCATCGAAATCGTAGAAGATGTGCTCTAAGACCATGCCCGGAGCAGGCAAGGGGATTTGCAACAGGGCCGCCTCTTCTTCGTTGAGCAGGGCGGCTTCGAGGAAAAGGTCGCCGCATTTGATCAGAGGCCCTCCCGAACCGTGAAACAACCCTTTCAGGTCGGTCACCTGCAACTCGGCTTCCACCACCGGGCGGGCAGGGTCGTAGATCAGGTAGCCGCGATGGTAAAAGGCCGGCTCATCGCGCACCAGCAGCAGGCGGCGAATGTAGATGGCTCGCTGGCCAGGCTGGATTTGCAGCTTACGGGCGATGCGCTCGTCGGCGGGCACGAAACGCGCTTCGATCAGGCGCACGGTGGTGTTGTCGACGTCGTTAAAGAGTTCTTTGAGGTCGGAGAGATAAAAAGCAGCAGCAGAAAGCTCGACTTCTTTGACAAAAGTGCCGCGCCCCTGGGCCGTAGAGATGACCTCCTGGGCAGCCAGGAGGTTGATCGCCCGGCGCACGGTCATCGGGCTGACGTTGTAGGCATCCACCAGCATCGCTTCGGAGGGCAATCTTTCGCCCGGGCGATAGACGCCTGCCATGATCTGACCGCGCAAAATGCCAGCCAGTTGGATATACACCGGTTGGTCGGCGTCACGGTCAATGGCTGGCAATGCCTGGGCCGCACGCCCCCCCCGAGCCTCGGGCAGCCTGGTTAGAGGATCATCCGTGATTTGGGCACTCAATCGCTAATTTTCCAACACCGTACAGAATTGTCGTTTCGCGCAGCCAGCATCTGGCAGATATCGAACATCTGACAGGCTGGCGAAAACCTTTTTTATTGTAACAAGAATGAATCAAAATAGCAACACCCTTGACAGAATCCCTAGAGTGCTCTATACTTCCCTATGGAAGTTAAACAACCCTATGGAAGCTTACCGCGCCGAATGGGTTTGGGCGCGGCGATAAATCTTGAGGAAGAAGCAGCCCAGCATGCATCTCCTGCTGATAACCGGTTTTTTAGGTTCGGGTAAGACCACCCTGGTAATCCAGTTGGCCCAGGCGGTCGTGGGGCGCGGGCAGCGGGCGGCGATCCTGGTAAACGAAATCGGCGAGACGGGCATCGATAATTTGTTGATGCGCCAGCTCGATCTGAACGTGTGGGAGCTGCTCAACGGCTGCATCTGCTGCACGCTGACCAGTGACCTGGTGAGCACGCTGGAAAAGCTGGACGCAGATTACGCCCCAGACGTGGTGCTGGTAGAACCATCCGGAGCAGCCGACCCGCGCAACGTGCTCGGCGCCCTGCCCTACTATCACGGAAGGCCGCTGGAAAGCGTGCGCAGCGTGGCGGTGCTCGATCCGACACGGCTGGAAGTGCTGTTAGAGGTGCTCACCCCACTGGTCAGTTCGCAAATCCAGCACGCGGGGCTGATCTTGATCAGCAAAAGCGACCTGGCTTCGGCAGAGGAGGTGGCGTTTGCGCGCCAGGCGGCCAGTGAGTACAACCCGCAGGCCAGGGCGGTGATGGTATGCCTGCGCCAGGCGCTTTCCGAAGAACAAATTGCCGAGATCATGGCATGGATGAATTGATCCTGGAGCCCTATACTGTGGTGCAGCGCTGGCACTTACCCGGCGCAGATGGGCGATGGGAAGCCATCCTGGGAGGATACCTGGAGGGGCTGGCAAAGGGCTGCGAGGCCAGCGGGCAATGCGTCATTGGGCACATCAAAGCGATCACACTATTCCCCAACGGCAGCTATTTGCGGTTGAGCGTAACCGCGGCACGCCTGCCTGCCAGCATCGAAGGGCAGGTGCCAGCCGGTACCCACACGCTCGATCTCACCCTGAATGTGATTGTCTACGGATTAACCCGAGCGGTGCTCGAGCAAATCACGCTGAAAACAGCAGCACAAACGGCGGCACAGGAAAACGGCGAAGTGAGCAGCCTGGGTGTGGGGGGTGCTGCACATCACTCACACACCAGAGAATAGTTTTTCTGTTATGCGGTGCTGTGCACCACATGACATAGCGTTCCGAGAAACAGCCTGAGATCAAAAAAGGAGTCTAAAAATGAGCGAGCAACTGAAAACTGCTTTGTCAGACCTGGAAGAGGACCTGGTGTTGAAGCTGGTACAGCAAAGCCTGGACGCCGGCGAAGACCCCATGACGATCCTGGCGGACTGCCGGGAAGGGATGGCGCTGGTGGGCAAGCGCTATGAAACCAGCGAGTATTACGTTTCAGACCTGATCATGGCAGGGGAGATCTTCAAGCAGGCCAACGCGTTGGTGGGTGCCAAATTCCACATCGAGGGCGGGGAAAAACGCGGCAAAGTGGTGGTAGGCACGGTCAAAGGCGACATTCACGACATCGGCAAAGACCTGGTGGTAAGCCTGCTCAAAGCGGCCAACTACGAGGTGATCGACCTGGGGGTGGATACGCCGCCGGCCAAATTCGTGGAGGCGGTGAAAGACAACGGGGCGAGGGTGGTCGGCCTTTCTGGCTTGCTGACCATTTCGTTCGATTCGATGAAGGATACCGTAGATGCGCTGGAGGCAGCCGGGTTGCGCAGCGGGGTAAAGGTGATGGTCGGTGGCGGCCCGGTCACCGAGCAGGTGCGGGCTTACGTCGGCGCGGACGCGATGGGTGCGGATGCGCAGGCGGCTGTGGCGCTGTGCAACCAGTGGATCTAGGAGGCCAGACATGAGCGCAGATACAACTCCCACCAACCTGGCAAAATGGCAAGAACGTTTTGCTCGCATCCAAAAGACGATCAACCTTGAGCCAGTGGACCAGGTGCCGGTGGTTTACATGGGTGTGGCTTTCGCCCCGCGCTACATGGGCATGTCGATTGCCGATTTCTGCGCCGATCCGAACGCAGCGCTGGATGTGAGCCTGGCGGCAATGGATCGCCTGGGTGGGCTGGATGGCTGCAACCTGGCCGGCGGTGGCCGCATCACCCCTGCCCTGACCACCCTGTGGATCTCGCGCATCGGCGTCCCTGGCCGCGACCTGCCCCCC
Source organism: uncultured Anaerolinea sp. (assembly GCA_964595435.1). Taxonomy (GTDB): domain Bacteria; phylum Chloroflexota; class Anaerolineae; order Anaerolineales; family UBA4823; genus RBG-16-57-11. The sequence continues at coordinate 40,216 of CAZQQJ010000048.1, read as the reverse complement.
GACAGCCTGTGGCAGGTGCGCGAAGCCGAGGTGATGACCATCGAAGATTACGACACCATCATCAACGGCGGCTGGATGCCGTTCTTCATGAACTACCTACCGCGAGTGATCGACCCCCAGGAAATTCAGGATTTCTTCGGCTGGACCATGGCCAACGGCGAGCGGCGCTGGAAGCTGTACCAGGAGCACGGCTACGTCATCGTCTGCGACGCACCGCTCAGCGTGAACGTGCCTTTCGAGTATTTCTGCGGCGGGCGCTCGATGACCAAGTTCTTCTTCGACCTGTATCGCATCCCAGACAAGGTGCAGGCAGCGATGGATGTCGTCCTGGGAGAGACCCTGGCGCAGATCGCCGCTGCCCCGCCGGTCTTCGGCATCGGCGGCGTATGGCTGGGCGGCTGGCGCGCCGCCAGCGCGCTGGTGGCGCCCAAGTTGTGGGACCGCTTCGTCTGGCCGTATTACCTCAAACTGGTCGACGCCCTGGTAGCCAAAGGCATCACTCCGGTGCTACACTGGGATCAGGACTGGACCCGCGACCTGGTACGGCTGCAAGAACTGCCAGCTAAGAAGTGCATCCTGAACCCGGACGGAATGACGGATATGAAGAGGTTCAAGGCGCTGGCCGGCGACCGCATGGCGATGATGGGCGACGTGCCCGCCTCGCTGCTGGCAGCGGGAACACCAGAGGATGTACACAAGTACGTGCGCGAGCTGGTGGAACTGTTCGAGGGCAAAGGGCTGATCCTGTGCCCCGGCTGCGACGCGCCGATCAACGCCAAACCCGAAAATATGGAGGCCTTCGTCGCCGCGGCGCACGAATATGGCAAGGTATAAACCCCAGGGAACATCCCCCCTGGGTGCATATGAAGTCCGCAGATTGGAGGATAAATACATGCCCGAAATGACAGGCATCGAACGCATCCAGACAGCGATCCGCTGTGAGAAGCCGGACCGTGTACCGATCATCCCGATGGTGGATTTCTTCTGCGCCCGCTACAAAGGCGTACCCATCGTCAAATTTATCAATGACCAGGACCTGGCGCGCGACTTGACCATCGAGGTGTTCAACGAATTCGGCGGGTGGGACGCCGTTTTTGCATCCACCTCGGTGACCGACTTCGCCTTCGCCCTCACCCTGCCTATGCGCCTGAAGCTGCCCGGCCGCGAACTGCCCGACGATACCATCTGGCAGTTCGACGAGGTGCCAGTGATGGAGATCAATGATTATGACATCGCCATTGAACACGGCTTTGAAGCGCTAAGCGGCGCGCTTTTCCCACGCATACGCCCACACATGGATCCGAGCAAGTTCCCCGAATATATGGACCGGTTCTTTGGCCAGACGATCAAAGACACGCTCATCTGGGAAGCGATGGATGTACATGCCTTCTCCGGGGTGGCAGTTTCCCCACCTTTCGATTATTTCTCGATGGGGCGCTCGCTAAAAGAATTCAGCATCGACCTGTACCGCCGCCCGGATAAAGTGCTGGCGGCTATTGAAGCCATCACTCCCGGACTGATCCAAACCGCCGTCGGCGGACAGATGGGCATCCGCCAGGTGACGAAATGGGGCTTCCTGTGCAATTTCATCGGCGCCACGCGCGGTTCAGGCACTTTCGTCTCACCCAAGATGTTCGAGAAGTTCGTCTGGCCGTCGATCAAGCAAATCGCCCTGGCGTTGCTGGACGCAGGGATCACCCCGCTGTTTCACTTCGACTCCGACTGGGGCCCCATGCTGGAATTCTTCAAAGACCTGCCCAAAGGCAAATGCGTGCTGGAACTGGACAGCGCTACCGACATCTTCAAGGCCAAGAAGGTGCTCGCCGGGCACATGTGCCTGATGGGCGACGTACCTGCCGCACTGCTCAAGCTCGGCACGCCTGAAGAAGTAGCTGCCTATGTGCGCCGCCTGTGTGAAGAAGTCGGCGACGGCGGCGGCTACATCCTGAGCACCGGCTGCGACAGCCCGGTGGACACCAGGCCCGAGAACTTCCGCGCCATGCTCGAAGCCGGAAAGACCTATGGCGTCTATCATTGATCGAATGTCGTTCAACAATACAAAACAGGAGAATCAAAATGACTGACTCGATCGTCAATGCAATGGCCGATCTGGAGGAAGGGCTTGTCCTGGAACGGGTCCAGGCGCGCCTGAACGCGGGTAACGACCCGATGGGCATCCTGAATGACTGCCGCGAAGGCATGGCCCTGGTCGGCAAGCGCTACGAGGAAGGTGAGTACTATGTATCGGACCTGATCATGGCCGGCGAAATTTTCAAGCAGGCCAACGCGTTGGTGGGTGCCAGGTTCGACACCTCGGCCGAAGCCAGGCGCGGCAAGGCTGTAGTCGGCACAGTCAAGGGCGACATCCACGACATCGGCAAGGACCTGGTGGTCAGCCTGCTCAAGGCCAACGGCTACGAGGTGATCGACCTGGGTGTGGACGTGCCGGCGGCCAGGTTCGTCGAGGCGGTAAAATCCAGCGGGGCGCCGGTGGTTGGCCTCTCGGGCCTGCTGACGATCTCGTTCGACGCCATGAAAGACACGGTGGCGGCCCTGGAAGCGGCTGGGCTGCGCTCCGGCGTGAAGGTGATGATCGGCGGCGGGCCAGTCACCGAGCAGGTGCGCCTCTATGCTGGCGCCGATGCAGTCGGCGCGGACGCCCAGGCAGCAGTGGCATTGGCCAACGGCTGGATCAAAGCCAAAGAGGTGGCATAATGGACAACTTCGCGCTGATGGAAGAACGCCTCGAGCGGATCAAGAAAGTCATCAAGCTGGAGCCTGTCGACCGGCTGCCGGTCATCCAGAACGCTTCCGCTTTCGGCCCGCGCTACACCGGGCACACCATTGCAGAGTTCTGTACCGTTAACGAAGCATCCATGAACATCACCCTGGAGGCGATGGATAAGCTGGGCGGCCTGGACGGCATCAACCTGGCGATGATCGGGCGCAACACGGCCCTTCTCACCACCGCCTGGCTGTCGCGCATCGGCGTGCCCGGGAAAGACCTGCCTCCCGACAGCCTGTGGCAGGTGCGCGAAGCCGAGGTGATGACTATCGAAGATTATGACACCATCATCGAAAAGGGCTGGCAGCCCTTTCTGGATGGGTACTTCCCCAAGGTCATCGATCCTGCCGACCTGGGCGATGCGCTGGGCTGGCTGATGGCCAACCTGACGGCTGCGATCAAAAATTACCATTCGCACGGTTACGTGACCATGGCCGCCACAGCCATTGCGACGCCCTTCGACTACCTGTGCGGCGGACGCTCGATGGCTAAGTTCTTCATCGACCTGCACCGCATGCCGGATAAGATCGAGGCAGCGATGGATGTGATGCTGCCCGCCATCATCGGCCAGGGCATCGGCGGTTCCATAGCGGCCGGCGTGCCGGGCATCTGGATCGGCGGTTGGCGCACGGCCGGCGCACTGCTCTCGCCGAAGCTGTGGCAGCGCTTCGTCTGGCCCTACATGATCAAGTGTGTCAACGCCGTGACAGAAGCCGGTCTGATCCCGATCCTGCACCTGGACCAGGATTGGACGCGTGACCTGGCCTGCTTCAAAGACCTGCCCGCTAAGGTCTGCGTGATGAACCCCGACGGCCTGACCAGCGCGGTCAAATTCAAAGAGATCCTCGGCGATCACATGGCCTGGATGGGCGACACGCCCGCCACGCTCTTCGCCGCCGGCACGCCGGATGACATCTACAAGTATGTGCGCGACCAGGTCGAACTGTTCGAAGGCCGCGGCCTGATCATCGCCCCCGGCTGCGACGCGCCGATTAACACGAAGCCCGAGAATATGGAAGCCTTTGTAGCTGCGGCCGCTGAATTCGGGAAGGTAGCTGTCTAAAAATATTATTTTTCATGCTGTGGATCAGTTGCGCTGATCCACAGCATGAAACAAGGAATCCATATGCTGATCATTGGTGAAAAAATCAATGGTACGTTGAAAAAAACCGCTGCGGCGATCGCGGAGCGCAACGCGGCGTTTATTCAAGACCTGGCCTGCCGCCAGGCAGAAGCCGGGGCGAACTACCTGGACGTCAATGCCGGCACCGCCGCCGGGCGTGAACCGGAAGACCTGATCTGGCTGGTGGAGACCGTGCAAAACGCGGTGAATATCCCCTTATGCCTGGATAGCGCCAACCCGCTTGCGTTAAAATCAGGCCTGGAATGTGTGCAACAAACCCCTATGGTCAACTCGATCAGCGGCGAAGCCGGCCGGTTGGAGGGCATCCTGCCACTGGTCGCCCAGGGCGGCTGCCCGGTGATTGCCCTGTTGCTGGACGACCAGGGTATCCCGGCGGACGTGGAAGGGCGGCTAAAGATCGCCCGGCGTATCCTGGAGCACACCCGCCAGTCCGGCCTGGCAGACGAAAAAGTGTACATCGACCCGCTGGCCATGGCGTTGAGCACCAAGACCGAGGGCGGGGTGGTGGCGGTGGAAACGATGCGAGCGCTGCGCCAGGAGGCGCCGGCAGTGCGTTTCAGCATCGGACTGAGCAACATCTCCTTTGGGTTACCGGCGCGCAGCCTGATCAACCAGGCTTTTCTGGCCCAGGCGCTGGCCGCCGGGCTGGATGCGGCAATCATCGACCCGCTGGACCAGGGATTGATCAATATGCTCTACGCCAGCGAGCTGGTGCTGGGGCGAGACCGCTTCTGCCGCAACTATACGCGCGCCTTCCGGGCGGGCAAGATCAAGATGGGTTAGGCCGTTTAGATTGAAGCATCACCACAGACACAAAGAACACGGAGAAAAATTCCAGGCTATGGACTATTCCCGCACACTGGTAATGGCTTGCGCCACGGTCATCGAGGAAATGTTGCCGCTCTTGCCGCCAGGCATGCAGCACCAGGTGTTCGACTTCGGGCTGCATGTCAACCCGGAGAAACTGCGCCGCACACTGCAAGCGGCCATCGACGAGGCGGGGCCGGGGTACGATACGATCATCCTGGGCTACGGGTTGTGCTCGCAGGCGATGATCGGCATCCAGGCGCGAAATTCCCGCCTGGTGGTGCCGCGGGTGGACGATTGCATTGCCATCTTCCTGGGCTCGCGGGCGGCCTACCGCAACCAATCGCAAAGCGAGCCGGGAACGTATTACCTGACTAAGGGCTGGATCGAGGTGGGTGACACGCCCTTTGCCGAACACGAGCGCTTGATCCAGCGTTACGGGAAAGAGCGAGCCGAGCGCATCATCCAGTTAATGCTGGCCAACTACAAGCGCCTGGCGCTGATCAACACCGGGCAGTATGAGCTGGAACGCTACCGGGAATACGCACGGCGCACGGCGGAACGCTTCGGGCTGCGCTATGAAGAGATCGAAGGCTCAGACGGGCTGGTGAGGAAGATGATTTACGGCCCGTGGGATGGTGAGTTCGTTATGGTAGAGCCAGGCGAAACCATCCAATACGAGCACTTTTTCCAGACAGGGGATTAATCCGGGGCGTTGCAGGGCTGTTCTCGCAGCGCCCGCCACACCCGTTCAGGAGTCAGGGGCAGGTTGCGGATGAACACACCCGCCGCCTGACTGATCGCCGCGGCCACCGCCCCAGAAATGGACAGGATGCCACTCTCGCCAGCACCCTTGGAACCGAACGGGCCGGGGCCGTCCTGGTTTTCCACCAGGCCGCTGTACAGTTCGGCAGGCATATCTTTAAAGGTGGGGATGCGGTAATCCAGCGCCCCCAGGTTGCGCACCCGCCCGCTTTCATCCAGCAAGAGGTGCTCCATGAGGGTATGGCCCAACCCCATGATGGCAGCGCCCTCGTCCTGCATCTCTACCTGGGCAGGGTTGATGGCTTTGCCCACGTCGGTGACCGTCGCCAGCTTGTGGATGGTGATTTCACCGGTAGCGGTATCCACGCTGGCCTCGCAGGCCACCGCCACCAGTTCCCAAAAGGCGGGTTTGCCGCCCAGGGGGTGGTCTGGCTCGAAGCGATGGCGCACCGAACCCAATCCAAGCAGTTCGCCGCGCCCGGGGCCGAAATAGTCTTTCAAGACCATCGAATAGGACAGGTCACGCTCTGGCAAATGCAACCTGCCACCTGAGACAGAAATCTGTTCCAGCGACACGATATACTGCTCGGCGGCGATCTCTTTGAGCTGGCGCAGGATATCCTGGCAGGCAAGGCGGACGGCGTTGCCCATGAAGACCGTGGAGCGGCTGGCGGAGGTGGAGGAATCGAAGGGCACCACGGAGGTATCGCCCATGACCACACGCACCCGCTCAGGCGGCAGCCCCAGCTCGCTGGCGGCCAGTTGGACGAACACCGTACGAGCACCCTGCCCCATATCGGAGGTGCCCATTAACAGCGAGGCGCTGCCATCCATGTGCAGCCGGGCCAGGGCATTGGATGACAGAACCGTGGCAGAAGGTTTCATACCCATCGAGAGGCCTCGCCCTCGCCCAGGCGGCAAGGACACACCCCAGTCAATGGCCTGCGCGGCGCGCTGCAAGGCTTGCTCCCAATGCCCATCGACCTGGGTGCCATCGGGAATGAACAGCTCGCCTTTGCGGGCCAGGTTGCGCAGGCGAATTTCCAGCCCATCCAGGCCAAGCCGCCCGGCGGCTTCGTTGAGCTGCGACTCGATCGCCCAGGAAAGCTGCGGCACGCCGAAGCCACGGAAAGCAGTGCTGGGGATGGTGTGCGAAAGCAGGCTACGAGCCAGGACGCGTACGTTGGGCGTGCGATATGGCCCGGCGGCGGTATAACTAGCTTTGCTGACCACCCGGTCACCGATATCCACGTAGGCACCGAGCAAGAAGTCGGCGCGGATATCCTGGAAGACCAACAGGCCGCGCCGGTCGAAGCCGCTGCGTACCCACACCCGGCTGGAGGCACGCCGGGAAGCCTGGAACGACTCTTCCAGACTGAGCACCAGCCGCACCGGGCGTCCGGTCTTCAAGGCCAGCAACGCCAGCAGTGGCTCGAATTTGGGATACGCCTTGCCGCCGAAGGCACCGCCAGGATCGGGGGCAATGATGCGCACAGCAGAAAGGGGCAGCCCGGTAACATGGGCGATGATGCGCTGTAAAACAAAGGGGTGCTGGATGGGACTCCAAACGACCAGCCCGCCCTCCTGGACAGCGGCCATGAAGGCGAACGGCTCGATGGCGAAGTGCGAGATCATGGGGAAGGTGTAGGTGTTTTCCACAATCAGGCTGGCCCGGGCAGCATCCACATCGCCCCAGCCGAATTTCCATTCGTTCAAGATATTGGTGCAGGCCAGCGGAGTATCCCCGCGCAGGTAAGGTTCCTGCACCAGTGGCGCGCCGGGCGCCAGGGCGTCTTCAATGGCATAGACACCGGGCAACTCCTGATAATCTACGCGCACAAGGCGGGCAGCTTCTTCAGCAGCGTCTTCGTCTTCGGCGACTACGGCAGCCAACGGTTCGCCGTAGAACTTGACTTCATCCACTGCCAGCACCGGGCGGTCGTTGAAGGCGGGGCCGAAGCGCGGCACAGGTTGTTTCAAATCGGCGGCGCTGACCACGCAGCACACCCCAGGCACCTGCATGGCAGTACGGCTATCGATTGAGAGAATGCGGGCGTGGGCAACGGGCAAGGTGACCAGGCGGACGTGCAAGGCGCCTTCCAGTTTGAGATCGGCAATGTAACGCTGCGCCCCGGTGACGCGGTCGCGCCCACCGATACGGGCCAACGACTCACCGATCGGGCCTGGCAGGGCGAGAGGGGATGAGGCACTCATGGCTGCGACCCGGCTGACTTGTCGGCAGCAGAGAGCACAGCCTGGGCGATACGGCTATATCCGCCGCAGCGGCACAGGTTACCCGAAAGGCCTTCAAGCACTTCATCGTAGGAAGGGTGTGGATTCTGTTGCAGCAGGTATTTACCGGCCATGATCATCCCAGGGATGCAAAAACCGCACTGCACAGCCCCATTCTCCAGAAAGGCCTCCTGAAGCGGGTCGAGCTGCTCATCCTGGGCCAGGCCCTCGATAGTGATCACCCGGCAGCCATCGGCTTCTGCCGCCAGCACCAGGCAGGAGGCGACCGCGCGCCCATCCAGGAACACAGTACAGGCGCCGCACTCGCCTTCTTCGCAACATTGCTTGGCGCCGGTGAGGTTGAGTTGCTCACGCAGAACGTGCAGCAGGCTGTGGTGCGCGGCCACTTGCAAGGTATGGCGGTCACCGTTGACTTCAAGGATTATCGGGTAAAGGGGTTGGGTCATCTCATAGCCGTTCGTGTTTCAGCCGCTCGTTGGCCGCCTGCCAGGTTCTATGCATCAGGGTCAGCAGCATGGCCTGGCGATATTCCCGGCTGGCGCGCACATCGCTGATGGGCGTGGCCCGGGCAGCCAGTGTTTGCAAGGCGGCTTCTTGCGCGGCGGGATTGGGAGCGGCCTGGCAGAGCACGCCGCTCTCGTCGATTGCCAGCAACGGCGTGGGCGCCACGGCGCCCAACCCGAAGCGCGCCTGCCCTGCGCCGGGCACCAGCAGGCACGCTACGCTCACCGTGGCCAGGTCGAAACCACGCCGGCGAGTGAGGCGAAGAAAGGAAGCGCCATTTGGCTCTGGCGGGTAAGGCAGATCGATGGAATAGAGGATTTCATCCGGATGCAGAGCGCTGCGACCGGGGGCAAGGAAGAAATCTTGCAGGGGGAGGCTTCGTTCTCCCGTTGGTCCCAGGAGGGTAAGACGGGTAGCGTAGACCAGCAAGGCTGGGGCTGTGTCTGCGGCAGGCGATGCGTTGCAAAGGTTGCCGGCCAGGGTGGCACGGTTGCGGATTTGCACCGAGCCTACCCAGGACATGGCTTCCACCAGGGCGGGGAAGCTGCGCTGCAGGCGGGCGTCTCGAAGCAGGTCGCCCATCAAAGCCAGCGCGCCCACACGCAGCCCGCCCTGGGTTTCTTGCAGACCGGCGGGCAAATCTTCCAGTCCTTTAAGATCGATGACTGCTCGCGGAGTCACACGCCCTTTGCGCAGCCGGATGAGCAGATCAGTGCCGCCAGCCAGGAGCGAAAAGGCACTGGCGTACTCGGCCATCAACTGCCATAGCTCATCAAAGCGCCTGGGGCGGTAATAGCGGAATGTGTGCATCAGAAACCGAATGGCTCGAAGATAGCATCCAGCTCTTCGTCCGGGACATCGAACACGCTGTTAATCGACGGCAGCGGCTCTCGGGTCATCCATTCGGGCAGGCGGTCCTGGGCTTTGGTGAAGCCGGCGCGGCGATTCCACTCGCGCTCCATCTTGATCGTTTCTTTGCCCAGCTCCTGGAGATAGTTATCGGGCACATCCCAACCGTAAACGGACCGCACCAGTTCAGCGATCAAGGTCGGCGCAGTGCTGTAGCCAAAGCCGGCGAAGATGCACGAGCCGAGGGTGTCGTAGCCCGCCATATTGAGCTGGGCGTTGCGAGATAGCTCGACCTGGCCCTTGGGGTTCTGGTGATCGACTTTGGCCCGGATGGTCAGGCCGCTGGTATGGTCAGCGCCCTGGGCGGTCGTGGCATAGGTCACGCCGGTGCCTTTGATGGCGCGCGGTTCATAGGCGCTCATGGCCTGGCCTTTGACGGCAGGGACGCGTTCCACGCCGAGCACTTTGCCGGCAGTGGTGGCGCCCATGCCCAGGATGCGCCCGAGAGGTGTGTTCTGGCGGATCTCGTTCACCAGTTGCAAGGCGCGTTGGCCATCGCCCCAGGCCATCAAGCCTGCCTCGGCGGCCACGCCCAACGCAGCGCCCAGTTCGATGCTATCCAGCCCCAGGTCATTGGCCTCCCAGTTCAGGCGGGCGATGTCATCCAGCGAGCTAATACCCAGGTTGGAACCCATCAGGCCGATCGTTTCGTATTCCAGGGGTGAAACCACCGCATTGCCCTCCTCATCGGCAAAGGTATTGGAGCACTGAATGGTGCACCCGGCCATGCAGGCGTGGCTTGGAGTGCCTTTGCCGCCGCGCTGCAAGATGGTCTCGCGCAATGTATCGCCGCTGATAGCTTCGGCCCCTTCAAAGACACCGCTGGAAAAGTTGCGCGTGGGGAGAGCGCTCATGGCATTGGTCATCATGGTCATAGCAGCAGTGCCATAATCTTTGTAAACCAGCGATTGGGGGTGGCTGTTGATGGCGGTGGTGTGGTCCTTGCGGGCCGGTTTGTAGGCGGCGGGATCTGCCTGGAGCGGATTCTGCCCGCCGGCGTTGTCGAACACGATGGCCTTGAGGCCTTTGGAACCCATGACGGCGCCCAACCCGCCACGGGCGGCGATGCGCGAGGGGATACGGTCTTTATCGATGTTCTGAATGCCCGCCGAAGCCAACTTAAACTCGCCACCGGGACCGATCAGCGCAATGGCGACCTGCTTACCGTATTCGGCTACCAGCCTGGCTGTGGCTTCATAGGCGCCCATGCCGGCCAGTCCAGCAGCATTTTCCCAACGCGCTCCATCCTGGCTAAGGTGCAGGATCCACAGGCCGTCCGTCGCCGGCTTGCTCTCCAGGATCAGAGCTTTGATGCCCATTATCACCATGTGCAGGCCGGTGCGCCCGCCGGCATTGGCTTCTTTGATGCCGCCGGTCAGAGGCGATTTGCCGCCCACCGAGATGCGATCTCCCGAAGACAGCCTCTGCCCCACCAGCAAGCCAGGGGCAAAGATAAGCTTATTTTTCGGACCAAGCGGTTCACACAGCGGATCGACTTCATCCAGCATAATCCGGGCCAACAGGCCACGCCCGCCCAGTCTTTCCCAGGCGGCCGGCACAGGTTCCCGGTGGAAAGTTTGGGAATTCACATCTACACGCCAGATTTCCATGAGGTATCCTCCATTCAGTGATGGGCAGTTGGCCAACGCGTTATCGGTTCCTGGTTGCAGTATTTGTATGGCAGGTGCAACGCACGAAGAACGTGCATCGCACCTCTTCAATCCAATGCAGCCAGAGGGTCCTCGATAAAGGCTACCAGGGTTTGCAGGAAGGCCGCACTACGGGCGCCATCAACGACACGATGGTCGCAAGAGAGAGTCATGCGCAACATCGGCTGCACGACCGGCTGGCCGTCGATGGGCACAATTTTATCAGAAATTCTCCCCAGGGCCAAAATCGCTGCTTCAGGAGGATTGACGATGGCACTGAAGGCATCGACGCTGCTGTACATCCCCAGGTTGCTGATGGTGAAGGTGCCACCGCTCAAATCGGCCAGGTTCAGCCGGTTGGCCTGTGCGCCGGCGACCAACACCTTGCGCCGGGCGGCGATGGCCTGGACGCCCATTTGATCGGCGTCGTGAATGACCGGCACCAGCAGGCCGTCTTCTACAGCAATGGCCAGGCCAATATTGACAGCCGAGTTGAGCCGGATGCTCCCGTCCAGCCAACTGGCATTCAGGCGCGGATGCCGGCGCAGGGCAATGGCGACCAGCTTGACGATCAGGTCGGTGAAGGTAATTTTTTCCTCACTGCGTTCCAGCAGCCCGGCGCGCCAGGCCTTGAGCCGGGCCGCGTTGGCTTCAGCTTCCAGGTAGAAGTGGGGAACCGTCTGCCAGCTTTCGGTCAGGCGCTGAGCCATGACCTGCCACATGCGGCTGGCGGGCAAAACGTCCGGAGCAGGGGGGGCAGGGGGTGGGGCTGCCGGGACAGGAGCGGCGGGCAGCGCCACGGCGGCTGCCTGGCGCGCCGCGACAGCCCCCATGACATCCATGGCCAGGACGGCACCTTCCGGCCCGCTACCCTTCAAGGCACGCAGATCGACGTTCAACTCTTGCCCCAGGCGGCGCGCCTTGGGGGAAGCCAGCAACGGGCTGCTTGCGGCAGGAGCGGCGGTCCGCTGCCGGGCCAGGTAGGCCAGCACGTCTTCCTTCTGGATGCGCTTGCCGCTCGCCGAAACCTGGCTGAGATCAATACCATGCTCCTCAGCCAGGCGGGCAGCGAGCGGACTGGCCGGTTTCGTGCCAGCGGAGACAGCGGCGGGCGGGGTAACCACCTTGCCTGGGGCAGAAGGCTCACCGGCTTCCAGGATCAGAGCGATCACCTTGCCAACCGGTACATCATCGCCGGCCTTTGCAGCTACGTTGGTGAGGGTTCCTGTGGCGGGCGCTTCCAGCTCGACGGTAGCCTTGTCGGTTTCGACAACCATGATGGGCTGGCCTTTGGTCACAGAGCTACCTTCCGGGACAAGCCATTCGATCAGCTTACCGGATTCCTGGTTCATGCCCAGGGCAGGCATAAAGATTTCGCTAGACATGGTCGGTCTCCTCGGCGCGCCGGCTCACACCCGGTGGCACAACATCTTGGCCATCTCGACCACCCCATCCGGGTTCGGTACGGTGGCGTCTTCCAGCGGCGGGGAAAACGGCACGGGGACATCCATGGCGCCCATGCGTTTGACCGGCGCATCCAGGTAGTAGAAAGCACCGTCGGCAATGATGGAGGCCAATTCGGCAGTCACACCATAGCTGAAATGGCCTTCATCAACGACAATCACCCGGCTGGTCTTTTTGGCCGAAGCGATCAGTGTATGGGTATCGAGCGGCTTGAGGGTGCGCGGGTCAACCACCTCGGCCGAGATACCCAGGGTAGCCAGCCGTTCCGCGGCTTCGAGGGCCACCTGAACCATGCTGCTGGTACCGACCAGGGTGATATCGGTGCCGGCGCGCTTGATGTCAGCCACGCCAAAGGGGATGGTATATTCACCTTCGGGCACCAATCCCTTGGACTGGAAGAGCATCTTGTCTTCGAAGGTGACTACGGGGTTATCATCACGGATGGCAGTCTTCAACAGACCCTTGGCATCGTAAGGTGTGGAGGGGATGGCAACTTTGAGGCCAGGAATATGGCAAACCCAGGCGTGAAGAGATTGCGAATGCTGCGCTCCTGAGCGGCGGGTAGCCCCCAGGGTGGTGCGGAAGACCATGGGCACTTTGAGCTTGCCGCCGGACATATAATGGATCTTGGCGGCCTGGTTGACCATCTGGTCCATGGTGAGGGTGATGAAATCACCGAACATGATATCGACGATGGGACGCATGCCGGTCATGGCAGCACCCACACCGATCCCGGCAAACCCGGCTTCGGAAATGGGGGTATCGATGATGCGATCTTTGCCAAACTCTTCCACCAGGCCCTTGAGGACTTTGAAGGTGGTGCCTGCTTCGGCAATGTCCTCACCGATCATGAAGACGCGCGGGTCGCGGCGCATCTCTTCGGCAATGGCTTCGTTCACCGCCTTGCTAAAGGTAATCTCGCGCATTTTCTCAAGCGTAGACATGTTGATCCACCTCGCTGACATCCGGGAAGGGGGCGTTGATGGCAAACTGGACGGCCTCGTCCACTTCTTTGTGGATATCCCTTTCAATCTGTTCAAATATTTGTGCATCGGCCAGTTTCTTCTCGATCATGTACTGGGCCAGAATTTTCAATGGGTCACGTTCGGTGATCCAGTAATTTTCTTCTTCTTTGGAACGATAATAGGTGCGGTCGATATCGCCCACATGGTGGCCGCGATAGCGATAGGTATCGCACAGCAGGAAGGCTGGCCCCTTGCCGGAACGGGCGCGTTCGACCAGTTCCAAAGCAGTACGATAAACCGCCAGCACATCCTGGCCATCGACTTCCACAGCGTACATACCGAAGGCCTGGGGACGCCCCAGGAACGTCCCGGCGGTCGTCTCGGTGTAATGGGTGTACTCGTTGTACAGGTTGTTTTCACACACGTACACCACCGGCAAGCTCCACAGTTGGGCCATGTTCATCTCTTCGTAGATCAGCCCCTCGCCCAGGGCGCCTTCGCCGAAGAAACAAATCGCCACCTGGCCGCTGCCGCGCATCTTGATCGAGAGGCCAGCGCCTGTGGCAATCCCGGCGCTACCACCGACGATGGCATTGGCGCCCAGGTTGCCGCTCTCCTGATCGGCGATGTGCATTGAGCCGCCCTTGCCGCGGCAGTAGCCGGCCTGTTTCCCCAACAGCTCGGCAAACATGCGGTCAAAGGTGGCGCCCTTGGCGAGACAGTGGCCGTGGCCGCGATGGGTGCTGGTGATGTAATCGTCCTGGTTCAGCGCTTCGCAAACGCCCACAGCCACGGCTTCTTCGCCGATATACATGTGGGTCAGGCCGGGCATGATGGCACGCAGATACAGCTCGTTGGCCTGCTCATCGAAGGCCCGGATTTTATACATCTGTTGGTAGAAGTGAAGCAATTGTTCTGGATCGGTGCTCTTGTCCATAACCGTTTTCCTTAAAATCATTTGTCTTTATTTGGTCTAAAGCTCTTCTCTGTGCTCTCTGTGGCACTGTGGTGAACCATTTTGCGTGGCCGGTGCATTGCACGTGTTCTTCGTGCATTGCACCTGAGCGTGGCGGGCGGATGCTATCCGCCCCTACAGCTTTTTACGATCAGATGGGCGGCGCAGAACGCCGTCCATCTGATCGCAAAACCTAATACATGCAAATGCCCGCAGAACAGTTCAAATCTTCGCCGGTAGTGGAGCCGGAGAGGTCGGAGGCGAGAAACACAGCGGCCTGGGCGACGTTTTCCGGCGGCACGAACTGCCCCAGGGGAGAAGAGGATCGCAAGCGATCCCGGGCGGCTTCGACGCTGATACCTTCTTGTTGGGCCTGGGTCTCAAAGACCCACTTCAGGCGCTCGCCTTCCATTGGCCCCGGGGAGATCACGTTGACGCGAATGCCATAGGGTCCAACCTCCCAGGCCAGGGTGCGGGCCAGCCCCACCAGGGCCAGCTTGGAGGTGGCATAGGCGGTGCGGTTAACCAGGACGCGCTTGCCAGTCATCGAACCGATGATGATGATCGAGCCAGATTTCTGGGCGATCATGCCCGGCAGAAACGCCCGGCAACAGTAGAAGACGCCAGTGGTGTTGATGTCGAGGCATTCACGCCAGGCCGCCGGGTCAATCTCCCACAGTGGCGCAGACGGCCCGCCAATGGCAGCGTTATTGACCAGGATATCTACCCGCCCAAAATGCTCCTGCGTCCGGCGAGCGCATGCTTCGACGCTCTGCAGGTCGGCGATATCAACAGCCAGCGACAAGGACTGCCGCCCCAGGCGCTCGATTTCCGTCTGAAGCTCGCCAAGCGGAGCCGTATTGCGGTCCGCCAGGGCTACGTGCGCCCCGGCGCGGGCATAGGCCAGGGCAATATGGGTACCCAGGCCGCGGGCACAGCCGGTAACGACGGCGACTTTATCTTGCAAAACATTCATGAAGAACCTCCCGTCGGTAAAAACTTTAATCTTTCATAGGATAATTCACTATTATAGATTATCGATAATCGATTATAATTGTATTATAACACAAGCGATCCAGATGAACCAGTTTTTTCTTCAATACAGGAGGTCCGCATGTTCGATACGAGTGAGGTTTTAGCCAGCTTCTACGGCGACGAGAGCTTTCCCGTAGAATGGAAGGACGAAGAAGAGAAGAAACTCTTCTGGTTCTTCGATGACAACCACGTACCCAACCCAGTCTCTCCGATGTATTTCAGCCTGCACGGCTGGTGGGGTCCCACCCTGGATTACATGTACCGGCGGTTTGGCTTTCCCATCGGCGCGGCCTGGAACGGGAAGCGGGTCAACGGCTACGTGTACAGCGCTATCAGCCCGCGCGATCCCAAGGAAGCGGGGCTGATCGGACCGTATTATGGCATGGTCATGCCGACCTATGCCGAAAACTTCCTGGAGTGGTGGCAAAGCCGCTACCTGCCCGAGATCAAGGCCAACTTCAATTACCTGGATACCTTCGACACTGAAAAAGCCTCCTTGCCCGAACTGATGGTCTTCCTGGAAGAAGCCATCGACATCCAGGAGCGCCACTTCCGACTGCACTGGATCCTCAACCTGGCGCAGTTCCAGTCTTCGCTCACCTTCCAGATCCTGGCTGGCCAGGTAATCCCCAACGTGAGCGGGGCCTTGATCGGGCGCATCCTGATCTCGTTGGAAGACCGCAACTGGGATTCGGTGCGCGAGATGTGGCAATTGAAAGAGGCAGTCAAAGCCAACCCCGAACTGAAGAGCATTTTCGATTCTAAAGAAACAGCATCGGCAATCCTGCCGGCGCTGCAAAACTCGGCGGCAGGCAAGGCATTTTTGGAGCAGGTAACTGCTTATCTGAAGGACTATGGTTATAAGCCGCTCTACACGCACGAATACATGTATAAACTGTGGGTAGAAGACCCGGCGCCGTGCATCGAGACGATCAAAGGGTACCTGGTTTCGGACTACGACTTCCCAAGCGAGTACGCCAAGATCAAGCAGGACCAGCAGGCGGCGATGGAAGAACTGCGCGGCCTGATCCCGGCGGATGCCCCGGCGGACAAATCGGCGGCGCTGATCGAGGCGATGCGCCTGGCGGTCAAGATGATGCCGCTGACCCCCGACCACCATTATTATTTCGACCAGGGCACGTTCGCCCGCATGCGCCTGGTGCTGGTAGCCATCGGGCGCAAGATGGTCAAGATGGGCCTGCTGCGTGACGCAGAGGACATCATGTTCCTGGAGTACGACCAGTTGCGCTTCTACGTGGCCAACCCGAAGAGCGAGAGCAACCCCGAGGGCTACGATGGCATCGCGGTGATCAAGGAAGCCCGGCGCAAATGGGAAGATGCCTTCAAGGTTACCCCTCGCGACTGGGTAGGCACGGTGACCCACTGGAACATGTACGAAGAGATCTACCACACGCTGTGGGGCTACCCGGAGCGCTTCGAGCGCGCCCGCGACGGCAAGAAAGCCGTGGCATCGCAGGTGAACGGCCTACCAGCAGCGGCGGGTGTGGCCGAGGGCATTGCCCGGGTGGTGCGCAGCCCGGCCGAGTTCGACGAGGTCAAGAAGGGTGAGATTATGGTGTGCCTGATGACCAACCCGGCCTGGGTGATCGTGTTCTCGAAGATCAAGGGTGTGGTCACCGACGCGGGCGGCGTGCTGTCGCACACCGCGGTGGTGTCGCGCGAGTTTGGTATCCCGGCAGTGGTGGGAACGGGTGACGCTACCCGCCGCATCAAGACCGGCGATCGCGTACGGGTGAATGGGTTTACTGGCACGGTAGATATCCTCGAAACAGCAAACTGATTGGGCGTCCGGTGCGACGCACTTCGAATGTGCGTCGCACCGATCTCCTGGAGGCGTGCATGAATCCATTTATCGGTAACCGGTTGACGGTCGACTTGAGCAGCGGATCGATCGACATCGAGCCGCTCGATCCCGCTTTTGCGCGGCGGTTCATCGGCGGGCGCGGCTTCACCTCGCGCTTGAATTACGAACTGAACCCGGTCGACCTGGACCCGCTCAGCCCGGAAAGCGTGATGGTGATCGCTCCGGGAGCGTTGAGCGGCTCGCCGGCCTTTTCCACGGCCCGCTTTGTGGTGGGAGTGCGCTCGCCGCTCACCGGCATTTTCGGGGATGCCAACGGCGGCGGTTTCTGGGGGGCGCACCTGCGGCGGGCCGGTTTCAGTGCGGTGATCATCCGCGGCCGGGCGGAGAAACCAGTGTATCTGAAGATCGACGACCTGCAAGTTTCGATCGAAGATGCTGCCGATCTATGGGGTAAAGATACGCACGAAACCAGCGACGCGCTGCAGGCAGCGCTGGGAGATCATTTTCGCATTGCGGCGATCGGCCCGGCCGGCGAAAACCTGGTATCGATCGCCGGGATTGTGGTCGATAAAGACCACCTGGCGGCGCGTTGCGGGGTGGGCGCGGTGATGGGCTCCAAAAATCTGAAAGCGATTGCAGTGCGCTGCTCCAGGCCATTCCCACTGGCCGATCCAGAGTCATTCAAGCGTGGCGTGGCCCGGCTGCGCGAGCTGGAAGTGAACGACGCCCGGTTGAAGGACTTTTCCCGGCGGGGTACCCTGGGCACGCTGATGGACCACCACACCCACCTGGGCGGCACCAATACGATGAACTACCAGTACGGGCAGTTCGCCGGCAAAGAGAAGATCGACGGCGAGGCGCTGATCAACCAGTATCTGGTAAAAACCACCGGCTGCTACACCTGCCCTACCAAGTGTGACCGCCTGTGCCGGGTGCCTGACGGCGAGTTCGCCGGCACGGAGGTAGGCGGGCCGGAGTACTGCACCGCAGCGGCCTTCGGCTCCGGCATCGGCAACGACAACCTGGCGGCCATTCTGAAAGGCAACGACCTGGCTGACCGCTACGGGCTGGATACGCTTGACCTGGGCGGGGTGCTGGCCTTTTCGTTCGAACTGTACCAGCGCGGCATCCTGACCGACGCAGAGACCGAGGGGCTGCAACTGACCTGGGGCGACTATCACACCGCGCTGGAACTGGTGCGACGCATCGCCTATCGGGAGGGCTACCTGGGCGAGACGCTGGCACATGGCGTGAAAGGCGCGGCCGAGATTATCGGCAAAGGCTCCAGCCGTTACGCGGTTCATGTCAAAGGCCTGACCCCGGCCCCGTTGGATGCACGGGTGGTGAAGGTGTATAACTTCCGCTACGCGGTCAGCCCGCGCGGCGGCGACCACCTGCGTATTTCGGCCCCCGGCGCATACGGCCTGGATGAGAAACCCATCGCGGAGGCGGTCAGGCACCTGCACAGTTGGGAGAGCGTGATCACGCTGCCCGATCTGATGGGCGTGTGCAAGTTCCCCTACACCTATTACACCGATACGACGGACGTCACGCTGACCAAAATGCTGGAGATCATCCCGCAGTTGTACCAGGCGGCCACCGGTTTCGACATCGACAAAGAAGAGCTGCTGGACGCGGCCATGCGAGTCAATCACCTGGAACGGGCTTACAACGCCCGGCTGGGGCTGAGGGCCAAGGATGACATCCTGCCGCCGCGTTTTACCGAGGATCCTATGCCCGAAGGCCCGGCCAAAGGCAAGGTTTACGACATCCTGGAGCCTATCCGGGCAGCCTGGTACCAGCAACATGGCTGGGACGCCGAGGGCGTGCCCACCAGGGCGACCCTGGCTGATTACGACCTGGAAGATATCGCCGCCGATCTGGAACGGCATGGTATCGTGTTACAGTAAAAAAAAAGACCCTTAGGGTCTTAGAAGAGGGTCTCGACAGACGACGAGGATTGAGAATATGGCTACTTTGATTGACTTGAGCATGGAAGTACACAGCGACATGGTGGTGTTCCCGCGGGTGATGCGCCCGGTGATCACCATGCTGGAGACCTGGGAGGAGTTTGCCACCAAGGTGGGAGCGGCCAAATACGGCACCACCTGGCTGACAGCGCACTGCCTGGTGATCCAGGGCGATCACGTGGGCACGCATGTCGATTCGCTACGCCACATGCGCAGCGACGCGCCCGGCCCGGAGGGCATTCCGCTGGAATACTGCTACGGGGATGGTGTGGTGCTGGATTTCACCGATAAGCCGGCCGGTTATGGGATTACGGCAGAAGATATGATCGCCGCCTGCCAGAAGATCAATTACACGATCAAGCCGCTGGACATTGTGTTGATTTATACCGGGGCGTGCCGCTACAACAACGAGGAGCGCTACCTGAAAGAGCAGAGCGGGATGACCGAAAGCGCCACCAACTGGCTGCTGGATCAGGGCGTGAAGATGACCGGGATCGATGCGGGCACCTACGACCGCCCGGTGTGGGCCATGTTCGAGAGCAAGGAGTTCTGGCCGGCGCATAAGGTGATGATCGACCGGGAATATTATCACCTGGAAAACATGGCCAACCTGGACAAGCTGCCCCGGCCGTATGGCTTCAAGTTGAGCGTCTTCCCGATCAAATGGGTAAACTCCACGGCAGCGCCGGTGCGAGCCGTGGCCATTTTCGAGGATTGACCTTACGAACCGCCTGAGCAGGAATGGAGCCAGCGCCGGATGAAAGTGCAACTGCGGGTCTTTTCGTACTTGCGGGAATACCTGCCGCCCCACAGCAACGCCCGCGGGGAAATGGCGCTCGACCTGCCCGACCCGGCCTGCTTGAAAGACCTGTTCATCGCCCTGAGGCTGGAGCGGAGACTGGGGACGAAGATCTTCGATACGCCGGTCGATCACACCTTCCAGGTACTGGTCAACCAGGCTGCGGTCGATGATTACGCCCACCCGTTGGCTGAAGGCGACGAGGTGGTGCTGTTCCCGCCGATGGCGGGCGGTTAGGGTTTTTGTGTAACGTGCGTCGCCGCGTCGCGCGCAATCTTACGACATGAATTAAGGAAGCTGATCGATGAGCCAGTTCTGCTTACCGTTTTCGGCAATTAGCCGCCAGGATGTGCCGGTTGCGGGTGGGAAGGGAGCCAACCTGGGTGATATGGCCCAGGCGGGGCTGCCGGTTCCGCCCGGGTTTGTGATCACCTCTGCCGCGTATCGTAAAATGTTCGAAAGCTCCGGGCTGGAACGCAGGGTACGCGAACGCCTGAGCACCATCGACCGCGAGAACAACCAGGCCCTGATGGACGTGGAAGTGGAGATCCGGGCGATGTTTGCAGAACAGGACATGGATGCCGGGTTGTGCGCCGAGATCCTGGAGCGGTATCACGCCCTGGGCGAGAACGCTCCGGTGGCGGTGCGTTCCAGCGCCACCGCCGAAGACCTGGTGGGCGCCAGCTTTGCCGGGCAGCAGAACACGTACCTGAACGTTTACGGCGACGAGGAGTTGATCCGCACGGTGTTGAACTGCTGGTCGTCGCTCTACACCTGCCAGGCGATCTATTATCGCTACCGCAACGGGTTCGACGACACGCAAGTTTCCATGGCAGTGGTAGTGCAGAAAATGGTCAACGCGGACAAGGCCGGGGTGATCTTTACCGTGGATCCGGTGTCGCGCAACCCGTACCAGATGGTCATTGAAGGGGTGTACGGGCTGGGCGAAGGCATCGTATCCGGGTCGATCACGCCCGACCACTTCAAGGTAGACCGCGAGACGATGGAGCTGCGCTTCAAGTATATCGCCCCCAAAGGTATAATGTTCACCAAAGACCATGCCTGCGGGTGCATCGAAGTGCCGGTGCCCGACGAATTGAAGATGCAACCTGTGTTGAACGAGGCGGAGTTGGAACTGCTGGTCAAGATGGGCAACCGGGTGGAAGCGCACTTCGGCTCGCCCCAGGATATCGAATGGGGCGCGGAGGACGGTGAATTTTATCTGTTGCAGAGCCGGCCGATTACGACGTTATCGTAATGAGTGATCCCGTGATCAGTAATCGATGATCAACGAATGGCCTGATTACGTATCGACCGATTACTCATCACTCCATTGAGCGAGGACTTATGCCATTAACTTCTACACAATTTTATTCCAAAGAAGCGCAACTGCGTTTCGACATTCAAAGCCAGGCGGATTACACGGCTTTCATGCAAGAGACGGATTTCACCTTTTTGAACTACCGGCTGGCCCAGGTCCAGGTGGCCGAACAGGTGACACGCCAGCATGTAGACATCCTGTGGAAGCCGGACGTGCCGGTGAAAGCGATCCGCTACGCCAACGATACACTGGATCTGGATGGCGAATGGTTCGCCGGCGAGATCCAGAAGATCACGGTATCGATGCTGGCGATGCGCCTGGAAGAGATCGGGCTGCATCCCTTCCACGCCTCGGCGGTGCATTACAAGGACAAAACAATCCTGTTCCTGGGTGGCGAGTCGAACCACGGCAAGACCATGTGCCAGCTCGAAGGCTGCCGGCGCGGCGGGCTGAATATCTCGACCGAGACGACGGTGATCGACGAGAACGGCTGGGTGGCAATGGGATCGCTGAACGTGTACCTGGTGAAGCGCGCCAGGGGCACCGAACGCTCTGACCTGGCCAACCAGGACGAGGGCGTGACCAAGCTGTTCGGAAAGGCGCCCGAGGTACGGCACTACCTGGAGCCCAGCAACATCGACATCGTGGTGCTGCCGTCCATCGATGGCAACTACGCCACATCGCTCAAAGAATTGGGGCAGTTCGAAAAAGAATACCAGGGCTTTCATTCGATGATGAATTATTTCGGGCTGAACCAGCTCCTTTCGCCAGGGTTGGTCATGCCGATCATCGATACCGAAGAAAAGCGGCAAAAGCGGGCCGACTTCGGTCATCGCTTTGCCGAGCCACGGCCTTATTACATGATCCGGGCCGCCACGCCGCAATTAATCTTCGACGAATTGGAGAAATTCCTGTAAAATTAGCGGAACGTTTATTGCCCGAGGCGTAATGATTACGATGGACCACTACTCCACCCCTGAGCTTGCCGAAGGGACCAACGGGATCAGCCGGATGGTGCTGAGCGACCAGGTCAAACAATATATTCTGGATGGCATCGAGCGCGGCGAATTTCTGCCAGGCGAGCGGCTGGTAGAAAGCCAGCTCGCCCGGCAGTTGCGCATCAGCCAGGCGCCGGTGCGCGAGGCCATCCGCGACCTGGTGAGCGCGGGTTTTCTGGAGCGCGAGCCACACAAAGGGGCAGTCGTGCGCATGCTGACCATCGAAGATATGCACGAGATTTACACGGTGCGCGCTCCGCTGGACGCGCTGGCTGCAGCGCAGGCTGCCCCGCAGGTCAGCGATGAAGACCTGCAAGCGCTAACCGCAATCAAAGATAAGATGATCGAAATGGCCCGGGCGCAGGATTTCATCTCGGCAGCACGTTACGACTGGCAGTTTCACATGCTGATCGTCGATCTTTCGGGCAACAAGCTGCTGCGCCGGATCTATGACAACTTGCAATTGGGGCAATACACGCTGATCACCATGCGCCGTTCGTCCCTGCCCCTGGAAGAGCTGGCCGCCCGCCACCAGGCGGTGATCGATGCCTTACAGACGCGCGATCCACAAATTGCACAGGAGGCGACGCGGGCACACATCGAGGGTTTGCAGCCGGTCAGTTGAGTTGAGACATTTGTAATCCCTAAGAGTCTCGGAGACCTTTAGGGGGTACACCATGAAAACAGGATTCCCAGCCATAATGAATAACCCAACACATTATCAAATCGACTTCGAGCCGCTGGGACGGCGCGTACAGTGCAAGAAAGGGGAAAGCTTGCTGGAGGCAGCGCAGCGTGGCGGGGTGATGCTCACGGCAGTGTGCGGCGGCGAAGGGGTGTGCGGGCGCTGCCTGGTGCGGGTGATGGCCGGACAGGTATCTCCGCCGAGCCTTACCGAGGAAGCCGAACTGAACGAGACGGACCTGCAGGAAGGCTGGCGGTTGGCCTGCCAGGCAAACATCGCCGGCGAGGTGCGCGTGTATGTGCCGCCCACTTCGCTGGCCACGGCGCAGCGCACACAGACCGAGGGGCAGCTCCCGGATATCCATCTACAACCGGCGGTACACGCTCACCTAGCCGAGATGGCCGCGCCGACGCTGACCGATTTGCGCTCCGACGCCAGGCGGCTGGGCGAAGCGCTGGACATGCCCGATCTCTCCGTCAATCTTCACGTCCTGCGCACGCTCTCGCCCGACTTGCGCCAGGCGGGTTTCCGCCCCAGCGTTTTCGTACGCGGGAACGAGGTAATTGGGGTGCGCCCGGCGGGCACGTCTGCCCTGGGCCTGGCAGTGGACATCGGCACGACCAAGCTGGCGGCTTACCTGGTGGACCTGGCCAGCGGAGAGACGTTAGCGCTGGCAGGAGCGATGAACCCACAAATCGCTTATGGTGAAGACGTGATGGCGCGCATCGGGCACACCTTGCGCCACCCGGAAGGCGGCGAGCAACTTCGAACGGCAATCGTCGATGCACTCAACGGGCTGGCCCGCCAGTTGTGCAGCCAGGCGGGGCGACAGGTGCAGGATATCGCCGATGCGGCGATCGTCGGCAACACAGCCATGCACCACCTGTTCGCCGGGCTGCCGGTAAAACAACTGGGCCTGGCACCCTACGTAGCAGCAGAGAGCGCGCCGCTCTACCTGAGCGCATACGACCTGGGGCTGGAGCTGGCCCCGGGGGCTGCGGTGTACCTGCCGCCCAATATCGCCGGTTTCGTGGGAGCAGACCACGTGGCAATGCTGCTGGCCACCCGGCTGGCCGAGCGCCCAGGTGTGACGTTGGGAATGGATATCGGCACCAATACCGAGATCAGCCTGAAGGCAGGTGGGAAACATTTCGCCTGCTCGACGGCCTCAGGGCCGGCCTTCGAGGGAGCCCACATCCGGCATGGGATGCGCGCCGCGCCGGGGGCCATCGAGAAGGTGCTCATCCGGCAAGAACAGGTGTGGTTTCAGACCGTGGAAAGCGCCCCGCCGGTAGGGTTGTGCGGCTCGGGTATCCTGGACCTGGTGGCACAGATGCGAAAGGCAGGAATTATCCAGCGCAACGGGTCGATGGCGACAAACGGTTATCACCCGCGCATCCGCAAAGGGGTGCACGGCGCCGAGTTCGTGGTGGCCGAAGTGGGCGAGGACGGCGAGACGGAGATCACTTTCAGCCGGGCAGACGTGAACGAGATCCAGCTCGCCAAGGGAGCCATGCGGGCCGGGGTAAACGTTTTGCTGCAGCGAGCAGGGATCAGCGAGCAGGACATCGATACGGTGATCATCGCCGGGGCGTTCGGTACGTACCTGGATGTACAGAGCGGGATCGATATCGGAATGTTCCCGCGCATCGAGCGGCAGCGCTTCGTACAGGTGGGCAACGCGGCGGGTGCAGGGGCGCGCATGGCGCTGCTCTCGCTGGCCGAGCGGGAACAGGCAGCGCAGATCGCCCGGCAGGTAGAATACGTGGAATTGACCACCGAGAAGGATTTCGCCAAGATCTTTGCCAAGGCGTTGTTTATCGAGTGAAGTGAGAGGCAAATCGCCTGATCGCTCATTACCCAAATAAGGGCGGCAGCGCGCTATCCCTGATCTCGGAGGTAAAAGTGGCCTTTAAAAGATGGTTGTACCGTGGCGGACGCCCCCATACGTTAGCGAAAATACTCAACTGGGGCTGGGCGACCATTCATTCGTCCGGAATAGCGCCCAACTACCTGGTCACTTTGGAGGTCGTGGGGCGGCGGTCGGGGAAAACGATCAGCTTTCCGCTGGCGATGACGGTGATCAACGGAGAGCGCTACCTGGTATCCATGCTGGGAGATGAAGCCAACTGGGTGCAAAACATCCGGGCGGCCGGTGGGCGTGCGACGCTCCGCCACGGTATCACGGAGCAAGTCATCCTGAAAGAGGTGGACGTCCAATACAGGGCGCCCATCCTGAAGGCTTATCTGCAACTTGCTCCCGGGGCACGGCCACACATACCGGTCAGCAAAGATGCGCCGCTCGCGGAGTTTGAGAAGATGGCGGCGCAGTATCCGGTTTTCAGGCTGGAGAAAATAGAAGGTTAGGCCGAACGAACCGGGGAATTTAGAGAGTTTATGAATTCTTCATCTACAAATATGGGTTTTCAGTACCATCCAGAAGATCATCGCATGAAATACTTTATGAGCACAAACCGCCTGGGGTTTCGCCGCTGGCAGGAAGATGATTTTGAGCTGGCGTTGGCGCTGTGGGGCGATTACGAGGTGACGAGGCTGATCGACGCGCGGGGGAAGCTGACAGATGAGCAGGTACGCGAGCGGCTGGGCAAAGAGATCGCCAACGACGCACAATACGGGGTGCAATACTGGCCGATCTTTCTGCTCGAAGATGGCGATCTGGTGGGCTGCTGCGGCCTCAGGCCATATGACTTGACGAAACAGGTTTACGAGATCGGCTTCCACATCCGCCCAAAGCACTGGCGGCGCGGCTTCGCGCTGGAAGCCGCACGCGCGGTGATCGGCTATGCGTTCGGACCATTGAAGGCAAAGGGGCTGTTCGCCGGGCACAACCCGAAGAACGAGGCCTCCCGGCAGCTTCTGGGGAAGCTCGGCTTCCGCTACACGCATGACGAGTTTTATCCGCCGACCGGGTTACAGCATCCATCCTATTGGCTGGGGGTGGAAGAAAAGTTGATTTAATCTCTGATCTATTTGTCGCTAGTGGTCAGGTAATCCCTTGCTGTTCGCTCTTCTTTATCCACAATTTCGACGATGCCGCGCGCCCCGTCCACACGGACCCGATCGCCGGTTTTGAGAACCCGCGTGGCATTGAAGCAGCCGACCACGGCGGGGATGCCCAGCTCGCGGGCGACGATGGCGGCGTGCGAAAGCGGCGCGCCCACATCGGTCACCACGGCCGCGGCGCGCGGGAAGATCGGCGTCCAGCCCACGTTGGTGGTGATTGCCACCAGGATTTCGCCAGGCTTGAGCAGGTCGCCTTCATCGGGGGAGTCCAGGATGCGCACCCGGCCCTCGGCTCGCCCTGCCGATCCAGGCAGCCCCTTGATCTGATTCGCAAATCGCCTGGTGATGCACCCGGTGGCATCGAAAACATCCGTACAGCGATTGGGGTCAGCCGCCCACGCGAAAGGATCAAAGCGCCCCATAATAAGCGTTGGGTATTGCGGCAAGGCAGCGAATTTTTGGTAAGCCGTTTTTCGGGCAGGGATCTGGTCGGTGAAATTATCCTGCCCTGCGAGCAGGCGGAGGATTTCTTCATGCTCCAGGAAGAAGGCCTCCTCGTCCAGGCCACACAAGGCGCCCGCACGCAAGACGAAGGCACGCACGACCCATAAGGTGCGGATGGTTTCGGAACGTCCTGCTTCCCGTAAGCGGGTGAGGCGGGCAGCTTCCTGGATCCTGTGCAGGGATGAAGCGAATTCGCGCGGGGTGGCCTTTTGCAGCTTCTTCAACGCATCCTCGTAGCGAGCGCGTTGTTCCTGTAACAGTGTATCCACATCGACCGGGGCGCGCTCCAGGCCACCCAATTGCTCATCGATCCAGTCCGGGGCTTCTGCCGGGCGGGGGAGGGATAATTCCACTTCATGCGGGCCACGGTGCCCGTAATTCTTCAGATATTCCTCCCGGCTCATTTGCCCGCGCCTCAGCCGGTCGAGGCCGGCAACGATCCCCAGGCTGGACAGGAATTCGCCCTCGCTGCTTACATTGGACAGGAGCGCAACAGTGTCATCCAGGCCGACGATTTTGAGCAGGTCCTTGCGCAGTTTACTGACCAGGTTCGCCTGTGTGATGGCGCCGCCGGCCATCCACCAGAAACTCTTGATAATGTAGGATTGATAAACCTGGTCCGACCAGCGAAGCAGTTCTCCCTTTCCGAGAACGGACAGGTCGCGATGTTGTGTTTCGCACCAGGCCAGATTGGTGTCGAGAAAGGTGTATATGCTCTTCACCGCCTTGCGAACGTTGGACAGGATGCGGAACACGTTGCGCAGGATAAGCGCCCTGTCCCAAAGACCGATCGGTATCAGAGAGAGGTTCCACTCACCGATGGCGTTCGGATCGATGCCATACAATTCCCTGCTGGTTTCATCGAATGTATTTCCCCGGCCAAGCGCCTGAAATACGCTCGCCCCCACGGTGGCATTGTTGTAAACGCGACCGCATATATTCCCGACCGGCAGGTAGCCAGGCAGCATGGTCATTTGGG
Organism: uncultured Anaerolinea sp.; assembly: GCA_964595435.1. Taxonomy (GTDB): domain Bacteria; phylum Chloroflexota; class Anaerolineae; order Anaerolineales; family UBA4823; genus RBG-16-57-11. The sequence goes on along the minus strand of CAZQQJ010000048.1, from coordinate 12,876 downwards.
CAAATCCAGTGCGCAATGCCGACCAGGTATAAGGCGTCGTCACGTCGGGGGTAGCTTCTCGGGTATTGACGCTCGACCAGAGATACTCACCGCTGAGACTGTCGTTATATTCGCCTGTGGTGGGGTTGTACGTGGCCTGGGAGGAGGCCGTGATGGGCGAAGTTCGATTGGGCTGAATTCGTGGCATAGGACGATTCCTTTCCAAACATGCCATTTCGCTCCATGCCGTTATTATGGCGCAAAACCGGCGCTTCTACAAGCGCTCAGATGGCCTAATTTTTTAGGCCATGCTTCCTAATAAACGCTATCCGTTGTGAGATCGGCCTCTCTTAATTTCTGGCTTGCGTTGGTTGGCTTGTTGGTTGTACAATTAATATACATCCAGCGATTGGATAACAGGTTGAGCCTGATCAGGTATGGAGATTTTTCGTTCAGCGCGGAGAATTCCCCTGGCAGCCCACACCCAGGCAGCGACCTAATTTATTTCCGGAGGGATGAAATGCCCAAGAAAAGCCTGCTGTTCTCGCTCCTTATCGCTGCCGTCATCTTTCTGGTAATATCTTGCACCTTCGCTACCCTTGCAACGGAAACACCAACCCCCACGCCAACGGTCACCGCAATACAACCCGTGTTGGCTGGAAAGTTATGGCTACAACGATGGACTACTGGCGATGGAGGCGCTTACATATCCTCCGGTTTTTTCGAATGGCAGCCGGGCTGGAGTGCGCCTCGAGAGTCGACCGGTCTTGGTTTTGATCCCTCGAAAATTACAGGCAAATTTCTCGCAGGTTCTCCAGATTCTCGCTTGATCTTGTTTACACCCCGCGCCATGCTGGATAATGTGGTGTTATCTATCGAAAGCCCCCGTGGCGCAGATTATCGCGCCATTGGAAATACCATATTCAGATACGAACGAAGCTACTGGGTCGACGCCTGGCTGGATGGCAGCGACATAACCAGGGGTGTCTACCAGCCTCATCATCTTTGTGGCTCGAATGAGACTTGCGATCGCGCCGGTTATGCTGCTACTGTATCTCAGGACGGGCATTTGATCCTCTCTCACTCCAACGCGAATCCTGAATTACAGCTCATCCTGGAAGATAATGACTGGGATCTCTTCGCCTGGCGTCCCTGAAATAGTCCTTAAGCTTGCGGCGCTGGTGGTACGCACTTGGCTGGAAAGCGAGGCTTCACACCAATGACACAGTCCATCATCATTATCGGCGCTGGCATCGCCGGCCTTTCGGCCGGGTGCTATACTCGAATGAACGGTTACAAGACCCAGATTTTCGAGATGCACGACAAGCCCGGCGGGCTGTGCACCGCCTGGAAACGCAAGGGGTACACATTTGACGGCTGTATCGAATGGTTGGTCGGCTCGAGGGCAGGAACCGCCCTTAACCGCACCTGGCAAGAACTGGGCGCCGTACAGGGCCGGCAGTTCGTCGACCACGCTGTGATCCAACGCATCGAGGGAAACGACGGCCAGGCCTTATCCGTTTATACAGACATCGATCAACTGGAACACCACATGAAGGAGCTTTCGGCTGCCGATTCCGCTGCAATCGAGGAACTCTGCAACGGCGTGCGCCGCATCGCCCGATCCGTCGATCTGGATAACCCATCCAACCTGCTCGAGGGGATCCAGATGGGCATCCGGATGCTGCCCTTCATAGGCACTATGCTCAAGTACAGCAAGATTTCAGCGGAAGCATTTGCGGCGCGGTTCAGTGATCCCTTCCTACGCCAGGCGTTGATAGCCCTGGCCGACGTACACGGCGGCACCTGCTGCCCAATGGCAGGACTGATGTACATGCTGGCCACGATGCATAACCGTAACGCCGGTTATCCCATCGGCGGCTCGCTCGAGTTCGCACGGGCCATCGAGCGCCGCTATCTCGATCTCGGCGGCGAGATACAATACAGTTCACGAGTCGATAAGATACTGGTAGAGCCCAATGCCACAGGTCGAGGCGATCGCGCCGTCGGTGTCCGTCTCGTCGATGGCAGCAAACATCGCGCAGACGTCGTCATCTCTGCCGCCGATGGTCACGCCACGATCTTCGACATGCTGGAAGGCCGGTACGCCAACGACAAGCTACGCGCCAATTACGAAAAACTGCCGATCTATCCATCCTGGATCCAGGTTTCGCTCGGCGTAGCGCGCGATCTCTCCGATGAAGCGCCGATGGTCAGCTATTGGCTCGACGAGCCGATCGACATCGCCGGTGGAAAGATCAATCGCATCGATTTTCGCCAATTTTGCATGGACTCATCCATGGCGCCTCCCGGCAAATCTGCCGTAATCGTGTTATTTATATCCGATCACGCATACTGGAAGCCGCTCTACCGGAATCCCGAGCGATACCAGGCGGAGAAACTGGACATTGCCGCCAAAGTCATCGACCAGTTGGAGCGCCGGCTGCCGGGCATCTCGGGACAAATTGAAGTGGTCGACGTCTCGACGCCAATGACAGCCGAACGATACACCGCTAACTGGCAGGGCTCGATGCAGGGCTGGCTGATCTCGACCGAAACAGTCCACATGGCGACCAAAGGGATGGATAAGACGTTGCCCGGCCTGGCAAATTTCTACATGGCCGGGCAGTGGGTAGAGCCAGGCGGCGGTGTGCCTACCGCGGCAAACTCGGGCCGCGGCGTAATCCGCACGCTTTGCAAGAAGGACGGAAAGAAGTTCAGTACCAGCCTGCCAACGGTTTCCTGAGTCGCTCTGGACGTAGCTCACTTTATTTAATTCAGATAGGAATTGTCCGTTTTGCACTTTTCGAGTAAAATCACTTTGTAAAAACCAATATCCTACTACCGGCAGTTCGATCACCAAGGAGTAAAACATGGAACTTGGCACATTTTCAATCAGCCTGGCTGTAAAAGATATACAAGCTTCGAAGAATTTTTACGAAAAGCTTGGTTTCAAGGTCTTCATGGGCGATATTTCACAGAACTGGCTTATCCTCAAGAATGGTGATCACGTGATTGGTCTGTTTCAAGGGATGTTCGAGAGAAATATCCTGACCTTCAACCCTGGTTGGGATCATAATGCCAGGAAATTGGAATCATTCACAGACGTGCGCGAACTGCAACGCCAACTGAAAGCACAGGGGGTTCAGTTGATAAGCGAAGCAGATGAAAGCACAGCAGGACCCGCAAGTATAATGTTGGTGGATCCTGACGGTAACCCTATCCTCATCGATCAGCACGTATCGATCTGACAGCGGAATCGCATCGCATCATTTTTGATCAAACAGATGGCAGGCCGCCAGGTGCACGCCAGACCCGAAGGGTTTTTGGAAACCCTCAGGGTCTAAAATCTCTTCCATTGCCGGGTCGACTTCCCGGCACAGGTCGAAGGACAGCGGGCAGCGCGGGTGAAAGCGGCAGCCGGGTGGGATGTGCAACGGGTTGGGCGTCTCGCCCTGCAGGATGATGCGCTTGCGGCGCAGGCGCGGGTTGGCGACCGGCGCTACCGAGAGCAGCGCCTGGGTGTAGGGGTGACGCGGCTGGCGCAGCACCTCGCCGGTGGAGCCGCTCTCCACGATGCGCCCCAGGTACATCACCGCCACGCGGTCGGCGAAATAGGCCACCGTGCTCAGATCGTGGGTGATGAACAGGATGCTCACCCCATGCTCCCGGCGCAGATCGCGCAACAGGTTGAGAATCTCGGCGCGGATGGAGACATCCAGCATGGAGACTGGCTCGTCGGCCAGCAATAACTGCGGGTGCAGGACCATAGCCGCGGCGATGACCACCCGCTGGCGCTGCCCGCCGGAAAGCTCGTGCGGGTAGCGCTGGAAATAATCTTCCGCCGGACGCAGGCCGGCATCTTCCAGGGCGGCGGCCACTCGCTCCCGTCGTTCCCCTGGCTGCCGCGCCAGGCGGTGTACCTGCAGCGGCTCGGCGACGATATCGAAGATGGTAGCCCGGGGATTGAGCGATTCGTAGGGATCCTGGAAGATCATCTGCGCCTGCTGGCGCAGCCGGTGGAGCGACATCCCAGGATAACCCTCTCCACCCGCATTTGCGGCGCCGGCCTCCGTGTTGGCCTGCGCTCCTGGACGAACCGGCGCGCCTGTTCCCAGGGTTGTTTGCCTGCCTCCGAATTGCGCCAGGCCGCCCTGCCTACCAGCCTCCACACGCCGCTCGTCGAAGAAAATCTGCCCGGCGGTGGGTTCTTCCAGGCCGATCAGCGTGCGGGCAATGGTGGTCTTGCCGCTGCCCGATTCGCCCACCAGGGCCAGCACTTCGCCGCGTCCCAGGTTGAACGAGACGCCATCTACCGCCTTCACCGTCTCAGGTGGGCGGCGGAGCAGCCCATCGAGCAGCGTCTGGCGCACGGGGAAGTATTTGTACAGGCCGCGCACCTCGAGAAGGGACGGGGGGGTGCCAGGCGACGGATGGCGACCAGCAGCAGCATCGACCGGTGAGACGGCTGCACCGCCCGGGGGATTTTCGGTGAAATCCTGGGAAGTGATCATCGCTCAGCGCCCTCCGCTGGTACGGTAGACAGGCTTTGATCCAACAGATGGCAGGCCACGCGATGAACGCAAAGAACAGGCGTTTCAGACCTGATAGGTTTTTGGAAACCTGTCAGGTCTTTCTCATCCGGGGGGGTGTCAGGCCCTGAGGGTTTTTGGAAACCCTTAGGGCCTATGGATACATCGACCAATTCCGGTGCGCGCAGCGCACAGAGCGGCGTGCGCCGGTGGCAGCGCGGCTCGAAACGGCAGCCGGGCGGCAGATCGTTCAGGCGCGGCGGCGCGCCGGGGATCGAGGCCAGAGTATAACCTGCCTCGCCCACTTGCGGGATGGGACGGTTCAAGTCCGGGAAAGCTCCCAGCAGGCGTTGGGTGTAGGGATGCAGGGGAGCGTTGTACAGCGCATCCACCGGGGCATATTCGGCCACCTTGCCGCCGTACAACACCACCGCGCTGTCGCACATCTCGGCGATCACCCCCAGGTCGTGGGTGACGAGCACCACCGCCAACCCCAGCTCGGCCTGGATGTTTTGCAGCAGATCGAGCACCTGAGCCTGGATCATCACGTCCAGGGCGGTGGTAGGTTCGTCGGCGAAGAGCAGGCGCGGCCGACAGGCCAGGGCCATGGCAATCATCGCCCGCTGGCGCATGCCGCCCGAATACTGGTGCGGGTACTGGTCCATGCGCGAGCGGGCGATGCCCACCAGGTCGAGCAGCGCCTCCACCCGCCGCGCCGCCTCGCTCCGCTCCAGTGTCTCGTGCTGCAAGATCGCCTCAGCGATCTGTTCGCCCACCGTCGCCACCGGGTTGAGGGCGTTCATCGCCCCCTGGAAGACGATAGCCATCTTCCTCCAGCGATAGCGGCGCATCTCGGCCTCGCTCAACGACAACAGATCGGCCTGCTCCTGTACACGCTCCCCTCTCTCCGAAGATGTAAAGAGAGGTCGAGAGCGAGGCTCATCCTTCGCCCACAACACCTCGCCATTCGTAATACGCCCGGAACTGGGCAGTAAACGCATCACCGCCAGCAGGGTAGTGGTCTTGCCGCAGCCCGATTCGCCCACCAGCCCCAGCGTCTGCCCGGGATAGACGTCGAAAGATACATCTTCCAGGGCATGCGCCCGCTCCCCCGACGCGCCGACAAAATCGACGCTCAGGTTCCGCACGCTGAGCAAGGGGGTATTGCCCTGAGAAGACAAGTCATTTTGGTTCACTTCGAACATCCTGTGCACGGTTCACTGCCCGCTCTACCATCCCGGCTTCGCTCTCCAGATGGTGCGAGGACAGGCGCGGGTTGAGCATCTGCTCCAGTACGTTGCCCAGCAGCACGCAACCCAGCGTCACCCACACGATAGCCAGCCCGGGCGGCAGATAGAACCACCATGCCCCGTTGGAGATGGCGCTGCGGTCAAAGGCAAAGTTGAGCATGGTGCCCCAGGAAGGCCGCGTGGAGTCGCCCAATCCCAGGAAAGCCAGCCCCGATTCGACCAGAATAGCAGTAGAGATAATCAGCACGGTGTTAGCTACTACCAGCGGCATCACCTGCGGCAGAATGTGGACGCGGATGATGTGCCCCGCTCCGGCGCCAATGGCCTGCGAGCGGGCCACGAACTGGCGCTCTTTCAGGCTGAGCACCTGGGAACGGATCAACCGCACCGTGGTGGTCCAGTACAACAGGCCGATGACCAGCACCAGAATGAGCACCGGAGAGATGCGCAGTTCCAGACGACGCAGGGTGGCCACCAGCACCAGAATCAAGGGCAGGTCGGGGATCACCAGCAGGATATCGGTGGTACGCATGATCAGGTTGTCCAGCCCGCCGCCGAAATAACCAGACAGCACGCCCAGCAGCGTGCCAATGAACATGGCCACGAAACCGGCCAGGAAACCCACCGCCAGCGAGATGCGCGCTCCATAGATAAGCTGCGTCCACACGTCCCGCCCGGCGTCGTCGGTGCCCAGCGGGGGATGCTCGCCTGGCGAAGCGAAAGTCATTGCCCGCCCGTTGGCATCCCGCATGGTCTGGTTGGGCTTGTAAGGCGTGAGCAGCGGCGCAAAAATCGCCACGAATAGGGCGCTCACCACCAGAAAAGCCCCCAGCATGCCCATTTGGCTATGACGAAAGACCTTCCAAAAAGCTGCCAGGTTTTTGCTGAACGCGCTCCGCTTCATCGCTATTTGCTCACTGACCATTGACGTTGACTGCTGATCACTGACCGCTATGACGTCTTCACCCGCGGGTCCAGGTAAAGATACAAAATATCCGCCGACATATTGGCGATGATTACGCTCACCGCCAGCAGCAAGAAAGCGCCCTGTAGCAGCGGGTAATCCTGCTTCACCAGGGCGGTCTGGAACAATTTGCCCAGCCCATCGTAGGAGAACACCGTCTCTACGTAGATCGCCCCGGAGACAACGAAACCCAGGTTAAGCGCCACCAGGGTGACGATGGGCAGCATGGCGTTCTTCATGGCGTGCCGGCGCAGCACCTGCCAGTGGCTCAACCCCTTGGCCCGAGCGGTGAGGATATAGTCCTCGCTGAGCACTTCCAGCACCGACGAGCGCATGATGAGCATGTATTCGCCCAGGTAGAGGATAGTCAGCGTCAGGGTGGGCAGGATCAGGTGCTCCGCCAGGTCGGGCAGCACACTGAGCAACGGCTTGCCCACGTTGCCCGGTGAGACGATACCGCCAGTGGGCAGGCCAAACCAGGCGCTGCCCACCGCCAGCAGGATGATGCCCAGCCAGAAGGTGGGCATGGCCCAGGCCACCAGCGAAAAAGTCAGCGCGGCCACGTCCAGCGGCGTGCCACGCTTCCATCCTGCCACCAGCCCCAGGGCAATGCCAAAGGCAATCGAAAGCACCTGGCCCAGCGACAGCAGCAGCAGGGTATTACCCAGCTTGGCAGCCAACACTTCGCCCACCGGCTGGCGCAAAGACCAGGACACGCCCAGGTTGCCGTGCGCCCACTGCCCCAGGGTAGCGAAAAACTGGTCGGGAAAGATGGGCTTATCCAATCCGAACTGAGCGCGCAGCGCGGCCTGCGTCTCGACAGAGATGCGAATATTGCGCCCGATCACCGCCCGCACCGGATCGCCCGGCAGGATGCGGAATAAGAAGAAGTTCAGCATCACCACAATTGCCAGGGTGACCAGGGCGAAGCCAATTTTACGAAGCAAATAGTCGCGGCGGCTCATAATTTTTGTTGTAGAGAAGGCGAGGGATACTCGCCTTCTCTACAGTGGCATTTACTTCACTGGTTCAACCCGCTGCAGCGAATGCGAGCTGGCAATGCCCAGCCGCGACTCGACAAAACCGGTGAAACGGTCGGTGCGGTAGGCTTCCAGATCAATGTTATACCACAGCACAATGTAGGGACGGTCGTTGTAGACCATCTCCTGCATCTTCCACACGATCTCCTTGCGCTTCTCGCGATCCACCTCCGCCTGCTGGTCGAGGTAAAGCTGGTCGTACTCGGGGCTAGAATAACCGCTGTCGCTCCATCCGCCCTCCACGAACTGGTCGCTGGTCATCACGCTGAGCATGAAATCCGGGTCGGGATCGGAGACCCAGCCCCAGATGACCAGGTCGTAATCGCCGGTGGGAGTAATGGCGGCGGTCAGGCTGTCAGGGTCGACCGCCTCGGGCGGCGCCTGCACGCCGATCTCCTTCAACCAGCCGCTGATCAGGTCGGCGGCGCGCGGATAAGAAGAGCTGTCGGAGGCGAATTGCAGGCGGAATTCCAGGCGGATGTCGCCCTTGGCGCGTACCCCGTCCGCACCCTTGACGTAGCCGGCGTCTTCCAGGATCTGGTTGGCTTTTTCCAGGTCGAAGGGCACATCCTGCACCGGGTTGTGCCAGAAGCCGCCGCCCAGGCTGGGCGGGATGATGGTAGCGCCCGGCTCACCCAGGCCCTGCAGGACGATCTCCACCAGGTCCTGCTTGTTGATGGCATACGCCAGCGCCAGGCGCACCTGCGGGTCTTCCAGGGCAGGGTTGCGATTGGGGGCAGGGTCGTGATCGGCAGGCACCGTGTTGATGATCAGCTCATCCAGGCCGCGCCCCTGCGTCTGCACCGCCTTGACGTTCTCGAAACCTTTTACCGTCTCGAAAGCGCTGAAGGGCACTTCGTTGAGGGCGTCCACGTCGCCCACCTTGAGCGCCTGCACCATGGCGTCGGCGTTATCGAAGGTCTGGAAGATAACCTGGTCGATCTTCGGTACATTGCCGTGATAGGTCTGGTGGGCTTCCAGGATCAACACACCCTTATCTTTGTCGAAGGTATTCAGCTTGAAGGCGCCCGTACCCACCGGCTGGTCGTTAGGGAAGTTCTGCAAGTCTTCGGGCGTGGTAAATTTCTCGAAATCCGGGGGGTAGACGGCGTAGAGGAACGAGACGCGGTATTCCATGTTGCCAATCGGATTTTCCAGGCTGATCTGCACCGTCTTGTCGTCGAGGGCTTTGGCCTCCTTGAAACCGCCCACGTAGGCGGCGTTGGTGGCCCAACCGTCCGGGTTCTGGATCACAGCGTTGATTGCCCAGGCCATCTGTTCAGCACTGAATGGCTCGCCGTTATGCCAGGTGACGCCATCCTTGAGCTTGAACGTCCAGGTCTGCCCGTCCTCCGAGTGCTCCCAGGATTCGGCCAGCTCGCCGACGTATTCGCCGCCGGGGCTTTCAGTGACCAGCGTACCATAGATCAGGTCGAAGGCAAGGTAGGCCTCGGTGAGAAAAGCATACGCCGGGTTGAGCGTATCCGGCTTGCCGAGCCAGCCGATGTGCAGCACGACCGGCTCGGCGGCAGCAGGAGCCGGCGGTTCTGTGGCGGCCGGCGCAGGAGCGGATGGCTCGGTGGTGGCCGGCTGAGAGGCGGACGGTTTGGCCGCCCCGATTGTTGGGGCGGCGGGCGGCGGAGTCGGCGCTGCTCCACCGCAGGCTGCCAGCAGCAAGGACAACAAGGCGATCATGGACAGGAAAACAAGGGGATTGTTTCTATTCATCGCTCTCCTCCTCCAGGAAGCAACTTAGAGTGAACTTGCGCTTATGGGTTGTCGTTTTTTACATCAGTATGATCTTACCATAAAGCGGCGTATTTCTAAACACAATCCAGGCATCTACCCACAGATGCCGCGCCGTATGATGGACCTTTACAGATTAGACTGACAACGCATCCTGCCGAGTAATGCTAATAAGACACCGCGGTGCGCGCTCGGTTATGGTAATATGTTCCAGCGGCAAACGCGGCACCAGGTACATCACCAACAGCAGGCCATTAACGCCTGGCTGGAGCAGATTAGCGAAATCGATGACGGCCCACGCCTGAAAGGGTTATCAGCGGCGTCGGCTTTTCACGATGCCGAAAACGAATATGAGACCCTGGGCAAATCGCCGTTCTAAGGTTGCGCGCCTATCGCTTCAGCGCGTTCACCCCAGTTCTGCCCGAATGAATTCGGGCGCTGGCACAACAAGCGCGCTGAAGCGCGTTCGCCCCAGGCTGTGCTATAATGGGATCGGTGAGCAGGCCGCCAGCCGCATCCCTGCCAGGGCCGGGCAAGAAATCCGATGAAACCCTTCGAAAACCTCACCTACCTTTCCCGCATCTACCGCTTCCGCCAATTAGCCCGCGCCGCCCTGCAAGCTTACGGGCTTCACGACGCCCGGTTCGAGCTGCTGATGGACGCAGGCAACACTCTGTTCCGCGTCTATGCATCCCCCAGCGGACCGGTAGGGGCGCCCCCACAGGGACGCCCACCCGCCCCGCCAGCCGCCCGCGCCAGCGAGCTGTTCGAAGACGGCCAGTACCTGCTGCGCATCCACCAGCCCGATTACCAGACCGCCGAAGCCATCCAGTTGGAGCTGGCCTGGCTGAGCATGCTGCGCCGGGATGGAGACCTGCCCGTGCCCGAACCGCTCCCCGCCCTCGACGGGCGCCTGCTGGCGCAGATATGCTCCCCAGGCATCCCCGGGCCGCGCAACTGCTCGCTGCTGCGCTGGGTCAAGGGCCGTCGGCTGGCCGACGGCGCCCAGCCCCGCCACTACCGGGCACAGGGGCAGGCGCTGGCGCAGATGCACGCCCTCACCGCCGCCTGGCAGCCGCCGCCCGGCTCGCATAAGCGCAACTACGATTGGGAAGGCCTGTTCCTCAACGACCCTGAAATCGGCCTGCAGCCCGGCGAATGCTGGCGGCTGCTGCCGCCCGAGCTGGCGGCGCCCTGCGAAAGCGTCGCCGCGCAAACCCGCGCGGTAATGGAAGCCTGGGGCAAAGGGGCGCAGGTCTACGGCCTGATCCACGCCGACTGCGGCGTGGACGCCAACGTGCTCTTCTGGCGCGGCCAGCCCCGCCTGATCGACTTCGATGGCTCCGGTTACGGTTACTGGGTCTACGAGCTGGCCGTCGCCCTGGAGCACTGCCGCGACCATCCGGCTTACCTCCGCCTGCGCCAGGCCTTGCTAGACGGCTACACCGCCATCCGCCCGCTGCCCGCCGCGCAGCTTGCCCAACTCGAGCTGTTCATGGCCGCTTTTCACATCTACTACGCCCTGTGGTGCGCCGGCGCCATCCAGCGCTACCCGGACTGTGCCGCAGAGCTGCGGCCGCGCCTGGAGCGCGCCGGCCGCCTGGTCGCGCGCCATGCGGCAGGTATAGATCACTGAGCGATTTATGCATAACCACAATAAAACCATGACAGAAACCTTTTACACAACCCGACTCGAACCCATCCTCGACGAGATCATCGCCGCCTGGGGTATCCCCGGCATGGCCGTGGGCATCGTTGAAGAAGGCCGCATTGTCTACACGAAAACCTTCGGCCTGCAAAGCCTGGAGAGCGGCGCGCCGGTCACGCCGGGCAGCCTGTTTTGCGTGGCATCGATCTCCAAAGTCTTCGTCGCCGTGGCGCTACTGCAGTTGGCCGAGCGCGGCGCCCTCGACCTGGACGAGCCCCTTGTCCGCTACCTGCCCTACTTCGCTCTGGACGACCCTCGCAGTGCCCAGATCACCGCTCGCCAGGTGCTCAGCCACACCTCAGGTATGCCCGACCTGGACGATTTCGAATACGACCACCTGGTGAGGCATCCCGAGTACGACGAAGGCGCCGCTGAGCGCTTCGTGCGCGGGCAGCAGAGCAAGAAGATGGTCGCCACGCCGGGCGAACAATTCCTTTATAGCAACCTGGCCTACGACGTGGCCGGCGACCTGATCGCCAAAATCGCATCCCAGCCCTTCGAAACCTACATGAAGGAACACGTCCTGCTTCCGGCGGGCATGGCCGAGAGCAGCTTCCTGCTGGCGGATGTGCCGCGGGAGCGACTGGCCGTACCCCACCTGCGCGCCCCAGGGATGGCCGTCAACCCAATTTATCCCTACCACCGCGCCGACGCCCCGGCCAGCTTTCTGCATTCTAGCGTAGTAGAGATGTGCCGATGGGCTATCGCCTGCCTGGATGGCGCCCGGAACGATCTGTCCGGCCAGGGTGACCGGTTGGATCAGGGCGACTCATTGGGTCACTCTGATAACAATAACGCACAAGGGTGCCCCTTGCTCAGCCCGGCCGGCTTCGAGCAGATGTGGACACCGGTAGTCGAGCGCGGTTACCCGCCATTCTACGCCTGGATGGGCCTGGGTTGGAACCTGGGCGAATACCACGGCGTTAAAATCGCCAGTCACGGCGGCATGGGCTTCGGCTGGACGGATTTCCTGATGCTCCTGCCCGGGCTGCGGCGTGGAGCAGTGATCCTGTGCAACGAAGAGTCCAGTGCTATTGTGCGCACGCGTTACGCTGTCCTGGATGCTCTGCTGGGCCGGACCCCGTATGCCAATACAATCTCTTTCATGGTGCCAATCAGCCAGGCATTGGAAAAAGGCGGCATCCAGGCAGCCTACGATTGCTATGCACGGCTCAAGCGCAACGAGGGCGACCCGGCAGGTGGGACCACATCGGAGGTCGCAAGCGTACAAGCGGGTAACGGCGACTCCGCGGGGATAAATGACCCGACCAAGTTTGCCTATTTCTTCGATGAAGACGAATTGATCAACCTGGCCCTGCAACTGATCATGGCCGGTAAAACCGGAATGGCGGTCGACGTGCTGCGCCTAAACCTTCATGCCTTCCCGGAGTACATCGAAACCTACCGCTACCTGGCTGACTTATACCAGCAGCTCGATGACCCGGCAGCCGCCGAAGCGATCCTGCGCCAGGCGGCTGCGCTCGCTGAAAACGGGCTGGCAACGCTGTAGACGGGATCGGCGATCCCGTCTACAAATCTATCCACTCCTAACCGAGCCGGTCGCAATAAACCTCAATCGCCTGCTGCATGAACTCCGGCAGACCAGCGATTCGGTAAAATGTCAAGGATGAAAGATGAGAAAGAACAGATGGACGGG
>CAZQQJ010000047.1:0-59184 GCA_964595435.1 uncultured Anaerolinea sp. | reverse complement strand
GGCTAGCCGGAAAGATCATTTTGTGTGGCCCACGAAGTGCGAGTAGCTTTTGCATCATGATCGACACATAGAAACCTCCTGAAAATATTATATAAAAATGCCCGGTGAGAGTCTACCCCATTTCTCCCATAATCTCAATTTATCTGGCTGCACAGAATAAACATTGATTTTTGGCTTATTTAGGCTATAATCTAGCCAGAATGTCATATCAGATCGTTTTATCCCCCGAGGCAATTGATGATTTACGGAACCTGAAAGCCAACGTTCGTGCTGTGGTCAAAGAGGCTATCGCGACTCATTTACGCCATCATCCAACTCAACTCAGTAAGAGTCGTATCAAACGTCTGCGGGGATTGTCTCGACCACAGTACCGGCTGCGAGTAGATGAAATTCGGGTATTCTATGACGTGAGTGGCAATCAGGTAGAGATACTCGCCATTGTAAACAAGGAAGATGCCGAACAATGGTTGGAAAGCTCCGGGCAAACATAAGAAGCAGAACGAACAGGTGTTGCGATGAAAAAAGTAGCGTTGTCAGAAGTAAAAGATGAGTTATCCAAATACTTGCGTCTTGCAGAGAAAGAAGAAGTGGTCATAACGCGTCATGGCAAACCGGCAGGTATTTTGATCGGTTTCGAAGATGAGGAGGATTGGTTTGAGTATCGTCTGGAGAACGATCCGCGTTTTCTAGAGCGAATTGAAAAGGCGCGGCAGAATATCAGAAAGGGGAAAGGAGTAGCGCTGGAAGACCTTAATGTGTGAGCGCATGATAGACACAACAGGTGATATGACTGCAACGCCCGGTCGAGCAATCTACATCGCGTCGGCAGAGGCCAGCCGGGCGCTTACCGGCTGGCTCGGGTTGATCCGTTTCAGCCGAACTGCCAGTCGTACTCGTAAGAAACCGGGATCAGGTTGAACCGGTGCGTATGGGTCACCACCTGGCCGTCTCTTTTGAAGTAGGTTATCCTGGTCTCGACCACGGCTGAAATATCGTTCATTTTGACGGTGCGAGTAGCCGCTACATCGACCCGGTCAATTGTATTCCAATAGGCTTCGTACGCTTCGCGGTCGAAGCTTCCGTCCGGTTTGCAACAGTTATTGCGCTGCTTAAAGTTATCCGAGAGCATCGACCAGGTGACGGAATAGTCCCGCTGGTTGATCTTTGCGAAGTACAAACGGATAAATTCCTCGGGGCTCATGCCAATCTCGATACACGGTGAGAGAAACATGTTGATCCCTTCGTCAGGCGCGCTACCCGGCGGGGGTGCCAGGACGATGTAGTAATCCCCTTTGTGATAGAACGAATCCAGGAAACCGCGCCACCGAAAACGCCCGCCATCGTCGGCGCGCACCTGGATGGTTCGGACCAGGTCTAGCCAGCCGTCGCCAGCCAGCGAGGTGTACATGCCCAGCCCCACCCATTCTCCAGGCTGGAAACCGGCCCCTTCGACAAGGACAGTCTGCCCCAGTTGGAAGACCTTTTGCCCGCGGTACCGGAAAGGGTTCACCGGCTGCTCATCGCGGATATTCACCCAGCGGTTGGGGCGGTGTTTGAAGGCCAGCGAAAGATTCCGTCCCGCCGCCGAAACCTGTACCTTCCATTTGCCTTCCGGTAACCCGGTGGGATACCACAGAGGCACTCTTAGAATCACAATACCGTTATCATCGATCGCTGCATACGGGTCGCGCCAATATTGGCTCGTTTCGATCCAGGTGTCGTTTTGGATGACGGCTAACCGGTCGGCATGGTTTGGATCGCGCACGATGAAGAACGTCTCCGAAACACGCCGGTAATCTGGGTGGGATAACCCGATCTGGATCGGATAGCGGCGGTTACCTTCTGAAATTGGCACCCCGTACAAACACAGGTGATACAGGTTCAACTGACCATACCAGTATTTCTGATTGACTCCCAACCCGGGAAGGCCCACATTCTGCGCATCATCACAGAATTGCACATCGCCCCAACCTCCGCCAACTGCGATCCGTTGCGGAAGATTGGACACCGGCGGCGGGGTGGACGTGGGCTTCTTTTTGGGCGTTTTGGTCGGCTTGCGGGTGGGCGTTTTGGCAAGCGCATTCCAGCCAGAATTGTCTGAATCCGCTCGGGCGGCCATACCGGGGTCGTTCGCGGGGCCAGGGCGAGCGCTACATCCACTGAACAAGAAAACCACCCCCCACACACAGACCCAGATCAAGACCAGGTAGACATTGGATCGCTCCTTCATAGCAGGCTCCTTTCTTACTTCGGCCCACAGGTTTCCAATTCCTCCGCTTGATATCGGAGCAGCTCCTTCCAACGGGTGTTGTACTGGTCGCAATTGCGAAAGAAATAGACGCACTCGTTCTCGGATGCCAGGCCGCAGTTTGCTACGGCATTCTTGTACGCCTGAACGGCCCCGTCCAGGTTATCCTCTCTGCAATAGATTTCACCCAGGCTGGCAGAATACAGCGCGTTATAAGCCGGCGACATCCGCACCGCGGCCTGGGTGTAATTCGCTTTGGCCTGCTGCACGTCTCCCTCACACTCGGCCAGGGTGCCCAGCATAGCGTGGGCCTGCCCCACATGAAAATCCGCCGCCGGCTGCCCTTCTCCCAGGCGAATAGCTTCCTGGTAGGCCGAGCGGGAATCATCCAGCCAGTGCGGATCACCATCCGTCATGTAGCGGACCAGGTAGATGGTGCCCAGGCCTGTGTGCAGCTTGGGGATCAGCGCCCGGCTGTTTTCCGAATCCGCCGCCTGGCTGGAAACCTCAGCCAACAGATCTTCAAATTCTTCCTGCGACTGGTACAGCAATTCCGTGTCGACGTAATCTTGATACAGCCCCGCCTCGGGGCATCCCCCTGGCAGTTTGGACGTGTCATTCAAGGAAAGCAGGTAGGTCGTGGCGGCTTTGCCAGCTTTGGCGCGTAGAAAATCATCCCGGATGGCGAGGGCCTGCGCGTATGCGTCGCTGGCGTCCGGGAGGAGCGATGCATCCAGGTTACAACCCGCCTGGCGTTGAATGGTGTTTCCGATCATCAAGTAGATCGATTCCTTTCCATCGGATGACCACCAGGTAGGGTTATCGGCCGCCATCTGGAAATACTCCAGCGCAGGCGAATAGTGATCCGCAGCGTAATAAGCCAGGCCCTTGATGATTTGAGACAGGATCAACGAACGTTGCGATATGACCGAACCGGAGAGGCCCGGGTCGCGGCCAGCATCATAAGGCAGGCTCCTGCCCAGGGCATGATTGCCGGCGATTTCCGGGTTTTCCTTAAATCCTTCCGATGAAATCGTAAATTCCAGCTCCAGTTCAGGCAGTCCTTTACCCGTGTGGATCACACCATAGATCAAAATATTGGCAGACATCCTGCTGGCCAACTCCGCCGCCGAGAGGCGCAATTCATCTGAGGTGGCGCCTGTCACCGTACAGGTCTGGCGCGGCCCGCGCGCTTCGATGCCTCCGCTCAGGGAATCGATGCCCTCCAGGGAGGCTTCGATATTTTTATACAGCGTGATTGCCAGCGCTTTGCCCTGCGCCCCCTTTTCGATGCGCCCGGTTTCATCCATCACCACAAACGGGCTGAAGGCGACGTTGAACGTGCCTTCCATCGGGACCGGCCGGTTACAGCGCAGCGGCTCGATCGACATGCGGATTTGCCTGGCCTGGTCGGGAAAGGCCAGGAAAACTCCGATCACCCCCAGCAAGCCAGCCAACGTAAATATCCCTTTCCAGCCGGTTTGTAAAAACCATAAAGGCGCCCTGAGCCACATGGGGGCCTGGCCGGCCGATTGGGCGATTAAGGCTTCGCTCGTCCCCAGGTAGAGCGTGGGGATGCCCCAATCGGTTTCCGCAGCCGCGCCTGTTTCGGGCGCCAGCCGGCGGGCGGCGGCGATGGCCCCTTCCAGCGGCTGTCCGCTCGCCCAGGCGGTATAAAACTCCTTGAAAAACTCAACGGTCACAATGTCGAGCACCGGCGCCTGCATGCCAATCACCGCTGGCACACCCTTCTTCAGCACCGCCCGGGCGGTGCTCTCGACGAACTGGGCGCCCGAGGCGCTTTCACAGGCGCTCAACACGACCAACAAGGTCGCCTCTCGCCCCACGATCTCGGCAAATTCCCCGGCGGGAAGCCAGCCATCTCCGCCCTGCTCCGGTTCCAACAACAACCCGTCCCGGTCGCCGTGCCCGATGAAATGGATCACATGAAAAGGATCCCCTTCGCTTTCCGCCTGGTTGAGCAGGTGATCCAGGTCCGGTTGGGTGATCGCCGGTTGGTCCTTTACCCGGAAGCGCATGCGGTTGCGGACGTGTCCGGCCAGCTCTTTGAGCGAAGTGAAACGCGCCAGATTTCGCAGCAGCAGCTTTATAAAATCACCCAGGCTGGTGGTCTTGCGCAGCGGCTCGGTCACCGATTGGACTTCAACCTCCGCAGAAATGGGCGGGTAACCGGCAGGTTCGGCGCTCACCACCAGAACGTTCAAGAGGCGACCCTTGAAGGCATGGGTGCTGATCGGCATTTCTTTGTACAGGCGCGCCAGGTACAGGCGTGGAGAGCGCCCCAGGAAACCCAGCCCGCTCTCCGGGGTATACAGCAATTCCCAGGGCAGGTGGTTCAATGGCGCCGGCATCGGGAAACAGATCAGCAGGCGCAGCCTGTCCGGCTCTTTGACGCTGCGGTAAGCGCTCCAAAAAAACTGGCGGATCTCCGCTGGAAAGATGCTCTGGAAGAGATGCTCCCCAAACCGGCGCGCTTTGGGCTCGTCGAACTGGCCTTTGTGCAGCCAGGTCGGCGCTTGCTTGATCTCCTCCGCCTCCAGGTGGGGCAGGTCTGCCGAAATCGTCTGCTCGCGATTTGCGCCATCGAATTCCGCCCGGATCAGGAATGCCTGCGCATCCTGCTTGTAAACATGGAGATAGAAGTTCTTTACTGCGCCCATACCTGCACCCAAACCAGGATCAGCCCACAAAGGCGGTCAGAAAATCGTCCCAGTGAGTATCCGCCGCAAAGTCCAGCCTCCCGTAGAGCGACGAGAGCTGGCGGCTGGGAAGATATATGCTCAAACCCGCAGCGTTTTTCAGACCGTCGCCGCGGCGCCCTTCAGCGATCACCGGCGATGAATGCTCTCGCCCGGCGGCAGGTTGGATTTGTTCCACAACCTTGAAAGCGGCTTTTCCGATGCGTGTGGCCGGCGCGCTGGCGGCCAGGTTTTTGCAGAAATGCCCCAGGTCGATGTAATCGCGATCGCGAAAGCTTTGCGATTTACGCAGCGCATCGAAGACGCGCCCGGCCGTCGCCGGTCGGGCGACTCCCTTCTGCAGCAAGCGCGCCAATGCTTCGAGTTTTTTCACCAGCTTCCCGGTTCGCTCCACGTCGATGGCGGATTGCGTTACCCCCAGGTGAGGGTAATGGCGTGCATAAAAGTCGATATATTGGCCCACGATGATCTTGCCGAGCTCATCCGCACCCATCCCCGGGTTTGCTTTCAGCCGGCCCAGGATATCGTCGTAGGGCCAGCCTTCGCCAGGCTCGATCTCCTGCGAGCCGACCATCACGCTACAGGTGCCCCGCACCTGGTAAGCCACTTCGATCATGTTCATCAGGCAGGCGTCGAAGCCGAGCAGATCGATGGGCTTCCCCTCGGTGACCGATAACACTTCCGTCATAACCTTCTTCATCTCGATGTTGTCCAAAAAATCGGCCGAGGTGTCGTCCAGTAGAACAGCCTTTTCAACCGCCGTTTCGACCATTTGAGCGACCGTGGTCGAAAACAACGCCCGGCTGCCCCTTCCGGGCCGTAGAGCGCGCTCCTGGCCGCGCCCCATCGGCGGGGCTCCGGCAATCAACCTGGCAACCTGGTAAAAGTCTTCGTCTTTCCAGCCGGTGCCGTGGTTCCAAAGGATCAGCGCATAACGATCGGCGCGATAGTTCTTTACCCCCCAACCGATAAAATCCAGCAAAGCCCTGGGGTCTCCGGTGTTCACTTCAGGCAGCTCCTGCACCAGGTCGGCCGCCAACGACGGGCGATCGCTCAGGCAGTAGCGGCGCGTCACCTTGTCGCTCATTCGATCAAACTGGGCGATGATTTTCAAGCTGTCATTCGAGCCAACTTTTTTCATCTCCCCAAGATCAGCATCGCCAAATGTTTCAAGGTTATTGTCCCCCGCCAAGTAAACCATAAACGTCCAACGAGCCTTGTTCTGCATATCTTTATCCTTTCAAAAAAATCGATCCGCCGGGCGCGGCCGGCAGCCTGCATCCATCAAAATGGCGTCGGCGTTCGTCCGCGTCCTATTTTTCATCATAAAATCGGCGTTCATCCGCACTCGCCCTCGCCCCTTTCAAAAAACCAGCCGCTGACTCAGGTTCTCAGCGGCTGGTGTGAATGACGATTGGTTATTAAGCCTTTTTCGGTGGCTTAATTCCGCGCAGGCAAAATGAATACGATCGTGTATATCCGTCCGTCTGCATTAAATTTTACAGAATTAAAAAGAAAAGTCAATAGTTGGTCGAAGACCCTAAAGGTCTCAGAGACCTTTAGGGTCTGGGCTGCACCAACTCAAATGATTGGAGCAGGCTACTACAGCGAGTGTCCGGGTCAGGCGATCTCGATCGCGTCTGCAAACACCAGCCTGGCGCCCACGGGCAGGTTCGGGTGGATCACCATCCCGCCCGCCTCGAAGCTGGCGCGGCCGGTCGCTTCTCCGGCGACGTTGGCGCCGGATCGTAGATCTGCCAGCCCGGACAGGAACAGTTCGTATTCGGCCACTACCAGGCGCAACGGGCGCGGCGCGGCAGGCACCGGCAGCACGCCTTCCCAGATGGTCTCCTCAGGCGCCTGCTGGGTGGGCGTGAGCGTGATGGTAGCGCCGGCGATCGTCTCCCAGCCCAGCTCGCCGCTCATGCCCGGAAACTGGCGCGATTGCAACCCGGCGTACACCACCGGCGAACCGTAGCGCTCGTAGCGGCGGAAGAAGTAGCTCGGTCCGCTCACCTTGATGGGCACGGAGCCGCCCGCCAGGGCGCTCAAATCGTATTCCACCCGGCGGTCAGGCGTCAGTTGGATGAAGTCGGCCTGCACCACCCGCGAGAGGTGCGCCCCGCGCACCGATACCGGCTGGAAACGGACCAGGGCCAGGCGCACAAACGGGTAGTACAAGCGGCCCGGCGCCAGGGGGATGTCGCAGTACCACAGGTCCCGCGCCGTGTCGTAACCGGGGGCGTAACCGGCGGCGTTCACCAGCGCCTCGGGCCGCTCGTCCAGCGAAAGGCCGCTGGCGCTGGCTGCCGGGGAGGGCAAATCGGCCAGGCGCAGCGGGGCAGTCGATTCCGCCGGCCAGATGGGGTCCATGCCCCACTCGCTGGCGTATTTGCGCAGCGCCTCGTCCTCAGGCGAGGTGGGCAGCACGCCATCGCGCTTGACCACCACTCCCAGCAGCTCGCCGGCGCCCGATGAGAACCAGGGCCGCTCCATATACACCCGCAGCCCGCCGCTCGCCCGCCGCCGGGTCTTAACGTCCCCGGCCACCGTCTCGCCCCAGGCAAAAGTGGGGACGACGTAGAGCAGCCGCGGCGCATCCGGCCGGGCTACGTTGGGGATATCCACTTCCTTTCGGGCCACCGCCGCCGCAGGGGTGCCCTCCTCCAACGGCGTGGGGCGGGTCAGGTTTTGCGGGTCGGCGGTCACGGCCGGCGGGAAGAACTCCCGGAAGCGGGTGGTGGCCGTGGCGATATAGGTGATGCGGTGATAGTGCGTATCGCCAATGGTATGGCGCAGCTTATCCACCGGCAGCGCAGCCCAAGCGGGGTCGCTCACTTCCAGGCGGCCCACGGGCATCGCATGATCGACCACATCGGTGGCACTGTTATAAGCCGGTTTGCCCGGGTCGTCGAAGGGGTCCTGCCAGGCGGCGCGCAGGTCCACCCGCCCGGTGGATTTGCCGTCGACGGCCAGCGCGCCGCTCAACAGCGCCGAGGTGTCGCCCAGGGGGCGGTCGAAGTCCGGGTCCGGGCCGGGGGTCTGCGGCACTTCCAGGCTGGCGATGGCCGGGATGTCCAGCGGGCGCTGCACGGCATGGATCAAAACCAGATCGCGGAAAGGCAGGTGCAGCCAGTTGCGCCCCGCGGCGGCCTGCTTTTCCAGCTCGGCCAGGTCGGCGGGCGCGGCATCGCGCATCCATTCCCAGATGGCCTTATCCTGCAAGTCGGCCAGGGAGAAGTAGGAGCTGATGCGCACCCGCGCCGTCTCGCCCTGGGGAAGCTGCACTTCCAGCAGGCGAGCGGCGGCGTTCCAGGCCGGCTGGGCGGGGGCCTGCCCGGCCAGGATGCCTACCAGTCGCAGGCGGAAAGGTTTGAGGTCCGGCCAGGCGCCTTCGAAGGGGATCTTGTTGACCACCAACCCGCCCGGTTCGACGATCTCTTCGAAGGAGGCCATGCCCGGCAGCCCCAGCAGCAGCACGCCGCGGGCGTGCGGGTCGGGCAGGTAGGTTACCTCGTGCTGCTCGTTGGCTTGCAGCCAATAAGCGTGCTCCGGCGTGACCACCTGCGCCACGCCCGGCAGCAAGTCCAGGCTGGCGGTGGCCGGGTTGTAGCGATGGGTGAGCGTACCCGCTTCACGGCAGGCCAGCGCATAGGCGGCGGCGTCTTTGAGCATGCCGCCGGCTACGTCGAAAATGCTATGCCGCTCGACCATCGCCTGGGAGGTCTTGGGCGGCAGCACGTGGCGCTCGGTGGCGTTGTCGGTGGGATCGGCGGACAGGGCGTCGTGCGGGCTGCGCACCACCAGGCTTTCCAGCGATTCACCCTCCTTTGGGCCGCTGCGCAGCAGCAGCGGAGGCGGGCTGATTGGCTCGAAGCGGTTGAATTTGAAGGATGGCGTGGCCTCGGTGGGATCGGCGGCAAAGGCCGCGTCGCCGGGGTAGAAGACGCTGTTGCCCGCCAGGTCGGCCAGGCGCGCCCGCAGCCGGTAGGAGTAGCCAAAGCGCAGGCGCGGCAGCGAGCCGGGATGGGCGCGGAAATTCGCTTCCATGCGGAAGGGCGTGGCGGCGGTGTTGGGCGTATCGCCCACCAGCGTATCGCCGGTAACCGGATCCTCGCCCATAATCGTCTTGTGCGGGCGCGGGGCGCACAGGCTCCAGCCATCCCAGGTGAACAGTGATTCGTGCAGGCGCAGGCGGCGCACCCCGGGGGCCGGGTTTAGCTGCTCGGTGGCGGCAAGCTGCACGAAGCCTTCGTCTTGCAGGGCCAGGGTCTCCCCAGCCGCGTCCAGGAAAACGTACGTGCCGTCGCGCTGGCACAGCGAGTGCCATTTCTTCGATTTATCGTCGTACACGTCCACGCGGTAGCCGCGGGTCACGTCTTCGGCGTAAAGCTCGTCGGTGGGCGGCGGGGCAGCCCCGGCGGCGGGCGGCGGGGAGGGCGAGCCATCCACCGCCGCCAGGGCGGCGTTCAGCGCGTAGGATTGCAGGAAGGTCTGCCCCAGCTTGAGCGCCAGCCCGGGGCGCACGACACTGATCCCGGCAGTTTGCAGGGCCGGCAGGCCATCTTCTTTGGGGCTGTTGGGCGGGGCGGGCAGCGGCGAGGCCAGGTTGGTGGCCATGTTTTGCAGCTTGACGCCCGAACCGGCCACTTCGGTCTGGATCACCCGGAAGCGGGCGCCGTCATCCAGGCGCAGCAGCCCGGCGTTGTGCTCGTTTGCCCCCGGGCGGGGCCGGGTCAGAAAGCGCTCTGCCCCCAGTTCGTAGTGCGTGCGCGGGGTGTAGTGTGTTGTGGGAACGCCCATGCCGGCCGTTGGCTGCACTTTGACCATACCCACCGGCGCCGGCAGGTCATCCCCCAGGGTCACTTCCAGGTCTACCACCAACCCCAGCAGGCGCAGCAGGGCCGGGTAATCGCCCGCCGCCGAACACATGGCGTGGAAGTCGTAGGTCTGGTCGATCTCGGCCTGGGTGGGCAGGGGGTGCGATACGACATCGTGCGGCGCCAGGTAAGCGTTCAGCTCGTCGAAGGCCGCTTTTTTGAGCGGCGCGGCGGCAGGGCCGCCGGCTCCGGGCGGCCCGCCGCCAGGTCCATCCGGGCGTCGCATTTCTGGCAGGCGGATCATGGCCGAGGCCAGCGGCACAGCCAGCGAGACGCCCAACAGCTTGAGCAGCAGTTTGAACAGCCGGCGGAACAGGCCGATGAAAATGAACAGCCAGAACAGGAGGCAGCAGCCCTTGCCGCCGGGTCCCGGTTTTTCTTCCGGTTCGTCGAGCTGGACGGGTTTATCCGGCGCGGTGGGCTGCTCGTAAGGCTTCAGATCGGTGGGCCGGGCGATATCCTTCAGGTCGGGGTCCCGGGCCAGCACATCCACGGCGGGCAGGTCCAGCCCGGCGCCATAGGCCGGGTCGGTGGCGGCCCGTTGGTACACCCCTTTGAGGGTATCGTGGATCTCCGCGGCGGGGAAGCTGAGTATCTCCGCGCCGGACAGGTCTTCGAAGTGGTAAGGCTTGACCAGCGTGCCCGGCTTGAACAGCGCCTGCCACAAATCCAGGCGCGCCGCCGGGCTGGCGATGGCCGCCGGCAGGGTTGGCCCGCCATCGAATGCAACCTGGAAGGCCGCCGCGTTCAGGCGGGAGGGCCAATCCAGGAAATCGGGGAAGGCGCCCAGGTTCATGCTGGTCACGGTGGGGTCGTCGTTCCACAGGCGCGGCGAGATGTAAACCGAAAGCCGCAAGGTGCTCCCCGCCGCCAACGGCCCGCTGCTCCCATTGGGTAATGCTGTCCAGAGAAGGGTCTGTTTCAACATGCTCAGCCTCCAAATTGCCGGCGATGATATCATCGCCGATGGTTTGCGTGTTTACAAATGATCCTGACAATGCGCCGGCTGGTTACGCCTCGGGCATGCTCGCCTGGGGATGAATCCCCAGGCTACCAAGCTGCGCCGGATGAATCCGGCTGGATGCCGTCGGTAGTAAGCCAAAAACCCCTTTCATGGGGCGCCGCTCCGTAGGGCAACGCCAGGCATTGTCGGAATAAATTTTAAAAGTTCAATACACCTACAGGTAATCACTGGAAAAGGCGTCACAATACAGCGTCCAGTCGGCGGGCGCCACCAACTGCTGGAAGGTGGGGTCCGAGCCGGCGAAATCGCGCTCACACGTCACGCCAACCGAGATGGAAAAGAACAGGATTTCGATCTCGACGGTGATCTTGCACTGGCCCCACAGCTTGCCGGCGTGCGGGCCGCCCAGGCCCTTGGTGGCGTAGCTCAGGCCCAGGTAAAACTCCATGGAAATGGTGATGATGCCCAGCACCGAAAGCGAGCCGGCCGCCCGGAAGTAGCCGGTAAGCTGGAAATCTGCCCCGGCCATCTGGAAGTAGAAGCCGGCCATGATGCTGGCCTTGCCGCTGGCCACCCCCAGGTTGAGCGCCACGCTGGCGCCGAACTCCAGGGCGGCTTCCAGGCGCTGCACCCCGGCGATGCCGATATCGATGCTGAAGAAACCGCCCCCGCCGAACAGCGAGACGGTCAACAGGAAGGGCGATTCCTTCTTGCAGAAGGCGAAATGGAAGTTGAGCGGCTTGTCCACAAACGGCAGGTACAGGCTGGCGGCGAAGCTGATGTTCTGGATGGACATAACGCCGACGCCCACCGTGGGCAGGCCCAGCGAATAGCCCAGGGTGATGCCTTCCGAACCGACATCCAGGATGGGCGGGTCGCTGAAGCCGTCCGAGGGGATCACCTGGCTGAGGGTGTTGACGAATTCCAGGATGCCCTTGAACTGGATGCCGCCCAGGTCTACGTCCACGTCGGGTTTCTTGTCTTTTTCGGAGACGAATTTGACCTGCTCGAAATCCACCTGGATGATCTCCGCCGCGGGCAGCAGCAGCACAGAGAAGTGGGTGAGCGTGCCTTTGATGCTGTAAGACGGGGCGCTGCCATCCAGCGGAGCAACCACCACCGCTTCCAGGATGAACTCGGAGTTGGATTTGGGAACGAACAGCCCGGTATTTTTCAGGTGCACAGCCGATAACTTCCACACGTAGCTGGTGCGGATGGTGTCGCCTTCGCGCACGGAGGTGAAGCCGGGCAGCTTCTCGCCGGCGTTGGCGGCGTTGAAAAAATCCAGCGGCTGGATGATTTTAGCCAGCTCGATGCCGCCCAACAGCTTGACCGACAGGTCGAAAATATCCTGGGGTTTGAAGTGGCCGCCGAGCAAACCGCTCGCCGGGTCGCCCAACTTGGGCTCCAGCGGGCCGCCCACCGGGCCCAGGGCGCGCGACAGCCCGCTGATGCTGATATCGGGGGCTACCATCCCGCCGGTTTTGTCGGGGGTGAACTTCAACCCCGTGCCGCTAATGACCTTTGCAAACACCTGGGCGTTGTTGCCGATGGCATCGCCGCTGCCCGCCAGGTAGGTGCTCTCGAACTGGATGGTGGAAACGGCCGGCTTGCCCAACAACTGCCGCACGGCGGGGATATCCACGCCGGCCTGCGCCATGCCGGGCCAGAAGTGGGGCGCCGCGCCGGTGCGGGGCAGGGCGGCGAACGAGATCGAAGCCGTCTCCAGCGAGGTGTCGCCGGGCTTGCTGGCGGGGGCGTAGGCCACGCTCTGCCCGGACATGGGGCGCTGGCGGCGCGGGCCGGTGGGGGCGGTGGTGGTGTTGTACTCGGTCAGCACCGGGGTGATATTGCTGTTATCGGCGCTGCGGCTGACGAAGATCAGCGGAGCGGTGAACTCCACCGGGCGGCCTTCCCAATCGATGGCCGAAAGGTGGAACTGGAAATCCTGGGGCGTAGCGCCCACCATCACCCGCGGCCAGAAGGCCTCCATGCCGTGCGGGGCAATGGCGCTGCCCAGCGGGTCGGCCAGGTCGGGGGTGACCCGCGTCTTCAGCGTTACCGTACGGAAAGGCAGGTCGCGGTGGCTGTAGCTGCGATCCCGTTCCTTGACCAGGATGAACATGCGCTGGAACAGGTAGGCCACGTAACCCGGCGGCTGCATGCCGCGGCGGTAGAAGAACTTGCGCTCGGTGACCTTGACCAGCGAGGCGCGGTGGCCGAAGGGAAACAGGTAGCCGGCGTAGACCACGCGCACGTAATGGTCACGGCCCAGGGTGGCGATATGCCGCCACTGCTCCACGGTGAGCATCTTGTTATCCGGGAAAACCGGGAAGTTATCCCAATCGCCCTGCAGCCGCAGGTAAGCGCCCAGGGTGGTGAGCATCAGGCGCTCGACGTCCACCGGGCTGGGGCGGTTGCCGCCCAGCCGCCAGTTAGCGGTGCGGTGCACCAGTTCGTTGCGGTCGCGCCCATCCAGCGACATGCGGAAGGGCTGGTTATCGTGGTTTTGCAGGGTGTTCGCCAGGAAATCGGGCGACCAGATGGCGCGCACCGCCGGGGTTCCCTGCGGGCGCTGTGTGCCCAGCCAGGTGTGCCACAGCTCGGTGCGGCTGTCGTGCGTCACCGGGGCAAAGGCGTGCGTCCAGTTCCCCATCGCATCGGGCGAAAGCACCAGCCGCCAGGGAGCCTCGATGGCGGTGTGCGTATCCCCCGGCGGGCTGACCAGCGGGGGCGGGTTGAGGTTGAACAGCCCGGCCAGGGCGCCCAACGGCGAACAGCCCACGTACCAGGGCTGGTAACCGGCCACCGGCGAGACCGAGAGCGGCAGCGCGGTCAGCGCTTCCAGGATGCCTTCCAGCGTGTAGGGGAAGGAAACCGCCGGCGGGATGCTAAACACCAGGCGGCTGGGGCCGGCCGGGAGCGCTTTTACCTCTCCCGGGGGCGCGGGGGTTTCGCTGCCACCGGGAGGCGGGGGCGGCTGCCCGGCGTCTTTCTCTTGCTGGGTCTGGCTCACCTCCCCGGCTTGAAAGAAAGCCTGCTCGGCAATGTGCTGCGTCTGGAAATGAACGATCAGGTAAGCGCCCGGCCCGCCGGAGATTACGCCGGGGTTCCCCGCCGCCGGCGGAGTCAGTTCCACATTGCGAAACTCGAATTCCAGGAAAAGCAGGTCTTCGGGACGGATAACCAACGTGCGAAAGGACTGGGGAGACATATACATTTCCTCCGAGAAGCCATCCGAAACAAAAACCGCCGCACCGCAAGACAACGGTGGACGGGCTTTCAGGAGCGCACGCAGACAGGGGGTGTCTACCGTCTTGGACCCCGCGGCAGGGTTTCCCTGCTGGGAGGGTAAATTTTAGAATTTGTATAATAATTATAGCATTAAATAGGGCAAAGTCAACGAGGCTTAACCACAATGTAACAAGCCATCGTCAGCCATAGTTATCGTATAATTACCCTTACCTCAAGCAGCGACCTGGCCTGGCAAGATCCATCCAACCCATAAATGAGTAGCACATGGATCGAGAGACGCGATGAATCTATTGGATATGCGCACCATCATCCTCAGTCATGTGATCGGCAACTTCATTTGCATGGCCGTCATGGCTGTCCTGTGGTACCAACACCGCCGCCAGTTTGCAGGGCTGGGCTTCTGGCTGGCTAACTTTGTGATGCAATGGATCGCGCTGCTGCTGATCGCCCTGCGCGGTGTGGCGCCGGATTTTATGTCCATGACGGTCGGCAACACCCTGATCATCGGTGGTACGGTCCTCCTGTACATCGGGTTGGAAACCTTCGTCGGGAAACGCGGCCGGCAGGTCCACAATTACCTCCTGCTGGTAGCGTTCATTTTTTCCTATACCTATTTTGTATATGCCCAACCCAGCCTGCCAGCGCGTACGATCATCTTCTCCCTGGGATTGCTGGCGATCTGCGCTCAGTGTGCCTGGCTCCTGCTGCGGCGGGTCGGCCAGGAAATGCTTTCCATCACCGGCGGGGTTGGAGTGGTTTTTGGCCTGTATTGCCTGGTCAGCATTCTCCGAATTACTTTCGACCTGGCGGCTCCAATAGGAAGTGATTTCTTTCATTCCAACATCTATGATACGGTATCTGTGCTGACCTATCAGATGCTGCTCATTGTATCGACCTTCAATCTTTTCCTGATGGTGAACCGCCGCCTGGTTGCCGACCTGAATGGCGATATCACTGAGCGCAAGCAGGTGGAAGAGGCATTGCGGCAAAGTGAGGAGAAGTTCTACAAGGCCTTCCATTCCAGCCCGGATGCCATCCTGATCAGCCGCCTGAGCGATGGGCAGCTTGTCGAAGTGAACGAGGGTTTTTGCCGCCTGACGGGATATACGCGGGAAGAAGCGCTCTCCAGTTCTTCGCTCGCCCTGGGCCTGTGGCTCGACCCCCGGGATCGGGAAAAGATTGTCGAAGAGCTGGGGAAAAACCGCAAAATTCGGGAATATGATTTCGACTTTCGAGCCAGCTCCGGCAAAATACTGAATTGCCTGTATTCAGCGGAAATCATCCAACTCGGCGGCGAGGCGCATATCATCTCGGTGGTGCGCGACGTCACCGAGCGCAAACAGGCAGAAGCGGCGCTCCATCAGCAAAACGAGGTTCTGGAGGCTCTGCAGCAGACCACCCTCGACCTCCTTTCCGAGCTCGACCTGGACACCCTGTTGGAAAACATCGTCAAGCGCGCCGGGGCGCTGATGGGTACCACGTCCGGTTTCCTCGATCTGCTGGAGCCGGAGACAGGCCAGATCAGGCCGCGAGTTGGGATAGGCGCCCTGGCCGAGTCGCTCAAACATGTGATGCGCCCCGGCGAAGGCGTCGCCGGGATTGTCTGGCAATCGGGCAAGCCGTTGGTCGTCGAAGATTATGACCGCTGGCCAGGGCGAATCAACAGTTTTAGCAGAAACACGATCCGCTCAGTCGTCGGCGTGCCACTGTTGTCGGGCGGCCAGGTGCTGGGAGTCTTAGGCATCGCTCGTGACGTGACATCAGATCAGGTGTTTACGCAGCAGAATGTGGACCTGCTGACCCAGTTCGCCCGGCTGGTGACCATCGCCATCGAAAACGCCCGCCTGTACCAGGCGGTGCAGCAGGAACTGGCCGAGCGCAAGCGGACCGAAGGGATCATGGGGCTGCGCTTGAGATTGTTGGAATATGCAGCTTCACACTCAATCGGTGAATTGCTTCAAAAAGCGCTGGACGAGATCGGTAACCTGACGGACAGCCCGATCGGTTTCTATCATTTCGTGGAAGAGGATCAAAACACGCTTTCACTCCAGGCCTGGTCGACCCGCACCCTGGCAGAATTCTGCCAGGCGGAAGGGGGGGGCATGCACTATCCAATCCGTGAAGCCGGCGTGTGGGTGGACTGCGTCCACGAGCGAAAACCGGTCGTCCACAACGATTACGCCTCTTTGCCGCATCGCAAAGGCCTGCCCCCCGGCCATGCCGAAGTCGTTCGCGAACTGGTCGTGCCGACCCTGAGCGGCAACCGGATTACGGCCATTCTCGGGGTCGGCAATAAGCCCACCGATTATGGTGAAAAAGATATCGAACTGGTGTCATATTTTGCTGATATTATCTGGGCGATCGTAGAGCAAAAACGCGCCGACGAGCAAATCCGCCAACTGAACGCCAGGCTCGAACAAATGGCGATGACCGATGACTTGACCGGCTTAAAAAACCGCCGTTCCTTCTTCGTGCGAGGCGCAGAAGAAATCAAAAGGGCGCTTCGCTACCAGACACCCCTGTCCCTGCTCATGGTGGACATCGATGAATTCAAACAAGTGAACGACACCTATGGCCATGACATCGGCGATCTGGCCTTGCAATGCGTGGCTCGCACGCTGGAGAGCAACATTCGCGAGATCGATATCCTGGCGCGGTTGGGCGGCGAGGAATTCGGCATTCTGCTGCCAAACACCGATCTGAACGACGCTGCCAGATTAGGCGAGCGACTGAGATCAGCCGTTGAAAAGAGGACTTGCTCCAGCCAGAATCACTGCCTGAACACAACGGTGAGCATCGGGGTATCCACCTATAGCCACGATTTATTGAACCTCGACGCCATGCTGGCCGTTGCCGACCAGGCGATGTACCAGGCCAAGAACCAGGGCCGCAACCGCGTGGTCTACCTGGGATAAGATGGTTATCTTTTCCTTTCATCCGACTTGGGTTATACTGTGGGTGAATGGTGAAGAAACCAGCCATGTCAACGGTCGAAACCACAGCCCAGCAAGATATTTTGCGAGGGATCTTGCCAGAGTTGGTCCGGCGCATACTGGCAGTAAGCAGCCCACGCCAGATTATTCTGTTTGGCTCGTATGCACGCGGCGACTTTGGCCCTGACAGTGACCTGGATGTGCTGATTATCGAGGACGAAGTTGATTCGATTAACGCTGAAACGCAGCGCCTGTACCAGGCACTGCGTGGACTGGGCGTACCGGTCGACATCGTCGTGACGCGTACAGCCTATATTCAACGATACGGCGACCTGGTGGGCAGCGTGGCACGACCGGCGCTGCGCGAAGGTAGGGTGCTTTATGCCCGGTGAACGCCAACAGGCAATTGCTGAACTCGTGGCTGAATGGCTACGCCGGGCACGCGACGACCTGGCGCTGGCACGCCTGGTAGAAGATGAACGCATCTCGCCCGAGATTCTGGTATTCCACGCTCAGCAGGCCGCCGAAAAAGCGGTTAAGGCACTATTAGTGGCGCAACAGGTGGAATTTCCGCATACGCATTCGCTCGACACATTGTTCAACCTGTGCCAGGCGGCCGGTGTCCAGGTCAGCCCGGAAATCGCCGATACGCATACCCTGACGCGCTACGCAGTGGCTACGCGTTACCCTGGCGAGGTTGAAGCCATCACACGCCATGAGGCCTGGCAGGCATCTGAACAGGCTGCAGAAGTGCTGGCCTGGGTTGAAGGCCTGATCGGTTAGCAGATAATAACGTTGCCGACGCCAGTATTAGCCACCAAGTTGTACATCCCGCCGCCCCGGCCTAAAGTCGTCCTGCGCCCCCGGCTGATCGAGCGGCTGGACGAAGGTCTGCACCGCAGGTTGAGCCTGATCTCTGCCCCGGCCGGCTTTGGCAAGACCACGCTGGCCGGCGAATGGGCGGCTGGCTGCGGGCGAGCGGTCGCCTGGCTGTCGCTGGACGAAGGGGATAACGACCCGGCGCGCTTCCTGGCATACCTGGTCGCCGCCTTGCAGACGGTCGCCGCGCACATCGGCAAAGGCGCCCTGGGGATGCTCCAATCCCCACAGCCGCCGCCGCCCGAAGCGGTTCTGACCGCCCTGCTCAACGAAATCGCCGCTCTCCCGGGGGATTTCGTCCTCGTCCTGGACGATTATCACGTGATCGATGCCGGGCCGGTGGACCAGGCGCTCGCCTTCCTGATCGAGGGCATGCCGCCCCACATGCACCTGGTCATCGCCACTCGCGAAGATCCACCGCTGCCCCTGCCCCGGTTGCGCGCCCGCGGCCAGTTGAGCGAACTGCGCGCCGCCGATTTGCGTTTTACCCTCCCCGAGGCGGCCGGTTTTCTCAACCAGGTGATGGGCCTGGACCTCTCGCCAGAAGACATCGCCGCGCTGGAGGCCCGCACCGAAGGCTGGATTGCCGGCCTGCAACTGGCCGCCATTTCATTGCAGGGATATGAAGACTCCGCCAGTTTCATCCAATCCTTTACCGGCAGCCACCATTTCGTGCTGGACTATCTGCTCGAAGAAGTGCTGGGAAGGCAGCCCGCAAGCACCCAGGCTTTCCTGCTGCGCACCTCGATCCTGGAGCGCCTGTGCGGCCCGCTGTGCGACGCCGTCCTGCTCGCCCCGCCCGGTTCCGGGCAAGAGACCCTGGAATACCTGGAACGCGCCAACCTGTTCATCGTCCCCCTGGACAACCAGCGGCGCTGGTACCGCTATCACCACCTCTTTGCGGATTTGCTGCGCCAGCGATTACAGCAAAGCGCCGCGGCATCTGCATGGGACGAGGGGAGGGGCGGCGATGCAAATAGCATCGTCGCCGAATACCACCGCCGCGCCAGCCAATGGTACGAAGAGGATGGCCTGGAGATCGAAGCCTTTCACCATGCCGCCGCCGCCAACGATGTGGCAACCGCCGAGCGCCTGATCGAAGGAAAAGGGATGCCCTTGCACTTTCGCGGCGCGGTGGTGCCCGTCCTTCGCTGGCTGGAGTCGCTGCCAACGACGGTGCTGGATGCCTACCCTTCGTTGTGGACGGCGTATGCTTCGGTGTTGCTGGTCACCGGCCAGGGGCGCGGCGTCGAAGGGAAACTGCAGGCCGCCGAAGCAGCCCTGCAAAGCGCCGGACCCGGCGAAAAGACCAGGGACCTTATCGGGCGCGTCGCCGCCATACGGGCCACGTTGGCGGTCAGCGATAACCAGGTAGAAACCATCATTGCCCAGTCGCGCCGCGCCCTGGAGTATCTGCACCCGGACAACCTGGCTTTCCGCACTTCCACGAACTGGAAACTGGGGTTTGCCTACCAGTCCCAGGGGGAGCGCGCCGCGGCCAGCCAGGCCTACCGCGAGGTGCTGTCGATCGGCCAGGCGTCCGGGAATATTATTTTCACCCTGCTGGCCGAAATCGGCATGGGTACATTGCAGGAAGCAGAAAACCAGCTTCACCCGGCAGCCCAGACCTACCAGCGCGTCCTGGGACTGCTCGGCGACCAGCCGCTGGCGTTTGCCAGCGAAGCGCATCTTGGCCTGGCGCGAATATTCTGCGAATGGAACGACCTGGATGCCGCCGGGCAGCACGCGCAGCAGAGCATCCAGCTGACACGGCAAAGCGAAAACAATGACCGCTTCGTTGCCTGCGAGGTATTCCTGGCCCAATTGAAACTGGCCCTGGGAGATGTTGCCGGCGCGGCCGCCGGCTTAGCTCAGGCCGAAGCGTCTGCTCGTCAGCATCACTACGTGCATCGCCTGCCGAAAATAGCCGCGGCGCAGGCGCTCGCCTTGCTGCGGCAGGGCAACCTGGCGGCAGCCGCCCGCCTGGCCCAGGCGCACGAACTCCCCCTCAGCCGGGCCAGGGTATTCCTGGCGCAGGGCGATCCATCCGCCGCGCTGGCGGCGCTGGAGCCATACCGCCAGCAGATGGAGGCAAAGGGTTGGCAGGATGAACGGCTCAAGGCGATGGTCCTCCAGGCGGTTGCTCTGCAGGCGCAAGGCGAAAAAGAGGCGGCGGTGCAACGGCTAGGCGAGGCGCTGGCGCTGGCGCAGCCGGGCGGCTTCGTGCGCCTTTTCCTCGACGAAGGCGCCCCGATGGCTCGCCTGTTGTCCGAGGCCGCGGCGCGCGAGATCACGCCGCAATATACCGCCAGGCTGCTGGCCGCGTTCGGCGAGCCAAAAGACCTTCCGCCTCCCGCCCCCGGCCCGCAGTCGTTGATCGAGCCATTGAGCCAGCGTGAGTTAGAAGTGCTGCAGCTCATCGCCCGGGGCCTCTCGAACCACGAGATCAGCGAGCGGCTTTTCCTGGCCTTGAGCACGGTGAAAGGGCACAACCTGCGCATCTTTGGCAAACTGGGGGTGCAAAGACGCACCGAGGCGGTGGCCCGCGCCCGCGAGTTGGGCCTGGTGTAGATTGGTCCACGCGCCGGCGGACCTGACCGGCCGGTTTGCCCCCATAGCCCCAGAAACAATACCTCAAAACAATACTTTGGTATCTATCCATCCATACCGGATGCCGATACACTAAAGGCAATGTCAAACGTGCCCAACCCCGAAATCGATCCATGCCAGCCGGCGGTCTATCAAATCAGGCTCAAGGGCCACCTGGGGCCTCAATGGACAGACTGGTTCGATGGCCTGGCCATCACGCTGGAAGATGGCGGCGATACGCTGATCACCGGCCTGGTAGCCGACCAGTCCGCGCTGTACGGCTTGCTGAAAAAGGTGCGCAACCTGGGCATGCCATTGGTTTCGGTGCAACGCGTCGAGCCAGGGCCGGCAGAAGCGCCTGCCCCCCCGGGTCGACCGGTCAGGATGAAGGATAAGATGAAAGCGATTGTATGCACAAAATACGGCCCACCGGAGGCGCTTCAGCTCCGGGAGGTGGACAAACCTGATCCCAGGGACAATGAAGTGCTCATCAAAGTCTATGCGACGACCGTCCACTTCGGGGATGTGCGCATCCGGAGTTTCAACGTACCTCGCGCCGGCTGGTTGTTCGCTCGCCTGTACCTGGGCCTTTGGAAACCGAGGCGGCCGATCCTGGGGATGGAGCTGGCCGGGGAAATCGAAACGGCGGGCAAGGATGTAAAACGGTTCAAGCCAGGCGACCAGGTCTTTGCCTGCACCCTGTGGTCCGGTTTTGGCGCCTATGCCGAGTACAAATGCCTGCCGGAGGCCCTGCCTGCGCTGGCGATCAAACCGGCCAACCTGACTTATGAACAGGCTGCCGCTATTCCCGCCGGAGGAATTGCCACCTTGCGCGTTCTCAGGAATGCAAATATCCACCCTGGGCAAAAAGTTCTCGTTTATGGCGCATCTGGAAGCGTCGGCACATATGCCGTCCAGCTTGCCAGGTACTATGGCGCAGAGGTGACCGGGGTTTGCAGCAGCGGTAATGTAGCGCTGGTGAGCTCCCTGGGGGCCGCCAGGGTCATCGATTACACCCGGCAGGATTTCACCCAGAGCGCGGAGACCTACGACGTGATCTTCGACGCGGTCGATAAGCTTCCGGCTTCACGGGCCAGGCGATCGCTGAACAAGACCGGCATCTACCTGAACATCACCAAAGGCCCGCACCCTGAAGAGGCAGGCGACCTGGCCTTCCTCAAAGACCTGGCCGAAGCAGGAAAACTCATCCCGGTCATCGACCGGTGCTACCCGCTGGAGCAAATCGTCGAGGCTCACCGCTATGTCGAAAAGGGACACAAAAGTGGCAACGTGGCCATCACCGTGTGCCCCAGCAGCGAAGAAAGCCGAAACGGACCTTTTTCGGATGGGAACAAGTGAGGAGAAAAACTGATGAAAGCGATTGTTTGCACAAAATATGGACCGCCGGATGTCCTTCAATTCACGGAGGTAGAAAAGCCGGCCCCCAGGGACGACGAGGTGTTGATAAAAATTCATGCCGCGTCCGTAAATGCATATGACTGGCACCTCCTGACGGCTGACTTTTTCCTGGTGCGCTTGATGGGCGGAGGGCTGCTCAAACCCAAAAACCCAATACCCGGCACCGACGTCGCCGGGCAGATCGAAACGGTTGGCAGAAACGTCAAGCAGTTTCAACCAGGCGACGAGGTATTCGGGGAACTGGCCGGGACCGGCGGCAGTTATGCCGAGTATGTATGCGCGCCTGAAAAGATGTTGGCGTTGAAACCGGTCAATTTGACATTCGAGGAAGCCGCAGCCGTGCCGATGGCGGCAGTCAGCGCTCTGCAGGGTCTGCGCGATAGCGGTCAGATCCGGTCCGGGCAGAAAGTGCTGATCAACGGTGCTTCGGGAGGCGTGGGCACTTTTGCGGTGCAGATCGCCAAAACCTTCGGGGCCGAAGTGACCGCCGTGTGCAGCACCCGGAACCTGGACCAGGCGCGGGCGCTCGGCGCGGACCACGTCATCGATTACACGCGCGAAGATTTCACCCAAAGCCGGCAGCAGTACGACCTGATCCTGGCGGCGAACGGGTATCACCCGCTTTCGGCTTACCAGCGCGCCCTGGCTCCCAGGGGCATTTACGTCATGGCCGGGGGCACCGCGGCGCAAATCTTCCAGGCCATGCTGCTGGCGCCCTGGATGTCGAAGCGGGACGGCAAAAAAATGGGAGGGGTCTCGGCCAAAGCCAGCCAGAAGGATCTGCTCATTTTGAAAGAGCTTCTCGAAGCCGGCAAGGTCGTGCCGATGATCGACCGGCGTTACCCGTTCAGCGAAACCGCTCAAGCGATGCGCTATCTTGGAGAAGGTCACGCCCGAGGGAAAATCGTCATCACCATGCTGCAGTAAGTTGCCCAATACGGTTGGCGAATTCCATTTCGGGTTGCCATGCTGGATTCGAGGCTTCAGCCGGAGGTTTTGCCAACAAACAACCCGGCTAAAGCCTCGAATCCTGTCAAAAGCTGTAGGGGCGGATGGCATCCGCCCGCCACACTAAATAAACCAAATGCAAATGAAGTAATTTTGGAGGAAGCGGATGAAAGCAATTGTCTACACGCAATACGGACCGCCAGAGGTCCTGCACCTCGCAGAGGTGGCAAAACCGGCCCCGAAAGAGAACGAAGTCCTGATCCGGGTGCATGCGGCGACGGTAGGCTACGGCGACCTTGCGGCGCGAAATTTCAAAGGGATCTCCCCGCGCAAATTCAACATGCTTTTGCTCTTCTGGCTCATGTCGAAGCTATATTTCGGGGTCAACAAGCCCAAGATCGCCATCCTGGGGAGCGAGTTCGCCGGGGAAGTTGAAGCCGCAGGCCAAGAGGTAAAGTCATTCAAGCCAGGCGACCCGGTTTTCGGATTTCTCGGCCAAAGCATGGGCGCCTATGCCGAATACATCTGCGTGCCTGAAAACGGGACGCTGGCCATCCAACCGGCCAACATGACCTGCGAGGAAGCCGCCGTGGCTCCTTACGGAGCGATCATGGCCTTGAATTTGCTCAACAGGGTGGGCCTCCGGCCGGGGCAAAAAATCCTGATCAACGGCGCCTCTGGAGGGATCGGGGCGGCCGCGGTGCAGCTTGCCCGGCATCACTTCGGGGCAGAGGTTACCGGGGTCTGCGGCACACCGAGACTGGAGTTTGTGAAATCCCTGGGAGCCAACAGGGTCATTGACTACACGAAGGAAGACTTCACCCAAAACGGCGAGACCTACGACCTGGTTTTCGACATCCTGGGCAAGAGCTCGTTTGCTCGCTGCAAAGGCTCGCTCAAGCCAGGCGGGCGCTACCTGCTGGCCAGCTTCAAGATGAAACAGCTTGCTCAAATGCTGTGGACTTCGCTGGCCGGGGGCAAACGAGTCGTCTGCGCCATTGCGCCGGGGAGTAGAGAAGATTTACTTTCCGTCAAAGAGCTGATCGAGGCAGGGAAGTTCAAATCGATCATCGACCGGCGCTTCCTGTTGGAACAGGCCGCCGAGGCTCACCGCTACGTCGAAGAAGGGCGCGCCCGTGGAAAAGTCGTCATCACGGTGTGAGGCAAACAGGTAGTTATTCCTGATCCAGGTACACCAGCCCTTTGTAAAACAGGTAAGCCACAAACTCCAGGGCCGGCTGGCCGAAGCGCTCCCGGATCTCCAGCAGCGTGGTCTGCCCGTCCAGCCTGTCCAGCAGCGGGCGCGCCCCATCGCCGACCGGGACGATCTGGTTGCGGTTGACCAGCAGATAGCCGAAGTCCTCCTGGCGCAGGGTGAAATTCGGGCGCGGGCGCGCCCCCTGGTAAAGCTGCACGCTCTCGGGCAAGCCAGAGGGCAGCGGCTCGGCAAGCGGGGCGCGCAGCAGGGGATCGGCGGCGCAGCCCAGGTGGTGGATCAGCGCCTTGCAGCCGCCCCGGCAGCGGGCAAACTCGGCGCACGAATAGCAAACATCGGGGATGAGCGCCCGCCACTCCTGGGCCGCGGCCCCCTGCCAGATTTCGCCGATCTCCTGGGTGAACAGATCGCCCAGCACCTGCGGCGAGTGGGTGCACGGGCGCACCTGGCCCAGCGGATTGACCGTGCAGTGGGTGATGCCGGCGGGGCAGCTTTTGGTGGGCTGCCCGTCGAAGCAGGCCGGCACGCAATTGTTGAAGGTCACCGCCCGGCCCTGGCGCTTCATCTCATGGATAGCCGAGGCGGCGCCTTGAAACTCGGCCTCGCTCAGATCGGTGACCGGCGTGGGCGGCCCGTAATAGCGGCTGAAGGCGGCGTAACTGGCCCCCAACGCCTGCGATAGATCGGCAATGGCGCCGATATCCTGGTAATTGGCGCGGGTCAGCACCGTGTTGGTATTGAGGCGCAGCCCGGCCTGGGTCGCCCGGCGGATGGTCTCTGTCACCCGCTCGAACGAATCGACGCCGGCGAAGGCGCGCTGCGAGGCGGCGTCTTTGCCGTGCAGCGAAACCAGCAGCCCATCCAGGCGCCGGCAGGCGAGCAGCGCGGCCAGGGTGCGCTCCGGGTCAACCCACAGCCCATTGGTAAAGATCACGAAGGGGACGCCCAGGCGGTCCACCCTGTGCAGCAGCTCGCCAAAACCGGCGTGCAGGGTCGGCTCGCCGCCGGTCAGGCGGATGCTGAGGGCGTGAGGAGCGAGCTTCTCCAGCAGCGTCTCCCAGCGAGCGGCGTCCATCTCGCCCAGGGCGCGCTCGAAGACGTTGCCGCAGCCGATGCAGGCGCTGTTGCAGCGCGAAGTCAGCTCCAGGGTATAGGTGGTGGGCACGGCCGGGACGAGCAGCTCGCCGGGCTGGGCAACCTGCATCAGACTTCACACTCCGAATCGACCAGCAGGGCGTCGAACTGCTGCGTGGGAAGCACCACGGGCCGCTCGACCAGCTCGACCTGGATGCAGGCGGCCGGGTCGGGTTGGAGCAGGTAGGGCGAGGCGGGCGGCGGGGCGGAGGGTGGTTTTAGCCGGCGGCGGGTTGTGGTCGTTGAGCAGTTGGATGGGCTAGACATATAGACTGTACTCCTTGAGAAGCTGGAACAAACGCGGTACATCTGGCGCTTGCTCAGCCAATCCGCGATCCTGCCAGGTGTTGATTATGTAATCAGCATAATAGCTGCGCAACGGCTCATCCAATTGAACCAGGTGGGATCCGATACTGTCCAGTTCTCGCAACAGGCGCGACCTCGAATAACGCGAGCCGAGTTCCAAATCGTTTGCAAAGTGCTCAAATGCATCTGCAAAATGACGTTCACCAAATTCTATCCGCCCGGCAAGTGCTTGAAATACGCTCATTAGGAGCCAGTAATCGTATTGTTCAGCTAACTGATAGCCACGTTGGAATGCATCTTTTGCTCGTTGCAAGTCACTTTTGTCACCTGTCTGTTGATACAGTCTGTTCTCGGCGACAACTTCGGCTATCCAGGTCTCTACCATCACGTAATGAAAACCGTATTGTTCCGCCAATTCCCGGCTTTCTTGAATAGCCTGGCGCGACCTGTCAGGTGAATCCGGCTCATCCGGTAAACGCACACTGATACGTTGGTATAGTGTGAGGGCGTCGGCCAATTCAGCAAAAAGATTTTTCGCACGAAAAACGCCGATGGCACGCTCGATATATTTGTATGCTTCCTGGTAATCATTGATAACAAAATAGAGAAAGGCCAGTTGCCGGTCTACTTTAGCATTCCCAATTGGATCATCCGCTTCAGTATACAGATTGCGGGCCAGTCGGAAATGGCGCGATGCCTCCACAACATTGCCAGTGATCCACATAATGCTGCCCATCACCAGGTGGCTATCTGCAAGGTGAGCCGGAGCACCCAAGGCATCGCGTATCAACATCGACTGCATGCATAAACGTCGGGCGCGGGCAAACTCACCGATCTGGCGATACGCCCAGGCGCTTTGAGCCATCGCCTCGGCAATCTGTTCGCTTGGCTGATAGGTACGCGTCGCCATCAACAATTGTTGATAGACATCCGCAGCGCGTAACCATTCACCACGGTGCATCAGGTCTGCCCCCCGGTTTCGCAATCGCTCCAATTGCCTGGGGTCCACCAATCCAAAGAAGGTTTTGATATCTTCGCACTCCTCAATGACGCTTGGAAAATCATTCCCCAGGCCCAAATCCTTCCAATTGTCAATCATATAATCACAATACTGGCGCGTCAACTCGCGCACACCATCCGTATCAGCAGGCAAATTGTGCAAACGCCAACTCAACCCGTTAAGGGCACGGAACAAACGCTCTCCCTTTAGTCGGCTCGAGATGGCACATTCCTTAAGATAGTGAGCAAAGGCATTCTGCCAATCTCGACAGGTATAATATAAATCTGCCACAGTCCATTCATATACGCTCAACAAGTCCAGGTAATTTCTCTGCCTGGCCATCTCGCCGCCAGCGGGATCCCTATATTCACTTAGCGCCCGCATGAAGTATCGATCTGCCTCCATTTGATGGCCTTGTTGCAACAACAATCGCCCCCATCGATATAATAACCGACACATCGTTAGATGGCATTCAGCAATCTTGAAATTGTCACCTACCCGCTCTGCGAGATTCAATGCCTGCTCAACAATTTTCTGAATTTTAGAAAATCCATCTGAGGTTTCTTCCTCGGCAGCAAGTTTTGAAATACCGATGCGTGCTTGCAGATTTAAACAATCCGCCCGTTCAACACCAATACCTTTCTCTTCGAACACATTCATCGCTTTTTGGAGCAGTTCCAATGCTCCGTCCAAATCACCGGTGCGAAAATGGATAAAAGCATCATAGCGGTCTACCTGAGCAAGCCCTTCGGTGTAATCTGACTGTTTAAACAATTGGCGGGCGCGACTCAGGTAACTGGCCGATTCGGCCGTATTGCCCGTTTCCCAACTTAGCATGCCACGCACATAACAGCTATTACCCAATGAGCGCGCGTTCTCCGAAGGTTTACGCTTATACAGGCGTTCCCGCACGCACAGGCTCACCAGGCTATAACGCGAAGCGCGCTCAAAATCGCCGCTCAGCCGGCAAACATTGGCAATGTTATTCATCGTTTCGGCAATCTGCTCAGTATTACCTTCCTGGCGGCTGTATGCCAAAGACTCTTCATAAGCTTCAATTGCTTTATCCCAATCTCCCAATAACCGGTAACAATAGCCCAAAACATTGCAAACCATGTCCATATCGCGTTGCACGCCCAGGCTTTTCAGCTTATCCCTGGCCGGGCGGATTAACTCGATTGCGCTCTCGACATTCTCCTCAGCGCGCAATAAACGACCCTTATGTACGGCGAACCACGCTTTAAGCTCTTCGTCAAAGCCGCTGGAAAAGAGGTTGACCGTGTTCAAAAGTACCTCGGCATAACCCAAGGTCTGCTGCCCGAGCGCCTTGCGAAAATCCGGCTCAAAAGCCTGTAAGCCCTGGCGAACGTCGGCGTACAACTGGTGGTACAATTGCTCGGCGCGCAAAGCTTGCCAGCGCACTTCGTCGTCTTTATACTCGCCTAATTGCTGCTGGTAGTAGGCCACCATGTGCTTGCTCAGCCAGCGGCGGCGATCGCCAGAGACATCCAGGGCCGGCCAGACATACTCGTTGATCATGCGGCCCATTTCATCGTGCAGGCGCAGACCGCCGCCCGGCTGTTGTTTGACAAAGCTGAAGTAGCGCAGCTCACCGAAAAGTAAAGCAGCCTCTTCTTCCAAGGTATCAGGGTGCAAATAGCGCAGCCGGCCGGTGTCGAAATAGTGGAAGACATGTGCCATTTCCAGGATCAATTCGTTGCGTGGCTCGCCCAAATCGTTGACCTGTTGCACCAGTCCACGCTCGAACTGTTTCCGTATGTCTTTCGTAGCCTGTTCATCCAGGCTGTCCGGCGGTCCAGGCAACTTGGGCAGGCCCAATCCCTGCCCGAGCCAATCCACAGCCAAGTCAATGAGAATCGGGCGGCCAGCGCTCAGGCGACATATCGCTTCAGCCTGAGCATAGTTTTCACGAACCAGGTATTTTCCTAATTCAGTACGTTGAAAATATTCTAAAGCGTCCGATGCGCCTAATCCACCCAACTCAACCAGAAAAATGCGGTCGGACAAAACGCCTACTTTGCGCAGCAATTCAATTACTTCTGGGCCACGCCGCCCGGAAAAGATCAGCGTGCTATTTGGCAGTTTCCTTAACAGGCTAAGTAGTTCTTGAAAAAAGGGGAAATCTTGCACTTTCTCAACGGTATCGAATAAGAGAACGATGTGCTGGCCAGCACTGGCTGCCTGGTAGCTATTATAAAAGTCATCTACCAGACGTTCCTCAAGATCTTGCACCAGCAGGCGAGTCGGAGTGGCACTTAATTGCATGTGGCGCAATTGTTCCATTTTGGAGCTATATTCACGAAAAGGCACATCAGCGCAACTCAGATACCCAACAATACGCTCCAACACATTGAGCACAATATGAAGTCCCAGATCATCAAAATCCAACAAGTCGGTCACACAGAAGCCCGCCTCGCCAGTATATTTTTCCTGCACAGCGCGCAGCATAGTAGTTTTACCTATACCGCCCTGGCCATGAAGACAAATGAAATTTGTCACACCAATATTTTCAACGCAGGACTGAATCTGCGCTTTTTCGCGTTGATAGCCAAATAGGGTTACTGATGGCGTATTCATAGTCATCGTATCCTTTGTCTACATTATCTGATCAAACATTGTCAGCAGATCAAACCAAGCTTTTCCACCAAGACGGCGCCTTACCAAATCTCCGAGCTCGTCGTCAGTTTCGAGAGCACTCTTGAGCTGATAAACCTCAGAAGGATCATAAATACTGCTCAGATAATCTCTAATACGCTTCTGCAAATCAGAGTACAACTTTGTCGATTTTCTGCCATCAGGAACAATCATTAGATCATGAAAAAGGATATCCTGAATTGCCACTCGACGAACTTCAGCTTTTACGAGTTGCTGACTGTCAGCCGACGCCCATTGATCAAAGACCTTTAATGCAAGTTCATGTACATATCGGTAACACCGAGGGCTATGAAGTTGTAATCGCATCGCCAGCATCCTGCGTACAATACGATCAGAAAACATAGGGTTATCGACAGTGGGTGAACTAATTAAACGTTCTCGCAATAGACGCTTGATTAAATCCCAAGCCAGTTTGTTCTTTGCGTCACCATCTAACTCTTGTTCCAAATCACCACCGAGCAGCGTTGACAGAATTTGCCAATCAGTTTTCCATGGAACAACCTTTTCCATGTTCTTCAAAATAATGTTCTGATCAAATAACCAGACCAGAACATCAGAATTGAAATGACGTACGGGACTCATCGCTTGTAGAACGGGAGCTAATAGCTCCCAATTCAGATCGATGGCCGTTTTTCGTAATAGCTCTGGAATGTATGGCTCGACGCAAACATCAAATAATGATCCTGCTCTTCCCTTGAATTGAAAATCATGCTTCTTCATAAAAAAGAAATATAGATCATCCGGAACATAAAGTTTGCGTTCGTAAAGTATTTCCAAAACATTATGAATCGCACCAGGGTGTCCCCCACTGATTCTTAGGGTCCACCAAGTTAACTCATCTAAAAATTTATCGCCACTGCCTACACCAACTTCACTTGCAACTTGACCTATCATTTCCCATATAGGTGAGTAATTAAAAGGGCTAAGTTCTAATACACGTACAGGAAAATCCGGGTTTCGCTCCCAACCTTTCACATTGCGCCCAGCAAAGATTGTTCGAAAGTCTTTGCTAATACGGCCCAAACTATTATACAAACTATTTATTAAACGCTTCAACCAATTGCCGGCCTCAAATGAAAGCAGTTCGATGCTATCGAATAACAGAATAACATTGCCTGTTATCGAGTTGAAAATTGGCATTAAGTCAGTCAACAACCCTTTCTCCCATGTAGCTG
The DNA here is from genome assembly GCA_964595435.1 of uncultured Anaerolinea sp. GTDB lineage: Bacteria > Chloroflexota > Anaerolineae > Anaerolineales > UBA4823 > RBG-16-57-11. Next base: position 28,842 of record CAZQQJ010000047.1, on the reverse strand, counting down.
CGTCCGACAAAGACAGAGGTTGTGACTCACCCAATTGTTTTGCAATCAAATTTGCGACAACAAATGCGCTACCTGGTAAAGATCCCTGCACTGCATCGCGCTCCAGATTCAAATCGACCCTGACAGCCTTCCAGGTTGGCGCATCCTTTCGATACCATCCCTCCACTTGATCCAGGAGGCGGGATTTGCCATAACCGGCGGCACCATCAATCAATATGAAGCGTTGCGGTGTCGGGTTACAAATTGAATCTTTTTCATGTGAGCGGTTGACAAATTCCAGATTAAGTGTCATTGCTTTTTCTCTCCTCTCGTATGTGGAAGCTTGGCTATACTTCGCGCATTACACGAAATCCCACTGAGCGATCTCGAAAAAGACGAAGCGCTTCCCATGGACTCTTCAGACGCGCTCGACTGCATCCTTCGTTCCACGACCCACCTAATACCATGTAACTGCCCGGTTGTCTGCCCGGTGTCCCCAGCCATTCCCACACATTTCCGATCATATCCATCGCCCCCACCCGGCTGGCCCCCATCGGATAGCAGCCGACCGGAGCGGTGCGTTTGAGATCGCTCTCCAGGGTATTGGCGCGCCAGGGGGAAAATTCGTTCCCCCAGGGGTAGAAGGGCAATTCCTGCCCTCGCCAGACTTTTTCGCCAACTGCCACAGACTGCCATTCCAATTGAGTGGGCAGGCGCACCTTACAGCCCAATTTTCTCCCCAACCATGCACAATAGGCGTTGGCCTCGAACCAGTTGACGCCTACCACCGGCTGCGTGGGCAGGTTGAATAGTACATCATCCCAGAAGCGCGGCGAGCTATTCCTGGGTAGCTGGCCTGCATTCGCCCCCCAATATAACCGGTTTTGGTATCCGCTATCTTCAATAAACTTTGCGAATTGGTGGTTGGTCACCGGATATTTGCCCAATTCAAACGGCACGCCGGGCAGGCCCACCCAGGCATCCAGGTCAGGCGGGTACCCTTGATCGGCCAGCTCGATGCCCAAAGCCAGGCGGTCTTTGGCCGATAGGGCTTTTGAATATAACCGCCTCGCCGCCGGGGAACCAGGGACTTCGGGTAACTCAGCTTCCGCCTCGGGCCCGGCAACGTCTCTGGAGCGGTCACTCGCCAGGGGCGACTGCCCGGCGTACTGGGTGATATGGACGATCGCCTGCGCGCCAGGGCCGATCGCCACACCAGTTGACCCGTCGATCTTTACCGAATACTGCTCAGGCTCGCTTACCGGCGCCTGAACGGGTTTCGCTTCCGAGCCCGGCTGGCTGGCAGCGCTGGCAGGCAGATCCGGAGGGTTTTCCGGTATCTGAACCGGTTTCGCTCTTGAACCTTTCGACAGCGAAACCGGGCCGCTACTCAAGAAAGCAATCGCAAAAGACGCCGCCACGTCGCAGGCGTACGGACGCCACCTGGCTACCCTGGCGGAATTTTTGCCCTTATCCGCCAGGTCGGATACTCCCCGCACCATGAAAAAGCCGGGCTTCTTGCCGGACTGAAAAGCCACCGCTGCTGCGCCAGCCGCTTCCATTTCCACACCCACCAACTTTGACCACACATCACGGTAGCGATTGAGAACTTCATCGGAGGCGATGACTTTATCCCCTGATGCAACTGGGCCAGCATGAAGTTTTGGAAGGCCCTTACCAGGTCGCTGGACGCTTATGGTCTTTTGCCAATGATCATCCCTGAAATTTATATACGCATTCAATAATTTTGCATCCGCGCGATGAACCTCCCAGCGCATCTCCGAATGGTCGGTGGTCAACTTTTGCAGTTCGTAATCCACGATCTGGTCAGCGATCAACACATCGCCAAGCCGAACCTTGTTGGCGGCCACCCCGCCGGCGATCCCGACCAGTAAAATAAAGCGCGGTCGCCAACGCCGGATGGCATCATCTGTGGCTGCTGCGGCCTGCAACCGCCCCATCCCCGAGAGGCACATGAGAATTATCCGGTATGCGCCGGTCGAGCGATCTGAAAACGCAACCGGTAAGTTCGCCTCGTAATAGGTATACGTTGATCCTCTGGATGGGGGCAGCTTTCGATATCCGGGCAGCTTGCCCAGAACCGCGTCCAGTTCTTCTGGCAGAGCAGTGACGATGACAAAGTCAGTCGTTCGTTTCGGCGGCGAAGATGCCTTTGGCGTCATAGGTGAACAAAGAGTAAGAATATCCAATCCGGGCAGGCATCTGTATGCACGACAGACCCCCGCACCGGCGCCTTACGACAAATTTCAAGACAACACGAAGAACAGTTCCGACAGCCCACCCGCCGGGACTGAAAACACGCTTTGCCGCCCCCTGTACAGCAAACCTGCTCGCCCAACCGTACCATCTCCCACCCCTCGCCTAAGGATCAATGGTACGCCTATTGTACCGCGGATTTAGCGAGCCAACGGGCAATTCACCCGGCGAACGGGCCTGGCAAGCGAGAACTGGCGTGGTTTGCCGCCCAGGATTTTGTTTGACTCTCAGGCGAAATCGATGTATCATCATTTTAACAGAGAAGCGGGGCCGCAATATCGGGGGACACAAATGGTGGCCGCTTTTCTATCGAACAATCGAAATACAGTGGACGGGGCTATTGGGAGTTTATACAATATTATTTTCGGGAAGTCGCCGGCCGTATGACTTCGCCAGGCGTATCCATTTTCAGTATGCCACCTTAATAATTTCATCTATTGATGATCCCCAAAAGTTGCCCAGGTGCAATGCACGAAGGACACGTGCAATGCACCGGCCGCACAAAATTGCCGACAGGATGTACTACAAGACTGCGAAACTACCAGAGACTACTCGACGAAACAAGGAGATCAAAATGGATAACGAGAAAGAAGGGATGGACGTGGGGTTCACAAAAGAACAATGTCCGGAATGCCATCACCTGTGTTTGATCTACGATAACGAGCAGCAGCGCCGGAAAATCGTCTCAGCGTACCTGGCCGCCGGAGTCAGGCAGGGGGACCTGGTCCGCTATTTTACGGATACCACCCCGGCAGAGGAAATCCGCGCCTGGCTCTCGGAGATGGGGGTTGAACTCCAACAAGCCGAGAAAGATGGGCATTTCAGTATTATCAAAGCTGAGAGCGCCTACTGCCCGGGCGGAAGTTTCGTACCACAGGAAGTGATCCAGAATACCCTGGCCCGCTATGCGATGGCCAGGAAGGCCGGCTATCGAGGTTCACGTGCCTGTGGCGAGATGAGCTGGGTGCTTCGCGACATTCCCGGCTCTGAGAAGTTTTTGGAATATGAAGTTCGGCTGAATATGATTACCGAAACTTTTCCCTTCATCGGAATGTGCCAATACGACGCCCGGCGTTTCGACGGCGCCACATTGTTCAAAATACTCCAGGTGCACCCTTATATGATCGCACAGGGGCAGATCGTCAGGAACCCGTTTTACCTCGAGCCGGAGGAATTCTTCGAAGAATTCGGGCCGGAACGGTAATAGCCCGCAGGGGTTTTATTGCCACAAGGAGGTGTCACTTATGAAAAGGAATAAGGGCAACACCGGAAAGAAAAAGGGTTGGCAAAAAGCTGACGCTCGTGTTTTGGGGCAAATCCTTGCGGCACAGAATATCGATTTTGTTCTGCCCGATATCAGCCACGTAGCCGGTTTCTTTGCCGAGACCTTGAACGCCATCCCCGGTATCGCCTCCAGCCGGGTGTGCCTCGAGGGCGTGACGGTTCAAAGAGGGGAGATGGACATTGGAATTTGCGAGGAGTGCCTGGCTTCTCGGAAAAGAGCCGCGGGGCAGGAGGAGATATCTCAATTCCTGCCGGGTTTCGATTTCAAGTGCCGGCTGGGCGAGCAACCCGGTATGCACGTCAATGTCGTGGCTTCACTCCACCACCCCTTCGGCTTTTTCGTCTTCCAGGTCAGCGATCCCGATGTCTTCAACACCTATAAACCCTTCATCAGCAATCTCGCCAATTACGTAGCCCTTTCGCTGGAAAACCGCCTGCAGAGGGATTTGTTACAAGAGGCTTACGATGAAATGGAGCACAAAGTGGAGGAGCGCACGCGGGACCTGCTGGCGATCAACAAACACCTCCAGGATGAGATCGAAACCCGGCGCCAGGCGGAAAACGCACTCAAGGAAAGTGAAAAACAGATCAGGCAGTTGGTCGACGCTTCACCCGTGGCGATGGTGATATACTCGGGAAGCGATGAACGCGTTGAAATGGTCAACGATAAATTCATCGAGTTATTCGGTTACACGATCGAGGACGCGCCGGATGTAGCCCATTGGTGGCCGCTTGCCTATCCAGACGAGAAATATCGGGAAGAGATCAGAACGCAATGGCAGGCCAAAGTCGAGCAGGCCATCAGCGGTAAAGGTCCGGTTGAACCGTTGGAAGCAACGGTTACCTGCAAGGACGGTTCGCGCCGTTATATTGAATTTCGTCTTTCATCGATCGGCCAAAAACATCTCACGACATTCACTGACCTGACCGGGCGCCAGCGTGCGGATGAAACGCTGCGTGCGAGCGAAGAACGCTTCCGGGACCTGTACGAAAACGCGCCCAATGCTTACTTCTCCATTGGAGCGGATGGTTTCATCCACAGGTGTAACAAGCGCGCTGGAGAACTGCTCGGATATACGGTGAAAGAGCTGGTCGGACGACCGGCAATGGAGCTTTACGCCAATACACCGTATGGAAAAGAGAAAGCGGCTCACATCCTGCAAAGGTTTAAGGCCGGCGAGACAGTGCGTGATGAGGAGTTGGAAATGCAAAGGGTGGATGGCAGTCCTGTGTGGATCAGCCTGACGGTGGACGCCATCCGAGACGCCGAGGGGCGCATCGTCGAGAGCCGTTCGATGGTTTTGAATATTACCGAGCGCAAGCAGGCCGAAGACGCATTGCGCGCCAGCGAAGAACGGTTGCAACTGGCGCTGGATGCTGCGAAGATGGGCCAGTGGGAATGGAACATCGCAACCGGAGAAGTTGTGTGGTCGCAGCAGTGCCTGGCGCTCTACGGTTTACCGCCCGGAACTCCGATGAGTTATGAGAAATTCTTACAGACCCTGCACCCGGAAGATCGAGAGCGCGTCGATGCTGCCCTGTGTCGCGCGGTAGAGGAGCGTACTGGTTACGACGTAATGAAAAGAACCATCTGGCCGGATGGCACGATCCACTGGACGGCCTCGCGTGGCCAGGTTTACTGCGATGCAGCGGGAGAACCCATCCGTATGGTCGGCGTCACCCTGGATATTTCCAAATGGAAAGAAGCGGAAGCACAACTCCTCGCCAGCGAGCAACTCTTCCGGGCGCTGGTAGAGAACTCACCCGACTATATCGCCCGTTATGACCGGGAATTTCGCCGTATCTACGTCAACCCCGCCATTCAGAAGCTGTTCGCAGGCCCTCCGGAAGATGTGCTTGGCACGCGGCCCAGCGATCAGACGCCGCTTTACGCTCCACAGATCTATATCGAGCACCTGCGGCAGGCGATCGAGACCGCCGCCGAAAGCACTTTGGAGACACCTTTTCGCACAACCCAGGGTGAGATGCACTGGGGCCAAATTCGATTTGTTCCCGAATTCGACTCGGATGGCAAGGTGGCTTCTGTGCTTACCATCGGGCGCGACATCCACGAGATCAAGGAAAACGAGCGGCGCTTTCGGATGCTGGCAGAGAACTTTCCCGACTTCGTGATGAGGTTCGACCACAACGGCCGGTATACCTACGTAAACCCTGCCATCGAAAAAGCATTTGGCCTTCCTGCCGAGGCCATCGTCGGCAAAACGCTGCACGAATTGCCGCGGCACAGCGACCCGCGACAGAACGATGCGCTATTCGCGCTGATCCAACGCGCCTTCGACGAGGCTATCCCCAACGAATCCGAGGCGCATTGGGATACAGAGACAGGCGAGCGTATCTTCGAGGTACGCCATGCGCCGGAGAAAGATGCAACCGGAAATGTTGCCAGCGTACTCAGCGTTGCTCGCGATATCACCGAGCGCAAACGGGCGGAAGAGTCGCTGAGAAAGACCAGCGTACTGCTGGAACGCATCTTCTCCACAACCGAATTCTTGCTCGTCTATCTGGATGCAGATTTTAACTTCATCCGGGTCAACCGGGCGTATGCAGAAGCAACCGAGGGAAAAAGCCCCGAGTTTTTCGAGGGGAAGAATCACTTTGAGTTATACCCTGATCCCGAAAATGAGGCCATCTTCCGCCGTGTTGTCGGCACCGGCGAGCCATACGTTGCCTATGCCAGACCCTTCGAATACGCAGGTCATCCTGAGCGAGGCGCGACCTATTGGAATTGGAATCTCCAACCCGTCAAGGAAGAAAACGGGCGGGTTAATGGCCTCGTGCTAAGTTTGATCAATGTAACCGAGCGAGAACGGGCTTACATCACCCTGCGCCAACACGAAGAACAATTACGTTTACAGGGTGCGGCGCTGGAAGCCGCCGCCAATGGTTTTATCATCACCGGCCGGGATGGAAAGATCATCTGGGTCAATCCTGCTTTTACTCGTCTCACAGGCTACCCCATCGAGGAGGTCGTTGGGCAAAAGCCCAATCTCTTGAAATCGGGGAAACAAGGCCAGGACTTCTATAAAAATCTTTGGGACACCATCCTCTCCGGTCAAATCTGGCACGGCGAGTTAGTCAACCGCCATAAAGATGGGCACGAGTACACCGAAGAAATGACCATCGCCCCTCTTCAAGCAGAAGGAGGAGAAATCAGCCACTTTATTGCCGTCAAGCAAGACATCACCGGGCGCAAACAGCATGAACGCGAACGCGAAGCGATCATCACCGTCAGTAATGCGTTGCGCCAGGCGAGGACGCGCATCGAGATCCTCAACGTCATTCTCGACCAGTTGGTTGACCTGTTCGATGCAGACGGGGCGGTTTTAGCGTTACCCGATCCCAAAACCGATGGCTGCATCTACGAGATGGGACGCGGGGCGGTTGGCGAAAAAATGATTGGCCTGAGCGTCCCGCCCGAAAAGGGCATCGGCAACTGGGCCATCAAAAACAAAAAGACCTATCTGAATAATCACGCAGATCGTGATCCGCTTTTCTACCGTCCTGACCTGCTTGGGGATTCTCACTGTGTCGTTGCCGCCCCTCTCGCCACACAAGAACTGGTCATCGGCGCATTATGGGTCGCCCGCCAGGCGGATTTCCTTGAACAGGATTTGCGTCTGCTCATTGCAATCAACAATATTGCGGCCAACGCCGTCCACCGGGTCACGCTTCATGAGCAGACCGAGCAGCAATTGCGCCGCTTGATCGCCCTGCACCAGATCGATCTTGCCATCAGCACCAGTTTCGATTTATACGTCACGCTCAATGTAATTCTAGGGAGCGTAAAGGTAGAACTTGGGGTAGATGCGGCCAGCATCCTGCTGCTGAACCCGGTCACGCACACGCTCGACTATGCCGCCGGGATCGGATTTAGAACACACAACATCGAACAATCGCACGTCAGGGTTGGGAATGGCTGCGCCGGGCGCGCCGCCCTGGAACAACGCACCGTTTTCTCTTTGAACCTGAGAGAGGCGCACGAGACATTCAGCCGTTTCTCTTTCCTGTCCGGTGAAGACTTCACCGCCCATTATGCCACCCCCCTGGTGATTAAAGGGCAGGTCAAAGGAGTCCTGGAAATCTTCCATCGCACAGCAATCGAGCCTGAACCTACCTGGCTCGGTTACTTTGAAACCCTGGCCACTCAGTCTGCCATCGCGATCGATAATGCATCCCTGTTCGAGAACTTGCAACGTTCCAACATGGAGCTTATCTTGGCCTACGATGCCACCATCGAAGGCTGGTCGCGCGCGTTGGATTTGCGCGACAGGGAAACGGAAGGCCACACTCAGCGCGTGGCCGAAATGGCCCTGGAACTCGCCGAGAAAATGGGCATGAACGGTGCGGAACAGGTAGATCTTCGCCGCGGCGCCCTGCTTCATGATATCGGGAAAATGGGCATCCCCGATGCCATCCTGCTCAAGCCCGCCCACCTTTCCGATGAAGAACGGAAAATCATGCAGCAGCATCCCTTGTACGCCTACCAGATGCTCTCTCCGATCAAATATCTGCAACACGCCTTGGAAATCCCTTACTGCCATCACGAGAAATGGGATGGCAGCGGCTATCCGCGCGGACTGAAGGGGGACGAAATCCCGTTGTCTGCGCGCGTATTTGCAGTGGTCGACGTTTTCGACGCACTCACTTCCGATCGTCCCTACAGCAAAGCGTGGCCGCGTGAGAAAGCGTATCGTTATATCGAGCAACAGGCTGGCAAACACTTTGACCCGCAGATCGTAAAATTATTCCTGGAAACCATATGAAAATCGCCGTATTTCAATTCAAAGGAAGCAATAACATTGAAGCAAACTTGCTGGCGATACGGCGCGGGATCGCCAAAGCTGCAGCGCAAAATGTAAGGGTGCTGATTACCCAGGAGTGCGCGCTGTGCGGTTATCCCCCCATCGAGACGGAAAAAGTGACCCAAATTGATTTCAACCAGGTCGAAAGGGCCACCGAACAACTTTCACAGTTGGCCATCCAACACCGCATGGTCATCGGGCTGGGCACCATTATCCCTGACCGGGATGCATACACGAACTCTATCCTGCTGCTTTCCCCTGACCGCGAAAAGCAGCCGCCATACCATAAAAGAGCGCTGTGGGGCTGGGATCGGGAAAACTTCAGGCCAGGGCGCGAAAGAGGGATTTATACGATCGATCATGTAAAAGTAGGTTTGCGGATTTGCTACGAAGTCAGATTTCCGGAGTATTTTCGAGAGCTATTTCGAGAACAAGTAGACGTCGCCTGTGTCAGTTTTTGCGACGTTGGCAAAGAACCGGACCCCGGCAGATATGAGATGATCAAATCTCACCTGACGACCCGCGCCGTTGAAAATGCGATGTATGTCGTCTCGGTGAACAGCATTTCCGGTTATCAGACGGCCCCCACATGTTTAATCGATCCAGATGGGATTATTCTGGAATCGGCGCCTCTCGACGAAGAATATCTGCTCACATTGGATTATGCGCGCTCAGAATCGAATTTTGGCCGGGATGGCAGGATACATCATTCCAGAGAATTGATGGAAATCGAAGGACGAGTTTAACGCCAGCCCGCAAGCGCAGAACGAAACACCTGCTGTGCAGGTCACGCAAAATGGTTTCACTGCTGAACACAGAGGAAAAATTTCAACCAGGTAAGGTACACCCGTGACAATCGTGAACGTCGGTTATCGCTCAACCAACTACTGGGTGGTGAGCGAGGGTACTTCCCGCTTGCTGGTGGATATCGGTTGGCCGGGCACCCTCGGGGCCATGAAGGCCAGCCTCAAGAAGATGGGCATCCCCCTGGGCGAGATTCGCTACGCGCTCGCCACCCACTATCACATCGACCATGCCGGGCTTGCAGAGGAGATGAAGCGGGAAGGCGTGCCCCTGCTCGTCCTCGACGTGCAGGTTGGCGCCATCCCCATCATGAAGACCTGGACCAAGCCGGGGGACAATTATGTCGACATTACCGAGCATGGCAACGTCACCATTTCGTTTGCGCAAAGCCGCCCGCTCCTCGCCCGGTTGGGAATTGCCGGAGAAATCCTGCACACGCCCGGCCACACCGATCATTGTGTCTCGCTCCTGCTCGACGATGGCTCGGCCTTCACCGGGGATCTCCCGCCGGAAGCCTTCGCCTTTGACAATCCCGTCGCCCTGGCAAGCTGGAAGCTTCTCCGCGCGCATGGCGCCGCCCGGGTGTATCCCGCGCACGGCCCTATCCGGTCAATCGACGAATAACTTTAGCGGCGTTGCCGCATCATCTCCTACAAAACCGCATTTTATGCGATAATCGACCCATCGAACCCGGCGCCGCCGCCTACGCCATCCAATCCGTGCGCCTGTATTACAGCAAAAAGAGGTCGCAATGAAAAAAGTTTGTATCATCGGGGCTTCCGGGAAGCTCGGGCAGTACATGGTGCAGCACGCCCTGGATCGTGGCTACCGGGTGGCCGGCGTCTGCCGGGAACGCAGCGCAGGCAAGCTCGACGCCTTCCGGGGGCGCATCACCGTCATTCCCGGGGCGACCAACGATCCCCGGGTCATCCAGAAGGCGGTGGCAGGGTGCGACAGAGTGCTCACCGTGCTGGTGCCCTGGGGGGCGCACCACTATTCGTCGGGGACAGCCCAGGCCGTACTCGACTACGCGCAGCCCGGGGCGCGCCTCATCTTTTCTTGCGGCTGGCACATCTCTCGCGACGGCCAGGATGTGTATACGGCGTCCATGAAAAGAGAGGAAAAGCTCGCCCGCTGGTTCGGAAGGCTGACCCGCATCGTGGATATCGATGACCAGGTGGAAGCCTGCCGGCGAATTTTTGCCAGCCACACCCGCTGGACCGTCGTGCGCGGCAGCGACCTCGAAGAAGGCGAGAGCCAGGGCTTGCCCGTGTGGAGCAAGCACGTCGGCGACCCCATCCTCGAAAGCAACATGACCCGCCGCGTGGATTATGCCCTCTTCATGGTGGCAGCCCTCGAGAATGACGAACTCGTTCACGAGGCGCCGGCGATCGTCGGCTGCCAGACCCCCTCCGCACTCGCATTCAAATCGGGAGGCTAACCTGATATGTTCCGATATATTCTGATCAGTATGCTCAGCGGCGTCCTGTTCGGCGTCCTGGACGGGTTGATCAACGCCAACCCGCTCGCCCAACGCCTCTACGAAGCCTACCGGCCGATCGCAAAAACGTCCCTCAATCCCCTGGCGGGCATCCTGATTGACCTCGTGTACGGCTTCGTCATGGCTGGCGTGTTCTTGCTGCTCTACAAAAGCCTGCCGGGCGGGACCGGACTGGCCAAAGGAGTGAGCTTTGCTTTCCTGGCCTGGTTTTTCCGGGTGGTTACGTATGTTGCCTCTCAGTGGGTCATGTTCAACGTACCCGCTGCCACCCTGCTCTATACGCTCCTCGCCGGGTTGGGCGAGATGCTGATCCTGGGCGTGCTTTATGGACTGACCCTGAAACCTTAAGCCGCGCAGGCCACGCAAAACCGGCGATCCAGGCCGGTTACCCGGCAACCGGTTGCTCATCCCCCGTATCGCGCAGGAACCATCGATGCAGTTCAAATTCACACCCATGCATGAAAACTACGCCCGCGCTATCGCCGACTGGCATTATCCGGGCGTCTATGCCTTCTACGATATGGACCAGGACGCCGAAGACCTGGAAGAATTGTTAAACCCTCGCAGTTGGGCGGATCGATACTACGCGGTGGTCGATGAATCCAACGAACTGATCGGCTTCTTCTGCTTCGACCGGGAAGAGGCGGGGGCGGTGACGATCGGCCTGGGGTTACGGCCCGACCATACCGGCAAAGGATTCGGGCAGGCGTTCGTCCAGGCCGGCCTCGAATTCGCCAGAGAGAAGTTCAACCCGGCCGCATTTCGTTTGAGCGCAGCCACGTTCAATCAAAGAGCCATCCGGGTTTACGAGCGGGCAGGCTTCAAGCCCGGCGAAGTTTTCGTCAACGAGACCAACGGCGGCCGGTATGAGTTTCTCCGCATGGCAAGGGAGGCCTGAAAGTTCAGACAAAGGTAATGATAGATGATAGGCTTCTTCGGCGCGGAGGGCGTAGCGCCTGATGCGGATCATCTGGTCGAGCAGCCTGGGTGGGGGAGGGTGCATCGGGTGGAGATATTGTAGTATACTTTGGACAGGAAGAAGGATGAGCCGGAGGTGGATATTGGGTTATACGGAAGGTCCTAGAATAAATTCTCTCAAAAATATTCGGGAGTGTCCCCCATCTCGTGTGATGAACATGTATCAAAATGGTCAGATTCCACCTCTAAAGATCAGTTTCTTGCTCAGGATCGGTGTTTTTTGATGATTTGTACATTTTTTTGTGACAAAAAGTCAGAATTCCTTCTCGCAAACCCGGGATCTTCTGGAACAAAATGGCGAATTGAACTTGGTTTGGCAAGAATACCCCTGCAAAAACTGGTCAAAACACCTCCGTCAGCAAATTTTTCTCAGATTCAGGCACTTTTAGGCAGCAGAAATTATGGAACTCATCACCGGGAATGAAGGGACACTACCAAATATTCAGGCATATTGAAATATACGGAATTCGTTACTAATTGTTGGGTGGCTCATTTCAGATCATACACAAGCAAAATCATTTTGGATGTTAAAATAATCACATTGTGCTGTTAGGATAAAAAATGAATACCGGGGAAGAAACCAAACTGCGCGTCTTTCTCTGTCACGCATCGGAAGACAAGTCCGATGTGCGTGAGCTGTACGACAAGCTATCAGCCGAAAGCTGGATCGAGCCCTGGCTGGATGAAAGAAATATTCTGCCCGGCCAGGAATGGGACACGGAAATTGAGAAGGCTGTTGAAAATGCGGATGTTGTCATCGTGTTCCTATCCAACCTGTCGATCACCAAGGAAGGTTATGTCCAGCGGGAGTTGAAATACATTCTGGGCATTGCCCTGGAAAAACCAGAAGGCACGATTTTCATCATTCCACTGCGGCTGGATAACTGTAAGCCGCCGCGCCGTGTCCGCACATGGCAATACGTGGATTATTTCCCTGAAGACCAACGGGACGTCACCTACCAGCACCTGTTGCAATCCTTGAGGGTCCGGTTGGAGCAAAGGCTTGAGACAGAAGAGAAGAAGACAATTACCAAGCAAGATCGAGTTGAGCAAATAGAGCTAAATGCGAATGAAAATAAATTAAACATCTTGTTTCTTGCAGCAGACCCAACTGATGCTTCTCGCTTAAGGCTTGGACAGGAAGCAAGAGAAATCCGAGAAAAGTTGCAGTTATCAAAACACAGGGATAGATTTATATTCAACGAAAGATGGTCGGTACGCCCTGTTGATATTAGTCAAGCAATGTTAGATTTACAACCCCAAATAGTACATTTTTCTGGACATGGTACAACGAACGGAGCAATATGCTTTGAAAACCAAACAGGAAAAATGCAACCGGTAACCCCTGAAGCACTTTCATCACTATTTGAGCAATTTACAAACCAAGTTAGGGCTGTGGTGTTAAACGCATGCTATTCAGAACAACAGGCAAAAGCCATTTCCAAACAAGTGGACTATGTAATCGGTATGAATAAAGGCATAACAGATATGACTTCTATCGCCTTCTCAATAGGCTTTTATCAGGCTATAGGTTCAGGACGAAGTATTCCTGACGCATATAGTCTCGGCGTTACCCAAATTAGGCTTCAAGGATATAGTGAATTCGATATCCCTGTTCTACTGAAGAAAGAAGCGAAAAAATCCCCTGATCCGGTTCCTGAGCCTCCACCTCCCAAGCCCCAAAAGCCTACCATCATCCCTACTGGAGCGAAAGTCAGTCTACAAGACTGGATAGGCTCTCCCCTTCCACCCGCTTATGTCTTCGTCGGTGAAATTGGCACCCCACCCAACTCGCATTTTTTCCGTCACAGGGATGGACATCTCTCTGTGCTGGTTTCGGGCGCAACCGCGTTCGGGGAAGATTTCCTGATTGACAAATACGCCATCACCTGCTGGCAATTCTCCAATTTTCTGAACGATCTTTGCGACAAAGGAGTTGTCCAAACCACAACCAGGAACGGTGAATACCAGGCTGTTGCCGAAAAACACACCCTGGTTGTGGATGCCTCCGACCGTTGGAAAAAAACCTCCCCCAGCCAGCCCTGGCTGCACGCACCCAAACCCTTTGGCGTCACCTATCAAAGCGGGAAGTGGGCACCAGTACCAGAAAGCAACTTGTTACCCGTCATATTGGTGACCTGGTGGGGCGCGCGTTTATACAGCCTTTGGGCACACGATGAAATCGATGACACACTTCCAGATGCCTATGCCTGCCTGCCCACACCTGAACAGTGGCAAGCCGCCGCAACCTGGGACCCCCATACGCATGTGCCCCGTCCTTACCCTTGGGGTGATAAGTGGAATCCGCTGATTGTCAATTTCAGCGGCTACTGGTCCGGGCGCAATATTACCGAAGAGGACTGGCAATCCCAGTGGGCGGCCAACTCCCTGGCCCATTCATCTACACGTCCGCTGCCAGTGGCTGCGCTGGAACAAAACTCCAGCCCGGCAGGTTGTGTCCAGATGTTGGGCAATACCTGGGAATGGACCCTTTCTGCGCTAGAATCGAGATTGCCAATTCAGGGTGGATGCGCCACGTCGCCGATGGAACATTGCCAGGTTGGAGGCAATACCCGTTGGTCGGTGGATATGCCGAATGAATATATTGGCTTTCGCTGTAGTTATTCATTGAGGAGGTCTGCATGAGTCCTGTTCTACGCAATGTCATCTTGAACGGCGCATCGCGCCACCGGCTCAGCAAAGGCTTTTTGCTCTTGCAACAAAATGGTCAGCCCGTTTCTCCAGATACGCGGCAAACCTTTGTAAACGAATCCAATCGTTATCTTCAATCTCAGGCCTCGTTTGCAGGATTCAGCACGGAAGAACGTTCCGGATCGACCTGCGCAGTCGGTTTGGCAACCCCGTTTTTACCGATCTACACCCCGGACGAACGGGACGCTTTCATCACAGGCCTGTCTAAAGCAGTTTCAGTTTTACTCCAAATTGCGACGCATTACCGCCTCTTGCTCACCCCGGCCGGCGTCAACCCATTTGTGGTTGACAACCCACAGGCCCCTGCCCTGAGCGCCGATCTGCACCAGATCGAAGTATATGATGACGGAGAGATCGAACGCATCTATAACCTGTTCCGCCAATTCCTGCCTGAATTACTTTCCATCTCGACCCACTCTGCTGTGTTTGGCGGAACAATGCAAAAAGACTTTTCAATGCGTATGCGCGTGAATCCGTCCAGTTTCCTGCCGCGTTATCTGTCCCAGTTCACAGTCGAGCACCTCGACAAGATCAAAAGTATGTTGCGGCGCAATTATGGTCTGGCAGACTTGACCCAGATGGACGTCAATCCGATGGCGGGTGATACAGCCAAATTGATGGACATTACAGCTCCAGTGATGACATCCCACCCCGCTGCGGTGGAATTGCGTTTCGTCGATAGTCAGGTATCTTATCCATTCATCCGTGCGCAAGTTATCTTATTCCAGGCGATTGCCATCTATGGACGTGGCCTGGCTCGGAGCGGGCACAGGCTGCCTTTCTTACGTGATGAAATTATTGATGAAAACAAAGCCCTGACAGTACAGAATGGTCCAGGCGCCATCCTGGTTCCCGATCCCAAGTTTTCCCAGGAAAGGAATGGTTCAGATAGCAGGAAAGCTCGCAAGAAACAATTTACTTTCCATGATAAAGGAAAACCGGAACGCGCCACAACGGCTCTCCTCATGGTGATTGACAATATGTTGCTTTCATCCTTGAGTGAATTACATTGCGAATTTCGCGAAATTGCTCCAATTATCCTTGGCGCCGAATTGCGCAAGCGCGGGCGCCAATGCTTTGCCAATTACGCCGAATACCAAAAATATCTGCACTACACATACACAAATAAATTTACCCAGAGCTTTCATGAACAAAGTCAACAACTTCTAACCAATCCGACCTTTGATCCTGTAACCGAGTATAACCGCCGCACATACCCGGAAATTACAGAGGATATTGAACAAGCCTGGGAAGATAAATTGCAGCCCAATGTTCGAGAACGAGTAGAAGGTAAGATAGCCAACTTCAATCGTGAAAGGCAATTTGGCTTCATCAAAGTTACTGGTCAGTCTGATGTTTACTTCCGTGCCGAAGACGTATTGGATGGCAGCAATTTACACCCAAATGATTTGATTTCCTTTTTTGTTATAGAAGACAAACGAGGCAAAGGTCCAAGAGCCGTACAGATTGAATTGATTGAGGCTGCTCCCAAACCCGCACAAAAATCCAGAAAATCGCTGCTAGAAACAGGAATTGTCAAGTGGTACAACGCAGAAAAAAGATTTGGTTATATCAGTGTCCCCAATAGTAAAGATGTATTTGTGCATCAGTCTGCCCTTAAGGGTGTAAAAGAACTCCAACCAAAACAAAAAGTTGAATTTGAAATCATTAAGGAAGCGAAAGGGCCAAAGGCTATAAACGTGCGCGTCATCGAGGAGGAGCAATCATGAGCGTTCAGAACGTCGAACTAATTTTTGACTTACGTCGCTTTTCTGAAACCACAGATACGCTTGAAAGAATCGAGCACTTGTGGCGGGAAATCAATTCTGACCTGGTGGGAAGGCCGCTGAACACAGGAAATGTTATTTCGTTGAATCTGCCTGCCGGCACCGTCGATCTTTGGATTGCCAACGCCAATGGTATTCCCCAAATAGCGGAAAATACGGAATTTCAGGTTGTAGATGTTTTGCGCAATCCTAAATTGCTTTATCAGTGCGCCGTGTGCGGTGAATATGGCCCATTGCGTTGTATTTCCTGTGAAGAAGAGGGTAAAGGAACCAGGCTGTGCTCTAAACATGCACATATCATCAAAGATGAGTTGAGCGCTTACTGCCCCAATCATATTCCGACCTGCAATTGCCGGAGTGGGTGCCAAGAAATTGCGACATTCCGTTGCCGGAGTTGCGCACGCACTAACCGACAACAAAGCCTGTACGGTCAACATTTTCATAGAACCCACCCTAAAGACCCGGATGTAGATTATTGTCACCGCTGCTATCGATGGAAATTTGAGCATTGCCAATCAGTTGGATGTAATCGTATCGGAAGATCAAAGTGTAAATACCAGACTCGCAACATGGATGAGCCGTGCAATGCACCTTCCTGTACTGACCACAGCTATCAATGGAAAATATGGGGACCTCATAACCGTGGTGTTACCTTATGTGAGCGGCACAAAGGAATACTAGGTTCCACAGAGCCGGAAGATTTAATTTTCCTTATTGTCACTGCAAGAGCACCTTTTGTTCGGCGTGGGCGGTATCATTTTATGCCCAATCCATTTCGGCTTCGAAGATTAATTAATAGGCAAAGGGCCAACCCCATTACTTTTGCCCAACTTGAGTACACTCTAAAATCCCTCGAACCACTCGTACCAAATTGGGGCAAGGGTGCCGAACGAAACTATGATTTCCTTGTAAAATCCTTTGAAGAAACAATGGAAAATCTGGATAGCCTGGAACGAGAGTTTTTCGATCAAGTCCGTTCTTACTATCAAACAAATGTGGGGTGGGATGCAGCTTCACAGATATTGGGATTGCAAATCCAAGATCGTTACTCCAAGCCAGGGCAAAGGCCAAAATACCGTGTTCAAATTACCATTTTTGGCGAAAAAGGCCGTCTGATTGGACGAGGAGGTGCCTATATAAATGCCCTCCGCAATTCCCTCAACCTTGAAGTTGACCTGGACTGAAAGGCATGCGACCATGACGGAATTATTTGTTTCATCAAATTTGCAATTGGATCTACGCACAGCTGATATCTTGCGTGAAGAAATATTCGTCTCCACACAAGATGCACAGAATGCAGGCTTGCGCTCAAGCGGGCAATATTGTATTTTTGGTATTCAACCGCTTATGCCCGGGCCAAAGGATGAGGAATTTGCAGCGCGAGTCATTATTTCTCCAGATGTCACGCCAGGTACAGTTGAGATCAATCAACATTTCCTTGCAGAAACTGGTTTTCAACCTAACGACGAACGTTTTTGGTTTATTCGCAGCGCGCCTGCTGTCATTCCCATTCAGCAGGTTGTCATCGAACACCCATTGGATCAAAGCTATGTCGATCGAGAAATCAGAGATTTACGAAATCAAAGGCGAGATTTGTTTGTAAATCGGTGTATGCTTGTCAAACCGGGAAAAGATATCAAGGATCTGACATTGCGTATGCAAGGCAGAGCTAGCTTTTATTTCCGTGATATCAAACCCGCAACCGATTCTTTACTAGAGAAATCCATACTGGTCTTTGATGATAGTACACAAATCAATCTGTTCATTCCCCATCGCAAAAGCGGGGTAGACATCGTGGTAGTAGTAGACGGCAGTGGTTCAATGGATATAGAAGATTTTATCTACGATGGCCGTCGCCGGACGCGTTTGGATGGGGTAAAGATTGCCCTCGATTTGCTTTTTCAGGTCAAACTGGTTTCTGGTAGTCGCGTATCTAGCGTAGCCGCAGTTGCATTTGGGAAAAACGCAAAAATGCTTTACCCCTTTGAAGTTGAAATGACAAAACTCGAAAATGAGAATCAACTAGGCACAGTTCGAGAAAGCATTCGACACATTAATAGTGCAGGGTTAGCTAAAATCCAAGTTGATCGAAATGGTACAGTGATTTCGAATGCGTTAAAACTTGCTGCCGATTTACTCGACTTATATGCCCAAGAAAACAACGAAAAGATGATCATCTTGCTGTCTGATGGGGCGGATTGGCAAGAGGACAGTAAAGATAAAAGCATTGGAGAAGTAGTACTCACCGGACAGGACCCAGCTGTACTCGCGGATAGCATGCATCAAGACAGTGACATTCGTATTCATACCGTCGCAATCAGTGATGAAGCTACCTTTGTTAGATATTACCCTCAGCATAGAGGCCAGGTTGGTTCCGTTCCAAATCAAAAATTATTAGAAAGGATTGCAATCTCTACAGATGGCATGTTCCTTGAGTCACCAAGTGCCGATCTTCTGGCACGCATATTCGAGGAGCTGGGAGTAGGGGCGACATACCCAATAAATTAGGACTGACGATGCTCTACTCTTTTCCATATTCGCCAAACGGAGTTCAGCTTGTAAAAGCCGGCTGGGTTGGGTGCCTTTTTTGCGCCGTCTTCGGCTGCGTTGCGCTGCCAAGTGAAAATCATGCTGCTTCCACAATCGCCAGGCAGTGCCAAATCCCAGACCACTGACGACTGCAATCCGTCGGTAACCATAACGCGGGTTGGCTTCGGCAGCCTTGCGCATGGCTACCAACCTTTTGGTATTCTCGACCTCCAGCGCTTTCAGCCGCCTGGCATACTGAATGCTCAGACCCCCATGCTTCTGCTTCCAGCGATAGTAGGTGGCGGGGCTGATCTGCTCGTCTCGGCAGATCTCTTCAATGGTTTCCTCTGTAGCCAATTCGCCATCGACTTTGTATAATAGTTGAACGATTTGCTCCGGTTTTCTTCGGTTCATGAGAGATACGCTCCTTTTCCGGGTGCTTGACTCTCATTTTACTTGGTCACAATTTTCGCGGCAGGTCAGCGCGGGGCTGCCACGCAAGTGGGTGCCTGCAATGCTTTGTACGGCCTCCAGACCTGCCAATTGGGAGTATACTTCGTCATGGCGATGGCGCTTGACGGTTCCTTTCGGGACACAGGATGGGCCGCCATCCTGTTTGGGTGCAGCGGACGGCGGGGATTCGTCGCCGTTTTCGAGCATTTTTCTGGCTTCGAGTTTCTCTGCTCCCGAACATTGTCCACGCCCGCCCTACCGCCAGTAACGCGAGCCGTTAGACTGCCGTTACCGCGCCCCGCGGATCAGAGTTAGCAAATCCATCTCACGGATGGATAAACTGGCATTCAGAGCACGACCCTTTAGATCACACAACGCAACGATGAGTCCATAATGGCAGAACCATCGCGGTATCATGAGTCAGGCGTAGAGATATATCGGTTTCAAACAGGGACGGCAGGCTAATCCGTCGTTGAAGCCGACGCCTATCCGCGCCGCGATCCAATGAGCCGATCTGGTGCGGGAGCGCAACGGGGCGGCAAGTATGCTTTGAGAACAGTTTAACTCCACCGTTAGCTGGCCTTCAAGAAAACAGACAGGGTATAATTGAAGTTATGGACGAAAAGAATCTGCAAGAACAAAATCCCCCTGCTGAAATAAAAGAGCCTTCTGCTGAATATAGAAGAAATAAAGAAATTCCAACTTTCTTTGGGCAGTCAATGCTTAAAGGGGTATTTGCTGACATTGGTGGTCGATTAGACCCTGCCACTCCTACTCTATTCTATTCGCATCCGCACGGCGAAATATGGGTAGGAGATGCCAGGACCTGGCTTCGTTCTCTGGAAACCGAATCGGTTGATATGATTTTTGCCGATCCGCCATATAACATTAAGAAAGCAGAATGGGACACCTTTGAATCCCAAGAAGAATATCTTGAATGGTCTTTGCAATGGATACGAGAAGCAGCCAGGGTACTTAAACCCACAGGGACCCTGTATATTTGTGGGTTTTCCGAAATAATCGCCGATTTGAAATTGCCTGCTTCTCGTTATTTCAAGGGGTGTCGTTGGCTTATTTGGCATTATAAGAATAAAGCCAACTTGGGTTCAGACTGGGGACGCTCGCACGAAAGCATTCTCCATTTCCGAAAGAGTCGACTGTTTACTTTCAATATGGATAATGTGCGCATCCCTTATGGCAATCACACATTGAAGTATCCTGAGCATCCTCAAGCAGAATCCAGCCAATATGGAAAAGGCAATGGTCGAAGTAATACCTTATGGCAACCACATCCTCGCGGTGCAAAACCTAGAGATGTGATTGAGATTCCAACAACTTGTAATGGAATGCACGAGAAAACACCTCATCCAACGCAGAAACCTGAAGAACTTTTACGTAAGCTAATCTTAGCTTCATCGAATGTTGATGACTTAATTGTGGATCCGTTTCTTGGTTCTGGGACGACTGCCGTGGTAGCAGAACAACTTCACCGTAGGTGGAAAGGCTGTGATATTTCTACTGAATACTGCCAATGGACTGTCAAACGAATAGAGTTGGTTGAGGATTGGCCTATCGAAAAGTGGATTCAATACGATTTCGAGAATGCCGAGAGAAGGAAATCCATTCGATGACGGGGATTAATCTGGTAGACCTGCAAGCGAGCGTTAGAGATACCACCGCTTTTAACACTCTGGAAGACTATTTCAGGTTGTGTAAGACCTTTTAAAGATTTGTGGACACTGTCAACAGTGTGAGTTTTTTACAAGGAAATGCCAGCTAAGGTTCAGCATCAGCGGCGGCGCGAAGCGCCGTCCGCTGCACGCTGTTGTTAGCTCGCCGCAAGGATCGTATCGCCTTCTTCCGGGTATCTATTGAATGATCGAGTACACTCAAAAACAAGGGCAATATCTGGCCTTCATCCATCTTTACACAATCCTGAATGGCGTGCCGCCGGCGGAAGCCGATATGCAGAATTATTTCCGCACCACACCGGCGGCTGTGCATCAGATGATCTTGAAGCTGGAAGAGAAGGGGCTGATCAGCAGAATTCCCCATACGCCGCGGTCTGTTCGGGTTATCCTGCCGCCCGATCAAATCCCTGCGTTGGGATCAGCAAGCGTCCCGCAAGCAGCCCAAACCGAGCGATACTGGTCACAGGATCGTTATACCAAAGCCTATCGTTTTGCAGCCCAGGCGCATCATGGCCAACTCGTTCCCGGCACAGACCTGCCCTATATCATGCACCTGAGCTTTGTGAGCATGGAAGTGATTGCCTGCCTGGAAAGGGAGAAAGACCGTGATGGCGATCTGGCAGTTCAATGTGCTCTGCTGCATGATGTCATCGAAGACACACCGGTTACCTATCAAGATGTCGAGAGAGAATTTGGACCCAGCGTGGCTCAAGGCGTGCTGGCTCTGACGAAAAACGAGAGCCTGGCAAAAGAGCGAAGAATGCAAGACAGCTTGTTGCGCATCAGGCAGCAACCTGGCGAGATATGGATCGTCAAGCTGGCGGATCGGATCTGCAACCTGGCGCCACCACCAGCGCACTGGAATAGAGAGAAAATCGAGCGATATCGGGAAGAAGCGATCGAAATCTACGCTGCATTGAGTGCCGCGAGTAATTACCTGGGCAGAAGGTTAGCCATGAAGATCGAAGAATACAAGAGATACGTGTAATTGAGGCACATAGAAGGCTCTCGGCATTGATGAGCACAACCATCATCAGCATATTGTTGGGAATAGGCGGCATGTTTGGGTGGGGAATCTATGACTTCCTGGGCGGCGTTTTCGCCAAACAGATCGGGGCTTTCAAGTCTTTGTTCTGGTCACAACTGGCTGGCTTGATATCGATGCTTGCGCTTGCCATTGTTTTGAAAACAGGCATCCACGTTCCCGTTCTGGTCATCATTTTGTCCCCCATCGCAGCCATCGTTTATTCTGCCGGGTATTTGTTTTTCTTCAAAGGCTTTGAGAAAGGGAATGTGTCCATCGTTGCCGCAACCATGAATCTGTGGGCCGTGTTTACCATGTTGTTTGCATTTATGTTTATGGGACAACGGCTTACCCCAACACAAACCATAGGCGTATGGATGATTATCTCTGGCGCAACTCTGGCCTCGATCGATTGGGGTAGTATTACAAATCAAAGGCTTCAACTTTCATCGGGCGTCAAAGAAGCCATCCTGGGGGCTTTTTTCTTTGGCGTCTTTTGGAATATCAGCGAGATGATTTCTGAAGAAGTTGGCTGGTTATTAACAACGCTGTTCGTAAAATTGGGAATCTTTTTATTCCTGTTGTTCTTCTCGTGTCTTGAAAAACAAGCGATTGGCCTGGCAAAAATTTCCGCGAAGACAAAATACATCATTCTATTCATGGGGATCATCGAGGCCGGCGCCGTCGCGCTGGTTAATTATGGGTTGACCATCGGAGACGCAATATTGATAACACCGATCGCCTCGGCCCTATCCATCGTAACGATTTCACTGGCGATGATTTTCTTGAAAGACAAAGTGACGGAAATTCAAGGATTTGGAATGGTCACGGCAATTGCCGGTATCATCGTAACTGCGTTCTGACACACAATTCCGCCCAACACAGCGTGCGCTGGACGGCGGGGATTCTGTTGAGGCAGATATGCAAAGATATAACGCTCGTGAAGTAATGGATTGCTACAATCGAACGGCGAAGGAATATGCTGAAAAATTCCTGAACGAGTTGAATGGTAAGCCATTTGACCGAAACATCCTTGACCGTTTTAGCGAAATGCTGCCAAACGGAAGCGTGATATATGATTTTGGGTGTGGTTCTGGACAGACAACCAAATATATTGCAGATAAAAACAGGCACAAAATCATGGGGCTTGATTTTTCTGAGCAAGCCGTCGCATTGGCGAAACAGAATTTCCGCCATATCGAGTTTGCCGTGGATGACATGCTGAACTCGAAAATGGCCTCAAATTCAGCAAATGGCATTGTGGCATTTTATGCGATCGTTCATTTCACTTATGGAGAAGTTGAGCAAGCGATTAAGGAATGGTGGCGGCTCTTGCAGCCAAACGGAATCGGTTTGTTCAGTTTCCATGTTGGGGAGGAAGAGATCGAAGTAACGGATTTTCTAGGGGTAAGCGGAGCAAAGGCAACGTGGCGCTTCCTGGATACAGACCGGGTGCTTGAAATAGCCGAAAAAGTGGGTTTCGAGGTGGAAGAAGCTGTCATACGATACCCATACAAGGGCTATGAACACGAAAGCAAAAGAGCCTACATCCTGTTGAAGAAAGCTCAAAACATTTAATATGCATGGTGCAATATCAAACGAGCCATTGAACTGAGTGAGGGCAAGCACTGTTCCACCCATGCCACCCTACGAGATACGGTCGAGATTGTCATCGATTATGAGACTTTGAGAATGAAGACCGCTGAAGCGGAGGGAGAAGTGACCGAAGAGATTGCTACAGACAAATCCATCGCAGATTCTACTATTCAACTCGTCATCCACTTCAACGACGCGCTGAATGCCCACAATGTTGACAAGATGATGCAGTTCATGACGGAGGATTGTGTTTTCGAGAATACCTATCCTGCTCCAGACGGCACGCGCTACGAGGGCCAACCGGCCGTGCGCGCCTTTTGGGATGACTTCATGCGCACTTCGCGCGAGCCGAGGATTCAGATCGAAGAGATCTTTGCGCTGGGCAACCGCTGCATTATGCGATGGACATACAGTTGGTTGGATGCACAAGGCAGTCCTGGCCATATCCGGGGCATCGACGTCTATAAGGTGAGACGTGGACTGATTGCAGAGAAACTCTCCTATGTAAAAGGGTAATCAGATGATGTGGCTTTGGCCGCCCAACCCCGCATTGCAGCGGACTCGCCGCCGCTTCGCTTCGGCGAGCGGCTGAACGCGACCGTTGGGCGGTTGGGCGAAGGCACCATGGGGTTCAAAATCTACGCCTCAGCCTTTTCCCAGTTGGACGGCTTCGCCGTCCCCATCCCGGTGCAGGTAACGCAAACCGCTGGGCAGATTGCGAGGAGGTAAAGAGATGTTAACACGATGCCTGGGGAGAAGTGGTATTCAAGTGAGTGCAATAGGGCTGGGTTGTTGGGCCATCGGCGGGCCGCTGCGCAGCGCAGACGCCGCCTACCCGGGCTACTTGAGCTGGGGAGAGGTCGACGATCACGAGCTCACCGGGCCAGATTTAACAGCGATGGCCGCCGGGCCAAATCGACATCGTTCACATTGAACATCTCCACATTTTATGTGATAATCGGCCAATCTGAACGTTACCGGTTTTTCCTCAATCCTTTACTACAGGTACTCAACAAATGGACAACGAAACCGAAATCTACCAAAAACTTCGCATTCACCTGGATAACCTGCCCGGCGGCTACCCGGCCACCGAGAGCGGCATCGAAATGCGCATCCTGCGCAGGCTGTTCACGCCGGAAGAGGCCGCCCTGGCCCCTTACCTGACCCTGCTGCCCGAACCGGTGCGCGTGGTAGCGCTGCGCTGCGGGCTGCCCGCCGAAGAGGTGGGGCCGCGCCTGGAGCAGATGGCGCTCAAGGGGCTGATCTACCGCGACTCGCGCCCGGGGCGCGAGCCGGAGTATTCCGCCACGCAGTTCGTGGTGGGCATCTGGGAGTTCCAGGTGGGCCGCCTGGACGCCGAGCTCTCCCGCGAGATGGAAGAGTACGCCAAAGAGTTCTTCGACCTCGACCTGTGGCGGCGCGCCCCGCAGTTGCGCACCATCCCGGTGGGCGAGAGCATCCCCGTGCAGCGCGAGGTGATGGCTTACGAGCAGGCCGGCGAGATCATCCGCAAGCAGAGCAAGATCATCGTCGCCCCGTGCATCTGCCGCAAGGAGCAGCGCCTGCTGGGCGAGGGCTGCGATAAGCCGCTGGAGACCTGCCTGGTGTTCGGCGGCGGGGCGTACTATTACGAGCAGAACGGCCTGGGGCGCGAGATCAGCGTGGACGAAGCCCTGGGCATCCTGGAGATCGCCGACCGGGCCGGGCTGGTGCTGCAGCCCACCAACGCCCAGGAGCCGAGCGGGATTTGCTGCTGCTGCGGCGATTGCTGCGGGGTGCTGCGCCAGGTGAAGCGCCACCCGCAGCCGGCCAGCCTGGTCTCTTCGCCCTTTTTCGCCGTGGTCGACGAAGCGATCTGCGCCGGCTGCAGCGATTGCGAGCCGCGCTGCCAGATGGAAGCCATCCGGGTGTGGGAGGACGGCGTCTCGCATGTCGACCTGGCGCGCTGCATCGGCTGCGGGCTGTGCGTGACCACCTGCTCCACCGGGGCGCTCTCCCTGCAGCGCAAACCCGCCGAGCAGCAGACCAGCGTGCCGCGCACCTACGTGGAGGCGGTGATCCAGTTGGGCCGCGAGCGGGGCAAGCTGGGCCTGCGCGACATGGCTAAACTGGTGGTGCAGTCGAAGGCAGACCGGCTGCGGGCGATGGGGCAGTAAGACTCAAGATTAAGGAGAAACTATGGCGCTCGACATCAAAAAAGTTGAATACTTCAACGTCACCGTTGGAGACCATGCCGGGGAAGGAGCTAAACTGCTTTCTGTGTTTGCCGGCGTTGGGATTAGCCTGCTTGCTTTCAAAGCAGTTCCTCTCGAACCCGGGCGTACCCGGTTCACTCTTTTTCCAAATGACGGTTCAAAGATGGCCGTCGGAGCGAAAAAGGCCGGGCTGGAACTGGACGGCCCTCACCCTGCTCTGCTCATTCAAGGGGATGACGAGTCAGGTGCCCTGGCGGATATCTACGAGAAGCTTTCCCAGGCAGATATCCGTGTTGATGAGTCCAGTGGAATAGCCGATATCAATGGAGGCTATGGCGTCGTTCTCTACCTAAGGCAGGAAGACTGCAAAAGAGCGGCGGCGGCTCTGGGAATGAGGTAAGTGATCATGAAATTGGTTATCGCAGATACGATATTCGACGATTTCCCCGAATTGGTCCTGGGCGTTGTCATTTTGCACCATATCGACAACGCCCAAAATAGGGCTGAGATTACCGAAATGTTGCGACAATCTGTCACCAGCCACGCTTTTTGGTGGTAGTTGTCTCAGATAATTGAAGGTAGCTATGGCTCCAAATAATTCGGCTGAACACCACCAAATAATTTGTCCGCATACAGTAGTCGCAGGCCGAATTATTTGGCGGAAAATCCACCGAAAAATCCCGATTGTTTGATGGCGCAAAACACATGATTTGGCACACTTTATTCTGGCCTAAAAACCGGTTTCCAGCACCAAAAAACCCGGCCGCTAACAGGATACCGGCCAACTCAAGCTGTGGCACTCTTTGCCGCGATTAGGTGGTACATAGTTGACGCGAACGCCTGATACATCGTTGTCGCGATTGGGTGGTACAATGTTGGCGCGAACGCCTGGTACATTCTAACCCACGAATTGACAGACCTGACTGCTTTGCTCCAACAGCTTCAGCAGAAGTAACCGGAGAACTTGGGAGCATTAGAAGCTACATCAGCGTCAGCCGATTCAGATCTAGAATCAATTTCGCACTGCCCACATTTCAGTCAGCCGTTGCTGCTTCAGCGGATTATTCAGCCCATTGGATACCACCCGCCATGATCCGCTCTGGCTTCTCGCCGGCTTCGCCGAATGCTGGATTCCAACCAACCATACATATTTCAACGCGCTGCAACCCAGGCCTGAGCTACTCAGTTCATCTTTTACTGCTTTTCTGGCTTGCCACAAATGGCTGTTTGGCTGTACAATTTATTCATATCCGCTTCCAAGGGTGTGGTGCAGATATGATGGTGTGCCTTAAATTCCAAATAGTCGGGTAACTGGGCAAAGACGGCCTAGTTCAACTCGGATTGATATGGCGAGGTGTTGAACTGGTCTTCGACTTCGGCTATGATCGTCACGTCAATCATTAATCGTTTGGCCGCTGGGCAAATCTTGCTAATCAGAAGAAATTCATATGGCTAATGAATCTGATGGTGGATATCATGCAATAAAAGGCTTTCTCTATCAATTTGATAAAGCTTTAATCGAAGTCTTGATGAATCCCGATTCTCAAGTGTGCGTTGAGCACAGACAGGATATTGACTATCAGGATTTTGTAATTCAGGTCAAGCACAAAGAAACGCAAGAATATAGAAACTATAAAATTAAAAAACCCGTACAGCAACTTATAGAAATGTTCAAAACAGATCAGACTCAAAAATTCTGTCTGTATTGTCACTTTGTAGATAAAGCACCTCTCAAATGGACACCAAATGTTTCAGAGCTTAATGAAATACTAGGAGACCAAGCAGATAATTACACTGCCTTCCTAAAAGAAAAGTTTATCCAAGGATTCTTCATCCAATTTTCAGAAAATTTTGATGATCAATTTTCACAAGTAATAGGTCTAATCAAGTCAAATTTCTCCCTCCCAGATGAAGATAAGGCATATTATTATCATTCGTTATTACGATCCAAACTCCTAGACATATCAATTCAATCGAAAAGCGAAAGGAAGATTACTCGGCATGACTTAGATAAATTCATTGGTGATGCTGAGAAAACAGTATTTTATACTGCGTATTCAAAATACCTGGATCAAGATAAATATGAACGACTGGTAAAGAAAGAATTCTTTACGTTCAGAACCGCTAATATCGAAAATTTTGAGAGGTTATTTATCATCCAATGTGATGAGAGCATCGCTTATATTGAATTAAACAGGATTGTAAACTTACTGAATCACAAATACTTTAAGGTTGGCAAGTCACCTCAACCTTATCTATGCTTCGACAACCTAGATGATCAAAAACTAATCACTCTGAAACAAGATCTTATCGACCAGGGAATAATTTTTGATGATGGTACTTATTTCAATGGAGACCGATTCCGGCTTGATAGAATTATCGAGAAAAGATTATTGGACGATAAAACAGCTATAAAAATCGTCAATAGAGAGTTTCTTGACAGGGTGATTACCAAAGTAAAATTCCATGAAGTGTATCAATTCTATATCTCATCTCCTATTGCCTTAACGATAGAGCATAAACATATCAAAATCCAAATTTTAGAAACAAAGCAAGTAGCTAGAATGCTTAGCTAGCGAGGATCGATGAATATGGAAGAGTCAAGCTCACAAGTTAATGCAGTTGTCACAAGCGTATTCCCAGACAAAATTAGGATTGAAGTAAAGGATATAGAAAGCTTCAAAATAGCTGGAGAGAAGCTCTCAGTTGGATCCTATTTGCGCGTGTCGGATTCGGAAGATTGCGCAATCATGGCAATTATTGAAAATTTCTTAATCGAGAAAACAGAAAGAATGGAAGAAAGGAAATATATACTTGAAGCATTGCCTATCGGTTTTCTAGATTCCGATGGAAGGTTTATTAGAGGAGGCAATAATATAGCAATCCCGCCAGTAAGTGTTCAGCCTGCTCACAAAGAAGATATCCAAAGAATATATAGCCAGATTGAACCAAAGAAATCGTTTTCGTTTTCGAGGTTAGTTCAAGATAATTCAATATTAGTCCCTATTGACGGTGATAAGTTTTTCAATAGACATATTGCCATCGTTGGCTCTACAGGATCAGGTAAGTCTTGCACGTTAACGAGCATATTACAAAAGGCCGCTCTCCTAAAAGAAAATGAATATCAAGGTCTAAATAACTCCCATATCGTAATTTTTGGTAGTGTCCCTCATTCCCAGTGATGAGATAGTCAAGAAGTGAACGATTAG
>CAZQQJ010000046.1:0-59894 GCA_964595435.1 uncultured Anaerolinea sp. | reverse complement strand
CCGGCAGGGGCGTCGATCACCACGGGCGGGGCCTTCACCTGGACGCCGACTGAAGTGCAGGGACCGGGGAGCTACACCTTCGACGTGTGTGTCAGCGACGGCGCCCTGTCGGATTGTGAGACGATCACCGTCACGGTGAACGAGGCGAACGTCGCCCCGGTGCTGGGCGCTATCGGGAGCAAGACCGCGACGGAGGCAGTCCTGCTCGATTTCACCGCCACGGCCACCGATGCTGACCTGCCGCCCAACACGCTGACCTTCAGCCTGGCGGACGGCGCCGGCGGCAGCGTGCCGGCAGGAGCGTCGATCACCACGGGCGGGGCCTTCACCTGGACGCCGACTGAAGCGCAGGGACCGGGGAGCTACACCTTCGACGTGTGTGTCAGCGACGGCGCCCTGTCGGATTGTGAGACGATCACCGTCACGGTGAACGAGGCGAACGTCGCCCCGGTGCTGGGCGCTATCGGGAGCAAGACCGCGACGGAGGCAGTCCTGCTCGATTTCACCGCCACGGCCACCGATGCTGACCTGCCGCCCAACACGCTGACCTTCAGCCTGGCGGACGGCGCCGGCGGCAGCGTGCCGGCGGGGGCGTCGATTACTACCGGCGGGGCCTTCACCTGGACGCCGAGCGAAGCGCAGGGGCCGGGGAGCCATACCTTCGACGTGTGCGTCAGCGACGGCGGCCTGTCGGATTGCGAGACGATCACCGTCACAGTGAACGAGGCAAACGTTGCCCCGGTGCTTGACGCCATCGGGGGCAAGACCGCGACGGAGGAAGTCCTGCTCGATTTCACCGCCGCGGCCACGGATAGCGATCTGCCGCCCAACACGCTGACCTTCAGCCTGGCGAATGGCAGCGGCGGCAGCGTGCCGGCGGGAGCTTCGATCACCACCGGCGGCGCCTTTACCTGGACGCCGACTGAAGCGCAGGGACCGGGGAGCTACACCTTCGACGTGTGCGTCAGCGACGGCGCCCTGTCCGACTGCGAAACCATCACCGTTACGGTCAACGAGGCGAACGTCGCCCCGGTGCTCGACGCTATTGGAGATAAGACCGTGGATGAAGGCAGCCTGCTGAGCTTCACCGCCACGGCCACCGACAGCGACTTGCCTCCCAACACGTTGGCCTTCAGCCTGGCGGATGGCGCCGGCGGCAGCGTGCCGAGCGGGGCGTCGATCACCAGCGGCGGGGCCTTCACCTGGACGCCGACTGAAGCGCAGGGACCGGGGGCTTACACCTTCGACGTATGTGTCAGCGACGGCGGCCTGTCGGACTGCGAAACCATCACGGTCACCGTCAACGAGATGCCGGATGTCTATACTCTGTTCCTCCCCGCAGCCTTCAAGCTGAACAGCGGTAGTGGAATCTTTGGAGTAGGCGACAGGCGTTAATTTGTGGCAGGGCCACCCCAAAAACACTTTGGGAATGGCCCTGCTATATTTGGATGATTCTCGAGGAGGGATGCCCCTGATTGTGGGGGCGCCCCTCCTCGAATCACGTTTTTAAGATAACCCCACTTGCAAGTGAAGCTCATTACGATATAATTCTAACACCCTGATCATAGGAGGATAATTGCCCATGAAAGCGCTTGTTACCGGGGGGGCAGGATTGATTGGCTCCCATATCGTCGATTTGTTGATCCAAAAGGGGCACCAGGTGTGTATCCTGGATAACCTGGCCAGGCCCACGCACCTGCACGGAAAGCCCGATTGGATCGCTGAACAGGCTGAATTCATCCAGGGCGATGTACGCAGCCGCGAAGACCTGGATCGCGCGTTGGAAGGGGTGGATTGGGTTTTCCACCAGGCTGCCGATGGCGGTTTCACCAATGCGATCAGCCATTACTTTACCAATAATTCGTTGCCCACCGCGGTGATGTATGAATTGATCCGAGACAAGCACCCGGTAAAGAAGGTGATCACGGCCTCCTCGCAGGCTGTATATGGCGAAGGTAAATATCTCTGCCCGCAGCATGGGCCGCAATATCCGCAGCCACGATCGATCCAACAAATGGAAGCGCGTGATTGGGAACTGCACTGCCCGGATTGTGGTGAGGTGATGCAGCCGATCCCGATCGATGAGAGCCATATCAACCCCTGGCTGCCGTACGGGATGTCGAAATATTGGAACGAAATATTGGCGCTTAACCTGGGCAAGTTGTATAAAATCCCCACCGTGGCGTTGCGCTATTCGCTTACCTATGGCCCGCGCCAATCGCTATTCAACCCTTACACAGGGATTTGTTCGATCTTTTCCACGCGCATCCTGACTGGAAAGCCGCCGGTGATCTATGAAGATGGGAACCAGACCCGCGATTTTGTCTTCGTGGAAGACGTTGCCCGCGCCAACCTGGTTGTCGCGGAAAACAGCGATGCCGACTACCAGGCGTTCAACGTAGGCACGGGAGTCGCGACCAGGGTGCTCGACTTCGTCAGCACCCTGGGAAAGGTGTATTCTCGGGAGGTCGTCCCGGTGCTGCGCAACCAGTTCCGGCCGGGCGATTCTCGCCACCTGTTCTCCGATGCCAGCCGCCTGCGCGCTTTGGGGTGGAAGCCTGAAGTCTCTGTGGAAGAGGGTTTGCGCCGCTATGCGGCCTGGATTCAGCGCTTTACCAGCGTTGAAGAATATTTCAGCGAGGCGGAAAAGATTCTCCAGAGCACTCGTGTGGTGATGGATAGCCGCTAACTGCCAGATGGTTGGCCAACCATCCTGGATTTTCCAATGCCCAATATTTTATTTGTAACCCCCTACGTTCCATCCCCGGTGCGAATCCGTTCTTACCGTTTTATCCGGGAACTGGCGCGGCTTGGACACCGTGTAACCCTGGCCTGCCTGGTGCAACCTGCCTGGGAGGCCAGTTACCTGGATGAGGTTAGAGAATATTGTGCTGAGGTCGATCCAGTCATCATCGGGCGTAGAGAACCCTATGTGCGCATAGCGGCTTCTATACCCACCCCCGTGCCGCTTTCCGTGGCTTACTGCCGGTCAAAGGAGTTCGCCTGCCTGGTAAACCAACTGGCTTTTAGAGGCGACTTCGACCTGATTCACACTGAGTTTATCCGTGCCGCGCAATTTACTGCTGGCATTACCCATCTTCCTAAGGTATACGATGCGGTGGACAGCCTCTCCCTGGCCTATCGCCGCAGCCTCTCAGCCCCCCAGGTTTCTGCGAAACAACGCCTGATCTCGCTGTGGGAATGGCTCAAGCTGCGAGGTTATGAGCGGTCCATGACCGGGCGCTTCGACAAGGTTTTGGTGAGTTCACCGGTCGACCGGCAGAGTCTGGAGATCGATGGCCGCCAGGTAACCGTAATACCGAACGGGGTCGATTTAGATTACTTTGTTTTCAATAATGCGAACCGGGCGGACGAGGCGATCGTCTTCCTGGGCAAGATGAGCTACTATGTGAACGTAGCCAGCGTGCTATGGTTTTACAGGCAAGTGCTCCCGCTCATTCGTCTCAAGCACCCAGGGGTTAAGTTCATCATTGTCGGCCGCGATCCTGTGCCGGAAATCCTTTCGCTGGCGGCGGACCCCAATGTCCAGGTAACCGGCACCGTGCCCGACGTACGCCCTTACCTGGCACAAGCTACCCTGGAGATTTGCCCAATGGTGACCGGATCGGGCATCCAGAATAAGATTTTGGAGGCTATGGCGGTTGGAACCCCCGTGATATCCACGCAGTATTCATTTCAAGGCTTGCTGGCTGAGGCGGGTCGTGATATTATAGTGGCCGAGGGTGTTCATGCGTTTGCGGGGGCTGTGCTGGATCTACTTGAACAACCGGCTCTGCGTGAAAGCATAGCCCGAAATGGCAGATCCTATGTCGAACAGCACCATGATTGGCAATCGATCGGTAACGGGTTAAATCAGCTTTATCAGGACGTACTTCATTCTGTAACAGATCATGGAAAAGAATAACTTTAGCTATAAGATTTTGCGGGTTCTTAAACAGATTCTGGATAGAACAGTTTCATTTTTGGGTTTGATCGTTCTCTTGCCGTTCTTCGTGCTGATCGGTGTGGCAATTCGGATCGATAGCCCTGGTAGCGTGTTGTATCGCCAGCAGCGGATTGGCAAAGATGGCCGTCCGTTTTACCTGTATAAGTTTCGCTCGATGAGAACCGGAAACGATGACTCGAACTACATGCAATATTTGCGAGAGCTCATCGAGAGCGAGAGAGATGGTCATTCGCACGGCTTGCCCTATCGTAAAATGGGCGAAGATGCGCGCGTCACCCGCGTGGGGAAATTCCTGCGCCGTTACTATATCGATGAGCTTCCCCAATTGATCAATATTGCCAGGGGCGAGATGAGCCTGGTCGGCCCGCGCCCTCACGTCCAGTTCGAAGTGGATAACTACACCCCGGAGCAAGCGCGCCGCCTTTCCGTAAGGCCAGGTTTGACCGGGTTGTGGCAGGCGACGGGTAAGGCGGAATGCACCTTCAACGAATTAATCCAACTGGACCTTGAATACATCGATCACTGGAGTTTGTGGCTGGACATACAGCTCATCTTCAGGACTTTGTGGACGGCCTTGTTTAAGCCGGAAGTGTCTGGAGATCAGCAGGCCCAGCCTGAACCCATAGAAACGGTGATGGCCCCCACGAAGCAGGGCGAGATGGAAGCCTCGGGAGAGTAAGATCGAAAGACAGGATGATCCCCGGGCAAGTCTGGTCCGGTGAAAGCTTTTATCCGGCGTTTCACTGCAATGCATAGTTAAGGATACTCCATGGAACTCCGTCAGTATTTTGGGATCGTATGGAAATGGAACTGGCTGATTGCTTTATCTGTAATGATCGCTGCCTCTGCAAGCTACCTGGCTAGCCGGGCCGCCACACCGATCTATCGCACAAAGACCACGCTGATGGTAGGTCGTGTCACTCAAAACCCGGATCCCAACTCTGCAGATCTCTATACCAGCCAACAATTGGCTTATACCTACGCTCAAATGGCAACCCGTGAGCTTGTTCTGGCCGGCACACTGAAGAGCCTGGGGCTTTCGATGAGCTGGCAGGAATTGGCAAACCAGGTCAGCGCCTATACAATTCCTCAAACCCAGTTGATTGAAGTAAGTGTCGTCGATACGGACCCTTATCGGGCGCAGGCCATTGCCAGTACAATCGCGCAACAGCTTATTCTCATCAGCCCGGCAGGGACGAACCGCAATGACCAGGAACAGATCGCATTTGCACAGACCCAATTGCAAGATCTAAAAAGCAAAATCGAAGCGGCGCAGGCCGAGTTGATCGATTTGCGAAAGCAATTGGATGCTTCGAATAGCGCCCGGCAGATCCAGGATTTGCAGAACCAGATCGACACTTTGGATAAGAAGATTAGCGACTGGCAAGATACATATTCCAAGCTTCTGGTTACTGTACAGGGCGGAGATGTCAATGCGCTGATTGTCGTTGAAGCGGCCTCCCTTCCTACCCAGCCGATCAGCCCTAACGTTAAGATGAATGTACTCATGGCGGCGGCGATCGGCCTGGCATTGGCCGTAGGAGGCATATTCCTCATCGAGTACCTTGACGACACGATAAAGACCTCCGAAGACATCACCCTGACCCAGCAATTGCCAGTGATCGGAATGATCGGTCGTATCGAGGGCGAGGAGTATTCGGATAAATTAATCACTGCTCATGAGCCGCTCTCGCCTGTTGTCGAGGCGTTCCGTGCCTTGCAGGTCAACCTGCAATCCCTTTCCCGAAACACTCCCTTGAACGTACTATTGATCTCAAGCGCCAAGCCAAAGGAGGGAAAAAGCGTTACCCTGGCAAACCTGGCAGTGGCGATGGCGCAATCGGGGCTCAAGGTCGTAGCAGTAGACGCCGACCTGCGATTACCGGTATTGCACGAGATCTTCAAGCTTCCGAATCAATTTGGGTTGGGTGATGCCCTGCTGAATAGCCAATCCGAGGTATGCGATTACTTGCAGGCCACGGAGATCGAAAATTTGCGCGTTCTCACCAGCGGATCATTGCCGCCCCATCCGACCCAGGCTTTGGGCGTCAATCGCATGCCAGGTGTGATCAAAGCCCTGAGGAGCGTGGCGGACGTCGTTTTGATCGATGCCCCGCCGCTGCTCTCGGTAGCAGACGCATTAACCTTGGGAATCCATGTGGATGGGGTCATTTTAGTTTTCTACGAGGGCCATACGCAAAGGAACGAGGCGCGGCGGGTGATCGAAAAACTGCGCGCTGCCAGGGTTAACGTCGTGGGAGTCATTTTGCGCAAGCCGAGAGATCGTGTGGAAAGCTACAGCCATTATTATTACTATGCGGGGAGCAAGGCTGATAAAAAGCATTCCAAGAAACCCCTGTTCCATTTGCCGCGTCTTTCGAGGGGTTCGCACAAAGATGTGGATTAGATGATATAGCAGAAGTTGTACAGGAACCCCATCTAATGGATGGGGTTCCTGCTTTATCAGGGCCCTTCGAAAAATTCATGAGCCAATTTGCGCACTCGTGGAATAAGATATGGGTATTTGTCATTTGCTATGGGTGACATTCAGGCGGTTTGAAATGAGCGATTGGGTTGGATTGCAAACAGATGTGTGATGCCACGCTGGCTAAAGGAGGCCGGGTTGGGACGGTTTGCTCCTGGGCGCGGCGCTGTGCTCCTGGAGCCAATCGGCCAGCTTGATGGGCGGCTCGCGGAAAGGGTGGGGGAAAGGGATGCCCCCTCGTTGGATGAGCATGTGGTTGCCCTGGGGCATGTTGGGATGTTCCAGCACAAAAACCGGCACCCAACCGGCTTTGAGCGTTTCGGTAGCCCCGGCCCAGGTGCCGCCTTTTTCGGCGTCGCTGGCCACGACGATGGCGTAATCGGCCAGACAGTAGATCAGGCGGTTGCGTCCCATGGCCGCACCCACCGAGAAGCCGGCGTTGGGCGCATGGGGCGTTGCCAGGCACAGGTCGCCCCGGCTCAAGGCGCTGCGCACTTCCGGGGGGCGGATGGCTTTTTCCAGGCTGTCAGCCAGGATGCCCACCGCGGTGCCGCGGGATTCCAGGGCGGCATTCATGCTGAGCGTGTCGACGCCTCTTGCTCCACCGGAATAGAGCACCAGGCCGGAAAGCCCGCAGGCGTTGCCCACAAATTGGGCGCATTCCTGCCCGGCCGGGTCCAGATGGCGCGAACCGACCACGGCGATGCCGCGCTGGCCTAGCAAGGCCGCCTCGCCGGCGTAGAACAGGACGGCCGGCGCCGACTCTTTCAATCGCTGCCGGTAGGGAGCGGGGTAGTGCGCATCGGCGCGAGTGATGGGGGAGATGCCCAGGGATGCCAGGCGCTCCAACTCGATAGCCAACGCGCCGCTGCGCTGCAGCAGCCTTGCCAAGCGCGTGGCTTCTGCCTGGCTCAAATCCAGGTGTTTCTGAAGTTCAGCGACTTCCAGGCCTAACAGACCTTCCGGGCGCTTCAGCGGGGATGCCTGGATCTTGCGCGCCAGAGGGTTCCATTCTCGTAGGGTGTAAGGCGCCGGGTCCGGGTTGGAGGGCAGCCCCAGGTGAGAGCAGATCAAGAGCATGGCTTGAGAATCGGCGGAGAGAGTCATGAAGCTGCGTTCCTTCCTGTAGCTTGCGCCAGGGTGAAGGGGTAGACGACCCCGCTGCCCTGCGTGCGCAATAAATAGCCGGCCATGGTCAGCGTCCAACCTGAGTCCAGGATATCGTCGACCAGCAGCACCGGGCCGGATGGGACGCTACCTTTGACGGCCAGTGTGCCCAACACATTGCGCGCCTGCATGCTGCTGTTTTGCAGGGTTTTCTGTTCGGGCGCGTCTTGGGTGCGCTGCAGGACAGGTGCAAAAGGCAGGCCTAATTTTGCGGCGACACGCTGTGCCAGGTCTGGCACCAGGGTTGGGTGGCGGCGAGAGGGGATGGCGGTCACCCATGTAGGCTTGGGGTCGGGCTTCCACAAATCGCGGATCAAATGTGCTGCCGCGTCGATTAATTCGTCGGAGAAACGCCCATCTCGATATTTGCCGCTGCGCACCAGCTTACCCCAACCGGCATCGCCGTAGTAGCACAGGGAGCGACCGGGGGCATTTTGAATTTCTGCCGGGATGGTCCGTTTTTGATCCGGGAACAGGCCCATTGCCCATTGCTTGCGGGGTTGGATAGAGACGACCGCCCCTTTCAAGTACGTTTCGGCCTCGATCACCCGTTGCGGAGAGACGGCAGCCGGCAGGCCTTTGCCGCGACAATTGGCGCAGCGCCCGCAGGGCCTGGGATCGGGGTCGTCTAAAGCTTGCTGCAAGAACTCCATCAGGCAGCCGGTGTGATTGACATAGGCCTGCATTTGAGTCATCTCGTTACGCCGCAAGCTCAAAACCCGTTCGATACGGGCGGTGTCGGGTGTCCAGGGGTTGGGGGTGCGAAAATAGATCATTTTATGGTCATATTCCATGCCGATGGCGCCATCCACTTCCAGGAGTTTGAGCGCCTTTTCGGCCATGGATGCATTGACGTTGACATGCGTTAGAATTTCGTAGAGGGAAAGCCCTTCATGTTTTTCCAGCGCATCCAGGATGGCTTGCATCACTTGAACGCTTGGAAAAGCCGAGTCAATGAAGTAATTCTGGATCTCGTCATCCTCGACGCCGCTCAACAGAATCCCGTAAGCGCGATCTACGGCCCGGCCGGCCCGTCCAACTTGCTGGTAATAGGCCACCACCGAACCGGGGCGTTGGAAATGGATGACAAAGCTGATATCCGGTTTGTCGAAACCCATGCCCAAAGCCACCGTGGCAACCAATATTTTGGTCTCGTTATTCAGGAAAGCCTGCTCCAGGGCCGGGCGGTCGATGGTCGTATCGTCGCCAGCGTGGTAGGCCTCAGCCTGGAAGCCTTTTTGGCGCAGCCAGCCGGCGACGCGCTCGGTATCGGGAATTGTCAGGCAATAGATCACGCCGCTGCCCTGCAGTTTGGGCAAGTTTTCGACCAGCCAGGCCAGGCGCTCGCTCTGGTTCGCCAGGCGGATATTTTGCAGGCGCAGTGATTCGCGCTCCAAGGGCCCGCGCAGTACGAGCAGGTCAGGTCCCAGTTGCGTCTGCACGTCGGCGACGACGCGATCGTTGGCCGTTGCGGTAGTGCCCAGGACAGGCGCGCCTTTGGGCAGCATTTGAAGGATGCGGGTGATGCGGCGGTAATCCGGGCGAAAGTCGTGCCCCCAATCGGAAATGCAGTGCGCCTCGTCCACGACGAACAAACCAACTCGACCGGCGACCCCCGGCAGAACTTGCTGCAAAAAGCGTGGGTTGTTCAGGCGTTCAGGTGAGACCAGTAAAATATCGCAGCAGTTTTGCGCCAACGCATCTTCGATCTGCGCCCATTCTTTCTGGTTGGCGCTGTTAATGGTACGCGCCCGGATGTCAATGCGTTCAGCCATCTCGATCTGATTGCGCATCAGAGAGAGCAGCGGGCTGATCAGCAGGGTTGGCCCGGCGCCCTGGTCGCGCAACAAACGCGTGGCCAGGAAATATACCAGGCTTTTGCCCCAACCGGTGCGCTGCACCACCAGGGCGCGCCGGTGCTTGACGGCCACGGTTTCGATGGCTTCCCATTGCCCGGGACGAAAAGCAGCTCCTGGGCCAAGCATTTGCCTTAGCAGGGCTTGAGCGTGAGCATAGATGGATTCGTTCAAGCGATACCTCACGATCTGTGGTCAAACATTTTTATAGGCTGGCAGCCAGCAATTTCTTCAACACATCCGGCTGCCTCCCGACATAGGTTAACACCAGCCGCTGCCCGGCGCGGGTGGCGGCCATGTACACCTTGCGAGTATTCTCCCGGATGAATTGCTCGCGCTCGTCATCCGACAGGCGCAGACTTTGCTCTTCTTCGAACAGGCGGTTCAGGCCAGCCAGAAAGACGATCTGGCTCTCCAGCCCCGTGCCGGCGTTGAGCGTCGTCACGCGCACGTAGTCGCCGGGCAGGCGATTTTTCGGGTCGCCGGCGGCTGTTTGTCCCAGGCGCTTCTGGATGGCTTTGATCAGTAATTCAGCGCCCTGCCAGTTGGCGTGGAGAACCAGGATTTGCCCCAGCGGGAACCCCTGTTTGGCCAGCGCCTCGATTTCGTTGGCGATGCGGGCAACCTCATCTTGCCCGCTGCCCAGGGGAATGATCTGCGGGATGACGCCGTCTGGCAGGTTGAACAGGTCGGGGGCCAGCACCTCTTCTTCGGCATCCTCCAGGGGGATGCGCTGCCGGTAAAAAAGAGCGGCAAAGTTCAGGATCTCGCGCGTGGTGCGGTAACTGCGTTTGAGGTGGTGGGTGTGCCCGCGCGCCTCCAGCCCCAGTGATTTCCAGGATGCGCCCCGGCTCAGGAAACCCTGGGTTGGGTCGGCCACCACAAAAAGATGCCCGCTGGCCGGCCGGATCAGGCGGCGCACCACGTCGAACCACAGCGGGGCAAAGAATTGCGCTTCATCCACAAAGACGACGTCATAGACCGGTGGAGAGACTTGCGCCTCCCGGATAAATTCCCACATACGGCGGGGGACGTCGCCCCAATCCACCAGGCCGCGCTCGAAGAGCAAGCTCTGGTAGCGATCGATGGCCTTTGCCATGCGTTCGCGCTGTTCCGGGGGCAGGCGGAAGCCGCGCCCGCGCCGTTCGGCGGCCAGGTAATCCTGCTGGCCGGTGAAGGTCTGGTCTTTGAACCAATCCAACTCGCTGCGCAGCATGTGAGGCGTGATGGCTGTGCCTTTGAAATACTGCCCCCAGACTTCGGCGACCAATGTTTCGCGCCGTTTGTTGCTCATCGGCTCGGTCCAGCCCGGCGACCGCGGCCAGTGTGAGTAACACCAGCCGTTGAAAGTGTACCAGTTGATATTGGGCGGCAGCTCCCCGGCCAGGGTTCTGTAGCGCGCCTGCATATCCCGGATCAAGGGGCGATTGTGGGTGAGCACCAGGTATCGTTTGTCGGGATACAGCCCGTGCAGCAGGCGCAGGCGGTAGAGCAGGATCAGCGTCTTGCCGCTGCCGGCCACGCCGTTGACCACGTTCAAACGGAAGTCTTGGGTCAGGGCCAGGTTTTCCTGGGGCAGCTCCAGGTCGGCCTTGAGCACTGCTTCCTGGTTGTAATCCAGCAGGTAACCGGTCAGCCCGGCTTCCAGGCGACGTGGGTTGGGTGTGCGCACCGTTAATGCCGCCGGCACCAGCACCTCGGGTGTGAAGTGCGTTCGCAGGCGCTCGATAGCCGCGCCGTCCAGGATTGAGCCGCGAAAAGCCTGGATCCAATCTGCGATCCCGGGGGGCTGCAAAGCTTCTTGCCCCAGCCAGGCAGGGTCATCGGGGTGATCTGTCGGGCGGCTGGCTGCCAGCGACTGGGCAGGGATATTGGGGAACAGGACGAGGGTTGAAATGTGGGCAGCCGTTTCGCCGGATGGATTGGGCGGCAGGCCGCATAAAAATTGGCGCAATACCTGCCTTTCGGCTTCGCCCAAGGGTGGGCGCCGGTCATCCAACAAGAGCATTTGGGCTGCCGGCCGGGCATCGCTGGCGGCTGCTCCGCTTACTTTGACCAGCAATGCCTGGCGAGACGGGTTCAGGATCAGGAAATCGGGGGCTTCTTTTTGCCAGGGCGCCAGGTGGTGCCAGATGACATACGCGTCGGGCAAACTTTTCAGGAAACGAAAGGTGCGCAGCACCTCTGGGGGCAGCAC
Organism: uncultured Anaerolinea sp.; assembly: GCA_964595435.1. Lineage (GTDB taxonomy): Bacteria > Chloroflexota > Anaerolineae > Anaerolineales > UBA4823 > RBG-16-57-11. The sequence goes on along the minus strand of CAZQQJ010000046.1, from coordinate 48,222 downwards.
GGTGGGAGGGGTATTGGGAAAGATGTAAGCCATGCTACACCGGACGGTTGTCTGGGATGCAAAATGTGGTGCAGTGGTCGACCAGGTCGCGCAGTAAATCTACTGCTTCTGCCATGTCGGCATCCTCGGGTACGGCTTTGAGCACGTTATGGCTGCCAACCAGGATCAGCTTGGTGCGTGGGCGGGTGATCGCTACGTTGAGACGCTCTGGTTGGAAGAAGAACTCGGCCAGTTGGGCGGCGAAGGCCGGGCTGGAGGTGGTCAACGAGACCAGAATGACTTCCCGCTCCTGGCCCTGCATGCGCTCGACGGTATCAACCACCAGTTCTTTGAGCGTCTCGCGCGATGGCAGGATATCGCGCAGCGTGTTCCGGATCAGGCGCGCCTGGGCGCGATAAGGCACGACTACGCCGATCTCGCTGGGCGGGATGCGCGCCCGGTTGAGCGCCTGGATCAGCCCGCAGACTACTTCCGCCTCGCGGCGGCTGCGGGTGTGGGTGTTGGTGTGAGCCAGGTCGAGGAAGACGGCCGGCGCCTGCGGATCGAGCACCGCGCGCCAGGGCGAGCCGTCGCCGTGCAGACGCAGCCTGCGCTCGCCAACGCCCGGCGCGGGCTGGATCAAGCCGTCGTAGAATTTTTGGCTGGGCCAGGCGGTGAGACTGTCGTTCATGCGATAAGTGGTGGTGAGTATCGTCTCGTAACCACGGCCGCTCAAATAGCCAAAGATCGAGGTGCGCGCCAGGTCGGAGGCTTTCAGGGTGGCAACCGGCGGCAGTTGGCGCTCATCGCCGATGAAGATATATTTGGCGCCGGCCAGCATGCCCATGATCGCCAGGGGCAGAGTCACCTGCGATGCTTCGTCGAAAATCACCACATCAAATTCAATGTGTGACAGGCGTTCGCTCTGCGTGGCAAAGGGCGTCGCGCCGACGATATATCCCCCTGCCAGGTCGCCGAAGCCCGATTCGGCGAAATTCTCGTAGTTGGGCACCGATAGATCACCCGCTCGCGTCTCTTGCCCGATCTTACAAACGGGCAAGGCGTCGTCTACTCGGGCAATGGTATTCAGGGCGTTATTGATTGCCCGGTGGGTCAGCGCGGTCACAAAAACGCGCTGGCCGTCTGCGACCAGTTGCCGGGCCAGGTGCGCCAGCACAAAAGTTTTGCCGGTGCCGGGCGGGCCGACAATCAAATGCACCAGATCGGTGGCGTACGCCTGGGCCACTGCTTCGGCCTGGCCGTCATTCAGGCCGGACTGGCTGGCGGCTTCCCAACTGCGCTCATAGCGGGCGTAATCGATGCTGGGCGCTTTGTCGCCGGTGAGCAGGGGCAGGATCGTCTCCCGACCGCGCAGGGTATCAGCGGCCTGGTCTAAGGCCTGCAAGTAGAACTTGCTCAGGTCAAGCTGGTTCTCGTCGGCGATCCAGCCTTCGGGTTGCTGCTGTAGCGTGACGAGATTCCCGCCGGTCCATTGGGCTTCGAGCCGGGTTTCATCGTCGTATTCCAAAATGCACTCGACAGCTTCCAGACCCTGGGGGTCGCCGCGATGCAGCACCAGTAAATCACCTTCGCGAAAGCGTGACTCATTGGTCTGGCAACTCAACAGCATATCCCCGCCACGTCGCACCGACTCGACGCGCAGCCCTTCGATTGCAAAACCTTGGGCAACCCGCGTTGCTAATGGAAGCGCCCATTGCCTTTCGAGCGCCAGGCGCTGCGTTTCCGCTTCGCTTTGCACGAAGTGGCGCAGGCGGGAGAGGAGGGGTGCGTAGTCTGGCATGGTTTGGACTGGATGGCGATGGGCATTTTTCCAGATTAGTTGCGTAGCGCAAGTATTATACGCTTGAATTGGCTTTCCTGGTTTTGCATTACCGGGTTACTGGGGTATTGGTGTCATGTCATGCTTTTGGGTCTGAGAATCATAGCCCAATGCCGCTGAAGAATTTTTCGTCCCATCATAAGTGATATACTTGGTTTGGCGCTGTACCCGAATAATCTGACTATCTCCGTTATTTCATGCGGAGTCAGTTTGTGTGGTCTGCAGGCCTAAGCAGCTTGTGGTGAAGGTCTGGCGATATGAGGATAGACATTTCTGCTTTTGATCAATACCTGCCTCCTCTGCGGGCGGCAAAATTGCTTGGGATTCAGGAAGATGAAGTGTATCGCCTTGTTGATGAAGGCTATTTGAGAGCTGCAGTGCTACCAGACGGTGAAATCGGCATCAGTTTGGCCAGCTTGCAAGAACTGCTGCCTCGCGAACAATTGCCCGACTACCAGCAGTATGCTCACCTGCAGGGCACATCCATCAGCATCAGCGACGCAGCGCGTAAGTACGGCGTTCAGACCTCCACATTGACGCGCTGGATGCAGCGGGGATACATTACCCGGTTGGGGAAAGATGGCCGGCGAACGCTGCTGGACGAAGCAGACGTGGCGTACTGCGCGCACGTATATTTGAGCGATAGCGGCCAGGGGAAATGGGCTTTTGACCCAAAGGGAAAACCTTACCGTAAGAGCGGTAAGTAATTTATTTTTCTCTACAAGTATTGATAAACATGGAGAATTAGACTATAATCGCCGCTCAGTGGCGATTTTTTATCTCTTGATTTCTGCAAGGTTTCGCAAACATGTAGAGAAATTGCCCCCACGTCGATCTGGAAAGACCCAAGTCAGGAGAATTGTCTGAATGCCCGGTCAGGTTGTTACCCATCTGAACTCCCTGAACCAACTAAAAAACTGTTCGAGCTACCTGCGCCAGATACTGGCCGCGGGAGCTTTGTGTTTAACCCTATCTTTTATGGAGGATCACAATAGAGTCTATTCACAATTAGCGGTGAACATGGTACAACAACCCAAACCGACCAAGGAAAGGGCAGAAGACCATGTTCACAGAACAGATACTACACGAGCACCCGACAATAATCAAGGCTTTCATGGGAATTCCTGCTGAAGTTTTCTGGATGATAGTGGCGGCAGTGGCATTGAAACTACCTGAGGTTGACCGCCAACGTCTGGATCGCGCCGATCGTGAGCGAGGCGTCGGGGCTGGACGGGTCTGCGATCAGCCGATTGCCATTCGCGTTGCGGCAGTTTTGACTTACCTGAGGTTGCATGGGCCACAAATTGCGATTGCCATCCTGTACCAAATGACCCAAACGGACGTATCGCGTGATTTGCGGCGGATTTTGCCAGCGATCCAGGCTGCTTTGCCATGCCCACAGCTCTGGAAGACCCTGGAGAGCGGGCAGGAAATTAGCGATGCGGAAAGACTGGCATTGGAAGACCTTGTCAACGGGCGCGTACTGGCAGATGCGACGGAACAACGTGTCTCGCGTCCGAAAGATGACCTGAAGCGTAAGGAATATTACTCTGGCAAGAAGAAACAATTCACGATCAAAACCCAGTTTGTGGTGGATGAAGAACATCACATCCAAGCCATTAGCGAAAGCGTTCCAGGGTCTGAACATGATAAAACCTTGAGTGATAAAGTTCATACTCTGGAGCATCTGCCTGACGGCTGCGAATTGGATGTGGACAAAGGCGATTAAGGTTTGGGCAAGCAAGTTCCTTTGGTGACCGTGGTGGATACTGCGAGCGGCAAACAGCAGGAAATCGCTCGTTTGACCGTCCAGATCCCTTACAAAAAGCCAAAAGGCGGTCAACTTACTGAAGAACAGATGGCATTCAACGCAGCCTTGAGCGCTATTCGCATACGGATTGAACATTGCATCGGATGGGCAAAGAACTGGGCTATCCTGGCAAATCGCTTTCGCTGCGCTCATTCAATCTACACTCCGATCATGCGCATCATTTGCGGTCTAGTCAACTTGCGGACCCAACGCTGGCAGGCTGCTAAGGCGGCTAATTCTGCATAAACTCTAGTATATCAGTCGCTTATCGAATACAGAGTTGTCCAAGGTGATGATGGCAATCGCTCAAAGGCTCGCAGCATGAGAAAAATGTTTGCTATAATGGAGTTGTGGATGGTATGAGTATGGAAAATTGTATTGGGCAAATGATCCGGAGGCGTGATGAGTACTTCTGATAACCTTGTGGAAGAACGAGAGTTGAATAGTTGGGAGCTGAGACAGCTTGTGAAGAGTGGTCTCTATCCAAATGAGCAAACTGCACTGCGCAGCGCTTTGCGGGCATTATTTCAGGCCAATCCCCAGGCGAAGATCAAGATGATTATCAATGCTTATCAAGCCGGTGAGATTAGCCTGGGAAAATCAGCCGCTATGTTAGGGGTCTCGCAGGAGGAGATGAAGGATATTTTACGCGAGGCCGGGGTGGAGATTTATTTGGGACCGCTTACGCGCGAGGAGTTGGTTGAGGATGCCCGCAATGCCTGACGCGAAAAGCGGTGTGCAAATCGTATTTGACACATCGGTACTCTCGAATTTCGCGGTTTGTGGCCAGGTGCATTTGTTGGAACACCTCTACAAAGGCGGTGCATATACAACGCTTATGGTGGTGGATGAGATCGAGCGAGGTATTGACGCTGGATATGAATATTTGGGATGTATCAAAGCTATTTTAGCCCCAGTCCAGACAACTGGATGGTTGAACGTCTTATCTCTTGAAAGTGCTGACGAGCAGCGATTGTACATCGAACTGTATTCTTATGTTGATGCAGGGGAAGCATCTTGTCTGGCAGTTGCTATTTCTCAGGGGTTTTCATTAGCGACGGATGATCTGGCTGCGCGCCGTGTAGCTAAAGATCGCCGGGTGAAATTGACCGGAACAGTAGGTGTTTTACTGCGATTGGTCAGGGAGAACCTACTACCTCTGGATGAAGCCAATAAGATCCTCGAGCAGATGATCGCATTACGGTTTCGTTCGCCTGTTGACCGTCTCGATGATCTGGTTTGAATAATGATGTAGTCGGGTAGAGAAAGTTGAGTTATGCAGGAGCCGTGTCCCAGTCACATAGGATAAGACTCCTGCATGTTGAGTTTCCGCCAATCTTACAGGGGAGGTCAGCGCGCTTGATTGATGTGTACTTCCATATAGGCACGAAGTAGCTCATTAATCCGTGTTTGATAGCCTCGCCCCTGCGACTTGAACCACTCCACTACATCGCTGTCGATGCGTAGCGTAAGCTGTGTCTTGCGCTCAACCGGCTTGAGGCCACGGCGCACGATCTCTTTGGCGAAAGCTTCGGGGGTGAGTTCTGGAATGTCAGATAAGTCTATCTCCTCGTCTGCCATTCTATCGATGCGTTCCCAATCAGTTTGTGAAGTGTTTGAAGTAGGCAAGTTCCTCATTGTTTTTTGTAGCCTTTCTGGCTGAAATAATCCGGATTCGGTCGCCGCTTTCGAAATCTTACCATTCATCGTAGTTAAATTCTGTAGTTACGTCAAGGCTGGAGAAGATATTTAGACAGGAGAGATAATACCGTATTCAGCTACAGCCTCCAGTTGTCAACTGGGCTGGCTTTACGGTGAGCGTTTTCAACGTCCACTTCAGCGATCTGGGCATAATGGCGCACCATCTCCAGGCTGCTATGGCCGAGCAGCGATTGCAGTGTGAAGACATCGCCTCCGGAGCGCAAATAGGTAATGGCGAACGTGTGTCTGAATTTGTGAGGATACACCTTTTTGACACCGGCGCGCTTACCCAACCGGGTGATCAAGATACGCAGGCTGGTGGGATTAAATGGCCGATCCTCCCGGCTGAGTATCAAAGGTGCATTGGGATTCTCGCCATCTTCCCGATCGGCAAGATAACGCCATAGTGTTTTGCGTGTAGCTTTACCCAGGAAAACGGCGCGCCCTTTTCCGCCTTTGGCGCCCCCTTGCGATCCATGTTTGACCGTCACTCGTCCTGTTTTCAGGTCAACATCGCCTATGGTGAGATGGCAAAATTCAGAGGCGCGCAGCCCGGTATCCAGTAAGATCAAGATGATCAACTGGTCGCGGTTGGCGGTGGCGCGGCGCATGGAAAACGAGTGCCGCCTATCGGTTTTTGCCTCTCGCGAATACAGGCAGGCCTTGACCAGCTTCTCCACTTCCTCTTTCGTGAAAGCCTCGACTGGCGCTTTTTGATAGCGAGGTGCAGGAATATCTTGCATTGGGTTGGGTAACTTGAATTCCTGGCTGGCCCAACTATAGAAAGCCATTAGCGTTACCCAGATGTTTCTCAACGTTTTAGGAGACAGTGGGTGAGTTTGCCCATTGAAGCGGCAAGGTTTATATTCCGTACGCAGCCATGCCAGGTAAGTGCGGATGTCATCAGTCGCAAGACTTTTAAGTGGCGTATCTCCCTGGTATTCCAGCCACTTCTTCAGTACACGATCGTACGAGTCAATCGTGCGAGGGCTTAGCCCTTCGGCGGTTTTGTATTTGTTAAAACCGTCGATGGCTTTGGCCAGAGTTAAGTTTGAAGGACTACGGTTCATGTGAAAAAGCTCCTTTTCGAGAGATTCCACAACCGGAGTCCTTCGGGCAAACAAAAAACCACAGCCTCAAGGACTATGGTTTTCGTACAGTAGCGGGGCCCAGATTCGAACTGGGGACCTTTGGGTTATGAGCCCAACGAGCTGCCACTGCTCCACCCCGCATCGATGTTTTGACCCGGCAGGATGTCTTCCTCCCAGGCGGACGACATTGTATCATGTCCTTTTCACCCCGTCAAGACGCCAAAAATTCGCAATTTGTCCGCCGCAGGCGCGCCTATTTCTCCTCCAGAGGAGCATCGATAAACAAAGACAACCAGACCTGGAAGTTGCTCGTTTTGACAGGGGTGATGATCGGGCGGGGGGCAGGGGTTGGAGTAACCTGCACTTGCTGCACAGGGACGACGGCCACGTCGCCCTGGCGGACCATGTGGTTCTGGTATGCCCACTCCATGACCGCCGCATCCGACGTAGCATAGGCGATTTGCGCCTCCAGGGCGGCCTTCGTCTGTTGCCGGCTTTCCAGGCGAGTGGCGACAATTTGCTGCTCAACGCGCAACCGGTTAAGTTCCGCCGAGCGGCTGTTGAATTCCATTACCAGATAGGCCAGCACAACGAGCGCAACAACCAAACCTACATACCGCATCCCATTTGTTCCTGTATTCATCATATTACCCTAAGTGAGGTTTTGCTGCAAGGGGTATTACCGGGGGATGTTGCATAAGATATGCCAGAAAGCACCAATGCGGCGCAAAAATCGCGCCGCACTGCGAGTGCCGAAGGTGGGAGTCGAACCCACACGAGAGTAATCTCACTACGCCCTGAACGTAGCGCGTCTGCCAATTCCGCCACTTCGGCTTGAAAATTCGTTTGCGTGCGTTATTTTACACCGAATTTCGTTTTTGTCAACCTTCATTTCGTGATAGTGCAAAGCTTCTCTGCTATAATTAGGAGCGGGTGTGTGGCAATGGGATTCTGGCTTGAAGGCGTCATTAAACTTCTGCTCACGGAGGCCGGCAGCCTGGTGTACCATCTGGTACTGGCCTTTTCAATCGCCGGGGCGCTGACATTGGTGCTCAACCAAAGCGTTTTGGGCGTATCCGCTCGCCAGCGGCGCTCCCTGATTGGGCTGGGAATCCTCCTGTTGCTCCAGTTGGCGCTGTTTGCCGTTTCGGCCCTGTCCTCGCAGGGGATTATCAACGGAGAAGCACTCCTGCCGCCCCTGGATCGTATCGTCATGTTGCTCAGCCTGGTCGTGGTCATCTGGCTGTGGAGTTTCCCCGATCCCGCCCCGCTTGCCGACGCGGCGATATTCTTGCTGGGCATATTGCTGGCTACGGCTGGCATCTTTACCGTGCTCTGGTGGTCTAATCAATCTGCCGGAGGAGGGTTCAACAATACCTGGCCCGATGTAGCCGCCCAAATTATTGGCATCAGCCTCTGTGTTATTGGCATCGTCAGTCTGTTTTCTCGCCGCGTGGAGGGCCGGGAATATAGCCTGTGGATGCTGGTCATCCTGATCGCAGGCTTTGGAGTCCAGTTGACCGTTGTCACTGGGAATAACGACTACCCGGCAGTGGTCCGCCTGGCGCAGATGGCCGCCTTCCCTTTTCTGCTGCTCCTGGCGCAACGTACCGGCGGCGGCGAATTAACCGGGAATTTGTCGGCGCTGGCAGATGCCATCGAACGGGTGGGCGCGCCGGTCGCCGCCCAGTCTCGTTACGCCGACTCTCAACTCTGGCAGGCGCTTACCCGTCTGGCGGCGGAGCCCGATCCAGAACGGGTGTGTAGTGGCATCACAGCCACCCTGGCCCAGTCTTTGCGGGCCGATCTTTGCCTGCTTCTCTTGCCCCCTGACGCCGCGGGAAAGATGGCGGTGAAGTGCGCCTATGATTTGAAGGAGAAGCGCACCCTCGATCCCCTGACTTTCGACAGCCGCGCTTTGCCCATGCTGGCTTCATCGCTGCGCATGGGGCGCCCCCGGCGCTTTGCCTCTGGCAGCACCTCGCCAGACCTGGCCAGCCTGGCCAGAGCCTATAACCTGGAACGCATGGGCAACTTGCTGTTCACCCCTGTTCTTGCGCCAGACGGCAAGCCCATCATCAGCATTGTGCTTTTCTCGCCGTACTCCAACCGCGATTGGGATGCCGACGAACAGGCCTTCCTGGGAGCTCTGGCCAGACTGCTGGTGCACTTCTTGCAACGTAGCCAACAGATGAACAGCTTGAAAGAAGAAATGAACCAGATGCGCCAGCTTGCCCGCCTCGCCCAGGAGCAATCTCAACAGGCCGTAGAGGAACGGCAAAAGCTTCGTGATCGCGTGGCGGTTTTGGAAGATCACGCCCAGCAGGATCAGATGCAGCTTGCCAGCCTGGGTTCTGCCGCGGCTGCCTACGAACTGGCCCAGAAGAATGTTACCCAACTGCAAGCTGAGAACGAGCAACTCGCCGATGCCCTCCGCCTGGCGACCGAGAGCAGCGCGCAGCAACAGCAATCCGTTGAAGGTGAGCTGCGCCTGGCCCTGGAGGAGATTGCTTTCCTGAGATTGGCGGTAGCGGATGCCGATCAGAAAATTACCGCGCTAAAGACTGCCAGGACAGATGTGGCTCCATCCGGGACGCAACTGGATTCGCTCATCGCCATTGCCCAGGATATTCGCCAACCGCTTTCTTCTATCGTCGGTTACACGGATTTCTTGTTGAGCGAAAAAGCGGGTATCCTGGTTGCTCAACAGCGTAAACAGTTAGAGCGCATTAAAATTGCCACCGAGCGTATGAACCGCCTGGTCGATGACCTCTTGCAGGCGATGTTGCCGGAAAACAACCCGACTCACCTGGAGTTTCGCGACCTGGATGTGCGCGAAGTGATCCACACGGCGGTAACGGAACTCAACCAGTTGCGCCGCGAGCGGGGCGTTGCCTTGCAACTGGATTTGCCGGAAAAGCCCCTGCGCATTAACAGCGACCGCTATGCACTGAAAAGCGTCTTTTCGCAATTGTTGCAAAATGCCAGCCTGGTTTCTCCCCCAGGAAGTGACGTGACTTTGAAAGCTTGCGTGGAAAGCAGTGAAGGCCAGGCGGATTATGTCCTGGTACAGGTATCGGATAGTGGCCCTGGATATAAACCGCAGGACCTGGTACGGATCTTCACGCCCCAACCGGCAGATCTGCTATCTGCAAAGGGTCGTCAAAATGGCGTGGATTTTTCCAGGCTCAAGACTCTGGTCGAAGCGATCGGTGGGCGCACCTGGGTGGACAGTGAAGCCGGCCACGGGGCAACCTACAGCGTATTATTGCCAGTGTCTCAAGATCCAGCCAAAGGTAATGGTAAGGGGGCAGCGCAATGAAAGGTTTCCGCCAGGCGTTGGTTGGTGTCATCATGGCGTTGATGTTCTGTGTCATGTTTCTGGGCAGCGCCTCGCTGGCGATGACAGAAAGCGGCTACGCACTGGCCCAGGCCCCAACGGCGGCGGCTACCCTGCTGAGTTTTCCCGGCAAGCCGGTGTTGACGCTGGCCAATGCTGTGGCAAACCAACTGACACCCACACCCATCGCCGGGCAGCCGCAGGCGGCGCTAACGTTCACTCCGCCAGCGGATTGCTTGCCGCCGAAAGGATGGCAGCCGGTGATGGTTCAACCCGACGACACCTTGCGTGGGTTGGCGCGCAGCTATAATACCTCCGTGGATGCGTTGAAAGCAGGCAACTGCTTGTTGACCAGCGCCCTGATACCGGGAACCTTCCTCTACCTGCCGCCGTTGCCGCCCAAACCGCCCACGCCGCAGTGCGGCCCGCCAGCCGGTTGGGTGGTATATAGAGCCCGCCCGGGTGATACCTTATCTCGCTTAAGCAGTACGTTGGGGGTTTCCATCTGGCAGTTGCAGTCGGCAAACTGCCTGGGAAGTTCGACTTACATTTGGACCGGACAGAGCCTGTATGTGCCGTTCTACCCGCCGGTATATGCGACGCCTTATCCGACGGCCACGCGCTGGCTGAGCCCTACCCCCTGGCCTCCGACGGCGACGCGCCCGGCGACTTTGCCGCCCACGGTGACCACACCTCCCACCTGGACGCTTTCGCCCAGTTTGACCCCAACCCAGGGTGTTGAGACACCGACTGCGACTTCTCCGGGTGGGGTGACGGATACACCTCCGCCAACGGATACGGTCCCGCCGCCAACGGTCCCGCCGCCGACAGACACTCCTTTGCCGCCTCCGACGGCGACCAGCGTTCCGCCGACGGTCCCGCCGCCGCCGACTTTGCCGCCACCGACCGTCCCGCCGCCGCCTACCAGCGAGCCGCCGACGCCGACGGCTTTCCCTTACCCATGAATTTTGCCACTGATCCGAGGAGAATGTTGTTGAAACCCCGCGTTCATCGAGCTTATCTGACTTTCCAGCCACTAGTCCTGGTGATGTTGCTCCTGGCCATTGGCTTGACCGGTTGCGCCTCTCCGGGTTTGGCGAGCATGCCTGTGGCAGCGGCTGCCCTGGCGCAATCTACCGCGCACCCAACCCTGGTATTGGCCCCGCCGGATGCAACCGCTACCCCCACGCCCTTCCAGCCGGTGCCTCCGACGCCGATGCCTGGAGAACCGCCGGTTGTGCAGTTTACCAACACTCCCCAACCCGCCGTGACCCAGGCGGCGCCGACCCCTACCCCAACGCCGCAAATTACCCTTCCCCCTGAAGGTCAGCCTGAAGAGCCTTCATTGAACCAGTTGCCCAGCCAGATCAATATTTTACTGCTTGGCGCAGATCGCCGGCCCTGGGATCAGCAATTTCGCACCGACACGATCATGTTGATCACGCTGAATTCCGACATGGGGCGGGTCAACATCACTTCGTTCCCCCGTGATCTTTTCATCACTCTCCCCGGAAACGGGATGGGGCGGATCAACACCGCCTGGACGTATGGCGGCTATCCGCTGTTGAGCAAGACCTTCAAGCACAATTTTGGCGTCACCCCGGATTATTATGTGCTGATCGAATTCTCGGCCTTCAAAAAGATCATCGACCAATTGGGGGGGCTGGATGTGCATGTCGGGCAGGCCGTTTCGGATTATAAAAACGGCTACTGGGTATCGATACCCGCCGGGGATGTCCACATGGATGCGGATATGGTGCTGTGGTATGTGCGCACCCGCAAGACAACCAACGACATCGCCCGCAACCGGCGGCAGCAGGAAGTCTTGCAGGCAATTTTCGAAAAACTGCTTTCGCTCGACGCGTTGCGCCGCGTGCCGGATTTCTATAACCAGTACAAGAGCAGCGTGCAGACCGATATTGGCCTGATCGACGCCATCAAGTGGCTGCCGTTTGCAGCGAAGATCGCTGAGACGCGCAACATCAAGCATTATTTCCTGACCTACCAGCACGTTTACGATTGGATTACCCCGGAAGGCGCGATGGTGCTGGTGCCCAACCAGGAAGCCATGATGCAAGTGATCCGTAAATCCCAAAACCTGCCATAGCGAGCGCACGCCATTGATACCCCAGGGCAAAGGATTTTATATCTGGCAGATTCGGCGCTGTGAATCGGGCAACGCAGTCGCCATTGCCAATGCCGCGGTGCAGGCGGGTTTGACCCATGTGCTGATCAAAATTGCCGATGGCACCGATCCCTATAACATCGATGCGACCAGCGGGGTTGATCTGGTTCCTCCCGTTGTTCAGGCCCTGCGGCAGAGGGGCGTTTCTCCGCTGGGGTGGCATTACGTCTATGGCTACGAGCCGGAACAAGAAGCCGATATTGCCCTCCAGCGCATCAGCGCCACCGGCGTAGACCTGTACGTGATCGACGCCGAGGCCCAATATAAGTTGCCCGGCCGCGACCAGGCGGCGCGCACCTTCATGGCCCGCCTGCGCGCCAGCCTGCCGGTTTTCCCGATGGCGCTCAGCTCCTATCGTTACCCGACGTACCACCCCACATTCCCGTTTCAGGCCTTTTTGGAAAGCGTCGACTTCAATATGCCCCAGGTATATTGGGTGGAAGCGCACAACCCCGGCGAGCAGTTGATCCGCAGCTTGCGTGAATTTCAGGCGATTACCCCGTTTCGCCCGTTGATCCCTACCGGTTCCGCCTATCTGCAGGGCGACTGGGAGCCGACGCCCGCCGAGATCATCGAGTTCCTGGATACCGCTCGCAACCTGAATCTAACCGCCGCCAATTTTTGGGAGTGGGGCCATACCCGCTTGTATTTGCCCGATTTGTGGCAGACCGTAGCGGATTACGATTGGGATGAAATCCCCTCCGGCGAGGAGATTGTGCGGCGCTATTTCGTCGCCCTCAATTCGCACAACCCTGATCAGGTGGTCGCCCTCTATCATCCGAACCTGATCCACGTAACGCCGCAGAGAACGATACAGGGGACGGACCTGTTGCGCCTCTGGTACCAGGTGTATTTTTCACAGGTTTTGCCCCAGGCCACCTTCACGCCAGGGGACCAGTCTGGCGATACGGGCAGCCGCCATTTTTCCTGGACAGCGACTTCCAGCGCCGGAAACGTGACCAACGGGCAGGACTCCTTTGGCCTGGTGGATGGCAAGATCGTCTATCATTACACCTACTTTACCGTAACCCAACCATAATTCTTATGCTTTTGGGGGCTTCGGCGCGGCCTGGTCGGGTTCAACCTGCGTTTGCGGCGGGCTCTTCTTCCTGGCGGCTGGTTTCCCTGCGCTGCTCGAGGGCTGCGGGGTAGCCTTTTCCTGGGCGGCAGGCTTCACGGGCGTTTCGGCCTGCGCCGGGGGTGTTTTCTTCCGGCCCGTCTTTGCCGCCGCAGGTTGAGAAAGCGGGGCGCCTTTTCCCGCCGGGGTGGCCGGTTGGCCGGATGATGCCTCTGCCGTGGCTGCTTTCTTTTGCTTGCCCCTGGCCGTCGTCGGTTTTTCCGGCGGGGCGGCTTCTTGCGGGCTGCGAAGCGGTTTGGCGGCTGTCTTTGCCGTGGACGGCCTGGCTTTCGTCTCCCCGGTCTTCTGCTCTTTTGCGCTGCTCAGATTCATTTCCATCTGGGCCGCTGCTTTTTTGCCGGAAGGTTTGCGTGCCGCACCGGTTTTTGCCCTGGCGACCGGTTCGGGCGTTGGGGCAGCCTGGGCCCTGGCGCGTGGTTTGCGCGGCGAACCATCTTTCCCTTTGGCTGGAGCCTTTCCCTCCTCGGCGTGCGGCGTTTCCACGGCCATGGTCAGGCGGGTCACGCTGTCGCCGCCTTTCATCGACTGGATGGCCTGGCCGCGCGCCGCGCGCGTTTGCAGCGGCGCCTCATCCAGGCGGATCGCTTTGGGCAGCAGGCGGCTGGTGTGCAACGCGGCGCGTGCCGTCCCTTTTCCTACCGCCAGGCCAACAATGCTCTCTTTGGCGGTCATTTTCCATGCCTGGACGCCCAGGCCATAACGGCCCTGGAGCGGGAACTGGTCGATGGGGACGCGCTTGGCTTTGCCATCCGTGGTGATCAGGAAGACATCGCCAGCGTGGGGCAACATCCACGCCCCGGCCAGTTCGTCGCCGGCAGCCAGTTTCATGCCCATCACGCCCGCGGCCGCCAGCCCCATCGGGCGCACCTCTTCCTCGCTGAAGCGGATGGCCATCCCTGAGGTCGAGACCAGCAAAAACTCGTTCTGCCCGTTGCTGATTTGCACCCAACCCAGGCGGTCGCCCTCGTTCACTTTTGCCAGCGTGAACGTATTTGCCGAAGGGCCGGGCAGGTCGCCCAACCCGGATTTCTTGATCATCCCCTGCCGGGTGATACTCACCACGTAACCATCCGCCGCCGCGCCTGGTTCCGCGGCTTTACCGCTGCGTGCCGGCAGCGAGAAAATTGCGGCCAGGCGGTTGTCCTCGCGCAGGGGCGAAACTTTGACGACCGGCACACCTTGCAGCGGGTCGTCGGTCTCCGGGATGGCGTGGACGGGCAGCGCGGCCGCCTCGCCCTGTTCGCAAACCAGGTAAAGCGTATCCCGGCTGTTCACCCTTGCCAGCCAGGCCGGGGCCTCCTTGCCGCTCAGGCGCGGCTCTTTATCTTCCAGGCTGCGCGAAATCAGCCCATCCGGAGTGATCGAAAGCCAGGCGGTTTTCTCTGGCACCATCTCCGCCGCGTTCAAAAGCGTCTTGCGGGGCTGCCCTTCTTTGAGTTCGACGATGTGGGTGCGGCGCCGGTCGTTGAAGGCCTCTTTGCCTGTTTCCAACTCGTCGCTGACCACCTGGCGCATTTTTTTCGGAGAGCGCAGCAGCGCCTCCAGCTCTTTGATCTGCGCCTGTAATTCTTTATATTCTTCTTCGATCTTCTTGCGTTCCAGGGCTGCCAGGCGGCGCAAAGGCATATCCAGAATGGCCTGGGCCTGGATCTCGCTGAGCTTGTATTGTTTCATCAGGCGGCTTCGCGCCGTTTCGACATCGGGCGATCGCCGGATCAGATTGATAACGTCGTCCAGGTTCTTCAGCGCAATGCGCAGGCCTTCCAGGATGTGGGCGCGCTGGCGGGCTTTGTCCAACTCAAACTGGCTGCGCCGGCGGACAACTTCCAGGCGGTGTTCCAGGTAAACCTTCAGCGCCTGCTTCAGGCTCAAAAGGCGCGGTTCGCCATCCACCAGGGCCAGCATGATGATGCTGAAGGTGGTTTGCATGGGGGTGTGCTTATACAGGTCACGCAGCGTTTCTTCCGGGTCGGCCGTTTTGCTCAACTCGATGACGATGCGCATACCCTGGCGGTCGGATTCATCGCGCAGATCGGCGATGCCCTCCAGTTTTTCCTCACGCGCCAGCTCGGCAATGCGTTCGATCAGCGAGGCTTTGTTGGTCATGTAAGGCAGTTCGGTGACGATGATGCGGCTGCGCCCGCGTTCCATCTCTTCGAGGTGAGCGCGCGCCTGGATGGTCACCTGGCCGCGCCCGGTGCTGTAAGCGCTGATCAACCCATCGCCGCCGGCGGTATGCAGGATCACCCCGCCGGTCGGGAAGTCTGGCCCCTGGACGAAGTGCATCAGGTCTTCGATGCTGATTTCGTCCAGGTCGTCCCAATGTTGGAGCAGGTATTGCATCGCGTCCACAATCTCTCCCAGGTTGTGCGGCGGGATGCTGGTTGCCATGCCGACGGCGATACCGGTAGCGCCGTTGATCAACAGGTTTGGCAGCGCCGAGGGCAGCACAGTTGGCTCGGCGAGGGTGCCGTCGAAATTGGGCGAGAAATTCACGGTATTTTTGGCGATATCGGCCAGCATCAGCGATGCGGGTGGGGCCATGCGTGCTTCCGTATAGCGCATCGCTGCCGGCGGGTCGCCGTCCACGCTGCCGAAGTTGCCCTGTCCATCGACCATTAAGTAGCGCATCGAAAAATCTTGCGCCATGCGGGCCATCGAGTCGTAAACCGCCATGTCGCCGTGCGGGTGGTACTTGCCCAACACTTCACCCACGATGCGCGCCGATTTCTTGTAAGGCGTATCGGGGCGCAAACCCATGTCGTACATGGCGTACAGGATGCGCCGGTGGACCGGTTTCAGGCCATCCCGCGCATCGGGCAAGGCGCGGGAGACGATAACGCTCATGGCGTAATCCAGGTAAGCCTGCTGCATCTCGTTGTCGATATCGACTTTTTGGACGAGGCCAACTTCCATAATACAATTACTCCTGCCTGTGCCGCGCGGCGGACCAGGCCGCTCGCCAGGCAACGTAGGATTTTAGAATGTTTGTGCGAAATCAATTATATCATCTTGCGCCAGATAGGGCTTTCTATTATCATCGGGCTGTTATTCATAAAGTTTGGCCGGATCGTTTGGTCCGGTTGCAGGAGTGAAAGGATGAATGTACAACCCATTACACTGGTGGGGTCGGTTGTCCGCCTGGAACCGCTCAGCGAGGCGCATGTCCCGGGCTTGTGCGAAGTAGGGCTGGATGAGCGCATCTGGCGCTATATGTTGTACGGCAACATCCAGAATGAGCAGGATATGCTCGCCTGGGTGCGAGAAATGTTGCGCCGTCGGGCGCAAGGCGCCGATTTACCCTTCGCCGTGATCCACCTGGAAAGCGGGCGGGTAGTGGGCGCCACGCGCTTTATGGAAATGCGCCCGGCGCATCGTAACCTGGAAATCGGCGGCACCTGGTTCGGGTTGGACTACCAGGGCAGCCAGGTGAACCCAGAAACCAAGTATTTGATGCTGCGGCAGGCCTTCGAGGTGTGGGGGTGCATTCGGGTCCAGATCAAGACCGATTTGCGCAACGAGCGATCCCAACGCGCCATCGAGCGGCTGGGCGCAGTGCGCGAAGGTGTTTTCCGCAACCACATGATCCTGCCGGATGGGCACGTGCGCAGCTCGGTTTTTTATAGTATTCTGGATGGCGAATGGCCGGCGGTAAAGGCCGGGCTGGAAGCGCGGCTCGGTTATTGACGGGCCCTATCCGGGCAGCGGCTTTCTGGATGGATCAGGCAGGCGAATATTCCAGGATCGCCCGCACAATCCGTTCGGCGGCGTGGCCGTCGCCATAGGGGTTGACCGCCTGCGCCATCTGGGCGTGGGCCTGCGGGTCGTCCAACAGGCGCCTCGCCTCGCCGGTAATTTTTTCGGGGTCGGTACCCACCAGCCGCACCGTGCCGGCTTCAATACCTTCGGGGCGTTCCGTCACTTCCCGCATCACCAGCACCGGCACGCCAAGCCCTGGCGCTTCTTCTTGCAAACCCCCCGAATCGGTGAGCAACAACCGGGCGCGCTTGATCAGGTGCACCCAGGGTAAGTAATCCATGGGCGGGAGCAAGGTGATGTTCGGGGTGCCGCTCAACAAGCGGTAGACCGGTTCCTGGATGTGTGGATTCAGGTGCACGGGATAGACCACGCGCAGCGCCTCTCCGTAGGTCTGGGCAAGCTGGCGCAAAGCAGAGCAGATGTTTTCGATCGGTTGGCCGAAGTTCTCCCTGCGGTGAGCGGTGACCACAACCAGTTGCGGGCTGCCGGGCGAACCGGTTTCGGGCAACCCCAACTGGCCGAGCAGCGCCCTCAGTTCGGGCGGCGCAGGCAGGTGGGCTACCGTTTGTAAGGCGTCGATGACCGGGTTGCCGGTAACCAGCACAATTTGGGGCGGGATACCCTCGCGCAGCAAATTCTGGCGGGAACACTCGGTAGGGGCAAAGTGCAAGTCGGCCACCACCCCGGCCACCCGGCGGTTGATCTCTTCGGGGAAGGGCTGCCATTTATTGCCGGTGCGCAAGCCCGCTTCGACGTGCCCGACGCGGATGCGGCGGAAATAGGCCAGCAAGGCGGCCGCCATGACCGTGGTCGTGTCGCCCTGCACCAGCACCCAATCCGGGCGCAACCTGTCCAATACCGGGTCCAACTGGTCGAAGATGCGGGCCGATAGCGCGGCCATCGACTGGTTGGGGCGCATCAGATCCAGGTCGATATCCGGCGTAATGCCAAACAAATCGAGCACCTGGTCGAGCATCTGGCGATGTTGGGCGGTAACACAGACCCGCGATTCAACTGCCGGGGTCTGCGCCAGCAGGCGGACGACCGGCGCCATTTTCACCGCTTCCGGGCGGGTGCCAAAGATGGAAAGGATACGTATCGGCATCGTCATCGTTTGGGAACTTTGCCATTATATCAGATAGTTTTTACGATGAAGGCAGTAATGAAAGGTATAATCCGGTTGTATGGACATCGACGACAGGCCCGGTTTTCTGGTTCGTTCCGTCGTTCAGCTTTTCAGGCGCTCCGTTTTGGCGGTATTGTGCGGGTTTCTATGCCTGCTGGCGGGCTGTGTTCCGCTGTTATCCGGCGGCGCGGGAGCGAAGGAGGTGGCGGTTCAAACCAGGCCAGTGCTTCTGATCCGCGAAGTTACCCCGCAGCCCAGCCAGACCGCAACCCCTCACCGGTCCGAGAAGCCACACGCTGCTGTGACCCCCACACTGCTTGAAACAGCAGTGATGACAGTCGCCCCCGCCGTGGACGTGCCCTTGACGCCGACGGCAACGGCCCGGAATGTGGCAAATTTTTTCGTTTGTTCGCCGATTCAAAATATCCCCCCGGAAGATTTGCCCCGCCTGGTATCGGAACATTACCACCCGCCGCCGATGGGTTCCGATGACCGGCACCAGGGCGTAGATTTTGCCTACTATCACTGGAAAGATCGTAGCCCAATCGAAGGCACGCCGTTACAGGCGGTGTTAGGGGGCCGGGTGGCGGCTGCTCTGGAAGACACTTTTCCTTACGGAGGCCTGGTCATCCTGGAAGCGCCGGCCGAGACGCTGCCCGAAAAGCTCAAAGAAACCCTGGAAATCCCGGAAGGGAAGTCTTTGTACCTGTTGTACGCCCACATGCAGAAAGATTCTCTGGTTGTAGCATTGGGGCAGGAAATCGAACCCTGCCAGGTCATTGGCGCGGTGGGCAAGACCGGCAATACCGAGGCGGCGCATTTGCACTTCGAGACGCGCACCGGGCCGCCGGGCGTGCAGTTCGAGGGGATGTCCTATTTTACGGAAACGGCCACGAAAGAAGAAAAGCGCAATTATCGCCGGTGGCGCCTCAGCGGGGATTTCCTCCACTTCGACCCGATGCGTTTGCTGTTGTACGGGATCGAGGGCGCCGAACGGTTCTACGCCCCCACCTCCACCCCCAAAGGATCGGAACAATAACAGAAACTCTCGAAATACGATCATCGATTCCACGGTGCCGGGAATCTTGGAAAGGAACTCGCCTACAGCATCGACTTTGGAGAAGGGGGCCGGGGGGATGGGGCATTCGTGTAAGGGCGCATTTTGAACCTTAAGTTCGGGGTGTGTCATGTGTTTGTTTACGCCGCCGTTTGGGCAGCATCCATATCGGGGGGATGGCCAGCAAGGCCGCCAGCGCGCTCCAGAAGAAAGCCTGTTCCAGTCCAAAGCGGTCGCCGACCGCGCCGACTGCCAGGGTGGCGATCGGGCGCAGCACGAAGGAGAGCACCATGTACAGGCCATTGCCAACGGCGCGGTTTTCGGGCATTTGCTCCTGGACCATGGCCATCATCACCGGGGTCGTGGAGAGAACTGTGAACCCCAGGGCGACCAGCACGGGCACCACCAGCCACCCCTGGACTTTCAGGAAGACCAGCATCAAGATGATCGATGCCAGGGTCGTTGCCAGGATGACCCGCCGCCGCCCGATACGATCGCTGACCGGGCCGCTGACCAGCGCTCCGGCCGCCCCGGCAAACGACAGCACAGACAGGGCGCCGCCGGCGACGGCCAGGCTGGCGCCGCGTAGTTGCATGAAGGTCGGCAGATAGGTGCTCAGGCTTTCCAACATGAAATCGCGCGCCAGGTTGATCAGCGCCAGGGGCAGAAACAGGCTGGCCAATAACGGGGTGGCGCTGCGTAAGCTGCCAGGTTTGCCGGGCCGGGCAGATACGTGCCGCAGGCGGATATATAAAACCAGCGAAGCCGCCCAGCCCAGCGGGAGCGTGCGGTATAACCCATCCAGGGTCCAGTTCGAGACAGCCCAAACGGCAATGAGCGGCCCGATCGTGCGGCTCAATTCGCCAGCCGTCATGAAGACGCTCATCCCAAGCCCCACCTGCCGGCCAGCCACGCGTCCGATCATCGCCGGGGCGGGCGCGTGAAAGGCGGCCACGCTGATCCCGGCTGTAAACAGGAGCAGCACCAAAGCGAAGTAATTGGGAGCGAAACCCATGCTGGTGATCAACGTAGCGGTGATCGCTGGTGCCAGGATGACGAAATAGCGCAAACTCACCCGGTCGGCCAGGTAGCCGATCAATGGATTCAGCAAACCCGGCATTTGCAAGGCGATATTGAGCGAACCGGCCTGCGTCAGGCTGAGGCTGAATTTTTGGATCAGAACGGGCAGGAGGGTAGGGACGAATGCCGTGTAGATGTCGTGGATGAAGTGGGCGGCAGCGATGGGTAGCACCTGGCTGGTTTGAAAAGAACCAGACTCGGGGGCAGAAACAGGGTGGTCGGGGAGAGCGGTGTTGGTGATTGACATAGATATCGCCTCATTTGCCTGGCGCGGCCTGGAAGGCAACCCTGGCGGCCGGGCAAACTGGTATGAAATATCGCCAATTATACCTGCTAAGGGGTTGCCAGATTGCCCACTCCGCGCTATAATCAGCCACGTTTGTTCGGGGCGTGGCGCAGTCCGGCTAGCGCGCTTGCATGGGGTGCAAGAGGTCCCGGGTTCAATTCCCGGCGCCCCGACTGAATCGAGCTCTTCTCTTGGAGGAGGAGAATATGTGAGCGGGTGTTGTAAATCTTTACAACACCCGCTCTAATTATTTTGGGCGCTTTGATAGCTTAGCAGCGCTATTTACGCGAGACGGCATCCGCGATGGGGGTGCCGTTGATCGTAATCTGGATGCTGGTTACGCCGGGGAATTGTTTGATCGTCAGGCGCAACTGGTCGATGAGGCGCTTGCCATCGCAGCGATCTTTGGTCTGCCCGTACACGCCGGTCAGCGAAACGACGATTCCCCCGCTTCCGTTGAGCGTGACCTCGCTGACCGCCAGGTTCGATGCGTAGCCCGGGTTGTACAGAGTCCCAATTTTTTCTGAGTGGAAGGAAAGGATCGTGTTCAAGGCGGAGCGCACGTCCATCTGTGCATTCCCCGTCTTCGGCATTTTGGTTTTGATGTACCACAATGCTTCCCCGCAGCCATACGGCCCGGATTCATCTTTATTGATGTAGTAGACCAGGATGGGGTCTTCGGGGTCTTTTGCAACCGTCGGGGTGGGCGACTGTGCAGCCGTCGGGGCCAGCAGGATGGTGGCGGTTGGCGCAACCGTAAAAGTGGGCGATGGCAGCGGCGTGTCGGTTGGCAGGGGGGTGAAGGTGGGTACAGGGGTATGGGTCGGTTGAGGGGTGGGGGTGGGAGTGGGAGGATTTAGCCCTGGATAGTTGCACCCCACCAGGCTGAGCAGGATCAACAAACTCAAACCGATCGAAAGATATTTGCTTGTGCGAAGGGTCATGGAGATTTCCGGCCAGCTCCTGTTGTTTGGTGTGCCTGGTGGTGTGCGGCGCAATACGCCGCACACCGCAGGAGAAACAACATTATACCTGAACCGCCATTTCGTGAAGGGCGAAATCGGACCCTTTTTGAAGCGCTTTTGAATTCAAAGGCAGCAGGTGTTTATGGCGTGCAGGCAGGTGATCTTCCAGCGCCTTTTCGATGGCCCGGATGGAAAGTACGGGCAGCCTCTGCAACATGGCTCCCAACATCACCATGTTGGTCAGGCGTTTGTCTCCCAATTCTTCGGCGATTTCATTGGCCGGGATCATCACCTGGCTCAGGTCCGTACGCTGGAAATTGCGGTTGATGAGCGATTGGTTGGCAACCAAGACGCCGCCTGATACAACCTGGGATTCGTATTTGTCGAAAGAGGGCAGGTTGAAAACCAGCGCAGCTCGCGGGTTGCGTACAGTGGCAGCGCCGATGGCTTCATCGGCGATGATGACGGTGCAGTTGGCCGTACCGCCGCGCATCTCGGGGCCGTAGGACGGTATCCAGGTGACTTCTTTGCCGGCGTCCATTGCCGCGTAAGCCAGTAACTGCCCGGCAAACAGGATGCCCTGGCCGCCAAATCCTGCGATGAGAATTTCAATTTGCATAATGTGTTCCTCTCAACTCAGACCTTGATCTCTGCTACTGCCGGTAACACTTTGTAATCCCCGAGGGGGAACACCGGGATCATATGCTCTTCGACCCATCGCAATGCCTGGCGCGGGGGCATTCCCCAGTTGGTGGGGCAGGTGGAGAGCACCTCGACCATTGCAAAACCCAGGCCGCGGCGCTGTACTTCGAAGGCTGTGCGGATCGCCTTCTTGGTCAGGCGCACGTTTTTGGGGTCGTGCAGGCTGCGGCGCACCGAATACCCGACGCCGTCCATATTGGCCAGCACTTCTGCCATGCGCACGGGGAAGCCGGATTGTTCGACATCCCGCCCGGATGGGGACGAAGTGGTCTTTTGCCCTGGCAGAGTGGTGGGGGCCATCTGGCCGCCCGTCATGCCGTAGATGGCATTGTTGATAAAGATGATGGTGATGTTTTCGCCTCGGATGGCGGCATGCATAACTTCTGCCATGCCGATCGACGCCAGGTCGCCATCTCCCTGGTAGGTGAAAACGATGCGATCTGGCAGGACGCGCTTGATGCCGGTGGCCATTGCCGGGGCGCGGCCGTGAGCGGCTTCGACAAAATCGCAATCGAAATAGTTATATGCAAAGACGGAACAACCCACCGGCGCCACGCCAATGGTCTTTTCACGGATGCCCATTTCGTCCAATACTTCGGCAACCAGGCGGTGAGCAACGCCGTGTGTGCATCCGGGACAATAATGGGAAGCTGTGCCGGTAAGCGATCGGGGACGAGAGTAAACCACCTGGACAGGAGCTTCTGTCATATTTTGAACCTCCGAAAACTCATCTGGTTATGTCATCAGGATGAATGGATCATCGTCTTGAGCCGCTGCATCCACGCGATGCGCGGGTCGCCGTTAACCGAAAGGGGTTCGCGCGCCACGCGGTGGATTTCACTCAAGACTTCATCCGGGAATGGGACAACGCCGCCCATGCGGCCATAGAACTCTACCGGTATGCGCCCGGCGACGGCGCTGCGCACGTCATCGAGCATCTGGCCGGTGTTCATCTCTACCACCAGGAAAGAGCGCGCTTTTTTGGACAGCCCGGCAATCTGCTGGTAAGGGAATGGGCTGAGGCTGACTGGGCGGAAAAGGCCAACCGGGATACCTTCGTTGCGCGCCTGGCGTACTGCCGAGTAAGCCACGCGCCCGGCGGTGCCAAATCCGATGACGACGATCTCTGCATCGTCCAGGTAATATTCTTTGTAGCGGATTTCGTTGGCCTGGATTTCGTTCCAGCGTTCCAACAGGCGCAGGTTGGTGATTTCTTCTTCCTCAACGTTAAGGTAAATGGAAGAGAGAATCCGGCGCTCGCGCCCTTCTGCGCCGTGAACGGCCCACTCGGGCACGGGACGATCCAGCGAGCGCATGGGAGGCAGCTCGGCCGGTTCCATCATTTGCCCGATGTTGCCATCCACCAGCAGGATCACAATGGAGCGATATTTTTCAGCCAGGTCGAAAGACAGCACGGTCAGGTCGATGGCTTCCTGGACGCTGGAAGGCGCCAGGACGATCGGGTGGTAATCGCCGTGCCCGCCGCCGTGCACGATCTGATTGTAGTCCCCCTGGGAAGGGGCGATATTGCCCAGCCCTGGCCCGCCGCGCACCACGTCGATCAGGACGACGGGCAGTTCAGTTCCGGCGATGTAGGACAACCCTTCCATCATCAGGCTCACGCCGGGGCTGGATGACGAGCTCATCACCCGCACTCCCGTGCAGGCTGCGCCATACACCATGTTGATGGCGGCCACTTCGCTTTCTGCTTGTAAGAAGGCGCGGCCCAATTCGGGCATGCGCTGAGACATCCACTCTAATAATTCTGTCTGTGGGGTGATCGGATACCCAAAGTAAGCTTGCAGGCCGGCGCGAATAGCCGCCTCGGCCATGGCAACGTTTCCCTTTAACAATTCGCGTGCCACGAAGTACCTCCTGATCTATGCTGGCGTGGCTGAACGTGCCGCGGCGGCTCGCAGCGGCGCTTCGCGATACACCGTGAGCGCGGCTTCCGGGCAAACCAGGGCGCAAATAGCACACCCGGTGCACCCGTCTGATACCAGATGCACCGGGTGGTAGCCTTTGGGTGTCAGGTGTTCCATGTCCAGGGCCATCACCTTTTGAGGGCATTGATCAATGCATAATTCGCAGCCCTTGCAGTACAATGGGTTGACTTCTATCCAACCTTTTACAGGCATCTTTTGAACCTCCTCATGTCAAATGGATGAAAGACCGTAGACGGCCGGCAAAAATTCCAACCGTTCTTATCTTATTATCCCCCGGATGCCTGGCTTTGGGTAGTGCCAACTGTCATATCTCCAACATACAAAAAATCATTAGCGTATATTTCATTTACATCTACGTCAAGGCTGGCTATGGCCTGGTTTTGATTTTTCCGGCGATGATATCTGCTTTGATCTGCTCCAGGTCGCTTTTGACTTTGGCGGAAATGAGCGCATCCAGGTCATGGAAAGGCGAGATGCCCACCTCGCCTGTCGCCAGCGTACCGGTATGTATGCCGCCGGTAAACGTGCCATTGGCGATGGCATTGGCCACCTGGATCACGCTGACATCATAGCGCTTCTCGATGCTGGTGAGCACAACGCTTGCAAACTCAGGCGTGGTCGCCGTCCAATCCGTATCGACCCCGATGAACCAGGCATCCCCGTGTTCTTTCACCTCGGCCCCGGCCCCCCAGCCGATGCTT
Source organism: uncultured Anaerolinea sp. (assembly GCA_964595435.1). Taxonomy (GTDB): domain Bacteria; phylum Chloroflexota; class Anaerolineae; order Anaerolineales; family UBA4823; genus RBG-16-57-11. The sequence continues at coordinate 23,516 of CAZQQJ010000046.1, read as the reverse complement.
TGTCCCGCCACGGGCAGAATCACATCGGCTCCTTTCTCCAACAACTGCCGGGCGATTTGCCGGCCTTCCGTTGTGCAGCAAAAATCGCCGGCAAACAGTCCTTCGTGTTTCTCTGCGTCCCAACCGATCAACTCGACGCCGGTCTCATTTTTCTCGTTGTAGTAAGCTGCACCGAGGGCAAACCCGTCCATGAAATCCGTGACTTGCGGAATATCGATGCCGCCGAACACGCCGATCTTGCCGGTTTTTGTGACCGAGGCGGCCGCGTACCCGGCCAGGAAGGCGGCCTGGTCGGTGGCATACACCTGCATCCAGACGTTGTTCAGCGGCGGGTCGAACATAAAATCGGTGATCATGAATTTCTGTCCCGGGTTTGCTTCGGCCTCGGTTTGTATCGTCTCGACCATCGTGCCCAGCGAAATGATCAGGTTACAGTCTGCTCCCGCGAAGGCTTTCAAGTTTTTCTCAAAATCCGGCATGTAGGTGGATTGAAGGACGCTGGCTTCCCATCCGTGTACCCTGGCGGAGCCTTGCAGCCCCTTGTAGATCAACTCGTTGAAATAATGATCGTTTAAGCCCCCGGTATTGATAACCTGGCAAATCCTGCCATGCGCGGCGGGCGGCAAGGGAGTCGCGGTTGGGGTGAATCGTGGCCGCGCACATGCCTGCGAAACGCTGTGCAGGTACTTCTGGCATTCCTCTTGCGTCAATGAACGTGTTACCCTGGATTGCGCCATGGCGACCAGGTCCTCGATTCTCAAGAGATAAATGTGCGCCCCGGCATCCCCGCTTGTAGCCAGGCGCGCCCCATCGGGGCTGAAGGCAACCTGGTTGAGCCTTGTACCGTTGCCAAAGAAAGTGAGCAATTCCTGGCCCGTATCCGCGTCCCATAATTTCGCGGCGCCATCCCGGCTGGCCGTGGCGATGCGCGTTCCATCGGGGCTGAAGGTGACGCCTGTTACCGCATCGGTGTGGCCGCTCAATGTCAATAATTCTTCACCCGTCGTTGCGCTCCACACTTTGGCCGTCCCATCCAGGCTGGCTGTCGCCAGGCGTTCACCGTTCGTGCTGAAGGCGAGGGAGGTGATCGATTCGGCGTGGCCGTGTAATGAGGCTGATTCCTTTCGAGAATCCAGGTCCAATATTTTTATCGTCCCATTGTATGTGCCGGCTGCCAGCTTTGCCCCATCGGGGCTGAAGGCAATGGACTTGACCTCGGCCAGCAGATCGAAAGTAAATGCCGGCCTCTCCGCGGGTGGGTCTGTGTTGGCTGTCGTTGAAATATCCCAGATCTTGATTTTGTAGTCGTCGCTGGCAGTCGCAAGACGCCTTCCATCCGGGCTAAAGGCAAGAGCGTTCACCTGGCCGGTGTGGGCTGGCCAGGTGTAGAGCTCCTGGCTCTCCAAAGCATCCCACACGGCCACGTTCGCCGGTTCGCTGGCTGTAGCCAGGTGTCTGCCATCCGGGCCGAAGGCCAGAGCACTCACTCTGTGACCTGGCTTCGACAACGTCTGCAACGCTTTGCCTGAGAGGGCGTCCCATATCTTCATATCCCCCCCAACGATACCTGCCAGCCGGGCCCCATCCGGGCTGAACACAATCTGGTTGAGCGAGCCTTCGGATGGGGTAAGCGCGAGGGTCTCCCGCGCCGGAGTGAGATCCCAAACCCTCAGCGTTCCATCGTCACTGCCGCTTGCCAGGCGGTTTCCGTCGGGGCTAAAGGCCAGGCCGGAGACTGCCCCCATATGGCCGGAGAGGGTAAACAATTCCTTTCCGCTGGTTGTGCTCCATACTTTCACTTTTCGATCCAGGCTGCCGGTCGCCAGGCGTGTTCCATCCGGGCTGAAAGCGACCGCGTAGATCGTGTTCAGGTGTCCGACCAGGATGAATAGCTTTTCACCGCTGGCCGCATCCCAGATCATCCCCTCGTTCCCGCTGACCGTGGCAATGCGACTGCCATCCGGGCTGTAAGCAGCGGTCCACACCCAGCCTGGATGGTCGGATAACTTGAGCAGCTCCTCGCCGGTGCCTGCGTTCCAGACGCGCGCCGTGCCATCGTCGCTGGTCGTCAGCAAGCGCGTTCCATCCGGACTGAAAAAAACGTGCGAGACGTAATCGGTGTGCCCGGGAAAACTGGTCAACTCCTTTCCGGATCGCACCTCCCAAATTCTTGGCAAATTGCCTGAGGTGACGGTTGCCAGGCGGGTGCCATCCGGGCTGAAAGCAACTCCCTCGCCCGCGTCGATGCGCCCTGCCATTGGCAGTTCTTCCCCTGTTGCGGCATCCCACAGTTTGACGGTTCCGTCGGAAATAGCGGTTGCCAGTCTGTTTCCGTCTGGACTGTAAGTGGCACTATGGCCGGTCAGGGAGAAGCGCAACTGGCCTGTGGTTGAATCCCAAATGTTCACCATCTCATCTGAGCTGGCTGCGGCCAGGTACTTTCCATCCGGGCTGAAAGCGACGTTGGCCGAAGCTCCGGGCTTGTGAGAAGGGATGGTAAGCCGCACGCGTGAGGCCATCACCGATTGGTGCAGGGCATCTTCGGCTTCCAGAGTGTAGGTCTTTTTGAGCGACTCCAGGGCCAGCAGCACACTCCGTTCGGGGTCGATATCCAGGTTGCTGATGGCAGCCGCGGCCAGCTCGCGGGAGGTGGCCAGGCGGCTGGCCGTCTGCGCCTGCCTCCACAGGAAGCCGGCGGCGAGCGCCAGGGCAATTGCGATGACAAACGCACCGGCCAGATAAATGGAGCGCCTGCGCAACTGTCCGGCGGCGTGCGCCTGTTCTTCGGCGCGTCTGCGCTCTGCCTCGGCCAGCCTCTGCGCCGTTTCCAGCTCCCGCTGGCGCTGCGCTTCTCGCTCGCTCGTCTCGCATTCGGCGAACTCCTGCGATGCCTGGATGAATTCCCATTCCAGGGCGTTCATCTCTTCCTGGTGGCTGGATGCCCATTCACTCGCCTGGGCGAGCCGTGCGCCTCGATAGAGAACGTCCGGGACGCGGTTGAGCCTGGCCCATTCCTGTGCCGCTTCGGTCAGATGCCGGTGTAACCGCAGGCCCTCACGGTTATCTTCGAGCCAGCCGCGCAGCGTCGGCCACTCACGGATCAGCGCTTCGTGGGCAACTTCCGCAGAGTCCTGGCTGGTAATGATCAGGCGGGCATCCGCCAGTGCTTTCAACACATTTTGCGTGATGTCCCTTTCCTCTGGTTTCAGGATCAGTTCGTTGAAAGTCGCCCGGCGGCGCGAGTCGCCGGCGGCGGTTTCGTCGCCCAGTTCAGTCAGGCGCAGGAAAATGCGGCGAGCAATGTTGCGTTGCTCCTGGGTAAACTGATCGGTGAACACCGCCTCGGCGGTCTCGGCGATGGCGCCGCGTACGCCGCCCGACGAGGTGTAGCCACTCAAAGTCATCGTGCGCCCGCGCCGTCTCTGCCAGGTTTCCATCAGCGCGTGGGAGAGTAGAGGCAGCGCGCCCGGCTCGTGGCCGACGTCGTGCAGCAGCAGCTCTACCAACCCGGGTTCCAGCTCCCAGCGGCCGCGGCGGGCAGGCTCTTCGATGGCGCGCCGCAATTCTTCGTGGCTCATTGCGCCGATGTACTCCTGCTGGCGCGCCAGGGCTTCGCGTAGCTGAACATATCCGGCGCAGTGGGCATAAAAATCGGCCCGCAGGGTGATGATGACGGCGACGGGGCCGCCTGTTTCAGACGCCGCGTTGAGCAGGTTGCCAACAAACGAAGTCCTTCCTTCTTCGGAACGGCACAGGGCGAATATCTCCTCGAACTGGTCGACCACCAGCAATAACCGCGAACTGCCCCTGGCCGTCACCTGGCGCCTGGCGAATAAATGCAGGCTGCGCGGCTCGCGGACCAGATCGTCCATCAAAGTCGCCGCCGCGGCCACCGAACCGTTTTCCTGGCTGAGGCTCATCGCCAGGCTTTCGAGCGGATGCGCGGCGGGGGTGAGGACGTGAATATCCCAATCCGCAGAGGCTTTGTTCCAGCGCAGCGAAGGCACCAGCCCGGCGCGCACCAGCGATGACTTGCCGCTGCCCGAGGCGCCGACCACGGCCAGGAAGCGCGCCTCGGAAGCCCGCCCGCCCGAGGTCAAAGCAAGGATACGCTCCGTTAATTTGGCGGTCAACGCTTCACGTCCTACGAACAGATCGGCGTCTACTTCGTCGAAATAGTTCAGGCCCTTGTAGGGGCACAGGCCGAGCCCCGGGGCATCTTCGCGGCGCACGTTGGCGGCCAGGTCCAGCAGCCGTGCGATTGCTTTGGGCTCGTCCTCCAGGCCAAGCGCGGGCACGAAGCGCGCCTCGATGGTGGGGAGGTCGGGCAGGCGCAGGTTTTGTTCCAGGCGGCTGATCTGGGCGTCGCTGTAACCAACGGCGATGGCCAGTTCCATCTGCGTAATGCCGGCCCGGCGCCTTAAAAAGCGCAGGAAATCACCGAAGGTGGTGAATTTCTCCAATGTGCTGGATGGAATTGAAGGGGACATACGCATCTCCTGAGCTATAGCATAGCACAATCTTCGCCATTTGGAGAATTTTGGTAGAAAATGGCAAGTGGGGCAACCGCCGGGATGCTAAACTTGCTTCATTCGAGGCCGGAGCGCGACGCGCAAATCCAACCGGCCGGAGGAGAGAATAACGATGAACGCTAAGCGATGGTTACCTGTGATGTTTGGCTTGATGATGGTGGTTGTACTGGCTGCATGCAGCTCCGCTGCGCCGGCCGCCGTTGCGCCTGCCGCAAATAAGCCGGTCAGTGCGCCGGCCACACGCCCGACCAGGGTGAATTCGGGCCATGAAATCAAGATCGACGCGGCGGATTTTTCTTACGCCGCGCCCGGTGCTGTCAGTGCAGGGTGGGTGCGGGTTACTTTGACCAATTCCGGCCAGGAACCGCACCATGTCCAGTTTCTGCGCCTGAACGATGGCGTCACTGTAGAACAGTTCAAAGAAGCGCTCAAGCAAGGCGAAGGCCCCGCGCTGGCGTTGGTGAAGCAAATGGGCGGCGTGGGTGCTATTGCCCCGAAAGAAACAGCGCAGGCAGTGCTCAACCTCCCGGTTGGCGAGTATGTAATTTTATGCTTTGTCCCTTCGCCGGGCGATCACGCGCCTCACTTCGTCAAGGGGATGATCCAGAGCCTCACGGTGGAAGCCGGCGGCTCCACGGCCAGCGAACCGGAAGCGGCGTTGACCGTCCGGCTGAAAGATTATACTTTCGATTTGCCGGAGGCTCTGCCTGTCGGTAAGACGACAATCAAAGTCATCAACGACGGCCCGGAGCCTCACGAACTCAACATCTTGCGGCTGGCGGATGGCAAGACGGCGATGGACGTGCTCAAATTTCTGGAAACGCCGGACGGGCCGCCGCCTTTTACACCGGTGGGCGGTATGAACGGGTTAGATGTGGGCCTATCCGGTTACATCGAATTCGATTTCCAGCCCGGCGTGTATGCCGCCATTTGCAATATCCCCAGCCCTAAGGTTGAAGGTCGCCCGCACTTTATGCTGGGCATGATCAAGCAGTTTGCCGTGGCTTCCCCGTCGGCTTCCAAATTCCCCACCGGTAAATTTGTGTCGGTAAAGGATAAAACCGTCGCCTACCAGTTCAACGAGGATGGCACCTCTGCGTTTTATTTCCTTAACCCCGAGCCGGTGGTTGAGGGGCCCTACACCATTGTGGGTGACCTGATTACCGTGAGTCCGCCGGCCAATGAAACCAACCCGAAGTGCCAGGCTCCTGCTACCTACAAGTGGTCCTTCGACGGAGAAAAACTCACCTTTGCGCCTGTCAGCGAGGACACCTGCAAAGGAAGAAGGGATTCGTTTGGCGATACCTATACCCTGTCAAAGTAGGGAAACCAGCCCTGGGGCGCGGCGAGCGTAGCAGGCCGCACCTGAATAGTTATTCGCAAACCTGACAGGTCTTCAAAGGCGCGCAACAGCCAGACTTCGTCGTCAAGACCTGTCAGGTTTAGCCTATACAAAGCGGCTTTCAGCCAAACAAGTCAACCTGCCGGCAGGCGGGTCTAACGGAAAATAGCATCCGCGTTCATCAGCGCTCGCCCGCGTCCCATCCAATCATACAACCTGCCGGCAGGTGGGTCTAACGGAAAATAGCATCCGCGTTCATCAGCGCTCGTCCGCGTCCCATTTTTCAGGGCGCAGGTGTGGCTGCGTCCTGGTTTTGTTCGATGGCAAGGCGGATTTCGTCGGCGGCGGTTTGCAGCGCCTCGGCCGGGGGGACATTCTGCTCGAAGATGGAGCGCAGGGCGATATCCAGGTTCAGGTTATATTCGACCATCTCTGGAACAGGGGGGTAATAGGTTCCACCGGCCAGTGCGGCGATGGCTTGCGTCCACAGCGGGCCTCGCACCGGGTCGCTGAGTGCCACCCCGCGGACTGCCGGGATGCGCCCCACCTCGGCCAGGTAGACCTGGGCTTCGGGTGAGAGGAAGTATTCCAGGAAGGTCTTGGCGGCCAGGCGGTTATCGTCCAGGGCCTGCGCGCTGAGATAGACGTTTTCAGGGATCACAAAACCAGACAGCCGCCCGTCCTTGTAGGTTGGCCAGGGGTCGATGGCCAGTTTTTCCAGCCCGGGCGCCTCGGCCAGTTGCGGGATGCGCCAGGTGCCCTCCACAATCCAGCCCGCCTTTCCTTCGGAAAATTTCTGCAGGTCTTCCTCGGTAAAGAAATTGGGCGGGCCGGCTTCCTCGAAACGTTTCAGCAGATCGATCCAGTTCAGGCCGAACTCATTGTTGAAGGCTGGCATCCGGTTCTCATCCATGAGCCGCCCTCCCAGGCCGCTCAAATGTGCGCCGGCGTAATAAAAACTGCGGTCTAAAATGGCCCCGTGGATATCGCCTTGCGCCGAAGTCTGCGCCAGGGTCACCAGCTCATCGAAGGTATTCGGGCTGATGGTGATGATGTCTTTGTTGCGGAAGAGAACTGTGCCCTGCAGGCTGTAGGGCAGGCCGACCAGAGCGTCCCGGTAGCGGGCGGCTTCCAGGGCCGGCTGGTTCAGGGTTGCCAGCCGTTCCTGGCTGACCAGGCCGGTCAGGTTGACGACCAGGCCGGCATCGTATAACGAAGGCCCCCATTCGGACGGGCCCAGCAGCAAGGTCGGCCCGCTGCCATTGCGGGTTTCGACTTCGTAGCGCGCTCGCAAATCCTGGGCGGGCACGTACAGCACGTCGAAGTAAACTTCCGGATAGGCCTGGTGGAACCCGTTTCTGATTTGCACCATCGCCGGGAATTCGCTTTCGCTCCACGAGTGCCAGATGGATACGGTGCCGCGGATGACGACCGGGGTGGGGGTAAGGGGGACGGTTGGCGTGAGGCCAGGGCGAGTCTGGTTTGTGGATGGTTCGGAGCGGGTCTGGCCGGTTGGGGATGGGTTGGCCTCGGACCCGTTTCTGCCGCAGGCGGTGAACAACAGCCCATGAATCGACAAAACGAAGAGCAGCAGGGCGGTTGAGAGCTTTCGAGACAGGCGAGGCGCGGCCACAGGAAATATTATACATCTTGCCGGGTGGCTTGCCCGAATCACTTTACACTTACTTAGTCGAGTAGTTTGGTAGTTTCGTAGTCTTGTAGTGCATCCGGTCGGCAATTTTGTGTGGCCGGTGCATCGCGCGTGTCCTTCGTGCATTGCACCTGGCAACTTTTACCGATCAATCCGGCTCGGAAAGCCGCGTTCACGGAGCGCGGTCTATACTGTATAATTGTCCCCATGACGACACACGAACACCTGCGCGGCGTTTACGCTGCCGCGCTCACCCCCATGCACGATGATTTTTCCCTGGCGCTGGATGCGCTGCCCGGCTTTCTGGATTTCCTGGCCCGGCGCGGCTGTCACGGCGCTCTTTTGTTGGGCACCACCGGCGAAGGCCCTTCGTTTGCCCCGGCGGAGCGGTTGGCGCTGCTGCGCGCCGCCCTGGAGGTGCGCCAGGCCTGGCCGGATTTCCGCCTGTTGGCCGGCACGGGTACCCCCAGCCTGGACGAGACGGTGGAGTTGACCCGCCAGGCGTTCGCTATCGGGCTGGATGGCGTGGTGGTATTGCCGCCCTACTATTATCGCAAGGTATCCGATGACGGCTTGTTGAGCTGGTATAGCCAGGTGCTGCAGCGCGGTGTGCCTCCGGGAGGCTATCTGCTTGGCTACCATATCCCCGGGGTGACCGGCGTATCCCTCTCGCTGGACCTGCTGGCGCGCTTGAAAGACAGCTTCCCCGGGCAGTTTGCCGGGATCAAAGACTCTTCCACAGAGGCCGAGTGGGCGCGGCGGCTGGGCGAGCGGTTTGGGGCCGATCTGCTCGTTTTTTCAGGCACCGATTCGTTGTTTAGCCTGGCCCTGGAAAACGCGGCTGGAGGCTGCATTACTGCCCTGGCCAATTTGCGCTCGCCCGATCTGCGCAAGGTCTGGGATGTGCTCCAGCGAGGCGAGACCGATGCCGCGGCGCAGGCGCGGCTCAACAAGGCGCGGGCTTTGATGGATCGTTATCCTCCCAACCCGCCCTTATATAAAGCCATGTTGGCCCGCTGGCATGGTTTCCCGCGTTGGGCAGTGCGTCCGCCGCTCGTGCCGCTCGGCCCTGAAACGGAAGAAAGGATTGCCCGGGAAGCCCAGGCGGAGCTGGATGATTGGTCTGCTTGATGTGGGTCTTGTCCGGGTACTTTCCTGCTGAGTGGTAGGTATGTCGAACGCATCCAGCGAAAGGTGGCGCATTCGCCTGTTGGTGATCAACCTCGTCCTGTTGGGGCTGTGTTTGTCGGGATTGGTCGGGGCAATCGTTCTATATCGCCTGTACATCGTCTTGCGTCCTGTTTCAGTTGCTGAGGTCACCAGTACGGCCCGCCCTACGTTTACGCCGAGCCTGACGGCTACCTTTACCTCCTCTCCGACCATTACGCGTACGCCGCTTCCCAGCCTGACGCCAACCATTACCGAGACGCCCACCCCGCTTCCGAGCGAGACGGCCACACCGACCTCGACCAACTTCCCTACGCTGACCCCGGCCCCGCCGCTGGCGCAGGCGGATGCTTATCAACTGGCCGAATGGTCGCCGGAGCAGGCAGCTTATATGGCGCAGCTCATGGGGAGTTACCCCAATGCCGCGCTGGCTGCCAGCGCGGATAGCAAGGATAGGGTCGCCTATTACCAGTCTTTCCAATACCGCGTTCTGGCGCTGCGCGAGGCGCTGCTGCAATTTCCGGGCGAGCCTCAAGCGGCAGAATGGCGTTGGATGCTGGCCTATGACCTGGCGCAGATGGGGAGCGCAGAAGCCGGGACGCGCTACGCACAACTGTTGGCCAGCGGCTTGAATAGCGGGGAGACCGAGGTCCCTTATCTGTATCTGTGGTTTGCGGAGCACGAGCCGCGCCTGTCGTTTTACATGGTCGAGTTGGAGCCGCCCGAAGGTTTCACCGGCAGCTACATGGTGGAGTTGCGCGGCGAAGGAGGGAGCGCCTTTATCTGGCTGCTGCAAGCGACGAATTCCTATCAGACCTACCCGCTGTTGACGTACTTCGACTTTGTGGACAAGACCCAGGCCAATTGGGTGGTGGAAAATTTCACCGGGTCGAATGGCCGCAGCCCTGAAATCGCGGTTTACGCATCGGCCCTGGCGGATCAATTCACCGTGGACCCTCCCCGCGTTTTCAGCCTGTCCAAAATGCCGCCGCTGAAGCTGCCATTTTTCCCCGACCAGGCCATCTTTCGCATGGGGATCGAGTTCACCAACCGCTGGAAGGTCAGTACATTGCCGGGCAAAGCGGCGGGCCTGACCTTCGAGAGCACGGTTTTCCCCGCCTGCCCGGTGGACGTGCGCCTGGATTACGGCTGGAGCGAGGTAAATTTCGCCCTCCAGCGCCAGGTATTCGAAGTGCAGCCGAACGAAAAAACCCTGGCTTATTGCGCCCTGCTGGTGGATCACGCTGCGGCGGTTTGGGGGCCCGAAGCGGCGATTTCGGTGATGGAGGCGCTGCTGCCCTTCTGGCCGCCGGCCGCCGATGCGCAGGGGCAGCCTTATCCGTTGGATGCCAGGGACGAATGGTTGTACCGCTTGGGCGTCTATCGCGCCCTGGCCGGCGACACGGACGTGGCTATCGATTATATGAACCAGGTCTCCACGCAGCCAGGTGTACCCGACAGCCGCTGGATCGAGCCTGCCCACGATTTCCTGATGGCGTACCAGAGCCAGGCGGATGTTTACCGGGCCTGCCAGGCTGCACCGTTGTGCGACCCGGTTTACGCGCTGGATTACCTGGTCGAACATTTACCCGAGGGGCAGGATGCCTTTGAATACCTGAAGCAGGCCGGCGTCAATCCGAATTCCTCCGGTTATTTCGACTTCGATGCGGATGGGGAAACGGAGCGCTGGTTCACCACTCGCCACCACCCTCGCGACCGCTCTGAATTCTGGATCCTGGCCCGGTATCGAGATGGAGTCAAGGCGCTGCGCGTCGGTAACGTAGACGCCGTCCCGCCGTCGATCGAATACCTGGATGCGGCCTACATCGCCGATGACGGGCTGACCCTGCTCCCGGCGGTCTTCCTCGAGGGAACGCTGGCTTTCAACATGCAGCGCTTGCCAGGAACCCAGGCGCCCTATTTGAAAGCGGCGCCCCTGCGCAAGGAATACCCCAGCAAATTTTTCATCCCTCTGGAGAATGCGCAGCAGCGTTTGTTTGCCGGCGCCTCGCCCGAAGCGGTGAAAAATGAGTTGATCAACCTGGCGCGTTTCCCCGGCCTTTTGTGCAAACCCACCTGGACGTGCGATAGTTATTATTACCTGCTGGGTCTATCCAGCGAACTGGCCGGCGATGAGCAGACCGCGGTGAAGGCCTACCACCGCCTGTGGCTGGATTACTCGCTCAGTCCCTACACCGCCATGGCCCGTTTGAAGCTGGTTGGCGCTGTCCCGGCAGCGACCCCAACGGCCAGCCCCGTACCGGCCGGCCAGGCCACAGCCACATTGACGCCCACCCGGACTCAAATCCCGACGGTCACTGGGACGCGCATAACCACCGTCACCGCCACTTCCACGCCCACGGTAAGCGGCACGCCGCCTACTGCAACGCCGACGGTTACCGGAACGCGTGGCACGGCGACGGTGACTTTGACACCGACTACTCCATCGGCTACGACTCCGGTCGGAGCAACGGCAACCGAAACGTATCCACCGCCCTCTGCTACGGAAACTTATCCACCCCCTTAAATTAAGATTTGAACGATTCTATGACTTTCTCTTTGTCGCACTGGCGTCTCATCCAAACCTCTCCTGCCCCCGGCGCCTGGAACATGGCGGTCGACGAAGCCATCCTGGAAGCAGCCGGGCGCGGGGACGTTCTCCCCACGCTGCGCCTGTATGCCTGGGCGCCGGCCTGCCTTTCGCTGGGTGTGGCCCAGCCCTATGCGGACGTTGCCTGGGAGGCCGTCCAGGCCAATGGCTGGGAAGTGGTGCGCCGCCCCACCGGCGGACGGGCTATTTTGCACACCGACGAGCTGACCTATTCGGTCGCCGGCCCGCAGGACGAACCGCGTTTGAGTGGGAGCGTTTTGGAAAGCTACCGGGTGTTATCGCAGGCTTTGCTGGCTGCGCTGAACCTGTTGCAAATCCCTGCCCGGGCGTTGGAAAAACCGGATGGCAGGCCCGCCGGGTCTGCCGGCGCGGTGCAAAACCCGGTGTGTTTCGAGGAGCCTTCCAACTACGAGATCACCGTGGAGGGCAAGAAGCTGGTGGGCAGCGCCCAGGCGCGCCGTAAGGAAGGCGTGCTGCAGCATGGCTCGCTGCCCTTGTATGGCGACCTGACGCGCATCCTCCAGGCGTTGAGTTTCTCGGACAAGGCGAAAAGGGCGGATGCCGCGCCCAGGCTGCTGGCGCGGGCCACTACCGCCGAAAGGGTGCTTGGCTGCCCCCTGGATTGGGATCGCGCCGCGCAGGCTTTTATCCAGGCTTTCCAGCAAGCGTTGAACATCCGCTTGCAGCCGGGTGAACTGACCCCGGCGGAGCTGCAGCGCGCCGGCGAGCTGATCGAAGAAAAGTTCGCCAATCCGCTGTGGACGCAGCGGGTGTGATTTATGGTCTGGGGGTGGGCGTGCTGCTTCGTATAAATGTCACGTCCGGGTAGCCTAGGTTTTTGAACAGGCTGGCCAGGTAGGTTTCGGCATTCTGCTGCGCCAGTTTCAGCAGGTCGTCTTCCAGGGCGGCCTTTTCGATTTCGTCTTCGGCCACACGGCGCGCCGAGGATTCCAGGTTCTGGTCGCCTTTGGTGAGGAACCCCGTCTCGCGGTCATAAACGTAGGATTTTTCGTTGTCCAGGTTGACCACGAAGATCTCCGGCTCTGGCAGGGTGACGTAGAGAATGCCATCGCGCAGCTCCAGGTCGTCGGGGCCGAGCTTGCTGAGATCGACGCCGGCGATTACCTGCCCGTGAGCCACGAAGATCAGTTTGTCGCCGAACAAGATGCCGAACTGGCCCTGGCCGGTTTCAGCGGTGATCACCTTTTCGACGGTGAACTGGATCGTTTCCAGGCGCGCCAGGCTGCGCACATCGCGGATAATCGTCATCGGGTTGGGCAGGATGGTGGGGGTGGGGTTGAGCACTTCGGCGACGCGCGTGCTCAAGTTGCCGGTCATGGATTGGACCGGTTCCACCGTGCGCTGGATGGAAGTGTACATATTGTACATGACTACCACCATCAAGATGGCGGGAATGGCAATGATCACCAGAATGCCGATGATGAGCGTCCAACTTTTCGTATGATCCATAAATTGGATTATACTATGAGAGGATCTGTTTAGGGTTTAAGGATTATCGATGGCGCTGGGGTTGCTGACGATACAGTTGCATATCCCCGGCTGCGCTTCGCTCAAGGAGAAACGCAGCCGGTTAAAGCCGCTATTGGCGCGATTGCACCGGGAATTCAACGTTTCGGCGGCAGAAGTTGACCATCAAGATGCGTGGCAGGAAGCCTGGATCGCCTGCGCCCTGGTCAGCAACGATGCTGCCCACACACAACGCTCTTTACAACGAGTTGTCCATTGGATCGAGACTTCCTGGCCGGATGTGGAGGTTGAAAATGATACGCTGGAGTTGTTCTGATGTCTGCGTAACTCCCTGCCGGGTGAGGTGTTTTCAATCTCGTAGCGATTACAGGTAAGTTTTGCATAGCCGGAGGTCGTTCTGGGTGCTTCTGTTGTGCGCCCGGCGCCCGGTATCGCAGGTGCAGCAGAAGCGTTGATTTAGAGGTGTGTTTCAAATGAATGAGCCTTTATGGGTTGAAGTCATTGCTTACGCGCCCACGGCATTCTATCATTGCACACATTGCGAGGTGGCCTTCCGCGAAATGGGTGTTACCAATCATTTCCACCAGGAACAGATCAATAGTAGCCTGCCAGAGGATCTGGCGCAGGACTACCAGGCGCTCTCGGACTGGGTCCGAGAGTTGTTTCGCCTGCATTGTGACCGGGTGGTGGTAAAGGTGATCGACGCAGCTTCGGTGGAAGGCTTTTGGAAGACGCTCCGTTATCGGGTGCGGCGTTACCCGGCTGTGATCGTAGATCATCGGGCGCGTTTCGTAGGGGGAGCCTATCCGGAAGCCAGCCGGGAAATTGGGCGTTTGTTAAGCCAGGATGACCCTGGAGCGGCCTGAGCCAGGCGATAGTACTTTTGAGCGGGCTCGGAAGGAGGTCGTATCGACGATGCAAGCAGGAACAAGTGAGTTCAGTGACATTCCTCTGTGTTTGAAGGTCTAACAAGTTCAGCAAACCGTATCATTCGGAGGACAAACGATGAACACATTTTGGGTCGTTGTGGTCGCCGCTCTGGTGATCTACCTGGCTTACAACTTTTATGCGCGGCGGGTTGACAAGAATGTCATTCAGGTCGACGCCAAGAAGGCCACCCCGGCGCGCATGTACATGGATGGGGTGGACTTTATGCCGACCAGCAAGAACGTTTTGTATGGTTATCACTTCAAATCGATTGCGGCGGCAGGTCCGATCGTGGGCGTGATTACGGCAGCCAACATTTGGGGATGGCTGCCGTCGCTGTTGTGGCTGGTGTTTGGCGTGTCCCTCATCGGCTGGGCCAGCGATTACAGCGCCATTATGGTTTCGGTGCGCAACGATGGCAACAGCTTGAGCGCCATCAGCCACAAGCTGATTGCTCCGCGTACTCGCTCCATCCTGTTTACTTTCATCTTCTTTTATCTGCTCCTGGTGGCCGGCGCGTTCATGGGTATTATGGCTGCGCTGTTAGCTGCCCGCCCGGATGTCGTCCTGGGCGTCGTGATGTTGGCGGTGATGGGCCTGCTGGCCGGGCAGATGCTTTACCGCTGGAAGATGGATCTGATTGTGGTGACTCTGATCGCGGTTGGCGTGGTCGTGATTTCCATGATCGCTGGCGTAGCGGGCGCCAAGCCCAAGCTGGATGACGCCGGCAAGCCGACCGGAGCCATCGATTGGGCAGGGCCGGTCAATGCGGCTGTTGTACAGTTCAACGGCGTCATCAATAAGGTGACGGGCGGTAATGCAGTGTTTGTGGTTGTCGATCCGACGGCCGCCGACCCCCGCATCCCGGCTCCTGGAGCGGATGGCAAGCGGGCCAGCACTGCTGTGTATAACGCTGATACCGGGGAGATCAAGACCTTACCTTCTTATCTTTTCTGGGCGTTATTCTTGCTTGTCTTTGCCTACCTGGCTTCAGTCTTACCCATCTGGCGTTTTGCCCAGCCGGTGAACTACATCGGGTTCTGGATCACGTTACTGACCATCGGCCTGGCCATGGTCGGCGCGATCCTGGCGCCGTTCATCAAGCCCGCGGTGGGCGCGTTTGCGCTGGCTGCGGTCAAGCTTCCCGATCTGGGCTTTGGCCTTGCCGCGGGTAAGGCCTGGTTCCCGTTGTGGCCGATGTTGTTCGTGACCATCGCCTGCGGCGCGATTTCCGGCTGGCACGCGCTGTTCGGCTCGGTCGGCACGGCTCGCCAGCTTGAGTATGAAACCGATGCGCTTCCGGTCGGCGGCGGGGCGATGTTCACCGAATTTACCCTGGCGCTGCTCTCGCTGGTGGCAGTTTCCATCGCCGGGGCAGGCGGCGGCGCCGGGCGGTTTGCGGCCGGCGTGGGC
Source organism: uncultured Anaerolinea sp. (assembly GCA_964595435.1). Lineage (GTDB taxonomy): Bacteria > Chloroflexota > Anaerolineae > Anaerolineales > UBA4823 > RBG-16-57-11. The sequence goes on along the minus strand of CAZQQJ010000046.1, from coordinate 8,385 downwards.
AGCCTGTTCACCGTGCTCTTTGGCGATGGTTTCCAGCTTTACGGAACTGCCCTGGGTTTTGGCGTGTTCATGGTGATCGTGTTGACCGTGACCCAGTTGATTTTCCGCGTGATGCGCGTGACCCTCTCCGAATGGGTGGGCGATGCGGTACCCGTGCTCAAGAACATTCACGTCTCCACGATCGTTTCCATGCTGCTGACCCTGGCCCTGGTGTTGACCGGCACGTGGGTTTACCTGTGGCAGTTGTTCGGCGCTGCCAACCAGCTCATGGCGGCGCTCAGCCTGCTCATCGTCACCATCTGGCTCAAGTCGCGCAAGCGCAACCCGGCCTATGCCATGTGGCCGATGCTATTCATGTATATTACAACGCTGGCCGCTACCCTGGTGACGGCGCGCAATCTGTACGTGACGATTGCCGCTAACCCCAATATGAGCGGCTTGCCGGTGGCGGGCGCCTGGGCGATGATTATCATTGCCGTCCTGTTGTTCGTTGCTGCGCTGTTAATCGCCTGGGATGGCTACCAGGCTTACCAGCGCTACTCGAAGGGCGGGTCTCCCAAGCAGGCGGCTCGCGCCACGACTGGCGACTGATCTTGCTCTCTGATACAGGGATGGGCGAAGCCCAGGCTTTGCCCATCCCTTCTTGAAGTTCAGTTGGGCTGATTGATCTTGCGCGCCAGGTCTTGCAAGGCGGCAAAGAATTGGTCGGCATCTGCCTGCCGGATGTCCGGGAATGGCAGGTGGACTTCCAGGTGGGGCGTCTCTTTGCGCAGGCTGATCCGGTCATAATGCGGTGAGAGCCGGCGGAGCGGTTCTTGCAGTTGCTCCAGGAAGGAAGCCGCCATCTTGAGCAGGCCGGCCGGGGTGGCCAGGGTTTGCCCCTGGTGGTCTTGAGTCTGCCAATCTGATTGTACGGCCTGGTTGAGCGCCATGCGCCCGGTCCAGCTTTTCGGATTGGCCAGGTCTAACGCCAGGCGGGGCGCGTTGTTCAAATCGGCGCGCAGGATCAAGACATCCCGCCGGCCGCGCAAGCTGGCCAACAGCCAGTTCCAGGCGAGGTCGCGCGGGACGAGTGCTACCAAAATCTCAAGCCGGAGGGTGGGGCTTTTTCCCTGGGCGATCACCAGCTCCGCCACAGACGAGCCCAACCAGCGGAAAGTGGTGCGTTTTCCGATGCGTGGCAGCCCTCCTTGCATCCAGCGCAGCAATTTTTCGCCCCGGCGGATATTGTAAAGGATGCCCAATGCATACCAGAGCATCACGACAGCCACAGCAATAACCAGTATGTACCTGGGTTCCATGGTCAATTCTCCGGCGTAGAAGTTGTTCGTACGGGCGTGGGTCACGCAAAAAGCTTGCCAAAATCCGCGTTTTTCGTTCATCCGCGTCTGGTCAAATAGGATAACAACGCTGCAGTTAGAAGTATAATATAAACCGACATGTCTACACAAACCAGTTCCAGAAAGAAAGATTTCCTCAAAGCAGTGCGGGAGTTTATGTTTGGCATGGTAGGGATGGAATTGGCCGAACACGCCCTGGAGATGCGCGCCAGCGTCGAAAGTTTGTTTATGCTGGCGACCGTAGGGGATATGATCGGTGTGCCTGTTTTGCCGCCGTTTTATAGCATGCGATTATTGCCTTATCTGGTTCCCCATATCAACACCTGGAAACGGCGAGTCTTGCGGGAGCGCGAGTTTACCGACGAACACGATTATCATCTCGAAGGATTATAGGAAGGAGGAAAAGCGAATGAGCCCGAGCCAATCCGCTCCGGAGAAGAAAAGCTTCTTTCAAAATTTGAAGGAAATTTTGTACGGCATGGCCTCGCATGACATGAGCCGTTATGCAATACGCACGCGCGCCAGCATGGAGCACCTGTTCATTCTAATTACCATGGGCGATATGATCGGCATACCCATCTTGCCGCCCTACTACAGCTTGCGCTTGCTGCCCTACGTGGTGCCGCAGATTTCTACCTGGAAGCGGCGTTTGCTGCGCGAGAAAGACGTTTCAGACGCAATGTTCTAGGAGTGATCATGTCCCTCAAAACCATTTTCGAACAAAACCCTGAACGGCGTTACATTATGTTCGGCGGCAAGGGCGGCCTGGGCAAGACCACCTTCTCGGCTGCCACCGCTTACTGGCTGGCGTCTCAAGGCAAGAAGGTGTTGGTATTTTCGGTCGATCCGCAGGCCAGCCTGTCGGATATCTTCCAGAAAGATATCTTCGGCAAAGGGCCGGTGAAGATTATGGAGAATCTGTGGGCGCAGGAGATCGACGCCGACCAGCACATCAAGGATTACCAGAACGAAATCCGCCAGAAGATCCTGGATATGTATGGCTTCGAGAGCGTGCCGGAGGAAATCGAGCAGTATATCCAGGCCGCCTCGGCGGAACCAGCCATGGAAGAGAGCGCCATTTTCGACGCCGTGGTGGATATTGTCGTCGGCGGCGAGTACGACTATTACATCTACGACCTGGTGCCGCTGGGTCACGCTCTCTACTATTTGAGTATGGCCAAGGTCTACGATGAGTGGATCAACAAGATTACCAAGCTGCGCGAAGAGATGCGCGAATACGAGGAAATGGTCTCGCGACTGAAACGCGAAAAAGAAACCGAAGAAGACGAGATCCTCAAGGAATTGCAGTATATCCGTACCCGCATCAATGCCTCGTCGCGCATCCTGACCGACAAAGAAAAAACGGCGTTCTTCTTTGTCGTCGTCCCCGAAGAGATGATCCTGATCGATACGCAGAAGGCTGCCGGCCTGTTCGCCAAATTCGACGTGCCGATCTCGGGTTACGTGGTCAACCGCGTGGTGCCGCATGAACTGCTGAGTCAGGAAATCCCTTCTTATTTGCGTAACCGCATCGAGATGCAGGATAAATATATCAACCAGATCGGGGAAATGTTTGGCAACCAGGTGGCCGCCTTTGTGCCCGAACTGGAACGGGATGTGACCGGCCTGCCGATGATCGAAAAATTGGCCGGGATCATGTACGGAAGTCAGGAGGACCGATGAACCAGATTGAGACCTCCATGCAGGATTATTTGAACAAACATGCCGATTTGCGTTATGTGTTTTTTGGCGGCAAAGGCGGCGTGGGAAAAACCGTCATGGCGGGAGCGACTGCCATGTGGGCGGCCGGCCAGGGCAAGCGGGTGATGCTGGCATCCACCAACCCGGTGCACAGCTTGAGCGGCCTGTTGGGGCAGAATGTATTCGGCAAGCATTCCCCGGTGGAAGGGACGACCAATCTTTGGGCCTACGAAATTGACACCAAGGATACTATCGAACGTTCCAAGCAGGAAATCCGCGAAAAAATCCAGTGGTTCCTGAAGTTTGCCGATATTTCGACCAAAGCCGAAGACTTTGTCGAGTCGGCGACCATGAACCCGGCTTTCGAAGAGTCGGCCATGTTCGAGAACATGATCGACCTGATGTTCAAGAACGAATACGACATATACGTGTTCGATACCGCTCCAACGGCCAACGCCCGCCGTTTATTGGGGATGTCCCAGGTCTACTCGTTGTGGGTCAATAAGATGCTCAAGAGCCGCGAAGAAGCGCGCTCGCTGCGTGAATTGCTTTCGTTCACCAAGAAGAAAGAAGCCGACCCACTGATGGATTACCTGGTTTCATTCCGGGACCGCATGGGCCATGCCCGCCAGTTGTTGACCGATCCGGAGATGACCGCGTTCTTCTTCGTCACCCTCCCGGAGGCGCTGCCGATTGCGGTGATCACCCGTTTTATCGGCTGGTTCCACGACTTCGGTATTCCGGTGGGTGGGGTGGTGGTCAATATGTTGATCGATCGCTCCCAGGTTACGGAAAATTCCCCGGAGTTTGTGCTCAACCGCGTGGCGATGCAAGAGCGTTATATGCAGGACGTGTGGGAGAAATTCGACGGCATGGTGCGTTCGATTGTGCCGTTGTACGAAACCGAAGTGCGCGGCGTGCCAATGTTGCAGCGCATGGCAGACAGCTTGTTCAAGTAAGGAGAGCGGTAGATGGATCTACAACTCAAGGGATTGCGCGCTCTGGTGACCGGCGCCAGCCGGGGCCTGGGTTATGCCACCGCACTTGGCCTGGCAAGAGAGGGCGCCTGCATTGCGTTGAACAGCCGCGACGCGGAGAAATTGGACCAGGCGGCAGCCGCCCTGGCCGCGGAGACGGGCGCTCAGGTCGTGGGCCTGGCTGGAGATGTGACCGACCCGGCAGCGCCCGAAAGGCTCGTGGCGCGAACGGTGGAGGCGCTGGGTGGTTTGGATTTATTGGTGACCAACGCCGGCGGCCCGCCGCCCGGAAAATTCGAGAATTTCGATGACGCCACCTGGCAAAAAGCGGTCGACCTCTCGTTGATGAGCCATGTGCGCCTGATCCGGGCTGCGTTGCCCCATTTACGGCAATCCAAAGCCGCCAGTGTGTTGACCATTACCTCGTACTCCACGAAGCAGCCGATCCCCAACCTGATCCTTTCCAACAGCGTGCGCCTGGCGACGGTTGGCCTGACCAAGAGCCTGGCGTTGGAGCTTGGCGCGGATGGCATCCGCTTCAATTCCATCCTGCCGGCCTGGACAGAAACGGAACGCGTCTTCGAACTGATGAGCGCCCGCGCCAAAGCCAACGGCGTTTCCGTAGAAGACGAGATCGCCCGGCAGGCAAAAGATAGCCCGTTGGGACGCATGGGCAAGCCGGAAGAATTTGCTAACGTAGCTGTGTTCTTGCTCTCGCCTGCTGCATCCTACGTGACGGGGATCATGTTGAGCGTGGATGGTGGAATGTATAAGGGGACTTTATAGGAAATGATTGTGATGAAGCAGGGCATAGAAATGCCCTGCTTCATCACAATATCCTTTATTCTTTGCAGATCAGTTTGCGCGCCACAATCTGCCCGGTCGATGGGTCGATGAGGAAGATTGCCTGGTGGATGATCGGCTCGGGGGCAAACGACTCGGTAGCGTTTGAATCGGCATTCTGAGTCAGGGTCACAATTTTCTGGCTGGGCGCTACCTTGACGAACCAATACTCCGAGGATGGCTTGATCGCCTGGTTTTCAGGCGGCTTTGGGCCAGGGCATTGGCCTACATAGACTACCAGGAACTCGTTGACAATATCGCGCCCGGTGACCCGGCTGGCTTCCAGCGCCTCCCAGTAGTTGCGGTCCTGGGTCGATGTATGAGGGCCAAGCGCTTTCCAGACAATATTCAAGACCTCATCCTGGCTCAGGCGAGCAGGCGGTTTTAGACAGGCGGTGAGTGCCTGGATCAATACCAGGCCGGTGCAGATGAATAGAGAGATTCGTTTCATAATGGCTCGCTACGGTGTGTGCTCCCAGGATATGTTCAGAGATGGTTGAATAGAATCAGACAGGATGACTTCGAATTGCAGTTCGCCCGCGGGCAGCGCCTGCAGGTCCAGGTCGAGCCAGCCGGCGGTTGCATCCACAGCGGCGGTCGTCCAGTGTTGGCTTCCAGAGACCTGGTATCGCACCAGGGCCGGGATATCGGGCGTTCCCCAGTCCAGTTTTAACTGGTTGCCGGTGTATTGGATCTGGGGAGCATTCAATGGCGCCCGCAGGCTGGAGCGCGATAATGTCTGTTCGCCGATCGCGCGCCCTTGATAGCTCAAGCGGTAGCTTGCCACGGCCTGGGCGGGAAGCGGGACCAGCGCGTTGATCCTGCGGGATTGGATGCCCGGCTCTTCGGCCTGGCGGAGAGCTACCGGGTATGCCGTGATGACCTCTCCATTCTCGTCGAGCATCTCGACGCGATAGTCGCTTTGTTGTGGTAGGGTGGCGGGTATGCCTTCCAGCAGATAGGCGGGGCGCAAAGTGGCATGGCTATCATCGGATAACCAGGCGCGCACCAACAGGCCAGGCGCAGATTTTTCAGCAGCCAGGCTCAGGCCGCCATGGGCGCGCTGGTCGTTGTACAATATCTGATAGGTGTAATCGGAGATCCATTGCGAGCTGCAGTACCCCATGATATCACTGTAGGCATCTGGTGAGAATACCTGTAAATTGCTGGTGTTCAATCCGTACTGCCCAATTGACCCGTTGCTATAGGGGTATTTCGGGTCGACGCCGTTATGTACCCCGCAGGGTGTGTGCAGGCTACCCAGGTTGTGGCCGATTTCGTGCGCGGCGATGTTTTTGCCGCTGACCCCCACCGCGCTGGAATCGGCCAGGCCGACCGAGTCCCGGTAGCCCACCCAACCTAACCCGCCAACGTTGCCCCGCCACCAGGTTGTCCCACTGGGGTGATCTAAGGGCACCAGGCCATAATACACCTGCCAGGAAGGCGCCTTATCGCCTGCCCGCAAGGTGTCGATTTCGTCCAGCAGGACATCCCAACTCTGGCTGCTGTTCAGGTCGTCGTAAAACTTGTAGGCCGCCCGGCGCGTCACGCTGGCCCCGCTGATGGGATACATCTGCATAAGCCCCGGCGCCAGGAAGTCGGAGCTGGCTTCGGGATAGATCAGACCGTTGGATGCATAGTAGATAATGGGGACGACCGTCACGCTCAGGGAGGAAACGGCGTTAAAGCTGACCTGGGCAGCAGCAGTGTTATTCGCCTCATTGTACTCGACCACGCTATTGCCGGGATCGATCGTAATATTCAAAGTTACATTACCGGAGAGCCAGTCAGCAGGCAGTTGAGCGTTGAAGCTGGAGTTGATATCGCCGCGCGACCAGGTATTCGCTGCCGCGCCCGGGCCGACCGTCAACGGTGAACCCGGCAAGACCGCGCCGTTGCGGGTGGCAGTCAGCGAGACGTAAACATTTTGGACCGGGGTTGATCGATTGGTCCAGGGGTAAATACGCGCTACTGTGGAACGGTTGGCGACCATCGGGACTGAACTGGATGGATTCTGTGTGGCCTGTGTAATTTCTACGCTGGCTATGGTAAGGTCGATGTCTGACGTTTTTTGCACTACCGGTAAAAATAATTGGGAGTTTGCTCCGCTCGGAGCGGCAGGCGTAGGCTTTGCAAAGGACGCCTGTCCAGGAGATGACGGTATGATGATCAGACTTGCCAGTAAAAGTAATGTTGTTCCACCGATAACCCAATGTTTGTAAATCTTCAACGGTAATCTTTCATTCGCCATATGACGCGTTTTTGTTCCTCGTTCGTATATTGTTATGCAAGAACTGTGCCAACCATAAACGAGAAAAAGTATAGCATGTTTTCCGGGTTTTAGGGTTGACACTCACCATTGTTTCATGGAATTTACAATCTTAATCTTGGATGTACATATTTTGTATAGTAAAACATGACATAATCTCTATATCGTGGTAGAATATATATAGATCCAATCAAGGCTGTGTGGATCGAGCAGCATTAGCTGATGAGCAGCGGAGAAAAAGCATGAAGCGAATCGTTGTGATCGGCGCGGGCCTGGGAGGCCTGGCGACCGCTTTGCGTTTACGCAAATTGGGTTTTGAGGTCACTGTCCTGGAGAAACTGCCTCGCCCCGGCGGGCGGAGCAATCTGATCCAGGAGAATGGCTACCGGGTGGATACTGGCCCGACCATTCTTGTAATGAAATCGGCCTTCGAGGAAATGTATCGCTCCATTGGGCAGGATTTCCAGGGGCGCTTGCAGCTCGTGCAACTCGAGCCAAACTATCGCATTTACTACCACGACGATACCTGTATCGACCTGTTCAGCAATATGTCCAGGCTGGCTCAAGAGGTAGAGAGGGTCGAGCCGGGAGCGGCCGAACGCCTGTTTCGCTTTCTGGGTGAAGGAGCCAAAAAATATGAACTGGGCATGGCCTTCGTCGACCGCAATTATGACCACATTACCGATTTAGCCAACCCGTTGGCCGGCTTGCGCCTCTTGCAAACCAACGCGCACCAGAATCTGTACCGCCAGGTTGCCGGTTTCTTCAAAGGCAACGACAGGCTGACCAAAGCGTTTACCTTCCACTCCATGTTCCTGGGGCTTTCACCCTACGAGGCCCTGGCGATGTACAGCCTGATTACTTACGCCGATCTGGCCCTGGGCATGTGGTATCCAATGGGGGGGATTTACCGCATTGTCGAAGATATGCTGAACCTGGCGGGCGAAATGGGTGTGGAAATCCGCACAGGCGCCCCCGTAGCCCAGATTTGCATCGAAAACGGCAGGGTGGCAGGTGTTCTGCTGGAGTCGGGCGAACAGATGCGTGCCGACCTGGTGGTCTCCAATGCCGACCTTCCCTACACCTACCGCAAATTGATCGAGCCGCGCTATCGCGGTGCGTACCGTGAAGCGAGATTGGACCGCATGCAGTACGCCTGTTCCGGCTTCTTGCTGTACCTGGGCGTGGATCGTGTCTATCCCCACCTGCGCCACCAGGCGTTGTATTTTTCGCAGGATTACCGCGCCAACCTGGA
>CAZQQJ010000045.1:0-65058 GCA_964595435.1 uncultured Anaerolinea sp. | reverse complement strand
CCTTAGTTTACCTTATTTCCTACCTCTAGTTACCGATACTTTTGCGTTACACTCTGGCAGGAGGTAAACAAAAGAGTGGAGCCATGCGGGTGCTCCACTCTTTTGTTTATGATTCAGGCAGACAGCATCGATTTTTACCTGGTCATCAGTACACGAACGTCAACTTTATCCAGACGCAGCAGCACGTAGGTGGAAAGGCCGATGCTGAGCAATGAGGCGACGATGAAGGGGATATCCACTGCGCCAGCCGATGGGGCCGAGTGGGAAAAGAACATCATCAGGCGAACGATGACGTTCAGACCCTGAAGAAAAATGCTTAACGTCAACGCGGTGGAACGTCCCCGCGCGAGGGCAAAACCCAGGGCGATGAATAGCAACGCTGCCAGAACAAAGCCGATCCAGATTTGACCTCCCATCCAACTGGGCGGATATAGCAACGGCGCAATGACCGGGAGCACGAAAAAGAGCAGAATGCGTTTTGAGGTTTGCATCATATCACCTGCTGTGGTACATGATTTCTAATGGCCTCCCAGGTACGCTTCCACGACCATGTCATTGTGGAGCAGTTCCTGAGCCGGGCCTTCCAGCACGATCTTGCCGGTCTCTAAAACGTAGGCCCGGTCTGCAACGGAGAGAGCCATCTGAGCATTCTGTTCGACGAGTAGAATGCTGGTGCCCTGGTCGTTGATGTCGCGAATGATGGTGAAAATCTGTTCCACCAGGAGCGGGGAAAGACCCATGGATGGTTCGTCCAACAGCAGCAGAGCGGGCCGCGACATCAAACCGCGAGCGATGGCCAACATCTGCTGCTCGCCACCGGAGAGGGTGCCGCCAAGCTGGTTGCGGCGCTCACTCAAGCGCGGGAAGCGTTGAAAGGCGTTGTCGACGCCTTGCTGGATTTTGGCTTTATCGTCCTGGGTGTAGGCGCCCATTTCCAGGTTTTCCATTACGCTGAGCGTGGCAAAGATCTTACGCCCTTCGGGCACCTGAACAACACCTTTGCGAACGATTTGGTCGGAAAGCGTTTGAGTAATATCCTCGCCCTGGAATGAGATGCTGCCCGTGCGCGGGCGCAGCAACCCGGAAATCGTGTTCAACGTGGTGCTTTTGCCGGCACCATTGGCGCCAATGAGGGTGACGATCTCGCCTTTGTTCAGGTGGAAACTGAGGCCTTTCAAGGCGTGGATCGCGCCGTAGTAAACGTTAAGATCTTGAACTTCGAGCATTCTTTCTGCCATGTTGCACCTATCTGTCTCGTTTCATTGGACGCGCTTGCGGCGGAATTTCTCGGAAAGGGCAGCCGCCCCTGGACCGAGATAGGCTTCGATCACCTTAGGATTTGCCTGGATTTCCTGAGGTGTTCCTCGGGCGATGACTTCGCCGAAATCCATCACGGTGATTCGTTCGCAAATGCCCATCACAACGCGCATTTGATGCTCGATGAGCAAAATGGTCAGGTTAAAGCGCTGGCGAATGAAGTGAATTAGATCCATCAGCGCCACCGATTCGGCCGGATTCATGCCGGCAGCGGGTTCGTCCAGCAACAAAAGCTGCGGTTCGGCAGCCAGGGCGCGGGCGATCTCCAGGCGACGCTGCTCGCCATAAGGCAGATTTTTCGCAATGGTGCCCTGGCGGTCCTGCAGATTGAAAACGGCCAGGAAATCCTGCGCCTTTTCGGTCAGTTCGCGCTCTTTATGCGTAAATTTGGGGCTGCGCAGGATGGCATCGCCCATACTATAGCCGGCGTGGGTATGGTAGGCGATGCGCACATTATCCAGTACGGTCAGGCTGGGAAACAGACGGACGTTCTGGAAGGTGCGGGCAACGCCCATATGGTTAATTTCGTGAGGTTCCAGGCCGGTGATTTCTTTACCTTTCAGGAATATTTTGCCATTGGTTGGAACATAAACGCCGGTGATCATGTTGAACACGGTTGTTTTGCCAGCGCCGTTCGGGCCGATCAATCCTTGCAGGTCATGCGGGTTTAAAGTGAGGTCGAAATTATTCACGGCTCGCAAGCCGCCAAACTGGATGCCCAATTCTCGGATATCCAAAATGGATTGGCGACCGTTATCCTGGGATTGCGTGATTTGCTCGCTCATTTGGCCGCCTCCTGCATGGATGATGCTTTGTTGTTGTTTGCGACGGCTTGCTTGCGCAACGGCGGGAGCAACTGGCGCAGGAATGGGAACTCGTAATCGCCAAAGATGCCCTTGGGGCGGAGGAGCATGACAAACAAAAGCACCAGTGGATAGATCACGTAACGCCAAAGCTCAAAACCTTGCGGCAGTACCAGCCGCAAGACGCCTTCCAACAAAATAACGAAGATGAAGGATGTGGTCAGCGTACCGGTCATACTACCCAGGCCGCCCAATACGATGACGATCATTGGATCGAACGATTTAATAAAGTTGAATGTATTGGGGTGGAGGAAGCCGTTAATGTGTGCATATAGCCCGCCGGCCAATCCGGCGAACAGGCTGCCGATGACGAAGGACAGGATTTTGAATTCGGCGATGTCGATGCCCATCGCTTTTCCGGCGATTTCATCTTCACGTACAGACACGACAGCCCGTCCATAGCTGGAGTGCAAGATGTTGCGCATCACAATTGCGACGACCATCATCCCCAGGAAGACCCAAAACCAGGAAGACACCTTGGGGATACCGATCATACCGCGGGCGCCCTTCATCTCTTCGAAACCGAGCATGGTATCGGAGTTGTCCAGCAGCACTTTGACGATGATGGTAAAACCCAGGGTGGCGATGCCGAAATAGTCTGAGCCCAGGGTCAAAACGGGCAGACCAAACAGGAAGCTAATTTCAGCAGCAACCAAGCCGGCCACGATCACGGATAGGGCAAAGACTATCTGTAAGGCAAGAGCCTCGGGTAAGGCTGACAGGGCGGCAGAAAATGCCGGGTCGAGCAGTTTGCCCAGGTAGGCAGCGAGAATGCCCAAGACCAGTGTGGCGACAAAGTATACGGTAAAGGCGGAGAGGGCATCGATACCGCGTATCTGGCTCAACAGGCGCCGGATGAGCAGGATCGCTGCGCCAATCAGCAGGGTGGCAAATAATACCACGGTAAGCCCAAGAGCGCTTTGGTCGTTATACCAACGGTAAGTAATATCTGCGGCGGTGTAGGCGCCGATGGCGTAGAAGCCCCATTGGCCGAGGGAAAACTGGCCGTTGAAGCCATAAATCAGGTTCAAGCCCAGGCTGACCATGGCCATCACCGCGCTGAGGCGCAGGATGGTATTCCAGAAGTCATTGAGCGCTCCCAGGCTAATCAGAAGCTGGACGATTCCGAAGACCGCCAACATTCCGCCGAAGAAGATCAAGTTATCGCGGGGTATTTTCTTCAACATGGGCTTATGCCTTTTCGCGGCTCGGTTCGCCGAAGATACCGGTGGGACGCACGAGCAATACCAACACCAGGATGCTGAAAGCAACCGCATCACGCATAGGAGTAGAGATGTATGCCGCGCTGAGTACTTCGGCTTCGCCGATGATCAGCGCTCCAACCAGGGCGCCTGGGATGCTGCCGATACCGCCCAAAACGGCGGCTACGAATGCCTTCAGGCCGGGGATAATACCCATGACGAAGTACACCTGAGGAAAGGCAGTGGCGTATAAGACGCCGGCTGCGCCTGCCAGGGCGGCGCCGATGGCGAAAGTGGTGGAGATAATTCCATCGACATTGATGCCCATCAGGCGCGAGGTGGGTTTGTCATACGCCGACGCGCGCATGGCTTTACCGGTACGCGTGCGCTGTACAATGTAATTCAACACCAGAAGAAGCAGCAAGGAGACAATGATGATGACCAGAGAGATATTTGAGAAGATGATGCTGTTCTCTGGCGGTGCTTGACCAGGCTGCAAAGTTTGAATTCCCTGGCCGGAAATAATCCAGTTTCTGACTTCAAACGGCCGCTGGTAGGTGACAAAGTTGGCTGTGAAGACGAAGGGGAGCGCGGCGTAATATTCGAGGAAGAATGACACACCAATCGCGGTGATCAGCGCAGAGATGCGTGGAGCATCCCGCAAGGGTTTGTAAGCAATGCGTTCGATGGTGAAGGCTAAAAAGGCGCAAGTTACCATCGCGAGCAAGATCACAGTAACCACACCGATACTAATGCTCAACCAGGCGGGGATGCCAGGCAGCAATCTGGACGGCCAGGCGTTCAAGCCGAAACGGGCAATGGCAAAGTAGCTGACAAAAGCGCCTACCATGAACACATCGCCGTGGGCGAAGTTGATCAGGCGGACAATGCCATATACCATCGTATATCCCAGCGCAATCAGGGCATATACAAATCCTAATTGCAGACCATTGACCACTTGTTGGACAAAGACCGTAGGGCCGGCGATAAAGGATGTTACCAGTTTCCATAGTGCTAATAAGGCCAGCGCGACCAGGAATGCTTTGCCCAGCAAACGTCTTCGGATGATTTTTTCTAGAACAGGATGTACTTGTTTTTTAGAGGCATTCATGCATCACCCCGGGCGAGGATGAAGATATGAAAAAAGGGGCGGCCTGTCAGACCGCCCCCTTTTTTGAATATCGAGTTACGGAGCGACCGACTCGACGAAGGTCTTCTTGCCGCCGGCTACACCGATGACGGCTGCCGATTTGATCGGGTTGTGTTGCGCGTCGAAGGTGATCTTGCCAGAGACGCCTTCCCAGGAAATGCCGGCCAGGGCCTCAGCCACTTTGGCGGGGTCGGTAGTACCGGCCTTCTGGATAGCGGCGATGAGCAGGTTGGCGGCGTCGTAGCCCAGGGTTGCCAGGGCATCCGGCACCTTGCCATTGTAGGCAGCGCCGTATTTCTTCAGCCAATCCTGAACGATCGGGCGGGTATCGCCAGCATCGTAGTGGTTGGAGTAGAAGCCATTATCGGCGGCCTTGATATCCAGGTCGGATGAATCCCAACCATCACCACCCATCATTACTGCGGTCACGCCCTTGTCCTTGGCCTGGGCACCGACCAGGTTAACGATGTTGTAGTAATCGGGCAGGAAGAGCACTTCGGCCTTGCTCTCGGCCACTTTGGTGAGGATGGCGGAGAAGTCGGTGTCGGTGGAGGTGTAAGTTTCCTTGCCCACGATCTGGCCGCCCATCTCTCCGAAGGATTTTTCGAAGGCTTCAGCCAGGCCGCGCACGTAGTCGTTGCCCTGATCGTACATAATGAAGGCAGTCTTGTAGCCCTTGCCCATGGCGAACTTGGCCATCACCAGGCCCTGGAAGGGATCGATGAAGCAGGCGCGGAAGATATTGGTCTTGGTCTTGCCGTCTTTGTCGACGGTGACTGACGGGTTGGTTGAAGTCGGGCTGATCTGGATAGCGCCCTTCTGCATGGCAATCTCAGACACCGGGATGGAAGCCTTGGAGCAAACCTCGCCGACCAGGAATTTCACGCCGTCCTGGTCGATCAGTTTGTTGGCTGCGTTTACAGCCGGATCGGCTTCGCACTGGCTGTCGGCGACGATCAGTTCGATCTTCTTGCCCAAAACGCCGCCCTTGTCGTTCCATTCCTTAACGGCCAGCTCGACGCCTTCTTTGGTCGATTGGCCGAAAGTGGGAACTGCACCGCTCAACGGGGCGAGCAGACCGACTTTAATCGTGCCACCGCCACCGCCACCGCAGGCGGCCAACAGCAGGCTGGCGACCATGACCAGAGCCATCAAAATATTCAATTTCTTATTCATCTTCTTCTCTCCTGATTGTGAATGGGTGCAAATCAATTCTCTTGGTGAATTGTCTCCGCATAAAGCGGAGCTGCCGAAGCAGTCTTGTGTCGCTGTTCCATGTCATTCGAGCGCTAAGGCACCTCCTGATGGCAAATTTCCTTGAGGATGTTTCGCGGACGGCTGTTCGATTAGGTTATGATCGAACTTCTCATTTTTCTCAAGGTAAAAAATCATCTCCGCTTAATCTCCTTATTCTACATACAAGGCGCGTTATGGTCAAGGACGATTCTGAACAATTTAGATGTTTGGTGAGCAGTGTGATTTTATAGCCTGTGTGGTAAAATTCACGTGAAAGTATGATTTCCCCTGAAGTACAAGAACTCCCCGTTCCTCCTCCCAGCCTGATGAAATCTCTGATGGCTGGTTTTGATGCGATCAGCAAGCATCTGGCGCTCATCGTATTTGCTATTCTGTTGGATATGTGGCTGTGGCTTGGACCACGGTTGCGGCTCTTTGAGTTGTTTCGACAGGCATTTGATCAAGCAGGCGACCTGTTTGAGATGCAGAACCCTGAGATGATGGAAGCATTTAGCCGGGCTGTCGAAGCGTTCAATCTGTTCGGTGTCTTGCGTACTTTTCCGGTCGGTTTGCCGAGCCTGATCGTCGGTAGGGCCACACCATCTATTCCCTCGGGTATGCCGACCTTTTGGGAACTGCGGTCTTTTACGGCTGGCCTGACTGCCTGGTTTGGATTGACGGTGATGGGGGTATTGTTGGGTACGTTTTATTTTATTTGTGTCGGGCAAGCCGCGCTTGCAGATCGGGTGAATTGGCGGCAGGTTATCAGTGAATGGCCCAGGACTTTTGTACAGATCATATTGCTCACCCTGGCCTGGTACGTACTGGTTTTGATGATTTTCTTGCCATTTAGCTGTCTTTTCTCGGTGTTGCTTCTCAGCGGCCTGGGTGCCCAACAACTGGCGTTGCTGATTGCCCTGGTGACCGGCGGTTTGTTGGTCTGGTTGCTGATTCCTTTGGTATTCTCGCCGCATGGAATTGTGGTGCATAGTTTGCCAGTTTGGGTATCTTTATTGCAAAGCATCCGGCTGACGCGAATGACATTCCAGTCGACCGGTCTATTCTTGATTACCATTGTGATCTTGAGCGAAGGAATGAATATTTTATGGAGTGTGCCGGCATCGACATCCTGGTTGACTTTGGTGGGCATTGCAGGGCATGCTTTCATTTCGGCTGCATTGCTGGCGGCCAGTTTCATCTATTACCAGGACGCAAGGCTATGGACGCAGAGCCGGTTGCAGAGGGCGCGTTTAACGGTGAGTTCGTAAATTTTTATGGAGGAAAGTGTGTTAAAGGGTAGCTCGTCATCTTATGAGGCAAAAGATATCCAGGTGCTGGAGGGGCTGGAGGCTGTTCGTCGCCGCCCTGGCATGTATGTGGGTGGCACTGATATTAAGGCGCTGCACCACCTGATTTATGAAGTCGTTGATAACTCGATTGACGAAGCCCTGGCTGGGGTGTGCGACCGAATTGATGTGGTGATTCATCCTGACAGCAGCGTTACCGTAACGGATAACGGGCGAGGGATACCGGTGGATATCCACCCCCAAATGAAAAAGGCTGCTTTGGAAGTGGTTATGACGACTTTGCACGCAGGAGGCAAATTTGGCGGCGGCAGCTATAAGGTCTCTGGCGGCCTGCACGGCGTGGGGGTTTCGGCGGTCAACGCCCTTTCGGAGTGGTGCCAGGTTGAAGTCCGGCGGGATGGCAAGGTGCATCTTCAGCGTTATGAGCGCGGCTACCCGCAGGGGCCGGTAGAAGTTATCGGTAAAGCGCCAGAAAATGTTACCGGCACAAAGACTACATTCAAATTCGATGGGGATATTTTTAAGGGCGACTTGGACTTCCGTTTTGATACGCTGATCCAACGTTTACGGGAAATGGCTTTTGTCACCCGGGGGGTGACAATTTTCTTGCTGGATGAGCGTTCGGACCGGGAGATGACTTTTTATTTCGAGGGTGGCATTACCTCGTTTGTACGGTATTTGAATCGCAACCGGCAGGTGTTCCATCCGGTCGTGCATGTGGAGAAGGAAGTCGATGGCATCACGATCGGTGCTGCAATTCAATATACGGATGCCTATGCGGAGTCGGTGTATGCGTTTGCAAATACGATTAACACGGTGGATGGCGGAACCCATCTGACCGGTTTGCGCTCGGCGGTGACGCGCACGATCAACGATTACGCGCGCCGCTCGGGTCTGCTGAAAGATTCCGATCCCAATTTCACAGGCGACGATACCCGTGAAGGGCTAACGGCGATCATCAGTGTGAAACATCCTGACCCACAATTCGAGAGCCAGACCAAGGTAAAGCTGATGAATCCGGAGGTACAGACCCTCGCCCAGCAGGTGGTCGGCGAAGCGTTTAGCACCTTCCTGGAGGAAAATCCGTCGGCCGGCAAGGCGATTGTACAAAAATGCCTGACTTCAGCGCGAGCGCGGGATGCTGCCCGTAAGGCGCGCGACCTGGTTATTCGAAAATCGGCTTTAGAAAGCCTGACTTTGCCAGGTAAGCTGGCCGACTGCTCCGAGCGCGATTCTCAAAAGACTGAGCTGTATATCGTGGAAGGTGACTCGGCAGGCGGTAGCGCCAAGCAGGGCCGTGACCGCCACTTCCAGGCCATTTTGCCGCTCCGCGGTAAAATATTGAATACCGAGCGCGCCCGGCTGGATAAGATCCTGGCGAACAATGAGGTGAAAGCGCTGATTTCTGCGCTGGGCACGGGTATCGGCGAAGGCTTTGATCTATCGGGTTTACGCTACGGCCGGGTCATTATTATGACCGATGCCGATGTGGATGGCAGCCATATTCGTACGTTACTGTTGACGTTTTTCTTCCGGTATATGCAGCGCTTGATCGAGGAAGGTCACCTGTATATTGCTCAGCCACCACTTTACCGGCTATCGCATAAGAACCAGGTGCGCTATCTCTATTCAGATGCCCAGAAGGATAGTGCGTTCAAAGAATTGGGTGCGGATTCCGAAAAGGCGAATCTGCAACGTTATAAGGGCCTTGGCGAAATGAACCCGGATCAATTGTGGGAAACGACGATGGATCCTTCAAAGCGAACCTTGTTGCTGGTCACGGTCGATGATGCCGCCGAGGCAGACCGGACCTTTGATATGTTGATGGGTTCTGAGGTGCCGCCGCGCCGTCGTTTCATCCAGACTCATGCCCGGGATGTGCGAAACCTGGATATCTAAATCGTTAGTTTCTATTGTCTTGCAAGACAAAATCGGATAAGATATACTACCTGTAACCCCATGATACTGGAAAGAGGTACTCTACTCAACGGCCGATATCGAATTGTCGAGATTCTCGGACAGGGAGGGATGGGCTCGGTGTACCGGGCTGTCGACGAGAATCTGGGCGTTGAAGTTGCAGTTAAGGACAACCTGTTCACGACTGAGGAGTACGCGCGCCAGTTTCGTCGTGAGGCAATTATCCTGGCGAACTTGCGCCATTCCAACCTGCCGCGGGTGACGGATCACTTTGTCATTGCGGGGCAGGGGCAATATCTGGTGATGGATTATATCGAGGGGGAAGATTTACGCCAACGCATGGAACGCGTGGGTATTTTGCCCGAGGAAGAGGTGATTGTCATTGGGGCGGCGGTGTGCGATGCGTTGAGTTATATGGCTTCGCGCAAGCCGCCGATTATCCACCGCGATATCAAGCCGGGAAACGTCAAGATTACGCCGCAGGGGCAAATCTTTCTGGTAGATTTTGGCCTGGCGAAAACGCTCCAGGGGTCGCAGGCAACGACGACCGGGGCGCGGGCAATGACTCCTGGCTATTCGCCGCCCGAGCAATATGGGACGGCCCGTACTGACCAGCGCTCGGACATTTTTTCGTTGGGCGCAACATTGTACGCCGCACTGACTGGCTCGACGCCTGAAGATGCACTGGCCCGGGCAATGGATCAGGCGCAATTGACGCCTGTACGGAAACATAATTCGCGCATCTCGCGCCGGTTGGCTTCGGTGATCGAGAAGGCTTTGGAAGTGCGCCCGGATGATCGATATCAGTCGGGGGAGGATTTTAAGCAGGCACTTTTGAGCGCTGGTTCAGGCGCCCGCCGTAAGGAAGGCGATTATTTCGTAACACCGCCGCCGGACGAAGAAAAGGGGATCCCGCCCGATAGCGATCAACTGCCAAAGCCTCCTTCGAAGCCGAATATGCCTGCTGGCAGTAAAGATAAATCTCCCCAATTGCTGCCGATCAGTTCTCCGCTGGACGAAGCGGAACAAGATGCAGGCATATCTGGGCTTGGAAAGAAAAAGCGGCGTTGGGGCTGCGGTTTTTATTTACTTTTGTTGGTTGTGCTGGCGAGTATAGCAGGTGGGCTGGTTTATCGCGCTGACCCTGGCTTGCCTACGCGTGCTTATGCAATGTACTGGCCTACGATCGCAGTTTATGTGCCGCTTGCCAACCCGATCGAAGATGGGATGACGAGCACGCCGATGGCGCCATTGCCTACAAACACCGAAATGCCTGTGGCGCCGCAAGTTACTGAGACAGCTACACCGACGCAGATCCCTGTGTCCTCGCCGACGCCGACGGCTACGCTGTCGCCAACCGAGACATCTGTTCCGACCGAGACGCCCACTTTGGCGCCGACGCCAGTAGGCGGCGGGCAAATTGCGTTTGCCTCGGAAGCGGACGGTGTGACGCAAATTTTTGTGATCAATTCGGATGGTTCGGACAGGAGGCAAATAACCAATTTGCCCGAAGGCGCCTGCCAGCCGAACTGGTCGCCGGATGGGAAGCGTCTGGTGTTTATTTCGCCGTGTAACTCAAATAACGACTACTATCCTGGATCGGCGATGTATATCATCAACGAGGATGGGTCGGGGTTGTTGCCTCTGCCGACGTTGGCCGGCGGCGATTACGACCCGAATTGGTCCCCAGATGGGAAAAGAATTGTGTTCACTTCCTTACGGAACAGCGGAAGGCCACAACTTTATATTCTCAACCTGGAAGATAATTCGGTGGCACCGTTATCGGACAAATATGCTTTTGATTTTCAAGCTTGCTGGTCGTCAGACGGGGAACACGTTGTCTTCGTTTCGACACGCCGCCAGGGACAGCAGCTTTGGGTTATGAAAGCAGATGGCAGCGAGCAGCGGCAATTTTCTCAGGGCCCGAATTTGATTTTCACGCGACCTTCATGGTCGCCAGATGGAAAGATGTTGATTTATACCGAGTATGTGGTCGAGGGCAGCGTCCCGCGAGTATTTCTTTCTCCTTACACGCCTGATGAGTTCGACCAATTTCGACTGTCCAACATGCCGATGCGGGACGCGGTCTATTCACCCGATGGATATTGGATTGTCTTCGAAGGCTGGGCCGTTGGGGGCAATCACGATGTATATATCATGACTTCGACCGGTGTGGGGGTAACGGCCTTGACTGACGACAGGCAACTGGATTTCGATCCGGTGTGGAAACCGGTGAGATAATAGAACAGATATGTCCTTGTAGCTTGCAGAGTGTGACCTAATGCCTGGTCACTTTGCGCCATACTGCATCCAGCATCTGCAATGCGGTGAGGTTGCGTACCGGCCAGGCTTTGGACATGGCCTCGGGATCATCAAAAAAGTTGCGTCCCCAGGTGAGATGCGCCATATCTTCTTGAAGGCCGTGATTGGGTAGCGAATCGGCAGCTTTCCAGTAATTCCACAGAGGAATATCGTATTCGTAGGCCAGGCGGGCAATCGCCGCGTTGATCGAGCCATCACCTTCCTGGTTATCGGCTTTGGTGGCCAAAATTGGGATGACTCCATTTTGAATGGAGAACTCGATAATTTTGCGCATCTGTGGTTCAAATTCAGTGGGGTGCCAGACATCGTTGGTACCAAGCATGATGAAGGCGATGACCGGCCGGTGGAGGCGATATTCACAGGCCAGCGGCGTTTCGTTGGCCTGGCAGTAGGTGCGATCAGCCCAAAGAGGTACGAGCAGTGAGGGCGCATTGAAACCGGAGCGGGCTGCCAGGCTGGTGCGGTCAAAAGACCCCTTGTACTCAGCGATAACTTCCTGGAGATGCTGGTATTCTCCCAGGCGATAGAACTCAGCGCCGCGGTCAAAGTCACCCAAAAACCAGGCGGGCGTGCTGCCACAGTCTCCGATCTTGGAAAAGGCGTGCGGGTTGTTACCCAACTCGAGACCTCGTTGATAAATCTGAACGATGGTGTCGCTGATGGCCGGTATTGCCGGTAAATCTTTCCATTGGTCGGGTTTGAGGGGCGGGCGTGGAGTGGGGCTGGGAAGGATGGTAGCGGTGGGTTTTGCGGATGGCGCAGTTGTCGGTGAAGCGCCTGGCTGATTGCCGGGCGTGGGTGGAACAGCCGTGGCCGTCGGGCTGGGCCTGGCAGGGGAGGTTGAAGTTAGCAGCCTGCCCTGTACGGGCACCGTAGAACGGGTGGCTGTTATTTGAGCAGAGATCGTTGGCGGAGTAGTGTCCTTGGTACAGCTTGCAAGAATAAGCGCGGCGAGGAGTGTAATCAGGAGGTTATATTGTTTCATGGTTGAAAACTCAGGGTTATGGCGCGTTTTGCGCAGCTATTTTAAGTATCTCTTGAGCAAGCGCCAGGGCAAATTGCCGGCTTCCGGTTGGGGTGAGATGGACGGCGCTGTTGGTAAATTCATTTGCCTGGACGAGATTCCACAGGTCCATATAATACCAGCCGTTTTGTACACTTTTGTTTGCCATTAGCTGCCGGTAGTCGTCGTAAGCCCAGCGGGGATAGTAGAAATTATAGCGTATGTCGCTATTTTCTCCCTGGCTGACGAACATTGGTTCATTAACTAACAGAAGGGGGACCTTGCCGGTGATTTGCACTCCGGCCTGTAAGACATTGAAGGCCAGATCGGCTTCTGCGATGTGCGGCGGCGTCAGGTTGTGAAATGTCTCGTCGGCGGGCAGGTCTTCCATGCGTGGCGTGTAAGTGGCAGGGATTTCCTGGTCGATGCCTGTGGCTGCCCAAAGAACGCCATACAGTTGAAGGCGAAGCAAATCGGCCAGTTGGCGGCGCTCGCCGAACAAGGTGCGTTGCCAGAACGTGCGGCGGGCCAAAGCTGGATCGTTCAGATTCAAGCGGAGCTGATAGCGCTCGATCAGCGCCTGGACGGGACCAGGATTGTTTTGAAGCAGGGGGGGATAGAGTTGTTTATCGTAAGGGAAGGATTCCAGGGTGAGCGGCCAGACGATTAAATCGGGTTGGTAGCGCATAGCATAGGTGAGGATGAGCAGATCTTTGGCCAGGGACATGACCGGGTATCCCAGGTTGTAGGCGCGCACCGATCTGCCATCGGGTAGGGTCAGACCGGCGGCGTTCAGATAGCCGCTCAGGGTGGAGGTGTTTTCCAGCAAAAAGCCCCAGGTAGACGAGTCGCCGATCAGAATAACACGATATTCATTTTGCGGCTTGGGTCCGGCAGATAGCTCGTGCGAGGCGAACATGGCTTCAAGGTTGTACAAACTTAGATTGTAGGACCGTTCGGGGTTGTCTCCGTATGGCAGCCGAAGGCGCCCAGGAAAAAGATGGTTGTAAAGGCTGATTTGCCCCAGGCCAGCAAGTGGATGGCTGGCAGCAAAGGCCAGGTTGGCCAATAGAAAGAGAGCCAATGTCTTGATGACGACGTTGCGAGCGAAGCGCCAGTTGTCTGGCGGTGATTGCACCGGTGAGGAGGCGGTGTTCATAGGGATAAACCGAATAAGGTGCGAAACACGTGCAAGGAGATGTGTACACTCGGTAAGGCAAACCATACCCAGCCCAGAACAACGAAGATAAAGGTCAGTAACCAGCCAACCAGCGTCGATGCTTTGCGAAGGCCAGTGGGCATTTCCAGATCGTCCAGCCGCGGCCTTACCCAGTCCGCCCAGCGATTATGGATAAACAGACCTGTCCCATGCCAGGCACCCCAGATCAGAAAATTCCAGGTGACACCATGCCACAAGCCGATAAGGGCCATGGTGCTCACCTGGCTGACCAGGATGGCTACAGCGGCAGGCGCTCTCTTGAAGCGCGTGCGCAGGGTGCGCGCCAGGGGGTTGAAATAGTACGCGCGAAACCATTGCGCCAGGGTTATGTGCCAGCTATTCCAGAAGGCAGTCAAGTTTGGCTTGAAGTACGGGCGGGTGAAGTTTTCCGGCAGGTGGATGCCAGCGAGACGCCCCAGGCCGATAGCAATGTCGGTGTAACCAGCGAAGTCGAAATAGATGCGCAAGGCGTAAGCCAGCAATAACACCCACATCCACCCGGCCGATGTAATCTGGCCAGCGTTTTGTGTGTTCAATGAAAACAGCCCCAGGCTATCAGCCATAACAAATTTTTGGAAGATGCCGAAAATAATTCGCTTACTGCCGGTGATCCACTCTTCGATCGGCGGTTGCGGGGTGTTCCAACTGGCTGGCTGTTGGCGCAATTCCTGAATAAAGCGCTGGGAGCGATCGATGGGGCCGGCGGTAAATGCCGGGAAGAACAGGGCGTAGTTTACAAACTCAGCCAGGGAAAAGGCGGGCAGTTTGCCCATCTGGTAGTCACGTAAAACATGTAACAGGCGGAAGGCAAGGTAAGAGAATCCCAGCCAGGGCAGGTCGGTGGCAGCGGCCAGGTCGGTTGCCTGACCCGTGCGGGCGCGCAGCCAAACGCTGGTTGATTGAGCAAAAGTGGGTGTTTTCAGGATTACGAATATTCCTAAAATCAGTAGAATGGCGGCGTTCGAGAAATAGCGATTCCTGGCGGGGAAAAGAATGGGGAAAGCTGCTATCGCCGTCGCCAGGCCAAGAGCCAACAGGATGCGCAGTATATCCGGCGGGCGGGACGGAGTCAGGCAGCACAACGGGGCGATATAGCGGGTCAACCCAATGGCCAGGATGCTCACCGCAATGAGGGTTGCAGTAACCCAGGTGGTACGTCCAGGAGGCGTTGTTGTGGGGCGTGTGGCGGCCCAGACGAAGACGGTCAAAGCGATGGAGATGGTGGGCAGCCAGAAATCCAGGTTGCGAAGCGGCGTGGATGGCTGGAGCCAATAGATTGCCAACAGGCTGGCAACCAGAAGGGATACGGCTCGTTTATTGGGCGGGAGCAGCCAGCCAGCCAGGCAGGCAAGCAGGCTGAAAACTACGATTTGCAGTAGGGACATTTAGAAGCCCTGGTAAATCCACTGCGGCGCCTGGCTGGCAGTCATGATCAGGATGGCAATCAATACCAGGCAGAGCACGACAGCGCAGATATTCTCGCGAGAAAATACGGCGCGCAGCAGCCTGGGGGTTGCTTTGACTTTGAGACCGGGCTTCGAAGGATGATGCATGGCTGGCTCAGCTTGAGGGCGGGCAACTTAGATGGCTAGTGGTAGCCGCACATCCGCCACTCCCCTCCTTCTTGAACGACCTGGAACGTGCGTTCAGCCACGTCGATTTTTAAGTCCTCCGCGCCATAGTTGGCGATGATAGAACCAGTGCAAGTTACCAGGGTGTAATTTTGATCTTGCCCGGCTTGCGTACATGCCAGATCCTGGGCATTGAGTTTGACTGCGGCGAAAGATTCGTATTCCAGTTTGGCCTGTGGTTCCCAGGCAGCGCACGAAAGGTTGCTCATCTTGTTGAAATCTCTGGCGACCAGGGCTTCTAAATAGCCCTTGACGGCATCGGCTGCATTGCCAGAAGAGCTGGTGCATCCTGCTAGAAGCAGGGCAACGGTTATGAACAGGATACACAGGATATATCTTACGGCGATTGACTTTGACATAAATATCTCCTCAGCGCGGCTAATTTTACCAAGAATGCGCTGGTGTGGATGAAGTTGAACTGCAAGATGTGCTGAAAGCGGGTACAATCATGTTGTAGAAATGCCAGAGACCGTTTTAGAGACAGCCGGTGAGATGAATAATGCAAATGCATTCAGAAGATCGAGATGCGATTCGTGTTGTGCCGGTTAGCCCAGAGCGATTAGAGCAGTTGCGAAGGGTGGCCGGGAACGGCCCAGTGTTGATCCTTACACATGATAACCCGGACCCCGATGGGCTGGCATCTGGCAAGGCGCTGGCTGCTTTGTTGCGAGACGCCTGGGGGATTCCCTCCCGGTTGGCATATTCTGGCCTGGTTGGGCGGGCAGAAAATAAGGCGATGCTGAACCTGCTGACCCCAGAGTGGGAACCTCTGGAAGATTACAGCAATTTACAGCGTTACTCGGCGCTGGCTATATTGGATACGCAGCCGGGTGCAGGGAATAACAGCCTGCCACCCTGGGTGATGCCGCAGATTGTGATCGATCATCACCAACCCATTCGCCAGAAACTGGCCCAGGTGCCTTTTGTCGACGTGCGCACAGATGCGGGCGCTACGGTCAGCCTGGTTTACCAGTATATCGAGGCGGCTGGCCTGGTGCCAGACGTTATCCTGGCGACGGCGATCTTTTATGGAATCCAGGTCGATACGCTGGGCCTGTCACGGGGTAGCTCGCCGCTTGACCAGGATGCGTATCTAAAAATGCTGCAACGCATCGATCGCCGGCGCCTGGCAAAGGTGGAACAGGCCGGGCTGCCATTGCTGTACTTCCGCGCGGTAGCCGAAGGATTGCAGGCAGCGCGCTTGTTTGGCAGTGTGGTGGTCTCTTACCTGGGAGACATGCACCGCCCAGATTTCGTGGCGGAACTGGCCGATTTTTTGGTGCGGCTGGAAGGCAGCCGGGCTGTATTGTGCATGGGTTATCATGGCACGACGATGTATCTTTCTCTGCGCACCACTTCTGATGAGATTGATGCGGGCTTAATGATTCAAAAGGTCATTATTTCGTCCGGGCGGGCTGGAGGTCATGGTACCCTGGCAGGTGGGCAGGTGCCGTTGATTGACCGTTCTCCAGATGATGTCGCGGAAGAGATTCAAATGCGTTTTCTACGGGTGATGGGTGAGCAGGACGCAAAGGGGCTTGTGCTGATTTGAGAAGTGATTTGGCAAAGTGTTGGGTAGCGAAGGTGACATATGTCCATTGTCAAGAGGACTATTTTCGGGGATAATCTTTGATAAAGAGAGATGAGCGGATAATCTTCAACACAAACCAATGATAAAGGAGTGAAACATGACAGCACAAATTATCGACGGCAAAGTGATTGCTGAGCAAATTCGACAGGAAGCGGCTGCAGATGTTGCCCGGTTGGTAGCAGCGGGGAAGCCACGCCCAGGCCTGGCTACAGTTTTAGTGGGTGAAAGGCCCGATTCGGCGCAGTATGTGCGTACCAAGCAGAAGACATGCGCCGAGCTTGGTATGGAATCTTTCCCACATCACCTGGAAGCAACGGCTACTCAGGAAGAGGTGGAAAACCTGGTCAGGCAACTCAATGCCGACCCGCGGGTCAACGGTATCCTGGTGCAATTGCCTTTGCCCTCCCATCTGATTGAAGAGGATGTGCTCAAGCAGATCAGCCTGGAGAAGGATGTGGATGGTTTTCACCCGATTAACATCGGCCGCCTGGCGCAGAAGGGCCGGGACCCATTGTTTGTGCCTTGCACGCCGATGGGTTGTATTGAGATGATGAAACGGATCGGAGTAAAGCTGGAAGGCGCCAACGCGGTCGTCCTGGGGCGCTCGAATATTGTGGGCATGCCGGTTGCGCTGCTGTTGGTGCGGGAAAACGCGACGGTTACGATTTGCCACTCGCGCTCGAAAGATCTGCCCGGCATCGTGCGGCAGGCGGATGTGCTGATCGCGGCGGTAGGTCGGCCAAGAATGGTGCGCGGCGATTGGGTCAAGCCGGGGGCGGTGGTGATCGATGTTGGCATCAACCAGATCGAAGACCCGACGCATCCCAAGGGACGCCGGATGGTGGGCGACGTTTATTTTGAGGAAGTCAAAGAAGTAGCCGGGGCGATCACGCCGGTTCCAGGGGGCGTTGGCCCGATGACGATTGCGATGCTGATGCGCAATACTGCGCACGCGGCGAAGATTGCCTACGGCGAAGCGTAGCACGGGATTGTAAAGTTAGATGGCTTGAAACAGGTGCGGCGCGGAAAAACAAAAAACGCGCCGTACCTTTGCTTATTTGAAACCTTAAGGTATAATCGGCTTTCGTCTATAGACGATCTAACAGGATGCAAACAGGCTCAACTTGCTTGAGCTTTAAAACCAGTCTGTGAGGTAAGAAGGTATATGACTAAACGCACTTATCAACCGAAAATTCGCCGTCGAATGCGTGTACATGGCTTTCGTGCTCGTATGGCCACCCCTGATGGGCGTAAAGTGCTGAAGAGCCGCCGCGCCAAGGGACGCCAGCGCCTGACGGTGGAAATGAACCGACACGTCAAAAAAATCAACTGGAAAAGTTGAGCATTGGAATGCAGTGCCGGCCAGCAGCACTTTTAAGCCTATGAGTATCTTTCTGGCGCGGCTGGGTGAAACGCAGATTTCGTCTGACACGATCGACCGATTTTCAGCGGGTGCGGCAGACTGGCAAGTCTTATGCCCACCCGCTGGTAGTGTTGATTGCATTGCCCAACCCGGACCAGGCCGACTATTCTCGATTTGGGGTGGCCGCCGGGCGCTCGGTGGGGAAAGCGGTTTGTCGAAATCGGGCCAAGCGCCTGCTGAGGAATGTGTTGCAAGGATGTTTGCCAACGATTGCACCCGGTTGGGATGTGGTGGTGATTGCCCGCCGCCCAATGGCCGATGCTACGTTCTGGCAGGCCCGGTCTGCGCTCCTTGCGCTGTTGAAGCGCGCCAGGCTGTTGCAAGAAATTCATGACATCCCGAGCCAATGATCCGGATTTAGCGTACGTTCACGAGCCCCGTCTGCGTGAACTACCGCTGACCATCGTGAATATTCCACGTTGGATTTTGCTCGCCTTGATCCGCTTGTATCAGGCGACTTTTTCGCGCGCATTGCCTCCTGATACCTGCCGTTTTTACCCCACATGTTCGCATTATGGATACCAGGCGATTTACAAATATGGGGTCTTAAAGGGCGGGGCCATGGCTGTCTGGCGCGTCTTGCGTTGTAACCCATTCAACCCGGGCGGGTTTGATCCGGTGCCGTAAACGAAAATGAAAAAAAATACTATCTATCTGATTGTGCTAATCATTATCCTCAGCAGTTTATTATCTGCTTGCGCTGGCGGCGGCCAGGTGGCAGCAAGCTGGCCGAATATAGCTGTTGATGAGAAGAATGGGACCGTTTTGCTGGCCAATGGATCTTACGTCCACCAGGTTGACCTGTTGAACGGGACCGAGAAATTGCGCTACCCATCCAAAGCGGGTAAGACCGCTTTTTATGCGCCCCCGGCCCTGGGTGCGGATGGCCAGGTATTGATCGGCGGGTACGACTATGTGTTTTACAGCCTGAATCTGGGCAACGATCAACCAGTCTGGACATTTAGTGGAGCGACCGACCATTATATAGGCGGTGCTTTGGTGGATGCGGGCAATATCTATGTCGCTTCGGCGGATTCTTTCCTTTATGCGTTAGACCCAAATGGAAACCTGCGCTGGAAGTTCAAGGCAGGCCATGCAATCTGGGGGACGCCGGTGTTGGATGGGGATACCCTGTATGTGTCTTCATTGGATCACCACATTTATGCAGTAGATTCTGGGACTGGCAACCTGGCGTGGGAATCGGATGATCTGGGCGGAGCAATTGTGGCCAGCCCAACCCTGGGGCCGGATGGCGCGATGTATGCGGGTACTTTTGGGATGAAAACCGATAACCCGGAGAAGAGCTCCAAGCTGCTGGCATTAGAATCTTCGAGCGGGCGGGTGCGTTGGTCGGCGCCTACAAAAGGATGGATATTTGTCAGCCCACTTCTCCAGGATGGTGTGTTGTATTTTGGCGATTCGGATGGGTATTTCTACGCGGTGAATGCAGCGGATGGCGCGGTGCGCTGGCAGATTCAGCCGGATACGACCCAAAACCGCTCAATCGCCTCGGCGCCTGTGTTGATCGGGGAAACGGTTTATTTTGCTTCCAAGGCGGGTATCTTGTATGCTGTGAAAGCCGCGGATGGCAGTATGTTGTGGAACAAGCCGATTGGCGGTGAAATTTATACTGGCCTGGTGCAGGCCGGAGATTTGATTTTGATTGCGCCAATGAAAGCAGAAATGGCCCTGGTGGCTGTGGATGTGAATGGCAATCAGAAGTGGACCTATACGCCAGCCAAGTAGGCGGATCATCGGGCGTAATGTCTGGCTAAGAAAAGAGCTGAAAGCTTATGAACCTGTGGAATTTGCTGATTATCGATCCCATGTTGAATACGCTGCTGTGGATTTACAGCTTGCTGGGGAATTTTGGCCTGGCGATCATTTTGTTTACGATTGTGGTACGCTTGATCACTCACCCGCTCACTGCCCAGCAAATGAAGAGTACACAGAAAATGCAAGAAATGCAGCAGTCAAAAGAGTGGCAGGCGATCCAGAAGAAGTATAAAGATGATAAGCAGAAACTCCAGCAAGAGCAGATGCGCATGTACCAGGAAATGGGGATTAATCCGTTTGGCTCATGTTTGCCCCTGCTGATCCAGTTTCCAATCATCATCGGTCTATACCAATCGATCACCCGGGCGCTGCCAGTTACACCTTTGCAGATGGAGAATTTGTTCAACAATGTCTATCCGTTTACAGATATTGCCAAACTGCTGCCGGTGAATAATATGTTCTTGTGGATGAATCTCAGCCAGCCGGAGCGCCTGTACATTTTCGGTATTGGTATTCCAGTGCTGGCAGTGTTGGTGCTGGTGACAACCTACCTGCAATCGAAGTTGATGACGCCACCTCCCTCGGGTGACGGCGGGCAGGGCGCACAAATGACCCAGGCGATGAATTTATATATGCCCCTGCTGATGGGGTATCTGGCATTGACGTTTGCTTCGGGGTTGGCGATTTATTTCGTGACCAGCAACCTGGTTTCGATTGCCCAATATGCCTTTATGGGCAAGTTGAATTGGAGCAATTTATTGCCTGTGAAAACGGGCAAAACGAAGTGATTCTCTGGAGTCATGCTTTTTAGAAGCGTGGGTTGGATTGTTTGAGGCGAAGATGAGTGATAAACGAGCGAGCCTGGAAGTAATTGCTCCCAGTGTAGAAGAAGCAATCGCCAAGGGTTTGGCGGAACTGGGATTGACTGAAGATGCAGTCGAGATTGAGGTCCTCGATACGGGAAGCCGGGGTTTGTTTGGGCTGGGTTTTCGCCAGGCGCGAGTGCGCCTGACCATTAAATCTTTGCCTGTGGAGCCCGCAGTTCTTGCTCCGGCGCCCGCAGCCAGCAGCGTAGAGCCTGCACCCGCGGCTCCGGCAGTTGAAACGCCAGCCGAACGGATGGCAGCCGAATCGAAGGAGCCTGTCTCGCAGAGTGAAGCTCCTCCGGCTGACACCGTGCAACCTGCCGGTGAAACGCGGCCCGTGGAACAAGAGGAACGATTGTTGAATATTGCTCGCGAGACGGTTGAAGAGCTGTTGAAGAAGATGAGTGTACGGGCGCGGGTGACAGCACGACTTGCGGAGCCGGAGGATGACCGGGACAAATCACCCGTGATGGTGGATGTACGCGGTGATGATTTGAGTATTTTGATTGGCCCTAAGGCGGAGACTTTGAATGCCTTGCAATATATTGCCGGCCTGATCCTATCTAAGGAAGTTGGCCATACCGTGCCGTTGGTGGTGGATGTGGAGGGGTATCGCGCTCGCCGCGCCCAACAGATTCGCCAGCTTGCCCGGCGCATGGCTGAGCAGGCGACGCGCACCGGCCGCCGCCAGGTGTTGGAGCCTATGCCGGCGAACGAGCGCCGCCTGGTACACATCGAGCTGCGCGATCATCCCGATGTGACCACGGAAAGCGTGGGCGAGGACCCGCGGCGCAAGGTGACGATTATTCCAAAGTAAAGGACCTTTGAGATCAGACGTCTCGGGATTGGGTGTTTGCCGGGCGGCTTGTTTTGACCGGGTAAACAATTCTCACGGAGTGCTTGACCCGTAAGGCATGCAGTGGTACAATCCCGTCGCTTGAAAAAGCGACAGGATTGATTTGCCCCCATCGTCTAGGGGACCAGGACGCAGCCCTTTCAAGGCTAAAACCAGAGTTCGAATCTCTGTGGGGGCACCTACAAAGACCCATCTCGAACTGCGTGACATCGCAGTGGAAGAGTTTCTGGACATGTTGCGCTTTGACCAGCGTGACAGGCTCGCAGAACTCCCCACCAACTTGTTACGTGAGAGTTCGAGATGAGTGCTTTAAATACAAAAATTCCCACCAATCTTTCAACTGAACACCTCATCGTCAACCACATATCTGTTCAAGCAGCAACCGAGATATCGGGCTATAACGCCCAATATCTACGGCGGCTGCTGCGCGCTGGAAAACTGGATGGCATGAAGGTCGGCCAGGTCTGGTTGATCGATCTTGTTTCCTTGGAGACATATCTCGACCTGGCGGTCCGATCAAATGATCTGCGGTGCGGGCCGAAAGCAGCCTGGCAACCGGATTTCCGGGCCCGGTTAATCCCCACGATAGTTTACGTAGACGATTGTAAACGGTCAGCGTATACGAATGTAAACAGGAGGATCCCATGAGCGTGCTAATTTTAGATGCAGGAAACAGCATTATCAAAGCCAAAATTGCCCGGCGCGAACGAAGCGAACTTGCGTTCCCTCATGCGTTCAAGCCTCTCACTGAAGCGGAATATACCAGCATCGTTTCGAGAGCCGGAAAGCAAAGCGAGCTCCAGGATTATGTTCGGATCAATGGGGAGCCATATGTAGTAGGGGAGAGTGCTGAGCGATATGGCGTCCACACCCAAAGGACGGGCGCTTCCCGGTACACACGGGATTACTACGGCATTTTTGCTGCGGCTGTCCTGGGTCGGTTGTACGACCGTGGCATGGACGTGGCAGTCTTTGGAAGTCACCCGCCAGGGGATGCGATGTTCCGGGAAGATCTGATGAAGTCTGTGGTAGGGGAGTGGCTGGTTGAAACCGGCGGGCATGAGCGCCGGTTTCGGGTGAGCTACGCAAACACCTTTGATGAGCCGGTCGGCGGCTTGATGAACGTGTTACTAACCGAAGATGGGCAACACTATCAGCACACGGACCTCAACGGTGGCCGCTCACTGGTCATTGACATTGGCGGCTTTACAACGGACTGGATCGCAGTCAACCCTGGCGGAGAAGTGGATTACAGCCTGGCCCGCAGCGTGCCTGCCGGCGTTCAGAATGTGGTAGCGGATTTTGAGGAAAGCTTCCGGGCAAACCACCTGCAAGCGGTCAAGGATACTCCGGTATTGCCGCCAGAGCGTGTCCGGCGCGCCATTGTAACTGGTGTCTTTGAGGGTGCAGGCCGGCGCTACCCATGCGAAAAGGAAGTCAAAGAAGCGACGAATATGTTGCTCAATCGCATTGCAGATACCTACCAACGGATTGCAGGCGGTGCATTGAGTTGGGATGCGATTATTCTGACAGGCGGTGGGAGTGGGCTGCTCCATAAACGATTGCTGCCAATCCTGAACCACGAGAGAGTTATCCTCGCAGATGATCTGGATAGCATCCATCTGGCGAATGTTCGTGGAGGATTGAAGCTGTGGCGGCTGTATGAGGCGTTGCAAGCCGTATGAGCGAAGTCATCAGCTTCCGGTTGGACAAAAGCAACAAGCGGGAAGCAGATGCGTTTGAGATCCTTGAGGCCTGGTGTTCAAAAGGCTACAGTGTGCGGCACGTAATGACCGAAGCACTGCTAAAGCTCGGTGACCCAGGCCTCAAATCTTCGCAAAATCCTGCTAACTCGGATTTAAATATTGTATTGACCAAGGTAAATATACTACTCGATCAGATTGAGAATAGGGGATTACCCCCCATCGGTAAGCCGGAAGAGGATATCGTGCACTCAAGTCTTGCGGATAGCTTTGTTTCATCCGTCAGGATGGCAGTTAAGCCAGGCATGAGGATCGGGCCTGAGAAAGAGTAAATAGCTCAGGTTCCCAATAATTCATTAAGGACTTGTAAGCCTTCCTCGATCTCTGATTGAGCCTGTTTGATAATAGAAATTAATTCCCCCGGTGTCCGTTTGTCCGTCGTATCCGGCGCGTTGGGATTTGTGGCTTTTAGATCATATTTCTTGCCTTTAATTGTTTCAATTTCTTCATACCAACTATGTTCACTGATTCGTCCAGGGTCATCCGCGTCTAGTGACAAGCGGAAGAAGAAATCCTTGAAGTGTTCGAATGTAAGAGGTTTCTTTTTGGTGACTTTGATATCCGATAAATCATAATACCAGATACGCTGCGTTGGACAACCTTTGGTAAAGAAGAGTAAATTGGTTTTCGCACCAGCACCGGCGTTGACAAAGACGCCTGGCGGTAGACTTACGATACACCATAGGTCGCACTCGCTGAGCAGTTTCCGTTTCGTTTGTTGAAATGCAGTGGTCTTCGTGTGAAACAAAACACCTTCATCAATGACCATGCCGCACATGCCACCTTCTGCAAGGGAATCGATAATGTGCTGCAAGAAAAGCACCTGCCCTTTATTGGATTTGTAAGCAAATGCAGCCCGTGCATCTTTACCTTCCTTGCTGCCAAATGGTGGATTAGTCAGGATGTAGTCGAACTGCATCGGCGCACCTTCAAAGAGGGCAGCTTCCGTGGCAATACCGGTGAGGGTGTTACCATGCCAGATTCGCGGAAGGTCTATATCGTGCAATACCATATTTGCTAACGTGATAGGGATTGCTTCATTGGCATATTCGCGGCCCCAGAAGGTTTCGGTTTTAAGCAAGTCGAGTTGTGTGCCGGTTGGTCCCTGTGCAACCATGTGCTTGTATGCTTCGATAAGGAAACCACCGGTGCCACAGCAAGGGTCGTAGACGGTTTTCCCTAGTTTCGGATTGATTGTACCGACAATAGCGCGGATAACTTCACGAGGGGTAAAGAATTGACCACCATCATTCTTCTTTTCGCCTAATCGAGGTAGCAAGCCCTCAAAAGCCTGGGAGATAAGAAAAATGTGTTGATCACTGATTTCGGAACGGGTTAGGGAATCGACCTTGTCTAAAGCGTCTAATAGGTTGTTTTCACTCTCTAATATGGTTTGTTCTTTGTTGCTAAAAATCATTGAAATAACACGCTGGCGGTCTGTCGCTCCTGGCTTCTCACCTAGATTTCGAAGATAAGGAAATAGCTCCCCGTTGACAAATTTTAGGAACGACCCGATGGGCTGCTTGGCTAGTTCGTTTCGTTTCCACCCTGGTATATGATCCGTAGCGAAAATTTGACCATTCGCTGGCTTAACTGCCCAGTCTCGCCAACGATAGGGTGGCTCAATGGATGGGCTAAAGGTAATACCTAAAGCATTCGCTCGTTGGTCTTCTAAACTCTCTTTTTGATCCAGAGCGTTAAGAAATATCATCCAGGTCAATTCGGGGACATATAATCGTGCCCCTTTTGCCTTATCACGCCGGAGGATGTTGCAGATGGTATAAACAGCGCGGTCCAGCGATGCTTGGTTCGTGATTACGCCGTTATTCTTTTTATTAATTTTGGTCATTTTCAATTCTCAACTGATGGAGTTAAACTGCCAAAAGTCTCGTGTAGAAACGAGTTAGGTAGAGCGTTTGCTGATTCAAATTGAAGTTTTGAAGCTACTGTTATCTTCTCTGCCGCCATAATTTCCTGCTCGATGGAATTGGCAATCAGTTCTTGTTGTTCCCTTTCGAGATGGGATGGAAATGGCAATGCTTGGACCATCTCCAACGTGATTTTCTTCATCGTCCCAGAACTTCCTCTGGCATTCGAAGTAATATATTTTCGAGCGACTTGGCTCATTAACCAGTAATGAACAAACCGAATGTCTGCTTTGTTAGGGTCAGGCTGCAAACGAATTAGTAAATCTGGAAAGACAACGCGAGCAGGAGTTCCATCGTAGATTGCCGCTTGACCGACCAATTCAGGTGTGTTGCTGCGACTCAGGAATATATCCCCTGGTTGTGCCCAGTAATCGCTATTTTCATTTACCGGGTGATCTGTATATTTCACCTGTGTTCCGTCGTATTTAAAATTAAAAACAGAAGTTAGAGTAAGAAATGGTACTCCTTCCGATTTATTTCCGTATGCATGTGGCCATCCACTTGTAGGAAGTGATCGGAGCACATTTATCAAGGCTCCTTCTGGAGCACCGGCCTCCTCCATTTCCCGATTGACAATACTTTGGGAAAGGAGGAGTGCCGCCTTGAGTTGCCTTTCCGCAGATTGGATAACTCGGTGCGCCTGCGCAGTTAATATTTCAAGACGGTTGGATATTTCTTGTTGTTCATTGAGATCTTTTGGAATTAGCACCCGAATGGACTCAAATATTGGACGAGTAATATGCCTCATGGTTGCACCATGAATTTGAAGTCGGATACGAGACATCGTTGCTCGTAATAAAAAATAGAGGAACTTCCTTTCAACCAAATCTTTGTTTTCACAAACTTTAAAGATGTGTTGATTAAGAACAGCTTGACCTCTATTCCATAGAAAAGCGTCAAGTGTTGCTGACCACGATAGCAATAAATCTCCATCGTTAACGAGATTTTTTGCCTCTACTGAACCATCAAACGAATTGTATGGGGCGGATGGATCGGTAAGGTTTTCAATGCGAATTATTGGTAGTCCATTCGTGGACCAATCCTCTGGCTTAAATGCTCGGCCATTAATGTAATCGGCCAGATCGCCCAACTTTTTTATTTCCCAGTTTAAGGGAAGAGATTTCTCTAATGAGGTGGCAATCCTATTCATGGGGCTAGCAATCTCGTTTTCGTTTCGATAATTAAGTCGCCTGGTGACATAGGTAAGGACTTTATCGCCTCAAAACCACCAGCAACTTTTACCTCCGGGGCATCAAAGATATTGATGGTTTCCAGTTCTTCTATTCCGCCGCGCTCGAACTGACGAGCCATTGCATAGAGGACCTGCTCTGCTTTCGGGGGTAAACCTTTGAGCCATTGGCGATGTTTGTATGAAAACGCAGCGGCTCGTTCAGCACGGGAGCGAGCTGCTGCCCCGTAACCCAACTCAGCCAGCACGTCATAAAGGTCACACGCTTCCTGGTCTCGCAAGCAGCGGAGAAGTCGGACCGAAGCACCATCGCCAGGCAATCGTTCGAGAAGATCGCGACGGCGGTCTGGCCAGATCCAGCGTGTTCGCAATTCATCCAACGAGGGGGCAACCTCGGTCAACTTTTCCGCAAGCCGCTGCTCATATTCCTCTACCGGAATAAGCGTCTCACGACCATCCTCCTCAACCACAATCGCTCGTCCTTCGCCCATGATGTGAACGTCAAAACCCTCTACCCGAATGAGGTTTGTTTCCTGGGTGGTTTCACGTACACCTTCTCCCCTGGCGGCATATTCCAATGGCGGCTGGTATTCACGGGAAGGATATCCGCGCGACTCGAAGGAGTGACCAAAGAGGCGTGTGGCGTTTGTGTAATCGTAGATACGGAACATCAGCTTGCTGCCGCGCGGCTCGCCGGTACGGGTGCCGCGTCCGACGCGCTGGTAGAACTCAATGGGCGACTGCAAATATTGGAAGAAGACAACGTTTTCCAGGTTAGGGATATCTACCCCAGTAGAGAGGAGATCGACCGTTGCGGCAACGAAGTGCGAAGATTTGGAACCGCGAAAGTCAGGGATGAGTTGCTCAGCAGACGGGCGCAGATTAGGATTGCCAGTGCATTGGAACGCGTAATTCTCCACAGACCACTCATGCCTCGCCTGGCACCAGGTCTGGTACAGGTTGTTCATGGCATGCGTGACCATCGTGGCATGGGTATCGCGTACACAGAAGATAATGGTCTTTTGGAGTGGTCCGCCCGTATTGAGTAAATGCTCGAACAAATCCTCACACATCGCCTGAACGCGGTCAGGGAGCATAAGTTTCTCTTCGTACTGACGAGCGGTGTACTGGTCTTGCAGTCTCTCCGGTTCTACTCGCTGGCCGGTAAACGGGTCGGTAGCTGTGCGCTGCTCTATATCCGCGCGGGTGATCGTGGTCCGGTCAAGATCGGGCTTCCGTCGAATGACTTCACTAGCTGCAAGGTAGCCATCCTCCTGGCCCATCCACATGGGATATTCATAGACCGGCTGGCCGAAGTATTCGAAATTATGATTGGTGATTTCCTCGTCCGCCCTGCGAGCAGGATCCTCCGTCCGTCCGCCAACGATAACACGAGGCGTAGCGGTAAGCCCGATATGAACGGCATCCGGATTATCCGTCAGTACGATGCTCCACTTCCCCCAGGCTGAGCGATGGCACTCATCAATAATAATATGACTGAATGTGCCAGGCGGGTAATTCTCATGCCAAAACCGAGGCTCCCGATCCTCACCGGTTATGTTCAACGTCTGATAAGAGGCAATGACGATGCGGGCGTTGGTTTTAGGGTCATCAGACGTTGCGATCTGGGCGTTATCGCCAAAGATGGCGTGCATCTTCGTCCAACCCTGGGTGCGCAACTCATCTCGATCACAGACAAAGAGCGCCTTACGCAATTGGCCGCTTTGCGCCAATTTATGGAGCAACTGCGCTGCAATGATCGTTTTCCCGGTGCCGGTTGCCAGGGATAACAGGATACGATTGCCGCCGCGGGCAATTTTCTCCAGTGTTGCGCGAATGGCCGCATCCTGAAAATACCAGCGCGCGGCTTCCCCACCTTTGTACGGCGCAAACAATGATTGCGACTCCTGAGCAGCAAGCGAAATGCCTCGTATCTGTTCGTAGAGTATCCGTAGGTCCGCTGGAGTAGGGAATTGCTCCAGGGGAAGGTGATCCACTACCAGACCGGACTGCTCGTCCCATCGGGAAAACAGATGCCCGTTGGAGGAAAATACGAATGGTACGTTGAACCGCTGGCGATACGCCTGGGCCTGCTGGATGCCTAAGCCGGGAAGCTCGTTTTCGCGTTTTGCTTCTAAGATGGCAATTGGGAGCGGCGATTTTCCGGCTTCAGCCGGCAGACAGAGGAGGTAATCCATGCGGCCTTTACCACGCCGCGGACGACCGGCGATAATTTCCACCTGACCAACGGTTTTCTCAGGTCGGATGATGTCCTCTGTCCAACCGCGCGCATGAATTTTCGGGTTGATGAGTTCACGACGAGTAGCGTCTTCGTTTCGTGGCATTGCAATTTCCTACCTGATCAGTGGTTATAGCAAGCGGAGTTGGTTGGGGCTTGGTGCAGGCGAAACATTGAACAATCCGTAGACTTTCCCTCGGAAATAAATCGCTTCAACAGGCGTGCTCCAATCGGTACCGGATCGAAACGGAATTCGGTCCTTCCCTTTGATTAAACTACCATCAGGAATAACCTGTGAAAGGAAGTGATCCTTCGGAATTGTAGTAAAGCGCGCAAGCGGATATTTCTCAGTTGGCGACCACATGGCATAGAGGACATAGAGCGTAGGGGATTGGTGGGCTTGGATAAACGCCTGTTGGTCGGCATGGTGAGCATTTGGTGGTAGGCCATATTCACAGATGACCCCATAGCACCGATTTGGGGCGCACTGAATTAACTGAATTAATGTCGCAGGCCCCGACGCCTGTTCCTGCTGGCACAACTGAGGTACTAACCCGATTGTAAAGCCAGATTGATCGATCAGCGCACGAACCTGATCGCGCGGGAGGATGAATTCCGCTGCGCCGACATTGCAGAGGGTCTCAATTGTCCGGTCAAAGATGGCTGAATCCTCATAGGCATCATGGAGGTAGGAGTACAGGTTCCCATCTTCTCGGATGAGGAAGTGGATGAGTTCGTGGAAGAGCGTGAACCTGCGTCGTTCACCCGATATGATAGTCCGGTTTATGATGATCTTGGACTCATTCTCCAGATATGCGCCATCCTTATTGAGTGGAAGGATTTCCTCAGTGACGGAAAGAGAGAATGCCGCTTCAATGTCTCTTGTGGAAGCGGTTTCCGGTAATTTTTTGCGAGCGTCTTGTACAAGTTCGATAATGCGTTCGCGCAGTTGTCGGTCGGTGAGAAGAGGCGCAACGGGCACAGTATCCTCACGATGGTTCAAGGATGCGTTTCAAATACCAATAAAGTTCTAACCATTCCTTCTTGGTCTGCGGACGTTTACCCCGGAGATTAATTTTCATCAATAACTCTCTCCATGAGTTATCAATATCAGGTCCATACAAGGAGTCGTTTAATAGTTCTGCAAGCCCTGGAGGAAGAGCATTATCAGTCGGTATACCGGCAAATTCTACACCCGATAATAAATCTGTGACACTGATTCCGAAGTGTTCTGCTAAGGTATCGAGCGTTTGCAGCGATGGATTTGTGCGTCCTCGCTCAATATCCGAAAGGTAAGACACCGATAAATTTGTACTCCCTGAAATTTCTTTCAGTGTTTCCCCCTTGCTTTTTCGGAGCTCTCGAATGCGGTCTCCTAGTTTCATCATGGGGAACCTCCCAAGAAATATTCGGCCATGAACCGATAGTCTCTCAAAACCGGACATGTTTTGTTATATACGTAATTCTATCATGAATTCCATTGACAGCGAAATGAACCTGTGATAGAGTCCCTTTCATGTTACGTTAATATCGGAATTGCGGGAAATTCTACGCAGAGATCATATATCGCAAAAGGAGAATGCAATGAGCGACGCTTCCATCACGTACTTCCCAGATGGGAACGGAGATACAAGCCTCATTCGGCTTACTGACAAAACAGACATCATCATCGATTGTAATATAACCGAAACATCGGAAGATGATGAGGACCCGAGTCGATACGATGTCCATAACCACCTGCTGAAAGAACTTAAGAAAGACAAAGAGAAGACCCCCTACGTTGACGTGTTCATTCTTTCGCATGCCGATCAGGATCACTGCCGGGGGTTCACGGATACCTTCTACACCGGCGATCCCGCAAATTACAACAATGATGACCGGGGGGATGGGTTAATTCGGATCGATGAACTCTGGTTCACGCCGCGCTTATTCGTCAAAGAAGATACTGAGCTTTGTAAACAGGCGAAAGCGTTTCGTCGGGAAGCCAGGCGGCGCATGAGGCTTTACCAGGAAAATGATCTCAGCAGAAAAAACCCTGGCAACCGGCTCCGCATAATCGGACACTCTGATTGTGACGAACTGGAAGGTCTTGATGCGATCATCTCTTCGCCTGGTACGACCGTTAATTTACTCAACGGCTCGATCAAATCAGATTTCTCCTTTTTTATTCACGCGCCATTTAAGGAAGATACCGACTCGACCTGGGGGGAACGGAATTTGACGAGCGTTGTACTCCAGGCGCGTTTCGATGTTGACAACCAAGAACACGCTGACTTGGC
Organism: uncultured Anaerolinea sp.; assembly: GCA_964595435.1. Classification (GTDB taxonomy): domain Bacteria; phylum Chloroflexota; class Anaerolineae; order Anaerolineales; family UBA4823; genus RBG-16-57-11. Next base: position 33,981 of record CAZQQJ010000045.1, on the reverse strand, counting down.
ATTTTTTGGTGGCGATGCTGGATGCGAGGTGTGGGAAAACATTCTCGCCAGAAGCAAAGAAGCTACCCTGAAATGGGATTTGTTCCTGGCCCCGCACCATTGCTCGTGGTCATTTTTCAGCCGAGAACCATATGAAGACAACCAAACACCAAGTAAAAAAGTCATCCAGTTGCTCCAGAAGAAGCGCGAGGGAGCGATGGTCGTAGCATCATGTAAGCCGATCAAAGATGATGACGATAATCCGCCGCATTTTGCAGCGAAGGCCGAATATGTGAAAGTGGTTGGTGAAAAACGCTTTTTTGCGACCATGGAATATCCTAATGAGAAGAAACCCCAGCCGCTCAAATTTCGACTAACGAAAAATGGCCCGCAAAAAGTTGACGAGGCGCGTTCGAGTGCCATTTCATCATCGGCTGCTGTACGGGCAGCAGTAGGATCGCCACAGACATATGGCTGATACGTACTTCACCGATAGTCAGTCGCCCGAAGATCCCGCAACACTGAGTCAGGCAATCCGGGAAGCGATCACTGACCTCCAACGTTCGTTTCCCGAACAAGCGATTGTCGGATTGCATTGGAACAGCGGCCATATCGCCATCCCCGTAGAAGTGGATGTTGATCTCCCATCGCGTGGCCCTGTTGGTGATCTGGATATTCGCGAACGGGAACCGATCTTCCTGGTGCTGGACAAACAACGCTACCCATACCAGGCACCACGTGTCTTCTCAAACCGGCGAGATTTCCCTTCCAACCATGTGCCACATCTCATCCCAACTCGCCCTGGAATGCCGGTATGGTTTTGTCTTCACCGAGGCAGTGTGAATAATTGGTTTGCGGAGCACACGATTGTTGATCTCGTCCGGAGAGTACAAGCGTGGTTGCGGGATGCTGCGAGTGAACGGTTAATTCGGGAAGAAGACGGCTTTGAGGAGACGCGGATAACAAACTTCCTGGGATATAGTATCTACGAACCGTATAAGATACGAGAACAAGTTAATCAACACTGGCTGAACAGCGCGGGAAGCGGCGGATTTACCTCCCTCTGGTATAAGTTGTTGAATAATTCGAGCGAGGATCCCCTTATTGGAACTGATGCGTATGCCGTTCGGCTGATCAGCGCGCTTAACAATGATGCTTTCGAAGAGCCACTTGAACTCAGTAGGTTAATAAACAGCTTTTATAATGAGCAGGGTTCAGCGAAAGCGGGAATCCAGCGAATGCTATTTGGCATACTGGCATGGCCTTCCCAGGATCGAATTTGTAATCACTTTTTTGGCTCCCTTCCCGATACCCTCGGCGCATTCCAAACGTGGGCTGAAGAGCTCGGAATCCCGTTGAAGGAAGCGCTCTCCGTATACCTTTCGAACGAGTTACAACTTTTTGGGGGGGTACCGATTACGCTGGTTGTTCCCCGCCCCCAACGATTAATTAGAACGGACTCCAACCTGGAGATCCTCAACTTTATCGTTGTTGCAAGTGGTGAGCACTGGCCGAAAGATGGGGAGTGGGATCCGAATGCCGAGGTGTTGAGCATGGGCCACCGAACGCCGCTCACGCTCCGTCGCGCGCGCGAGATATCCTCACAACCAACGGACGTGGACTTGGGGCCGCTATTGTTCCTCGGATGCGGGGCGGTCGGGTCCAAGATGATCCTTCATCTTGCCCGAAGCGGCCAGGGGGATATGACTATCATTGACTACGATAACCTCTCACCCCATAACCTAGTCCGCCACGCGCTACTGAGTGAAAGTTTGGGGGGAAATAAGGCTGAGGGGGTGAAGAACGTTATTGAAGCGATGTACTACGCGGACAAAAGCTCACTGCATCTGGAGGTTATCAAAGAATCCGCGGTCGATGTTCTTTTAAACCAGAGGGAACGGCTTAACCAGCATTCTTGGATCATTGATGTTACAGCCTCCCCAACACTCCTAAACGTTTTCAGTCATGTTTCTCTGCCAGAAACCCTCTCCTGTTGCCGCTGTGAAATTGCGGACTCTGGTAATTTGGGATTCATGAGCATTGAGGGCAAGAACCGGAATCCAAGGTTAGATGACCTACAGGTTCTTCTGTTTGACCTAGCGATTGACAACCGCGGTTTATCGCGATGGTTAAGACGGAATCAACAAGAACGAGAAGAACAGGTCGGGTCAATCTTGGAAGAAATATACATTGGGTTGAGTTGCAGTTCTGAAACGATGCGCCTTGCAGACGAGATCGTTTCCCTTCATAGCTCAGCCTTCACTACCGGCTTTCGAAAGGCTGCCACCCAGCCGCTCCCAAAGGGCACTGGTATTCTTCAAATTAGCCAGTACAACGATGAGGAAAGTTTTCATTTCAATTCTCAGTCTCTTCAAGTGGGTCCGGTGACCAAACTTACTGCCCGAAATGACCCGGAATGGGAAATCCGGTTTCGATATGGTCTGGATCAGGAGATGAAACGGTTGCTACGACTAGCGGCACCCAATGAGACTGGTGGTTTACTCATCGGTCTTGTCAACCTAAAACGTCGGATTATTTACGTTACTCGCGTATTACCTGCTCCTCCTGACAGCAAAAGCGGTCCGTTTGCCTTCGTGCGGGGAACACAGGATATACCAGATCGTGTAGTAGAAATCCAAGAACGAACCGGCGGGATGCTTGGTTACGTGGGGGAGTGGCACACTCACCCAATGGGCGGCCCCAGTCTCAGCTCTACGGACATGGAGGCAGTCGCAAAGATCAAGCGGAACCTTGATAGTATCCCCCTTCCTACTCATGTTACTGTAGTAACGGGCCGGGGGGTTTATCCACACGTGTTTACTCCACGTAGGAGTATTACGTGAATGAGAGCCTAGCTGCCGAAGGGAAGAACCATGAACTTTCTCGATCCGTATGAACTGAGAGCTCGATATGCGCCTGCGGTGATTGTTGCCTCACCGATCATCATCACCTTGTTTGCACTCCTCCCATTGGTACAAGAAACCTCCAATCTTCTTGTCCAATTTGGTGGCAGCGCACTGGTATTTGTGTTTTTCGCCTATCTTTTTTCATTCGTAGTTCGCGCATGCGGGAGGCGCATTGAAAATAATCTGTGGGAAGGATGGGGTGGTCCACCGTCCACCCGATTCCTTCGTTGGAGCGATTCTATGTTTGGCGAAAATTTGAAGCAGCAAGTGCATGATATAGTCGAACGCAAATGTGGAATAAAACTCCTTTCAAAAGATGAGGAGGTATCAGATGGCAAGGCAGCAGATAAATGTATTGCGGAGGCCTTTGCTCAAGTAAAGGCAATCGTTCGTCGGAATGACCCAACTGGTGTCTGTCTTATACACAATGCCGAGTATGGGTTTCTCCGGAATCTTCTGGGGAGTTGGGGCATTTGGTTTGTGTTGGCTGTTATCGGCGCAGGTGTCTGTGGCGCGCTCTGGTTTGTGTATCGAAATGATACGCTTCTTGTTGGCGGTGTCCTGAATGCGCTTCTTGCAGTTAGTGCTGTAATCCTTCGATTGACGTTCCTTCCGAAGTCTACAAAGACCGCCGCGGACCGGTATGCAGAGAGCTCGTGGACAATGTTTTTGGCGGCGATAGATGCGAAGGAAAAACCGTAATTGGATACCTCAGGTAAGGAGCAGACAATGTTAAATATGGTTGTTTGGGATGTTCAACATGGCAGCGCTACCTACATAAAAACCCCGAACGGCACTCACATCGTTCAAGATTTAGGCACTGGTGATATTAGTGCTGGAAAAGCAGATTTCAGTCCGCTTCTTCACCTGAAACGCAATTACGGAGTGTCACAACTCGATTACGTTATCATTACCCATCCTCATAAGGACCACATTGATGACATTTTTAATTTTGATGCCCTTTCGCCCCGGGTACTCCGCAGGCCGAACCATTTGACTGAGCAGGATATCAGACAGGCTAATCAAGGGGCGGCTAATGAGGTCTATATCGACAAATATTGGGAAATCAATAGTCGATATTCGGCCCCGGTGGATAGTGGCAAGAATCCGCAGTCGGCAACCAATAACGGCGGGGTGGATATCCAACTATTTAGCCCGTCTTCCTGTGGTCGTTCAAATCTCAACAACCATAGTCTCGTGACCGTGATGAGTTACGCGCAAAGCAAAATTATTCTTCCAGGGGATAATGAACCTCCGTCTTGGAAAGAACTCCTTGAGTCACCGAGGTTTCGTAACGCTATTTCTGGCGCTGATATCCTTCTTGCACCGCATCATGGGCGTCAATCCGCCTTTTATAGAGAGTTGTTCGATCATTTCAAACCCCGTCTTACCATCATTTCCGATGGCCCAAGCGATTCGAGCGCAGTTGGCGAATATGGAAGTGTGACCAGAGGCTGGGTTGTTCATCACAAGGATGGAAGTTCTGAAGAGCGAAAGTGTGTCACCACCCGCCGCGATGGGGCAATAACTATCAAGCTCGGCTACAACGAAGGGAGCAAGCCATTCATTGCTGTTTACATTGACTAATCAGGTCTATTCTTGTCGCATGTGGCGGTGTAAATTCATCAGTTCATTCAAGCTTTTCGCCTCGTAATGAAGATCCCGCTCAATAGATAACCCCAGTGGGCCACGGATCTCCTGGAGTTCCTGAAGCGAAAAATACCCAAGTTCGAGTTCAAGGCCATCCACCAGCCCGAAGAAGATATCCTCTCCATCGAATTCGCTGGCGTACCAGGTCCAACTGCTATCTGGCGTGAAAAACTTGACCTGCGCTACCGCGTCCAGGCCTTTCTCTTCGCCACTGTAAAGCGGCGGCAACTTCTCACGCGAAACCTGGTCAAGCAGGTTCTCTCCGGTTGGGGAAGGTTCAACCGGCGGCTCTTCAGGTGGAACAGATCGATCAACTTGTGCGATCCACTCATTGAGTGATGCAAAGTCTTCCATTTCAGCCAACGCCCCATCTTCGTCAGTCAGATCAGCGAGTATCTCAAACAGCCTACCGTATTCGGTCTGTTCGGCATCCCGGAGGTAGGGTGCGATCTCATCGCGGCGCTGCTCGATGATTTTCTTTGCCTCCTCCTTCTTGATTGTTTCCTGCTTCGTTTTGGCATCTAAACTGGTTTGATACCAGAACCATTCATCCGTAATCCAGCGTTCGCGGTGGTCATGGAATCCCAGGCCATAAAAAGTCATCGCGAGCCGCTCGTTGATTCCCGGTCGGCTGGTGGTGACGAAAAGAAACTCGCCATAGTCATTGGTGGATGGACTGATACCATGAATCATGGTCTGTTTATCGGCAAGGATTTCATCGAATCGGGCCTGGGTTACGCGCCAAGAGAGGCTCTCACGTTCGGTAAAACCGAATATTTCGTACGGTCGTTTCGGGATAGGGGAGTGGAATTCTTCAGGTGGCATGTGTTCCCCCTCGATGGATACAGTAGCATATTCGCCGCGTCGTTGTCCAGTCTTGGACAACGACGCCTGCACAGCGAAAAGGCCCTGGCTGGAAGGGCCTTTCGCTGAGGTACCGCCAGTTATTTCTTTATTGCCTGGCTGGCACGCTGCTCGCCAAAATACAAATCGCGCTCGATCCCTAAGCCAAACGGTCCTCGATAAGATTCTAGCTCGTCAAGAGAAAAATCACCCCATTCATCGTTCCAATCCCCATAGATCGATACATACCCAAAAAAGATACGGGTCTCCGGATCGTATTCCGTGGCATACCAAGTCCCGGCTCCGGCAGGATTGAAGAATTTGGCGATGATCAACGGGTCCTCAACCTGTTCTTGCGAACCGACCTGGGCAAATCTGAGCTCAAGCTCCTTGGTCATTAGTTTCATACGTTCACCCCCTTTCTGGATGCTCGTTTTCTTGTGAGAAGCAGCATCGCTCCTCTAACCGGAGAACCCACACCCCAAACGCTGGCGTCAAGGAGGAACGGCGAAGGCAACGCAATCGCTGGCAATTCCTTGACGCAACCAAAAGCGTTGGGGGTGTTAGAAAATTGGATTAATGAAGGGTATGTGCGGCGGAAATAGAGCTATTCTGACGATAGGGAAAGAACCCATAACTACCCTGACAGGAAGGCTCCGTAGACCTTTTCCAACAAATCTTTTGATGAGAGGTCTCTACTCTCGTTCCAATCGAGTAATTCCGCGGGGGTAGCCAGGCAGCGGTGCAGGAACCACTGCCAGTATCGGCTCTGAGACGACAGGCTGACGGCGGGATACCGACCGACTTCAAACAAGCCTTGATCGGTCAGCGTCAAGGAGTGTGTAACGCAATCCATAAAGCCGCTATATGCTACAGGCCGATGGTCAAAGACCAACACCTGGTGGCGGGTATCATCTTCTTCGACAAATACCGTAGGTGAAATGATGCCGGCGCGGAGGGCTTGTTCTGCCTGGCTGATGCTCTCGAATGGGAGATGCAACCCTAATTCGGCTAGCTGCTCCTGGTTGATATCAAAATCTAGGTCTTTCAATCCAACCTGGAACGCATACTTGTTTTCGCGATATTGCCGAACGCTGGTCTCGACATCCCGGATCACGTCTTCTGGCGTCATCCGTTTCCATTCGATACCTGACATGATTGGATTGTATAAAATGGGAGGGGGGAGCGTCAATCAATCTCTGAAACTGCATCTTCATCTTCCGAAGTGGAGTGGGGGAATAGAAGAGCTCCGCTTGGGGAATGGATATCGCTCAGTCCGTTGACTGCCTTGCCTAAATATTTATACTCTTCAACAACAGCAGCCTCCAAATCATCCCAACGGATACCCTTCTCCCGGAGGGCGTCATACAAATCGATCCCGGCATCCTCGGAGTGCGAAGGGTGATGAATGCAGACAATCAGTCGGTCGGGGAATCCTTGCAAATCCATGGCGTCTGAAAGCCACCAATGCCGGATTGGATATCTTAGCTCTTGAGCTTGTTCGATCAATGTAAGAATATCTGGCTCTCGCTCGTTAGCTCTGTCAAACACATATGCTGCATAGAAATGGTGCGGATCCAGAACTTCAAGTTCTGGTTGAGGTTGGGCAGCCGGCTGACGTTCAGGACTTCCCATACATTTACAATAGCACATCGGTATATCGCTGCCTTTGATGCGGTTACGCAATGGCATAAAGGCATTCGCGCAATCGGGGGTGGGCGGGCCGCGCAGCCAGGCGCACCTCGTACGTCTGGCAAGCGCACCACCTACGCGGGTTTCTCGGATGTCTCCTCCGGTTTGGCTCCCTGGGGGAGCGTGCCCAGCGCAACGTGGTCGGCTACAACGTTGAACCGACCGGCGCTGCTCAGCTCGATGCGTCCTTCGATTAATACCTGGCGGCCTTTCGCAATATACGGCGTCAAGGATTCGCCCAGGTTGCCAAACACCACCACGGGAAAGAACGTCGTGCGATCCTTGCCGCCTTTGATGCCAACGCTAAAGGTAGCGAACGACACGTCTCCCTTCTTTGACTTCTGGAGTTTCGCATCGGTGGATGCATTTCCAACCAGGATAACTTTCTGGTAGTCCATACGATCTCACCCCCTTTCTCTTATACAATAGCATAGTGTGGCGTGAGCGCCAGCGCTTACCTAACCGGAGTTCTGCACACCCGCCGAAGCGAAGTCAAGGAGGGGAACCCGGCAAGCGGGCGCTTGCCAGGGGCGAAGGCCTTGACGAGCGAAGGCGTGGTGTGCTACCCGAGGAGGTGGTGGGGGAATATGATAGGTATAGCCACTTCTACCGAAGTTCCGATTGCGCACATAAAGTTTTCAACCCAGATGACAGAAAAATATTTGTAAATTTTCCGGATGCACCGGTCAATGCGGATTCGTAGCGTTATGACGATGTTGAGTGTTCGGTAAAAGCTCTCCTTTGAATCGGTTGGAAACGATCTTTTGATGGCTGTTCCAGTAGTACAATAGCCGCAACGATCTTAACTCTTGGAATACCTCTCCTTAATAACACCCTGTCGTTGATTGGGGTAATAAAGGGTCGGCAAGATAATTACAAAAGAATATGCACTATGATAACCAAAACTGCGCTCCGGAAAACACTACTCATCATGCTGATTGCCCTTTTATGTACAAACCAGGTAAGTCTCGTTGCTGCCGGGATCAATCGGTGGACAAGTATTGGACCCGAAGGCGGAGGGGGCGGAGTTCTAGTTATAGACCCATTAACGCCAACCATCCTCTACGCAACCACGGGATATCATGGCGTGTTCAAAAGCATAGACGGGGGCAATAGCTGGACAGCAGCCAACACCGGTTTGACGGCCACCTTTGTTTACGACCTGGCGATTGACCCGCTGACGCCGAGCACCCTCTATGTGGGGACAGCCGGCGGCGGCATGTTCAAAAGCATAGACGGGGGCAATAGCTGGACGGCGGTCAACGCCGGCCTGCCGGTTTACAATCATCAAACATCGGTCAGCGCCTTAGCAATCGACCCACAAACGCCAACCACCCTATATGCAGGCAGACCAGGCGACGGTATTTTTAAGAGCACGAACGCAGGCGGAAGCTGGAGCCCGTCTGGCAGCGGCCTGGAGTCTGCCTATATCGAGGCTCTGGCGATTGACCCATTGAATCCGGCGACTCTCTACGCCGGGGCCTGGAGCGGCGTCTACAAGAGCATAAACGGTGGTATAGACTGGATAGCGATCAATAACGGGCTCACCGATATAAATATCCAAACCCTGGCGATAGACCCGTTCGATCCCGCTACACTCTATGCTGGAACACAGAAAGGTGTGTTTAAAAGCGCCAACGGAGGGGAGAGTTGGAACGCGGTCAATGACGGCTTGACGGCGCTCTATGTTTATACGCTCAGAATCGACCCGCAGAACCCGGAACGAATCTATGCAGGAACGTATCTCGGCGGGGTGTTTAAAAGCATCGACCGCGGCGGTAGCTGGAACGCGATCAACGTTGGCCTGATGGATGACTCTATTTCCGGTCTGGCGATTGACCCGGCCACGCCCACCACCCTTTTCGCCGGAGGTGGAATCTATGGCGTGTCTAAGAGCACGAACGCAGGCGAGAATTGGATGTCGTCTAACACCGGCTTGAATGCCGTCACTATTTTATCCCTGGCGATAGATCCGCAGACCCCATCAACCTTATATGCCGGGACCGGGCGAGGCGTGTATAAAAGCGAAAATAGCGGTGGAAGCTGGAAAATGATCAATGTTGGCCTTCACTTGAATAATATTAACTCCCTGGCGATAGACCCTTTGATGCCCACGACTGTTTACGCTGGAGGAATATTCGATCTTGTTTTCAAAAGCACGGATGGCGGCGAAAACTGGAATTCCATCGACGTTAATGTTTGCAGTGGGTCTTGTACCAAAGCGACTGCCCTGGTGATTGATCCATCCATGCCGTCCACGATTTACGCGGCGATGTGGGGATACGGCGTATACAAAAGCGTGGATGGAGGCTTAAACTGGAGCGCAGTTAACAATGACTGGGAATGCACGAATATTACCAGCCTGGCGATTGACTCATTATCACCCAACGTTCTCTATGCCGGATCCTGGTGGGAGGGGGTGTGCAAAAGCACGAACAACGGCGTAAACTGGAGCGAAGTTAATACCGGCCTGACCAATGAATATGTAAACACGCTGGTGGTGGATCCTGTAAACACGACCACCCTCTACGTCGGCACGGATGGTGGCGGCATTTTCAAAAGCACAAATGGAGGGGAAATCTGGAGCGCGATCAATAACGGTCTCACCGATTTGTATATTATATCCCTGGCGGTTGATCCGGATGCGCCTGCTACGCTCTATGCAGGGACACAGTATAGGGGCATGTTCAAGAGCCTGAATGGTGGAGAGACTTGGAGCGCCATTAATGCTGGTCTGACAAATCCCTATGTTACCGCTATTGCTATCAACCCGGCTGCGCCGGACACCCTCTACGCGGGAACCTATGGTGGTAGTGTATTTGTTCTCACCAACGCCACCTTGAACATATCCGGAAATGTTGGAGTGACTGGCGCAACGCTGAGTTATTATGACGGCTCCGCTAAGTCAGTCATTGCAAACAGTGAAGGATACTACTCGATTACGGTTCCGTACGACTGGTCTGGTATAGTCACACCCAGTAAAACCGGGTATACTTTCAATCCGCCCAGCAAGGAATATACACATTTAACAGCCAATGAAATCCAAGATTTTTTGGCGAGCGCGATCAAGTTTACGATATCCGGCAATGCTGGTACAGATGGTGCAACCCTTAGTTACTACGATGGCTCTCCAAAGTCAGTTTTCGCTGGTGTTAATGGTGACTATTCCATCACAGTGCCTTACGACTGGACGGGAACCGTAGTTCCAAGCAAGACGGGCTACACCTTTTTACCAGACAGCAAGGCCTATACCAATATCAGAGCCAATGAAAACCAAGATTATATTGCAGCTGTCATCAGATTCACCATATCTGGCAATGCAGGGGTGGATGATGCAAAAATCAGTTACTTTGATGGGGTACCGACATGGATCACCAGTGATGGTGATGGATTCTACTCGTTCACGGTTCCGTATAACTGGTCTGGTACCGTAACGCCGAGTAAAACGGGTTATTTCTTCGAACCGCCTATTAAAGACTATACCAATATCACAGCCAACGAAACCCAAGATTATCTAGCCACATCCTTTTGCAACATCTATTTACCGCTAATTGTCCGTAAGTGACTCCTCAATTACATTCTTCTAAGCTTTCAAGCTGTAATCGTCTCTGAAAGCCCTTCTTCTGGTTACTCCAGGAGAATTTTTCATTAAATCCGTTTAGGAGAGCTGCTCAGTCTACATCATATATTCGCCGTTCTTCCGCCCGTCTCCGGTCGATGCCGACGCGGAGCGTCACGGCGGAGCGAAGCGTCGGCGTGCGCGGAGAGAAGGCATGGACTCGCCGCAGGCGAAGGAGGCGGGCGCAAGAGCCAGTGACGCCGAAGCCTGCGAGGCGTCTCTGGCGACTCTACGTTTTACGGTAGAATCCGATTAGGGAACAACATGGAAATGAGCAATAAAAATGACAATGAAGAAATTAGTCAACCAGGACCAGATGACTTGATTTCACTCACTGTAGCATCCAGGCTATGTGGGTTATCACCCGATCATCTCAGACGGCTGGCTGGCCGTGGTGATCTGATAGCCAAAAAAATTGGCCGGGATTGGCTGACCACCATACGGGCCGTTGAGGAGTATATATCGCGCGACCGTCGTCCAGGACCAAAGAAACACAAAGGATAGGTACAATACATTCGGGGGATTGTTGAGAGAATAACTGGCACTTATTGAGTGGTATCAAAAATGTCAGACTTATGGAAACGCGCCCAACTTGACTTAGGGGGTACCAATAGTATATTATAGGATGGCATGCCCGGAGAAATTGAAGGTAATCAGCCTTCCCTCATCCGGATCGGCACACACGAACAGCCTCCACCCGTGCCGAGTGCTCCTCTTTTTTCCGAATTTGTTCTCGAATCTGAACGGCAGCACCCAAGCCATGAAATACCTGGGTTGGAGATCGAACAGGATACTCCTCCCATCTTCTTCCCTGAATTAAAACTGCGGACTGGGACCAATCGCCTTGCAGCCGCCCTTACTGGACTTTCCGCCAATGATCCAGTGAGCCGCACCGAGTTCTTGCGCTGTTTCAATGGCATTCCACGCAAAGAGTTGTCTCTACTAAAAAAACTGGCTCCTGACAATCCGCTGGCTGATGTATTTGCCCGGATGGATGGAAGAACAAAAAGCCTGTCGGAAGTGCTTGACGAAGCCGGTATCAACCTTGCGCAACAGACCGTGACCGTCTTCAAGGATGGGAGTGACGCTATTCCGAAAGAGCAGCAGATCTTTCTTGTGGATGCGATCCTTGCCTCCCTTATGGACGAATCCCAGCCGGAGAACATCCAGCTTGCCGCACAATCAGCCTATGACCGGATCCACACGACATTGGAAGCAGTATCGGAAGGGGGAGGTAGCGCGATTATCCAGTTACTCAGAAAAGTTCCCGTGAGAGTCGTGGCCCCGGTTACGGTGCTTTCTGCTATGGTTTTAAGCGGTTGTGCGCAGCCTGCTCGGGCGAATATATTATTTACGCCAACAGGGGAAACGCCTGCTGCAACAACAGCACTTCCAACCGAATCGCCTGCCTCTCCTACGCCAAGCGCCTCATCGACAAGAAAACCGACTGAGGTATCACCGACTCTGAGACCCACAAAGAAACCAACACAACCCAAACCATCTCCGACACCTACTAGAACAGAAATTCCTCCGACTATAACCCCACGCGATACGGTCGAACCGTCGCCAACGCCAGAAGGCGTATGGTGTAATGTTGGGTTTAAAATCACCACGGTTCGAACAAACATTATGGCTCTTATTAACCAAGGGAAGGATCCTTTAAAAGAACCAGCCAACAAACCAACCGGCCTGGTGACACAAATTCTTTTCAAAAACGGACTTTGCGGTTTTTCAAGAGCGCAAGAAAAAGATTTTCAACAGGCACATTCATGGGGGTATACGGATAAACAAATACAGGAATGCAAAGAGGAATCGCTCGTTCCCTTACTCGATGAGAACTGGGAAAATCCCCATTATTGGTTTTTTACGGATCCGACAAAAAACTGGGAAATGAGCTTGTTTTTTAGCGAAGATGGATCAAACACCTGTTCCTGGGTATTGGAAGAAATGAAATAGGATAGGTACCCCATTCAGTTAGTTCCCCTTGTATTCTTCATCCAGCATGCTACGCTTAAAGGAGCAAACAAGGAAAGAGTGGCAATCGGCTTACTTATGAAGATGGCATTGAAACTGCTCCTTCTTGGGATTATCCTTTTCCCTCTGGCATTTTTCGTTCCATTACGAACATCCCTCAAACATTCATTTGATTGGATGGCGAGCGCATACACCATCGGAGATCCTGAATATGAATGTCCTCCAGGACTCAGTACATGTTTTCATACTGCGGATCAGAGTCCTTGTGGAGGAAATCAAACAAGTTGTGACGGCGTTATCGGTAATCAGCAGGGAGAATACCAACTTGGCGCTGATGGAGAGTGGTATTTCGGGCCTGAGACGTTTGAAGGTGATGATGACGGCGGTGTGGACGGTCCAGACCCGGTTACCACTCCCAGCATTCCACCTCCACCTGGCTCGGGCCGGGGGATCATACAGGTTTATGCAATTGCAGCACCAGTTGAGTATTTCACTACCTGCAATCAACTGGAGCTCATCAAAACATGCCTTGATTCCCCCTCAGCGGATCCACAATGCCCGAATTTCTCCGACGCCTCGTATTTGGCACAAACAACAATCTATATGAATGGGGGATATGACGATATACAAACCGATGCCACAGGTGTCACGTACTCGAATGTCCCGGCACAATATGTTTACTACGTCACAGCTTCCCACCCCTCTAACAATTACTCCACGTTTCTTGCCTGTCACTCAAGCAGCCACGTCACGCCAATTGCCCAGGGGAATGGCGAATATCTCTATCCGGACGACACGATCACATTTCTTGTGGGCATGCCAACGATTCTACCCTGGTATCAGGTTCATGGAGGCGGCAATGTATTCGGAGATACGATTTATTCCCTGATGCCGCTTTCCGTCAGCCCAACACTTCAATTTGACTTAACCGCAGTTCCGGCGACTCCTGGGGTCATTTCTTCCAAAACCGATACGGACTTCGCTGACAGTATTGGTTATTATGGAAGACATAACATCTCCAGTACGAACTGGAACACCAACAGCGCAACGACGCCAAAAGACTGGTATCCGTTCTTCACCCACCGGCTCGCCCAGGCAACACAGACGCCTTATCCGGGCACCGGAGGCAAGCCACCCGTCATGGCTGGCCAATCCTATTCCGTCTATACGACGGCTCCAAATGTGATAAAAGATCTGACCATCAACACACCCTGGAGCATCGGTGATGGAGAAAAACTCATTATGATCGTGGATGGTACCCTGGATATCCGAAATACGATCACCATCACCGGCAGTGGGTTTGTAGCCTTTGTCGTCAAAAATGACATCCTCATCAATTCGGCGGTCGGAACCACCTGGAACAGTACAACCCCTGTTGTCGAGGGCATGTACATCGCGGGGGGAACCATAAAAACGGGCGTTTCGACAGCCATTGCCACTGAACGGTTTGTGGGAAAAGGCATGTTTGCGGCAAATGCCATCCTCACGCAACGGAACCTCATAACGGCAGGCAGAAATCGCGATACCAGCGCTGATCTATTCCTCTACAATCCGGCATTCCTGGTTACTATGCCGGATATTCTCAAAGATATCTCCTACCACTGGCAGGAGGTAGCACCGTAAGTGATCGCGCCCATGAAAACCCAAAAAAATCCGGAAATGTGGATTCACCGGGTATGCGAAGTGCTCGCTGCAATTGACGTTACACACGTTAGCGTGTATAATTATGGCGCTTCAAATCAGCCTCTACGCTGCTTGTAACACTGACGGCTGTCCCTCATCCGAAAAAGAAAGGAGTGTGGGCCATGGGTGGCGGATCCGGGTAACCAACGTAATCGAGACGACAGGAACCGCGGCCTGTCGTCTTCGTTTAACGCATAACTTCTCATTCCACCGTTCACCATATCCACCGCAACACGTACACTTCATACAATCTTGGCTTGCTCGTTTCCCAGGAAATTAGCCAGCGCCCATCGGGAAGCTGTTGTTGAGCATCTCGACCAAGAAGGCGGGTCTGACGGCGATTGATTTCTTCAACCAACAACCGTAAAGGTGGTCTGGCTTTGGGAAAAATCACACTGACCTTGATGTGACGGGTAGGTTGACTCACATCCGTGCTCCAGTACCCGTCTTTCTTGAGAAAACCACGGCGAATATTCCATTGGATATGGTACTCATCGATATCGCCGCGATTCTTGACCTCCCTGAGTGAGAGTAAAACGTACGTTTTGAAACCTGACCGGTAGCGATCTACCGGAACACCACGGTTCGAACGATAGTTGCACAGAATTTCTCCGTCGCCCCAAGCATAGTCCTGAAACGCGATAATGTCGTCGTGCAGGTAGCGGACTTTCTTCCGTTTCTTGAAAATGGCCTTTTTCCCGCTTCGGCCTGGTATTTCCAGGGTCGATTCGTAATCAAGGACTTCATAGACCGCCTCATTGCTCAATTTGGCTCGGATCGAGGCGATGAATTCCCATACCGTGATAAATATCTGAGCATAGGGAAGGTTTGGGCTGGTTGTCAACCAGGAGAGAGGGTTGGTTTGGCCAAACGATTGGCTGTTCTCCTCCATGATCGTAGCGTAGCAACTTTGGTTCAAAATTACCACTTCCCAGTGTAGAAACGGAAAAACGGCCAGATGCTTCCACCCTGAGTTGATATTGATTGTTGTCGAACGTATGATGGGATGTGGAGGTGTGGCGAATATGGTTATTCAGGGCATTTTACTGACTTTCTTGGCGATTATTGCGGGCCTGGTATCCATTTTGATCGCCCTGCTTGGCTGGATCGTGCTGAAGTTGTTGAAGAACGAATTACATCTGGATATAAAGATTAATTCCGACTAGAAATCCGACTAATTTCAAAATCTTTCCAACGATGATCAATCGATTAAACTCTTTTTATTTTCGGGTGGAAATTAAGACCGGAATTCAAAACCTATAGGCTTCTCGGAAAAATCGGTTAGCTTCACACAAACGTGTTATTGATGGATCGTTAGCATTTTCGAAGCTAAACTGACGTCGCAAAAGAGAGCTTGTCCGACATATAACGGGGTATCCCCTCACTGATTAGAAGGATAGATTCCTGCCAGAAGTTTGGTATTCTCTGGAATAGGAGTTTAAGAGGTTCAGTTGGGAATGAAGAAATGCCGACTTTCGCTCTAAAATGCCCGTTTGCTCGCGATTACAACTCAAGACGCTGTAAATCTAGGCATAAATGGTGAGCATGTATGGTCTACTTTTCCTTTACCGCATCCCTTTTGTGTTGCATGTAGAAATCGTTGATGGTGTCAAGAAACGATGTTATTTTTGACGGGTGATAGCGAATGTAAAATACCAACTCCGCAGCAGCCAGTGTTGCCTGGGAAAAATCACTGTTTTGGTAACTTGTTGCAAAAGCAAAGAGGTGGTCCCCAAATGTTGAGAGCTCATCGCTTGACAGCTCTCCCGATTTGAACGCGGCAATTGCGTCCACGAATATATCTGTAGCCTGTGAAAGCGTTGATGGTTTTGTAATGGACAAAAACCTCGGATGTCGTTGTAGAACCTCTTCGAGACCGGGAATGGTAATTTCTTTGTTTATATCTGGGATGCGTATTTTTCTCATAAGAAGAAACGTGGAGAGCAAGCAGAGGTGGTTGTATAAAAACAAGCACACTATGCCTGCTCTCCGTTGGTTTGGGTTGGGGTCAGATGAAGAGCCTATCCGCCGCCGAAACTACGTCCTTGTCCACCGTCCTCGTGGTATCCCCCGAGGTAGTTACCATAGGGATCGGTGTCCCAACTGGCACGGTGTCCGTCATGGTCGTAGATCGTACGGTGATAGCCGTAGTCGGTTTCACGCTCGTTGAAACCAAACTCGTAGAACCGGCCATCCTGGTCTTCGTACTGTTCCCAACCTAGATCATTAGGACCGCTCATTGCAGGTCCTCCTTCATGAGTGACTTCCGATTGATCGAATTATCAACCGGGTATAACAGCCCTCCGGCTGGAAATACCAACATGAAGGTATGAGATGTTCGCGATCAATTGATGTAACCCGCCAATGAGTTACCCTTGAAGCGCGCTATCTGGTTGCTAAAGAGCTATTGGATTCTTCATCTTGCTATGGTAGCTACGAAAGAATCAGGGCTAATCTATCAAATGGCGAGGCAGAAGTCAAATTTTCCTTAGAACCCCACTTTTTTGACGTATCGTAAACGTATGCCATGGATTGAGAATTCAACGGTTGTTTCTACAGTTATCCGCATAAATTTTGGAAAATCGTAGATGAGAGATAAAAGTCTGAATAGTGAGCACCGGAGTGCCTCTGCGCTACTGCTCTTTTGCCTGAATAGGTTGGGAAGAAAAGCCGGAGATTCTCATACTCATCGATAAATTAATCGCTACCAGAATCCCCTGTCAACACCCAGAACGGTTCCGCTCTTTTACCCCGTAAGGAAAACTACGACAAAACATATCCAGGGCCAGCCAACGACCAGTCCGGATAGGAACTTGCCTCACTCCCCGACCGATCGTCCGCAACAGGGCAAGTCATTGCGGACAACACGCTCCTCATGCCATAAAGATAGTGCAAGGCTGGCCCTGGGTATATCCATAATAGACATTCTTGTGTAATCAATCAATCTCGCCTTTATTGATGGATTTACCATAATCCTCTATCGCCTGACAGACCAGTTTCCAAAGTGGTAGCACCTTGCCGGTCGTCAAGCGGTGGCGGTTCTGCAACTCCTGTATGATAACCAGAGCGGGTGTGGAAAGTTCAATCGTGGTTCGAACTCGTCTCCGACTCCCCTGCTCGCTTTGTGGCGGATATGGCGGTGGTACTTTCTTCTCCTCTTTACTAGAAGGGCGGAATGCCCGCTTCCCAAAGGTCTCTGGCTCACCTACTCCGTATGCGTGTACTGGTTTCATAAACCTAACTCCCCGATGAACTGGTGATGTGCCTCCGCTCCCCCACTCTACACCATGCTGCGTTAATGTGCTGGCATAACGGTACCAAAATCATGCTCTCACGGCAAAACCTCCTCTGTCAAGTCAATGAATACATGCGGCTCAAAAGCCCATTAAAGAGAATGTGACAGCATCTTGGTTTGAGCGCGATAACGGAAACTACCCGATGATCTGGGGAAAAAATGGGTAGGTAAGAAGCGATGCTATAACCAATTCGTATGCCATTATGTCTTGGCATAACAATCGGGCGTGATTAATCCGGAAAAAAGAGGGGGACGGAATCTTCTCGGTCAGGGCGTTGCCAGATGGGAGCAGATAATACCGTTTGCTCGGTGAGCCGGTCGTAAGTGGTGAAGTAAAATAGCCCCTTCGCATCACTCCGGCGGGCCTGGCTCAGCATGTTGGCCAACCGTCGTTCTCCGGTCGTCACAACCAACCAGCGCCCGCTTCTATGGCCAAACCGATCTGCGTAGGCATCACTTTTGAGATAGGCAAGGCCGGGCAGGATCTTTTCTCTGAGAAAGCGGGGATTGTCCTCCGTGCTGCGGTCAATCTCCAACAGGTACCGGAAGCGGTGATCGCTGGTTGTGAGCATGAAAAACCCGTCCGGTCGGATCTTCCGCTTTACCTGGGTCTGATTTGCTTTGTAGGTAATTTGGTCAGGGTGGGACCAGAACTCCGATTCGGGGATCCAGGTTTCCAGCTTTACATCTGGGGTAGCTTGACAAGCCGCCTCAACCAGGAGGCGGAAATCATTGACTGCCAGATCGTGTTCAACCTGAAACCAGCGCGGCTCTTTGCGCCAGACAAACTCCGGGAGTGGGGTCCCGTTGAGGCTGGCAACCACTTCTGCGCCGTTTTTGTCCAGCCAGTACACCATTTCCGGTACTCGCCGGCGCTGCTGGAGTTCGGGGCGGTTGACGTACCGGTGCTGGTAGAGAAGCCGGAGGCGAAGTTCAGCCTGGCTTTTATTGGAGAAAAACTTACGGTGGATTTGGGAGAAGCTCAGAAGCCCATCGTACGCGTGGATGGCTTCAAGAATGCGCTTGTCGCGGTCCATGAGCCGCATGGAGGGCGGGGTTTGCACGCGACCGTACCTGGGGAGGCGGTGGTTCTCTTCGGGCATGCTGCCAGTATAGGAGGTCTGGCCTCGGTTGTCACCAGGGGAGTTAGATAGGAGTTAGCTCCTCGGAGGCGGGAGTTAGGACAGGGGTTCTGAGGTGGAAAAATCGGCTGCTGCCTCGACGGTTCCCATCGACCGTCGGGTGATGTCTGCTTCCACCTGTTCGCGGGGTAGCGCCATATTCCGGGAACGCTGGCGAATACGCGCCGCTATACGAGCATCCTCACCGCCATCCCCTAACAGTTCGGTCACAATATGACTTTCGGCAAGCTTTGGACGACTGCCGTCTACTGGTTTGTGAATGAGGCGGCAGCGGGCCTCAAAATTGGGGAGGATGGAGAGTTGGTTGGCCATCTCCGCCTCAACATCACTGTAGGGCCGCCGGGGGAGTTCGACCTCCTCGTACAATTTTCCCTCGCCGGTGTTGAGCTTCGTTTCAACCAGGAAGGAATTCTCCCGGAGCCGATACTCCCGGTATACCGGTTCGACGCGCGTATCGGGGGGTGGAGGCGTATTGTCAAACTGGCTGGCAAGCGCGTAGCTGTCTTTGCCGGTTACCCGAAACACAACCAGGTTCCCCACGTTGAGCGTTGAACCTTTACTCAGGTCGTCAAGCTGGTCGCGGAACTGGTGCGCAACCGTCACGTCTACGGCGTACTTGCGCGCTTCGCTTTGCAAAATCGCAAAACTCTCCGTTGCAAAGTTCTGGAACTCATCCACGATCAAGTGAAACGGGCGGCGGGAGTGGTGGGGAATGGAGCGGCGCTGGAGCGCGGCAATCAGCACCAGGTTCACCAGCACCGCACCCAGAAGCGCGGAGTTTGCTTCCCCCAGATCGCCTTTGGAAAGGTTCACAAACAGGATCTTCCCCTCATCCATCACCTGGCGCAAATCAACGGTGTTGTGCGGTTGGCCGATGATGTTGCGCATACTGCGGTCAGTGATGAATGGACTGATTTTATTGAGCGTGGAACTGATCAGCTCGTACCGTTCGCGCTGGCTGCGCGGCAGATCAGCCCAAAACTGGGCAAGGATGGGGTCCTGAAGCTTCTCCACCACGCCGTTTCGGAATGTCTCATTGGTCAGAAGCAACAGAAGCTCGATGAAGGTGGAATCCGGCAAAGCCATTGCCGTCAGGAGCGTATGGCGAAGAACGTGCTCCAACCGCGGCCCCCACGAGTAGGCAAACAAGCGCTGGAGCGTCCCCATGACGGTTGACACGACCCAACGAACCTGGTGGGGGTTGGTGCGGTCACATTCCAGGAGGTTCAGCCCAAAAGGATAGTCTGTATCCATTGGGTCAAACAGAATGACATCTTCAACCCGGTCCTTCGGAACCAATCCAAGAAGCTCATCGATCAGATCGCCATGCGGGTCAAGCACACACAGCCCATGTTGGCGGTCCTGGTGCATGTCCTGGTAGATGATGTTGCGCACGAGGTTGGATTTTCCCGTCCCGGTGGTTCCAATGATGTACATCCCCTGACGGCGTTCGTCCAGGGTCAATCCTACTGGCGCGTGCGTGGTTGCATCCAATCCTAACCGGAGCATGGGCAGACCTCCTCATGGGGTTACGGAAATTATATCGAGTTTAGCGCGGAAAATAGGGAGATTCTAAGGATCAAATGGGCGGATTCCAGGTAGAATCACCCCTAAGTGTGAAGCCTTGGACGTTAAAAACGTATAACTCTCCACTGCCTGGAACAGGAGATGTATGAGCGAAGTCATTGCACTAACGATAGAGGAACTGTCTGCGCTCTTCATTGGCATCTTCAAATCTATCAAAAATGACCTCATCTTCCCCAGAGACGCTCGTCCCATCGAGGAGCAAGTGGTCTCCACTATGAGAGGCCAGAAGACGACGATCCTTAGCCAAGAGGATCAACTCTGCTCCCAAACGCGAGTGATTACAGCGCAGAGTCGCCAGATCGCCACATTAAACGATCTCCTCGCCCAGAAGGACAAGGAGATCGAGCGACTGACCCAGCGCATAAAGTCCCTAGAGCTCCTCCAGTTTTAGAGACTTGACGCCGTTGGCACGGGCGCTAAAACGTGCCAGGTGAAGTGGGTAGTGGCACCTTTGTCCAAGGCTTCCACTTAACCCCCCGGAGTATAACAAAGCCCTCAATACCCTGCAAGCAAAAGGTTGCAGGGATATAATTCGTTAACCACACAACCACATCGAAAGGGAGGGTCTTGAGCATGGCTGAACCGGAAAAAGTGTATGGAAGCCAGTTGGGGCGGTACATGGACGGGTGGGCGGACCTGATTGAAGGCATGGGGGCTGAAGCAGAAGGGATTCGCGCTATCGTTCTTGAAGATCTCAAGGCACGCAACATGCCGGATGTGACGGTCAGGGAAGTCCAAATGGAGGAAGGGGCCATTACCTTCAAAAAACATCGGGATTATGTCATCACCACTACGTTCCCCGGTGTGACAACCACAATTAACGTCGCGCGACATGGGAGTGACCTGTTTGCTTCGTGGCGCACCTATATCCGTTCGACCATCAACTGGGAATTCATGGGTATATATTGTGGTGTTGCTATTTTTCTGGCAATTGTGCTCTATCACTTCCTTCAAGGGTCACCCTTAGCGACACAGTCTCCCGCCGTTCCAGATTCGCGTAACCTCTTGGGTGACTTCAAATCGGTAGGGGTTTGGGCACTCTCTTGGTTGGGGATTACGTTCGTTATTTACTTTTTGATCGTTTTTATGGAAACCGCCACTGAATCTTCAGTAAAACAGAATATCTCTGTATTCAGACAGCTAAGAATGAAACTCCTTACCTTTCTCCAAAATCACCCAAACATTATCCCGAATTACGAACTCAGAAGACGATTGTTCGGTTCTTACTTTATTATCTCCTTCATCCTGGCTTTCTTCGTATTGGCAATTTTCGATGAATTGCGTTCTGCATATGAGAATAGAGTATCCCTTTGGTATCATGTACTGAGTCCGATACTTGTATATTCACTCGCCGTGTTCCTTTCCATCCTGGTTGTGGCAATCATCGCCGGGATTATCTTCAAACAAAATATCTTTGGCTTCATCCTCAAGGAGCCAAGCGTGTTCGATCAAGAGGATATCGCGGCTATGAGCTTGACGGTCCATAAGACGCTGCTGCGGGCGCTGGACACTGCCGGCATCGATGTGTCCAAGTTGCGTATGAAGGGAGAGTTCAGGGCGGGGCGGAAAGGCGAGCAGATTTAGGTTTCGTCCAGCAGCATGCTCGCAAGCTCGCGGACTGCGGTCTTGAAGTCACAGTGCTGATACTTCATCCAGAAATCGATAATGCTTCCGCCGCCGCACCCCGCAAAACAGGACCAGTAATTTTTCTCGGCGTTGACGGCGAAACTGGCATGCTGGTCATCGTGGAACGGACAGTGTCCCCTGCCGGAGGGGGAGAGGTCCACATACTGGCTCACGAAATCCAGAACGCTCATGCTGTCCTTAATGCGCGTTGACAGGGGGTCTGTGAGCCGCTCTACGCCCCCAGGGAGGCGCTTCTCGGCTTGCGGCGATACTTGGGTCGGAATTGCGTGGAAAAACGTATCCGGGACGGTTTCAGGAGATGACAGCAGGCGAAGTTGCTCCTGGAGTGACACCGGAAGCGGTTGGAGGTTTGGCGTAAGAAACCCGTAGCGCCATCCTGTTTTGCGGTGGATGCCAAACGGCAGGCGGATGAGCGACCCTGGTCCGTCCTTGGCTTGATCTTGTTTGGGATAGAGTTCAATGTCGGTGAGGTGATAAGCCTCAGACAGGTTGCTTCCAAACCGGCGCGCCGCACTGCCAAGGACTGGATGAGCGAAAAACAGCCATAAATGCCCGCCGCGGCGGCTGGCTTCCAGATAGGCGGGGATCCCGCGCGCTGCCAGGGACACAGAGGCAGCAGCCAGATGCTCCAGTTGCTCCTCGGTGTCCGCATCAAACACGATGTATCTGGCGTGGCTGGACGGGTCGAGGAGATACGCGCCTAACGTGATTTCACCGCGCAGGTGAGAAACCAGGTGAGAGGATACCAGAGGTGTATGGACGCAAACGTAGCTTCCGTCAGCCATTTGGCGCGCGTAGATATCCCACCGATTGATGAATGTATGTGCCAGCCCCGCGGCCAGCGACTCATGTTCGGTTCGGATTGGGTCGAGTTCTTTGTGCATGGGAACCTCCAGGCATACTGTAGCAAAATTGTTGGTGCTCGTCGCTGCCTGGGTTAGCCTCGAATAAGCCATGGGATGAATAAACGGGATACGGCATGAAGTTCAGAATCAGGGAAACATTTGCCACGGTTTCAAGCGGGATGAGATCCGGTCTTCCCTCGAAACAAGAAAATCCTCCGGGAGTAGAACATAAAATCCGCGCCGAAGGCGCTCCTATAGCGACCGCCGGAGAGGTCAGGAGAAACCGGCGGTCGCAACGTGTCGGCGGCGAAGACGCCGACTGCCAACGCGTTAGCGAGCGCATGAGTCCCGCCTCGCGGGTCTCATGCCGAGCGTAGCGCCGAGGTGCTGGCGAACGTTAGTGAGACCAAGCAACGAGGGAACCTTGGACGATTGCCTGAACAGGCATGAGGACAAGGCGCAGCGTTGGCAGTCGGGGTCGGCCCGACCAGGGGCGACGCCCGACACGTTGGCTTGGCGAAGGGGGGTCTGGCCTAGCGATCTGTTTTCGAAGGCGGAACGCCCGAAAACTGTTCGCTAAGGGCCGGTTTTATCGGCCCGGTGGCCATGGCCTCGCTGAGACAAGGCAAATCTCCTGCTCGATCCGAGGGTTCGATGCCCGAAGGATCGAGAAAAACCCCATGCAAGCTACAAGGGGTTTTGCCTATGGATTCGCCTGGGGCTATCATGGTAAATGTGTTTGATTCCTAGTCTGAATTTCTTTCTGGTTTTTTTCAAAATCGCTTTTTATTCTTCGTATTATTAACCTGTGTATATTTAACTTCGTATTCTTGGTCAGCTTCAAAACAGCCTTGTTCAGAAGCGAAAAATTTTTACAACAAGAAGTACAAATTTTTTACATCTTGATGTAAAAAATTTTTACATCAGCTTCGTTTTTTGGCATTTCCTTTCACTTTCACGGTATGGCGCAAGATGTAAACGTTCGTAAGCCCTTGCCCGCGGCGCTGGACTTCCACGTATCCAATCTCAACAAGTTCAGCCAGGGACTTGTTGATGGTTGGTCTCGTTATCCCTATTTCCTCTCCCATCGCTTCCTGGCCTGGATACACCGCATTGTTGTACCAGGCATACGAGAGGAGTTTTGCATAAACCAATTTTGCACTGACACTAAGCTCTTTGTTATTTATCAAGCAATTCGGCACCTGGGTAAACCCGCCAGCGGATACCGGGTCGAACCCTTCGAGGATAATATTTTGCCGTTCCTGAAATCTGGCGATGTTGGAAAGTTTCTCCATCATAATAATTCCTGCTAGCACGCTTGCATGCTAGAAAACGGTCTATCGCAGTTTTAAGCATTCAAGGCCACAAGTACTTTTGCCAGTACGCTATTTTCTCCATTAGCCTCGTAATCCTGGGTCAAAAAATTAATCGCAATACGGCCGATCTCGTTCTCTGACGTTTTGATCCCCAGGCGTCTATAGACATACACGATGTCAACAAGTTTTTCTTTTTCTTCAGGTAGAAGCCTGACGAACGTCACTTCTTTACCACTGGTTTTGACAACTTTCCGGATGCGTTCAATATTCTCGGCATCCTGGTTTGTTAGCGTGCTAGCTTGCGTGATAGCAGGCTTGTCCGAATTGTTGCCACCATGGGTGATTCCATCATCTGTAGATTGACCTGGGAGACCGCTCGTGGGTTCAGTGCGTGTCTTAGGCGGATATGGTTTGTCAGCAGCTTTCTCGGGCAGTACAGGGGCTTGAACAGGCATCCTAGACGGTGTTTGGTCTTCTTTTTTTTGTTTCGGTGACGAAAAGAAGAGGGAAGCGCCGGCGAGTTCGTTAGAGATCCCAGAAGTGTTAAGTGTTTTCTTGCTCATATCTGAAATACCTCCTTGATAAGTTTGGTGTAGGCCTGGGCAGAGGCAGCACGGGCGTTAAACCCGAAAATATCCTGATTGGTAAAGTGCGCATCGCGCAGGTCGGTATTGCGCGGAATAATCGTCTTGAGCACTTTGTCTGCATAGGTCTGGCGTAAGATTTGCAATGAGGTGGAGGTGTTGATGGTCGGATCGCTCATGGTGAAAAGAAAGCCCAGGAGCGCCAGCTGAGGATTGAAGTTGTTGCGTACTTCTTGAATGGTCTTGCTGAATTGGACGATTGAGTCAAGCTCAAAGTACCCCGGAGAGACCACGACGATGATGCTATCCGAGGCGGAGAGGGCATTGATCGTAAGCCACGACAGAGCAGGGGGACAATCGATAAACACGTAGTCATAACCGGCTTTCACCTGATCCAATTCTTGCTTCAAACGCGCTTCGCGGTGGTCAATCGCTGTGGTCAATTCAATATCCGTATTGGAAAGGAGAATGTGCGAAGGGACGACATCCAGTGTATCTAGATATGTGTGGTGGATCTGAAGCGGTTTCCGGTCCAGGACCGTGGCGTGGATCGACCGGTCCGCTTTTACTTCGTGGTAATTCTTGAGCAGCACCTTACTGCTGTTGGCCTGGGAATCAATGTCGATCAGAAGCGTTTTCTTGCCCTTACGCGCGACCCCGGCAGCCAGTGAGATAGCGGTAGAAGTTTTCCCGACGCCACCTTTTTGTGAAGCAATAGATATGACCATGGTGTTAAATCTACTGAAAGCCAACTCTGGGTTATTTCAGTAAATTTCCTCTCTTTCCAGTATGGAGTAAGCTATATTGGTGTGTCAATAGGTCTGTGAACTGTGGAGATTTTATATATAATTCCGTAAGATAATCATTGCCCACCATGCCCTGAGGATGCGCTCTTGCCTCACGCCTTGTCGGAACTGCAAAAGGAATACCTCGATTTCATCCGTGAATACATTAGGGAAAACGAGAGCTCCCCGCGCCTGGATGAGATCGCCGGCTACTTTGGTGTGAAAGCCCCCACCGCCCATAAGACACTCAGCGCGCTTCAAAGCAAGGGATACCTTTACTTTGGGAGGGATAGCCAATCCGGGTTTTTCATCCGTCTCATCGAACGGGCTGGCCTTGCCGAAGTGGTCATGGAGGTCCCGATTGCTGGAAAGATCGGTGCGTTGGGGGAAGTGGTTGACTTTCCCCAGGAGCTCGGCCATTTTGTGAGCGTGTTTACTGGCGCGGTTGAGGGTGAGGTATTTGCCCTGACCGTTACCCAGGAAATTCCACAGGCAAACATTGTGGTCGGGGATCTGATCATCTTTGACACGAGGAAAAAGCAGCAACCAGGGGATATCTGTATTGCGCCGATTGGTCAGCGATTGTTCCTCGTCCGGATCGCCAGTAAAACCATGGATCGGGAAATTCACTCCTTTGAGACGGCCATTTGGTACCCACTGCCCAATGACCTCATCGACCCCGACTTGGATCAGATGCTTAACTGGTATCCGCTTGCCTACGATGAGAAGACCCATGACCGGCTCACGTCGATTGCAGAAGCGCAGCAATGGCCCATCGCCCCCATACCGGCAAACCTCATCGTAGCAACCGCTTTGAGGCTCATCCGTCCTCTGGCGTTCTAAATCTTCCTCGAAAGCAAACTCAAGGCTAACTCGAACAGGGACAGCAAATCGCTCCTCCGATAGGATTCCAGCAATTGATGAGTCATGCTGGAAGTACCTATCGGGAAGATGAGGATGGCTGGGAAGACTGCTCCAAAAAGTAAGCCTGATACCGCGGTCACGATTGAAGAAGTCAACCGGGTGTTGGAGGTTGGACGGTTACTGCTGTCCGTGCTTACAACGGAGGAACTGGATCAGCTTCAGCAACTCCTCAACGATCAGTCCATCGATGGTCTTTTCAATGCCACCACAGTATCTACAGCGGATACGAAAATAGGTAACACCGGCGTCACTTGACGCGCGGCTGAACCTACCGTAGCATTTGACGAAGGTTTTTGAGAGTGAGACTTGGCTGAGCGGTTAATTTCCCCCGGATGGGCCACATATCTTCGGGTCAGCGATGAGGACAAGCAGACTCCGGAGCGCTCGTTTGCCATGCAGCGCCAACGTATCCAGGAGCAACTTCTTTCTCCTTCTGATATTCCCTTCCGACATGAATACACGGACATGCTCACCGGAACCTCCCCGAACCGGAATGAATATCAACAGATGCTCGCAGATGCGGAAGCAGGGAAGTTTTCGCACCTGGGGCTATATAGGGCGGACCGGTTTGGACGGAATACGGTTGAAGGGCTACAAGCTGCCACTCGACTGATTGGTTTAGGGGTCAAGATCAGGGTGGCGCATATGCCTAGCTTACGTCCGGAGGAACCGGACGGGTTTTTCATGTTCCTGATCCAGATGGGGCTGGCGCAACGGGAAGTGGATGTCCTGAGGCAGCGGACGGCAGATGGTATGGAAGCCAAGCTGCGCGCTGGTGGCTGGGCGCAAAAAGCCCCGGACGGATATCTGAACAAAGAGCGCCAGGTAAGCAGCAACAAGTACGACCGATGGGTCGAAATCGACCCGGACGTTAGCCCGGTGCTCCGCTATGCCTGGGACTTGCTGTTGACGGGCCGGTATACGTTGAAACAAATCTGTAGTGAACTGGCTGTCAAAGGGTACACGCGCGCTAGCGGTCGGCCATGGGCCTGGGATGACCCGAAGACGGGGGAGCGCAGGTATGCCGATAACCGCTTGCACAAAATCTTCCATAACCCGTTTTATGCAGGCTGGGCGGTTTCAGAGCGGTTTGGGATAAAGATCGGGGAAGTCCGCGGGCAGTGGGAGCCAATCGTCACTCCAGAGGAATTCGACAGAGGATTGGCGATCCTGAACCAGCATGACGATCAGAAGTCCCGCAATAAGGTTCAACACTACCTGTTGCGCGGGGTGCTTTTCCTGGAAGAGAATGGCAAGCGGTACAAGATGTACGGTTCGACTCCCAGCGGATCCACGCGCAGCTATTCCTACTACATTACACACAGCGAGGTTGGGGGGAAGAAAATCCATTTACCCTGCCAGGGTGTGGACGATCAAATTCCCACTTGGTTGAGAAGCATTGCTATTGACCCGGCGAAAGTGCCAGAAATCCGAAGAGTGTACCAATCCGAAATCAAACGGGTCACTCATGAAGATCGGGATGAAACGATTGCCGGACTGAGGCGGCAACTCGCCCGATTGAAGGATGAAGAAAGTCGGTTGGGGAGGTTACTGATTACCAACAAAATCAGTGAGGAGGCGTATGACCAATTGCGAAAAGAGTGGCAAGAAAAAGTCCAACGGATTGAAGGAAACATCCTGGAATTGGAGCATGAGACGCTCATTCGCGTCGATGACCTGGATGCTGCATTGGTACTAATGACGCAAATCGGGCTGCTGTACGAACGGCTTGGGCCAAAAGAGAGATCCACACTCTTGCAGATTCTCGTAAAGCAGTTTATAGTTGACCAGCACGGCCAAATCATCGATTGCCAACTTCATGCCCCCTTTGCCTTGCTTCGGTTCCTTGTCGAAGAATTGTCCACCTTAGGGGTGGAGTCACACAGTTCGAGTCAGATCCCCGTAGGGGCACAGGTTTTTGAAAAGAAACTGCCAAACGGCAGTTTCTTTTGCGTCTATACAGATTTTCAGGTAATTCCCTTTCAACGTTTGCTGAAAGAACTGCTTTTATTGAAAAGTTTCCTCATAGTATTCGCTCCAGGTTCGTCAGTGTGAGTGACCCTGGGTCAAACCCTGGCTCGACGAACGGGCTCACGTCTGCCTGGATGCTCTTCCAATCCAGCCCGCGCAGGCGCTCTCGCACGTGGCCTTGCCAGTTCGTATCGTTCAAAATACCCCCTTGCCAGCCAGTCTGCGCCAAGGCGTTGTTGAGCAAAACCAGGTTCGGCGGCGGCCAGCTTGGGTCGCTCAGATACCACAGCAGATCGTAAATATCCCGCCCTTTTGTATAGGCGCGCTGCAAGATGGCGTGCAGCTTGCCCGCCAATAACGAGGCTTTGTCATGGTGTTGAAGCTGGAGCAACACAAAGCGGCGTACCACCGTGGTTGCCAACCCGGCACCGGCCGGTGGGTTGGTATCCACTTCGAGCTTGACTGCCAGCACTTCGCTACGCTGCCCAGATAACCCAATCTCATACAACAGGCCTGGGAAACGCACAAAGGCGCTATGGACGGTTTTTTGATCGCTGACCTTTAATTCGATCGGGTAGCCCTCCGGTGTTAGCTCGGATCGAATCGCTTGCAGGTAGCCACGGAAATTGTAACTGCTGCGCTCGCCTTCCAGGGCAAAATCCAAATCTTCAGAGTAGCGCCCATGTGCGTACAGAAAACGCAAAGCCGTGCCGCCGTGAAATGCCAGCGGGATCATCGCCCCGGCGCGCTGTAGAGCCGCCAGGATGCGCGCTTGCAGGTATTCTCGCGCGGTGTTGCGTCCCTGTAATGGGCTGGGGGCCTGCCGCACCAGCTCAGCCAGGTACTCTTTCATAGCGTCTCATACTCTTCGCTCTCGCTTCGCGCCAGGCGGAGGATTGCTTCCACAGCCCGCCATAGCTTGGGGGTGTTGAAGATCTCGGCCTGGCGGCGCAGACGGTTTGCATCCAGCCGCTCCAGGTTTTGCAGCCGCAACTCGCTCAGGTACTCGGCGCTGTCGCCTTTGGGCTGCAGATAAATCAGATCAAGCAGCGCCTTCTCTGGTGTGGCCACCAGCGCTTGCTGCTTGGGCTGGCTTTGTCCCAGGTCGGTCATGCGGTAGCCGGCTAGCAGCTCGGGCTTCACGTGCCGGAACTCAAAGATCCCCAACTGCGTCTCCAGTCGCTCCGGGCGGCCGCTGGTCACGCTCAGCGTGGCCTGCACCGTATCGGGGATCAGCCCATAGAACGCCAACGTCGCCTGCCCGCTGACGTACGACGCCCGCTGGATGCGGTTGGCAACCAGGAAGGGATGCGGCCTGACTTTCTGATAGGGCGGCGCGATGGTGTACAGCCCACGCCGCAGTTGGTACACTTTACCGCTCTTCACCCAGCGGCTGATCTGCTGGCGCACCAGGTTTGGGTTGACTTTCCCGGCCAGCAGGAAAGCCGTCTCAAAGACCGGCTCATCGCCTACAAGTTTTAATACATGCTCAAATTCCATAGCATAATATTAGCATAGATGCTATATTAATACAATAGAATTCAGCGTTCAATGATTGAACAATAGTTATTGTTCACCCTTTCGCACCTAAGACACAATAACGTACTGTACCCCCGTGGGGGCACAGGCAGTTTGTGTGTCTGATTGATAAATGGGCACCGGCTTACAGGAATTGTAAGCCGGTGCCCATTTATCAATCGGAACCTGTTTCCTGACTATCCAATCGGCCTGGTAAAGATACTCTCGTGGGGCACTCGTTCTGCGAATTGCAAAAACGACCGGCAAATAACCGATCAGCCGGTGTAAATCAACGCCTCACGGATGCTCAGGCGACCGGCCTGGCGGGCGGGCATCCAACTGGAGAGCAATGCCAGGCTGCATACCAACCCGCTCCAGGCCAGGACCGGAAATGGCAGGTAGATGAGTGGGGGGACGAAGCCAATGGTGGCCAACACCACCACCTGGCCCATTACCAGGGTCAGCGGCCAGGCCAGCAGCCAGGCGAATGGCAGGCTGATCAAGGCAATCAGCAATCCTTCGGTCAGCACCAAGCGGCGAATCATTCCTGGATCAGCGCCTATTGAACGCAAGATGCCAATTTCGCGGCGGCGTTCCAGTACGGTGATGCTCAAGGTGCTGGATAATCCCAGACCGCCTACCAGAGCGATCAGCACAACGATGCCCAACAGGGCATAGACCGGGATATTAAAGGCCGCCATTTGGGCGGCATTGGAATGTGGAACATCATCAGAATACAGGACGGAGTAACCGACCTGTTCTAACGCTTCAGGCAGGTATTGCGCCACTGCCTGTCTGTCTACACCAGGAGCAAGACGGATGGCGATCATATTTGCCCGGCCCATCTGACCGGTCAGAGCAGCGTAGGCGTCATACGGAACGTAAGTTATGGGCCGGGTCACTTTGCCCATCGCACCGGCCAAAACCCAATCTGCCTGGCGGCCGGCGACGTTGACACGCAGCGGCAGACCGATAGGTGGGGGCGGGTCGCTGGGTAAGCCCCAGATTTCGAGCGCCTCAGAGCTAAGCACAATCCCGTTTTCAGGCGGCGGCCACTGTCCGCTGACCAGGGCCAGATCATGGTAATCGGACCCGGCTGGCACAGCCATGACGGGTACACTGCCGGTGTGAGAACCATCGGGTAAGACGCGCCCAACGCTGCCGGTAAGATAAGCCTGGGCGTCGTTCACCCCCGAGATCGTTCGGGTGGTTTGTTCCAGGGCACTGCGTTTGACAGTTTCATTGAGACCGATAAAAATATCGAAATTATTGCGCTGTTGAATTCTGGCTCCCAATACCTGGATCTCGCGCCGGATGTTGAGAGCAGTGATAAACATGGCGCCTCCCAGGCTGAGCATGAGCAAATTCAAAAGCAGGCGCTGCCGTTTACGCAGCAGCGTGCGTAGTGAGTTACGCACCAGTATCGACCCGACATTGAGTACCGCTCGCCCGGCTACGAGAGGATGTTCCTCGCTAATTGCCTGGCGAATGGACAGATGGGAAGCGCGCCACAGCGGGCTGAACACTGCTGCAAGGGTTGCCCCGAAAGCCAGCAGCGGCAGGCCGATCCAGGTGCTGAGCGGGATTTGAAAGTTTTGCACGGGGGTGTCGACCTGGTTGGCAACCATGCCTACCCCCCAGCGTGATACCCACCATACCACTGGCATGGCAATCAGCAATGCTACACCACCGATGATGAATACCATCTGGCTGTAAATTCTAAGAACACCAGATGAAGAACTGCCCAACGCTTTTAGAATGCCTACCTGGCTGGTCTGCTCAGCGATTAGCGCAGCAGCTACCACACTGACGACTAACACAGTAATTAAGACGATCAGCAGGCCAAACATTTGCAAGAGTAACATCAAGGCATTCATCAGGTTATACAGAGGGGGCTGGCCGGCTACAGGGATCTCAACCACCAGGGCCGGGTAGCCGGCATCTTCCAACGCGTGAGAAATTTTCTCGGCCTGATCTTGGATATTGGTCTGTAGCACCTTCGGGGTAGCACCGCCAGCCTGGGTGATCACAAAAAGCCGGTTGAAGGCCCGCGGTTGGCCGAGGCTCTCGGCTGTATCAAGATTGACGAATGCAATTCCAGTCAATGTATACTGGCTCGGCGTGCTGATCAGGTCGTTGGGCAGGCCGGCTACGGTCAACTGGTGGAAGTGCCCGTCGGTGGATTTGACGGAAATTTGCTGGTCGGGTGCTACAGCCATCAAAGCCTGGAAGGTGTTGTCCAAAAGTACATCCCCTTCGCCCAACATTATTGGGGACGTGATCTGCCCTTCTGGTGGAACTGTCTGCCAGTTAAGGCGATTTATGCGGTCGGTGAGTGGATCCTGGCTGGCGTAAGTGGTAATGTTGAAGACCGACTTACCCGAAGCAAATTTTAGATCGAAAACCTGCCGCCCTTCGGCTTGACGGACTTCTGGCAGGCCGCGCACTTTTTCAAGCAGCTTTTCATCGAAGTCTCGCAGGGTTAGAATAACCTGAGCCGGTTCGGCCTGCTGATAGGCAGCAAGGTAATTCTCCAATACAATGGCCCGGGTGGTATTCAAGACACCGAAAGCCGCCACGCTCAAGGCGATCGAAATCACTACCAGACTGGTGCGAGCGCGGTTCAACCACAGATCGCGCAGGATTTTCGTGAAGCTGATGCTCATCGTGGCTCCCCTTCGCTCAGATGCTGGCTTCGAATGGCAGCTACCTGTTCCATTTCGTGACGGAAATTGGGCGATTCCTCCAGCAGGCGGTCAAACAGTGCCTGCGAAACGGGCAGCAGGCGCACAGACCGGTCGCCCGCGCGCACGGTTGCATTGCGTGGCGCTCCGTGAACCAGGGCGGCCTCGCCGAAGTAATCCCCCGCTTTACGATGGGCAATCAGGGTCTCCCCGCCGCCTGGACGTTCATAAACAACGTTGCATTCGCCATCCAGGACGACATAGAAACAATCCCCTGTTTGCCCCTGGCGGAAGACGGGGGTGCCAGGGGTAAGGACGAGCGGCTCAACCCCGGTCGCAATCTCCATGATCACGTCTTTGCTCAACTGGTGCAGCGCTTTGACCAGGAATTCATTCACAACCTGCCCATCGGCGATCATCACAGTGCGATCAACCCGGCGAGCGAAATCATCGTCGTGAGTGACCATCAACACGGTTTTTCCTTCGCTGACCAGGGAGCGGAACAATTGGAAGACTTCCTCGGCCATGTTTGAGTCCAGGTTGCCAGTCGGCTCGTCGGCAATAATCAGGGGCGGGTCATTGGCCAGGGCGCGGGCAATTGCCACCCGCTGCTGCTGTCCCCCAGATAGAGCCCCAGGCAGCTTGTTGGCCTGTGTTTCCATGCCCACTTTTTCAAGCAGGCGATAAGCGTGCGCTCGCCACTCTTTTTGGGGCCGGCTGGCGGTGATTTCCAGCGGCAGCATAATGTTTTCGAGCACAGTCAGGGTGGGCAGCAATTGGAAGAATTGGAAGACGATCCCCAGGTTTTGCCCGCGCCACCTGGCCATCTGCTTTTCGTTCAAATCCTGCAAATGGGTAGCGCCAATCCGAATGGAGCCGCTGGTGGGGTAGTCGATCCCACTCAGACAATTGATGAAGGTGGATTTACCGCTGCCCGATTTGCCGATCACGGCCACCATCTCGCCCAATTCAAAGCAGATGTCGATCCCACGCAGGGCGGTGAACTCTCCTGCTGGGGTGTGAAAGGTCTTTCGCAAACCTGAGATTTCAATGTATGCGCTCATACAGCAATTGGCTGCCTTTTGCCTTCGGCATTTTTACGCTCGATCCCTTGCAGTGTATCTTCTCCATTCCAGAGCAGCTACAAATATATTTCGAGCTTTGTTTCAGGCATCTGCGTTTCGGAATGCGGTAAGCTTACCGCATTTTTCCTTTCCAAAGTTGACCGAACCGTGGATGATAGCTTGATTATAACTATTTTGTTGAGAGATGACCATCACGGGGTATCACCCCATATAATCGTGGGTGATAGATAGACATTGACAAATACGGGGTTC
>CAZQQJ010000044.1:0-69673 GCA_964595435.1 uncultured Anaerolinea sp. | reverse complement strand
ACACATGCAAGTATGATTTCCATCAACTTTTTGTTAGAATGTCAACAGAACCTAGTTTGCATTTATAATTGAAAGCAAGACAATATCGAGATAATTTAGCTCCTGGATGAAAGTGTGATCTCATGCCCATGGACGCTGGTCCTCAATCCTCAGTTCTTGACTCGCATCCCATCCTCGTCATCGGCGGCACCGGCATGTTGGGCGAGCCGGTGGTGCGCAGCTTGCTGGCCGCCGGGTGCCCGGTGCGGGTGATGACCCGTTCGCCGGAGAAAGTGCGCTCTCGTTTCGGCGCTTCGGTCGAGACGGTTCTTGGCGACGTGGAAGACGAAGCCACCCTGGGCGCCGCCCTGGATGGCTGCTGGGGCGTGCACATCAACCTGCACTCCCCCGGGGATGTCGAGCTGGAGCGGCGCGGCGCAGTTTGCGTCGCCCGCCTGGCCGCGCCGTGCGGCGTGCAGCGCATCGGCTACCTTTCCGGCGCCTCGACCCTGGCCGAGAACTGCTGGTATCCCGGCACGAAGGCCAAGTTCGAGGCCGAAGCGGCGATCCGCGCCTCGGGGGTGCCCTATACGATGTTCAAGGCCACCTGGTTCATGGAGGCGCTGGATAATTTCGTGCGCGTCCTGGGCAACCAAAAGCGCGCTCTGCACATTGGCAAACACCCCTTTGCCTATCACTGGATCGCCGCCGCTGATTATGCCGGTATGGTGGCCCGCGCTTACGCCCTGCCCGAAGCGGCGAACAAGGACCTGTTCATCTTCGGGCCGCAGGCGCTGACCATGCGCCAGGCGCTGGGGATTTACTGCCGCATCGCCCACCCCGACGCCGTCTTCACCTACATGCCGATCTGGGCGGCGACAATCTTCGCCCGCCTGGGGCGCCGCACTGAACTGCAGGCGGCGCTGCCCTTCTTCCGTTACATGGAGACGGTGGGCGAAGGCGGCGGCGACCCGGCCGAGGCCTGGGCGCTGCTGGGCCGGCCGGGGACGACGCTGGAGGCGTGGAGCCAGGGGAAGCGGGCGGGATAAAATGCTGCCCGCAGGAGTATTGACGCCGGTATAACTATTCGTTATACTTGAATTGTCGATATGGGTCGAAAGCAGAGGTGTGTTCATCGCTATCGCCCGGCGATGTATCTTTAATCAGGTGTCCTATGGCAAATATCAAGACAGCGATTTCTTTACCCGATGAGCTTTATGGATTGGTGGAACAGATGGCACGCGAGCGAAATATTTCTCGCAGCCATTTGTTTGTGCTGGCCATGCAAGAATATATCGAACGCCATCGCAACCGCCAGATCAAGGAGCAAATCAACCAGGCTTATGAGGTCGGACCAGACGAAGAAGAGCAGGAGCTTTTAGGGAAAATGCGCCGCAGCCAGAGACGCCTGGTGGAGGGGGAATGGAAGTAAGACAGGGACAGGTCTATTGGGTTGACCCGGACGAGCCTGGAGGCTCAGAACCTGGCTACCGGCACCCGGCAGTGGTTGTGCAGAATAATCTATTCAATAGCAGCCGGATCGGCACAGTGGTTGTCTGTATGCTGACTACCAACCTGCGGCGCGCCCGGGTGCCGGGTAACGTCTTATTGGAGGCAGGCGAAGCCGGTCCGCTCAAGCAAAGCGTGGTGAACGTTTCGCAACTCTTTACAGTAGATAGGTCTCAATTGATTGAGTATATCGGGGTGCTTACTGCGGCACGTGTCCGGCAGATCGTTGCCGGAATCCGGCTGCTCATCCAGCCTACCGAGGTCGATTGACCTTTTCTTTGCCGGAGGAAGTATCCATGTTTTGTCACCAATGTGGAACCCGTTTACCCGAGAAGGCCCGTTTCTGCCCGGGGTGCGGCGCGCCGGTGGCGGCCCCAAGCGGCGAGGCGCAAACCCGGGTTGCCCAGACCGTCGAGCAGGTGAAGGAGGGCGGCGGGGTGGTGGGCGTCGCCCAGGGCGGGACGGTGAT
Organism: uncultured Anaerolinea sp.; assembly: GCA_964595435.1. Classification (GTDB taxonomy): domain Bacteria; phylum Chloroflexota; class Anaerolineae; order Anaerolineales; family UBA4823; genus RBG-16-57-11. The sequence continues at coordinate 67,716 of CAZQQJ010000044.1, read as the reverse complement.
GGTGGGGGTGGTGCAGCATTATTACAGCCAGGCGCACCCGGGGGCGGCGCCGGAGGAGGCGCAGCGCCGGCAGGCGGCCCTGCAGCGCGGCCTGGGCGAGTACCTGGACTGGCTGGAGGAGAGCTTCGGCACCATCGTGCTGCGCGGCATCGAGCAGCAGGGCCGCCAGGTGGTCAGCCTGCCGCTGGATACGGTGTACGTGCCGCTGGAAGCGGAGGTTACCCCGGAGGCGGATGGGCCCGGCGCTGCCGGAGAGGGGCGCCGCCCGGCGCAGGACGGCGCCGCAGCTCGCGGCGAGCGCCGGACGCTTTCGCTCGACCGCGCCCTGGCGCTGGGGCCGCGCCTGATCCTGACTGGCGGGCCGGGCTGCGGCAAGAGCACCGTCTTGCAGCACATCGCCTGGACGCTGGCGCGAGCCCACAAGCGGGACGACCCCTCCCTGGCGCAGGAGGCGCTGGGCCTGCCCGGGCCGCTGCCCCTGCCGCTGTACATCCCGCTCAACCAGTACGCCGATTATCTGCGCAGCCTGCCGAAAAGCGCCTCCGGGCAGGAGCGATCTCTGCTCGCCTTCATCGCCCGCGAATACCCGCAGCGCCGCCAGATGCGCCTCGGGCTGGATGCAGATTTCCTGTCTTACCTGCTGGAAGGGGAGGAGCAAATCCTGCTGCTGCTGGACGGGCTGGACGAAGTGCCCGACGAGCGCCAGCGGGTGGCGGTGCGGGCGGCGATCGAAGACCTGACCGCCGGGCGGCCCAGGCTGCGCGCCGTGGTCACCAGCCGCAGCGCGGCCTACCAGGGCAAGGCGGTCTTCGGGCGCGGCTTCCGCCACGTGCGCGTGCTGCCCCTGCGCCCGGAGCAGGTGGAAGCGGTGGTGCGCGCCGCCTACCAGGCGATCTACCCGCACAGCCAGGCGCTGCGCGACGCCAGGGCCGGCGAGCTGCTGGATGGCATCCGCCGCCTGGAAGCGGCGCGCCGCCAACGGTTGGGCAAGGGCGCCGAAGCGCTGGTGACCAGCCCGTTGATGGTGCGCATGCTGCTGATCGTACACTTCAACCACCGGCGCCTGCCCGACCAGCGCGCCGACCTGTACCAGAAGGCGGTGGACGCCATGCTGCGCCCGGATTTCACCCTGGACGAACAGGTCGCCGACGATATCGAGCACCGCATTGGCGGCAGCCTGGCGTTCAACCGGGAACTATTCCAGCACCTGGCCTATCACATGCACGCCCAGGGCGCCGAACAGGGCCGCGAGATCGATGAAGACGCCCTGGAGCGCATCCTGTGCGGCGAGGCCACCTACCAGCCTTACGTGAGCGAGCTGATCGCCCAGACCCGCCAGCGCTGCACGCTGATGGAAGAGCGCGGCGGGCGGTACCGTTTCATTCACCTCTCGTTTCAGGAGTTCCTGGCCGGGCGCTACCTGGTGTACAACCACGATCTCGAAGCCATCGCCCGGCTCTTCGAGCAGGGCCGGGCGCGGGAAAGCTGGTGGCGCGAGCCGGCGCTGCTGGCGGTTGGCTACCTGGATATCACCGCGCCGCTGCAGGCGCGCCGCCTGCTGCAGCGCCTGGCCGGGCTGGACGAAGACGCCGCGGCGCGCGACCGCGGCCTGCCGCTGGAGGCGCAGTTGGCGGCAGCCGAGCTGGCCGCGGCAGCCTGCCTGGAATGCCGGAACCAGGCCGCCGACCTGGGCGCTGCCCTGCAGGGGTGGCTCAAAACGCTGCTTTGGCGGCAGGAGGGTTTCCCTGCACCGGCGCTGCGGGCGGCGGCGGCGGACGCCCTGGACGCGCTGGGCTGGCTGCCGGAGGATTTGTACCGGTTGGTGGAAATCGACCCGTCGCGCCTTGCCTACGCCGATCCCCGCCTGCCGACCGCCGTCTACTACCTGGGCAAATATCCCGTCACCAACGCCCAATACGCCCGTTTCCTGGCGGCGGAGGATTTCGCCGAGCGGGCGCTGTGGGTGGATTTCCCCAAGTTCGGCGAGGACAGCCAGCGCATGGCGGGAGCGAGCTGGGGCGAAGCCGGGTGGGAGTGGCTGCAAGAGGCACTGAAGGGGAATTTCTCCCCGGATGGCCGGGTCGTTTACCCGCGCTATTGGAATGACCCGCGCTTTGGCGCCGTCCGCCGCGGCGCGCCGGTGGTGGGCATCACCTGGTACGAAGCCAACGCCTACTGCCGCTGGCTGTTGCGCCACTGGGCCGGACTGGACGAAGCCTCCGCCAACCCGGCCCTGCGGCCGGGCGAAGTGCGCCTGCCTGCCGAAGCCGAATGGATTGCGGCGGCCGGCGGCGACCGGCCCGGGGAGCGCTATCCCTGGGATGCGCCCGGCGAGGCGACGCGGGGCGAGCGGGAAATCCTGCCGCGCGCCAACACCCGCGAGGGTAAAATCGGGCGTACCACGCCGGTGGGCCTGTACCCCTCCGGCGCCAGCCAACCCTATGGGGTATGGGACATGGCGGGCAACGCCTGGGAGTGGCAGGCGAATTTCTACCCTGGGCGGGATGGGGTCCTGGCTTTGCGCGGCGGGGCGTGGCTCAATGAAAGTGGCTACGCCCGTCTGTCTGAGCGGCACAGGTACGACCCCGATAACGAATGGTACGTCGATCTCGGTTTTCGGGTGTTGGCCCGCCCTTATTGACGCACTTGTTTTCTGTGTTCTGTCTCCCCCTTCTCTCCCTGCGGAAGAGAAGGGGGGCGGGGGGATGAGAGGGGGGCGCGAAAAACGCGCAAGCCCGCCGGGGCATGAAGTGCCCCGGTTACAGGGCAGCGCCGGATCAATCCGGCTAAATCCGGGCCGGAACGGCCTTAAAACCCCATTCATGGGGCGTCGTTGTGTAGCCCGGCGAGTTCATCGCCGGGCGGGTCGCCCGGAACGGCGCCCACAGATTAGATGTGTGCATATGGAAAAGCTGCTGGATCAGGTGCGAGCGATGTTGGATGTCACGCCGGAGCGCTGGCTGGGATTATGCCGGGTGCTGCCGACAGATCTGTTGGGCCGCGCCGGCGGAGTGGTCGGCGGTGGAGTGCCTACCGCCCAGGCCGAGCGGGCGCTGATGCAGCCTTACTTGCTCGAATGCGGGCCGTGGATCGTGTATTTTAAAGATCACCTTTCTCCAGGAGTCTCCCTATGAAAACTGCCATCGTCATCGGTTCGGGCATTTCCGGTCTCACTGCCGCTGCCACCCTCGCCCAGGCCGGTTACTCTGTCACTATCCTCGAACAATATTCGCAGCCCGGCGGCGTCACCGCCTCCTACGAGAAGGATGGCTATCGCTGGGACCTGGGCCAATTGATGATCGAAGGCCTGGCGCCCGATGAGCCGGTCGGGACGATCCTCGCCGAGCTGGGTGTGCTCGACCAGGTCCCCGTGCGCCAGGACGAGCGCGGCTACGTCTTTCCCGATTTCGAGCTGCGCCGCCCGCAGGAATACCAGGGCCCGCAGTGGCGCATCGACCGGCTGAAGGAACTTTTCCCCGCCGATTCTGCTGGCCTGGATCGCTACTGGAAGGACAACCTGCGCTTCAACCGCCTGATGACCCTGGCCCGCCGGTTGGAAAAAGCGCAGGGTGCCGCCCTGGGACTGAAAGCGCGCCTCTACCTGGCGCTGCTGCCCTTCCTGCCCAAAAAAGACTGGAGCGCCGCCCGCCTGATGGAAAGCTACTTCCAGTCCGAAAAACTGCGCTGTGTCTTCATCTCCATCCTGGCCGATTTCTTCACTCCACCCAGCCAGTTCATCGGCCTGGGCGTCTTTGCCCTCAACGCTGAGATCACCTTCGACAAGCGCATCCCGCGCGACCTGGCCCTCGGCGTCCGCCAGGTGCCGCAGTACAGCGTACTGGGCGGCATTGGCCAGATGGTCAATGCCCTGGTCGCCCGTATCGAAGCCCCCGGCGGGCGGGTGATTACCGCTTGCCCCGTCGGCCAGATCGTCCTTGAAGACAAGCGGGTCAAAGGTGTACGGGATGCTGCTGGAAACTTTTACCCCGCCGACGTGATCGTTGCCTCTGGCGGCGCCCGCGAGACCTTCCTGGAACTGGTCGGTAAAGAGCACCTCGATTCCGCCTTCGTCCACCACCTCGAGGCGCTGCCTCTGATGGACTCCGTCTTCATGCTTCACCTGGGCGTGGACTTTGACCCGCGTCCCTACGTCCACGGCGTGTGTACCTACTACTACGGCTCCTACGACGTGGAGGGCGAAATCCGCCTCGCCAAAGACGGGCGCTACCACCAGGGCCGCGCCGGCTTCGTCGTCCACGTGCCCAGCCTGCACTCCCCCGAGATGGCCCCTGAAGGCTGCCACGCCATGACGATCTACACCATCTGCCCCGATACGCTCAATGAAGGTGATTGGGAGGCACAGAAAGAAGCCTTTGCCGATGACCTCATTCGCTATGCCGAGCAGCGTATCCCCGGCCTGGGCAGCCACATGCGCACCTGCGAGATCTTCACCCCGCTCGATTTCCGCCAGCGCACGCACCTGCGTCACCACGCCTTCGGCGGGCTGGCCCCGCTGATGAACGCTTGGCGCCCGCCGCACCGGACCCCCATACAGAGGCTGTGGTTCGTCGGCGCGCAGTCGGAGAGCGGCGGCGGGGTGTCCAACGTGATCGCCGGGGCGTATAAGACGGCCAAACGAATTATCAGCGAGTCACTATGAGCACAGAGCGCAAGCGCTACCTCATACTCATCCTGGGCTGGGCGCTGGGTATTACCCTGAGTTATTCAATCAGCAATTGGGCGTTAGACAGTATCAACTCGACGCGGTGGCTGTTGATTTTTGGCAAGGCCTTTCACCGGATCAAGAATATCTACTTATCGGCAGCGTTTACAACTTCTTTCTGGGCGGCACATCGGCTGCTATTGGTGGCTGGGTCATCTTGCGTATCTTGAGGCGCCAGGGAAGTCATACCGTTCTGCCGGATGTTCAGGCAACCGAACAGGAGAATTGATGAAACATCACCTGGCAAATACTCTGCTGATCTTTGTCTTCCTTCTGGCAGCCTGCGCCGCGCCGCAGGCGCCGGCCCCGGTGACGGTGGTCGTGGTGGTGACGGCCACCTCCGCACCGGCGCCGGCGCCCAACGCAACGCCTACCCCGGCGCCTACTCCCACGCTGGCGGCAGCGGCGAAGCCGGCATGGCCGGCCAGCGTGGAGGAAGCAGCGCTTGCTAATCGCAATAACATGCTGGCCTGGCTCTCGCCGGACGGGCAGGAAGTCATCCTGGATGCCGGCGCGGAGCAGGAAAAGCTCGTAGCGTTCAGCCTGCTGGCGGACCAGACGCTCATTCTGACGCTGTATTCGCGCCATAACGTCATTGCGCATTACCGCCTGGTAGACCTGCCGGCCGGCCAGGCTTTCGACCTGTACCAGGGGGCGCTGCCGCTGATGGCGTATGAAATTTCCCCGGACGGGCGGCAGTTTGCCTATATCGAGTCGCCCGGGGATGGAGCGGCGGTCAAGGTGCGGGCCATGCAGCCGGATGCGCAGCCGGCGACGGTGGGCGAAGCCGCCGATCTGCCGCAGGTCGAAATGCCGTCCGGCGACATACCGCCTTACGACCCGCTTTCCTGGCTGGCGGATAACCGCACGCTGCTGTGGTCGAATGGGCGCGGCCTGTGGGCGTCGCAGGATGGCGGCGCGGCGCGGCAGATCTATGAACAGCCGGCTTATTACACCAGCGGCGCGCTGTCGCCCGACGGTCGCTATACCTTCCTGGTCACGTTCGACATGGCGCAGGGGGGCTGTTACGACACAGACGTGCTGGACCAGCAGACCCTGCAGGTGCACCCGATCCCCGGGGCGGCGAAGTGCGGCGAACAGGCGACCCCTTACATGGAGGCAGAGGTCACCTGGGACGAATCCGGCGGCGTGCAGGTGCAGGCACCGGGACAGGGGGATGACCTGGCGACGACGGCCTGGCGCCTGGTGGAGGGCGCAGGCGGCGCGCTATGGCAGGAGGCCGGCCCACCGCCGGCGGAGCTGCCGCATGCTGTCAGCGACGAGCTTTCCCTGGTAGATGGCGCCATCGTGCAGACCGATGCGCAGACCGGCCAGCAGCGCAGCCTGGCGCCGCCGCTCCCTGCGCCGCTGGCGTGGGTCAAGTTTGCCGCCAGCCCCGATCTGCGCTGGCTGGCGCTGGTTTCCCGGAATCCAAACGAGTGGAATACGCCCTATACCCTGGTATTACGCGATCTCCAGACCGGCCAGATGACCAAGCTGCACATCGGGATGACGATGATTGATGCTTACAGCGTGTTCGACATGGCTTTCTCGCCGGATGGGGCGTGGCTGGCGTATATCCCGGTGGATGAGAAGCTGGCGGCGCACCCCACTGGGAAGCGCGGGCTGGCCAGCCCGCCATCTGGGGCGATTTATAGTTACCCCGTGTACCTGGTAAGCACCGCCCGGCCGCAGGAGCAGATCCGCATCGGCGATTGGCGCTCCGGCATCAGCACCAACGAAGCGGGTGCAGTCGCCCCTGGCGCCCCATTCGACAATCCCTATAGCCTGCTGCGCTGGGGCGGACCGCAGCCCTTCCTGGTGTGGGGCAATGCCATCCCTTATTCGCTGGCCCGGGTCGCCCCCCAGCAGATCAAGGACATCCGTTTCCTCATGCAGGATCAGCGCATGGCCACCATCATCCGGCTGGGACAGGTTTCTCCGGATGGGCGCTACCTGATTACGGACAACCGCTTCTTTGAAGATTCTGGTAGCACACGAGGGAAGCCGAGCGTGCAGGTCGTCGATTTACAACAGGAGAAGGTCATCCACCTGCCTTTCGACCCTGCGCATGTCTCTGAAGCAGACCCCTACGCCCTGGCCCAGCCGCTGCCGGTCTGGCTGCCGGACGGGCGTTTGCTGCTGAGCGGCCCGGCGGTCTCGAAGCATGTCTATCGCATCGACCCGGACGGCCCGGAGTTCTTTATCGCCGGACCTTAAACAAATGCGGCTCTACCGGCTCCAGTGGGAAAAGATGCACAGGTGCAATGCACGAAGAACATGTGCAATGCACCGGCCACGCAAAATGACCTTCGGCGAAATAAGATGCCCAACCATCGCCGGATTCGATGCTTCAGCCGGATGCCACCGCCATATATAGCCCGGCGAAAGCCTCGAGCCCCGTCAAAGGCGGAAGAGCCACAAATGTTATCCCTGCCTGAGAGAGGAGATCTTGTGTATGACAGGTAACAACCGCTTTTACTGCGATAAGCGATACCCGGCCAATGCAGATTTCTGCGTTCATCCGCGTTCATCCGCGCCCTATTTTTATTGCATTAAAGCTGCGGCATTGCTCCTGCTCTTTTTTGCTCTGGTTCTGGTTTCTTGCACCGCGCCGCCGGCTCCGGCCTCGGCTCCGGTGACGGTGATCGTGGTGGTGACGGCCACCCCGGCGCCGGCGCTGCCGCCCAGCGCCACGCCTACCCCGGCGCCGACGCTGCCGCCCAGCGCCACGCCTGCGCCGGCCATGCCGGAGCAAGTGAGCGACCAGCAGCTCGATATCCGCCAGGAGAATATTCTGGTCTGGACGGCGGAGGATGGCCGGGAGGTTGTCCTGGATGCCGGCGCGGCGGGCGAGAAGCTGCGCGACGTCGATAGCTACGCGGGCGGCACGCGCCTGCTGCTGCTCTATGCTGCCGAGGGCATGGGTGTGCGCTACCACCTGCTCGACCTGGCCGCCGGTCAGTCGTTCGACCTGTATCAAGGCCAGTCGTATTTGCCGGCTTTTGCTTTTTCGCCGGACGGCGGGCAGTTCGCCAGCATCACCGTCTCCACTTCGGATGGCAGCGCCCTGGATGTGCTGGTTCGCCCGGTGCAGCCGGGCGCCCAGCCAATGCGGGTGGGCGGCGCGCTGCGGCAGCCCTTTGCCGATTTGCCCTATGATGGTTATCTGCACTGGCTGTCGGATGGGCAATCGCTGTTGTGGTCGGACGAGCGCGGCCTGTGGGCCTGGCCGGCCGGCGGCGGGGCGCGCCTGGTCTCCGAGCAGGCAGCTTATGCATTGAACAATCCTTCGCCGGAAGGACGCTACATCTTCCTTGTCACTTCGGCGGCAGGGGAGCCGGGCTGTTACGTTAAACACGTGCTGGACATGCAGACCCTCCAGGCCCACGAAATCCCCGGGGCGAAGGCGTGCGGCGACCAGGCGCAAGGCGATCTGGAACTGTCGGTCTACTGGGGTGAGGCCGGCGGGGTGCATGTGCGCCAGGTTTCCCAGGCGGTGACTACCTGGCGGCCGGTGGACCGCGGCGGGGGGCGGGCCTGGGTGGATGGCGGCCCGGCCATGCAGGCGCTGCCGCACCCGGCGAGCGACGACCTGGCGTTGGTGGACGGCGCGCTGGTGCAAAGGAACCCGCAGACCGGGGAAGAAAGCACCCTGGTGGCGCAGCAGGGCGGTCCGTTCGATCTGGTCAAGTTCGCTGCCAGCCCCGACCTGCGTTGGCTGGCGCTGGTTTATGGCGATGCCCATGATCCATCCGGTCCTTACCGCCTGGATCTGCTCGACCGCCAGGCCGGCGAGGAGACCATCCTGCACGAAGGCAGGATGAGCAGCAACTTCGGCATCATCGACCTGGCCTTCTCCCCGGATGGCCAATGGCTGGCCTATATCCCGGTGGATGAAAAACCGGCCGCCCTGGCCGGCCGGCGCGGGCTGTCCAGCCCGTTGGCTGGCGCCTCGGCCTATTTTTCCGTCTATCTGCTGCAGACCGGCCAGCCACAAAAGCAAGCCCGCGCCGGCGACTGGATGGCCGGGGTCGCCTACGCCGGGGACGGGCGCAGCACGATCAAGTGCGCGCCGGATGATGCTCCCTATAAGCTGCTGGCCTGGGGCGAGCCAGGGCCGTTCCTGTTGTGGGCCAACTGCCTGTCGTTCTCTCTATCGCGGGTGGAGGCGCGCAAGCCGGACGCCGTCCAGACAGTGCTGGGAGGCGATGCGTGGGCAGATGCAGTCCAGTTGGGGGCGGTCTCGCCGGACGGACGTTACCTGGTAGCGCGCCTCCAGCTTGAGTTCTCGTCGAGCAACGATGTGCAGATCATCGATTTGCAGCAGGGAGAGACGTTCGCCCCGCCTCCTGAACCGGAGCAGGGGAATGAGGCTGATTTCTTCACACTGCCACAGCCCTTGCCCTCCTGGCTGCCCGATGGCCGCCTGCTGCTGACTCGCACCACCACCACTGCCCATGTCTACCGTATCGACCCGGACAACGCTGAATTTTTTATCGAAGAGCCGTGAAGCACCTGCCCGGATCGCCTTTTTCAAAGGCTGCAACTGGCTTGAAAAGCTGGCTCATTCCCTTGTCTCTTCTCCTGGTAAGCGGCTGTTTTCCAGATAACATATCCCCCAATATGATATACTCCCTGGTAGTGAGCAACGCTTTACCCGGGCATACGCCGCGCATCCCTACCCACGGGCGTCTGAGTGCCTGATCGCCTGAAGCCTGATCGCTCATTCCTCGCCTTCCGATATAAGGAGAAAAAAGATGAAAAATCTATTCCGTTTCTTGGCCGTCACCCTACTGCTAAGCCTGGTGCTCTCAGCCTGTGCTACGGCGACACCTGCCCCATCGTCAGAAGCTGGCAGCACGATTGTGATCCGTGCCGGCACGGGCGACGGCGGAGATGGCCTGACGCCCCACCAACAGATCATCCAGAACTTTGAGGACCAGAACCCAAACGTGATCGTCCAGCTTGAGCCGGTCTCCGGGCGCGATTACTATGCCCGCTTGCTGACCCAGCTCTCCGCCAAGGCTGCTCCGGATATCATGCAGGTCGGGGATGATGCGGTGCCTTCGTTTGTAACCAAGAATGCTTTCGTCCCCCTGGACGACTATCTCAAGAAGGCCAATTTTGATACCAGCATCTACCTGCCCGGCCTGTTGGATCCTGGCAAGGTGGATGGCAAACAATACCTCTTGCCCAAGGACTACTCGCCGCTGGCCGTTTATTACAACAAGAAGCTTTTTGATGCGGCTTCGGTTCCCTACCCGGCAGACGGCTGGACCTGGGATGATCTTCTCGCTACGGCCCAGAAGCTGACCGTGAAAGATGGCTCTGGCAACGTGACCCAGTGGGGCATCCAGCTTCCGGCTGCCTGGACCACCGGTTTTGAATACTGGGTCGCTGCTGCTGGCGGTTCGCTGATCAGCAAAGACGGGAAGAGCTTTGTTGGCTTCATGGACTCCCCCGAAGTGGCCCGGGCCGTGCAGTTCTATGCCGACCTGTACAACAAGTACCAGGTTGCCCCCCCACCGGCAGACATGAATTCCTTCGGTGGTGGGAATGGCGAGTTTGCCAACGGCAAGGCTGCCATGATGCTGTTCGGACGCTGGCCGCAGAGTGGCTTTAAAGAAAATCCCAACATTGATCTGGGCGTTGTGGCCCCGCCCAAGGACAAGGTACGTGCCAATGTCCTTTTCTGGGGTGGTTTTGGCATTGCCACCTCATCGAAAGACCCGGATACCGCCTTTAAGTACCTCAGTTATGTCTCTGGAGAGCCCGGCGCCCAGGTGTGGAAGGATTGGGCGCTTCCGGCGGTCAAGAGCGTGGCCGAGTCTTCCGGCCTGTCCAAGGACCCCATCGAAGGCGTGTGGATCGCTGAGTTGAACCACCTGGCGCCTCGCGCTTACACCTTCACCCCCTATTGGAATGAAACGGCGGACCCGGCCTTGCGTAAGGTGCTCGAGTCGGTAATACTCGACCCCAATGCTGATGTGAATGCCTTGTTGGCTAAGGCTGCCCAGGATGCCCAGGCCGCCCTGGATAAATTAGGAAAATAGCGGATCATAGCAGATCATTGCGGTCGTTTCAAAGAAGAGAAGCCATCAGTTTTTATCTAACCATCTCACCCTGGCTGGTGGGCTTTTTGGCGTTTACGATCGGACCAATGCTGCTCTCGCTGTTGGCCAGCTTCACGAACTGGGATCTGCTGACCGACCCGGTGTGGGTGGGTCTGGATAATTATCGCCAGATGGCGACAGACCCACTCTTCATCCAATCCATTAAAGTTACGCTCACCTACACCGCGTTATACGTTCCGTTCGACCTGGTCGGTGGTTTGCTGTTGGCGCTGCTGGTGCGCCGGCCTCTCAAGGGGATTGGCGTCTTTCGTACCATTTTCTACCTGCCGACCGTCTTTTCCGGCGTGGCGTTTGTGGTGGTATGGTTGTGGATGCTCAACCCCAACGGCGGGCTGATGAACCTGGCCCTGGGGTGGTTTGGTATTACCGGGCCGCGGTGGCTGCTCGACCCGCATTACGCCCTGTGGTCCCTGGTAATGATGAGTTTCTGGGGTTGGGGACGTTCCATGGCCCTCTACCTGGGTGGCATGCAGACCATTCCCGGTGAGCTCTACGAGGCCGCAGCCATCGATGGAGCCGGGAGCGTCCGCCAGTTTTTTACAGTTACCTTGCCTCTCCTTTCCCCCACCATTTTCTTCAATCTGGTGCTGAGCGTGATTACTACCTTCCAGTCGTTCACCAGCGCCTTTGTAGCCACCAACGGTGGACCGCTCGATTCGACCCTGTTTCTCGTCCTTTATATCTATCGCCAGGCCTTTGAGTTCTTCCACATGGGCTATGCTGCTGCCCTGGCCTGGGTATTGTTCGCCGTCGTCATGGTTTTTACCCTTCTGCTGATGCGCAGCCAGAAGTTTTGGGTGTTTTATCTTGGCGAGCGCGGCGAGTGAGCAGCCTTATTTTGTTCACTGCTACCGGCAATGGATGATGTGACGGAATATTCAACTCCCGTTTTCCGTCTGCGCGGCTGGCGTAGAATCCTTTACGTTTTCTTGCTGGCCGCGGTGGCCGGGTTATTCCTGGCTCCCGCCCTGTGGATGATCTCATCCTCGCTAAAGCCGGATTATGAGATTTTCGCCACTCCACCCACCCTCTGGCCCGCCAGCCCGCGCTGGCGGAATTATCCGGAGGCGTTGACCTCCCTGCCTTTCGGGCGCTTTGCGGTCAACACCTTGATCATCGCCCTCAGTTCTATCGTCGGGCACCTGCTTTCCTGCTCCATTGTCGCTTACGGTTTTGCCCAGCTACGCGCCCCAGGAAAAGGCTTCTTTTTTGTCTTGATGCTTTCCACCCTCATGTTGCCTTACCCGGTCACCATGGTGCCGCTTTTCATCATTTTTTCTAAATTGGGGTGGATCAATAATTTTGCCCCGCTGATCCTGCCGACATTCTTCGGTAACGCATTCTACATCTTCCTGCTGCGCCAGGCCTTCAAGCAAATCCCGCCCGACCTGGAGGATGCCGCCAGGATGGATGGCGCCAGTACGCTCCAGGTATTGTGGAACGTGATCCTCCCGCTGTCGCGTCCTGCGCTGGCGACTGTAGCAGTTTTTACCTTCCAGGCCGCCTGGAATGACTTCCTGGCCCCCCTGATTTTCCTGCACGACCAGTCACTTTACACATTGCAGCTCGGATTGAGTTTATTTCGCGGCGCTTATGATGTACAATGGGCTTACCTGATGGCTGCTTCGCTGGTCGTGACCCTGCCCGTCATCGTCATCTTTTTCCTTGCCCAGCGTTCTTTCATCGAAGGAGTTGGTTTTGCCGGTACGAAAATCTGATCTTGTCGCTGCGCATTTCGCTGCCTGACCTGCCATGTCCATCACCCCTGCTGTCCAAAAATTTCTCAACGCTGTGGCTGCCTGGGCCCAGGAGCAGCCCGATATCCGTGCCGTCTACCTGGTCGGTTCGTACGCTCGTGGCACCGCCCATCCCGATTCGGACATCGACCTCGTCTTGCTGGCGGATGACCCTGTCCGTTATCTGGCCTACACCTCCTGGACGGGGCGCTTCGGCGCCGTGCTTTGGCTGCAGGTGGAAGACTACGGTAAAGTCACCTCCTTGCGCACTGGCTACACCAACGGCCGCGAGGTGGAATATGGCCTGACGACCCCCGATTGGGGCAAGGACCCCGCTGATGAAGGCACGCAGCAGGTAATCGCCGGTGGGTTGAAAGCTCTGTTCGAAAGAAAGTAAGGTGCACGAATGAGCAATGTACCCTTTGCTATGAGAATGTTTCCGTTAGAGCGTTTAACCAGAATCTTCGGCTGCAGCGCACCACGACTTTGATGGAAGGGGGAAAGGTGTGTGATTTCAGAATCTATGCCGTTAGCGAAGCGTCTGAATCCCAATCAAAAGCAGCGAACGACACGTATTCCCCATGATAGGAAGGTTTCATATGTCCTGGCAAACTCATCTCAAAGGCGATACCCTTTCCTGGCTCCTCGAGCCGGATAATCCCTCTGTGCGCTACCTGGCCCTCCGTGATCTTGCCGGTTTGCCGGCAGATGACCCCGATTTGCTCGCCGCCCAGGCCACTGCCCACGCCGAAGGCCCTATCCCGGCTATCCTCGCCGCCATGCACCCGGATGGTTATTGGGTCGAACCCGGCCCGGGCTATAACCCCAAGTATCGCAGCTCGGTCTGGTCGCTCATTCACCTGGCCCAGTTGGGCGCTTCGGCAGCCCTCGATCCGCGCCTGGAACTGGCCTGTCGCTATCACCTGGATCATGCTCTGACAGAGCATGGCCAGCTCAGCGCTTCGGGCGCCCCCTCCGGCACTGCCGATTGCATGCAGGGCAACCTGTGCGCCGCGCTGCTCGACCTGGGCCTCGACGACCCTCGCCTGGATAAAGCCTTCGAATGGATGGCTCGCTCTGTTACTGGCGAGGGCGTGGCTCCGTTGGAGGACAAGGCTGCTCCGCTGCGCTATTACGCCGGCAAATGTGGCCCGCTCTTCGCTTGCGGCGCCAACAACAAGCTGCCCTGCGCCTGGGGCGGCGCCAAAGTCATGCTCGCCTTCAGCAAACTCCCGCTCGAGCGCCGTACCCCGCTTGTCCAGCATGCTATCCAGCAGGGCATTGATTTCCTGTTCAGCGTCGATCCCGCCTCTGCCCTCTATCCCTCCGGTTGGGCGGCGAAACCCAGCGGCAACTGGTGGAAGTTCGGCTTCCCTGTCTTTTACATCACCGATCTGCTTCAAATTGTCGAAGCCCTCGGCCGCCTGGGCTGCGGCCGCGACCCTCGCCTGGCGAATGCCTTGCAGCTTGTCATCGACAAACAAGACAGCCTCGGGCGTTGGCCCCTGGAATACGATTACGCCGGCAAGACCTGGGTCGAATACGGCTCTAAAAAACAGCCCAATAAATGGGTCACCCTGCGCGCTGTGCAAACCCTGAAATTGTGCGACGGTTAGATGGCAGATGACTGATAGGCGCGACGTTTTCGTGTAAGTTGCCTGGAGATTGCCCCCAGGCTAACTCCTCAAAATGTGTTGCGTCTGAACCGTCTGTAAAGACCGGCTTCGTGTTATACTCGTACTACGATGGCAGAGTTCACTGCTGTTGAAACCCCCGTCACCCGTCATCTCCAGGCCCAGGGTATATCCTTTCGTGTCTTCGTCCATTCTGGGCCGCTCCATTCGTTGGAGCAGGCCGCCCAGGAGCGCGGCCAGGACCCGCAGCAGGTGGTGCGCAGCATCCTCTTCCGCCTGGCGGCAGACCAGTTTGTGATGGTCCTGGCGCCAGGCCCGCGCCAGATATCCTGGCCAGCCCTGCGCGCCTATCTGGGCGTCTCACGCCTCAGCATGGCCAGCGAGGATGAAGTGCTCGCCATTACTGGCTATTCACGCGGCGCGGTATCGCCTTTCGGTCTGCCCGCTCCGCTGCGCATACTGATCGACGAGAGCCTCTTTGCTCAGCCGGAGATTTCCCTCGGTTCCGGCGTGCGGGGCATCGCCGTGATCCTCAGCAGCGCAGACCTGCGTTGCGCCCTGGCGGGCGCCGAAGTGGGTTGTTTTGTGGAATGCTGAACGAAAAGCGATGTTGCAAAACGTGCGAAAATGGCTTGCCGCCCCTGTTTTTGCAGACCCAGACCAGGCCCGCCGCGCCCGCCTGCTGAGTCTCATCCTCAATACCCTTATTGTTGTTGTCTTCTTGATCAGCCTGGGCAACCTGTTGGCTGGCGGCACTTTGCCGCTGATCTATTTACTTTATCTTATCGTCGTCGTCGCTTTGTTAGGACTGCGCCAGTTGGTCATTCGTTGCCAGCTTCACCTGGCCAGCGTTTTGTTGGTCATCCTGCTTTCCGTCATCACTACCTTCATCCTCGCCTTGCGTGGCACCATTATTGCCCCTTCAGCTTCCTTGTACATGCTCGTCATTGTCATATCGGGGTTGCTATTTGAACGGCGCGCCATTTTTCTCACCGCTGTGTTCGATTCTCTGGCATTGTTAAGCGTCATGTTGATGCAAAAGATTGGCTGGCTTCCGCCTCCAGGCGCGAGCGATGGCCTGGCGGCCTGGGTCACTTATACCACGCTTTTCATGGTAACGGGCATGCTCACCTATCTGGCTTTGCACCAGGCCTCCGAGACGTTGCAGCGCGCACGCCAGGATTTGGTCGAGCGCCAGCTTATCGAACAGGTCCTGCGCGAAAGCGAAACCCGTTTGCGCGCCTCGGAAGAAAAATTCTACCGTGCTTTTTATTCTTCGCCGGTCTCGATGACCGTCAGCAGCCCTACACGCGGCCTGCTGATTGTCAACCAGGCCTTTGAGCAGCTCACCGGCTATACCAGCGACGAAGTGCTCGGCCGCCATATTGCCGACCTGAAGCTGTGGGTGTACCCGGAGCGCCGTCTGGATGCGGAGCGCGCCATGCAGCAGACCGGTCACCTGCGCGATTATGAAATGTCTTACTACACCCGCGACGGCAGCCGCCGGGAGGCCTTTCTTTCCGCCGAGTTCGTCGAAATTGAAAATGAGGTCTGCTACCTGGTTTCAATGTACGATCTCACTGACCGCAAGCAAGCTGAAGCGCGCACCCAGGATCTAAATGCCAGGCTGGAGGAGCGTGTGCGCCAGCGTACCGCCGAACTTCAGGCAGCCTATAACGAGCTGGAAGCTTCCAACCGGGAATTACAATCCTTCTCCTATTCCGTTTCTCACGATCTGCGCGCTCCGCTGCGCGCCATCGATGGCTACAGCCGCTTGCTCCTCCAGGATTACGCCCCGAAGCTGGATAAGGACGGCCGTTTTTACCTGGAGAATGTGCGCCAGGCTGCTCAACGCATGGGTGTGCTCATCGATGACTTGCTTACTCTGTCCCGAGTCACCCGCACTGAACTGATTCGCGGCAAGGTCTCCTTGAGTGAAATAGCCTCTGATGTCATTGCTGCACTGCGTCGCCAGGATCCCGATCGCCAGGTGGAGGTCGTCGTCCAACCCGGGCTTGACGCCTATGGGGATTCAGCCTTGCTGCGCGTTGCCCTGGAGAACTTGCTCGGCAACGCCTGGAAATTTACTCGTTTGCAAAGCGCTGCCCGCATCGAATTTGGCGTCCGTCTTCAGGACGTTCACCTGGTGTACTATATACGTGATAACGGCGTCGGCTTTGATAGCCGTTATGCCAACAAGCTGTTCAAACCCTTTTCGCGTCTTCATCGCTCGGAAGAATTCGATGGCAGCGGTATCGGCCTGGCCAGCGTTCACCGTATCATCCATCGCCACGGCGGCGAAATCTGGGCCGAAGGCTGCCCCGGGGAAGGAGCCACCTTCTCCTTTACCCTGTCCACCGTGGCGCTGGATTGAGGGTCACTCGATGCACGTCAAAATCGTCGCTATCGGCAGCCGCGGCGATGTCCAGCCTCTTCTGGCGTTAGGTCTTGCCCTGCAGTGCACCGGCCGCCATCAGGTCTCGCTCGTCGCCTCGGACGATTTCGCTGCCCTCGCTGCTGCCCATGGCCTGGACTTTATCCCCCTGGGGTTAAGCGCGCAGGCTCTGTTGCGCGCCGGCGGCCTGGGGGCGGGCATGGAAGCCGGGCGCAACACGCTGGTCTGGGTGGCCCAGGTTTTGCGCAGCCTGGCGCCCGCTTTCGAACGCCTGATGGAGAATACCTGGGCCGCCTGCCAGGGAGCGCAGGCGATCATCTTTTCCAGCATGGCGCTGGGGGCTTATCACGTTGCCGAAGCGCTGGGCGTGCCGGCGTTCTGGGCAGTTCCCTTTCCCGGTTTGCCGCCCACCGCGGCCTTCCCCAGCGTATCCTTTCCGGCACTGCCCCTGGGCGGGCGTTATAACCGCTGGACGCACCTGGCAGGGAATTTTGCCCTGCACGCCCTGACCGGGCGTTTCTTCAACCGCTGGCGCCGCCAGCGCCTGGGCCTGGCGGCGCTACCCCTGGGCACCTGGCCGTACAGCCGCCTGCACGGCCGCCCGCTGCCCATCCTGTACAGTTTCAGCCCGCTGGTCTTCCCGCCCGCCCCCGAGTGGGGCGAGCACGTCCATCTCACCGGCTATTGGTCGCTCGACCCCCCGCCTGGCTGGCAGCCGCCGCCCGGTTTGCTTGATTTCCTGGACGCCGGCCCGCCGCCGGTGTACGCCGGTTTTGGTAGTATGATTTCGCGTGACCCGCGGCAGGCAGCGCTCCTGGTACAGCAGGCGCTGGAACGGGCCGGCCAGCGTGGAGTGATTGCCAGCGGGTGGGGTGGGCTGGTAGCAGAGGGCCTGGACCCCCGGCGGATATTCTGCCTGTCGGCTATCCCGCACGCCTGGCTGTTCCCGCGCATGGCGGCGGTGATCCACCACGGCGGTTCCGGCACCACTGGGGCCGGCCTGTGTGCCGGCGTGCCGTCCATCCTGGTGCCGCATGCCGGCGACCAGCCGCTGTCGGCGCGCCGCGTCGCCGCCCTGGGCGCTGGTCCACCTGCCATCCCTCGCCGCCAGTTGAGCGTGGACCGCCTGGCTGCTGCCATCACCGCCGCTGTTACTGACCAGGAAATGCGCCAGCGCGCCGCCGCCCTGGGCGAGCGTCTGCGCGCCGAAGATGGGCTGGGGAGGGCGGTGGCAGTGATTCAAGCACTGTGACTCAAATATAGTATACTAAGGGCAGCAGATCACTTACACAGGGCTATCATGACCAGACTTGACCTTACGATCGAAAGTTTGCTCGCTGAAGCAGCCGAGTTTTCAAGAGTTGAATCTCTGCATTCTGTCCCCTCTCTCTATGGTGTCACAGACGGTAAAGCTGTTGGCACATATTTTGAGCATAAATTTCGTTCTCTATTGACTCAGAAATACACCCTCGAACCGGGCAGTGCTGCATATGGGATTGATTTTCCCGGTTTGAATGTGGATATGAAAGTAACCAGCCTGCGGCAACCCCAATCCTCGTGCCCATTTAAATCTGCTCGGCAAAAAATTTATGGTTTGGGTTACTCGCTACTGGTGTTCGTATACAATAAGACAGATGATCCGCAAACACAAACCGGAAAACTGGACATATTGCACGTGGTTTTTATCGACGAGCTGTATACCGCTGATTACCAGACGACCTCCAGGATTAGAGAAATCGTCGCCAATGATGGCAACCAGGACGATCTGATAGGTTTTATGAACGACATTCGTCTTCCCGTCGATGATATTCAATCCACTCAACTTGCTGAGGAAATTCTCCAACACCCGCCACGCATTGGATATCTGACAATCTCCAACGCCTTACAATGGCGGCTACAATACAGCCGTGCCATTCAGAAAGCCGGCGAGGTGGATGGTGTTATTAGGGTCATTTAGGCACTGTTAATGAGCTCAAAGCTTAATCAGAAAATAGAGTATGGTGATTTCCAGACACCAGAAAACCTGGCGAGACAAGTCTGTGCCCGTTTGTCTGCGATAGGCGTCAATCCATCATCCGTTCTTGAACCGAACTGTGGGAAAGGGAATTTTCTGTTTGCTGCTCTGTCGCAATTTCCGGCCATCCAAAAGGCCATCGGCGTCGATATCAACCATGATTATGTCGAATACGCCAGGAGGCACCTTTCTCTCACCGGTTGGCCAGAGGGAACGATTTATTTTCAGCAAGGAGATTTCTTCGGCTTTGAATGGAAGTCGGTTCTAGATAACCTGCCTCAGCCGGTTTTGATTATTGGCAATCCTCCCTGGATTACCAATTCCGGCTTATCCAGTATTGATGGAACCAATTTGCCCCGGAAATCGAATATCTATAATCATTCCGGCCTGGATGCCAGGACCGGTAAAAGCAATTTTGATATATCCGAATGGATGCTTATCCAGATGCTTAATTGGATCAGCGGGCGTGCGGCAGTTATTGCTATGCTCTGTAAAACGTCGGTGGCACGGAAAATAATCACTTATGCCTGGAGTAAAGAACTAACTGGCAAGGCTGCAATATACCATATTGATGCAGGCATGTATTTTGGCGTAGCAGTGGATGCTTGCCTGTTTGTCTTTGACCCGACCAGGGCCGGTGATGGAACCTGCACTGTTTATGATAATTTGAGCGTCTCTACTCCGAAAACCTGTTGGGGGTACCGGGAAGGCCGCCTGATCGCGAACATGAAATATTATGAAAAATGGGTCGCCCTTTCCGGCGTTTCATCCTATCAATGGCGTTCTGGCATAAAGCATGATTGTGCAAAGGTAATGGAACTCCGCAAAGGCGATGGTGGGTATTGGAATGGCCTCGGTGAAAACATCGAATTAGAAGATTTGTATCTTTATCCGATGCTTAAGGGTTCGGACATAGCAAACCGCCAGACACAACGATCCTCAAAATGGATGTTGGTTACCCAAAGATTTATCGGGGAAGACACTGGTGGAATCCAAATCCTTGCACCAAGGACCTGGGCTTACCTGAAAGCCCATGAAAAAATCTTTAAAGCCAGAAAGAGTTCAATTTACCAAAACCGTCCACCTTTTTCCATTTTTGGCGTTGGTGATTATTCTTTCTCTATGTGGAAGGTAGCGATTTCGAGTTTGTATAAGAAGCTCGAATTTTCGATTATTGGCCCACAGCAGCAAAAATCCGTCATGCTCGATGACACTTGTTATTTCATCGCTTGCGATTGTGAGGAAGAAGCCAACATATTAGCCAGTCTGTTAAACTCTGAACCGGCGAAACAATTTTATAGCGCATTCATTTTCTGGGACGCTAAACGCCCAATCACGATTGATATTTTGAAACGTCTCGATTTGCTCCGGTTGTCTCGTCTCATGGGCGCAGAAAACGTAATTCAGAGATACCTGACCAAAACTCCTATCACCGTGCAGCAGCTTACACTTCCGTTGCATACGACCTGAAAGAAACTTCCAATGCCCGCCCGCGGCGAAGTTCTGATTGCGATCCTGAATAACCTGCTCGATTTTGCGATCTTGAGAGAACAGGGCTGGTATCGCATCCCGGTGGGCAGTGTCGAAAAGTGGCTCAAAGACCGCTGGCCGCCGCAGTGGCTGGCCTTTTACCAGACGAAAGCGTTTGGCGAGGAAGCGCACGCGGTGCGTTATTTCGCCCGGGTGCGGCGCATTCAAAAGGCTCAACGCTGGCAGTTGTTCCCGGATGAGCCGCGCAACGACGCCCGGAGCGGGCGGTCCTATTACCAGGTGTTCGTTGAGCCGCTGCAAAGGCTGAACAAGCCCATCTACAGCCGCCGCTGGCGCAGGATCGTGTTCATCCCGACCACCTGGCAGAAATTTTGCGAGGCAGCGGAGATCAACGATCTGTACGCCGAAAGCTCGCTCGAAGACCGGCTATGGGAGGCGTTCAAGCAGCGCCAGATACCCGCTGAACGGCAGGAGTTCGTCGTGGCGCGCGGCAATGATTACGCCCTGGATTTCGCCATTTACTGCAACCAGGGAAAGATCGACGTGGAGACGGACGGCGATTTCTGGCACGCCAACCCGGAGCGGGCCAAAGAGGACAATCGGCGGGATAACGATCTGAAGACTGCCGGCTGGAAGGTGTTGCGCTTTGGCAGCCAGCAAATCCAGGAAGAGACGGAAGAGTACTGCATGGCGACGATTGTGCAGAATATCCACAACCTGGGCGGGCTGGACGATGAGCGGGTCGTCCCGCGCCGGCTGGATATCGAGGACGGGCAACCATACCAGTTGTCGCTGTTCGACGATCTGTAAACTGACTTACCCACAGGGTACTACCCGGAAAGAATGCAATTATCAACCATCCCATTCCATTGGATCGGTAGCATCTTCCCCTGCACCCGGTTGCTGAACTTGATTGCCGGGTAACCCAGGGTCATTGCCCCATAAATACGCTCTTCCTTGCTGATCCCTAATTCCTTGCGCAGCGCCCGGTGCTTATCCACGAAAATTGGCCCGTTGCCCCACAGGCAGGTGCCCACCCCTTTGATCTGGGCGTAATACATCATATTGGCCAGCAGGTATTGCGCGCTGGCCTCGGAGAGCGGAGTCTTTTTATCGCCCACCACCAGCACAAAGGCCGCCGGCATGCTCGAAAAGGCGTGTCCCTCTTGCAGGGCGGCTTCGATTTTTGGCCTGGCCTTCTCCATCTCGTTGGTGTAGCCAAACCAGGCCGCCAGCACTGCGCCGATCCTGGCCTGGTAAGCCAGGCGGTAAATCCAGCGGCAGTTGTCCACGATGGCCTGGTCGAGCCGGCGGATCAATGCCTCATCGTCGATGATGATCACCCGCAACGTGAAAGCGTGCGTCGGGGCGTAAACGCCATAGCGGACGATCTCTTCCAGCAGGGCGCGCTCGATCTTGCGCGATTTGAAGCGGCGGATGCTGCGCCGCTCTTTGAACAGCTCGTCCAGTTGTTCGGCGGAAGGCAGCCGCCCGCGCTCGAAGGCCAGCGGCGCTACGCCGTCCCAGGCCAGCGCCTGTCCCGGGCATACGGCGATGCACTGCGTGCATGTGCTGCAGACTGCCTGGTCGATATGCGGGCCATCTTCTTCCAGGCGAATGCAACTCTCGTGGCAGATATCCGCGCATAGCCCGCAGCGGGAACACTTTGCCCGCTCAACGGTGACCATGGCTTCCCTCCGCCGAAATTTGCAACCCGTTCAAAGCCAGGCTGGCCACCTGCGCCGGATCGAACCAGAATTGCCCCTGCGGCCCGATTTGCGAACCGGTCGCCAGGTAGATGGTCAGCAGCAGCGCAGCCATCTTCGCTGGCTCGACCGGGCGGAAAATGCCCTGTTCGATGCCAGGCGCCAGGATCTCGTTGGCCACGAACTGGAACAGGGGTTGGTAAGCCTGGTAAAGATACACTTTCTGTTCCTCGTCCGGACAGTAGATGGCATTCAGCATCACCCGCGCCTGTGGCAGATAAGCCGATACAAACTCGAAGCCTGCCCGGAAAAACGCTTCCAGCCGTCTGGCCGGATGCGCCTCGGGGCGCACCCGCGCCACGATAAAATCTAAATGCAGTTGGGCGGTCGTATCTACCAGGGCCAGAAATAAATCGTGTTTGCTGGCAAAATAGTTATACACGGTGCCCTTAGCGTACCCGGCCAGCGTCGAAATGGTATTGATATTGGCGCCCAGGTAGCCGTTGCTGGCAAACTCAGCCGCCGCCGCTTCCAGTAACCGCTGCCGCGTCTGTCCCAACACCTGCTGTCGTTCCTCTTCCTTAATTCGAACCATCGTCATCTCCTGCAATAATATGGGTGGGCGGTCACCCATATTATTGCACAATTCCTCGCCGGAGTCAAGACCTGGTCTGTGATCAGCCGTATAGACCTACCCGTGTGTTGGCCCCACCTGGTAACCGCTCCTATCGGGACCTGCTTACGAAAAAATCGCACTCCGCCCCCTATCCCCTTTCCACCGCTCGCCGGTAAATCTCCTCATCCGTCTCGGCAAACACGTTGAAAACCACCTGTTCTATCCTGCCATGCCTCTCTGCCAACCATTCCGCCGCCGTCTCCAGCGCAATCCGCGCCGCCGGTGCATTTGGGAACCCGAAAACCCCTGTCGAAATACAGCAAAACGCCACCGATCGTATCCCCTCCACCCGGCTGGCAAGCTCCAGGCACGCCCGGTAGCAGTCCGCCAGTTGTCCTTCCTGTTCTGGTGTGGGCTGCGCCCCGCGTTCCACGATCGGCCCTACCGTGTGCAGCACATATTTCGCCGGCAAATTGTAGCCTCGCGTCACCTTCGCCCACCCTGTGCCTTCCTCGCCTCCCTGCATTTGCATGATCGCCCGGCAGTCCTCCCGCAATCGCGGCCCTGCTGCCGAATGGACGGCGTTATCGATACAGGCGTGGAATGACTGGAAGCAGCCCATCATGCGGGAATTGGCCGCGTTCACAATCGCATCCACCGCCAGCCGGGTGATATCCCCGCGCCACAGGCTGCACTGTTTTGCGGCAGAGTAAGGGCTGCCCGGAAATCCCTCCGCCAGGCGCGGCAGCAATGAAGCGGCGACGCTCCCCCTTTCGGCGGCCTCTGCCTGCAGGATGCCATCCATCGCCGCCTGGAACCACTCCGGCAGACTCGGCTCCGCCGGGCGCAATGTGAGCAGCGCCCGCAGCAGGCGGCGCTTTTCGCCATAACTGTCCGGTTCGCCTGCCGCCCGGTATTCCAGCCCCTCCGCCTGCAAATGTGCAACCATCTGCTTCGCCATCCCCTGGCGCGCCTCGAGCGGCGCTGGCATTGGCGGGTTGAACGGCTCGTCCAGCCTCACCCGCTTGCGGTATGCTTCCAGGTCCAGCGGCGCTGCGCCGGGTGTCTTCTCGTTCTTACCAGGGAACCGGCCTGCCATCCCGGAAAAACCCTCCCTGCGGCCCGCCATCCGGCAGCGTCGCCGCCCAGACGATCCCTTGTGCGCCTTGCTCCACACCCCGCGGCGCCCCGCTGCCGCCCATGTCCGTCTTTACCCAGCCCGGACAGACCGCGTTGACCAGCACGTTCTTGCCGCGCACCGCCTGCGCCAGGATGCGCGTGATCCCGTTCAGCGCCAGCTTCGAGACACGGTAGGCTGCCCCGTAATCGTTCATGTCCCCGATCTGCCCCATTCCCGAAGACACGTTTACCACCCGCCCGTAATTCTGCGCCATCATCATCGGCAGGAACGCCTGGCACAGCCACAGCGGGCCGAGCGTATTTGTCTCCAGCGTCACTCGCCAGATCTGCTCCGGGATGGACAGGATCCCCTGCCCTTTTTCCAGGAACACCCCTGCGTTATTGACCAGCGCGTCCAGGCGGCCATACTCCCGCTCCACAAAGCTGCGCAGGGCGGCAATGCTGCCCGTGTCGCTCACCTCCAGCGGGTGGCAGCGCACCTCGCCATCCTTCTCTAGCTTCCTTGCCGCCCGTTCCCCCTTGGCTGCCTCCCGGCTGGTGAGGATCACGACATACCCAAGCCGTAACATCTGCCGGGCGGTCTCCAACCCTAACCCACGGTTCGCCCCGGTGATGAGGGCAATGCGTTTCATCGCCATCTTGAGTTCCTTTGTGCTCGCTCTCTGCGCACACCCAGCTCCTCGGATGCCTGCTCTTTGAGCATCCTGTTCACGGCACCGGTCGCCTGGTCGCCTGATTCCTTAGCGCCCGATCTCCAGGAGCCTTATCCCTTTATTTGGTCTTGAATATCTGCACATTGCTTTTCTCATTGACCGGCGTCAATATCCCTTGATCACCCAATCGATACAATTCCCCCCAGGTTGGCGGCGGCACTTTGGGCTGCTGGCAGAGGGCTTTTAGTATCTGGCCCGGCGTATCGACGCTTTCGAACAGCCCGACCTCTTTTTGATTGAATTTGATGAACCGCCACAAGCTTGTCACTGGCTGGCTGGTGGCCGTCGCCTGGATAGCGGCCTCCGCCAGCGCTGCAATGGTTGGCTGGGAAGTGGAAGTAGCTATGCTGACCACCTGTGCTTGAAGCGTTTGCCGGGTTTGTTGGGCTGCCTCACGGTTTGCCTGGTTTCTGAGAACAGTGTAGATCGCAGCGCATGTCAACGAGATCAAAAACAGAATCCCCAGGATCACCAGGATCCAGTTCCTCTTGTTGGCGTCCATTTTTTACCTTCTTTCCTCTCATCTGAACACCTGTTCCGAAAGTTGCTCGCACGGGTATGGGCCGTGCAGTATGATCTCAAGCGTCCGCGTTCATCCGTGCTGATGCGCGTCCCATCCTTATGGCTTGCCGGCGCCCTTTTCTCCCACCTCCACCTTTGCCGACTGGTACGGCGCCACCACCTGCGGGATTGCCTCCGCCCCCGCGTCGAATGCCTCGGCGATCCCCTGGCGCATCTCCTCCCAATAGGCCCGCCCCGCCGTCCACTTGTCCTCCCGGAAGCGCCGCACCCATTCGAGCAGGCTCTCCTCGGCCAGCCCCTCCGCGACCCATCCTTCCAGGTAGCGCCACACGATGTCCACTGTGCGCTCGCTCTCCCAGAAGACGACCGCGCTGCCCTCCTGTTCGTAAATGCTGCGGGCCAGCTCGAACTGGTGCGCCTTGTAATCCACCGGGAAGTGATAGTGCGCCGAGATGATCTCATCTACAATTGCCTCCACCCACTTGCGGTGGAAGCGGCATACCCCGCTGTTCTCGCTGAATAGCTCGTACACCATCCGCTCCACGCAGCGCCGCCCGAGCTGGCGCGGCGGCAGGTAGTCCAGCCCGTAATACACGAAATACTTGCCCATCATTGGCATCGGGCTGAACATCCCCGGCACCCAGTACTGGTTGGGCGTCATCTGGCCTTGCTCCCCGTGCGCGGTGAAGACCGCCAGGTCGATGCTGCGCTTGCCCACCTCATCCAATCCGTAACGTTCGTCCAACGCCTTCGCCGCCGCCCGCAGCCCCAGCCGGAAAGGCGCTCCGGCCTGCTCCAGCACCATCATGCCCACCACTTTTTGCGCATAGTCGGCGTTGCGCTGCGAATCGGCGACCACGTCGAAGGCCTCCGGCCCGCTGGCGAAATCCTGCCCGCCGCTCCAGGCCATCTCGTCCGCTTCGGGCAGCCCGAAATCGCCCGGCGGCACCAGCCCGGCCCAGATCGCTTCCATCAGCCACGAGGCCATCCCCCCGATCTGGATGGCGTCGATCCCCAGGGCGTCGACGAAATGGTTCAGCGCTTCGGCGGCGCGCTGGTCGAACACTCCGCACTGCGGCCCCAGCGCCTGGTAAGGTTCGTAATCCTTCTTGTAGATGCCGCTGAATTTCTTGCACGCCACCGAGCACGGCTCGCCGCAATGCGTGTAGCTCTTGGGAGCGATGATCTCCTCGTTGAACTGCTTGAGATAGTGACCGGCGATGAACGCCTGGTGCTGCGCTCGCCGCGCCGCGCCGGGCTGGTGCACCGAGGCATAATTGAAGCTGAACAGCTTATCGTCCGCGGTGTGCATGTTCACCCCGAAGGTGCCCCCCGTCTGGAAGCCCGGCGCGTAGCGGTATTTCTCCGTAGCGCCCAGGTCCACTTTGATCATCGACTCGCCGTAATTCTCCTGGAAGTAGCCGTCGATCTCCTTCGAGTCCTTCAGGTCGGGGTCCTCCCAATCGCCGCCGAAGATGCACGCCGCCAGGCGGTGTACCTGTAACATGCGGCTGCCCAGGCCGCCGCGCCCTGCCCAATCGTCGACCGGCAGGATGCGCCCCTTTTTCACCTGGTTGCTGCCGATAATCCCCATGTTCGTGCTGCGCGCCGCTGGCCCCGTGGCAAAGACCCGCAGCCAATCCCCCTCGTACTCACTGCTGTAGCGGTCGTAGATGGCCTGCTGCAGGGCGTAGAACCCGAACAGCCGCTCGCCGTCCGGGTCGGCGTAGCCTGTCCAGAGCAGGTCGGCGTTCACCGGCTCCAACCGGACGCTGACCTCCCCGTGGTTGTGGTTCAGAATCAAGACCGCATCCTGCGCCGCCCTGCCCACCACGCTGATGAAATCCACGCCCACCCGGTGCATCACGTACGCCCCGCCGCCGAGGCTGGAAACGTAAAACCCCTGCCACTGCGGCGAATACCCGCAAAACACCAGCCGCCGCGTCCCCGGGATGCGCGACCCCGCCAGCGGCCCTCCGCCCCAGGTCAGGATATCCGGGTCTTCGCTCCCTGTCTCCTTCGCCCGCTGCAAATACTTCGCCCAGCCGTAATCCACCGGCCCGACGATGTGCACCCCGGCGATGCGCGGCCCAATCGGGCGGATCTCATACTCGCCGGTCGATAGATCGATGATACATTCGCGTTGTTTGAGTTGGTGGCTCATCGGTTTCGTCTCGAGGTTATCCGGTTGGGTTGTTGCCTGTCAGTGACCTCATCAGATCGTCAGCAAGTTGTTGAAAGGTCTTCTTAATCTCTACCGCGCTGCATTCTGCTAGCATCTTCACCGGCCAGCGCTCGATTTCGTCTGGGAAAACAGCGCATCGGTTTAACGCCACGGCAAACCAGTACAAGTCGAACCCCGGGTCTTTTTGCGCAGCCATATCCAGTAAAGGCTGGAGCCGGGAATTTTGTATCAGATAGTACAAATCAACCGCATCTCGCGGCTCGGCTCTGCCAAAGTAAGCCAGGAGCTTGTCTATCTGGATATCCTGAAAGTCGTTGATCCATACCCCAAGCGTCGAAAGAACGGGTGGTGCAAAACGAAATGGTGCGTCGAGGGCCAGGTCTACTTTTAATTGTTCTTTACCTTGTTGCACCAGGAATTCTACATAGCTGGCAAAACGTCGGTTCACGCGGATATCCAGCCCATATTCCGTACCTGACTTTTCGATCTGGTAGGAAAAAGGCAGGATCAGGGGCTCCACAGTTGTAAATAAGTCCAGATCGTATGAAATGCGATGTCCCAGATAGAATTCGGCCAGGGCGGTTCCGCCTGTCAGGTAAAACTGCTCCTGGTCAGGGATGCGGGCAAATAACCTGAGGAAGGCCTCTTGTAGAGGGCTTAACAGACCCTTACCGGGTAACATTGCGTTTCTCCAATGTGCGTTTCCACAGGCGGTAGATCTCTTGGGGCAAGCCCAATTCGTCCAGAGTGCGGGCCACCTCATCCATATCCAGCGCTCGAATATTCTCGGCGCGCCCGTTTGTCAACACCTGGCGTAAATACCAACGGCGCTGGAAAGGATCATCCATATTCAAGTGGTCGGTGCTCCAGACAATATTTCGTGGGAGATCATCCTTGTCGTTCACAATGGTTATCCTGGATTCCGGCAAGTTTGTCGATGTTCGTGTCTGTATTATAATCTACTCTATGCCTTCTACCTTTCTTCTCTACGGCGCCAACGGCTTTGTCGGCAGCGCCATCGCCCGCCTGGCCGTCCAACGCGGCCTGCGCCCCCTGCTCGCCGGGCGAAACGCGGCAAAGCTTGCCCCCCTGGCCGCCGAACTGGGCCTGGAATACCGCGCCTTCCCCCTCGAAGACGCCGCCGCCCTCGAGCGCGCCCTGTGCGAGACGGGCCTCGTCCTGCACTGCGCCGGCCCCTACCTGCACACCTTCGAGCCGGTGGTCGAGGCCTGCCTGCGCAGCGGGGCGCATTACCTGGATCTCAGCGGCGAAATCCCCGTCTACCAATCGCTCTTTTCCCGCGACGAGCGCGCCCGCCAGCGCGGCGTCATGATGCTCCCCGGCGCCGGCTTCGATGTCGTCCCCACCGACTGCCTGGCCGTGCACCTCAAGCGCCGCCTGCCTTCCGCCACCCACCTCACCCTGGCCTTCCACACCTCCGGCCCGGCTCGCCTGCCGCCCGGCACGGCCAACACCGGCATCGAAACCCTGGGCCGCGGCGGCGGCACCCTGCGCCGCCGTTCGGGCCGCCTGGAGCCGGGGCCGCTGTTGGGCAAATCCCGCTGGATCGACTTCGGCGACGGCCCGCGCCAGGCCGTCCTGTTGGGGTGGGGCGACGTGTTCACCGCTTTCCGCTCCACCGGCATCGGGAACATCGAGGTCTACTCCACCGCCGTGCCCCGTTGCGCGGCGGCCGTCTCCGCGCTGGCCGGCCCGCTCTTTCGCCTGTCCGCCGTGCGCCGCCTGGCGCGGCGGAACCTGCCCGCCTCCCTGGTCGGCTCCACCCCCGAACAGCGCGCCCGCACCCACACCGCCGTCTGGGGCCAGGTCGAAGACCTGCCCGGCAGCAAGGCCACCGCCCGCCTGTACGGCCCCGAGCCGGGCGTAGACTGGACCGCCCTGGCCGCCCTGGCCGCGGTGCAGCGCGTCCTGTCCGGCGACGCCCCGCCCGGCTT
Organism: uncultured Anaerolinea sp.; assembly: GCA_964595435.1. Classification (GTDB taxonomy): domain Bacteria; phylum Chloroflexota; class Anaerolineae; order Anaerolineales; family UBA4823; genus RBG-16-57-11. The sequence goes on along the minus strand of CAZQQJ010000044.1, from coordinate 38,749 downwards.
CCAGACCCCCGCCGCCGCCTACGGCCCCGACTTCGCCCTGGAATGCGAGGGCGTGCGCCGCGAAGACGTGGAGGGATGAAAGATGAATTCCCTGGCGGCTTTACATCCTGCCCTGTTGCTGGTATATTTTCAGCATGGACTATCATCTCTACCAACGCTACCTCAACGAATACGTCGCCCAGGCCCTGCGCGAAAGCGACGGCACCCCGCGCGGCATCGCCGAGCAGCTTGCCGCCTACCAGCCCGGCGGCCGCTTCGCCGCCCACAAAGAAGAGCGCCGCCGCGCCCTGGCCGACGCCCGCCAGGCCTTCGACGAACACCGCCACTGGCCGCTGGAGATCATCCTTTCGCAGTTGGGAGTGAAGGTGTAATTCTGTAATTGACACCCTAAGGGTCTTCGAGACCCTTAGGGTGTGCACGCAACAGACAGACCTCCCAGGTTTCCAAAACCTGGGAGGTCTTTTCATCGCCCGACTCCCCTGCGGTGATTCAACAATTTCGACACGGCAGCCGGAATCAACGATCCCGGCTGCCGGCGCGCCATTGCCAGGGTTATGCTGATCTGAAAATCGATCGCTGTTAGCCGGCCGCTTTCAGCAAAGCCCCTCCGGGCGCCGGGGGATTCTGACCTGAAAGCCGATGGCTGACGACTGAGGGCTTCTGGTAAAACCCTTACAGGCATTCATCGATTCTGACGCGAAATCCGGGTGATCGGGATTTCCAGGAGCGAGTCGCCTTAAAACCCTTACGGGCATTCATCGATTCTGACGTATACGGCTGACCCGATTGTGCGTGCAATCTACCAGTTGTCTTAAAACCCTTACGGGCATTCATCGATTCTGACATAAGAAGAACATCCCCCACAACCGGTTGTCCACTAGTCTTAAAACCCTTACGGGCATTCATCGATTCTGACCAAGATGAGTCTGAGCTGCCCGTACCTGGCCGACGACAGTTTCTGGTCTTAAAACCCTTACGGGCATTCATCGATTCTGACTTACGCCAGTACTTACGCATAACCAGATCACAGAGGCTGACCTGAATAACGTCTTAAAACCCTTACGGGCATTCATCGATTCTGACCATCATCGAGGTTCCATACCTCACACCGGCGCAAATAGCGTCTTAAAACCCTTACGGGCATTCATCGATTCTGACACTCTCGCGCTGGCGACGCGTTGGTTCAAGCAGGGGATGGGTCTTAAAACCCTTACGGGCATTCATCGATTCTGACGCTCCCCAGCCAACCCCTCCTTAGTCGCCCAAGTCCACAGAGACGTCTTAAAACCCTTACGGGCATTCATCGATTCTGACTTGCTCCCCACTCACCCAGAAAATTCGGTAGTTCATTTGTCTTAAAACCCTTACGGGCATTCATCGATTCTGACCCAAACTGATTGTACAGCCAATAACCAATCCATTTGAATTGTCTTAAAACCCTTACGGGCATTCATCGATTCTGACCAAGTTCAAAGGCATGGAAACAGAAAACCTCTATCTGTGTCTTAAAACCCTTACGGGCATTCATCGATTCTGACATTTCTGGGGTAATCTTCACAATTTTGCTGATGGTTTGTCTTAAAACCCTTACGGGCATTCATCGATTCTGACTTTATCAGCGTTAACGGAAGAAGTAAACCGTCAGTTGTCTTAAAACCCTTACGGGCATTCATCGATTCTGACCGAGTGTGAGGATAATTCTAATTTTTTGCGTGATGGTCTTAAAACCCTTACGGGCATTCATCGATTCTGACTTAACAAAGGAAATACGATAAAAAATGGACACTGGTTTGCGTCTTAAAACCCTTACGGGCATTCATCGATTCTGACATAAGACCCGCAATATCCTATTTTCGGTGGTTTTGACCGTCTTAAAACCCTTACGGGCATTCATCGATTCTGACCCGTCGTTTTAGAAGATCTTAAGCGCGAGTTAGAACGTCTTAAAACCCTTACGGGCATTCATCGATTCTGACAATGCGGTTAATAATGAAGAGGCCGCGGCGGCTGTATGTCTTAAAACCCTTACGGGCATTCATCGATTCTGACGTTTAGTCGCTGTAACGATCTGGTTGCCACCGCAACTTGTTGATGTCTTAAAACCCTTACGGGCATTCATCGATTCTGACCTATTATTTTAATCATGTACAGCCCTCGAAAAAGCGTCTTAAAACCCTTACGGGCATTCATCGATTCTGACTATGAAACTCCAAATTCTGTCGTTTGTTTGACAAGGTCTTAAAACCCTTACGGGCATTCATCGATTCTGACTGACGATGGAAGAGCTAATGAGAGCGTCAACGGTATGTCTTAAAACCCTTACGGGCATTCATCGATTCTGACGTAGGCCGCAAAACGTGATACAAGCCCCACTGGTGCATAGTCTTAAAACCCTTACGGGCATTCATCGATTCTGACAAGCACATCCGCAACAATCAGGATTTGCGCTATTGTGTGTCTTAAAACCCTTACGGGCATTCATCGATTCTGACGGACGTGTGAGGAGTGTCAAAGGATGGGGTGGGTGTAGTCTTAAAACCCTTACGGGCATTCATCGATTCTGACGTTCGGCTTGCCAGCATGAGTGGCCGGCCAGTGCAAAGTCTTAAAACCCTTACGGGCATTCATCGATTCTGACAGTTTACGGTGCATTTCTCTGTCGACAGTATCACATGTCTTAAAACCCTTACGGGCATTCATCGATTCTGACATAAGCTCGGGCAGGCTCGCTCCGCACAGACGGTAAGTCTTAAAACCCTTACGGGCATTCATCGATTCTGACGGAAATCCGTGTTGATCTTTCGACGTCGAAAGATCAGTCTTAAAACCCTTACGGGCATTCATCGATTCTGACATAAAGTAATCGTGACGGACCAGGATGGAAACAGGACGGTCTTAAAACCCTTACGGGCATTCATCGATTCTGACCAAACTCAACACGATCCCTTTATCGCCGCTTTGCCTCGTCTTAAAACCCTTACGGGCATTCATCGATTCTGACGAATAACAATGTCAGCGTTCCGGTACTGGATAAATTCGGTCTTAAAACCCTTACGGGCATTCATCGATTCTGACCAAGAACGGCAACATTGTTTTGATCGGCGTTGCCGGCACGTCTTAAAACCCTTACGGGCATTCATCGATTCTGACCGTCAAGATGTGCAATGTCGACGGCATCACTGTAAGTCTTAAAACCCTTACGGGCATTCATCGATTCTGACAGGCAGATACCCTGCCGAGAGATCCCGGTAAGAGGTCTTAAAACCCTTACGGGCATTCATCGATTCTGACGTTAACAGGTCATATACCTGTTGGCGCAGTTCAATGTGTCTTAAAACCCTTACGGGCATTCATCGATTCTGACGAGACTCACATGAACGCAAAGATTTCCCGTAAACTGTCTTAAAACCCTTACGGGCATTCATCGATTCTGACGCGGCAAAGTTCGGGCTTAAACCGTTGCAGTTAAAAGTCTTAAAACCCTTACGGGCATTCATCGATTCTGACCGATCTGACCTCTTCTGGTAGTGTCATTTTGGCACAATTTGGTCTTAAAACCCTTACGGGCATTCATCGATTCTGACCATTAGTGCGGTAAAGTCAACTCTATCGCAGTGGATAGTCTTAAAACCCTTACGGGCATTCATCGATTCTGACTTATTGATAACAGAGAACCCGATTGGGTTCAAAAACTTACTTTCGGGTCTTAAAACCCTTACGGGCATTCATCGATTCTGACATACGGAAGTTGAAAAAATTGATCCAAATAACATTACAGTCTTAAAACCCTTACGGGCATTCATCGATTCTGACAAAGAATTCGAAGTCAAGCCTGGAAAGATACCTAAACGAGGGTCTTAAAACCCTTACGGGCATTCATCGATTCTGACGGCACCAGCAAGCGTTATATTTATACATCCGAGGCGGAAGGTCTTAAAACCCTTACGGGCATTCATCGATTCTGACCAAAATTTACAAACCCGGAAAATTCTTCTGTCAAATTCAACGTCTTAAAACCCTTACGGGCATTCATCGATTCTGACAATTGGATGGATTAATTATCGGAGACGATACGGCTACCGTCTTAAAACCCTTACGGGCATTCATCGATTCTGACTGAAGAAATTCATTATGTTTGCAAAGTAATGGTTGAATTTATGTCTTAAAACCCTTACGGGCATTCATCGATTCTGACCTTGCGGCAAATTTGGGCCATTACGGCGCGGCGTTGACTCGTCTTAAAACCCTTACGGGCATTCATCGATTCTGACAAAGGCACCGGGCACCTTCATTTTGCCCATTACTCGTCTTAAAACCCTTACGGGCATTCATCGATTCTGACTTAGTTTGTTCGGCATCGGCAACTTCCGATTATATAGTCTTAAAACCCTTACGGGCATTCATCGATTCTGACTAACTACGCATTATGCGACCAAAGATGCTTGGTAATGGGTCTTAAAACCCTTACGGGCATTCATCGATTCTGACGCCAAGACTGGTGGCCCATGATGGGGAATGGAACGTGTCTTAAAACCCTTACGGGCATTCATCGATTCTGACCAGATCCTTTACAGCCAACGGGATGCCATGCAAACGTCGTCTTAAAACCCTTACGGGCATTCATCGATTCTGACTTTGCCGTGATAGGATAATCCTCACTGTATGGATCGGGTCTTAAAACCCTTACGGGCATTCATCGATTCTGACGTATGGTGAAAGGAAGTTCCCAAGTCCATCCGGGAGGGCTTAAGTCTTAAAACCCTTACGGGCATTCATCGATTCTGACATACTGCGGCATTCTTAGAGTGTACTCAACACTACGTCTTAAAACCCTTACGGGCATTCATCGATTCTGACCTTGATTGTTTTCTTTCGCTGCCAACAAGAACATAAGTCTTAAAACCCTTACGGGCATTCATCGATTCTGACACGAAGCCGGAACGCAGTAGAGATAGCAGAGCGATGCGTCTTAAAACCCTTACGGGCATTCATCGATTCTGACGTGCTATTTCCTGGTACGCGAAAAGGCAGACGACAAAACGGGGTCTTAAAACCCTTACGGGCATTCATCGATTCTGACGTCGTAGTGTCCTGGCTGGAGAGTGACAAATGACAGTACGTCTTAAAACCCTTACGGGCATTCATCGATTCTGACCGGTGCGCGGTGTAGTATGCGCTGGCTGAGTCCATCGACTCAGTCTTAAAACCCTTACGGGCATTCATCGATTCTGACGTTGTGGGTGTCCTTGATCTTCGTGCCAAAGTCCGTCTTAAAACCCTTACGGGCATTCATCGATTCTGACTTTGGCGGGAAATCCTGTAAGCGCAACTAATCTCAGTCTTAAAACCCTTACGGGCATTCATCGATTCTGACTGTAATCCGGCGGGCATTTCGCGCATGGGGGTATCGATAGTCTTAAAACCCTTACGGGCATTCATCGATTCTGACCAGGTTGGCATAGCTCAGGTTGGCCCCGAACAGGTTGGCCGTCTTAAAACCCTTACGGGCATTCATCGATTCTGACGAGCCAATAGAGGAGCTCCAGGGGGATAGATGACAGATGTCAGTCTTAAAACCCTTACGGGCATTCATCGATTCTGACCTCTTGCAACATATCCATGCCGCTCATGGCCTGGGTCTTAAAACCCTTACGGGCATTCATCGATTCTGACGACCTATGGATACTGGACAACGTTTCGGGGAAGCGGGCGGTCTTAAAACCCTTACGGGCATTCATCGATTCTGACAAAGGAGAAAAAATGAACTGGCTACCAGCATTAGGATGTCCGTCTTAAAACCCTTACGGGCATTCATCGATTCTGACGGTAGGTTGTTAGGCTTTAGCGACCCGATCTATGGGGAGTCTTAAAACCCTTACGGGCATTCATCGATTCTGACGGCATGGCTCAGGTCGGCATAGCTCAGGTCGGCATAGCTCAGGTCTTAAAACCCTTACGGGCATTCATCGATTCTGACCGGACATCCCGGAATACTTTGACCTGGAATGCAAGCTAGAGTCTTAAAACCCTTACGGGCATTCATCGATTCTGACGATCAAAGTTTGGCAGTAAGACGGCAAACAAATATGTCTTAAAACCCTTACGGGCATTCATCGATTCTGACACCCCCGCCAGAGCTTTCAGCAGCAGCCACGCGCCAAGTCTTAAAACCCTTACGGGCATTCATCGATTCTGACGATTATTGCAAAGAAGCGGGATGGACATCATGTGAGTCTTAAAACCCTTACGGGCATTCATCGATTCTGACGGTAATTCCTGCATCTGTTTCGATACTTGTCGCTGTTGCGTCTTAAAACCCTTACGGGCATTCATCGATTCTGACGCAAATGTCCGTAGCCCGGAGGAATATAAGATCGAGCGTCTTAAAACCCTTACGGGCATTCATCGATTCTGACAAAAGTGATCCAAGAGTCCTTCTAGGATTTAGTGTTGAGTCTTAAAACCCTTACGGGCATTCATCGATTCTGACATGGAATTCATTTTGTTACTAATCAAGATGAATTTAAGTCTTAAAACCCTTACGGGCATTCATCGATTCTGACTGTAGAGTATCGTCTTTATGCAAGTGATACTATTGTGTCTTAAAACCCTTACGGGCATTCATCGATTCTGACTCTATTTCTAAGTTCTGTAAAAAATGGATGACACATAGGTCTTAAAACCCTTACGGGCATTCATCGATTCTGACCATATGTTTCCGGGGTACGCGCTAGAGTTCGATTTTGGATCGGTCTTAAAACCCTTACGGGCATTCATCGATTCTGACCGCTCTCGATTTTACCATAAAAATTCCCATTTTGGCCGGGTCTTTTGGCGGCAATGCCCATCCTCTTTCCCATAAGCATGGCTTTCCTTGTCGCATAAACGGCCTCCTGCTCCCAAACCTGCACGCCTTGCGCACCCCCCCGGCAAAAATGGCCGGTTTTAACCATTTTCACAGGGGGGGTGCGCAAACCTGTTCACACCACCACCGCTCCCGGAGGCGGCGTCACCTTGCCCAGCCCAAAGGTAACCACCTTGCCCTGGCATGCGCCGCACAGGATATAAACTCGCAGGCTGTCCTCCTCTTCCTTGAAACGCCGCGCCGTCTTCTTCAGCAACTTCTGCAGCTCCTCCGGCGTCAGGTACGCCTCGAACACGCTCTCCTGCACGCGCTCCGCCACCGCCTCGCACAGTTTGGCGATCTTCTGCCGCCGTTTGTTATCGGCGATGTCATAAGTGAGCAGGTAAAAGTTGCGTTCCATAGAGAATTGAACATTGCGAATTGCGGATTGCGAAATTGACAATTCGCAATCACCGAAAGCCCATCCCGCGAAAGACCGGTTGTCCTTCGTGGATGCACTGCGCCACCTGGCGGGCCTGCTCCACCAGGCACTGCCGCATGGGATATTGCAACCCGCGCAGCGGGTGGGTGAACTTCTGGTCCATGCGGTTTTCGAAGGCCTGGATGAAGCGCCGCTGCCCCGCCTCGTTCAGCACTACCGGGCGTTCCTCCGGGCCGGGCGTGAAATCCGCCGGCGTCACCTGCCCGCTGTGGCAGCACCACAAGACGATCCCGTCCACCACCGGGCGGAACTCCTCCATCAAATCCAGCGCCAGCGCCGGGCGGTTGTAGACCACCTCGTGCAGGAAGCCCGCGTACGGGTCCAGCCCTACCGTCTGCACCGCGCTGCTTGCCAACTGCGTCAGCAGGGTATAACCGAACGAGAGCAGCACGTTCACCGGGTCGCGCGGCGGGCGGCGGTTGCGCTCGTCGAACTGCCACTCCGCGGCGAACAGCCGCCGGAAACCGCGGAAATACGCCGCGCTGGCCGAGCCCTCCGCCCCCAGCAACCCCGAAAGGCTGGTGCGCCGCGGCACGCTATCCAGCCCTTCGCCCACCTGCGCCGCCGCCGCGGCCATCTCGACGTCGCCGCGCTCGCGGTTATGGCGCAGCAGCAGCGCCCGCAGGTGGCTCAACTTGGCCGCCACGAACCCCTTGGCCATCTCCAGGACGAAATCCGGCTGCCCCAGGCGTTCGTATTGGGCGCGGCGCAGCGGCACGTGCGGCGTCACGCTGCCCACCATGCGCCCGCGAAACTCGCCGCGCTGCGTCAGGAACACCACCTCCGTATTCTGCGCCAGCAGGGCGTCGATCGCCGGCGTGGTCAGGCCCACATTGCCGAACAGCACCACCTGCGAAACCTGGCTCAGCGGCAGGCTGGCCAGCGCCTGCCCATCCAGCTCTACCTGAACCCGGCGGTTGCTGATGCGCAGCTTGGCATTTTGTTGGACGACGTATAGAGGCGGCATGAAGATTTTTGATTGGAGATGGATGATTTTTGATTGAGGATGGATGATTGCGTTTTACAGAATTTCGATCGCAATTCCAAAATCTAAAATCTAACTTCCAAAATCTAGAATCCTGCACTGCCCCAAACCCATCCCGGTGCTTACGCCCACGCCGGCGTAGAATGCCAGTTCGCCCAGCGTGGCCAGCACGCTCATCCAGTAGCGGTCGTAGTTCAGGGTGACGTAGCGGATTTCGCCTACCGCTCCCACGCGCAGGCCGCCGCTCTTCCAGGGCAGCGAGTGGGTGTGCAGATCGTAGCGCGTGATCGCCAGGCACTCGGCGGCATAACGGCGCGTCTCCGGCGGGAAAGCGATGGGGGCAAAGGCGTTCCAGCGCTCCAGCAGGCTGCCGAAAACCAGGTCGGGCAGGGGCAGCGGCACGTGCTTCCCTCCGGACTTGAACGCCGTCGGGCTGGCCAGCTCCAGGCGCAGATGGCGCGGCGCCGGGCGCTGGCCCAGCAGGTAGGGGGCGGAGAGGTCGGCGTAAGAGGTGAGGATTTTAGATGGGTGATGGTTGATTTTTGATTGCTGTTCGCCGGTCGCTGATTGCTGATCGCTGATGGCTAACTGCGGCTCGATGACCTGGAAGGGGTGGTAGTCCAGCTCGATGGCCGCGCCGGGGGCGAGGGGGCCATCCTGGGCTGCCTGGCGCAGGATGGCGGCCAGGTTCGCCTGCAGGGCGGTGAAGCGCAGTGTATACATTCCCTCCATATCCAGCGTCTGTTTGGGGAAACGCCCGATCAGGTTCGAGACGGTGAACGGGCGCGGGCCGTCGTCGTCGTGCAGGCCGCTTGCCAGCGCCGGGTCGTACTGTTCCACGATCTTGAGCAACAGGCGGTGCGCCGCCCGTCCCCACCAGAGCGGCAGGGGGGCGGTGGGGTCGGGCGGGGGGAGCGGGCGGAGGGTGAGGGGGAGGGAGAGGAGGTCCATGGGATTTTAGATTTTAGATTTTAGATTTTAGATTTTAGATTTTAGATTGCGGGTTTTGGATTGTGGGTTTTAGATTCTTGATTTCAGGTTGTGTTTGGCGGTTTTGAGGGAGGCGGTGAAGATGGCGGTCAGTTCGTCGGCTTCTTTGGCGAACGGGGCGGTTTGTTCGGCGGGGAGCAAGCCTGCTTCCTGGATGAGTTCCAGCCAGTAGATGCACTCATCGGCTTCTTCGACCACGATGCCCATCTTGGCAATAAAATCGGCCGGCGACCGTCCCCGGCAGGCGGCGCGATAGTTGGCGCCGACCGATGTGGCCGCCCGCAGCAACTGGTCGCCCAACACCGCCCCTGTCCTCGAACGCGGCAGATTATCCACCATGCGAATAATCCCCAACGCAAACATCTTCGTCCTCGCCTTCAACTCCTTTTCATCCATTCCTCAACCTCCAATCACCAATCATCAATCATCAATCATCAATCTAAAATCTAAAATCTTCTTTTCCTTCCCTCCTCCCTCACCCTCTGCAAATCGAGTATTTCCGCCACTTCGTAGCGCGGCGGCAGGCTCTCGGCGGCCGGGCGCAGGCGCAGGATGGGCGGGAAGTAGCCCATGCGCCCGTGCAGTTCGGCCAGCAGCAGCGCGGTGATAAAGTTCAGCGCCGGCGGGTTGACCAGGATGGCTTCGCTTTGCAGCGCCGCGGCGTCGAGCGGGATGCTTTCAACCAGCGCCTGCAACTGCGGCAGAAAGGGCCGTTCGGTATCGAACTGCACCGGCAGGTCGATCACCTGGGCGACGGGCTGCCCGGTGAGCGCTTCTACCTGGGCCAGGTGGGCGGGGGTGAGGGGGTGGGAGAAGTTGAGCAGGAGCATGGGATTGTAGATTGCGGATTGCGGATTTTGGATTGAGGATTGCGAGTTTCCGATACAGCCGGCCCAACTAACTTGCCAAGTCCCACTGCTGAGCCAGGTCGTGCAACAGCGGCATTACTTTTTCGATTTTTTCGATCAGCGTTGCCAGCTTGGCCGGAGACGCCTGATGTTCGGCGTGATCGAGGGCGTTGCGCAAAGGACTCAGGCTGGTCCACAATTTTATGATTGTATCGCGTTCGGGCCAGGTATCGTAAATTATCCGGCCATACTCATTTAAGTCCTCGCGAGTCAGGGTTTCCATTTCACCCGTTTGTTCATTACGACGCTTCTGGCCTACGCGTTCCAGCCCGCTGATTGCCCGTTCCATACGTGTGCGCGGCTCGCTGCGCAAGTCGAGGGGTTGACCCAGGCGGTATGTCACCGCGTCGATCAACCATTCTCTGGAGAGGGTAACCGTCTGAATATGCTGCTTGTTGGCGTAGTACCAGAGGATTAGGCGGTATTCAGCTCGCAATCCTTCACGTACATCTTTAGCAATATCGCTCTCGAAACGGCGAAAAGTTGCCGTAATCTGGTCGCGCAATACGCCAAAGGGGTGCGCCGTCAAGTCTAATTCGCTTTCAGCAGTCAGCAAGTCGCTCCCTAAGCCCCCCACAGTTTTCATCAAGGTAAAGGGTTGGCAGAGGAAAGCCGCCTGCGAAACCGTTAACAACGTTTTCTCGGCCCTGGCCGCCGGCCCACTCTTTAGCCCTTGCGGGTTAAGCAATTTGGCCAGCCTGCGACCATCTCCTGCTTGTGTGAATTGATCTGTAGCCGTGAGCCAGTCGAGCAAGGTGACAAATTCACTCAGGTCGATAACTGGCGCGGGGCGTTTTACCTGCGCGTCACCCAGCTCATAAGCGCCATAGTAAATCGCCTCAATCGTTGCCGAACGAGCCGCTTTCAGATAAGCCGCAAACAGGAACACCAGGAACGGCAGCGAGCGCAGCCCGTGGGTGATATCGAAGATTACCGTGTCCTTCTCGGCGATGTGTACCAGGATGCGGTCGAACATTTCCCACATTTCTTGTGTCGTCTCACCGCGGGGAATGCTGACTTCTATGATGCGTTCATCTTGCAATGCTTCCAGCACAGGCCAGGTGTCGGTGTGCGCTTCTTCAGTAGCACACACCAGCATCTGGTCGAACGCCACGAACTGGCGCATCGCCTCGGCAAATACTTTCCCTGAATACGTTTTACCGTTGAACTCGTAATCAGTCTCCATCGGCCGCCGGCCTAAGAATGTAATCACTTTACGCATTACTTTTACACCTCAACAAATCAAATCATCCGGCAGCGCACTCGCCAGGCGCGCCCGCCTTCTAAGGTTTTGGAAATCACCTGGAGGCGCACTTGTTGCCCATCGCGCAGGCGCATCAAGGGCGGGTAATCTTCCGGCGCGAGCATGGCATAGGCCTCGGTATCTTCCAGGCCCGGGATGCTCAACAGAACCACGCCCTTGGTAATTTCGAATATCTCACCCTGGAAGGCTTCGCCAATTTCGGGAGGCCGGTTGAAAGTGGTGATCAACCGGACGGGCGGTTCGACTGACTGTTCCTTTACCGCCGGGCGAGCGGGTGCCGGCGGCTGGCTTGCTGCTTGCGGAGCCGTTTTTGGCGCTGCCTGGGGCGGGCTGGACACTTCCAGGGCAGGGAATGTGGGCTTCTCCGCGGCCAGTTTCAGGCGCGCCTGGCTCATCCATTTGCTGCCGGGCCCGGTGCCGTCCATCAGGCGCAGCGCTACCCAGCCTACCGGCAGGCGGTCCTTGCCCGGCCGCTCGACCACCTTGCGCGATTTCGGCGAAAGCTCTGGCCCCAGCCAGTCGCTTTCCCGCCGGTTGCCCGGCCGCCCCAGGCCACTGGTGTTGCGCAGGTTATCGGCTACGGTCTCGAACGTCGCTTTGTCGAGCAGGTCGGTGATCGTCTTCGGGTCGTATCCGCTGCCCCAGCCGATGGGCAGAAGGAAAATTTCATCCGGACTCTTGAGCATCTGGTCACGCCGCTTTTCGAACCACCCTGCCAGGTCTGCCGCACCGTACTTATGGTAGAAGGCAATCTCTTGCTGGATGATGTGCAGCGAAGCTGCCCGGCAGTATTCCGGCAGGTAAACCATCAGGCTGCGCACCTGTTTAAATTCCAGGTCTTTGGCGCCTGCCTGGCCCATCAGCAAGTTGCGCTGCCAGGTCATGTCCAGGGTGAAGGCGTTGCCTGGGGGCAGCGCCTCGACGTGGATCGGCAGCGGTCTGCCGTTGGGCAAAGTCTTGATCTCCAGCCGCCCCTGGGTCTTGTAAGTCAGCATCTGCACTTCCATCACTTCCAATACCTCGGGCGGTTGGGGAGGGGAATCGTGCAGCACCAAAACCCGGTTCAGATCGTAGTTTGATTCCTTCGAGCGCGGCACATCCGCGGGGACGAAAACCTGCGCATCGACCTGCGCACCACCTGAAGATGGCCTGGGACTCTGGTTAGCATGGTAAGCTACTGTCTGGTCGGCGCGTTCACGTTTTTCCGGGTCGGCAAGCAGCGCCCCACGCAGCAGGGCGCTGCGCAGGCTGCCCTTGAGCGAAGAGCCAGCCAGGTAAGGCCGGTTTTCGCTGTTTTTCATGAAAGTGCGTATCTCGCGCAACACCGCGCCGGGCGGCAGGTTGGCCGGCAGCCGGTAAGCGGCCAGTGTGGCCGGGTCTTTGCCGCGCTCCTCCAAGAATTTGCCAATCGCCCCGCCTTTCTCAGCAAAGTTAGCAAACAAACTTGTCAACCTGTTCTCTGAGCTGACCCAACGCAATAAACGCGCCTCATCGATGACCAACACCTCATCGCCTGCGTGGACAAAGGCCAGGGGATTGAGGGTCTCACCCTCACCAATTTGCACCGGGCTGAGCACTTGTACGACGAATCGGTTAGTTGCAAAGATTTCATTTGCCATAAGAGGCCTCCTTCAGCCGCAGGTACAGCGGCAAGGCCGCGCCGCTTTGGTACACTGCCCCGCCTTGTTCTTCCGGCACCACCTGCGCCAGCCGCCCATAGATTTCCTGGCGTTTCTTCAGCGGGAAAACCGCCCCTGCTTCGAAGACACGCAGCGGCTGCTTGTAAATGGGCGGCGTCGCCTGACCTGCCACCGGCCGGGGATATTTCTGCTCCCGGCGCGGGTGCAGCGTGACCAACTGATAGCCCAACGGCTTCCCCTCCAGGGCCACACCATCTGCGGCAGATGGCAGATAACGCGAGAGCATCATTACTGCATTGGCGTTCTGCGCCGCGGGCAGTGCAGGCGCGGGGCCGGTTTCAATCTTGAACTGGCCCTTACCCACCGAGCGATTGGCCCCAAAGCCGGTATCTTCCAGGTAACGCAGCGCCGGGCGGATCAGCTTTTCATAGTCGGCTGCCTCGGCGCGCACCAGCGCCCACAGCCCGGTATCCGGTGTGAAGAAGGTTTCCTCCTGGTAAAATAACAGCCCTTCCACAGTAGCCCCAGCCAACCGGTCGACTGAGTTGTGCTGCACAGGCTCCGAGCGGTTAGGCGGCAAAGACAGGTCGAAGCCTTTTGCCTGCAACAGGACGGCCTCGCTATCGCGCATCAACACCTGACCGAACTGCTGTATGCCGGGTTTACTCTTCTTGAGCAATTCGGCCAACACATCTTCAGCCGCCAGGCGCGCCTCGGCCACCTCAGCCAGCAATCCTTCCGAAAGGTAGATGGCTCTTTTCATACGCTTGGCTTCCCTGACCGCATTAATCTTGGCGTCCTTGCCAGCGACTTTTTGCGCTGCTTGCAGGCGTGCCGCCAGGCGGTCGATGTCTGTCACAGTAGCATGAAAGACCGCCGGCAGCGGGTAGGCGCGCAGCAGCGGTTGCCCCTGGGTGTCGAACCAGACCGGGAAGACGGCGCTGAAAGCGAACGGCGGTGAGGTGCACTCGCCCAGCCAGCCGGTCACATCGGCCTTGATCTGCAGAGCATGGATGCCCCAACAAACCGCGCCGAACAGTGTATCCGAGCCGATGGGTGAGGCAAGCGAGCCGCGCGGCCGTAAATAAACGGCGTAGGTTTGCATATCGGCCTCCTAAATCGGCCAGGCCAGCGTATCGAAAGCCTTCACCGCCGCTTCCAGGTCGTCGGGTAAAGCGACAGGCGTGGCCGGTGTGCCCTCCCGGTAGTATTCCAACGGATGCCATGCCAGGCTCAGCTCGGTGAATTTGATCTGGCCGTGGCCGCGAGAGCCGGAACCGCCTAGCGAGCTGTATTCCAGCAGGCGCATAGCACTGAACAGGTCGCGCAGCAGTTGGCGATCCTGCGGATCGTAGATATCGATCACGTAGCTGAAATCGAAGCGGCTGCCCGCCGGTACCAGTTCGATGGGGCGCGGGTTGGCTTCGGAGGTAACCCGGTCCAGGGCGTTCTCGGTTTTTACTTCGGTATACAGGCCCATGCCCAGGCTATCCTGCAAGTGCTTGACCGAGGCCGGCGCCAGAAAACTGTCGCGCACCGTCAGGCGCGTTGGGCCGGCCTGCTCGCGCACTTTGGGCTCATCGCTGGCTGCACCAAACAACCGCCCAACCGTATAGGCAGCCTGCCAACGGGCATATCCATCTTTATCATTCTCCGGCGGGCAGCTTTTCTCCAGATCGTGGCAGTCATACGCCTGGTAACCACCGTGTTTGGGATGTTTATCAATCAGGCCAAAACCCCATTCACTGATGTGGCGCAGCTTGCCTTTCATGGATGAGCCTGGGATATAAGGCCGGTCGGTGAGCGGGTCTTTAATGACTGGGTTGTCCACGCCGCCGATCTCGATGCCGGTGGTTGTACCGCCAATGTGCAGGCTGGTGACACATTCGATCTGCCCGCTGAGCACGAATTTTCCATAGAGCTTGTGAGTCATGAAGGTATCCTCCTAATCCAAGGAATTCTTATTTGTGGTGAAACTTGTGGTATGCCATGATAGCTTCCAGAAAATTGGCCGCATTGTCGAAGTCAGCCTGTGTGCGGCACTTCTCGGCGCCGAATGCCACCTTCATCAAATTATAGAAATCTGGCGGCACTAGCTTGCGTCCCACAGCATACGCCAGTAAGGGCATAACCATTGCTACCTTCGCCCGGTCGAATTGCTCCTGCGGGTTGTTTTGCAGTTCACGCTGCAAGTCTTTAACATGGTGGAAAACCTTGCGTAGTTGGGTGGGTTTCAATTCTTTGCCCACGACCATTACAAATGAATCGGCCAGCCCACCTTCTTCGGCATAATCCTCAACCTTCAATTCCGACATAGAGGATAAGCTTTGCATCTTCTGCATAATTGTTTTCATGTCTGCTGCCATATCCAATCACTCCTTTCGGGTTGCTAAACTGACTACCGAAACGGGGAATAAGATTTTTCCCCCGCGCATTGCTGAAATCAGGTCGCCGCCAATCTGCTCGAAAGCCTGTTGATCCAGGCGACGCGCCAGGGTGTAATACAGGCGCGGCGTCCACATGGGATTGAGCGTCTTGCGCCGGGTGTCCGTATGCTGGCGGTGCAGGCGGCCCAGGTCGGACACCAACGTGCGATGAACGTGCCGGGTTTCGATTTCAGCAACCAGTCTGCCTGAAAACTGCATCAGGCCAGAGAAGCTATCCGGCTTGCCGTTCCACTCCATCACCTGGCCGAAGGCGCTGATCCGCTCGCGCCCGGCTTCTTTGGCATCCTTCTCGGCTTGATCGACCAGCTCGGCAAATTTCTGTACCGGATAACGCGGTTTGACCTGCACATAACCGGCCGAAAGAGTCAGGTTGGGATTGCCGCCGCAGAACCTGGCAAGCTCGCCGTTGATCCTTTCGGCCAGCGCCAGCGTGCCATCCCACGGCCCGACAATGAACAGGTCATCGCCGCCGGCATATACTACGTAAAATGCTCCATCGACTGCTGCCAGGTTGTTCGCCTCCGGGTCGGCCTTCTGGCGCTGGTCGCGCCATGACTCGAAGGTCTGCGCGCACACCCGGTTGATCAGCCCGGCAAAGAACAGGTCCAGGCTGTCGCTCAAAGCCGCAATGCGTGAAATCGTGGGGTGCAGGTTTTGCGCCGGGTTTTCCAGCCCCTCGCTCATCACCAGCCCCAGCAAATCTACATCGGCTTTCAGCACGCCCAGCCGGCTGGCGCCGCCGCTCAACCCGGCGATGGCTTCGAAATGCAGCACGTCGCCTTTCTCCACCGGGTTCGCGCCGATCTTCAAGTACCGGGTGGCCTTCGGCGCAGCATTCGCCAGGAAGCGGAAACTGCTCGGCTGGCCGGACAGGATGAAACCTTCCGTTTCGTTGAGCTTCTGCAAGACTTTCTCGCCGTGATAGGCGGCCACCGGTTGCAGCGAGTCCTCTGGCCGTAAGATCGCCACGCGAGCCCGAAACGGCGCGCCGGGGAAGCGGATGACCTGTTCTTCTGGCAGATCGAGAGCGCTTTCGCCATAGATGTAAGCCAGGTAAACCGCGTGTGGCAGGTGTTTGCCGATGTCAGCGTGCTGCCGGCAGGAGGGGCAAACTCCCGGATCGGGCAGCGGGGTAAGCTGGCACACCGTACACACGTGCCACAGGCGCACATCCGGCTGGAAGAATTCCGGCTTGGCGAAGTGATGGATCCATTTCTGCTGCTTGCTCTGCGCCAGGTCCGCCTCCAGCGCCTGGTAAGCCCAACGCATATCGCCGAAGTCGCCCGGCCGCAGGTCGCAGGTGGCCGTCTGGATGCCCAGCTCACCCTGGAAGCTATCTAACAGCCAGGTCTCTAGAGCCCGGATTAAATCGGACAATTGCTCTCGCGCCTTCACCGGCAGGAGCAAATCGAAGCGCCCGCCGCCGACGAACAGGGCGCAGTTCGGCGGCAGACCCAGGCTGCGCAACAGCCAATCTACGGCCACCTCCACCAATAGCGAGACGTAAAACGAGCGACCGCGCAACCGCCGGGCGACATGTTCAGTTTCCGCAGCCGGGCGGGCAATGCGAAAAATAAAAGACTGAATGCCAGAGACGTCACCGCGCAGCATCAACGCCGCAGGCTGCCCGGCAGGCACGCTTTCGGCGCCATCCGCAGCCAGGCAAGCTGCCAGCGCCGAAGCCAGGCGCAAATGGTTGTATAGAGAGACTTCCTCCCAGGCGCCGGCAGTTTCTCCCGGCGAGGCAGCCGGCACGCACCACAGGTATTTGCGCAGCAGCGCCAGCAGAGTGACGTAGAAAGCATACGGCGATTGGGTCTCCCATTGCGGCCCGAGTCGCGCTTTCCAATCCTGCATCTCGGCGATGAACCCCGCCCACAAGGGCGGGTAACGATCTTGGACAGCTTGCGCCTGGCTAACCGGGTAAAAGCGGTCGCCATCCAGGGAGAGCATCGCCAAACGGTTATATAGCAATTCCTGAGGGGCAGACTTTTTCAAGTCCACCCGAGAGAGTGCCGGAGTCAGGCGAGCGGCCGCATCCGCCTGGGTTTCGCGGCCCGTCTGTGCGTTTGCTAACCATACGTTGGCTTGTGCCGCTCGCCGACCAGGCGTGGCGGCTGCCAGGCTCTCTTGCAACGGCCTGGGGACGAATTGAGTGGCAAAATCGCTGCCCCTCTCCCCGGCCCTCTGCGCAAATTTCCCCACATCGTGCAGCAGCCCCGCCAGGGCTGCGTTCAACACTTCTGTCTTGATCTCCATCCATCCTCCTCGTCGCTTGCTATTGCCTCAATGCGTCCCGCAGCATCCCTGCCAATGGCAACAGCCGGTCCACCGGCCGGCTCTGCCCCGGCCGGTTCCCCTCCGTGTGCAGCCGGCCGCCAGGTTTTGGAGCATCTGTGCGGTTGCGGGAAGGCCGCACATCGCCCCAAATCATACCAGACCGCCGCGCCCGGCGCATCCCCCCTGGCCGGGAAAAATTACCGGCATTTTGGGGGTATCGGCCCTGCCGGAACATGTTACACTACCTCCTGCGCGGCCAGGAACGGCCCGAACTGCTGGCGCAGAAACGCCACGTTGAACTCGGCCGGCGTTCCATTCCAGGCTGCCGCGCATTGGCGTAGAATTGCAGAACGATGATCGTCCACCGTCGCCGTAGAAATCTTCAATCGCAGCGCAGCCTGCTTGCTGGTCAGCCCCTGGGCCAGCAGGCGCAGCACGTCCCGCTGGCGCGGCGTCAACCGCTCCCACACTTGCTGGCAGAAGGCGCGCCCGTCCTCGTCCAGCCAGGCGTAAAGCGCCGGGCGCGGCTCGAGCAGCGGGCGCAGCCCGGGGAAATAGGCCGCCCAGGCCACGAAGGGCACCTCGATCAACTGCACTCCCGACCCGGGCGGGGCGTGCAAAATCTTCCCGCCGCGCGCCTGCTCGGTGAGCGCCTCGGGCGTGTGCAGGTGCCAGATGCGGTCGGCTGGCGTCAGGTGTTGCATCGCCGCCGCCAGCGCGGTCAGCGCCATCATCCGCCGCCCTCCGCTCAGGCTGAGATGCACCCGCTGCCCCTGCGCCTTGAGCTCTGCCAGCAGATCGTAAAACGCCGCCCGCAGCGCCTCCACCTGGTTGGGCGAGCGGGCGTCCTGCAGCTCCGCCTGCCCCAGGCGCAAATCGATGCGCCGCAAATGGCACGCCCGGCCGGCGTAACGGTCCCCGGCAAATTCCTCCTCCAGGCGCTGGAACGCTTCCCGGTAGCGCGGCCCGCCCGAAAAATACACCGCCGCCACCTGATCGATGGCTTCGCCTCGCTCGAACAGCAAATCCAACGTAAACGTGACGATCTGCGGCTGCCCGCCCAGCGTAGCCACCAGCGTCGTGGGATCATGAGAGCCTGACATGTCCACCAACCTCTTCCCAGCTATCCTGTTTGCCGGCCCGCCGCACAGCGGCAAATCCGTCCTGGCTTACCAGCTCTCGCAGCGCCTGCTTGCCCTGGGCGTCGAGCACTACCTGCTGCGTGCTGTCCCCGACGGCGAAGGCAACTGGTTCCTCAAACGCGGCCCGGCCGTCGCCGGAGAATTGCGCACCCGCGCCAAAACCGGCTATTCGGCTGCCTTCGTCCGCCACATGCAGCGCGTCATCGAAAACCGACCCCTGCCCTTCCTGGTGGACGTTGGCGGCCAGCCGGAAGGCGAACAGCGCGCCTTGCTGCGCGCCTGCACCCACGCCGTGCTGCTCTACCGCGCCCCCGCCGAGCTGGAGCAATGGCGCGCCCTCCTTTCTGCTCTGCGCCTGCAGACGATCGCCGAGCTGCATTCCTCGCTCGACGCCCCGGAACAGATCGAAGCCTCCTCCCCCTGCCTGCGCGGCGTCATCGCCAACTTGCAGCGCGAACCGCAGCAACGCGCCTCTGGCCCTGTTTTCGCTGCTTTGCTGGAGCTGCTCTCGGGCATCTGCGCGTACGACCGCGCCCACCTGGAACGTGTGCACCTGGCCGCCGCCCCCTATCCGCCGCTGCTGGTGCGCCAGCTTGGCCACGGCCTGGAGCTGCCCGCCGGAGGTGAATGGCTCCCCGCCCACCTGCCCGCCGCCTTGCAGCAGGTCCAGCCCGGCCGCCCGATTGCCCTCTACGGGCGCGGCCCAGTCTGGCTGGCTGCCGCCCTGGCTGTCCACGCCTGGCCGGCCCCTTTTGCCTTGTTCGACATGCGCTATGGCTGGGTCGAAGCGCCCCCCTTGCGCCCTGGCGCCTCGCCCCTCTTGCAACTGGCGCAGCACACCTGCGGCGCGGCCGAAATCTACGAATTCAGCCTCCCCCTGGGCGTGCTCGAATACGGCCCGCTGCCCCTGCCCCCTGCCGTCATTGCCGCACGACCGCCATCCGCCGGCCAACCGCCGCCCGGCAGTCACTCTCCGGGGCTCATTTTGAGCGGGCCTCTGCCAACCTGGGCCTTTGCCGCCCTGGGGCGCGGCCTCTTCCAAAACCGCCCCTGGCTTGCCCTGCACGACGCCAACCATCCCGGCCGGGCTGTCGCTATCCACAGCCGGGTCGCTGAAATCCAAAGCGGAAACGAATACCCGTTGACCGGAGAAACAACCTTCCACGATAAGAAATCCTTTGCCGGCCGGTCTGCCTGAGCGGAGCGCCTCGCCCCCAACCTCGAACCTGGCGAGCGCGCCGCGGCGGCGCGTCCGCTGAAATTATACTATAGAAGTGGGCGCGAAAACGAAATTCAGCATGATAGATTTTAGAATTTAGAATAAACTCAAAGCTCTTTGCGCCTCCCTGCCTGGCCGCCCCTTCCAGCAGCTTCGCAGAAGAAGGCTCCCACCATCTTGCGGCCCACACCGTTCCAGCCGTTCGGGCAATCCGCGGCCAGCTACGCTTCCCCCGCGCCCACATTCTACGCCATATTGATCTGAACGCCGGCCGTTGATCGCCAGCCGCCTCGAGCGAAGACCCTTGCGGCGGCGCGCCATGTCCCTGGCCTGGCAGACCCTAAGGGTCTCCGAGACCCTTAGGGTCTGCCGACGTCTTAAAACCCTTACGGGCATTCATCGATTCTGACTTGATCTTGCTGGCCGCCCTGGTAACGGTGGCCATTGCGTCTTAAAACCCTTACGGGCATTCATCGATTCTGACATATTATAAAAGTTCTTTGACATTCGAACAACTAAAGTCTTAAAACCCTTACGGGCATTCATCGATTCTGACCTCATGTCGTCTGAAAATGCGCGCTTGGCAACGATTAGTCTTAAAACCCTTACGGGCATTCATCGATTCTGACTATCGATGGGTGCCAGATCATCTATGCACCCAGGGGGTCTTAAAACCCTTACGGGCATTCATCGATTCTGACACACAAACCCTTCCAGCCGACAGCGATCAGCCATGTGCCGTCTTAAAACCCTTACGGGCATTCATCGATTCTGACAAATCAAGCGTAAGTCGCACCTTCAAAACTAAATAACTTTTGTCTTAAAACCCTTACGGGCATTCATCGATTCTGACCATCTGACTTTGACGCCCGCGTCAAAGCAATGTTGGTCTTAAAACCCTTACGGGCATTCATCGATTCTGACTTCAGTCATCCCGACGAACCGCTTGCCTGCGTATGGTCTTAAAACCCTTACGGGCATTCATCGATTCTGACACACGACGACGGCGTGCCCGTAAAAGGCCAAATGCGCCCGTCTTAAAACCCTTACGGGCATTCATCGATTCTGACGGCGGCAATGGTGCTATTGGATGCGAATTCCATAGGTCTTAAAACCCTTACGGGCATTCATCGATTCTGACTACTTGCTGTGCGGATCGATTGGCGGTCAGCGGATTTTGTCTTAAAACCCTTACGGGCATTCATCGATTCTGACCAGTCCAGCGACACGCATCTTGCATCATTTTGAAGACCTGGTATGTCTTAAAACCCTTACGGGCATTCATCGATTCTGACGTGGCCGGCCAGTACGCATTGAGGCGCTCAGGGCGAGTCTTAAAACCCTTACGGGCATTCATCGATTCTGACGTAAGAGATGACGCCTTTGCTGATATTCACCTGTGTCTTAAAACCCTTACGGGCATTCATCGATTCTGACAGGAGCAGAAGCGGACGCAGGCGCGCAGGACGCGGGAGGAGTCTTAAAACCCTTACGGGCATTCATCGATTCTGACCTGTTAAAATTACGCTAAATTTTGTCAATCGGAAAGCGCGTCTTAAAACCCTTACGGGCATTCATCGATTCTGACGTCTCCATGTATCGCGTTCTCGCCGGTCTGGAAAGTCTGTCTTAAAACCCTTACGGGCATTCATCGATTCTGACATATCCATTTTTCTGGAAGTACACCCAACCAGAAATGTCTTAAAACCCTTACGGGCATTCATCGATTCTGACCTTATGCGATATTTTGGATGAGCTTGACACCAGAGGGTCTTAAAACCCTTACGGGCATTCATCGATTCTGACGTCCACACGAATGATTTTCCATTGACCGGGCTTGTGTAGTCTTAAAACCCTTACGGGCATTCATCGATTCTGACCTGCGCACTGCGCGCCAATAGCCACACCCCCGAACAGTCTTAAAACCCTTACGGGCATTCATCGATTCTGACCTGTGGCGGGCGCGCTCGCTGTGCACCTCGGCGCGCATGTCTTAAAACCCTTACGGGCATTCATCGATTCTGACAACGGGCACGGGATTGACTTCGAGGCGCTATGCAGGGTCTTAAAACCCTTACGGGCATTCATCGATTCTGACTGAGGGGCATTCGCAGACTGCTAGCGCAGATGAAGGAACAGTCTTAAAACCCTTACGGGCATTCATCGATTCTGACTTAGTATCTGAAATGCGTGTAACCAAAGAAACAAAATTTGTCTTAAAACCCTTACGGGCATTCATCGATTCTGACCGACTACGGCGCGCTTGTCATCCTGAAAGAGGCATCTATGTCTTAAAACCCTTACGGGCATTCATCGATTCTGACGCTCTCGATTTTACCACTTTTTTCCCCATTTGTGGGGCGGCTTTTGCGGTTGAGTTGCTTTGTCTTTCCCACACCGAAACTCTCCTACGGCTCAAACCTGGCCTCCTTCTCCCAATCTCCCATTCTTTGCGCCCCCCCCTGCAAAAAAGGGGTTTTTGGGCCTGCCAGGCAGGGGGGGTGCGCAAAACGAGCGCTTTTTCCCGGCTCCTGCCAGCCGGTTCCTGCCCGTCGATGAATGATACCACCTTTCAGTTCACTTTCGCCGTCCATCTATTTTCCCCTCGCCTCTCTCACCTTCTCCCTCAACGCCTCCCGGCTGTGCACGCCGAACTTCTTATAGATATTGCGCACGTGGGTGCGCACCGTCTCCTCGCCCATGCCGAGCTGGTAGGCGACGCCGGCGTTGGAAAAGCCCCGCCCGATCATCTCCAATACCTGCCGCTCGCGGCGCGTCAGGCTGTCCCACGCCTGCTGCGCGTCCACCGGCGCCTCGTCCTGCCCGGCGCCTTTGCCTTGCAACCATTCCCGGAGTCGTCTCAATGCCATGTGCAAGACATTATAAATAGAACAAATGTTCTTGTCAATTGCCCGTCGCCAACCTTCACAGGGGCTTTATGCCGAATTAATTCGCCCCCGGGGCCAGGCCCGCCCGTCCCAGCGGGTCGAGGCAGAGCCCGCCTGCCTGCCATCCTGCCAGCCGGGGGGATGGCGCCGTCTCAGCCCGCTTCCCGCGGCAGCGCATGAGCCCTCCGCGGGCGCTGAACCTGGGGGGCGCCGCGCCGGTCTCAGCCCGCTTCCAGCAGCAGCGCCTGCAGCCGCTCCCGCTCCCCGTCCGAGAAGTGCAGCCCGTCGCGGGCGTAATCGTCCAGCGTCCCGTACTCCTGCCGGATCGCCTCCAGCGCGGCCAACAGATAGGCCGGGCGCACCTCGAAGAGCGGCAGGAACTGCTCCGGCGCAATCCCCACGCGCCGCAGGAAGGCGAAGCGGGCCAGCATCCCGGCGGTGAAATCTTGCAGGTGGCGGTTCGACAGCAGGTACTCCGCCATCACCTGCTCCTGCGGCACGCCGAGCAGACCCTGGATCAGGGCGCAGGCGAACCCGGTGCGGTCCTTGCCCGCCATGCAGTGGATCAGCAGCGGCAGGCTGCCCGGCTGGATCGCCAGCCGGAGCAGGGCGGCAAGCTGCTGGCGTTTCGCCGTGGCGTATTCCCGGTAGGCCTCGACCGCGGTGCGGGTGTAATCCAGGCGCCGCCCTTGCCCGCTGGCCAGGGCGTGCAGCAAATTCCCCACCACCCCCTGGCTGTAGCGGCGGATCACCACCGGCAGGTGGACGTACTGCACCGCCCCTCCCGGCAGGCGGTCCGCTCCGCGGCGGCGCTCGCCCGGCGTGCGCAGATCGCACACCGTGCGGATGCCCAGCGCGGCCAGCGCTTCCAGGTCGGCGGGGGTGGCCTGCGCCAGGCTGCCGCTGCGGAAGAGCACCCCTTGCTTCACCCGTCTGCCATCCTGCGCCGGGCAGCCGCCGAAATCGCGGAAATTGTAGATCGCCTCCATCACTCGGTCGTGTTTTTCTGGGCCCGCTGCCGGATGCCCAGCAGCATCTTGCGTTCCATGACGAAGGCCACCGGCTCGGTCAGCCGCCACACCCAGGCCATATCCGCGCTGTAGGCCAGCCGCTGGCGCACGATCAGGCGCGAGGCCTGCTCGCCGGAGGGCTCCAGCAGGAACTGCCAGGTGGCGATGGAATAGCCCTTGCCGGGGTGGGGATCGTAGGCCACCACCTGCTCGCTTTTTACGTCCAGGCTGATCAGCGCCAGCCACCGCCCGGCTTCGATCCCGGCCACGCCGAAGCAGGGGTAGCCCTTCGGCCCCATGCGAATGACCTCGCCGGTTTGCAGGTTTTGGTGCTCGGCTAGGATGCGGTCGGCGGTGTGGATGTCGCAGCCGGCCAGGTTTTCCAGGCTGTCGTAACTGTACAGCCCGCCGCGCCCCTGCCCGATCTGCGCCAGCCACGGCCAGACCCGCTCCACCGGCGCCTGGATGGTGATCGCCCGCGTGTAACCCATCTGCGCCTCGGGCACCAGCTCGTCCCCCGGCAGGCTGCGCCGGATTTCCTCAGCGCTGGCCCCCCAGCGGTTGTACCAGGAGCGCAAGACGGGCGATAAGACCAGGACGCCCCCGACCTGGGCGGCGCCGAGCAGGGTTTCGAACAGATTCATGAGGGACCTCGCAGTGTTGGATGATGGTTGAATTTTACCAGACCGGATCGATTTTACTTCAATTTTTTGTCTATACAGGTTGGATGGAGAAAGGGTATAATTTTATCCGCGTTCATCCGCGCTCGTCCGCGTCCCATCTTTTTTAAGGAGATTTAGCCATGCAAATTGTAACCGATACCGGAATGGACCTGTATTTGCCCGAGGATCAAATGCCCGAGATGGAAATCCACATTGTGCGCCATACCATCACCCTGGATGGCAAATCCTACCGCAGCGGCGAGGATATCCAGCCGGACGAACTGCAGGAGCTGCTCATGGCCACCTCCAGTTTTCCGATCACCTCCCAGCCCGCCCCGGGCGACTTCGCCGAGCTGTATCGCCGCCTGGCTGAAACCGACCCCGACATCCTTTCGATCCAGATGTCCTCCGGGCTGAGCGGCACCTACAACGCCGCCTGCCTGGGAGCGCAAATGGTCCCCGAAGCCCGCATTACCGTGATCGACACCAAGACCCTGTGCGCCGCCCTCGGCTGGCAGGTGGCCGCCGCTGCCCGGGCGATCAAGGCCGGTTGGCCGCTCGAAAGGATCGTCGCCCTGATCGAGCGCATCGGCGCCGCCAGCGAAAGCATCTACACCCTGGACGACCTGAAATACCTGATCCACGGCGGGCGCATCAGCCACATGAAAGGTTTGATCGCCTCCATGCTGCACATCCGCCCCCTGATCGGCGTGGAGAAAGTTGGCGGCGCCTATGCCCAACTGGGCATGGCGCGCACCTTTGAGCAGGCGCTCAAGGGGCTGGTCAACCTGGTCACCCGCCAGCACGCCCCGGGCAGCGCCCTGCGCGTCCAGGTGCTCCACTCCTACAACCCCAAAGCCGCCGCCGCCCTACACGACATGCTCGATAAGCTCTTCCAGTGCACCTGGATGCCGCTCACTTACATGTCCCCCGTCCTGGCGGCCCACACCGGTCCCAGCATGGTCGGCGTGGCCTACGCGCCGGTCGAAGCCTTCAAGGATATTCCCTGAGCAAGGATAGCTGAACTCTCCCGGTTGCCCTGCCCAGGTGACCCAGGGTTGAACTTGCCAGCAAAGCCAGGTGGGTAAAACTATTCACCTGTCATTTCTGGCCTCGCGCCGCGGCCGGACAATCTTGGATTTGTCCGCGATTGAATAGCGATACTGTTGGTGAGTTCCGTTTCAAGTCTGCTGGTATCGTGGAATCGAAGCTTTAGCCGGAGATTTTGCCAGCCAATAACCCGGCTGAAGCCTCGACTCCGCGTCCAGACATGCTTTGGTTGATTTTGCTACCAGTATCCTATCTGGTTGAGCGCCTGGTGCGCTTTGTACCGAAAATTATACCCCTCAGTCCAAAAAATAGGCAATATGGCGCTCCCTGCCCGCGCCGCCCTTCTGTATAATCCCACCGTTCAGGGTGACCTGCAGGCTTGCTTCTGCATATCGCCCCTTGACTCGGCAACCGATACCTCATGATATGGTGAACTCTATGAACAAACAAGTCGTCCTCCCCATCCTGGGCATGACCTGCGCCAACTGCTCGGCGGCGGTAGAGCGCAGCCTGCGCAAAGAAAAGGGAGTCAAAGCCGCCTCGGTGAACCTGTCCACCGAGAAGGCCACCGTCGATCTCGAGCTGGAGCTGGCTCTGCCCGTCCTGGTGGACCGCGTGCGCCGCGCCGGCTATGACGTGGCCCTGGGCGAAGCCAGCTTCTTGCTGGAAAATATGAGCGACAACAGCGACGCCCTGCTGCTCGAGAAACGCATCAAAGAACTGCCCGGCATCTACAAGGTGCAGATCAACCTGTCCAGCAGCCTGCTGCGGGTGGAATACGTGCCCACCGCTTTGGAGGCGGGCGACCTGAGCAAGCTGCTGCGCGAGCTGGGTTTCCGCTATACCGAAAACGTGACCGGCGAAGACGCCGAAGCGCTGGCCCGCAAGAAAGAGATGGACCAGCAGCGCCACTTCCTGATCGTGGGCCTGCTCTTTACCGTGCCGTTGTTTATCCTCTCCATGTCGGCCGATTTCGGCCTGCTGCCCGCTTACCTGGCGCACTCGCCGTGGATCAACTGGGTGATGTTCTTCCTGGCCACGCCGGTGCAATTCTATGTGGGCCGCCAGTATTACAGCGGGGCGTGGAAGTCGATCTGCAACGGCTCGGCCAACATGGACGTGCTGGTGGCGATGGGTTCCTCGGCGGCCTATTTCTACTCGATCCCGGTCACCCTCGGGCTGCTGCGCGGCCACGTCTATTACGAGACTGCCGCGGTGATCATCACCCTGATCAAGGTGGGCAAATACCTGGAAGCGCGCGCCAAGGGCCAGACCAGCGAGTCGATCAAAAAGCTGATGGGCCTGCGCCCCAAGACCGCCCGCGTGCTGCGCGACGGGCAGGAAATGGAGATTGCCGTCGACGATGTGGCGATCGGCGACCTGGTGATCGTGCGCCCGGGCGAGAAGATTCCCGTGGACGGCAAGGTGGTCGAAGGCGCTTCCAGCGTGGACGAATCGATGCTCACCGGCGAGTCGCTGCCGGTGGATAAGAAGGCCGGCGATATGCTGGTCGGCTCCTCGCTCAACAAGAACGGCCTGCTCAAGTTCCAGGCCACCCAGGTGGGCAAGAACACCGTCCTGGCCCAGATCATCCGCATGGTGGAAGACGCCCAGGCCAGCAAAGCGCCTATCCAGCAGGTGGTGGATAAGGTCTCGGCGGTCTTCGTGCCTGCCGTCATCGTTATTGCCCTGGTCACCTTCCTGGGCTGGTATTTCTTCGGCCATCTCCCGGTCAACGCCGACGTGTCGCCATTCACGTACGCCCTGATCAAGATGGTCGCGGTGTTGGTGATCGCCTGCCCGTGCGCCATGGGCCTGGCCACCCCCACCGCCGTGATGGTGGGCACCGGTAAGGGCGCCGAGCTGGGCATCCTGATCAAATCCAGCGAGGTGTTGGAGCGCGCCGGCAAGATCACCAGCGTGGTGCTGGATAAGACCGGCACCATCACCCGCGGCAAGCCGGAAGTGATTGATATCCTGCCCGTCGATGGCATCGACCAGGCCGAGCTTTTGCGCCTGGCGGCCAGTGTGGAGAAAGGCAGCGAGCACCCCCTGGGCGAGGCCATCCTGGCCGAAGCCAATGCCCGGGGGCTGGCCCTGGAAGAGCCGCAGGAGTTCTTCGCCCTTGCGGGGCACGGCGTGGAGGCCCGGGTGGGGGAGCGCTCTGTGCTGGTGGGCAACCCCCGCTTGATGGAAAAAAACAACGTGGTCTTTCCCCAACCGGCGCTGGCCGCAGGCGAGCGCTGGCAGGCGGAGGGCAAGACAGTGATGCTCGCCGCGCTGGACGGCCGGGCGGCGGGCATGCTGGCGGTGGCCGACGCGGTCAAAGGCGATTCGCGCCAGGCTGTCCAGCAGTTGCAGGCCATGGGCATCGAAGTGGTGATGCTGACCGGCGATAACCAGCAGACCGCCCGGGCGGTGGCGCAGTCGGTGGGCATCCAGAATGTGCGCGCCGAAGTGCTGCCGCGCGACAAATCCACCGAGGTGGCATCACTGCAGGAGCAGGGCAAAGTGGTCGCCATGGTGGGCGACGGCATCAACGACGCCCCGGCCCTGGCCAAATCCGACGTGGGCATCGCCATCGGCACCGGCACCGATGTAGCCATTGCTTCTGCCCCGGTGGTGCTGGTCGGCGGCAGCCTGAACGGTGTGCCGCGCTCCATCTCCCTCTCGCGGCGGGTGGTGCGCACCATCCACCAGAACCTGTTCTGGGCGTTCTTTTACAACGTCATCCTCATTCCCGCCGCTGCGCTGGGCTTCTTGAGCCCCATCCTTGCCGCCGGCGCCATGGCTTTCAGCAGTATCTTCGTAGTCTCCAACAGCCTGCGCCTGCGCAAATATTCGCCGCAATAAGCCTATCGAAACAAGGAGTTTGCATGAAAAAGACCGTAATTTTCCTGGTGTTGAGCCTGGCTTTGGTTGCCTTGCTTTCCGCCTGCAGCCGGGCCACCGCCCCCAACTACGCCGAAATCCCTGCCGGCAAAGCCTACGCCGATGGCGAGACCATCTATTTCTCGCACACCGAAGTCTCAGACGCCCAGGTTGGCGAGCTGTTGACCAAGATGATGAAATCCCCTGTGCTGGTGGTGCCTTCGCTGGCTGATATCCCTGAGACCTCCCTGGCGGACGTGTACGTCTTCAAGAACGGCGTGGCCGGCAATGGCCCGCTCAAATTCCAGGCGGACGTGTTCTCCAACCAGCCGGGCGACGAAGGCTACTCCCCCTTGCGCCGAATCATCTTCGTCACCTGGGTGGATGAGAGCCAGGCCAAGGAGCTGAAATCGGAAGAAGAAATCACCGCCCTGGCCGGAGAGGGCGCTTTGACCCTGGAAACCTCGAACATCGTGGTCAACATGCCCTTTATGACCTGGAAGGGAGGCCAGCGGTAATGGAAAACGCCATCGTCATCGCCTTCATCACCGGTCTGACGGCTGGCGGGCTGAGCTGTTTTGCCGTGCAGGGCGGCCTGCTCTCCGGCTCGATTGCCCAACGTGTCGAGTCTGCGGTGCAAACCGGGGGCAAGGCGCCGGCAGGCGGAACCAGGAATGCCCCGGCGGCGCAGATGCCCTTCCAGGCCGGCATGATCCAGCCGATCCTGCTGTTCATGGTTGCCAAACTGGCGGCCTATACCCTGCTGGGTTTCCTGCTCGGCTGGCTGGGTTCTATGTTCTCCTTTACGCCCTTCACCCGCGGGCTGATCCAACTGGCAATCGGCGTCTTCCTGGTGGGCAATGCCCTGCGTATGTTCAATGTCCACCCCGTCTTTCGCTATTTTTCCTTCGAGCCGCCCACCAGCCTGACGCGCTACATTCGCCGGGTAAGCAAGCGCGGCGATAGTTGGGTCACCCCCCTGTTCCTGGGCGCGCTGACTGTGCTGATCCCCTGCGGGGTGACGCAATCCATGATGGCCGTGGCGATGGGCGCGGGCAGCGCCTGGCTCGGCGCAGTGATCATGTTCGCGTTCGTGTTGGGCACCAGCCCGGCTTTTGTGGGCGTCTCCTGGGTGGCCGCCAGCCTGGGTGGGATGTTCCAGAAATATTTCTACCACCTGGTAGCGGTGATCGTGCTGGTCCTGGGCCTGTACACCGTGGAAAGCGGCCTGGTGCTGGCCGGTTCGCCGATCTCTGCGCATCGTATCACCCGGGCCATGGGCATCGGCGCATCTGCCGCCGCTGCGCCAGCCTCGCCGGCGGCGGTTCAGCCCGCTTCCGGGTCGGCCCCTGCTGCGGCGGGTTTCGTGGCGCAGCTTAACGTAGAAAACCAGGGCTATTCTCCGGCGGTTCTGTCCCTGCCTGCCGGGCAGCCGGTCGAGCTGCACTTGGTGACCAACAATACCGTGTCCTGCTCTCGCGCCTTCGTCATCCCCGACCTGGGGGTGGAAGAGATGCTGCCCAAAACCGGCGATGTGGTGGTGAACCTGCCTGCCCAGCCCGCCGGCACCAGCATGGACTTCATGTGCTCGATGGGCATGTATACCGGCGTCTTTCAGTTCAAGTAGATTTTTCTGAAAATAGAGAAAAGACATGGCGCGAGCAACGTTTACTATACCCAATATGATCTGCCCGGCGTGCGTGATGCACCTGGAAGAACTGGAAGACGAGCTGGAAGGAGTCTTGTTCGTCAAAGCCAATTATCGCAAACAACGCATGGATGTCGAGTGGGACGAAAGCCGCATCAGCGAGCAGGAAATCCGCGATGCGGTGGCAGAGATCGGCTACGAGATTCAATAAAATGACCCCGAATAAATTCCCTATACTGGCTGTATTCACCAGCCTGTTGCTGGCCGCGCTGGCTTGCAATCTACCCTCCAGCCAGCAGGCGGCTGGACCATCCGCGCCCACCCTTGCTGCCTTCACCCTCGCCGCGTATACCAGCGCGGCGCCTGCCCCGGCGTCGCCCACTGTAGCGCCGCCCACCCCTGCCCCACCCACTGCGATGCCCCTCGCCACCCCCTCCGCTGTGGAGCCTGTCGCGCCGGCGCTCCCTGCTTCCCCTACGCAGGTGACCGAACCGCCCGCCGCGCCGCTCAACTACGTGGCTCAGCTCAGCGTAGAAAACCACGGCTACGTGCCCGAAGTGCTGGAATTGCCTGCCGGCCAACCGGTCGAGTTGCACCTGGTGACGAACAACACCCGCTCCTGTTCGCGCGCCTTCGTCATTCCCGCGTTGAACGTAGAAGAAATTCTCCCCGAAACGGGAGACGTGATGGTGAATCTTCCTGCCCAACCCGCTGGCACCGACATGGACTTCATGTGCTCGATGGGCATGTATGTGGGTGTGTTTCAGTTCAGGTAAATCGTCTATCAATTTATGGTGCCGGGCGGCGCCTGGCATCATAAATTGATCGATAATTGTGTCCCTCGCCCGGGCGTAGACTTTATCTCCAGTCGCGCACCAATCAGCTCGGCGCGCTCGTGAATGCCGAGCAGCCCGTAATGCCCGCCGGGGGCGAACTCCGCCGGAGTGGCCGGCGCGCTGAAACCCTGGCCGTTGTCGCTGACCTCCAGCGACACGCTCTCGGCGGTAAAGGATATTTCCAGGGCGGCCCGGGATGCGCGGGCATGGCGGGCCACGTTATTCAGCGCCTCCTGTGCGATGCGATACAGGGCCAACTCAACAGCCGGCTCCAGGCGGCGTTCATCCCCCTGGCAGTTAAACGCCACCGGTATACCCGCCGCCTGGCCGGTTTCACGGGCCAGCATCTCCAGCGCGGTGACCAGCCCCAGGTCTTCCAGGTAGATGGGGCGCAGCGCCCGCGTCAGGCGGCGCAAATTTTCGATGGCCTGTTCGGTGAGCGAGCTGATTTCATCCAGCGAGGCCGCCGGGGCGGGCGGCGATTTCATTCCTGCCAGCTGTACGCGCTGCTTGAGCGCGATCAGCGCCTGGATAGTATCGTCGTGCAGTTCGCGCGCCAGGCGGCGGCGCTCGTCCTCCTGGGCGGCGGTGATCGCTCCGATGTAATGGTGCAGGCTCTGTTGGGCGGCGCCCACCTGGTGAGCCATGTATACCAGCCCGGCCTGCAGGCGGCGGATTTCGGCAATGCCCCCCACTGGCTCTTCGATGGCCTGGAAATCACCCCGGGCCAGCCTGGCCGAGCGGTTTTCCAGCTCTTGTAGCGGGCGGATGATCTGCCGGGCGGCGAACCACAGCGCCACCAGCGCCAGCACCAGCACCGGAACCAGCACCAGCGGCGCCACCTGGGTGGTGCGCAGCATGGAAGTGTCCACCATCTCCCAATGTTCCTCGCTGACCAACCCCCAACCCAAAGGTGCCACCGCGCTGAACGCTACCACGTGCTCGCTGCCGCCCGCTTGCTGGAGGGCGGCGCCGCTTTCGCCGTCCACCGCCTGGCCGACTCCGGCGTGATTCTGAAGTTCGGTTTCGGTGAACAAAATCCCCTGTCGATAGATGGGCTGGTGGGCGCTGTCCACCAACAGGTAAGCGGTGGGG
Source organism: uncultured Anaerolinea sp. (assembly GCA_964595435.1). Lineage (GTDB taxonomy): Bacteria > Chloroflexota > Anaerolineae > Anaerolineales > UBA4823 > RBG-16-57-11. The sequence goes on along the minus strand of CAZQQJ010000044.1, from coordinate 6,468 downwards.
TACCCTTCGGCCAGGTTGCTGCTCAAAACGCTCTGCGCCAGGGCTGCCGCCGAAAAGGCGCCCGCGGCGATCCACTTTCGAGCCGGGTCGGGCGCCAGCGCCAGCACCAGGCGGTCGCCGCTGGCCGGATGGATGAAAGCGTCGGAAATGAAAGGGGTGGCCTGGTCGCTGGTGTTTAACCCTGGCAGGTGAGGGATAATCTCCGGCAGCAAGGCGGCCCACACCGTACTGTCGCCGGAAACCGTCTGCAGCGTGCCATCCGCGCCCAGAAAGGCCAGGCCGGCGTCGAAATCGGCGTTCAGGAAGTCCGCCTGGCTGAGGATGGTGGCGAGGGCGTCGGGGGGCGCTCCCTCGGCCTGGAGCGCCAGCAGGCGCAGGGCGTTGGCGCGCTGCCCGATCTGCGCCGCCATGGCGCTGGCGGCGGTGCGCACGGCGCGGGCGTCGCGTTCACCCACCAGGGTGCGCATAGCCTGCTGGTGCAACACCAGGCTGCCGAAAGTAATGGCCACCAGCAGCAGCGCCAGGGGCAGCACAGTAATGAGAAAGAGCTGGATCATCAGCCCTCGCCACGAGGCTGAATAGTGAGCCTGGGCAGCGTTTTCGGGTTTATTCATCGGAAATGGCGCCCAGGTCGTGCGCAATCCAGCCCAGGGCGATGGCGCGCATCACGGCTTCGGTGCGGCTGGCGGCTTGCAATTTATCGAAGATGTGTGCCAGGTGACCCTGTACGGTGCGGTCGCTGATGCTCAACTGTACGGCGATGGCCTTGTTGGTGTACCCCCGGGCGGCCAGCGTGAGCACTTCCAGCTCGCGCTCGGTCAGCTCCTCCACGGGAAGCGGCTTCTGCCCGGTGGGTGTTCGCCCGCCCGGTTTGTGGATCAGCGTTGCATCCAGCACGGATTTCCCTTCGCTGACCTCGCGTACCGCCTGGATCAGATCTTCGGGTGAAGCGGTCTTGAGCACGTAGCCGTTGGCGCCGGCCTGCAACACGGCCATCACGTAGGGCGTGTCGTTGTAGGCGGTGAGGATCAACACGCCCACCCCTTTTGCGTTGACGCGGATCCAGCGTGCGGCCTCGATACCGCTTCTACGGGGCATCTGGATGTCCAGTACAGCCACGTCCGGGCGATGTTCCTGGGCCAGCGCCTGGGCGTCTTCTCCGTTATCCGTTTCGGCGATCACCTGGATTTCCCCCGCATGTTCCAGTATTTGCCGGATGCCGGCGCGCACTACGGTATGGTCGTCGGCGAGAATGACACGAATGGGGGTAATCGACATGGGCCAGGTCCTCGAGGCAATGACCAATTCTAACACAACCTTCAATGGCGGGTGTGTCAGCAGAAAACTGTTGAGACGCTTCGAGTTTCCCCCGTGACATGCATAAAAAGGATAACTCTCGAGTGAGGGGGGCACCCGAGAGCTATCTGCGTTTATATTATCACATATTCTTAAAAATGCAAGGGTGTTTAAATTAAATCTACTTCTTGTATTGAGGCAAAGCCGTAACCGATCACTCCAACCAATTAATTCAACAGATCACCTGCCTTGCGGAAATGGGCGCGGTAGGCGCGGGTTTCATCCAACAGGTCGCGCAGCTGGGCGAGCAAGATGTCGGCGCGGGATGAATCAGCGGAGGTGGGGTCGCCGGAGGAGGCTTGCAGCCAGCCGGTGTCGCCGTTGGAGGCGGGCTGCAAGCGGATGTGTCCCGAGGCAGCCAACCATTCCAGCCCTTTTCGCACCGTGGTTTCGCGCTGCCCGCTGGCGGCGGCCAGCCGGAGCAGGTCCAGGCGGCCGGCCTCTTTGGACAGGGCACGCTTGACCAGACCTGCCAGGCGGCTCAAAAAAGCCTGTGGATCGTCGAAGGGCGGGTTGACGGCGAAAAGTACCAGGCGGCGGGGGGCCGCCTGGGCCAGGGCGGCCTTCAGGTCGGCGGGCGAGGCCGGCGTGCTCCACACCACCAGCGTGTGGCAGGGACGCAGTTCGCCGCGTGCTGCCAGGGGCAGGCCGGCGCCCAGGGTCTCAGCCAGGCGCTGCGGGGCATCCCCTTCCGCCAGGATCAACCAGTCTGCGGGCGTTTGGGCGGCCACCTCCCCCCCACCCGGCAGATTTTTGGCTCTTCCGCCCTTGACGGAATTCGAGGCTTTCGCCAGGCTATCTATGGCGGCGGCATCCGGCTGAAGCCTCGAATCTGGCGATGGTAGGGCATCTTTTCCGGGTGAAGCCGGTAGAGCCAGAATTTTTTGTAGCGCGATCAAAGGATGCGCTTCCTGGCGGTGATCGACCACTTCCAGTGCCGCGGCTGGAGCGGCTTCGACCGCGCTGGCCGCCGGGCGAAAAGCCACGTATTCGAGCTGCGCCTGGCGCTGGCCGCCGAAATTGCTGGAGCGCAGGGTAAAGGCCAGGTCGATGAGACCCGCGGGCAGTTCGCTGCTTTCGGCGAATTCGCCGCCGCCCCACCACACCACGCGCTGCGCCGTCCCCTGGCCGTCTTCGACGGTTAGCAGCAGGTGGTCGCCCTCTCGCCCCAGGCGGGCGTGGCTGGCCAGGCGCAGCTCGCGGCAGGCCAGCATCAGCGATGGGTTGCCTTCGCCGAAGGGCGCCAGGCGCTCGATCTCCTCTGCCAGGGACAGGTCGATTTCGTTCCAACCGATGAATCCATCCACCTGGAGAGCGGCAGGAGCGCCGGGCAAAGGCCGGGCGGCGCCTTCCGGCGGCTCTCCGCTGGCGGCCGCTTGCTGGGCAGCCACCTGGGTTTGCAGACCGTTTCGGAAGGCCGGGATATTCTCGGGTGGGATGGCAAAACCGGCGGCCATGGCGTGTCCGCCGAAACCGGCCAGCAGAGCGGACTGGCTGGCGATGGCCCGGGTGATGTGCACGCCGGGCGTCGAGCGTGCCGAGGCGCGCCCCAGGCCGTCTGGAGGGGCGCTGATCAGGACGACCGGTTTGCCATACAACTCTACCAACCGGCTGGCCACGATGCCGATCACGCCCGGCTCCCACGCCGGGTGGGAAAGTACGAGCGCGGAGCCTTGCGCCAGGGACGGATCGTGGGCGATCTGGGCGCGGGCGGCGCTCAGCACCTGGCTGGTGAGCAATTGGCGGCGGCTGTTCAGCCCTTCGAGCTGCAAGGCCAGCAGGCGCGCCCGCCCTTTGTCCTGGGTGGTGAGCAGTTCCACCGCCGGGTTGGCATCGTCCAGGCGGCCGAGGGCGTTCAGGCGCGGGGCCAGGACGAAGGCAATGTGTTCCTCGGTCAGCCCGGCAGGCTGCAGGCCGGCGCGCTCGTAGACGGCGTCCAGGCCAACGCGCGGCGTTTGGCGCAGGGCGGCAAGGCCGCGCTGTAGCAGGTAGCGGGTGTCGCCGGTCTGGCGGGCCACGTCGGCGACGATGCCCAGGGCCGCCAGGTCGAGTTGCGCCTCGGCCAGTTCTGGATGGGCGAATTCCTGGCACAGCGCTTCGGCCAGCTTATATGCCACGCCAACGCCGGGCAGCGTCGCCAGCGGGTGGTTCTCGGGCAGCAAGCGCGGCGTGACAATGGACAACGCTGTGGGAAGCATCATGTCGCCCCTGGCTGCCTGCTGGCTGCTGATCGCTGATCGCTGACCGCTGTCTGCTATCCCCTGACCGCTGACCGCTAACTCATGGTGGTCGGTGATAATCAGATCGAGCCCGGCGGCGGCCAGGTACGCCGCGGATTCGAAGGCTGCGATGCCGGTGTCGCAGGTGAGCACGATGCGTACGGTGGAGGCAGGCGGCGAGTCGGGGATGGCAGGATGAGCGCCTTCGCCGGTTTCCACGATGCGCTGGAGCACGGGCAGGCTCACCCCGTGCGACTCCTGGGCGCGTATGGGGATGTGGTAGCTGGTAACTCCGCCCAATTCGCTCAACACACCCACCAGCAGGGCGGTGGCGGTCTGGCCATCCACGTCGAAATCACCCCACACCAGGATGTGCTCGCCTCTGCGGATTGCCCCGGCCAATCGCTCGACCGCGGCATTCATGCCGGGCAGCTCCGCCGGCAGGGCAGGCGTATAGTGGGCCGGGTCGAGGAAAGCCAGGGCGGCTTCCGGCTCGGCAAAACCGCGCCGTACCAGCACCGCGGCGGCCAGCGGGTGCAGGCCGAGCGCCGCGGACAACCCGGCTGCTTCGGGAGGCGGGGATGGGGTGTACCAGGTAGCGGATGTCAAGAGCTTATAAATCTCCCCTCGTCCGACTTGTAATACATCACATTGTCGAAGGTGCAATTGTGGAAACCGATCTCATCGAGCCGCGCGCCGCGCAGGTCGATGGACTGGCCGGTGCAACCGATGAAATCAACTTCGCGCAGGTCTGCTTCGCGCAGGTTGAGCCGGGTGAAGCGGCAGTTGTAGAACACGGCGCCGCGCAGGTCGCAACCGCGCCCGTCTACGTCCACCCACTGCCCGCCGCGCACCACCAGTCCGGGCATCTGGGCGTTGACCGCATCCACGCTCAGGAAATTCGGCCGGTGCAGGTGGATCCCAATCCAGCGGGCGCCGATCAGGTGAACGTTGTTGAGTAATGGGGTAACCAGGCGCACACCGCTGAGGATAGACTCGAAATCGACGTAGGTTAAGCGGAGATGGTGCAGGGCGCCGAAGCGCAGCCCGATGGCCGATGCCGTGATCCAGGCCGAATCTTTGCCTTCTTTCTCCAGGGCCGACACGAAGGCGCCTACGCTGGACATGGCAAACCGGCGTACCAGGCTCCAGGTCTCCTGCTCGACCATCCATCCCAGGGCTTCTTCCAGGTTGCGGGCCATATCCAGGCAGACCGGCGAGTTGAGCCATTCCAGCCAGCGTTCGCCGAAGGGCGACTCGCTGAGTACGGTGTTCTCGAAGACAAGCTGGGGCAGGTCGATATCGCCCATGCCGGGAGTGACCAGCAGGATCGATGTGTTGCCGTGTTCCTGGCTGGTATCGTCGACGAATGTCTCCCGCATGCGCTGGAAGTAGCGCTTGCGGCGGGCCAGGTCTTCCAGGTACTCACGCAGCAGCGATTGGCGCGTAAGGAATGCCATATCGACCGCGCGGCGGTGGATGTGGTGAGCCATCAGGGCGCGTGCCAGGCGCACCAGGGGTTCCCCGCCGGTGCTGCGCAGGGTATCCAGAGCGAACTGGCGCGCCGCGGGGCTGCTGCGATAGCGGCCATTGGGGGCCGGCTGGACGAAGCCGACCTGGGTCATCTGCGCCAGGCCAGAGTTGACCATTTCGTGGGGCAGTTGCGAGACCATGGTGAGGCCCTCGGCTGACCAGGCGCTGCCGCCCATCACGCCCAGGTAGGGCAGCACGGTGCGGCCCTCAGGAGGCAGGTTTTCGAAGACGGTCTGGAAGCCGGAGATGTTCGAGGTAAAGGCGTATGGCCGGGCGCTCTTCAGCCGGCGCATTTCGTCCAGGTAGTCGGCGGGCTTGACCTGGCGCTGGAGCATATCGCGCGCCACCAGGGCAATCTGCCCTGGGACGTAACCCAGCTCGGCGGCCAGCTCCTGAAGCACCTGGGAAGTAGCTGTGAGGAACGCGCCTTTCCACACGTTGCGGAAAAGGCCCTCGGCCTCCTCGGGGGTCATTTCGCCCAGGCAAATGCTGTGCGCTTCGTCGGCCAGCTCGGGCAGGTTGGCGTCCGCGATCAGCAGCGCCGCTGCATTGGGAGCGGCGCGGGGAAGGATCGCGGCCAGGCGCTCCTGGTCTTTCAGATCGACCCGGTTGAGCACCATGAGCACACGCTGCTGGCCGATGGCGCGCTGCAAGGCGTCCCGGTACTGGGACAGGTCAGCGTAGGGTTTGCGCTCAGGGGGTGGCTCGAAAGGATCGATGAGCGCGCTGAACAGGTCGATTTCCGGTTTTCCGGCCACATCTACCCACAGGCGGGCGTCAGGGAAGGCCCCACCCAGGTCGTAGGCCGTTTTTTGGGCCAGGGTGGTCTTGCCCAGGCCGGGTAAACCGTACAGCACGGCCAGTTTGATTCCCGGATAGGTTTCGGTGAGCAGGGCGCGCAGGCGGTCTTCGACGGCTGGGCGGGGGACGTAGTCGGGCGACGGCGGCTGGATCTGCTGGCGGGGAGAGCGTTCCCCCAGGGTCTGGGGTTGGGCCATGTAAATGGCGCCGATGTTGCCTTGCACCACGCCAATGACGGTGCCCAGCGCGCTTTCGACTTGCTGCTCGACATGAATGGCGGGTTGGAGGGCGGTGGGAGCGGGAGGCAGGGATTTACCGCAGCCGGTGCAAAATTGGGCGGCGGGTGAGTTTTCACGACCACAGTTCGGGCAGATGTTGGGCATCAGGGCCTCCTGGAGTTGGTTGGTGGGAGACGGGGCCACCGCTGCGAAGCGGCTGTCGCTTTGCAAACGGGTGAAAACGTATCATAACATGAAACACCACGACTTGTAACCTCCGAGGTAGCCTGGAGTGTAACGCAAAAGTATCGGTAACTAGAGGTAGGAAATAAGGTAAACTA
>CAZQQJ010000043.1:0-70386 GCA_964595435.1 uncultured Anaerolinea sp. | reverse complement strand
CGTCCAAGAAACCCTTTGGGATACTTACGCCCTTAGTTCTCCGACAAGCTGCTAGAAAAGTCGATTGGTTATTGAATGGCAAACACAGAGATGGTTATGAAAAACTTGGCTACACATTTAATTCACTTAGCAGCAAATTATATGGAATAGGGGCATCTGTCGGACCTGATGTTGCTCATAAAACTGCAGAATATGGGGAGAAATACTTTTATAACATTGAAATAATAGGACCATCAGGTGCGATAGGGCGTTTGGAGACAGTCTGGCAAGTAGACTTTGGAACGACCGTATTAAAATTGGTAACTTCTATTCCAAAAATTTACAAATAGGAGCAATTGAAATGTATGAGAAATGGATTTCACACAAAGGTAATCTTGGAAAAGAGGTGGTCGAAGGAGCAATTATACAACTTGATGATGAGTTACCGGATTTAGCTCGTGTCATAGTCGAGCAAGTTCGGGACCATTATGAGATAAGCATTGGGGTTTATGGCAGGTTGGTTCATACAGTCTATTTCAGAAGGCTGGAAGATGCGATCGAGTGCACTGATGCTGTCAAGCTCATAATAGAGACTTTGCTTATCGAATAGTTCGTCTATAGTGAAATGATCGGATGAAACCGAAACCAACTCTCATTCTCCGAACATGGGTCGGTTATAAGCGAAATGCAGCTTCATAAAATTTGTTACTGCTTGGCCAGAGGTTTTCAAATAGGAATAACTGAAATGCTTGAGGGATGGATTTCACTCAATGATAATATTGGAGAGGATGGGTCCGAAGGATGAATTATCCAGGTGGATGAAGAACTACCGGATCTGGCTCGTATCCAGATCGAGCTAAAATCAAGCCCGGTTGTATCACCTGGGGATCATTATGCGGTAACCATGGCAGTTTATGGCATGTTGGTTCATACAGCCTATTTCAATAGATGGGAAGATGCAATCGAGTGCGCCGACAGTATACTAACCGGCAGAATCGGCGGAGTCATGTATTCGCCTAATACAAGTTTAGATCTTGTCGTGGTCGGATTAGGGGGTTTGTTTGGGGGATCAATTTGTGGTTTTTCCCTTTCCAAGTCAAGGATATACAACAATAATAAAAATGATAATTTTAAGTCGCTTATTGTAATTATAGGGTGGGCTATAGCATTTTTGATAGGAGAGACAGCATATCAGTTTGGCACGGGATCGGTAATATTTGGAGGTTCATTGCGTCACTTTGTGGCCTTTCTAAGTTTGTTAATTATAGGAATACTGGGGGGTGGAATAACTATGACTACCGTCGAAACTTCTCCCTTTAAAACAGCAATTGGCGTGCTTTGCTGGTGTCTGGGGTTAATTTTAGGGTATGGGGTAAGCGGGGTTGTTGGCGAATTATTAATTCGATTATTATCGGATCTGAATTATATGGTGAGGTTGACGCTATTAAATTTAATTGTAGGTTTTCTGTATGGTGCCATTGCAGGATGGATTGGTAGTTGGGTAATGCTCAAGGCAATTAAGATAGGGGATCAATCTACTGCCTCGATTTGAACAATGATCTGCTCCTGGCGCTGAAGGATGACACCGAACACTTGCCGTACAGTAAAGAGCGCATCGCTCAGTACAACGCCAGCGGTGTGAATTACCTTACAAATGTAACTTCCTGGGCAGCGCGCGCCTGCCCGTTTACATCGCAATTCACCATTTCTGAAAAAAACCGGCGCAGCGATAATTGCTGCGCCGGGCCTTTTCAAATTAATTAAACCAGAGAGTTTTCTCTGTGCCCTCTGTGTCTCTGTGGCGCCACACCTTCTCCCTGCCGCCTAATCCCCCAGCGTTGCCACCATCACCACATTGATCGTGTGCATGTGGTTCTCGGCCTGGTCGAAGACGATGGAATGCTCCATCTCGAATTCCTCCTCAGTTACCTCCCCCGCCGGATCGCCCGCGCCGCGATCCGGTCGATCAACCCCGGGAAGAACGGGCGCACGTATTGCAGCAGCCGCCCGCGGCCCATCACCACCTCCCGCTTGCGCCCGGCCATGCCGCGGACGGCCAGGCGGGCGCATTCCTCGGCGCTCATCACCTTGCCCTCCTGCACCGGGCTTTCGCCCAGCGGTTTGCCGTCCGCCCCAAACGCGCCCTGGCGCGTCTCGGTGGCCACGAAGTCGGGATAGATCATCGTAACGCTGATGTGGTATGGCACCAGCTCGATGCGCAGCGAATCGAAGAACCCTGATCACTCATCGACCGATACTTCTTTCTTGCAATCTGCCCAAAAAGTTGCTCGCAAACCGGTCAGGTTTGGGCCACACAAAATGACTTTCAGTCAAAAAAGCCTGACCAAACCGCCAAGAATAAGTTATAATTTGAACAATCGAATTTCCTGGCAGGCAGAGCGATCTTTGCCCGACCAGGGCAACCTTCGGGGCAGGGTGACCGTATGGCCGGCAGGCCGTACCCATTCCCGATCGGCGGTAAAGCCCGCGAGCGCTGGCCTGTGTGCCGGTGCACGATCCGGTGAGACTCCGGGGCCGACGGTATAGTCCGGATGAAAGAAGGTTCCACGATGTCTGTCCTCCCACGCCTGTTTTGGGCCGGTCGGACGGGCGGAAAGCGCGGCGAGCGCCTGGCGTGTGGAATTGCCCCGAAATATTTGCTTCGGGGCTTTTTTATGGATACCTTGTCGATGACCCACTCTACCACGAAGCGCCTGCCCGGGCTGCACCTGCGCCGCACCTGGCTGGCGCCGCTCTCCCTGTTGCTGGCCCTGTTGGGCTGGGATGTAGCCGTCCGCCTGGGAGAGTTCCCTCCGTTTATCCTGCCTTCTCCGCTGCTGGTGGGGGAGCGGCTGGCCCAGGTGCTGGCGGATGGCAGCCTGCTGCGCCACGGCCTGGTGACCCTGGAGGAGGTGCTGGCCGGCCTGGCCCTGGGGGTGAGCCTGGCCACTGCCCTGGGCTACGTCCTGGCGAAATGGCCTGCCGTCGAGCGCCTGCTCTCGCCGTACGTGGTGGCCAGCCAGTCCATCCCCGTCGTGGCGATTGCGCCCTTGCTGGTGATCTGGTTTGGGGCGGGGCAGCTTTCCAAGGTGTTGATCTGCGCGCTGATCGTGTTCTTCCCCGTGCTGGTTAATACCGTGGTGGGGCTGCGCTCCGTGCCGGATGATCTGCGCGACCTGATGCGTTCGCTGCGCGCCACGCGCTGGCAGACGTTCCGCCTGCTGGAGGCGCCCGCCGCGCTGCCGGTCTTCCTGGGCGGGCTGCGCGTCGGAGCCACGCTCTCGGTGATCGGGGCGGTGGTAGGCGAATTCGTCGGCGCCGACCGCGGCCTGGGCTTCATGATCAACCGGGCGCGCGGCCAGTACGACACCGCCCTGGTGTTCGTCGCCGTGCTGGCCCTGGTGCTGCTGGCCCTGGGGTTGTACGGTGTGGTGGTGTTCTTCGAGAAGCGTCTGCTCTCCTGGCAGGAAAGGAACCATTGATCTGCTTGTACTTTGCAGGCCGCACAATAAGGTTTCACCACGGAGACACAGAGAACACAGCGAAAAGAGTTCAACCCAATAAGTTCTACGCACAGACGTGGACCATACAAAATGATGGTAAGAATCCGCGTCCGTCCGCGTCCCATCAAAAAAGTTTTTCAGGTGCAATGCACGAAGGACACGTGCAACGCACCGGTCACGCAAAATTGCCGATCAAGAACGGATTACTCAGTAACCAATTACTCATCGCCTGAACAAGTTTTTCTTCTGTGGTGTGTGCGGTGCTGCGCACCGCACACACCACAAGGCCACACAAAATGACCTTCGGTCAAATAAGGAATACCAAATGAAATCCCCCTGCTTTTCTCGTCTTATCCTTGCTGCAATGTTAATCGCCTTATCTGCTTGCAGTGCTTTGCCGTCAAACCAGCCGAGCGCCGCTCCTGCCGGGCTGACGCGCGTCCGCCTGCCGATGGGATTTATCCCCAACGTGCAGTACGCCCCGTTCTACGTTGCCGTGGCGAAGGGCTTCTATAAAGAGGCCGGGCTGGAGATCGAGTTCGATTACAGCCCGGAGACGGATGGCGTTTCGCTGGTGGGAGCGAACGAGCTGCAGTTCGCCGTCGTGTCCGGCGAGCAGGTGCTGCTGGCGCGCGCCCAGGGGTTGCCGGTGGTGTACGTCATGCCCTGGTGGCGGGATTATCCGGTGGCGATCGCCGCGCTGAAAGATGCGGGGATCCGTACGCCTGCCGATCTTAAGGGCAAAAAGATCGGCCTGCCTGGTTTGTATGGCGCCAGCTACATCGGGCTGCGCGCTCTGCTGAACGCCGCTGATCTGAAAGAAGAAGATGTCACCCTGGAGTCGATCGGTTATACCCAGGTGGAGGCGCTGGTCTCCGGGCGGGTGGATGCCGTGGATATCTACGCCAACAACGAGCCGGTGCAACTGGCCCACAAAGGCTACGAAGTGGATTTGATCCGCGTGGCCGACCACGTCGTACTGGCCTCCAACGGGCTGATCAGCAACGAGACGACCATCGCCCAGAACCCCGACCTGGTGCGCCGCATGGTGCAGGCTACCCTGCGCGGCATCACCTACACCCTGGCCAACCCGGACGAGGCCTTTATCATCTCGTCCCAGTTTGTCGAGGGACTGAAAGAAAACCAGGTCGTGCAGCGCGAGGTGCTGGACCGCTCGATAGAATTCTGGAAGACCGGCCAGCCGGGCATCTCCGACCCGGCCGCCTGGCAGAATATGCAGGACGTGCTGCTCGATATGGGCTTGCTCACCCAGCCGCTGGACCTGAGCAAGGCCTACACCGACCAGTTCGCTCCCAAGAAATAGTAAGTCATCCAGCCGGATGCGGCCATCAACCTGCATCGATGAAAATGATATCCGTGTTCGTCCGCGTTCATCCGCGTCCCATTTTTTAGAATAGGAGGTCGCTTTGCCCCTCGATCCGGTCATCGAAGTCCGCCAGGTGAGCGCAGTGTTCCCCAATGGGAACGGTGGGCTGCGCGCCCTGGGGCAGATTTCTTTCTCTGTGGCGCAGCAGGAGTTCCTGTGCATCCTGGGGCCTTCGGGCAGCGGCAAGAGCACTCTGCTGCGCATCCTGGCCGGCCTGCTGGCGCCGACCACCGGGCAGGTCTATCATCGCGGCGAGAGGCTGGACGGCCCGCAGCGTGGGGTGGGTTTCGTTTTTCAGAAGGCCAACCTGATGCCCTGGCGCACCGTCTCGCAGAATATCCTGCTCCCGTTGGAACTGGACGGGATGGATGCCCGTCTTGCCATGCAAAAGACGTTGGAAATGGTAGAATTAGTGGGCCTGGCCGGTTTCGAAGACGCCATGCCGCGCGATCTTTCCGGAGGCATGGCGCAGCGGGTAGCGATTGCACGCGCCCTGGCCCATGACCCGGACGTGCTGCTGCTCGACGAGCCGTTTGGCTCGTTGGATGCGATGACCCGCGAGCGCATGGGCAGCGAATTGCTGCGCATCTGGCAGGCGCGGCGTAAGACGGTGATCATGGTGACCCATTCGATCTCGGAAGCGCTGTTCCTGGCGGATCGTGTGCTGGTGTTGAGCGAGCGCCCGGGGCGGCTGTGCCTGGATCTGGCGGTGGACCTGGAGCGCCCGCGCCAGGAGAATGTGCGCTATACGGCAGGGTTTGGCGCCCTGGCGCGGCAGATCCGCACAGCGATCGGGGACGCCTGAGCGTGCCGTTCTCTGGTAATCGGAGCCAGACAGGATGTGAAGAAAGAGCCTTCTGCTGCAGGAGACTATATGAATGATCGCTTGTTTTCATCATCCAGTGGCCGGCGAAATTTGCGCTGGTCGGTAGCGTCATTTTGGATCGTGTTATTGTGCCTGGCGGCGCTTTTCCCGGCTGGTGCAGCCGCGCAGGCCAGGACGGATTTCGCCCGGGTGACAGTGGATTTGTGGCCGGAGTTCGATCGCCCGATGATGCTGGTGATTTATAACATTCGTTTGGGGCCGGACGTGGCGCTGCCCGCCGCAGTGCAGGTGCAAATCCCGGCCTCCGCCGGCGCTCCCAATGCGGTGGCCGTCTGCCAGGATGACGGTTGTTTCAATACCACCTTCACCCAGGAGGCAGCGGGGAAATGGTCGACGCTGGATATCCAGGCCACCCGCGCCGATTTGCGCGTCGAATATTACGACCCCGACCTGGTTATCGAGGATAATGCGCGTCATTATGAATACATCTGGCCGGGAGGCCACGTGGTGGATGATTTCACCGTGGTGTTTCAGAAGCCCGCCGACGCCAGCGACCTGCGCATCAAACCCGGCATGGTAACCGCCGAACAGGGCCAGGACGGCCTCACCTACTACACCCTGCAGGTCGGGGCGCTGAAAGCGGCGCAGAAAGTCAACGTGGGGATTGATTACCAGAAGCCGAACGACCGGCTGACCTACCCGTCCATCCCCGTCGTACCCAGCGGCCCATTGGATACCAGCCTCGGCGGTAACACGGTGCTCTCCGCTCTCCCGCTGGTGTTGGGCCTGCTGGGCCTGCTGTTGATTGTGGGCGGCGGCGTGTGGTACTGGCAATCCGGCCGCCAACCCCCACGCGGCAAGCGCGTGCGCCGCGTCCGGCATAAACCGGCGGTGGCTGCTTTTCAGCCCGAGGGGGAGGCCGCCAACGGCAACGTGTACTGCCACCAGTGCGGCAAACGGGCGCTGCCGGGCGACCGGTTTTGCCGGGTGTGCGGCACGCAACTGCGTTTGGGATAAAAACATGGCCCACTTCCTGTGGGCCATGTTTTTGTAACACTGCTTGTTATGTGCGCGCCGTGTTACACTCGGCGCGCACACAAAAGTGAAGAAACTATGGGGCTGCCACTGCCGGCCGGGTCAGGCCAGCGGTGTCGCCGCCCACTGCTTCGATCGCGTCGAACAGGAACTGCAGCACGTACTTGGGATTGTGGGTGAACGCCCCTGGATCCTTCTGGTAGTACTGGTAGTTGAAGGCGGCCTTCAGCAACGTGGGAGTCCAGGCATTGTAACGGATTGCTGCGCCCTTATCGTCCACATCTGGCTTGCCGTCTTCATCCGCATCGACGAAGAAGTACGGATAAGCAGCGGCGTTATAAAGGATGGGCGTGCCCTTGCCCTTGGCATACGCCTGCATCGCCGCGTACAGTTTTTCGGCGAAAGTATCGATCTCGGCCTTGATGCCTTCCTTCACGTCACCATCGCCGTCGTAGTCGGTGGTGTCCATGCGATAGGTCGCCGGATCTTTCGGATCGGTCGCGCCGCCGTGGCAGGCTGCGCAGGCCTCGACCTTGACTTCCAGAGCGTGAACGTCGTGGCAGTCTTTGCACTTGTTGATCGGGTGCTTGGCATTGAAACCAACGTACTCTTTGCCCTCGAACTCGTAGGCGCCCTTGACTTCGGTGCCGAACAGCGTCGCGCCGGCGGCGAAGTAGTGGATGTTGGAGAAGCCGAGCTTGGGATTGACCTCCTCAAGCGGCATATCTTTGACGGCTCTATCGACGGTCACGGTGGAGGAGCGGCCCTGGTGGCACATCATGCACAGGTTGGATTCGTCGGCGACGAATTTGCCATCCGCATCCTTGCCGCCGAAAGATACCGCAGCGCCGGACGGGAAGGTCACCGAAGCGACCGCGTAGCGCTCGGGCCACTTCTCTTCGTTGTGGCAGGTGGTGCACATGAAGCCGTTGGCCAGCGGGTTGCCAACATTGGCGCCATATTTCAGGAACTGCGGCAGGCCGGTGGCCGAGTGGCACTTCGAGCAGCCGGCGGGTACTTCACCTTCGGCGTCCCAGTCACGGAAGGGCATGGTGCTGCCCGCAAAGTGCCCGGGGTCCTGGCGGTGCATGGCGGCCATGTCGATGGCGCCCAGTTTTTCGTTCAGGTCAGCCGTCGAGTCGTAGAGCAGCTCGATGATGTACTTGGCGTTGTGGGCGAAAGCGCCGGGGTCTTTGACCGACATCTGGTAGTTATAGGCGGCCTTGAGCAGGCGCGGAGTCCAGGATGGGTAACCAACCGCAGCGCCCTGGTCGTTCTTGTCCGCCTCGCCGTTGCCATCCGCGTCGGCCAGGAAGTACGGGTAGGTCGCCGGATCGTAAACAATGCCGGTGCCAGCCACGCTCTTGGCGTATTCCTGGATACCCTTGAACAGAATTTCCTGTACGCCGGCCAGTTCAGATGCCACGCCTTCCTCAACGTCGCCATCGCCGTCATAGTCGGCCAGCGAACCCTGCATGCGGACGTTCTTCAGGTCTTCGACGGCCTTCACGTCGGTGTGGCATTCCTGGCATTTCTCGACTTTGACTTCCAGAGAGTGCGAGTTGTGGCAGCCGACGCAGGTCTCGATGCCCTCGACGTGGCGGAACTTCCAGTCGTACGTCTTTCCGTCGTATTCGTAGCCACCTTTGACCTGGGAGCCGTACAACGTGGCGGCGGCCGGGTAGTAGTGGATATTGATGAAACCGAGCTTGACGTCGTTGCCGTTCTGGTCTTTGATCGGAGCGGGAACGGCATCCGGGTCTACCTCTTCACCAAAGCGGGCGATCGACGCGTCGACGCTGGATTTGGAGGCGCGGCCCTGGTGGCAGACCATGCAGCGCGCTTCGGGGCCTAGCCCGGTGAGCACTACCGGCTCGGGGTCTTTACCTTCTTCCTTGACTTCCTTCTGCGGGAAGGCCACGCTGCTCATCGTAGCGGTGGCTTCATTGTGGCAGGCCGCGCACTGGATGGTGCCGGCCGGGGCAGGGATGCCCTTTTCCACTTTGCCAGTGGCCACGTATTCCTGGTAGCCCTGGGTGGTGTGGCAGTTGGCGCAGTTGGCCGGGACCTCTTTCGGATCTTCCTCGTTCCAGTGGTTGAAGGCTTCGGCGTCCGCAGTATTATGCGGCGAGCCGGCCCACGCTTCCTGGAAGGGGACTTCTTTGACCACCGGTTCCGGTGGTGCCGGGCAGGCCGGGCACTCGGGGCAGGGCTGCTGCTCCGGACAGGCCGGTGCCGCGGGGCATTCCGGGCAAGGGGTTGCTGGTGCCTGCTGCGGGGCGCAGGATGCCAGCAGCAAGACCAGCAGGAGCATCATCGCTCCAATTAACAGATATTTAGCTTTCATAAACATTCTCCTCTCAATCGAGACTTTAAAGCACATCCTCAGTTATAACAGGCACATTGTTGCGAGCAGATTTCCCTTTGTATGTAAAATAACCCGATCAGCCTTATACCTCCTTTTTGCAAATGTCTTGGATATTACACCCACCTCGTACCCTGGATGGGTTGGGCACCTGACCGTGGCAGTGGTCAGGATAGCCAATGGGTATTATACCCCATAAATTAGAAAATGATTAGTGTGATTTACATACGGAAATTGCTTATTTCTCCGGCGCTCCGGCCTGGATCCACTCTGTAACCAGCTCCAGTTCTTCGGGAGAGAGCTGCCCGAAGTGGGGTTGGGCGCCGGATTGCTTTTTCACCAGGAGGCTGGCCTGTGGGTCGCCAGGCAGCACCACAGCTCCGCTGCTGCTTCCTTGCAACAGAGTCGCGTAAGCCGTAACGTTCAGACCCTGGATGCCGTTCTCTCCATGGCACGATCCACAGCGTGCCTGGAGTAAGGCTCCTACGGTATCCTGGTAGGTCAGCGCCCTGCCGCTGGGAAGGGTGGCCGGAGTCGGCGCGGGAGGCAGTTGGGAAATTAAGACCTCCCGCAGTGCAGGTGCGTCAAAGCCGGCGTACGTCCACGCACTTCCGTGGCAGGCGCTGTTCGAGCAGAAAGAAGTATTGCTGGTGCCGCCGGGATTGTCTGTGGTATGGCAGTTGGCGCAGGTGGGGCCGAATACCTGGTTGTGCAGCCCGATCCAGTTTTCGTTCAGGTGGGATTCTGGCTCCGGGCCGCGGCTGACCTCGATCCTGGCGGTAAAGTCGTACGGGCCGGCCACGACCGGGATGGAGTGGCACAAGTTACACTCCAACCGGATGGCCTGCTGCTGATCGTTCAGATGTTTGCCATCGTGACAGCGAAAACAGCCCGGCGAGTCTTTGTGCCCGATATTGTTCGGGTGGGTGGTCCAATCCGAATTCTGCTCAGGATAAACGCTGGCGCGGTAAGCGCTTTGCAACACCTGAATGGCCCCCTGGATCAGGGTCCCATTGGCTGCATAAAACTCGGGATAGTAGGTGCGGTAATACGCTTCCAGGGCGGCGATGCCGGCCAGGCCCTTTTCTGTCGTTTCGTAGATCTGGCTATAGGCTTCGATAGCTTTGCGCCGGATCTCCGGAATCCTGGGCGAGATCTGGTTGAGGGCCATCAAACGATCGATGGTGTCTTCGGGTCCTGGCACCTGGTGGGTAATGCGGTTGTGGCAGGTGATGCAATCCATTTCTTTCAGGTTGGCAGGATCGATGGTCGCCGGGTCGAAGTTTGCTTCGACATCGACGTATTCGCTGTGCGAGCCATCCGGGTTTTCTACCCGCACATAGGGAATGGTCTGCTCTTCGGAATCTGTGGGCAGGTAAGTGATTTTATTCTGGATGTGCCAGTGAATGCCGCGCCCTAAGCCCTGGCGGGTATCGCCTCCGCCGGTCTTCAGGGTGAGATAAATTGTGCGCGACGTGTTTTCGATATCGTTGCTAAAGCGGTGGATTTCACGCAGGCTGTCGTCGGAGAATTTTTCTGGATAGTGGCACAACTCGCAGGTTTCGCGCGCCGGGCGGAGATCACCCGCCCGGATGGGGAATTCGTAAGTATGGAAAGTTGTTGCAAAAACGTGCTTCAAGTCGCCCGCTTTCCGGGTGATGCGCGTGGTAATGAATCCTTTGCCGATGTGGCAATCTACGCAATCGATGCGGGCGTGAGGCGAGGTCAGGTAAGCGGAATATTCAGGCGGCATGGTGTGGCAGCTCGTGCCGCAGAATTCAGGAGAATTGGTGTAATCCCAGCCGTAGGCTGCAGCAGTCAGCAGCACCAGGGTCATGATGCCCAGGAGTGCATATGGCAGGAGCTTGACCCAGGTTGGTGAGCCTTCAGGTGGAAAGAAAAAGCTTCTGAGTTTTTCCAAAAAGCGCCTGATCATCCTCGTTTCCTCCGGGTTGGCTGAATAAGGGTTTCACTTATCGAGAGGCAGCCCAGCGCCCTCTAAAAAATCCACATCACGAGAACGGCCACATGATCTAACGGAGTATAGGTATTATACCCTAGATTAGAAGAAAATTAGTGAATTACCCCAATTAATTAATATTGGTATATTGGTAATATTACCCAAGTGGGGCGACAAAAATGGGCGGGGGTGGGCGGAAAGATCAGGGTGTGATGATGCCTTTGCGGATGGCGTATTTGACCAGTTCGCTGCGGCTGTGCAGACCGAGCTTGCGCATCAGGTTTTCGCGATGGCGGGCCACGGTATGTCGGCTGATGACCAGTTTATCGGCAATCTCGTCGTTGGATAAACCTTCGGCGAGCAGTTCGAGCACTTCATGTTCGCGCGCGGTGAGCTGGTTTTCTGGCAATTGCTCTTCCGGCTGGCTGCGCCAGCGGCCCATATAGTCGCTCACCAGGGCTTTGGCCAGGGAAGGGTAAATGTAAATTTCATTGGCATGAGCGGCCTGGATGGCGCTGATCAAGTCATCTGGGGCAGCGCGTTTTGGCACGTAGCCGGATGCGCCGGCCTGGAGCATCTCGAAGAAATATTGCTCGTCTTCGTGGATCGTCAAAGCAATGACGGCAATTTGTGGGTGAAGTTGTTTGATGCGCCGTGTTGCTTCGATGCCCGAAATATCCGGTAGGGTGATATCCATGATAACGACATCTGGCTTTGTCTGGCGCGCCATCTCCAGGGCCTGTGTCCCACTGCTGGCTTCACCGACAATTTTTATATTGGGCTGGCTTTCCAGGAGCATACGCAGCCCGGTGCGGATCACTTCGTGGTCGTCGACCAGCAGCAGGCGGATTTCAGTCATTGGCTTCCTGTTCTGGCAGCGGAGCCCAGAACTCCACACATGTGCCCTGCCCGGGCTGTGATGCGATCTGGCATTGGCCGCCGACCAGGGTGGCGCGCTCGATCATTCCCAGCAGCCCCCAACAGGGATGCCCGGTGGTCTGGTCGAGCGCCGAGGTGACGTCAAATCCCTTTCCGTTATCCTGGATCAGCAAGTGCACCTGGCTGGAAGTTTTTTCCAGGCGGATGGCCACCTGGGTAGCGCCAGCATGCCTCACGGTATTGGTAATTGCCTCCTGCGCCACGCGGAAAAGCACCGTGCGCAGCTCCATGGGTAGTTTCGGGGGGAAGCCCTGGCTTTCCACCTGAACAGGCAGGCCATAGCGTGTCTTCACCTCGCCAGCATACCAGCGCAGCGCGGCCAGCAGGCCCAGGTCGTCCAGTTGGGGCGGGTGCAGCCCGCTGACCAATCGTTGAAGCTCTTCGATGCCTTTCCCGGCCAACCCCTCCAACTGCTTGGCGTGCTGGATTGCCCGCTCCGGATGGGCGGGTATCGCTTCAGAAAGCCCGCGCAGCCCCATGCCCAGGGCTGTCAGCGTCTGGCCGGTTTCGTCGTGCAATTCGCGCGCGATGCGCTGTCTTTCCGACTCTTGTGCCTTGACTGTGCGGTGTAGCATCTCGGCGCGCAGCGTTTCGAGGCGCTGTTGCTCGGTCATCTGGGCAGCGCGCAGCGCCTCGAGGCGGCGATGGTTTTCGACCTCGAAGGCGCGCAACGAGCGGATGATGGCTATCGCAGCGACGGTGGCCATTACCGCGCGGAAGGCCTGCACCGGGAATCCAAACCAGCGAATGAAGGCTTCGGTATTCAAGTAGGTGGATGGAAAAATGACGCTGGGCGAGGCAAAAAGCTGCCCGATGCCGCCATATAGCCCGAAGGCCAGAGCGGCGATAGCCACGTCACGCCCGAACGCAGGCATGCCCATTTGGATAAAGGTGCGTCGTTGTAAGATCAAGCCCCATGCCGCCAGCGCCGCTCCCGGTATGGACAGCGCGTAACGGGTATACACATCGATGGCGATCAGACGTTCGCTTCCCGCCGCTTGTAAGGTGACCACCCAGGCCAGGCCGGCAAGCCATATGCCGGTCACAAGCAGCATGATTACAAGGATGAGAGATCGGCGGCCTGGCCCGGCGATCAGCCTCGCCCCAAAGGCAATGAGCATCAGGAACGATGACCCCAGAAGGAATATCCGTAGAGGGGCGATCCATCCGTTGGCAGGATTCGAGAGCAATCCAGGAAAGACTAACAGGAACATCTCGAACCATTCGTGGCCGCCGTGGACGAACCCAAAGCCGGCCAGGGGGCGCAGCGCCCTGGCGAAGGGCAGCTCAGACGAGTGGCCCATTTCCAGAAAAATGGCCAGCCCCATACAGAAAAAGGACAGGCCATACAAGAAATAAACCGGGATGATGTTGCTGATAAAACTATCCGCCAGGGTGTTCATCACGATGATCCCGGTGTTGAATGTGCGCGGCGAGAGCTACTTCTCCGGCGCACCGGCTTTAATCCAACCGATCACCTGGTTGAGTTCGTCGATGTTGAGTTGCCCGGGATGGTTGCCGGCGGACTGAACCGTTACGATTGAACTGGCATCCGGATCGTCGGGGACAATCGCCGGCCCGCTCTTGCCGCCGGTCAGAGCGTTTTGGTATGTAGCCAGGCTCAAGCCGCCCAGGTTTCCGCTGACATGGCAGGTGCCGCAGCGATTCTTGAACAGCCCGGAATATTTTCCATCCCAGCTATCCGCTGAAACGCCGGCTCCCACTTCTGGAGTTGGGCTGGGCAGTGGGGTGGGGCGCGGTGTGGGGGTAACCGGTACGAAAACAGCCGCCGTTTCACCCTGTGGAAGGGTGGTTATGGCAGTGTCCGGCTCTATTGAGATGAACCCTATCACGCCGCCGCTCAATACCAGTCCGAGGAAGATAGCTACGGGTATAAAAGCCAACTGGCGTTTGCGAAGGGTCGCCTCTTCCGGGCGGCGCCAGCCGGCGCCACCTTCGATCAGCTTCAACTCAGCAGGGTGTTCTTCTTCCATCTGCTCACGGGTCAGCTTGCCCGTAAACATGCTCTTGTTGAAAAATTTGACATGCACGTGGTACATGTGCCAGATAATGATTGCCAACACAGCCAGCACGGCTTCGGCGCTGTGGGCGACTTTGGCAGCAGGGATCGCCTGGCCAGGCAGATATCTGGTCGTCGTAATCGGATTCCACATCATAAACCCGGTCAGCCCCATCACAATAGTGCCCCAGACCACGGCAAGATACTCCACTTTCTCGCCATAATTGTAGCGCCCGTAATAGGCTTTGTGTTTGTGCAAACCGAAGTAATAGCCCAGGTCGTGGAACAGGTGCTTGAAATCGTCCAGTAAAGGCATCATCGTCCACGGAACGCGCAGCACCACCACGCGATACAACACGGCGATGATGTGGTAAACGCTGACCCACATCATCACGAAAGCGGCGGCGTGGTGGATCTGGCGGGTACCCTCGATTCCTCCAAGTGATTGGATGATGGACAGGCCCACCTGCGTGTTGGCGTACCGCTGCGCTAACCCGGTAACTCCAAGTATCGTAAAGGAAAGCAGAAAGACAAAGTGCTCGATGCGTTGAGCGCGGTCAAATCGGATGTAATCGGATTGGACAGGTGAAGTCTTCTCGCTGGCGGCGGGGGTTTCAACGACAACTGGTTCATCCATGTTGCGCCTCCGAGTCATTCGCATCCGTAGCATCCTGGTCTGGCTCCTCCGCCGGTGGCTCACTCGAAACGGCTGCCTCTTCGCTGGAAGAAGATGCGGTGGATGATGTATCGGGACCGGCATCCAGGGCTGCCTCTGCTGCCAGGCTCTCGGCTGGCGGCAATTCTGGCGTGCTCGAGATGGCCGGCTCGGCTGCCGGTTCGGAAGCCGGGGGCCCGCTTTCGATCGTTTCCGCAGGTTGGTCAGCTTGCTCCTCGCCGCCCGGCAGATGTGCTTTCTTCCGGAAGCGGTTGTAGTAAGCACGGCTGATGTCCAGTACGACCAGCGCTGCCATGCCGCCCAGCGTCATGGGGATGAAAAACTTGTAGAACAAGTCGACGTAATATACCAGGGCATATTTATCGGGCGAAGGCGTGAAATGTGACATCCAGGCTGCGGTAAATTCTGGTGTGGCGTTGGGATGGCATTTCTGGCAGGACACCAGCAGGTTTTGCTGCATTTGCAGGCCAGTGGTGGGATCGTCGATCCGGCCGATATTGTGTATGCCGTGGCAATCATAGCATACCGCCTTGTTCACTTCGGCATCCGGGGATTGCTTTTCGAAAATGGCAACCGTAGTACCGTGGAAGTCGGCCACGTAAGTATCCAGCACGTCGGTTGAAATGCCGTATTTTCCCATGATGTCAGGATTAGTGTGGCATTTGGCGCAGATCTGCGGAGAGTTCAGGCGGAAGCGCGCCGTAGTTGGGTCTTCGATGTTATGTACTCCGTGGCAATCGATGCAGGTGGGCACATCTGGATTACCCTGGGTCAGCGCAGAGCCGTGAACACTGGTCTTGTATTCCTGGTAAATTGCATTGTGGCACAGGGCGCAGCGTTCGGGTATCCAGAGCTTCGCATCCGGCAGCAGCTTGTGAGTCTTGGGATCATTTAAGCGACGCACTTCATGCGCGGTGTGGCAGTCTACACACGTTGCAGCTTCGCGTTTGCCGGCTGTCCTGGCGGCGGTATGCACGCTATCCGTTGCCAGTTCATGCTGGTGAAGATGGCAGTACTTACAGGTCACTTCACTGAGCGTGATGGTCACATCCCGCCTGTCGGCTGCTTCGAAAGGCGGGTGGGGATATTCACCGACCTGCCGGTGGCATTGTACGCAGGCGTAGCCCATCTGGCCGTGCACCGATTGTCGGTGCAGTTCGGCCGGCACATATAGATCAAGAGCGTCGCCATTTCCCAGTTGGTAAGTTTGTCCCGGTTGCCCGTGACAGCCCAGGCAGTATTCGTCTGACAGGGAGAGTCTTGGGTCAGGCGTGGGGATTCCCTGGCGGAGCGGTGCAGCGCTGACATTGGCGATCAGCAAGGCCAGGCTCATGACGAGAAGCGCCAACGCCCCAAAGGTGATGAAGATTGCACTGCGGCGAAGCATCGCTGGCTACCTCCTAGTCATTCTCGGCCGGGTTGGCTTTTTCGCCAGTCAGGCGTTCAAATTCGGCGGCGTGGTAGGTGCGCATTTCCTGTTCGCTTAACCGCCCGGTGAAAATGCTCAGATTCAACCGTTCGAGGTGGACGTGATAAAAATGCCAGATGACGATGAAAACGGCGGCGATTACGGCTTCATTGCTGTGCGCCAGAAAAGCCGCCGGGATGACGCCTCCAGGGAGAAAACGGGTGATGACCTCAGGGAACCACAAGACAATCCCGGAGGTGACCAGGATGCCGATGCCAAAGAACAGGAACCAGTAGGTTATCTTCTGCTCGAAGTTATACTTTCCATAAGCTGGTTTCTTGCGGGTCAGGAAGAGCAGGTAGCGGATCATTTGCCAGGCATCGCGCACATCTTGCCAGGTGGGCAAGATGTCCCCAGGCAGTTGGCGCCGGGACATCAGATAGATGGCGCGGCCCACATGATAGATCACTTCGGCTATGAGCAAGATGGCCGCGATATGGTGGATTTGCTGTACGCTCCCCACACGCTCGGGAGTGGATAGGAGCCATTGGCTCCAACCTGTGGTGCGATATTTTTGCGGCAGGCCGGTCAGCAGCAGCACCAGGATGCTCAGGATCAACAGGCTGTGCTCCCAGCGCTGGCCCAGGGCGAAGCGCTTGAACGAGCGTTCAATGTGCACAGGGGCCGCTGCCGGGGTGTTTGCAGAGGTTGGCAGGCTCATGGCAGGCTCCTCCGGACGCGATCCACGACGGAGTGGATGATTTGTAGGATGACATAAATGATCGACAGCCACAGAACGACTGGCGTAAAGGATGTGTAGAAAACTTCCGTATAATACAGCGTGGGAGTGCGGTTTTTATCGATCTTGTTATGGCCGGTCCAGGAAGCGGTCCAGTTTGGACCAACGCCAGGATGGCATTTCTGGCACGTTGCCAGCAAGTTATCCGGGTAGACCGTTGAAGCCGGGTTATCGGGTTTGAGAATGCTATGGGTGCCGTGACAATCGGTGCAAACGGCGCTCTCGTGCCAGATGGTAGGCCATTTGGATTTATAAACGGCCACATCGACGCCGTGCCAGGAAATGTTGTAAAGGTTATACACATCGGCTGACAGACCGTATTTCGCCATCAGGTCAGAATTGGCGTGGCAACTGGCGCACAAATCGGGGGTTTCCACGCGAAATTGCGAGGTGCGCGGGTCCTGGATGTTATGCACACCGTGGCAGTCGGTACACACAGGCACGTCAGGGTTATCTTCTTGTATCAAGGCCCCGCCGTGTACGCTGCTCTTATAATCATTCATGATCTGCTGGTGACACTGCCCGCAGGTATCGGAAATCTTCGAACGGGGCTGATCCGGCGGCTGGATATGATGGGCGCCGTGGCAATCTGTACAGACCGGCGCGTTGAGGTTTCCGGCAGCCGCCACCTGGGCGTGCATGCTGTCCTGGGCTTTCTCGTAATTGGTGGAATGACACTTCTGGCAGGCCTGGTAATAGACCAGCGACATCTCCCGGCGGGTTTTGTATTCGATGGGCGGGTGAGGGTAGGTCTTGATTTGGGTATGGCAGGCCTCGCACTCGATCCCCAATGGGCTGTGGACAGAGTTTTGCAGGTCATCTGCTGAGATATACAGCGAAACTGCCTCTCCGTCAGGCAGGGTCATTTTGAGATCAGGTTTGCTATGGCAGCTCAGGCAGTATTTTTCTGTCTCCTGATAAGGCGCGTCTGCTTGAACTGGCCTGGCCTGACCGGCGGCCAACACCAGTGCTGCAAGGAATGCCAGGCAACCGGCCAGCAGCAGCCCGGCAAGTCGAAGTCGCTCAGCTTTTCGCATGGGCCACTCCTCCTTCAGCATGGTTGATAGGCTCGTTGGATTGATCGCCGTTCCAATCCGGCGGAGGTTTGGGCGGTTCAGCAATAACGCCCAGGCGTCTGAGCAAATATGAAATGCCAAGCATAATTACCAGTGGCACAATACAACGTACCACAAAAAACAGACCAACAAATAACGGGTTGGTGCTACTGGTCTCCTCCATGAGCGTATCCTCCATGGCAAGACTTCGCAAGCCATTTTTGAGTAGATCGATCTAATATTTCTTTAAGTATAATCGAAATCTATCTGGCAGGACGTAATTTTTCCGGCATACACTGCCGGAAAAATTACGTCTTCTTTTATCGGGTCGATTTAATCGAGGCGATCACGAATGTGACTCTTTCGAATTGAACAGGGGCAGGAACATCACACCCAGGGTGAGCATGAGCAATCCATATCCCAACACTCCCGCCGCCACGCCGAACTCGGTCAGGTTCGGAAAATAGTTGCCCACTTTGGCGACGTAGGTGGTGCCTGGAGAGTAATCCAGGGGTACGAAGAGCCCAGAGACGGTGACGTTCCAGCGATTCACCACGATCCCTATCACAGTCAGGATTGCACCCAGGACCAGGAATCCGGGCCGTTGTCTGAAACGCGGCGCCAGGAAAAACACCGCCGGGATAACGATGCCCAGGATGATCTCGACGACCCAAAAAGCGAAGTTATAGGGCGTGTCGATGCGCAGCATATTCAGCGCTTCCATGACGGCAGGCGTCTGGCCATAGTAAGATACCGCCATCATATCCCAGAAGCGCAGATAACCATAAGCCAGGATTGCCAGGCCGGAGAAACGCGCTACCGTGAACAGGATATCATGGGCGATAGTCTTCTTGCGCGTGATCCATTCGATCACGAAGGCAGATGCCATGGTTACTGCCGGGCCTACGGCGACGGCTGAAAGGATGAACATAATCGGCATGCTGGGTTTGAACCAGATCGGGCGCGCCTTGACGATGCCGTACGTCGCACCCAGAGAAGATTGGTGCAGCAGAGAAATACCCAGGCCCAATACGGCGAACAGTGGGGCCAGGCGATGTAGGGCATGGGCCGCCTGGCGCACCCACGGCCAGCGGGCGAAAAACTTTAGCTCTGTGATCACCGGTAAGAACTCCAACACCATAATGATCAGGTAGATGGTGATGCACCAGGTGATTTCCCACAGTACGGAGTGAATGTTCCAGTATACCCAGGGATGCCAGAAGCGGTCAGGCCGCCCGATATCCATCACCAGGGTGAGCAGGGCAGAGGTGTAGCCGATGAAACCGACGAACACGGCCAGGCGGATGATCGATTGGAAACGCTTGATGCCGAAGATGTAGACAACCGCCGACAAAGTAAAGGCGCCTGCGCCCAGGGCGATGGAAGACAGGTCGATCGTGATCCATAATCCCCAGGGTACCGTATCGTACATGTTGGTGGTCACCAGGCCAAACCAGAAAACCCGGATTGCCGAGACAACGCCGATGAGCAACAGGATGCCCACCAGGCCAAACCAGGCCAATAAGCCGGGGGTGATCTTGAGCGAAGAAGGTTTTTGTTGCAAGGTCGCCGCAGTCATGATTACAGCCCTTCCTTCGGTGGGATGTAGAATACGCTCGGATTGGTGCCCAGTTCCTCACGCAGCACGATGGTGGGATTGTTGGCAATTAATTGAGATACCTTGCTTTCTGGATCCTTTAAATTTCCGAAGGTACGTGCGCCTACCGGGCAAACGTTCACGCAAGCCGGGGTGGCTTCTGGATCTTCGCCAGGTACCAGGCCGGATTTCAGGCCATCGTCGATGCGATGGATGCAAAAGGTGCATTTCTCCACCACGCCGCGCGGGCGAGTGGGCACTTCGGCCACCCCCCAGGTAGGGATATATGGACTGTCGGAATCCCGTGCCTCCCAATTGAATTTTCGGGCGTCGTAAGGGCAGGCCACCTCACAGTAGCGGCAGCCAATGCAGCGGTCGTAATTCATGATGACCAGGCCGTCCTGGCGCACATAGGTGGCTTTCACCGGGCAGACTTCGACGCAGGGGGCGTCCTGGCAGTGCAGGCAGGGCCGGCTGAAGTAGAAAGTCTGTCCGGCGGTGTTCTTTTCCTCGACCACGATGTTCCAGGGTTTGTCCGGGGCGACGTTGTTGGTTGCCGAACAGGCCCGCAGGCAATATTCGCAACCGATACATCGTTCCAGGCTGATGACCATCCCCCAATGTTTTGGCCCGCTAGAACCATGCCCGCCCTCTCCGGTCAACTCTCCTTGCATTTGCTCCTCCATAAGGCCGGCAAAAGGGGAGAGTGGGCCGCTGGTGAGCACGACCGCGGCCACGGCTGAGCTGGCGCCGATGCCGGCTACCGTTAAGACATCTCGGCGGGTCAGCTCAACTTTGATTTTGGTCTTCTTCTTCCTGGTTTCACTCATTTTCGTCTATCTCCACTTCACGGATGCGCCGGCTGACTACCCAGGCCGCCGCGCCGCCAGTTACCAGACCGATAATGGCCCCTTGTACCAGGCCCGTGTACAGGCGTACAGTGCTGGTGGTTTGCAGGTTGCTGATGATCTGTTCTTTTTCATGCACTTCTTGCTGCAAAGCAGTGGTATCCGGGGTAGGGGCCGGCATTTCGCCGCCCAGTTTGATCAGCTCATCCCGGGTGTGAACGGTATCCTGGTGACAGCCGATGCACGCTTCCGATCCCACGGCGAAGGTATGCCCGGTAGGCACCAGGCCCCCAATGGGGTCTTCCAGACGCGGCGGGGTGTACATGTGACAGTTGCTGCATTCCAACCCGGAATTGGCGTGTGTGCTGTGGGTGAACGAGTCGCCGCGTTCTTTGTGGCAATTCGTGCACAGGGCGGTGATCGAGCTGGCCATCGGCGTCTGAGAGTGGGGATTATGGCAGGCCTGGCATTGAACCTCGGCTTTGGCGTGTGGGCTGGCATGCCATTCGTCGGTGGTGTTCTTGTGGCAGCGCGCGCACAGGTCGGCGTCGGGCTTTAGCGGCATCTGTTGCGCCGGGTGATTGGGCTGGAATGGGCCGTGGCAAGACTCGCAACTTACGCCCTCTTCCGCATAACCGCCGGTTTGTGGATCGAACCCGGTGGTGTGGCATTGCAGACAACTCGTTTGCTTGGATAGCTCAGCCCAATCCCTTTGGAATATAGGAGACGAGAAAGCCTGGGCGTGGCGAGTGCTGGTCCACTCTGTGTGCAAATCTTTGTGGCAGCTCGCACACGCTGCTGAACCGGCGTAGGCGGTGCCTGGCTGCGCCGTTGTTTGGGCAGGCGGGGCCGCAGCGGCCGGGTTGACCAGGTTGATGCAAACTCCAAAGATCAGGCCGGTGACAAGTAGCACCCCAAAGGTCAGCCAACTCCATTGCCTGCGATTGAGTGTGGTTTTTTTCATAGCGGTTTCTCCATCTCGAATGGGTTTTTTGCCCTAATAACACACATGAACTTTAGGGTATTATCACCATATCATTCTAAAGCTTTTGTTTAGAGTAATAAAGTAAGAAATGTCATTTCTCGGCGCGGATAGATGTAATAAAAACGCGCCATCCGGTATGGCGCGTTTTGTTTCCTCAGGGGTAGGGCAGTTGTGCGCATCCCCCCACCCCTGAGCAGAGGTATTACGGGGAGGGTGCCTCTTCCGGAGCGCTGTGATAGTTGGCAGCGGCGGCGAGCAGCTCTTCATCCGTCTTGGGTGAACCCAGGCCTGCGCCGTGGCAGTGCCGGCAGGCATAATCCAGGCCAATTTCAGGGAGGACTGTGCTGCCGTCTTCGCTAAACTGGCCGATCTGGGTGGGGTTGATTGCCACCAGATGCGTGCGCATGTCACCGCTGAACTTTTCTGCATCACTCCAGGCGGTTTTGATCAGCTTGGGCATATGGCATTCGATGCAGGGAAGATTCATCTGGAGATGAATTTTGTTCTTCTGCAGCCGTGCCTGTTCCTGATGACATTGCGCGCACAGGACGCGTGTAGTTTGTTCGCCGGCCTGGCGCGGTTGGTTGGTGCCTTTGTGTGGATCGTGGCATTGCACACAACGGAGCACGGCGTGCTTACCCTGGAACAGATCCTGATATTGTTCGTGGTGATCGATGAAACCATCTTTGGCGTTAACGACCGCCGCTTCGCTGCGCATGTGGCAATCGCTGCATAATTCCGAATCCCGGTCGATTTGCATAGCAGTACCTTGTGGGTTGTTGACGTGCAACCCGCCCGGGCCATGACAGGCCTCGCAGCGTATGCCTTCCTGTGCCCAGGTGCCCACCAATCCGGGCAAATTGTCCTGGTTGCCATTCGGGTTGTACCCGGTGGCGTGGCAGGAGCCGCAGTCATAAGGCAGCTTATCCGCGCCAGATTTATAAGACACCCAGGCGGATTTTTTGTTCAGCGCATCATTGGCAAAATTCCACTGGTTGAGATATTCGGCGTTGCCCGACTTGCCGGGTTCATCGGTGATCATATAACCTTCTTTGTTGACAAAGCGCGCTTTCCATTTGTAGCCGCCGACGGTGTACAGGATGTCATCCCAGGTGTAGCCCGGGGGTGGTTCTTTGATTTGCGTAAAGGGATAATCGGGCGCTTTGCCTTCGGTGACTTTATTGAGTTCCCAGGGATGCCCGGATTTCATATACGTATCGTAAAGCTCTTTGTGGCAACCAGCACAAACCTGATCGCCGACATACCTGGCGCCTTCCGCCGTGGCGTCTTTGCCGGCTGGCCCCACGGGGCCGCTGTTACCGGCAGGCCCTTGTGGGCCTTCTGGTCCAGGGGGCCCGGCCGGCCCCGCCGGTCCCAATTCGCCCTGCGGGCCTGTGCAGGCGGCGAATAAGACGGTCAGGGTGACGAATAGAGCAAAGTAGAGCAATTTTTTCATGATGTGTGCTCCTGTTTGACTGAAGGTCATTTTGTATGGCTCAAACCTGATCCGGGCTCATTGAGCAACGATAGAGACCCGTCAGGTATGCGCGCAACTTTTCCAGTAAGGATGGCTTATTTTACCATGAGAGATGAAAGAAAAATGAGAAAAGTGCTCTGGGCCTGGTGATTTATTAGGTAATTAATCTCAATATTGTCGTGTGGAAAAGATAATTATTGCGTAAATTTCCCTAATATTGAAAGCGATAACATGTGTAGATTAGTATATAATTAAACAGATGGATATCACCCTGGTTTATTTCATTTACGGCTTGGCATTCTTCAGCATGGGATTGGCCGTGTTGTTTGAATCGGACCGCACGCCGCTACTGGCAGATGCGAGGGTGTTGCTGCCTCTGGCCATTTTTGGTTTTGTGCACGGCGGCCATGAATGGTTGGAAATGTTTATCGATAAGAGTGACTGGCTGGTCTTTCGTAACCCTGTTTTGCTAGGATGGTTGCGGGTTGGTGTATTATCGGTATCTTTTATCTCCCTGACGGTTTTCGGCTTGCGGATGTTGAACCTGGAACGGCATTACTCAAAGAAGGATATTTCGTTCGGAGCCCTGGGGTTGGTGCTCTATTTGCTTCTGGTTTTCCTGGTCGGGTTTTCTCCGTGGGCCAACCACATCGATCGCATGAGCCACCTGGACGCGATGATCCGTTATTTTATAGCTGTACCTGGGGCTATCCTGGCCTGGCTTGCCTTGCTGCGCCAGGCCAGAATGGCGCAACACCAGGGGCGTCTGACAGTAGCTCCTGGTCTGCGTGGTGCAGCCTGGGGATTCCTGGTTTATGCGCTGACTCAACTGGTAGCTCCGCCCCTGGATATGTTCCCGGCAAATTTGTTGAATACGGCTTCATTCATCGATCGGACCGGATTTCCGGTGCAGGTCGTTCGAGCGTTGATGGCGGTTGTGATCACGATCAGTATGATCGTTGTTCTGCGCGCGGTGGAACAGGAACGCCAGGAACAGTTTCTGAACATCCAGCAGGCGCGCGTCGCTGCTCTGGAGCAGGTGCAAAAGGAGCTCATCGGGCGCGAGACGATGCGACAGGAGTTGATGCGCCATACCGTACTGGCGCAAGAGGAGGAGCGGGCGAGGATCGCGCGTGAATTGCATGATGAGACGTCCCAAATTCTGACGGCTTTCTCTTTTCACCTGGCGGCTTTGAGCCGGATCGAAGGACTCAAAGCAAAGGCCAAAGAACAGGTGGATTATCTGCAAGGGCTTTGCCGTCAAATGTCATCGGGCGTCTACCGCCTGGTTCATGATCTGCGCCCGGCGCAATTGGATGACCTGGGGTTGGTGGCGGCGTTGCTCTATCTGGTGGATGAACAAGAGCAGCGGACCTGGACAAGCACCAGAATGCAGGTTGCAGGAGAGCGCCGCCGCCTGGATCCGTTGGTAGAAACGGTCTTTTTCCGGATAGCGCAGGAGGCTTTGACCAATGTCACCCGCCATGCACAGGTTGATGAGGCAACGATATACCTGGAGTTCGGTCAAGAAGAGGTGAAATTACGTATAACGGATCGAGGAGTTGGGTTCGACCCCTCGGTTACACATGCCCCAGGCTGGGGTTGGGGGCTGGCGGGTATGCGTGAACGAGCCGATTCGATCGGCGGCAAACTGGTGATCGAATCGGCTCCCGGCAAGGGAACGACTGTGGAAATCATTGTGCCTGTTGTGTCGCCTGCCGTGCCGGCCGATACGGCTTCGCAAAGTCTGGTACTTTGAAATTTTGATGGAGGTATGGGAAATGGGCATCATTCGCCTGATGTTAGTCGACGACCACGACGTAGTGCGCACGGGTCTGAAATCATTCTTGCAGACGCAAAGTGGCTTCGAAATCATTGCCGAGGCGAACAGCGGTGACATGGCTGTGCAACTGGCCCAATCCGAGACGCCGGACGTTATCGTAATGGATATTGCCATGCCGGGAATGGATGGTTTGGAGGCTACCCGGCAAATAAAGGCATGCTGTCCGGAGTGCCGGGTGCTGGCATTGACCATTCACGCTGACCAGCAATATTTCTTCGAGATGCTGGCTGCCGGTGCAGATGGCTATGTCACGAAACAGGTGGCTGCTGAAGAACTGGTCGAGGCCATCCGCGCCGTGGCCGCGGGGCACGTCTATCTACAGCCGGCCCTGGCCTCCTGGCTGCTGCAGGACTATCGCCGCCTGTTAATGCAGGCGCCGGCTCCAGCGGAAAAGAAGGCCGGGGAGGCTGCTCACCAGGATGGTTTAGCTGCACTTTCCAGGCGGGAACTGCAAGTATTGGAATGTGTGGCGCAGGGGATGACCAGCGTGGAGATTGGCGAAACGTTAGAGATCAGCCCAAAGACGGTTTCCCGCCACCGGGAGCGCATTATGGGCAAGCTGAATATGCATTCCAGCGCCGAATTGGTCCGTTTTGCCATCCGTACCGGGTTGATCGACGCGGGGTAATCGATAACGATTGATAGGCGCGTGGCTTGTTTTCCAGGTCGCGCGCCTGTTGCATCCAAAATCATTCTCATGGTTTATTTTTCGCCTTTTCAGGTGATATTAATCTTGCTGTGACAGAATTCAGGTTAAGTTTGCTTTAAGCGCTGTTTATGAATTGAATAGCGACAGAGCGAGTGATATCGATCCTATTCCCTTTGGAGGTTCATCAATGAAGCAGACAGCCACGGTGGAGCGCAATTCGGCTGGACGTATGAAATTTATCGTCGGTGGTTTGTTGATTGTCGCGGCAGTGGTTTACCTGATTGTCTCGTCGACGCAGGCCAGCGCCCAATATTTCCTGACTGTCGATGAGTTGGCCGCCAAAGGTGGCAGTATTCAAGGGCGTGATTTGCGTATCTCGGGCGCGGTGCTTGGCGATACGATCAGCTACGACCAACAAAACCTGTCACTTAAGTTCACAATTGCCGCTATCCCAGGTGATAACAAAGAGATCGAGGCGCAGGGTGGCCTGGCAGAGGTACTTCACCAGGCGGTGATCGATCCAAACCGCCGTAAGTTGACCGTGGTCTATAATGGTCCCAAGCCTGATCTGCTACGCAACGAAGCTCAGGCGATTATTACTGGTAAACTGGGCAACGACGGCATATTTTATGCCGAAGAACTGCTGCTAAAATGCCCAACTAAATATGAAGAAGCCGTCCCTGAACAGGCCGGCGGATAATTAATGGCTCTGATGACAAGGTAAACCATGCTAGCCAATTTCGGTTATGGTGCTCTGATCGTCACTTTCCTGGTTTCGCTGTATGGGATTGGAGCGGCGATCTATGGCGCGCGTAAAAATTTGCCGGCCTGGGTGGAAAGCGCCCGGCTGGCGATGTTGCTCACTTTCCCATTGATCAGTATTTCCGCAATCAGCTTGATGCTCCTCCTGGTGCAGGGCCATTATGAACTGGAATATGTTGCCTCGGTAACCAGCAACAGTATGCCGGTTTATCTACGCCTTACCGCGCTGTGGGGTGGGCAGGCTGGCTCGCTGATTTTTTGGTCCTGGCTGCTTTCCGCTTTTGCCAGCGCGGTGACGTTGCGCAAATGGCAACGGGATGGGGAATTTCTGCCGTGGGTGATTGTAGCTTGCCTGGTCACGCTGGTATTTTTCCTCTCGTTGAGCCTGTTCTTCGAGAATCCTTTCCAGCGCATCTGGCGCACGCCGGGCGGCGAATTTATTGTAGCCATGTTCCAGCCGGCCGGGGCGACGCCTGCGTTGATGCGGGATGGCCAGGGCCTGAATCCGCTTTTGCGTCATCCGGGCATGATCATTCACCCGCCCATGCTTTACCTGGGTTTTGTCTCGTTCGTGATCCCATATGCGTTTGCCATCGCGGCTCTGGTTACCGGGCGCACAGACGACCGCTGGATCCGCATTACCCGGCGTTGGTCGTTGGTTGCCTGGCTGTTTCTCTCGCTGGGCCTGATCCTGGGAGGTCGCTGGGCCTATGACGTTCTCGGCTGGGGAGGGTACTGGGGGTGGGACCCGGTGGAAATTGCTGCCTTTATGCCCTGGCTGACCGGCACGGCTTTTCTACACTCGGTGATGATCCAGGAAAAGGGCGGCATGCTCAAGCGCTGGAATATGGTGCTGATTATTCTGACTTACTGCCTGGTGATTTTCGGCACATTCCTGACGCGTTCGGGGGTGCTTTCTTCGGTACATGCCTTTGCCCAGAGCGCGATCGGGCCGATGTTTTTCGGTTTCATCGGTCTTACTTTCGTTATTTCGCTGGCGTTGTTGATGCAGCGTTGGGATAGCCTGCGCTCAGAAGCGCAGATGACCTCCATGCTTTCCCGCGAGGCCTTGTTTCTGTTGAACAACCTGCTCTTCATGAGCATCCTGGTGGTGTGCTTCTGGGGCGTGATCTTCCCCTTGATTTCGGAACTGGCTACTGGCCAGAAAGTGACCGTTGGACCTCCATTCTACGAGCGCGCCACGGCGCCGCTTTTTGCCGGCCTGCTGCTCCTGATGGGTATTGCTCCTCTGGCGGCCTGGCGGCACTCCACGGCAAAAACTCTGGGCAGAGCATTGTGGAAGCCGACGATACCGGCGGTATTGTTGGGGCTGGTCTTGCCGTTTGCCCTGGGCGTACGCCACTGGGCCTCGTTGCTTGGCTTCTGGCTGGCAGCGTTTGTGGTCTGTGTTACGCTGTACGAATTCTGGCGCGGCGCGCAGGCGCGGCATCGCAGATCCGGCGAGAACTTGCTGTTGGCGTTGTGGCGCCTGGCAGGGCGCAACCGCCGGCGCTATGGAGGCTATATTATCCACCTCGGTGTCGTGTTGATGGCGATCGGGATCATCGGCCTGGAATTGTTCCAAACCGAGACGCAGGGTACTATCCCTCAAGGCGGTTCGATTACACTGGGAAAGTACACGCTCACCTATAAATCCCTGGCGGTTTTCGATACGCCGGATGGGCGCAACGTGGCGCGAGCAGTGTTGAGCATAACCAGGAATGGCGAATACGTTGGTGAGTTATATCCCCGGCGTGATTTCTTCTTCGAGTCGCAGCAACCGATGACCATCCCCGGTGTGCGCAGTACAATGGAGGACGATTTGTATGTCATCCTGGTAGATTGGATGCCGGCCACCTCCCAGGGCGCTACCTTCAAGGTATATCACAATCCTCTGGTCAACTGGTTGTGGTTGGGCGGCCTGGTGTTTATCCTGGGTACGCTGGTAGCAGCCTGGCCGGATAAGGACCCGGAACTGGCCGAACAATCTGCCCGGTCGAGTGCTTACGCCGGGGCAAAAGCATAGGCGTGGATTGATTGTATGAAACGAATTGGCTGGATCGTTGTGTTATTGGGAGCAGTGCTGGCGCTGGCCTGGTCAGGCGTGGCTTTCGCGCAGGATTCGACGCCTGCGCCGTTCATCTCAGATGATCAGGTGAATGCGATTGCCAAGCAGATGTATTGCCCGGTGTGTGAAAATACGCCTCTGGACGTTTGCCCCACTCAGGCCTGCGCCGAGTGGCGTGAATTGATTCGCGAAAAGCTGGCTGAAGGCTGGACGGAAGCACAGATCAAACAATATTTTGTAGATCGTTTTGGCGACCGGGTACTGGCTGCTCCACCCGCCCGGGGATTGAACTGGTTGGTGTACGTCATTCCGCCGGTAGCGATCTTGCTGGGTATCTTCATCCTGTACCGCGCTTTCCGCGCCATGCGCCAGCCTGTCCCAGATGTTGCCCGGCCTGTAACGCAAATGCAAGCTGGCGCTCCGCCCGCGTCGCCGGACGCGGCGGGTGATGCGTATATCGCTCGCCTGGAAGAGGAATTGCGCAAGCGGTGAGCGCCATTCCTGTCCATTTCTTGCCGTCTATTGTCTGTAAAACGGGTTAAACATGACACCACAAACCAGCCTACCTGCTTCTTCCGAAGCACAAATCACCCGCCGCCCCCCCTGGGGGCGCATTCTTGCCTGGGTGGGGGTGTTTGCTTTATTAGGACTGCTTTTCCTGGGTTTGCTGCGTTCCCAACGGGGTGAGATGAGAGTCGGCGAAATGGCGCCTGATTTTACTTTGACCACTTTCGATGGGCAGGTTTACCGGCTGTCTGACTTGAAGGGAAAAATCGTGGTTGTGAATTTTTGGGCCTCGTGGTGCCGCCCTTGCGAACAGGAAGCAGCCGACCTGGAAGCGGCCTGGCGTGTTTACCAGCCCCGCGGAGACGTGCTTTTCCTGGGTGTTGCCTGGACCGATACGGACAAGAAGTCGGCAGAGTACTTGAATAAATTCGAAATCACCTACCCGAACGGCCCGGACCTGGGCACACGTATGGCGCAGGCCTATCGTATTACCGGCGTGCCGGAGACTTTTATTATCGATCGCCAGGGGAAGCTGGCGTATGTTAAATTCAGCCCTTTTACCTCTCTCGAAGAAGTCAAGCGGGCCATCGATCCTTTGCTGGAGCCGTAAACACCTATGGAACTCGGTTCGATCTTTCTCATCCTGGCCCTGTTGCTATTGGTAGCCTTCTTTGTCAGCCGGCCGTTCTTCGAAAAGACGCCGGCGGTTCGTGGGAGTCAGAATAGCTCCGATCACGATCTTTCAGCTCTGTTGGCCGAACACGATCGCATCCTCAATGCTTTGCAGGAATTGGATTTCGATTATGGCTTAGGTAAAATCCCCGAGGAAGACTACCCGCAGCAGCGTTCAACGCTGGTGTTGCGTGGGGCGAATATCCTGAAACAGTTGGACACCTT
The DNA here is from genome assembly GCA_964595435.1 of uncultured Anaerolinea sp. Lineage (GTDB taxonomy): Bacteria > Chloroflexota > Anaerolineae > Anaerolineales > UBA4823 > RBG-16-57-11. Next base: position 40,801 of record CAZQQJ010000043.1, on the reverse strand, counting down.
GCAGCCTGGAGAAAACTCAGCAGGCTTGCCATCCGAACAACGTATTGAAGTGGCTGTTGCTGCTCGCCGGGCCGATGCTGGCGTGGCGCGGTCTGTCATGGGAAATGGCCATCGTCCGACCCTGACAGGGTCTCAGCCAGATGATGAACTGGAGGTGATGCTGGCTAACCGGCGTCGAGTGCGCCAGGAGAAAGCCGCCGGCTTTTGCGCACAGTGCGGTGGTCCGTTGCAGAAATCCGACCAGTTTTGTCCCAAGTGCGGTGCAAAAATCTAAACTACTCGTCAGGATGTGAAAATAGACGCATGAAACTGCTTCGAGCATTGGCTCCCCTCTTTGCGATATCGGTTTTGACGGCGTGCAATTTTTCTCTTGCAGCAGATGTAACTCCGCCGCCGGGTTATAAGCCACCCGTTGAGGTGGAGGCTACCGCTGTGCCGGCTACTTCTGGCCCGATATTTCCACTGGTGCCGCCTGACCCTGCTGCGGGGGGTGAGATCTATGCTGAAAAGTGCGCTCCGTGCCACGGGGAAAGAGGCCTGGGGGATGGCTCGAATGCGGCCAACCTGCCCAATCCGGTAACGCCCATTGGTTCCCCGGAAGTATTTCGCCAGGCCGTACCTTCGCAGTGGTTCCGGGTGGTAACCCAGGGCAACCTGGAGCGTTTCATGCCTCCTTTCCGCAGCCTTTCGGACCGCCAGCGCTGGGACGTGGTAGCCTATGCATTATCGTTGGGCGTACCGGGCCGCGGCCTGGATCAAGGCGCGGAAATATACCAGGCAAACTGCGCTTCCTGCCATGGCGAAACCGGTAAGGGCGATGGTTCGGCGGCTGCCGGTCTGGCAGTGCCTGACCTGACGAACCAGGAGCGCATGGCGGGGAAATCGCTGAACGATCTGGTTCAGACGATCAGCAATGGCGCCGGCCAGGGAATGCCAGCTTTTGGCAATCAGCTTTCCGATGATGAGCGCTGGGGGGTGGCGATGTATCTGCGTTCACTGACTTTTGTCCCGGTTTCTCAGGCGGGCCAGGCGACGCCTCTGGCTTCGGCGGCAGTGCTTACCACAACGAGCGGTTTGACCGGTACGGCCCCGCTGACCTCGAGCAATGTACTTACACCTACTGCCCAGGCTGGCTCGGTGGGCGGGTCTCTGGAAAACGAGTCCGGCGTTTCCATTCCCTCAGGCACTCTGGTAAATTTACATGCCTTTGACCAGATGCAGTTGGTTTATACCGCTACGACGACGCTCAACGATGATGGGAGTTTCATTTTTGAAAATGTGGAAGTCCTATCCGGGTGGGCATTCCTGGCGACTCTGGAGCATGGCGGTGTCGTTTACGGTTCGGATGTGATGGTGGCCGACGGAGATAATTCCCAGGTCCAATTGCCGATCCGCATCTACGCTACCACCTCCGATACTTCGGCGCTCTCGGTGGACCGGTTGCACTATTTGTTAGAGCCGGTAAATGATAATCGTACTTTGCGGGTCGTAGAGCTGTACGTAATTTCGAACATGGCAGATAAAACGGTCACGGCTGCCGAAAAAGGCCAGCCAGTTTTGACTTTCTCCTTGCCGGTGGATGCGTCCAACTTGCAGATGCAAGACGGCGAGTTGGGTGGGCGGTATATCAAGACCGAAGACGGTTTTGGCGATACTGTGCCGGTGCGTCCGGGCCAGGGCGTTTACCAATTGATGTTTGCCTATGAGCTTCCCTTTGACCGCAAGCTTGATCTGGTGCGTAAGGTGAATCTGCCGGTCCTGGCCGTGGTCATTCTGGCGCCCGAAGGGAGCCTGAATCTCCAGGGGAATGGGATCCAGGATGGCGGCGTGCGCGATATGCAAGGGGCGCAGTACCATCTGTATAATGCCAGCGGCCTGGCGGCAGGCGGCGATCTGCGCCTGACCATCAGCGGAGGCGCAGCAGGCGGTGCCGGTGGCGCAGCGGCGCTCCTGGCCGGCAGCTCGAGCACCAATTTATTGATCGGGCTTGGTTCTTTGGGCGTTGTCCTGATCCTTGCCGGGGCATGGATGTACTGGCGCGGCCGCCCGGTGGCTGCTGGCCCGGGTGGTCCGGCGGTGCCGGCGGGTGGTGGAGCTGCTTTGAACAGCCCCGAGGCCATTATGGATGCCATCCTGGCGTTGGATGATCTTTACCAGGAAGGCCAGTTGCCCGAAGATGCTTATTTGCTGCGCCGCGCCGAGCTGAAGGCGCGCCTCAAAGAGACGGCAGGAAACGACCGTGCAGGTTAGTGTGATCTCGGTGCGCAAGCTGGTCAAGCGCTTTGGCCTGAAAACCGTTCTGCATGGATTGGATTTCCAGGTAGAAGCGGGCGAGTTCGTCGCCTTGCTTGGCCCGAATGGGGCCGGCAAAACGACCTTTTTGCGCATCCTTTCGTCGCTCTCGCGCCCGGCGATGGGCGATGTGCGCATTTCAGGATACCGCTTGCCGCAGCAGGCCGCCGCGGTGCGCAATATCCTCGGGGTGGTTTCGCACCAACCATTGTTGTATGGTGACCTGAGCGCCGAAGAGAATCTGCGTTTTTATGGGATGATGTATGGAATTGCCGATCTGGAGCGGCGGGTTGCCGAGGTATTGGATATGGTCGGCCTGGCGGCTCGGCGCCGCGATCTGGTGCGCACGTTCTCACGCGGTATGCAGCAGCGCCTGGCAATTGGGCGGGCGGTGTTGCACGACCCGGAGGTGATGCTCTTCGACGAACCCCATACCGGCCTGGATCAGGACGCCTGCCAGATGCTGGATACGGTGTTGCGCGAAGTCGCGGCCCGCGGGCGCACGGTGGTGATGACCTCGCATGACCTCGCCCGTACGGCCGACCTGGCCACCCGCTTCGATGTGCTTTCGCGGGGAAGAATTGTTGCCTCTGTCCAGCGGGCCGAGATGCAGCCTGACCAGTTGCTCGGTTTCTATCGTAACGCTTTGCAAGCCGGCTGAAAGCCGGCGTGATCCCGGGTTGGAAGGTTATCCTGTGACCTCATCCTCTATCGCTGACCAGCCTCCGGCCATCCGGCGCCGCAATGGAGCCGGTTATTTGCGCGCCTTGTGGGCGGTTATTTGGAAGGACCTGGCGGCCGAGTTGCGCAGCCGGGAGTTGCTTTCGGCGATGCTGGTGTTTGCCTTGCTGGTGATCTTCATCTTCAATTTTGCCCTGGAACTCGACCCGAAGACCCGTTCGATGGTGACTGCCGGGGTGTTGTGGGTGACTTTTGCCTTTGCGGGCACGTTGGGATTGAACCGTTCGATGGCCATGGAGAAGGATCGCGGCTGCCTGGATGGTTTGCTGCTGGCGCCGGTCGATCGCAGCGCCATCTATTTCGGAAAGATGATCGGCAATCTGATTTTCATGTTGATTGTCGAGGCGATTATCCTGCCGGTCTACACCGTCCTGTATAATATCAACCTTTTTAACCTGGGGTTGATCCTGGTGGTGCTGTTTGGCTCGTGGGGTTACGTGGCCGTGGGCACGCTGCTGGCCAGCATGGCGGTGCAGACCCGCACGCGGGATATCCTCCTGCCGATTTTGCTCTTTCCGGTAGTTCTACCGTTGTTTATTGCCGCGGTCAAGGCCAGCGGTGGTTTTTTGCTGGGCGTTCCGCTGGATGAGATCCGCCCCTGGTTAAACCTGCTGCTCGTTTATGACGTGGTCTTTAGCGCAGTGGCCTTCATGGTCTTCGACTATATTGTGGAGGAGTGAGAAATAATGATGGAGCCAAAACCTCGTTTGCTGACAATCCTGGACTGGATCACGGTGGCGATGTTGTTGATCGCTACCGGTATGGTTTTCTTCTATGCCCCGGTTGAGGCGGTCATGGGGTTGGTGCAAAAAGTCTTCTATTTCCATGTTGCGTCTGCCTGGGTGGGCATGCTCAGTTTCATGGTCGCAGCGATTGCCGGGATTGTCTATCTGCGCAGCGGTAATCGCAAATGGGATATCGCTGGCCTGGCCGCAGTCGAGATCGGCATGGCCTTCGCCCTGATTACCGTGATCACCGGCTCGGTCTGGGCGCGTCCGATCTGGAACACGTGGTGGACATGGGACCCGCGCCTGACCACGACGACGATCATGCTGCTGATTTACGCTGCTTATTTGATGCTGCGTTCGGGCATCGAAGAACCCGACCGCCGCGCCCGTTTCGGTGCGATCTATGCCATACTCGGTTTTATCAGTGTGCCGCTGACCTTCTTCTCGGCGCGCCTGTTTCGCACCATCCATCCGGTAGTGATCGGCACCAATCAGCCTGGCGCGGAGGGCGGCTTCGACATGACCCCCAGGATGTTACAGACCTTCCTCTTTGGCCTGCTTACATTTTCTTTCATCTTCGCCTCGTTGCTTTGGCACCGTATCCGCCTGGGGCGACTGCAGGATAAGGTGGAACAACTGAAACTCAAGCACAACGTTTGAGAGACGACGGACGACAGATCATGCTACATCCCTTCGGAGGAGATATGCTCGCTTTATTACAGGAAGGCCCGGCTCAGACGGCGAATTATATGGTTGCTGGATATGTGGTGATCTTTGGCGTGATAGCATTGTACCTGGCCAGCCTGGTTGTGCGCACACGCAACCTGTCGCAAGACCTGGAAACTTTGCAATCGCTTCAGGAGAAAGGCGAATGACACCGCCACCCTCATCCGACGACGAATGGACGGATTGCCTGCCGCCCAGCCCGCCGCTGGGTGCGCTGGTTTCAACCGCTTGCGGCGGCAGAGTGCAGTATTGCGCCACCACGCCGTGCGTCTATTACCAGGGAAAAATGGTCTATTTCTGCCTGCCGATCTGCAAAGCAGATTTCGAAGCCGACCCGGCGCACTCCTGCCTCAGTTTAGGGATGTCCAGCGCCAGGTGATGATGGCTCTTTCCTTTATGGCGGAGTACGCTGCGCAAAGCGTACTCCGCCATAAAGATTAACGCAATACTTCTTTCAAAAAGCTTTCGCCGAACTCCGGCGGTTGCAAGCCGAAAACTTCGGCAATGGTCGTGCCCACGTCGCTGAACGTGCGGCGCGTGCCCAGGTTCACCCCGCCGCGTACCGGCGGCCCAAAGACCAGCAAGGGAGAGTGTTCGCGCGAGTGGTCGGTGCTGATCGTGGTGGGATCGACGCCGTGGTCGGAAACAAACAGCGCGATATCGCCCGGCTTCAGGCAGCGCTGGATTTCCGGCACCTGCTCGTCCACTCGCTGCAGCGCGGCGGCGTAACCCTGCGGGTCGTTGCGGTGGCCGTAGATCATGTCGAACTCGATCAGGTTCACGAACAGGATGCCCCTGAAATCCGTCTCCAGGAACTCGAGCGTGGCCTGCAAACTCTCGGCGTTGTTGAGCGTGTGGCGTGAGCGGGTGATGCCGCGATGGGCAAAGATGTCATCGATCTTGCCCACCGAGCACACCTCCAGGCCAGCAGCCACCGCCTTGTCGATCATCGTCGGAGTTGGGGGAACCAGCGGGTAATCGCGGCGGCGCTCGGTGCGCTTGAAATCTCCGGCGTTGTGGCCTATGAACGGCCGGGCAATCACCCTTCCCACGTTGTGCTTGCCGTGCAGCATTTCACGCGCCTGCAGGCACATCCAGTACTGCTGCTCGATGGGGATGATCTCCTCGTGGGCGGCGATCTGGAACACGCTGTCGGCAGAAGTGTAGACGATCGGCTTGCCGGTGCGCATGTGCTCTTCGCCCAGCTCCTTAATGATCTCGGTGCCGGAGGCGGGCTTGTTGGCCAGTGTGCCGCGCCCGATGCGCTGCTCGAATTCAGCGATCACTTCGGGTGGGAAGCCGTCTGGATAGGTGGGCAGGGGTTTATCCAGGAAGACGCCCATCAGCTCCCAGTGTCCGGAGATGGTGTCTTTGCCGGCCGAGCGCGGCGCCATCTTACCGTAAGCGCCGCTGGGATCAGGGACCGGCGGCACGCCTTCCATCGGCGTGATATACCCCAGGCCAATGGCGCCCATGTGTGGCATGTGCAGCCCGCCCACGGCCCGGGCGGTGTTGGACAGCGAATTGCTGCCCACGTCGCCATAATCGGCGGCGTCCGGCGCTTCACCCGCGCCCACGCCGTCCAGTACGATCACGATAATACGGTTGATTTCCATAGGGTTTTGTCCTTAGCTGGTAATCGGTTACTGAGTGATGAGTTGTGAGTCATCAGGCGCTCAGGCTCGCCTGATTCCAGGCTGCGGTGATGCTTTGTTTCTTGAAGTCAATTCGTCAATCGAGTGTCGTAAATACTCGATTGCACGGCCATAAGAGATATCATCCATACTCGAATCAATTTTTAGCACAAGTCTTGCCAGATTGTGGGTCCATTCTTCCAGTAAAGGATCAATCTGTTCCAAATCATCGTCTGTAACGATATCCAGCGTTCGCTTTCTCTTTTCTCGTCGCTCTCTCAATATCTTAATTGGTGCGCCAACCAGCACATATAAATCCGGCAAAGGCAGAAACTCTCGGGTAAACCGGTAGAGTCTTTCGCAAAGCTCAAACTCATCCCGGCTCAAATAGCCCTTATGATAAAACAGCTTTGTAAAAACGTGAAAATCTTGATCGAGGCCTCCGTCTTGAACCATCATCGCATAGCGATCTTTTAAAGACAATTCTTGTTCTGCACGAAATAGCAAGTAGTCGATCTGGTTGACGCATGCATACCCCTTTCGATTTACGGAAAAGAGGCTTTGGAAAGGCCTTTCGAAATGCTGTTCGAGCAGCTCGCAATATTCCTCCCCTCTGCACAAGGCTTTTGTGAGGGTGGTTTTCCCGCTGCCTGAATTACCGATGATTGCGATTAACCTCGCCATGACAAATCGATCCTATGCGATGAAAAAGGCGCTCTTTGTGTACATCCGGCGCAAAACAGCCGCGAGCCTCTGACTTGCAATTGTAATATAATAGGGCGAATGGTTACAGATCATCTTTGTTACCTGGCGCTAATCGCTTTTCTGTTTACGGCCTGCCAACAGGCAGGTACTACACCGGCAGCTCTACCGCCATCCGAGCCGGCCGCACAATTAGCGAGTATTGCGACCCGGACAGTCGCCACACCAACGTGGATAATTTCGCCAACGGCAACGACTTCCTTACCTACCTTTATCCCATCTCCGACTGCTCACTCGACCATCACGCCAACCTCGATGCCGACCGTCGTATCGACTTCTACCGCACGACCGGCACTCCACGCGCAACCAGGCGACCTCTATGAGACGGTCTTTAGTCTGCCGGTGGGCGGCAACCATACGATCCAATATTTCCAATGGCCGGGTTGGATTGCCGGCCCCAGCGCCATAGCCGTTTTGCCGGATAATCGCTTTGTGATTGCCGACCAGGCCCTGGATCGATTGTTGTACTATGCCCCGGATGGGCGACTGTTGAAGATTATCAAGCTGGAATTTATCGGGATCAACTCCGTAAGTGATTTGCGGCTCAAAGGGAACGAGATGTTTTTGCTGGAAACCGGCTACAAGAATTACCAGGTACATCGCTTTACGCTGGATGGGGAGCTGATCGTCAGCGAGAAATTTCCGCACGATTTTCCTATCGGAGAAAGGGTTGGAGACTGGGATGCGACGCTTGAGAACGCCCTGATGGGAATAGCAGTTGACTGCGAGGGGAGCATTATCCTGGAGGTGGCTGGTTCGATGCTTTTTCACTTATTGGACGTCCAGATCCAATCAAGCCTTGAGAAGGTCGCGGAAGGTCATTTCTGCAACGGGAAACGCTACTGGATATCTACTCCTGCTCTATGGCAGCCCCCAGAAATCAATGCCGGGGATGCAATCTATCAAACGCGCTTAACCATGGGTGGCGGTGGCCTCCGCTTCCTGGATGTATTTCCAGATGGCAGTTTCTATGCAATCCGCGACGATGTGGTTTATTTTCAAGTTATCAAAGTTGACCAGACGGTGCATTACGTCGGCGCAGATGGCGTCGTTCAAGGGGTGGCGCGCATCCCACTTTCTGAGTACCGTTATCCTGTGGAGCGCAATGTGGCAATTGGCCCAAATGGAGAAGTATTTGCTCTGGTGCCAAGGCGTGAATCGTTGGATATTGTTCGCTTGAATTTTTATAAAGAACTTGAGTCGCTCATCCCTGACGCGGTAGCCCCAAATCTTACCCTGCTTCCAACGAATTCACCAGGTGACCCAATGATAACACCTGTCTTCGCCCCTGACCCCTGAACGACTAATCGTCTAGGCGCTCAATCCCTGAGCGCCTGATTACACATTACTCAGCAACTCATTACTCGTGAACTCATCATCAATCCAACAAGGAGAACTTATGGGCAAACTATTCGGTACAGACGGTATCCGTGGCACAGTGGGCGAATGGCCGCTGGTGCCCGATTTTGTGCTGCGCCTGGGCCAGGCGGCCGGCAGCGTGATCCGCGGCGCGGCGCGTGAGGCCACGGTGGTCATCGGGCGGGATACGCGCCAGTCGGGCGCCATGCTGCAAGAAGCGCTGGACGCCGGGCTGATGTACAGCGGCGTGCACGTCATCGACCTGGGCCTGGTGCCCACGCCGGGGGTGTCCTGGCTGGTGCGCCACCTGGAGGCGGATGCCGGGGTGGTGATCTCGGCTTCGCATAATCCGGTGGAGATGAACGGGATCAAGTTCTTCAGCCGCGAAGGGCGCAAGCTTTCCGAGGAGATGGAAGCCGTCATCGAGGGGCTGCTGCCAACCGCGTCGGGCCAGAGCCTGGCGCCGCTGGAGATGCATACCCACATGGGCCATGCCCACAACGGGGAGATCTTCCAGGAATTGTACCAGCGCAGCCTGCTGGCCGAGCACCCCGGCCTGAGCCTGGATGGGGTGAAGATCGTGGTGGATTGCGCCAACGGCGCGGCGTCGTATATTGCGCCGGAAGTGTTCAGCCGCCTGGGCGCCCAGGTGGTGGCGATCCACGCTTCGCCCAACGGGCTGAATATCAACGTCGACGCTGGCTCGGAGCACGTGCGCCGCTCGATGGACGAGATGAACCTGCTCATCCGCCATCACAATGCCCGTTTCGGATTGGCCTTCGACGGCGACGCCGACCGGGTGGTGTTTGTCGACGAACAGGGCAACCTGATCGACGGCGATCATATGCTGGGTATGCTGGCGCGCTACTTCGATGCCCGTAACCAACTGCTGGGGCGGGCGGTGGTGACCACCGTCATGCGCAACGCCGGGCTGAAAGCCCGCCTGGAGGGGGCCGGCATCCAGATGTACGAGACTCCGGTGGGCGATAAGTACGTCACCGACCAGATTTACGCCCTGCGCGACCTGCACCCAGGACCGGGGTTGGTGGGCATCGGCGGCGAGCAGGCCGGGCACATTCTCATCGCCGATGAAGATCACCCTACCGGCGATGGCATCCGTTCGGCGCTGTACGTGATGCGGGCGTTCTTCGAGTCGGGGCAGGCCTCGCTGGCGGCCTTTGCCGCCGAGGTGGGCAAGACGCCGCAGATTATCGCCTCGGCCCACGTGGGAGGCGGGCCGCGCCTGGATCGCGCCACCCTGGACGCCATGTCCGCCCAGGCGCAGGCAGACTACCCGGGCATCCTGCGCCTCAACCTGCGTTATTCCGGCACCGAGCCGCTGTTTCGCGCCATGCTCGAGTCCGGCGAGCAGATGAGCGAAACCGACCTGGCCCGCGTGGCGCTGGGAATTTGCCGGGAAGTGCAGGGCTTTGCCGGCGTCGGCGAAGCGGAGGTGGATTTGCTCAATGCGACGCGAGGTGGGGTTATTCGCCTGGGTTGAGAAAGGGGTAATCCGTCGCTGAGTGATGAGTGCCCAGGCGCCCAGGCACCTGGGCACTCATCACTCAGCTCTCATCACTCAGTAACGGATTACTCCTTAATTTCCCTTGCGAAGCGGAACCAGCCAGCGCGCCAGGAAGAAAGCCAGGAAAAGGCAGATCGCAAACCAGGCGTAGCGCAGCACAGTACTGTTGCCCGGTAGCAGCCAATCGGGCAGTTTGATGAACAGGGCCAGGGATGCGCCGAACAGCGCCCAACGCCACGCGCCGCGCCGCCCGTAATAGGCTTCGCCGAAGAATTTGTACATCCAATAAGCGGCGCAGGCAGCCAGGGCAAAGAGCAGAATCGCCAGGAGTAAGCTGAAGGCCAGCCACTCCCCTGGCTGATCCAGATTCTCCGGGTGGGCGACGATGGTGCGGATATCACCCGTGGACAGGTAAGGGAGAAGGATGTTGAGCAGGGCGCTGGCCAGAGTGAAGGGCAGCACCGCCGCCAGGCTCATTCCCAGGGCGCCTGTCTTGCTGCGCGCCGTCACCCACTGATCTCCATCACCCCTTCGTAGACTTTTTCGACCGGCCCGGTCATGGTGATCGAGAAGTCGGAGGCGATGCTCACCTGGATCTGGCCGCCGGGGTTATGCACCGTCACCTGCCTGTCCACCCAGCCCAGGCGGTGGGCTGCCGCAGCCGCCGCGCAACTGCTGCTCCCGGAAGCCAGGGTGTACCCCGCGCCGCGCTCCCAGATGAAAATCTGGATGGCGTCCCGGCTCAGGGGGCGCATGAACTGCACGTTGGTTCGATAGGGGAAGCGCGGCTCGTTTTCCACCAGCGGGCCTAAGCGGCGGGCGACTTCTTCGGAAAGCGCCTCGTATAACACCACGCAGTGCGGGTTGCCCATGCTCACCGCGCAGTAGCGCAGCGTCTCGCCGCCCAGGGTCATGGTTTCATCGACCACCTCCCGCCGCGGCCCCAGGACGGGGATGCGCTGGCTGTCGAAGCTGGCCTGGCCCATGGCCACGGTCACCTTTCGCCCGCCATCCAGCACCTGCGAGCGGACGATCCCGCCGGCGGTGTGGACGGTAAAGGGCTGCGAGGCGGGCGTTTCGCCTTCACCCTGGGCGAGCTGCAGCAATCCCTGGTCCCACAGGTAGCGCGAGAAGATGCGCAGCCCATTGCCGCTTTTCTCGGCTTCGCTGCCATCCGGGTTGTAGATGCGCAGGGCGAAATCGGCCTGCGCGGTGGGCAGCGGGCCGAGCAAGATGCCGTCCGAGCCGGCGCCGTAATGCCGGTCGCAGACCAGGCGGATGTGTTCGACGGTCAGCGGGGCGGCCAGATCGGCCGGGTTGACCACCAGGTAGTCGTTGCCTAAACCGTGATACTTGACGAATTTCATGATGAGATCTCCTGTTGGACGAGCCAGTTATGGGCGCGGTGTGCGATTTCGGCCTGGTTGCATTCCATCATCAGGTTGTGCCCCGCGCCGGGCACGACCAAAAAATCGGCGCCGTAATGCGCCGCCGAGCGGCGCGCTCCATCTACCGTGATCACCGCGTCGGCGCCGGCGGCGATCCACAGGATGGGCGTATCCACCCGTTCAGCGGGGCGCCAGTAGGGCGGGTTGTGCTGAAAGGTGATCATCCCCGATTCCGGACCCAGCCGGGCGTGCAGCCATTCGGGCGTCACCGCCGCGTTTTTGCCCAGCAGCAGGCGGGCTGCCACAGCCGGGCTGCGTACGTAAGGGGTCGTTGACCAATCGCCGGCCACCCAAAAAACGCCCAGCGGATCGGCCTTCATAAAAAGCCACAGGGCGTCCCGGGCGGCGTCGTGCGAGACCCACGGGGCGACCAGCACCGCGGCGGGCAGCGTCTCGCCCACGTAGCGGAAATACCACTGCGCCAGCGCCCCGCCCATGCTGTGTCCGAACAGCACCGGTTTGACCGGCAGGCGGTCGATCTCGGCCTTGAGGAAGCCCAGGTAATAATCCAGTGTGCACAGGCGGATGGGACGCTGCTCCGGCGAGCCGGCGTGGCCGGGCAGGCTGACCGCCACGCTCTCCCAGCCCCATCCGGCGAACAGTTCCTGCCAGGGCTGCCAGCACCACGCCCCGTGCCACATACCGTGCTGGAAGAGCAGCGGCGTCCGGAAGCGGCGCTGCCTGGGCGTGTAGACGATGCGCTCGATGCCATCTTCGATAGCGTGGACTTTGGTGAAAGTTTCGCTTTCCTGGCGCTCGATCTCCTGGCGGCCTGGCTGGCCGCGATTGACGTGTTCGGCCAGGCTGCGATAGGGGTCGATGCGCCGCAGGCGGCTGCGCAGCCAGATTTGCTGGGTGACGGCATAGCCCAGGGCTGCGCCGATCCCCAGGGCGGGGAGCAAGGAAGAATGGGTGTGTCTGGTCATTGTTGGTCCTGGATAGGTATTGATCGGTCAATCTATGATGGGTCAGCGCCGTCTGGGTAAGATCCGGCGCTGGCAGGGTAAACAGCCGGCGGGAAGCCCGCCTGGCGATGAAACCCCGGCCGGCGATGACGTCGCCGGTCTGCCAAATCGCGCCCCATGAATGGGGCCGAAGGGGCAGGTGCATTTACCAACAGGGTCCTGAATCGCCAGTCGAGCCTGCGAGCAGCCGGCATCGTCTCAAATCTCGAACCCTTCTACCCGGAACGACTGGCGCAGTTCTTCCGGCAACAGGCGGCGTAGCGCCTCCGCCCGGCGTAAGGCCGGCAGCAGCCAGTGGTCTGCCGGCAGCAGGGCTTCGATCTCGGCGGCGCTGGCCCAGCGCATCTCGGAATGCTCGTCGCCGTGGCGGATTGCGTCCGGGTCGGCCAGGGTGCAGCCGAAGATCGCCCCGAGCAGCTCCTTTTCGGGCACCGCTGCGCCGCGGTAGAAGTGCGTCACGCCGATCAGGAACTCGATGCGCGCTTCGGCGCCCAGCTCCTCGCCCACCTCGCGGTGCAGCGCCTGGCTGAAGCTCTCGCCCTGGTCGACGTGCCCGGTGACGCACTCCCAGGAACCGGCGCCGAAATCCTTCTGCGCCGAGCGGCGCAGCAGCAGGTATTGGTCCGTTGCCGGGTTCCAGATCAGGGCGGCGATGCCGCAGAGGAAGCGTCCGATGGGCATAGGGGGTTACTCCGTTGAAGCCACGAGTGAAGGAAATTATACTCGATAGCAGCGAGCGATTTTTGAGCAAAATATAAGGGAAACTTCACTGCCTCCTTACCGCTTTATCTGATCCTGACATATTTGTTAGGGATAGCTTAAAATTCTTATGCTAAGATATGGATGTTCGTTTCTCTCATCGCAGCTCAAGGAGGGTCATTCCAATTCATAACATAGCATTCTAAATTCAAAAAATCAAAAATCTTCAAAGACAACCTGGTTATCTTTGCGTTTCTTTTCTTGTAGGGTCTGGAGGCAGTCATGTCGCGAATACTTCGCTGTTTTCAACTGGTCATTTCAATTGTTGTTGTCCTCTCCATGATTTTGCAGCCTGTGGGTGTTGCATTGGCTGCTACGCAAAAAAATATTAAAGCTTTGCCTTCCTCTCCACCGCCTGTTCCTGATGATCCTCCTCCACCCGAACCCCAATCCTTATCATACAAGCTCTTTTTACCATTGGTGGGACGTTATAGCCAGCCCGCAATACCCGCTGAAGCGCTTATCATTCCAGGAAGAGGCGGGGAAATTGGCTCGCCCGATGGAAAGATTTATCTACGCTTTCATCCACAGGCAGTGACTGAAACTGTCAAAGTTAAATTCGAATCGATTGCTCCGCCAACTTTGCCCCCAAATGACCTGGCAGTAGGTGGCCCATCTTTTCGGGTAAGCGCGGAGACCTTAAATGGTAAATCGGTAAATACTTTTTCACCGATTGTAAAAATAATTCCTGCTACAGAGATTACACCAACACAATCCATTATTACCCCGACTGTACAGCTTGAATATCGTTATTCATCGAGCGATGCGTGGGGATTGGATTTGCGCGAGTTCTTCATGTATCATCGCAATAGTGGTGAAATCAATTGGGAACGGACCCCATCCGCAGCAGATCAGGCCAAACAGCTTCTGGTGGCAGATGTGGAACACCTGGGCGAATTTGTTCCTATGGCGCCGCTCTCCGCTGGCGGATTGATGCGAGTCCAGAAATTCACCGCCGGAGAGGTGCGCCTGGCGTTGGATCCCGATGATAATTTGGGGCACGGTTATTGGCCCAGCGGAACGTTATGGGAAGGGCCTAAAGCATTTGCACTGGCGCAAGAATTGCAAGCGCGTTTCCAACAAAATGACTGCCATTTGGGGATATTGATCACGCGGGATGCCAGCCAGCAATCAGGGTTTGTCAGCCGCAGCTTACGGGCGCAGCAGGCGCGCAATTTCAATTCGAACATATTCATAACCCTGGCATTCAACGACTTAACCGGATATCCCTGGGGCTGGCAGGGGGACGGCGGTGTGCGCGCCTGGGCGCGTTCGGGACATCCGCAAGACGATGGGCTGAGCAATCAGTTCTTCAGCAACATACAGACCTATACCGGCAGGCCCCACACCCAGGGGATTCATCATCCATCGTTGTATTCCGAATTCAATAATCCAGGTCAATTGCCCTCCGAAGTGGATTATGCGCATATCGAAGTCTTGTTTTTGGATCATAACTACGATGCTCCGGTCATTATTAACAATTTCAACCTGATTGTGGATGCGGCTTATGCTGCCCTGGCGCCGCGTTTGACAGAGTTGGGCGTCACCTGCGGGCAAGACAACCAGCCGCCGCAGCCGCCTGCGCCGCCTTCCGCTGAAGTACTGAAGCGTCTACGTGACCTGGGTTATCAAAATTACCAGCGCTATGGCGCTGACCCGGTCAGCTTTTCTACTGGCAACCACGTCGTGCAGGTTCGCTTGTTCCGCATCCCCGGGCGCGGCGGCCTGGATGCCGAGATGACCTTGACCTACAACTCGCAGGATGGGCGCAGCGATCTGTTCGGCGCAAGTTGGAATTCACTCTACAATATTTATGCCCAGCGTTACAGCGACGACTCGGTCAGTGTGACTTTAGCAGATGGCCGTATGTATTACTTCCCCTGGGATGGCAGCGGATACGTTTCCGGCGCAGGGGTATACGAGCGCCTGGAAAAAACCGGCGACGGCTGGAGCCTGACGTTCCCTGACCAGAAGGTGTACACTTTTCAGGAGACGGTCGGCGGCTTGGGGATTCTCAGCCAAATTCGTGACCTGCAGGGCAACACGCTGACCTTTACCCACGACCTGAGCGGACAGGATGATTGGCAGGATGGCAACCCTGTGCCGCGCCCACCGCTGACTGAGATGAGCGATACTGCCGGCCGGACGATTACTTTTGAACACGACTCCAGCAGTCGTATCATTGCCATCCATCTGTTCGACGGGCGCGCTTATCGTTTTGCCTATGATGGCGATGGCAACCTGACCGGCATTACCGACCCCAAGAATAAAACGCGCACTTATTCCTACGATAGCCGCCACCGGATGACCAAAGAATGGGACGAGGCCGGCATCCTGTTTTTGCAAAATAGCTACGATGATCGCAACCGCGTCACCGGCCAGGTGGACGCCAGCGGTCATACGAACACGCTTGCGTATGATCCCATGCAGCGTATCACTACCTATACCGATAACCTGGGCAAGACTCAGGTCTATCATTGGGACGAGCAAAACCGGGTCACCTCCGAAGAAGACGGCTTGGGCAATACCAGCCATACGGAGTATGGTGCCAATCATAACCCTGTGCGCGTCGCCGACGGGCGCGGTTTTGTCACCCAATATGCCTATGATGAGCGCGGTAACCTGCTCCAGCGCATTGATCCAGCGGATGGAACGAGTTTCTACACCACGGATGTGAGCCATTGGACTTACAACGAGCGCAACCAACCCACCTCGTATACCAATGCCCTGGGAGATACCTGGACTTATCGTTATGATGCACAGGGCAACCTGCTTGAAACTCAGGCTCCGGATGGAACGCGCACCAACGCTACTTATAATACCTGGGGCCAGCCCTTAACCCTGGCGGATGAACTCAACCGTACAACCAGTTACACCTATGACAATTTTGGCAATTTAATCCAGGTCAAAGATCCCCTGGGCGGTATTTCCACCTGGACCTACGATGCCGCCGGGCGGCAGACTTCCTACACCGACGCCAACAGCCACGCGGTTCATTTCACCTACGACGCCAATGATAACCTGACCGCCATCACCGACCCGCGCGAAGCAATCTCCACCTTCGAGTACGATGACAACAACCTGTTGGTGCGCTCGGTGGACCGCCGCGGCGGGGCATCGCTTTACCAGTACGACGAAAATCTCAAGTTGACCGGTGAACGCGATCCCGAAGAGAACTGGAAACACTACACTTACGACGCCAACTACAACCGCGCCACAATGACGGACGCCAGTGGCAATGTGACACAGTACTTCTACGACAGGAACAACCGCCTGGAACACATCCAACACCCCAACGGCGGCGAGACGCGCTATGAGTATGATAAAAACGGCAATCTGGTCGCGGTGACCGATGCCGCAGGCGGGCGCACGCGCTATATTTACGATGCCATGAACCGCGTCAAATACCAGACCGACGCCGCCGGCAACACTACCGAATACTGCTACAACGCCGAAGATCAACTGGTGCGCATGATCGGCCCGCGCCACGACGTGTGGAATTACGTCTACGACCCGGTGGGCAACCTGCTGCAATCCATCGATCCTTACGCCCAAATCACCCGCTACGAGTACAGCCCGACCGGCAGCCGTACTGCGGTCACTACTCCGCTCGGCTTTCGCAGTGATTTCGAATATGACGCCCTTGACCGGTTGGTGACCGCACGTCAGCCGGTTTTACCTGGCGGCCAGCGCCCAACCACCAATTATACTTATGACCCGGTGGGCAATACGTTAAGTGTCACAAACCCGCGCGGCCTGACCACGCTTTTTGAGTATGATGAGAATGACAAACTCAAGGTTGTCACCGATCCCCTGGGGGCTAAGGTTCACTATGATTACGACGCCGAGGACAACCCGGTGCGAACGACCAACCCGCGCGGGTTTGCGGTAGAAACTGTTTACAACGCAGCCAACCTGCCCATCGAAATCAAGGATGCCCAGGGTGGAATCACGGCCCTGGAATATGACGCGGCTTACAACCTGATCTCTCGCACCGACCCTCTGACGCGCACCACTTCCTTCGAGTATGACTCTTTGGGACAGGTAGTTCGCTCCACCGATCCTTTGGGCAACACGATCCAATATGAGCATGACTTGCTGGGCCGGATGACGCGCCAGGTAGACGCCAACGGCAATCCCACCCAGTATCGTTATGACACCCTGGGCCGCCTGAAGGAAGTCGTCGACGCTCTAAACGGGCATACGGCCTACACTTATGATCGGGCGGGTAACCTGGCCTCGATCACGGATGCCAATAGCAATGTCACCCACTTCGAGTACAATTTGCTGAATCAGCTCAAGCGGGAAACCAACCCGCTCAACAAGACCTGGGAATATTCCTATGATCCTGACGGCCGCCTGACCCGCCGCGTAGATGCCATGTTCCGGGCGACGTATTATGCCTACGATAGCAACGCCCATTTATTAGAGATCAGTTATGGCACGTTACAGTTGCCGCAGATGTTGCCTGTCACGTTTGCTTACGACCTGGGCGGCAACCAGACCCAAATGTGCGATGCGCTTGGCTGTACGAATAATACGTATGATGCCCTTGACCGTCTTTGGACCACCACCGATTGGCTCAACCGCACCATTACCCGCACCTACGATACTGCCGGCAACCTGACCGGCCTGACTTACCCCAACGGCAGCGAAGTTACTTACAGTTACAGTCCCAATGATTGGCTGGCGGCGATCACCGATCCACACGGCAGCATGGCTACCTTTGCTCACAATGCCGCCGGGCAGGTCACGCGCATCCTGCGCCCCAACGTTACCCAGACCGACCTGGCCTACGATGCGGCCGGGCGGCTGCTCGATTTGCAAAACCGCCAGGCGGTTTCCAATGACCTGCACAGCGCCTACCACTACACCCTCGACGCGGCCGGCAACCGCACCTGGGTGCAGGAAACGCGCGCTGCCTTCGATGGCAGCTCCGACCCAGTGACGTTGCTGCATCACTATACCTACGATGCCCTCAACCGGCTGGTCGAAGCCCGCACGGCTACGCCTGATACGGACACCGATTACACCTTCGATCCGGTGGGTAATCGCCTGTCGCGCAGCGGCCTCGAGCTGACCCCAGACCCCAACGTACCACAGCTTCCCGTAGCCCCCAAGCCGGTGGATGAGACTTACACCTACAACGCGGCCAACCAGTTGCTCACCGCCGGCGATTCGTCCTTCGCTTACAACGCCAACGGCGACCGCGTGCGCCAGACCGAAGTGCTCATTACCGGCCTGACCCAGGTCACCGACTACGCCTTCGACCGCGAAGATCGCCTGACCGGGGTGACGAAATCGATCAGCGCGACGACTGGCATCACCGTAGCAATGGTAGCAACTTATACGTATGACGGTTATGGGCGACGTGCCATCAAAGAAGTGACCACGTTCGAGCCGGTCGCTGCCGTTTTACTGACGACTACTTTGACCAGCACGCAGTTCATCAGCACCACCCAGGTATTCACCTACCTGTACAACGGCCTGGATATGATCGGGGTGCAAATGGATGGGAGAGGCATCAGCGCCACAGCGACAGTCAGCGAGACCTACTTCTACCTGGCACTCTCGCCGCTCACTGGCCTGTGGCGGCCCTTCGAGATGGAGCGCCTGCCCGACACCGCGGCAGGTTTTGCCGGCGACCGCTACTGGCACGAGACCGATGGGCTCGACAGTACTATCAACCTGACCGATGAAGATGGCGAGGTGGTTTCGCCGTTTCTGTATGATGAGTATGGACGACTGTTAGCTGGCAACACAAAACTGCAACAACTTACCTTCACCGCTCAAGATTATGACCCTGAGACAGGGCTAGTGCATTTTTATACGAGATATTATGATCCCAAAATGGGTGAGTGGTTAACACTTGATCAAAACAGAGGATTTACAGGTGACATCCTAAGCCTAAACCGTTTCACCTACCTTGAGGGTAATCCCATAAATCGAGTGGATGTATTAGGCTTCGGGCCGAATGATATGCTTATCGGCATTCAAGTACATCAAAATATACAGAATCAATATAAAGGGATTTATCCTAACGCTATCACAGAAAGTGGTATTTGTGGTGGATTGGATGAAACAATACCATTTTCCGACAGTTTATGTCGTAAACGAACAGACATTCGCAATCCCGGAACTTGTGAGGTTTATGAAATAAAACCCAATAATTTATCCGGGAAAATTTCAGGGCGAATTCAGCTAGAAGTTTACATTCTTCTCCTGAACAAGGTAGACCAAGCTAAAGCTAATGGAAGCGAGAGATGTGAAAGCTGCTGTACTAATAGCATAAGTGAAACTTGGAAAAAAGGCGCTCCCTGGATACCTCCCACCCCAAACTTTACCATATTTTACTTTGGAGGTTATGCTACGATCACAATACATAGATCTGTCAATGGATTAATTCTTTATGATAAGTCTAAGTACGATTATGTATCCGAGTTATTGAAAAAATTGAAATTCAACTGGAATAATAATTACTCTGTCAAGTCATCTGATTTGGTAAAGGTAGGTACTGTTGTGGCGGGAGTTGGATTGGTTGTTTGGGTAGGGTTAAAAATTTTCTCCCCGGCCTGTGGTCCCGCAGCTCCAGCTTGTTTGGTGGTTTTATAGAAAAGATGCTCTTTCGATCAACTTTTGGCACATTCCTGATGTAAGGAGCCTTGTATGTATCATTCTCTTCTCCTCTCTCGTTTTCTCAATCTGCTGACAGCCATCCTACTTGGCTTGGGCCTGAGTCTGGCAATCATCTCCGCCGTCCAGGCCGTGCCAGACCCGCAGGGCGTCCAAGTATCCTCAGCGGCGCTCCCGCCGGCGCCGCCTGACGTTTTCGCACACCTCGTCTCCCCTCACCGCCTGCACCTCCTCGTCGCCAGCGACACCTACACCCCCGGCATCTACGCCGCCCCGGATGGCGACTGGAGCGCGCCGGGCCTGGTGGTCAACGGCGCCTATACCGCCACGCAGTCGTTTGCCCTGCGCAGTGTGCCCGTGGCCCTGTTCCGCACCGGCGTGCAGGACAGCCTGGGCCAGGACGTGGCCTGGGAGAATGCCTACTTCGAAGACACCCTGCAGAACACGCTGCAAGATACCCTGCACCACACCGTCCTGACCGAGACGCAGGTGATCAGCGGCGCGCTGGACGGCTTCGACCTGCTGATCCTGCCGGCGTTCAATGCCAGCTACATCCCCCAGGTGGTGGATACTCTCGGCCCGGTCGGGCTGGCCGCGCTGAAGCAGTTTGTCGAGCAGGGCGGCACGGTCTACGCCCAGGGCGTGGGCGCTTATCTGCTGGAGGCGGCCGGCGCCCTGCCGGCCGGCACGGTTGACCTGGCCCACCCGCTCGAACTGCCCCTCGAAGCGGATGACCAGGGCCGGCTGCGCGTCGACGATCCGGCGAGCCCGCTGGCCTTCAACTGGCAGGGCAGCCAGTTGTGGATGCTGGGCGATCCGGCGCTGGCCGCCGCCGCGCCGCTGCAGGTCGTCGCGAGTTACACCAACACCCTGGGCGGGGCGCAGCCGGCCATCCTCTACGGCGAGATCGGCCAGGGGCGAGTGGTGCTAGTCACCGGGCACCCGGTTTCGGCAGCTTTCCCCGAGCAACTGCCCGTGTTCGTGAACGGGATGCTGGCCGGCATGGCCGAGCGCGGCGAGTTGTACGGCCGCGCCATCCAGACTTACGATCCCAAAGTTGGCCCTACGATGATCCCGGCTTACGAAGCCGGCGTGCCGGTCAGCGCGACGCTGTGCGTTGCCCACCTGTGGCAAGGGGTTACGCTTGCCGACGCGGTCGTCACCGAACGCGTACAGGCTGGCTTTACCGTCGATCCGGCCAGCGTCACACCGGCCCCGGCTTCGCTGGAGATCACCAGCACCGGGACGAATACTTCTACCCTCATCACCTGGGAATTGGGTGACCTGACAGGCGATCCACCTGCCTGCTTGAGTTATATCGCCTATACGGAACGCGACGCCCTGCAACCGGGACTGCGCACTTTCAGCCAGGGTGAGTTGACCTATGCCGACGGCCCGCGCCAGGTGAGTTGGGCGCACCCGGATTTCAAGCTGCAGGCCGTGCTGGCTGCGCGCCTGGCCGGCGAGCACGACAAGGAGATGGATCGCTTCTACCACCTGCCCGAAGAAGGTATCATCCTGGACGAGTTCGTCTTCCTGGAAAACAAAGAGGAGAGCTTCGGCTACAATCTGAAGGCGCAGCGGTATATCCCGCTGATCGTGCCCATCGTCGGCCTGGAAGACCAGCGCCAACCGCTGGCTACCGACGCCGGCGAGACGGTCTGGGTGCGCAACCAGTTCTTCATGTTCGAGAACGGTGATTACCCTCTGCCGGTTGGGTTCACCGGTTACACGCAGACCCTGGACATCGCCGATTGGGACGGTACGACCTTCGTTACCATGACCACACCCGGCGGTTATCACATCGACCCGTCGGCGCGCATGAAAGCGTTGGTGGATGGCTTTTTCGTCACCATACCGCCTACCTATACCCATGCCATTACAGTAACCGCCGACCACAAGCTGCTGCTGCCGGCCGCACGGGTGGGGTGGGACCTGGGCGACTTCCCCGGTTTCTGGTACGAAATGCCCGCTATCCGCTATGGCATTCATTCGCAGGAGTTGTTCGGCCGGGCAGTCTCTTTCACCGGCGACCCGCAGGTGGATGCGTTGGTGGTTGATGCTACCGGCGGCTCGGTGTATACCGGGCTGGGCGCCGACCCGCGTATCTATCGCGACTACCTGGCCGAGGTGATGATTGCCCCGCCAATCGCGCCCGATACGACCGGGTTGACCTATCAGGACGTATGGTCGCGCACTCACGAGCTATCTTTGCGGGCCGGCTTTTATGACCTGTTCAATTTCGCCAGTTGTGCCTGCGGCCCGGGCTTCGGCGAGACGCACCAGCGGTTGAATGTCACCTTTGGCATCAAAGTGGACGTGGATGGCGACGGCGTGCGCGAGAAATCGATCACCGACTTCCATGGGTGGAGCCAGGCGTTTAACGCCCGCGGTGTTATGCCCACCCGCGTGCAGGGAGACTTGGATATCTTGATCAAGACGCGCAATCTGGCCCAATATACCATCGGGCAGAACGAGAACGTCATCGATGGCGGCATCTTCCGTGGTCTGGGCTTCACCATTACCCCGCGCAATGCCACCTGGTCCGACTCTTACGAATCGACCTATAGCGTGCTCACTGACACCTTCACCCTGGGCGGCTACGAACACCTGATCTTCCAGCAGGCCATCCCGGTCGGCGGCGTGGACGAGATCCTGATCCATGCCAGGCTGGATGCCACACCGCGTCAGTTGGAGGGCCTGCTCAAACTGCACGATGGGGTGCGTTTCGTCTATCGCCAGGGTTACGCCGGGCCGATGCAGTACGAGGTGCATGACACACACGTACAGGGGGTGATCGGGGCGCGCAGTGACGCGATCATTGCCAGCCAGGTCAACCCGGCTCATCTGAGCACCTATTCGGACACGTTGTTTACCAGTTACGCTTTGTCCGATCTTTATGACCGTCGCATCTTTGACAAGGATGTCTTCTTGCAAAGCTGGGGCTACGGCAAGACTGCCGCCACGACTTACGTGGGTGGGCGAGATGGGCGCACGCTGCTCTATAGCCTGGTAAACCTGGGCGAGCGCACCTGGCTGCGCGTGGAGGTGAACAACAATAGCGGCGTGGATTGGACGAATGTGCAAGTGGCGTCGCAGCCACCCGCCGGGATCAGTGTTACGCCGTTGTTTACCCAAAGCGCCCCGCTGCCGATGTGGCCCGACCTGCCTTTCCTCAACGTCAAGGACATTCCAGACACCAGCTTCGGCATCTACTACTTCGAGCTGCGCATCGACCTGGCGGCAGTCGATCTGCAAGGGCGGCTGGTGGAGATCCCCTTCACCTTCCAGGCGGGCGGCGCACCGGCAGATTTTGCCATCCCCGCTGCAAAGCTGGGCGTGCGCGCCGCAGATGGCGCCGCGCCGCGCTATGCTTCCGGCGTCTCACGCGACCTGCGCGTGAGCGATGCGCTCTTCCTGGCCTTCACACCCCAACAGGTGCGCCTGCTCGACCAGGCGCACCTTGACGAGCTATGGCTGAGCCTGGAGGCGGATAAGGCGTTGACTCCGCGCGGCACTTCGGCAATCAGTTACTACCAGAGTCTGACCAGCACGGTGCCCTTCAGCTTCCTGGACGGCGCGCTGAATTTCACCGCGCCGCTGGATGCGCTGCCGGACGGCGACCAGCGGGCCGGCGCGGCGATCTACGCCGTAGCCTGGAACGCGTTCACCGGCACGCGCGCCACGCGCTACCAGGTGAACGCGGGAGCGGTCCTGACCAGTACGGACGATTTCGGCATGCAGTGGATGGCCCAGGCTGCCCCCGAATTCATTGAGGCCAGCGGCGCAGCTTTGCATACAACGTATGTAGTTGAGGGCATTACCCGCACTTTGACCCACGAACCGGTTGATCTGTTGTATGCTTATGAAAGTAACCAGGTCGAGATATTGTTTAGTGTCATGAACGAGGGGAACGATGTTGCTGCCGATACCCGGGTGAACATCTCCCTGGCGCGAAACGTAAGCGCGTTCACCTTTCCGGCGCAAGTCAGCAGCATGCTGAATGGACTGGCCTGGGATGTAGGCGACCTGGCGCCAGGAGCGCGGCGAACGGTGTCGGTCGTTTTTCAGGTGTATGCCGTCCCGCCGTTGGCCCCTCGTTATGCGGCGCCGGGCGCGACGCCGATCCTCTGGGGGTATTTGCCTGCTCTAAATCGCTCCAACGCTCAATTCTTGAATGTCTATTCCGGTAGGATGATTTCTGCGCCTGTGGGCGATGCCTTGCGCCTGCCCTATGGACAGATTTATGGGCTTATTCATTTTGCGTACCTGCCAATGGTATCGCGCCAGGGAGCAGCGGATATTTCGATTTTTGTCAGCAGCGCTGTTCCTGTAGATCAGGTGACGAAAGTGGGCGAAGTCTTCTATACCCGGCAAATTATTATCCCGCCTGGTTTGCCGTCTGGTGGACATTTCTACCTGTCATCGCTGCCCGATAAGATAGGCGCAGTTATGGTTGATGATCGACTGGTAATTTTGTTAGATGGGGTAGAGATCTTCCGTCACGATTTCTCTTCACCGACATCTCCTCCTGCCCCGGCAGTTGTCGAAATTCCGTTTTCGTCTGCCCAGCAATGGGCCGGGCGAACGGTCACGATCGAATATCGAGATGTATATGGTTCCAAAGTGGAGTCAACTCCGATCTGGTTGATCTGGGTACCATAGGAAGAGGTCTTTAATCCCGAAAAATTGCCCCCTTTTACCCACTTGCGTTTTCCCCCTGTTCTTGTCTATAATGGACGTGGAGGAACTGCATGTGGGAGATCCGCGTTGTCGATAACCGCGTCGAGATCGGCGAGCGTTTCGCCATCTCGTTCCAGCGCACGCTGCGCATCCCCGACGATGGGGGGGCTTATCCCCTGCCGCCCACCCTGGGGACGTTCACCGTGCGCCGGGTGAGGAATTACGCCGACCGGCTGCCCGCCGGTTGGCAGGATGAGGCGCAGGGGGAAGCGGTTTTTATCGCCATGTACCAGCGTGAGGCGCTGTGGCTGGCCTTCGAAGCGCCTTCGTGGAAGCCGTGCGCGGTGAAGATCGGCGTGGGGCGGGTCAACGCCCTGACCGGCGAGGCCTGGCGGGATGGGCTGCACGCCGGCCCGCAGGATTACCTGGTCTGCCCAACACAGCCCTGGCTGGACGGGATCAAGACCGGCGAAGGGCTGGTGCGCCAGTTCGTGGCTATGCCGCTGGGCCAGGGCTATACCGTCGAAGGGCAGTTGACCGGCGAAGAGCGCTACGGCGGTTTGCAGGTGGCGGTCTACGATCCCAAAGCGGGGCGTTTCCCCGACCGGCCGCCGCGCCAGCCGCCCGGGGGACCGCAAGTGTTGGCCGCAGTTGGCCCCGGCCTGGGCGGGCCGATGCAGGGAGCGCCGCCTTCTCCGCTGCAGGGCATGGGCCTGGCCGCCGGCGGGCAGATGCAGCAGAAGATTTACCCCGACCCGTACGGCCTGGATACCTGGGACGTCTCCACCGCCGGCCGTTTGAACGTGTACATTGCCAACAGCCAGCAGTACACCCAGATCACCGGCGATCCGCCGCCGCCCAGCCCGGTCAGCGCCAGGACCTACACCGAATACGGTTTCCCCTGGTTTGCGCTGTACGACGAGGCGCTGGAGGCTTTGCCGGCGACGGAGGCGCTGGCCGGGGTGCAGACTGTGCGCCAGATCGATGAAGAGCGAGCCATCCCCCCGGGGGATGAAGAAGAAACTGTAATAATCGAAACAGAACAAGTGCGTCAGATCGATGATTCGGAGTTCAGGAGGAACAATCATGCCAAGCAGACGTAAGCTCAAAGTTTGTGTGGAACGCATCCTGCCGGAGAGCCAGCGTGTGGATGCCATGTCGTTGGCCATTGCAGAACGGATCGACAACCTGCCGATACTGCCCATGCCCGGCAGAGGTGGCCCCACGCCGCTGGGTGCGGCTGCGCCCACGCCGCTCTCGCTGGCGTTGGTGACGCGCACGTTGTGGAAGCCCGGGCGTGCCTTGCGGGTGCGTTTTCTGGAAGGCGAGGCGGTGGTCAAGAACAAGGTGGAGCAGTATGCCCACCAGTGGGAGCAATTTGCCAACATCCGGTTCGTCTTCGGCGATGACCCGGACGCCGAAATCCGCATTTCCTTTACCCACGACCCCGGCTCCTGGTCGTACCTGGGTGTGGACGCGCTGACCATTGCCAAGGACCAGCCGACGATGAACTTCGGCTGGCTGCGCCCCAATACCCCCAACGAGGAATACAGCCGGGTAGTGATCCACGAATTCGGCCACGCCCTGGGCTGCATCCACGAGCACCAGAACCCGGTGGCCAATATCCCCTGGAACAAGCCGGCGGTCTACCGCTATTACGGCGGGCCGCCGAATAACTGGAGCCCGGGGCAGGTGGATGTCAACCTGTTCCAGCGCTATGCGCAAGACCAGACGCAGTTTTCGGCTTTCGACCGCCAATCGATCATGCTGTACCCGATCCCCAAGGAATTCACCGACGGGGTATTCGAGGTCGGCTGGAATACGATCCTATCGGATACGGATAAGCAGTTCATCGGCGTGGCGTATCCAAAGCAGGTCAGGCCGGGGGTGGCGCTGACCGTCGACGCGGCGCCCGTGGCGGCGGAAATCGGCAAGCACGGCGAAGAGGACCAGTTCTATTTCACCGTTCCGGCGGCAGGTGCCTATACGGTCGAGACGGGCGGGCAAACGGATGTGACCCTGGGGTTGTTCGGGCCGGACGATTTTCAAAAGCAGGTTGCCCAGGATGACGACAGCGGCGCCGGCCTGAATGCCCGGATCAGCCAGGCGCTGCAGCCGGGCGAGTACCTGGCGCGCGTGCGCCATTACCGGCCGCGGGGCACGGGCAAATATACCATCGTGGTGAAACGCGGCGGGTGAGCGATGAGCCAATACCCGGATATCCGTTTGCTGGCGGACCAGGTTCTCGAACGCCAGGAGATGGGCCGCCCGTTCATCCTGTTCCTGGGGCACGAGTGCGCCGCGGCCGCCGGTGTGCCGAGCATGTACAAGATCGCCCGCCAGGTGTTCGCCGACCCCGACCTGGCCAGCCTCTACCTGCACGAGCGCGACCTGGAAGACCGCCAGGACGCGTTGAACGCGCTGGGCGAGCTGATGGACGAGATGACCAGCGGGCAGCGCTACCGCATGCTGCAAAGTTTTTACGCCAACATCCCGGTGCCTTCGTTTTATCAGGACCTGGCGCTGTTGGTGCGGGCGGGCTACTTCCGGCATATCCTGACCACCAATATCGATAACCTGCTGGAGCAGGCGTTGAACGGAGCGGGCATGGCCGAGGAGCGCGACTACCAGGTCATCGTCCCGGGGCAGAAGGAGAGCCTGCCCTGGCGCCAGCAGAAGACGGATGTCTCGGATGCGCCGGTGCACATCATCAAGCTGCACGGCGACCTGGCCCAACAGCAGGTTTCGTTTACCCGCGAAGAGATCTCCGACGCGCTGGAGCCGCAGCGCGCCTATATCAAGGGCGAGCTGTCGGGCGACCTGGTGATGGTGGGGTACCAGTTCGAGTCCGAGCCGCTCAACCAGTGGCTTTCCTGGGTTCCGGGGGTGCTGTGGTGGGTGAGCGCTGCCGCCCCGGACGAGGATCGCATGGAACCCATCCTGGAACGGCGCAGGGTCAACTGGGTGCAGGGCGACCGCGCCCGCCCGGAGCTTTTCTTCGGCCACCTGGTGTGGTTTTTGCCGCGCCAGCCGGGGCAGGCTGAGGCGCCGCTTCGTCCTTCCGCCGGCCAGGACGAAGCGGCGCAGCCGGTTTCTCGCGGCGGGGAGGCGGCGCCTTCCAAAGGCGTGGCCGAGGATTATTCGGACGTGGCTTACCTGCAGGCGCAGCTCCAACGCAGCCAGGCGCTGCTGCAAACGCTCGAACAGGCGCTGGCGCCAGGCGAAAAGAACGTGCCGCTGGAAATGCAGATCGAGTACCAGCGCCGCCAGGTGGCGATCCTGGAAGGCCAGTTGCGCAACCTGGAACCGTACCGCACCCGCCTGCTGGAACTGGTGCAGCGCCTGGGCCAATCGGTGCAGCGGGCGACCGAACAGGATGCAGTAGATGGAGATGCTGCCTCGTACCTGGCCGGCCAGGTACAGTCGATCGAATGGCAGTATCACCAGGAGAAACCCAACCAGTCCATCGTCTCGGCGGCGATCAGCGCCGCGGTGGTGCTGGTCGAGCGGCTGGATGTCGAGGCGATTGATCACCAGGTGGTAGAAGAACTGGCTGCCTATGCCCCCAGCGTGTTGGGCAGGAGGTGGCCATGAGCGCGGTGGGGGGGAAGCCGATCTCGATCATGGTGCTGCCCACCGGTCCGACCGAGGCGCTGCCGCAGTTTCTGATGGAAATGGATGGCATCTGGCGGGATATGTCCCCGCCGCCGCAGGTGCGGGCGCAGTTCAGCGTGACGGTCATCAAGTCCGAAATCAATGCCTTGCTGGATGAAATGGCCAGCCAGATGCGCCGGGACGTGGCGCCCAGCCGGGTGCCGCTGGTAGCCACGCTGCGCCAGCGTTACCAGGATATCATCCCGGCCGGTATTCACGACGCATTGCAGCGCGCCCTGGCCGCGCCGGGCGCCACGCCCACGCTGCGCATTCATATGCATACCGCCACCGAGTGGATTCCGTGGGAGATTTTGCACGACGGTACGGATTTCCTGGGCCTGCGGCTGCCGCTGGCCCGCCTGCCGATCATGCCGACCGGCCCGAACCTGGGTGCGCAGCAGCCGCGGCAGGTGCAGCGGGTGTACAACTTGCTGGGCGAGAACACCTTCGATACGCCGGTCGCCGCCGCCTTGTCCAGCTCCTGGCAGGCGACTTTCGATGGCTTGCTGCCCGCAGCCGTGCAGCAAGTGCGCCTGCCCGGCGCCAACGGCCAGGCCAATGCGTATCCCAACGTGGACCAGTTCATGATGGCTGCCGCGCAAAGCGATATCCTGCATGTCACCTGTCACGGCGATTATGATCCGGCAGATGGGCGCGTGTTCTGGACGCTGAACCGCTTCGGGCAACCGGGTTTGAATTACCGCATCAGGGCGCTGTTCTTGAATACGCTGAACCTGGCTCATGCGCCGTTGATCTTTGGCAATGCCTGTTATTCCGGGCGGGGGGGAGATACCAGCAACAGCCTGGCGCCGGGTTTCGGGGCGATTTTCTTTGAAAAGGGCGCCCTGGCGTTTATTGGCACCCTGGCGGCGATCACCCAACCCGTGGCGGTGAGCTTCGCCCGCCAGTTTTACCAGCGTCTGTTGGGCGCACCGGGTATGCCGGTGGGCCAGGCGTTGTGGGAGACGAAGCGCTATTTCGCCGCGCAAAATTCGCTCGACCCATCCTATCTCTATTACACGTTATACGGGCCGGCCGAGACGCGCTTTGTCTTATAGGTGAATACCTCCTTACGAAAGGTTGCCGGGCGGATCGTACCTGCCCGGCAACCTTTTGAATTAACTTATACTTTACTGTATTAATCCCCCTATTATCTTAGAATGCGGACAGACTTAGCGCCATAGCCTGCTTTGCCCGGTAATTTACGGGCCAACGGGCGCTTAACCGTACAAAATAGAAACAGGTATTTACGATTTCGAATAAAGGTCATTCGATGTGGCCCTGTGGTGTGTATCGTATAGACCGCGGTAGGCACCAGAGAAAAACTTGTGGAGGATATTGTTTATGAAGAAATCAGCTTTGTTTATCAATCTGTTGGTTGCCAGCGCCTTGCTCCTGACGATGGCTGGCTTCCCCGGAGCGGCGGCAAGCCTGGCAGCCCCGGGAAATCCGGATGACCCGCTGGCACCGCAAGCGATTACGGCGACCATGCCACAGGTCATTAAACAGTGGGCCGGCATCCGCCGTGAGGATAACCCTGCCGATAATGACATCTACCCGGCGCTGCCGACGGATTGGAACGACTCCACCATCCTGGGGGCGGTGCCAGATGTAAGCGGCGCGGCTGGCTACACCCACTATATGCAGGCGGTTAACAAGATGATCGCCCTGTACCAGAAAGATAACACGCTGGTAGAACTGGCGCCGTTTTCCACCTTCTGGTCCACGGCAGGCTTGCAGTTCCCCACGCCGCCCACAACGGGCTGCTATAACCCGCTCAACCATCACGGGCAGCCCTATGTGATCTACGATCACCTGGCCTTGCGCTGGGTGGTGGTGGATGTGGCCTACGAAAATGTGGATGCAGGGCCGTATTACCTATGCGTGGCCGTCTCGAAGAGTAATAAGCCGATCCTGCCTTCGCCTCCGCCGGCTTTCCCGTTGGCGGCTGGAACCTATTTCAGCAATACCAACTGGTTCTTCTATTCGATCAGCACCAACGAGGGCAACCTGCACTATTCCCCCGACTCGGTCAAGATGGGTCTGTGGCCGGACGGTTATTATCTCGCTGCTGATATGATCGATCTGGAGAGCAACGGCACGGTGCGCAACCCGCGCGGCGCCAAGGTGTGGGCGCTCAACCGCTCTGACCTGGTGGCCGGTTTGATCAATACCTTCCGTTATACGGCCAAGTTCCTGCCCGAGCAGCGCGACCGCGAGCACCTGCTGCCCAGCAACCTGTTGGGCACCCCGCCGCCTTCGGGCACCCCGGCGTATTTTGCTACCATCGAAGTGGGCAAATTATACATCTGGGAGTTCAAGGTCAACTGGCCCGGTATGACCAGCCTGTTTGGCGTTCCGTGCGGCACCGGCACACCCCCGCCATCGATCTGCGCCAATTACATCCTCAACACCGACACCGGTAACCTGGATGCACGCATCGTTGTCCCGCAGCCCAATACCGACGAACTGGTGGACGCGCATGGCGAGCGCCTGATGTCGCCTTTGCAGTACCGTATCGTGGATGGCATCCCTTCGCTGTGGACCACCTATACGGTGCAGCCAGCCGGCGACCAGACCACCACTGGCCTGCGCTGGCACGAGTTGCAGTTCGCCGCGGATGGCACGCCGAATTTCGTGCAGACCGGCACCTACCGGCCGGGTGACGTGCGCTATCGCTGGCTGCCCAGCCTGGCGGTAGATCGCGCTGGCAACATGGCCATCGGCTTCAGCCAGTCGGCGCCCACCCCGCAGACCATCCTGGACCCGCTGGTGTACCCGTCGATCTACTACGCCGGGCGTTTGCGCGGCGATCCTGCTGGCGCTTTGCCTCTGGGCGAGAACTTCCTGTACAAGGGCGGCGGTTCGCAATTCGATACCGATCCACTGATCTCGGATTACGATGGCCCGGATGGGCCGTGGGGCCGCGCCAGCCAGATGAGCGTCGATCCGTTGGACGACTGCGTGTTCTGGTATACCAATATGTATTACGATCCGGCGCAGACCGGCCAGACCAGCAACTATAACTGGCGCACGCGCATCGGCTTTTTCACCCTCAAAGAGTGCCGGGGCGGAATGACCAAGCGCGTCTCGTTGAGCACGGCCAACGCCCAGGGCAACCAGGCCTCCGGCGAGGACTTCGAAGATTGGGGCCGTACCGTGGCCATTTCGTCAGACGGGCGTTACGTGGCCTTCTCTTCCGAAGCGACCAACCTGGCGAGCGGCGATACCAACGGTCTGCGGGATGTGTTTGTCCGGGATCGTGACTACGACGCGGATGGCATTTTCGATGAGCCAGACGCCGTGCAAACGGTGTGCGTCTCCTGCCGGGGATATGATGGCTATCCGTCCACCGGCGACTCGTGGGAGGTGTCGATCTCATCCACCGGGCGGTATATCGCTTTTTCGTCGGACTCCAGCAACCTGGTGTCGGGCGATACCAACGGCTCCAAGGATGTCTTCGTTTACGATCGCATGACCGGGGTGATGAAACGGGCTTCGGTGGTGCACGGCTCGATCAATGGCAACGCAGTGGGCGATTCGGACCAGCCGTTTATCTCCGGGGATGGGCGTTACGTCGTCTTCCGTTCCGTGGCCTCCACCCTGGTGGCCGGCGATACCAACTTCGCCGCGGATATCTTCCTGCGCGAGCTGGCCACCACCAAGACGGCGCGCGTCTCGCTCAACCCGCCGGCGATCTCGCCGCGGCAACTGACTTATGAGTCGGTCACCCCCTCCATCTCCGAAGATGGCCGCTTGGTGGTATTTGCCAGCCGTGACCCGAACCTGGCAGTCAACGCATCTGGCTTTACCGACGCCAACGTCGACCCGATGAACCCGACTGTGCCCGGCCTGGATGTCTTCATCTCTGAGTGGGCAACGGGCGTCATCACACCGGTGTCTTATATCGCCGGCAGCATCTTTGGCGGCGGCGGTGCGATGGGCGCAACCACCCTGCCTCCGGCGACGGCCAATACCGGCGAGTCGTACTACCCGTACATCTCTGCCAGCGGCGAGCAGGTGGCCTTTGTTTCTCGCGCGACCGATTTGCTCACCGCCGGGCTGGACACCAATATCTACGCCGATATTTATGTGTGGGATAAAAACGTGCTGGACGCCAATAACATGCCCACCAACTCGCGAATATCGACCAGCTTCTTTGGTGGACAGGCAAATAACCATTCCTATAACCCATCCATCTCGGGCAGCGGGCGCTACGTAACCTTCTCGTCGGACGCCTCGAACCTGGATGCATTCTTGACCGACACCAACGGCCAGCGGGATGTGTTCCTGCACGATCGCGGCCTGGCAGCTTATGGCATCTACGACGTCGGCCTGACCCAGCGCATTTCGCTGGACACGGGGCGCGGCGACGCCAACGGCCAATCCCTGGCGCCGGCAATCGCCTCGCTGGGCGGCTACGTGGCTTTCCCATCTGAAGCCAGCGATCTGGTTGGCAACGATACCAACAGCGCCTGGGATGTGTTCGTCTACGACATGATGTACCAGACGCCGATCTTCCTGCGCATCCCGGGCAATGTGCCGGGCAGCCCTGGGGCGACGGTGTCGATGCCGGTGGTCTTCTCGCGCAACGGTTACAACATTGATACCACCACCTTCTCGGTGGACTTCGATGAGAACTGCCTGGAATTCACCAATTTGACCTTCAGCACGCCTTCGGATTTCCTGGCCAGTTACAGCTACAACGCCGCCGATGTGAACAGCGAGATCGATATCTCGATTTACGACCAGGTGGCGCCGCGCTCCTACCTGCCGGATGGGACGCTGGCAACGCTCCAGTTCAGAGTCAAGGCGACCTGCCAGGCTATCCCAGGCTCCAGCAACACCGCCAGGGTGGGCTTCTCGATCACCACGCCGCCCTCCTTTGGCTCCTATGGCCAGAGCATCCGCGGGCGTACCATCGACGGTTTCATCACCATCCAGAATGGCCGTCCGGGGGATTGCAATGGGGATGGGGCGGTGAACGCTGGCGACCTGAGCGCCCTGGTGCTGGAGATCTTCGATGGCGATGGGGTCTATCCGGTAGATACACCCAAGGGCACCTTTGCAGGCAACCCGGTGGGGTGCAACTCCAACCAGGATGACCTGGTTGACTCGGGCGACCTGTCCTGTACGGTGCTGCTCAGTTGGGGGAGCGCCTGCGGCGCGGCGACCGGAATGGCTGCTTTCGAGCCAAAGCTGGCCACTGGCAGCCTGTCGCTCAATATGCCGGTCATGCTGCCGGTCAAACCGGACAGCAAAGTCACCCTGCCGGTGATGCTGGCCAAGCAGGGCAACCCGGTCAACAGCCTGGTGTTCTCGCTGGACTATGACCAGACCTGGCTGTCGTTCGACCCAACCGATAGCGACCACAATGGCATCCCGGATGCAGTGGCGTTGAACCTGCCGGCTGGCTTCACCGGCTCGGTCAGCTTCGACGCCGGCGATTCGGATGGCGAGTTGGATTTCGTGGCTTTCAATTTGAGCACACCGGCTGCCGAATTGCAGGACGGTGTGGTGGCCTCGGTCACCTTCGATGCGAGCCACCCGCAGGGCGATTTCTTGGCCTACGTTCACTACTCGCCGGACCCGGCGGCGTCCTTCGGCAGCACTTCGGGCCTGAGCCTGGGCGGGACGCTGCAGGAAGGTTCGGTATGGATTTCGCAACTGGCGAGCTTCCTGTATCTGCCGCTGGCACGCAGGTAGCCGGTATATGCCGGGTGTTATGCGGCGCGGCGCACGCGCCGCATAACGCCCGAACCCAGCCCGATAGATGTTTGGATGATCGATCACGATGAAGGAGCTTTGTTTATGTGTAAACCCAAAGCCCATAGAATTTTCCTGGCGCTGTTCGTACCGCTGATCTTTCTGGCGGTGGGAATATTGGTGCTGGCGATCGTGCCGGATGCGGCGGCTTCTCCGGAAGAGCCGGGTGCGCCGGAAGCGCCACAGGTCGGCCCGTTGCTGTCGATCCAGTCGAATATTTCGGCGACTGCGAACAGCATTGTCACCGTGCCGGTGCGTTTCACCGCCAACGGTAATTCAATTTCCAGCCTGATCTTTTCGATCGACTATGACCAGACCTGGCTGTGGTTCGACCCGTCGGTGCCCATGTCGGTCACCATGAGTCTGCCGGCCGGTTTTGTCGGTGGCTGCACGCCGAATACCGGCGATCCCTTTGCCGAAATCAACTGTTACGTGCTTTATCCGATCCCGCCCTTGCAGCCGCTGACGGATGGCGTGATTGCCTCGATCAAACTGCGCACCAAAGCGCCGACGGTCAACCTGTCCGCCAATGTCGGTTTTTCGGTCACCAACCCGGCTTCTTTTGGCAGCACCAGCGGGACGAGCGTGGCCGGCAGTACGCAGGATGGCTCGGTGTATATCGACGTAGGCTGCCCCGGGTGTGGCAACAAACCGCAACTGTGGATCCAGTCCAGTATCCCCGCTGCGGCAAATAGCATTGTTTCGGTGCCGGTCAACTTCTCGGCGAACGGCACCTCGATCTACAGCCTGACCTTCTCGATCGATTACGACCAGACCTGGTTATGGTTTGATGCTTCGGTGCCGAATGCGGTCACGCCGAGCCTGCCGTCTGGCTTTAGTGGAAACTGTACGTCTAATATCATCGACCCGTTAGCGGAGCTCGATTGTTGGGTGACGTATTCCGGGACGCCGAAGCAGGCGCTTTCAGATGGGGTGATTTTCACCATCAAACTGCGAACGGAGGCGCCTGCATCCAATACGCTGGCCGCGGTGAATTTTTCTGGCAGTAAACTGCCGAGATTTACCAACACCAGCGGGGTGAACGTGACCGGGAATACGCAGAACGGCTCGGTGTACATTCAGGTGGTTGTGCTGACCACGAAGATTTTCTTGCCGATCGCCATGAAGCCCATTCCGGTCGAGCCTCCTTGCCAGAATTACGCCGTGCAGAACAGCGCCTTCAACCCCTCCCAGGGTTGGTGGAATTTCCCGGCCACGGTCTACACTGCCGGGTATTCGAATTACCGTTTCTACAGCCCGTCGTACTCGGCGCGCACCGGCATCGATCCCTATATCATGCCAGGTTTCAATCTGTTCAGTTACTCCAGCGTGCGTTCGCCGGCCTTCACCTTGCCGTATAACGCCAGCTCGATCCGGCTGCGCTTCTGGCAATTCCCGATTGCTACCGGGATGTACGCACAGTCAGCAGACAGGCCTCTGCCGGAGAAACCGGCCCTGGGCGAGCCACTGGTGCTCGGCCCGGATGCCGGGGACCTGCAGTACGTCCTGGTGCTCGACCCGTGGGATAACATCCTCAGCTACAAGCAGTGGACGCTCTCCAACGCTCAAAGATGGGTGTACAGCGGCGACCTGGGCCTGTTGCAGTTCGCCGGGCAGACGATCAAGCTGCAGTTCGGCACGTTCAACGACGGCTGGGGCGGCGTGGCTGCCATGTACGTCGATGATGTCAATCTGGAGGTTTGTACCCCGTAACGGGTTTATTGGGATGAGGTCAGGGGGAATCGAACAGGCAGCCGCCCAATCGAGCGGCTGTCTGTTTTAAAAAACTGCCCGTCCCCCCGCAGGTTTTGAACCTGCGGGGGGGATGGGCCACACAAAACGGCTTTCAGCCAAAGAAGAGTTTACAAAGCTACGAGAGCGATGAGCAGCATGGAAAACATCATATAGAGCGAGGCATACTTGAACAGGGTAAAGTTGGCTTTTTGCGAGGGGCGCAGCAGGCTGTATACCGCCAGCAAAAGCAGCCCCCCCGAGAGCAGGCCCAGGATGTGCAGCGCGCCTTGGGTTACCCCGATGGCGAAGGCCGACAGGCCCATCGCCAGGGCGGCCAGCACGCTGGATAGGGCGATGATGAAGCGGGTGGCAGCGAAGCCATATGCTGAGGGGAAGGTGGGTATGCCTGCCTTGCGGTAATCGTCGTGGTAACGCATGGCGAAAGTAAGGATGTGCGTGGGGATCCATAGCAAGACGGCCAGCGCCAGGGTAACGCCGATCCAGTCGATGGCGCCCATCCCCAGGGCGCGCCCGGCCAGGATGGGCATGCCGCCGGCGACGCCGCCCCACAGGATCGCCCAGGCGGTGCGGCGCTTGAGCCACAGGGTGTAGATGACCACGTCGAAGAACCAGCCGGCAAATACGATCAGCCCGTAGAGCGGATCGACCAGGCCCGACCAGAGGATACCGGCTACGGACATGACCAGGCCAACGCGCAGCACTTGCCGGGAAGAGATCGTCCTGGCAGAAAGCGGGCGGTTGCAGGTGCGCGTCATGCAGGCGTCGATATCCCGGTCGTACCACATGTTGAGCGTGGTGCTGCCGGCAATCGCCAGGAACAGGCTGCCGGAGAGCCCGGCCAGCGTCGTCCAGTGGATGACCGGGCAACGGGCGCTCATATATCCGGCCAGGCCGGTGGTGAGCAGCAGGCCGGTTTGCAGGCTCTTGATCAGCGGCCAGTAACGCCCTTTGAAATCGCGGGTTTTCGATCGTACAATAGCAATCGCTCGAGATGCATCCATGCGGGTACTTTTTGCGGGACACCCCTCGTACAGGTCAGGGTTTTGCCAGCAGCGAGTCCAGCGCGGCTTTAGATTGCTGCTCGACTTTGGCGTGCAGGCTGCCGCCGTGGGCGTCCATCGTTACTACGGCCGGGAAATCCTGCACCTCGATCACCCACATCGCCTCGGGCACACCGAAATCGAGCTTATATACGCCCAATACCTGTGTAACGGTCTGGGCGATCAGCGATGCGGCGCCGCCGATGGCGTGCAGGTACATGCCGGGCACTTCCTGGCAGGCGGCCAGCGTTTTCGGCCCCATGCCGCCCTTTCCGATGACCCCCTGGATTTTGAAATGGCGCATCACATCGCCCTGGTAGGGCTCTTCGCGGCTGCTGGTGGTGGGGCCGGCAGCGACGAAGCGGTATTGTTTCGTATCCAGCCCGGCAACCACCGGGCCGCAATGGTAAATGACGCTGCCGCGCAGCAGCGGCCGGATCGCTTCGTAGACCTCCAGGTCATCGCCCTGCGGCGGGCGCGTCTTCTTGATGAAGGTGTCAATCATCCATTTGTGCACCGCGTCGCGGCCGGTGACCATCACGCCGGAAAGCGCCACCGGGTCGCCGACTTTCAAGCTGCGCACGACCTCGTCACTGAGAGGGAGTTGTACCTTTTGCATGTTATTGACTCCTTATCACTCAAAAGTTGCCTGTCCTTCGCGCCAGGTCATCCGGCGCCGGCGGTAAGCCCAGCACATGTACGAGACGGTCACGTAAAAACTGGCCGGC
This sequence comes from uncultured Anaerolinea sp., assembly GCA_964595435.1. GTDB lineage: Bacteria > Chloroflexota > Anaerolineae > Anaerolineales > UBA4823 > RBG-16-57-11. Next base: position 3,603 of record CAZQQJ010000043.1, on the reverse strand, counting down.
AGGCGATTCAGGTGGGTAATCTTGGTGTCCAGTACGGTGGTCTTGCCGCCGAACCCCATCGGCCCGATGCCGAGCTGGTTGGCTTCTTCGGTCAGGCGATCTTCCAGGGCTTCCAGTTCCGGGTTGGGGTTGGCCTGCTCCATGTTCTGAAATAACACTTCTTTGGAAGCCGCGTAGCCTGAACCGCGGTCGCCGCCGATGGCCACCCCCAGGATGCCAGGCGCACAACCCTGGCCTTGCGCCTGGTGTACCGCGTCGAGCACCACCTTGCGCACCCCGGCCAGGTCGCGCCCGGCGCCCAGCGCCGTGTTGGGTAAGGAGTACTGCGCCCCAACGTTTTCGCAGCCGCCGCCTTTGAGCATCAGATCGATGGTGAGCGTATCGCCTTCGACTTCCTCGAAGTGTATGGTGGGGAAGTGGCCCCCGCCCAGGTTGTTGCCGCTGTTTTTGCCGGTCAGCGAATCGACTGAATTCGGGCGCAAGAAAGAACGTTGGGTGGCTTCGACCACGGCGTTTTCGATTTGCTGGCGCAGCTTGCGCGTGCTCCAGCCCTCGGGATATTTGACGTAAAAGATGGGGGTGCCAGTATCCTGGCAGATGGGGGTGGATTGCTGGCGAGAGAGCGCCACATTTTTCAGAATAGTCTCCAAGGCGCCGCGAGCGGCTGAGCCGGGTTCTTCTTGCTCCAGCGCGCGTTGCAGCGAGGCTTCGACATCCGGCGGCAGGTTGGTGGCTGCCAGGCGGATCAACTCCAGAATTTCTTGGGTCAGGTCTTGCATGGGAATAGCCTCCTTCGGTCTGTAGACGGTGGACGTTAAACAGAATAAGGCGTGGACAAGGATCAGTGGGAGCGAACAGCCAATTTGGATTCGCTTCAGATAATATTTTACTACAAACCTGGTTCGCCTCTTTGCCAGGTCGTGGGTGCGGCAAGCTGCGACGGCAAACGGGCCTGCGTGGTTCATTTGTCGCTTATAATTTGGGAGCTTGCTTTGTTCATTCGCGTCTCATTTTCGTGCCAGAAATGATGAGTACAGAAACCTCGTCGAAAAAGCCGCCTTTGTGGAAAAAGGCGTTGGTGATTGGTCTGATCCTGGTGGGGGTTTGGGTCAGCCTCGTTTTTACCATGCGCGTTGTGCGTTCGTTTCAACATGCCCGCTGGATGGCTGACCGGCGATCGGGCGAGTTGGATGTCGAAATGATCCGGGATTGGATGCCTGTGCCCTATATCGAGCGCATGTATGGCGTGCCGCAAAGCGTATTGTATGAGAGCCTGGGGATATCTGCCGCACAGGCGGGGCGTAAAAACCTGGCCGCCCTCAACCGCCAGCTTTTCCCCGGGCAGCAAGGAGAAGCCGTACGGCGGGTGAAGGAAGCGATTCGCGCCTTTTGGGCCGAACACCCCGCTCCAAACCTTCAACGGACTCAACCTGGAACATCAACGCCATGACCGAACTGACTGAACTGCTGCTGACTTCGGGGCGATCCCGGTCAACCTGATGGCGGGAAACACGTTCTATGGCTACCGGCGTTTTATTCTTTCTGAAGGCAGGTGACATGATGAAAACATCCTCTCAATTTCCTGAACCGGCCACCATCGCCCAGGCGCGCATCGTCACTGCCGCCGGCGTCGGCCTGGGGTTGGCAACGCTGGCGGTGATCGGCGGGTGGGCCATCACCGGCACGCTGGAAGACTGGGAAACGGTGGTTGGCGGCCTGGTGTTCATCGGCATCCTGGCCGGCCTCTCCGTTCTGGCGCGCCGGGGGCGCCCTGCTCTGGCGGCTGGCATCCTTTCCGGGCTGCTGTTTCTTCTGGTCAGCGCCGATGTCGCCAGTTATGGCCTGGGTTCGCCTTCGGCGATGGCTTTCAGCCTGCCCGTGTTGCTTGTCGCCTGTGTACTGGGGCTGTGGCCTGGGCTGGCTCTCGCCGCGCTTTCCTCGCTGGTCGTATTTGGCGTGGCCTGGGGCAGTCTGAACGGCATGTTGGCTGTGGCTCTTGCGGTAGACGCGTCGCACCTGAGCTACAACGCGCCGGTGACCAGCGTGATCTTGCTCATTTGCGCCGGGCTGGTTGGGTATGCAGTTGAAAGTTACAGAGGCAAATAGATCGTGCCAGTTGCGGGCGAACCTCGCAACTGGCACGATAAAATGAGCCGGGGCTACCGCGGAACGAACAAAACCAGCGCTAAAGGTCCGGCCAGCAGCAGCCACATGGCCGCCGGCAGGCCGGCCTGGCTGGCGAACCAGCCGACGAAGCAGACCAGCGCGCCGCCCAGCAGGTCCATCATTGAACTCAAGGCCATCACCGTCCCCGAGCGCCCCGGCAGCGTTGCATAGGCTTCGCCCTGTAACACTTCGTACCAGCCCAGGGTGCAGGTTTTCACCGCAATTGCCAGGGCAACTTTGGCCCATGGCCAGGGGGCGAGCAGCCATGCGGTGTATAAAACCGCGCTGATCGCCGCAGTGATGCGCACCAGTTTCCGTCCGGGGATGCGCTCCAGCAAAGGGATCAGCGCCAGGTTGCCCAGCAGGCCGGCGGCCATCAGTCCCCCCATGACCATGCCCACCTGGGCCGGGTTGAAGCCGGCCACGTCTGCAAAATACAGCGCCGAGTAACTGGTGAACACGTCCAACAGCAGGTCGGACAGCTCCAATAAAAGAAACCAACGCAGCAAGCGGAGGTCCCGGGCGGCCTGCCACAGGTTGGAGAGCAGTTCACGCGGCAGAGCGCCGGGCTGCCCAGGGTTGCCATCCGGATGGTGGTGCGCCGGGAAAGGCCGGGGCAGCAAAAGCGCGACCAGCGCCAGCGCCAGGATCGCCAGGCCAACGTAGTTCCCGCGCCAGCCCAGGCCCAGGGCAAAAGCTGCGGTGACGACCAGCGGCCCGAGCAGACTGCCCAAAGCGCCGAACACGGTCCAACGCGCCATCGTCTGCGGTTGGCGTCCGGGGTTGAGGTCCATGAGCGTGGCCTGCGACAGAGTCACAAAGGCGCCGCTGGCCGGAAAGATTATGGTGAAGGCCAACATTGCCGCCGGAAAAGCTTGCGCATTTGCCAGCAGCGTTACCGCCGCCGCGATTGCCAGCCCGCCGCCCACTACCAGCCGTTTGCGCAGGTGGGAGTCGCCCAGCAGCATGATCAGCGGCTCGATCAGCGTGCCGATGATATGGGGCAAGCCCAGCAGTATACCGGCCTGGGCATAAGTCAGGCCGAGATCGGTGCGCAAGGAGGGCAATACAGCGCCCTCGATGCCGTAATGGAATTCATCGAAGAATTCGATCAACAGAAATAAAAAAGCGAGGGGAATACCCTTGCGCAGAAGCCGCGCCCCAGGCAACGGGCGCGCCAGTACACGTTTTGCCATCGTATCGTTCTCCTGGTCTGAGGGATGAGTGTTTCGTCAATTCGTAAGCAGATTTCAGGGAGAAGATACAAAGGCGGTGCACGGGCCGGCGGGCAGAGTGCGCCGAGTTAACGGGGTGGGTGGAAGATTTCAGACATAAGGGTATTATAATTGATTTCTGGTACAATAGCCTCACCATCAGGGAAGGGAGTGTAACGCAAAAGTGTCGGTGACTTCAGTTCTGAGACCGAAGGATGGCAAA
>CAZQQJ010000042.1:0-71970 GCA_964595435.1 uncultured Anaerolinea sp. | reverse complement strand
TCGCCCCGTACACGTACTGCCCCACCGCACAGCCCGCCGAGTTGGCCGGGGTGGCGGTCGGGGTGCTGCCATTGCCCGTATGCCCTACCGTCAGGGCATAGCAGTTCTGCAGGTAGTTTACGCTGGCCGAATGAGCGCCCGCTGGCATGGTCAGCGAGTTGCTGCTGGCCGTGCTGCTGTCGTTCGAGGTGCCCGTCCAACTGCCGATCCGCCAGCCAGTGGCAGGCGTCGCACCGCTCAGGCTGATATTCTCGCCAGCCACGTACTGCCCTACTGGACAGCCAGCCGAGTTGGCCGGGGTAGCCGTCGGCGTACTGCCGCTGCCTGTATGTCCCAGGGTCAAAGCGTAACACACCGCACCCCCACAACCCTGGGCGCGAAGCTGGATGCGCGCTACAGGAAGTACTGCATTGTACAGCGCTACTTCATCGATGACCCCATTGAAATACCAGCCAGATTCACCCGCCGGAGTGGCTTCCGTGTCACTCCAGCGTGTCTCGTCGTTCACCGCGCCAATGCCGATCAATCCTACGTGCGAATCGATGGCGTTGTGGCCGGTATCCGCCGAGCCAAAACTCACGCCGTTCAGGTAACCGGTGACCATGCGCGTGCTGCCGTCATACGTCACGGCCACGTGATAGGCCGTACCGGCAGTCACCGTTGTCGCTGCCCAGTTACCTGTATCCAGGTTCCAGGCTCCAACCTTAAGCTGATCGCCATCCAGGTAGATATTGAGACCTTTATGGACGCCTCCCTGCTCGTACAGAACCTGCCGGCCTGTGAGGGCATTGGCTTTGAACCACAATTCGATGGTCTTTGCAGTATAGGGTCCACCGGTATTGATGCCCGCATCATTGGGAATGCTGACAAAACCAGTCGCCCCATCGAAACCGGCTGCCTTGTCGGTTGAGCCAATCAGGCTATCTACTCCCAGGGTAACGCCAGTCTGGTATGTGCCATCCACTGCGTACCCCAGGCTACCCAGGTTGTTCGCAATAATCCCGCTCGTCTCTCCCAAACGCCAGTAGGCAATCGGGCTATCCGCCAGGACATCATTGTGGTAAGTACAGGTTTCTTCGAGAATATAGTTGACGCCCGCCGTATGGGCGCTGGCTGGCATGGTCAAAGAGTTCGTGGTGGCGGTGCTGCTGTCATCCGAGGTGCCCGTCCAGCCTGCAATCTGCCAGCCGGTATCCGGCGCGGCGCCGCTCAAGCTGATGGGTTCGCCGGCCAGGTACTGTCCAGCCGCGCAACCGGTTGAGCTGGTCGGGACGGCAGTCGGGTCGCTGCCATTGCCGGTGTGGCCCAGGGTCAATGGATAGCAGGTCGGCGTACCCACAGTGTATTCCACAGTCAGGCTAGGCCGCTCGGCAACCGTGGCGTATTCGCTGGAGCGAAAATCTACGCCGTCCGTCCCGGTCGGGCGCAAGATCCAACCGCGGTTGGCGGTGGGGTTGCTTACCCAGGTCTCCAGGCTATCCGTCACATCCAGCGTCTGGACGCCGGTCGCCGCACCGCTGGCACTGCCCAGGTTGGCCCCGTATTCATCGGCCTGCACTCCTGCTTCTCCACCAAAACCATTCCAGGTTTCGGATTCAGTCCAGTCCACGGCGGCTTCGTTGGCGTCCGCTGCGGCCCCGGTGTTGGAGACTACATAGCGCAAGGTAGCCGATTGGATGATAGACCCTACCGGGATCTGGCCAGCGCCCGAGCCAAAGATGTTGTCGAAACGTATCAGAGCATAATTGTATTGGCCGGCGCCCACCGGATCGTCAGTGTCCCAGCCGAGCGAATCCAGCGCGCCGTGATCCACAGCCGGCTCGCTCTCCATGATGGTGGTATCTACTGTACCGGCGTAGCCGGTCACCCCCTCCTGGAAGGTGACCGTGGTCGGGCCTGGAGGAGACTCGACGTAGTTCACACCCGCGGCGTGGGCGCTGGCCGGCATGGTCAGCGTGTTGGTGCTGCCGGTGCCGGCGTCGTTGCTCGTGCCATACCAGCCGTCGATCTCCCAACCGGTGTCTGGCGCCGCCCCGCTCAAACTGACTGACGCCCCGGCCACGTACTGGCCTGCCGCACAGCCGGTCGAATTGGCCGGGGTAGCGGTTGGAGTGCTGCCATTGCCGGTATGCCCCAGGGTCAGCACATAACAGACCGGCGGAGTCGAATAGGTGGCAAAAGTCCAGGTCGGGCCGGTGGTCTGCAGCACCCCGTCCGAGACGTCGACGTACCATTCGTACTCGGTATCCACCGAGAGGCCGGGCCAGACCAGGGAGGCATTGCTGCCGCTGGCCACGCCGCTGACCGTGCCCAGGTTCACGTACGGCCCGCTGCCGCCGGCCATATCGTAAGCCAGATCGAGGGTGTTGCCGGTGGCAGTCAGATACGCGCCCAGGGTGGGCGAATAGGTGCTGACGTGGATGTTGTCCGTCGCCGGCGAGAAGGTCAGGATGCGCAGGTAGCCGTTGCCGCCGTTAGGATATTCCTGATAATCAGAGAGCAGGGTATAGATGGTATGTCCGTCGTCGCCGGGGTCGGAACGGAAGGCTGTTCCATCCGTGGGAGTATGGTTGTGCCCGCACAGCATCAGGAACAGGTTGGGGTTGTCCTTCAGGGAATCATAGATCGCCTGATAGCCCCAGGCATCGTTGATCTGGAGGATATTGTGGCTGACCACGATCCCCCGGCGCCCGCTGTTTGCCTTCAGCAAGCCATCCGCCCAATCCAGCACCGCCGTCCCCGGGTTATATTCCAGGTTGATCAGGATGAAGTCCATACCCGAGGCGCTGAACAGCGAATAACTGTTGTCGTTGTTGGCCGTGCTGTAGCGGCCGCCGTAGTAGCTCTTCCCGGAAAAGCGGGAGTAACCGAAATAGGTATTGTAGTTGGTGGTCGGGTAGTCATGGTTGCCGGGGCCCATGCTGTAAAAGACATCCGGCGGGTCGAGCAGATCCATGGCTGCGTCCGCCCGGGTATATTCAGTCGTGCTGCTGGCGGTATTCACCACATCGCCCATGTGAGTGACAAAGGCAATGCTCAAAGCGTCTTTGTTGTCGACGATCCACTGCGTTTGGGCCAGATAGGTATTCGGGTAGCTGGTCGAGTAATTCTGCGTGTCTGGCAGAGCGATGAGGGTGAAATCTTCACCTGTTCCGCCGCCCGCCTGGCGACCGTAGAAGGTGACATTCATGGCATCCAGGTCCGGGTCGCTGACGGTGACTTCCAGGGTGGGTGATGTGGAGACGTTTGACGCCCCATTCGCCGGAGCAATGAGCACCGGCTGGTCCGGTGCGTGGTTGACCGGCATACTGGTCAACGCCTCATAGCAGGCATTATCGGCGTTGCCAGCCAGGCCGGTGTGATTTTTGAAAGAGGGGTAAAGATTAGCAGTAGTGAAATACTCCGGTGCGGGGGAAGCGTTGGGTGAGGTGGCACCCAGCGCGCTGGTGTCGGCCAGGCTGCCGCTGGCCACCAGGGAAAGCGGATTCCCGCTGGCGTCCAGCGACCACAGCTCGACGTCGATCTTTGCCGAGGTCGCTGTCAGCTTGGTGAACGTGGCAATCAGCCGGTACCAGGCGTTGGCTGCCAGGCCGGCACTGTCCAGGTTAGCCAGTTCTGGCCGACCATCGTCGTCGCTTGCGCCATACACATGGTCCCAATAGCCCTCGATCCTGAGGTGGCTGCTGGCGTTATCGAGTTGCACCCCAAAGGCATAGTCGGAATTGACGTCGCTGGGGGTAGTCTGCCAGCCCACACGGTCGTCGTCAAACTGGGCCGTGGCGCTGGTTTCGAAATCCTGTTGGACGACGATGCCCGTCAGCGTTGGATCAGCCCAACTGAAGGACTGCCCTCTCCAGATATACATCGTGCCGGAATTGCTCAATCCCCAGGTCGTGGCCACCCCCTCGTTCTGCTCGACGGTCGGCCCGGCGTTGTTGGAGAACCAGTCGGCGTTATCGATCCTGGCGCCGTCGGTCCAACCGGCGTCGAAGCTCTCGCAGACCTTAACGGATGGGCCTGATTCGATGTAATTGACGCCTGCCGAATGGGCGCTGGCCGGCATGACCAGCGAGTTCGTGCTGGCGGTGCTGACGTCGTTGCTGGTGCCCGTCCAACTACCGACCTGCCATCCGGCGTCGGGTATCGCGCCGCTCAGGCTGATTGCTTCGCCGGCCAGGTACTGCCCCGCGACGCAGCCGGCCGAGTTGGCCGGGGTAGCAGTAGGGGTGCTGCCATTGCCGGTGTGCCCCAGGGTCAGGGCATAGCAAGTTGGCGACGTGCCTGTGGTGTACTGAACCGTCAGGCTCGGACGTTCGGCAGCGGTGGCATATTCGCTAGAGCGCAGGTCGATCCCATCCGTCCCCGTCGGACGGAAGATCCAACCGCGATTGGCAGAGGGATTGCCTGACCAGGCCGCCAGGCTGGCGGTAACGTCCAGCGTCTGGGCACCGGTCGACGCACCGACGGCGCTGCCCAGGCTGGCCCCGTATTCATCGGCCTGCACCCCCGCTTCTCCGCCGAAACCGTTCCAGGTCTCGGTTTCCTCCCAGGCCACGGCGACTTCGTTGGCGTCCGCCGCTGCTCCGGTGTTGGAGACCACGTAGCGCAAGGTGGCCGATTGGATGGTGGACCCCACTGGAATCTGTCCAGCGCCTGAGCCAAAGATGTTATCGAAACGCATCAGGGTATAGTTATATTGGCCGCTGCCAGACGGATCATCGGTATCCCAACCGAGCGAATCCAACGCGCCGTGACCTACCGCCGGTTCGCTCTGCATGATGGTCGTATCCACGGTACCGGCATACCCACTCACCCCTTCCTGGAAGGTGGCCGTGGTCGGGCCAACAGCAAAGTTGGCGGTGACGGCTTTGTCGGCGTTCATCACGATCGACCAGGTGCCATTGCCATTGTTGGTGACATCGCCGGCGTTCGCCCCACTCCAATTGCTGAAGACGTAACCGCTATTGGGAACCGGTGTCAATATCACCGTGCTGCCTTCGTTATAGGTGCCCCCCGGCGGGGTAAGTGTCACGCTGCCGTTGCCATCGTCGCTCACCACCAGGGTGTGCTGCACCGGGGGCTCGCCGGATTCCAGTTGCAACAGGAACACGTCGAAGGCATAGGCTTTATAGCCGCTTTCGGCGCTCGAGTGGTGAGTGGCCCGCACCTTGAAGCTGCCATCGGCGCCAGGCTGGATGTTCGTCCAGCGCGCCACGTAGCCCTGGGCGTCGTTATCGCCAGTGTTGAACCACACAGAGAGGGCATCGATGACGTTCACGCCAGAAGTGCTGGCGTTGGTAGCAGCATCTACGCCGGAAATGGTGTAAATAGTCCCCCTGCTGGTGTAAGTACTGTTGGAACGAGCAGCGGAGGTGGCAAAAGTGTAGGTCTTGGCAGGATCGAGGCCGGTGAGGGTCAGATCCACGTACCAGCCAGCGCTCGAGCCATAGTAGATCACACCGGTCATATCGGCAAAGCCGTGGAAGGTGTTGTAAGCATCTGTACCAGCAGCCGTATCATGCCCACCGCTGGCCGGGTCGGCCTGCCAGTTTACGCCGCCGCTTTGTGTCAGGGCAGCGGTAATCCCGGTCGACTGGCCGGTGGCCTGGTCCAGCAGCAGGCCAGAGGTCGAGCCAGTGAAGCCGCTGCCCACGCCGTACTGGGTGACGTTGGCAGCGATGTACTGGTCGCTGCTGCGGTAGACGCAGTCGTTATACGCCGCCCAACTGGTCAGCGGCGCGGTCGCCGTCCCGCTCACCGCCACGTTCTGCGCCGTCGCTCCCGGACTGGTATGGGTGATGTTTCCGCTGGAAGTGCCTTCGGTGGCGCGGTTGAAACGCACGTAGACGGTGGTCGAAGGCACGCTGCCCCCGCTGGGGGTCAGCGTAAGCGGCGCAGCCCCGAACCCGCTCCCGCTGGTCAGGGAAAGCTCGAAATCGGCCGGCGGAGTGATGGTGATGTCCCCGGTCAGGTTGCTGCCGGATACGGTGTAGTTCTGCTCCGCCGAGGGATTGCCCGGCGTGCTGCTGAAGGCGCTCAACGTCCCCGTCGTGGTAATAACGGGGGCAGGCGTGCCTTCTTCTTGCAGCATGAACACGCTGGGGCCGTAACCGTAATACCCGCTGTTGGCTTCGACGCGGACTTTGAAGTCGCCATCCGTTCCCGGTTGGATGCCCGTCCAGCGGGCGACGTAGCCGTTGACCGTGTTATAGCCGGTGTTGAAATACACCGACTCGTTGCTGATCACGTTCACCCCGCTCGTGCTGGCGTTGGTGGCGGCGGTCATATCGGAGATGGTGAAGCGCGAATCCCGGGTGTACGAGCTATCGGCCCGGTTGGCGGAGGTGGCGAAAGTGTAGGTCTTAGCCGGGTCGAGACCGGTGAAAGTCACGTCCACCCACCAGCCGGCCGCGCTGGCATAATTGATCACCCCGGTCATATTGGCGTAGCCGTGGAAGGTGTTGTATGCGTCCGTGCCCGAGGCGGTTTCTGCACCGTTGCCGGTGTAGGTGGTAATGCTCCCGTTCTTGGTGATCGAGACCGTGACGGTTGTATTGGCACCGGTGGCGTAGTTCTTCAGCAATCCTGAAGTGGTGCCGGTATGGGAGTAGGTGGTGATATTGGTGTTCGTCTGGCCGCTGGCCCAGGCGCAGTCGTTATACGCCGTCCACACCGCTTCCGGTGCTGCCGGCCCATTTTCCCGCAGATCGGCAACGCGAGCTGCAGTCGCCTCAGGGCTGCCCGCCGCCAGAGCATCGAGCGGCGCGCCCATGGTGACAGCGAAAATACAAGCCATTAGCAATCGAAATATTTTTTCGAGCTTGGGATGGTGATCCATGTCGGTTTCCTCCTGTTTGAACGACGGTTGCATCCTGTTTAAAATATTAAAACCGGCCCAAAACAATTGTGGCCGGTTTCGCTATTGGCTAACCAACAATCCCCCGTCTCGATCACGGATCAGCGACCAGATCCGACTGTTGGCTCAACGCCTCCACAAGCAAAAATGACTGGAACGCAACAATTGTTTCCCCCCGAGGCGCGTTCATCATATATTGCAATAACACTCTAACGATAACAAAAAACCTATGCAATTACAAGTGACAAATGTCACATCTTCTCCGAAATTTACGGGCGCAGCCCCTGCCCGGTTAGGCCAGCTTGCGCACCAGATAAAAGTCAGAGGTGTTGTAAAGGATTTCGATGATCGCCCCCATGATGCCGGCGCGGTGCCCCAGGGTGGAGATTTCCAGCCGGGGACGGATAGGGACCACCCCTTCGATACGCCGGTAGATCGGCTCGAGCAGCAGGTCAGCCGACTTGAATACGTCGCCACTGAGCACGATCATATCTGGGTCGAAACACACCGCCAGGGCTGCCACCATCTGCGCCAGGTAATCGACCGTGTCGAAGACGATCGGGCGACTCCAGTGCTCGCCGCGGCGATAGGCTTCGAAGACGTCCTCAGCAGTAAGCGTTGGCGGCGCTGCTGTGCCCAGGGACTGGCGGGCGCGCGCAGCAATACTGGCAGCCGAGGCCAGGGATTCGAGCGCGCCGTAGCCCTGGCGCTCTACCCCCAAATGCGTACGGTCGGGCAGCAAGAAACCGATCTCGCCGGCAGTGAGGTGCGAGCCACGGTACACACCACCATCGATGATGATCCCCGCGCCAATGCCGTTGCCCACCATCACCAACACCAGGTTGTTGCATTTCTGCCCTACGCCGAACCACATCTCGCCCAGGGCGGAGACGTTGACGTCGTTATCCAGCACCACCGGCAGGCCAAAGCGAGCGTTTAAAGATTCTTTGAGCGGAAAATCGCGCCATTCCAGGGTTGGCGCCCACTGCACCACGCCTTTCTCGTAAAAGGTGATCCCTGGCACGCCCACCCCGATGCCACGGATGTGCTTGCCGGTGGTCGAAGCGACCTGCAACAGTTCTTCGATCACCGAGACCAGGAAGTCGTAACTTTGCACGCCGCGCGTGCGGTGCAGCAGAAAGGTCTCGTGGAGCACCTCCCCGGCCAGGTTGGCAACCGCGCCGTACAGGCGGGTCTCGTTCATATCCACACCGATGATCAAATGGCCGCCGGCGTTGAACTCGAGCAGCGGGCGTTTACGCCCGCCGCTCCACTCCTTGTCGCCAGTAGGGATCACCAATTCCTCGGTGATCAACTCATCCACGATGCGCATCACCGTGGGCAAGCTGACCTGCAGCACATCAGCGATGGTGGTGCGCGCTACTGGTCCCTGACGGCGGATGGTCTCCAGCACCGCCGAGCGATTGATACCGCGCATTTCAGTGGCTGTAATCGTTGGACTGGTTCTCATGGTAACTTATTTACATCGTGTGAATAACTTACTATGATTATAGCGAAGTTGCGAGAAAAAGCAAGCGCGCCCGGAATGAATCTTCTTCCGGCGTGTGCTGCCAAATTGACTCGCCACCCTGAATATGCAATAATATCGATGATGACCGACTCCTGGCGCATCGCTGCCAGCGCGGCACTGATGATCGGCTTATTATTTAGCACTGCCATCGTCTACACGCAGCGTACCCCGCCCAATGCCTCTCTGGTTGAAATTGCCTTGCTGCGCGGCCTGGCTGCATCGTCTCCCCTGGCGTTCGCTGAAACACTGGGTGCCAGCATGGCTTACGTGCCCGCCGGCGAATTCTTGATGGGTGATGATAACGGCTCACCCGATGAGCATCCCCTGCATCCGGTCTACCTGGATGCCTTCTGGATCGATCGCTACGAGGTGACCAACGCCCAATACGCCCGCTTCTTGCAGGAGGCCGGCCGCCGGCCACCGCGCTACTGGAGAGGGCTGCGCTACCACCCCGGCCAGGCCGACCTCTCTGTGGTAGGAGTAAGCTGGCAAGAGGCACAGGATTACTGCCTGTGGGCTGGCAAGCGCCTGCCCAGCGAGGCCGAATGGGAGAAAGCCTGTCGCGGCGGGGTAGAATTGCCCGGGTCCACTCCGGGCGCGCAGCTTGCCAGGCGACCCAATCCGCTTCCCGACCGCGCCTATCCCTGGGGGAATGACTGGCAACCGAACCTGGCCAACGTGGGCCTTGATCCCAGCGGCGTTCCGCTCATCCCCTGGCCAATCGACCTGGACAATGCCTGGGATTGGCTGGCTGCCGCGCAACCGGCGACCTTTCCCCAGGAGAAGCAGCCTGCCGGGTGGGGACTGACGCAGCAAAAACCGCTCTGCCTCGCTCCTATTGGCAGCTACCCGGGCGCAGCCAGCCCCTACGGCGTACTCGACCTGGCCGGTAATGCATCGGAATGGGTTTTGGATTGGTACAACTGGGATGGCTACTGGAATATGCCCGCCCGCAACCCGTTGAATCCTGGCCCGCCCTGGAACCACGTTATCCGTGGCAGCGCCTGGGTCGACCTGTTCGGCCAGGAAAAGCTGGCCGCCAGCCGCAGCCGCTGTTCGGCGCGCTCCGCGTCGCACTCCTACGATGATCCGCGGGTCGGTTTTCGCTGCGCAAAAAGCCCTTGAACCGGAGGGAGTTATCCAAAAAGTTGGGGGAGGAGGATAACAAGAGCTGTCCCAAAAGTGCCTTTTGGGACAGCCCACATGACTTATTCGAGCCAGGGTTATTCGGTTTGTCGATTTGGGAGGCCAAACCGGACAGGTCTTAAAGGCCAGGCCAGATCATTGGCTGCCAGTTACGACCTGTCCAGCCTGCCGTAATCGTTATTGCTTCCAGACAACCTTATTATCGTCCCACCAATCGTCCGGGAATTTGTTATTGCAGGATGGCGCCGGGGGCCAGTTTACGTAAGGGAAACAGGCCGTGCACGAAGAGTAACAGGCGGAGCAATTGGGATAATAATCGCAATCCCGCACCGTCTTCCAGGTGCACTTGTTGGGTTTGGTGCATACCAATACCTTGTGCGTACGGCACACACGCTTGCCCTTGGTGCAATTGCAGGATGCACAGTTATTCTTGCAGTAGGTGTAGGGGTATCCGGCATAGTAACCGCACCCCCCATATCCGCAAGTGTTCCAATAGTTATTGGATGCCTTCGTGCTGGGGTTGAGGGAAGGCGAAGCGACCACCGGCATATCCGCCGCCCCGTTTTCCACTCGCGTGGAGCCAGTCCACACCCAACAATTGGCGTTGGTTTTGGAACTGGTGGGGTTCTGGATATACCACCATTCGTTGGCCGCATCCCGCCCATAAACGAATGATGTTGCCCCTTCCATCAAATAGCCAACTACCTTGTAGACCGTATCCGGGCCAGCCCGGCAATTGGTATTGGCTTCAGCCCAGATCTTGGGCGCCGGGGCTGCGGCAGCCGCCGGTACAGGGGTCGGCGAAGCCGCCTGTACGGCAGGCACAGGCGTAGGCGAGGCAGCCTGCACAATGACCGGCACCGGCGTGGGGGTTGCAGCACTGGCAGCCGACACAGGGCTGGCTACGGCAGCCTGGGCTGCCATTTGTGTGGCAACCTGAGCAGCCACCTGCACGGCCACTTCGGTCGCCACCTGATCGGCGGTCAGGCCAGATTGAGCCACGGCGCTGCTATTTTCGGCGCTCATCGTGGCAGCCACGGCGGTGCTCACTTCGGATTGGATATCCACCAGTGGTCGCGGCGCAGTACCCGCGACACAACCGTTCAACAGCACCAACATGGCAACAAAGGTTACGGCCAGCACCAGTGCCGGTCGCCTGGGCAAGAAGCGTCGCCACTCGCCCGTTTTTCGTTCATCCGTACTCATTTTTTCTACCTCCTGGCATGGTTGCAATGATCAGCACCGGTGAAGGATCGATGCTTTGTGAGTAGCTCACCCTCACCGGTTTTGCGCGGCGTGCCAGGCACGCGCTGATTCTTCGATGGAACGCGGATTAAGAACTACTCATTCTGAGTATAGAGGATTTACTGCCAGGAGTCAAGATGAATTCAGATCGCGGGCACAGGAGCCGGGCGCAGCGCTTTTGTCACTGTCTTGGCCAGAATAGAATCGACCTGGATCGATTGGGTCGTCTTACCACCGAGCGGGCGCAGGTCGATAGCTCGAGCCGCATCGACAATCCACGAGGCAGCCATGTCCGGGTAGATCATACCGGTATCGATCACCAGGTGGAAAGCAGCAGCCAGGTCGCAGCGCGAACCGTAGAAAGCCTGGATGAACGCCTGGCGCGCCTGGTCACTATCGCGCAAATGCGCTTCGATCTGTTCGTACGAGGCAGGCACTGCCCCTCCGGACAACGAGGCACCGCGCAGCGCATCCTCGGACGACTGGCGAACCATCAACCGCCGGGCGCGCAACTCGAAGGGCGCCTGGATGAGCACATTGAGCACATCGGTGTAGCCATCCAACACCACGAACCCGCCGCGCCCCACGATCACCACGTCGCCGTATTGCGCCACCGCCAGGATCACCTGGTTCAACATCTTGATCAGGCTAAGGTTGGCATCGTCGAAGCGCGCCCAGAAACCCGGCGCTTTGCGATACAAGGACTCCAGTTCGACAAAGCCATATTCCTGCAACACCTCACCGATCAATTTCTTATCCACAAAATGATAACCCAGGGCCTGAGCCACCTGGCACCCAATCTCCGTTCCTTCGCTGCCCAATTCTCTGGAAATAGTGATTACTGCCATCGGGACATCTCCTTTCTTGAAAACAACACAGCCCGGGCCAGGAAATGGCGCGGGCTGTGGGGGCCTATTTATAGTATAGAGAAATTAAAGACCCGTGTCAAGAATGAAAGCCGCCATAAATCAATGCGCTCTTTTCGCGACCAGGTTATCCGAAAAAGCCGAGAGTAACTGAGACGATATCCGATGCGTGTTATACTCATACCTGCCCCTTTAACCCCATTCATGGGGTGCTGCCCTGTAGCCCGGCGAGTTCATCGCCGGGCAGGTCGGCCCGGAATGGTGCTTCACGGACGGTGACTTCATTGCCATGAGAGTATAAAGAAATGAGCAGGTACATGACCGAACAAAAACTTACCAACGCTCTGAACCAGGTCGCCGGAGCACAAGTTCCTGGCCTGCAATATCTCGTCGCAAATGCCGAGGAAATCCTCTTCGAGTACGCCGGCGGCTGGGCGGATATCCAAAACCGCAGGAACATGGCGGCGGATACCACGCTGATGGCCTATTCGATGACCAAGACCTTCACCGCTGCCGCCGTCCTGCAACTGGTAGAAAGAGGCCGATTGGGGCTGGATGACGAAATGGATCGCTACCTGCCGGATACCCCTTACCGTGGTCACGGCATCACCGTCCACCAACTGCTGGCGCACACCGCCGGACTGCCTAACCCTATCCCCCTGCGCTGGGCGCACCTGGCAGAGGAGGATGCCACATTCGACGAGGCCGCTGCCCTGGCCGCGGTGCTGCACACCAACTCGAAACTGGCCTCCGAGCCGGGTGAGAAATTCGCCTATTCCAATATCGGCTACTGGCTGCTGGGTAAAATCATCGAGCAGGCGTCCGGGCAAGCCTATCCGGTTCACCTGCACACCAGGGTGCTGACGCCATTGGGCCTATCGCACAACGAGATGGGTTTCACTATCCCCGACCCGATCCGCCATGCCAAAGGCTACCTGGCAAAATATTCCCTGACCAACCTGATCAAAGGGCTGGTCACCGACCGCAAATTCTGGGGCGATTACGAGGGCAACTGGCTGTGCCTGAAGAGCCATCACCTGAATGGCCCGGCATTCGGCGGGCTGGTGGGAACGCCGCGCGCCTTCGTGCGTTTCCTGCAAGACCAACTGCGCCCACAGTCGGCGTTGTTCGACGTGCGGACCAAACGCACCTTCGAGACGCAGCAAGCAGACCGCGGTGGCCGGTCCATCCCGATGACCCTGGGATGGCACATGGGCAAGGTAAACGGCACGGCTTATTTATTCAAGGAGGGTGGGGGAGGCGGCTTTCACAGCGAGATGCGCCTCTACCCGGCGCATGGTTTTGCCACCCTGGTGATGGTCAACAGCACCGAGTTCAACTCGAACAAATTCCTGAACCGGCTGGATGGTATGATTTTGTTACAGAGATGAACCTCCAGCCGGTTCAGAACCTGGGGGAGGCCTGGCCGCGTCAGGAGACCGGCATTGTGCCACTCAGGTTGCCAGGCAGCACTGGGGACGGGCTAACCCTCTCAATTCACCCGCTCATCTTTGCTGGGACGACCAGCGGCGCCACCTGCCGGTAGGCATAGCCGGCAAAATACGCCAGCCAGGTGAGGATGCCGGCCAGTTTGCAGGCATCCCCCGCCAGCTTGGTGAATTTCTGGAAGACATAGACCACGCCAACGCCCTGTTGGGGTATCGCATCCGAGACGATCGACGCGGCGAAAAGCGCCAGGGCCAGGATGAGCAGGGCGTAATGGCTGCTCAAGATCGCCTTGCGGTTGAAATACACGAACAGAATGCCCAGGATCAGGTAAGCGAACAGCACGCTCCCTTCGCCGATGTGCAGGTATCTATCGTAGACTTTTTCGTGGAGCAAATAGGCGTCATCCAGGGTCAGGTAGGTAGTCAGCAAAGCGGCGGAGAGCAGCAGTCGCCCGGTTTCCGGCCGGATGGCATTCAATTTCATCAACAGCAGATAAGCCGCCCAACACAGGGTGGCCCCTGCACACCACAGCAGGATGGCAAGCTGGGAGATAGCCCCCGCGTAAAAGGGCAGGTGGCCGATGTCAGTTACATCCCCGGTCAGGTCATTGATCGAGACAAAAGGTTTTCCCCAGATCACCAGCCCGGCGGCCACGAAAAAAACCAACAATGGTACGTAGAGCAGCGCCAGCAACCGCGCCGAAGCGCGCAACTGGCTGAAAGCGTTCGCCAGGATACTCATACAGCCTATTGTACCCGCTTAACATTAGGCTCGAATTAAGCCCCCGTTGGCTGCACCCAGCTTTCCAGTGCCCGTGCTGCCCGCGTCGCCACCTCGTCCAGAGCGGCCTGAGCCGGCGCGCTCAGTTCGATCCCTGCAGACAGATCGGCAGGCTGCACACCGATGACGTGCAACCGCTCCGGCAGGCGGCCGCGGAAAGCGGCCAACGCGAGCACCTCGTGAAAACTCACTTGGTGCTCGGAAAGCTTATGCGTCGCATACAGCGGCACCTTCACCCCGCCCAATTCAATGACCGTGCCGGGTGGATAACCACCATCAATGGCATCCAACACCAACAAGTGCGTGCAAGATTCCACCAACGGCAGCAAATTCAGCCCCAGCACCCCTCCATCCACAAATTCGACCTCTCCACCGGTGAAACGGTCTGGGAAGAGACGGGGCTCAGGGGCAGCGTCGAGACTCGCCCCTGCCAGGCCCGTCCCCTCTTCCAACCTGCGAAGGGCATGAATCCCAAATCCATCATCGCCGCACAACAAATTGCCTAATCCCAACACTATCACACGCAGTTCGTCCATTCATACCTCGTTACAATTTACAATTTGCAGGAAAGGCGGCAGGCTTTGCCCGCCGCCTTTCCTGCAAGATGGAATCGCACTACCCGTCTACCAGCACCCTGACCCCGGTAGAATTGCCGCGCTCATCCAGCAAATGCACTGCGCAGGCCATACACGGGTCGAAAGAGTGGATAGTGCGCAAGATTTCCAGCGGGCGCGCCGGGTCGGCCAGTTTCGTGCCCACCAGGGATTGCTCGAAGGGGCCGCGCTGCCCCAGTGCATCGCGTGGCGAACCGTTCCAGGTGGTGGGCACCACCGCCTGGTAACGCTGGATTTTCTGGTTGCGAATGCTCACCCAATGTCCCAGCCCGCCGCGCGGCGCCTCGGTGGCGCCCCATCCGCTGGCCTCTGCCGGCCAGATGGCCGGGTCCCACAGCGCGCCGTTGTGGATGGCGGTGATCCCGGCGTTCATGTTGGCTTCCAGGGCATCGATCCAGGCACCTATCTGCTCGGCAATTGCCAGAGTTTCGATGCCTCGAGCAGCGATGCGCCCCAGGGTAGAGAACAGCGCCGATGCGGGCAAACTCAGTTCTGCCAGCGTCCCATCCACAAGCTGGCGCACGCGGCTGTGCCCGGCGGCATAGGCCACGACCACGCGTGCCAGGGGACCTACCTCCACTGCCAGGTTATCGTAGCGCGGCGATTTCAGCCAGGAATATTTACCATCCACGCCGAGGCGCTCGTACGGTGGCTGCGGGCCAGTGTAATTGGGGCTGGTCTCGCCCACCGCAGGATGCAGCCCAGCCTGGTCGCCGCTGCTGTAGGTGTACCACGAGTGCGTGACATATTCGCTGATCTGCCCGGCATCCAACACCTGAGGCGCAGATGCCAGGTTATTGTTCAGCACCACACCCCGGGGCAGCCAGTTCGCGGTCGGGGTGCCGCTATTGTCCAGCGGGAAGTCGCCATACGAAAGGAAATTACCCGGTCCGGCGCCCAGCCCGGCCCAATCCTTGTAATACGAGGCCACCAGCTTGAGATCGGGCAGATACACCTGGTTGACAATATCCAATGCCTGCGCTGCCAGGGTGCGCAGTTGGGCAATGCGCTCGGCATTGATCGCTTTGGTGCTGTTTTTATCCACCGGGATGGCCACACCGCCTACCAGGTAAGTTTGCGGATGCGGGTTCTTGCCCCCCAACAAAGCGTGCACCTTGATAAACTCGCGCTGCCAGTCCAACGCTTCCAGATAATGCGCCACGGCCAGCAGGTTGGCCTCCGGCGGCAGAGCATAAGCCGGGTGACCCCAATAGCCGTTGGCGAACAGGCCCAACTGACCGCTGCCCACCAGGGTCTGCAGGCGGTCGCGAACTGACGTAAAATACGCCGCGCTGGAGTTGGGCCAGGGTGAAATGGAGGTTGCCAGGCGGCTGGTGGCGGCCGGGTCGGCGCCCAGTGCAGCCACCACATCCACCCAATCCAGGGCGTGCAGGTGGTAGAAGTGAATCACATGATCCTGGATAAACTGCGCCCCTTCGATCAGATTACGGATGATGCGGGCGTTATCCGGGATGGTGATGCCCAGGGCATTCTCCACGGCGCGCACCGAAGCCAGGGCATGCACGGTAGTACACACACCACAGATGCGCTGGGCGAAAACCCATGCTTCGCGCGGATCGCGGCCCATCAGGATGGCTTCAATACCGCGGAACATGGTGCTGGAACTCCACGCGTCGGTAATCACGTTATTTTCGACCTGTGCTTCGATGCGCAGATGGCCTTCGATGCGGGTCAGCGGGTCGACCACCACGCGCTGAACGACCGTTCCACCGCTGCTGCCATTCATCACCAGGGGTAAGTAAACTTCAGGCATAATATCCTCTTTAACCTTGCAATGGTGATCACCGGCGCGATATGCCCGAGGTCACCGTTACAAATGCTTCCCTAATCATCGGGCAGTTCCTGATAAACCGGGAACCTGTCCCAAAAACCGCTGGCAGCACAGCCCACACAGCCATGACCGGCGGCCACCGGCCAGCAAGCGTCATCGTTCCACTTCACCGTAGGGCAGTTATGTCTGGTCTCAGGGCCTTTGCAACCCATCTTGAACAGGCACCAACCGTTGCGGTGGCCGTTATCCCCCCAGGCGCGCACGAAACGCCCGGCTTCGTAATGGTTATGTCGCTCACAATGTTCGTGGATTTCATCGCCATAGGCAAAGTAGGGTCGCCCGGCGCTATCACAGGGCGGCAGAACGTTGAAGGTGATCAGGTGGACAATGGTAGCCACAATATTGACTACATTGGCCGGGCAGCCGGGCAGGGCGACGAAATTACTCAGGCCCAGCACCGCACCCTGCACACCGGTGGCGCCGGTCAGATTGGGCGCGGCAGCAGGCAAACCGCCATCGAACGCGCAGGTGCCAGCAGCAATCACCGCCCTGGCCTGTGGCAGCACCTCGCGGGCAATGCTCAAGGCTGTACGCCCACGGATGGTGCAGTAAACGCCATCTGCCGCGGTCGGGATGGCGCCTTCCACTACGGCCACGAACTCCCCGGGGTATTTCTGCAGCACGTCGCTCAAGGAGCGCTCCGCCTGCGCACCGGATGGGGTCATCAACGTCTCGTGGTATTCGACCGAGATATAGTCCAACAGCAGGTCGATGATGGGCGGATCAATCACGCCAGGCGAGAGCGGGTCTGTGCGGCGGGCAGCCTTGATGAACGACTCGCTGTCACCGGTGCAATCTTGGAATTCCAGCCAGACCACCGGCAGGCGCGGGCCTGCCGCCAGGGCCTGGGCAATGGTACTGCCAAATCCCTGCGGCAATGCCAGCAGTGACGCTACAACGCCACACAGCTTTAAAAAGTTGCGCCGGCTGAGGCCGGCTGGTGAGGCAAAGCAAAAGCTTTTTTCTGAATTATCTTGGATCATTGTTTACTCCTAAGTTTTTTGGCTTTGCGGCATACGGTGTTACACCACGTACCGCAAAGTGGAACCAATAAACACCGGCTAAAACAATCCTTATTTCTATGACGCATAAACAGCCTTTTCGGTACGGCCGCTCATGAAATGCTAATGACTTTCCCGGCAAAGAAAATTTCATCCTGACAAATCCGCCCCATTCCTGGAATTTGCCAGTAAAATGGGTGAAAAAGCGGCCCGTACAGGGCGAGCCGCACAAAACTGGCGATCCCATGAACAAAGCGCCTGAGCGCCTGATTCACGATTGCCAAATGGATAGTGGCTGCATCATGACCGATAAAACCAAATACATGCTGTTGCTCCTGCTGGCGCTGGCGATGGTGGGGGCTGTTTTGCTGGCGTCCAGCCTTGCCGATCTGCGCCTCCAACCGGGCACACCTATTCCCGGCGCAGCGAGCGAGGGGAAAAATCCAAATACGGGACAGATTGCGCCAGGGAGCGCGGGGCTTTCGCTGGCTATTGCCCAGGGCATCCTGGCTCTGGGCTTTGCGCTGGGGCTGCTCTACCTGGCTTTCAACCTGATCATCCAGGCGGATTGGAAAAAGATCGCCCGCCTGGCGGCCTGGCTGGTAGCCCTGTTTGCGCTGGCCGGGCTGCTGCCACGAATTACCCCGGCCAGGCCGGAGGCAGCGCTGAATGAGCCACTGAATCAGATCGGCTACACGTCCTTTGAATACATCACCACCCCGCTCGGCAAGCCGCCGCAAGAGCTGGTATGGGTTGTGCTGGGCGGGCTGGCGCTGCTGGTGAGCTTCCTGGCCATCTACAGCCTGAGGGCCACGCTCCGCCAGCGTGCGCAGCTAAATGCCCAGGACGCAGTGCGCAAGGAGGCCGAAGACGCCCTGGCCGCTTACCGCTCCGGGGTAGATTTCAAGGATGTGATCTTGCGCTGTTATCACCAGATGAGCCAGGCGTTGCAAGAGGAGCAGGGCCTCGAAAGAGGCCAGGCCATGACGGCGCGCGAATTCGAGCGTTTACTGGAAGGGCGCGGGGTGCCGGCAGTCCCGGTACGCCAGCTTACCCGCCTGTTCGAGGCGGTGCGCTATGGCAACTGGCAGCCTACCGCACAGGACCAACAAACTGGCCTGGATTGTCTGACCGCTATCAGCCAATATTGCCGCAAGAGAAGCGAGCCAGGCCAGTGAAAAACATCCGGCACCTGTACCTGTATCTGTCCCTGCTCGGCATTCTGCTTGCCCTGCTGGTCATCTTCCGGTCCGTCTTCCTGGCGCTCATCGTCGAGCCGCTGGCCCTGGCCTTTTGGGCGGCCTGGCGGATTTTATCCAGCGTGAACCAGGAAATCTACTGGGGGATGTTGATCGCCGCGGCGGGTTGGCTGACCATCCGCATGCTCCCCATGCACCCCGCCAGGTACCGTAAAACGTACCAGGCAGACCGGCCCGATGCCAGCCCGCGCCTGGCTTATTGGCAATCGCTACTGCGCGGATCATCCCGTAAAGCGGACCAGCGCCAATTGCTGCACCAAAATTTAAAAACGCTCCTGGCAGCCACGGTCGCCCTGGAAGAAAAGGCGCGGACAGCCGAAGTACAGGAAGCATTGGATGCCGGGCGTATCGCTCTGCCCGCCAGTGTTCAGGCCTTCCTGTCCGCCGGGCAACAGGAGAAACAGCGCCCGCGCCTGTTACGTTGGGGCGCCTTGTTCCTGGCACGCCTGCGTCGCCGAAGCGGCTACGACAACACCACATACTACAATTCAATCGAAGACATCCTGAAATGGATGGAATCCAGCGTGGAGATTTACCGTGACGAATAACCTTGCGACCCCTATCACCATCGACCAGCTTGCCAGCCTCACTGACCAGATCATCCAGGAGGTGGAAAAGGCTATCGTCGGCAAAACAGAAGTTTTGAGCAAGATCATGGCCGTCTTGCTGTGCAGCGGCGGGCACATCCTACTCGAAGACTACCCTGGGCTGGCCAAGACCCTGATTGCCACTTCCTTTGCTACGGCGCTGGGGTTGGATTTCAAGCGCATCCAGTTCACCCCCGACTTGCTGCCCGGTGATATCACCGGTGGGTATATCTTCAACAGCCGCGAAAATACCTTTTCACTGCGCAAAGGGCCAATCTTTACCCAGATCCTGCTGGCAGACGAGATCAACCGCGCCTCGCCCAGGACCCAATCCGCTTTGCTGGAAGCCATGCAGGAGTACCAGGTGACGCTGGAAGGCGAACGCCTGCCGCTCCCCGATCCATTCATCGTAGTGGCCACCCAAAACCCGGTGGAATACGAAGGCACCTTCCCGTTGCCCGAAGCCCAATTGGATCGCTTCCTGGTCAAGCTCTCCATCGGCTACCCCGGCCCGGCCGAAGAGGACGAAATCCTGAAGCGCCGCGCCGAAAGAAAACAGGATGCCTTCTCGCTACAAACCATCACCACGCCACAGACCTTCCTGGCGATGCGCGCCGCGGTAGAAGAGGTCTATATCGACCCGGATGTACGGCGCTACATCGTCAGTCTGGCCGCCAAAACTCGAAACCACCGCCAGGTGGCGGTGGGCGCCAGCCCGCGCGGTAGCCAGGCGCTGCTCAAGCTGGCCCGCGCCTGGGCGGCGGTGCAAGGCCGGAATTACGTCCTGCCCGACGACGTGAAACGATTCACCCAGGCTGCCTTCAGCCACCGCATCATCCTGGAGCCTGGCCTGTGGGGCTCGAAGAGCGCTGAAACCTCGGTGATCGAAGAAGTAATCCAGTCCGTGCCGGTGCCGGTGCTGCAAGGCGAACATGAACGTTAGAACCGCGGGTACGACCCATGGCGGAGCGACCAGCGCGGCCACATTCATCGCCTTGCTGGTTTGCAGCCTGCTGCTGGCAGCCCTGATGAGCCGCAATGGCGAACTGGCCGCCCTGGCCCTGCCGCTGCTGGCCTACCTTTGGGTAGGTATACTGCGTGCACCGGGGGAAATCCACCTGTCGGCAGAGCGCCGCCTGAGCCATACCACCGTCACCAGCCAGACCCCGGTCGAAGCCCAGGTGACTATCAACAACGGCGGTGCACCGCTTGCCAACCTGCTGCTGTTCGACGCCCGCCTGCCCAGGATGAGCGTCATCCAGGGGCATATGAGCCAGCGGCTGGCACTTCCATCTGGCGCCCAGGCGGCCCTGAGCTACGCCTACCAGGTAGAACGCGGGCTATACGCCTGGCAGGCTGTGCAGGCCGTCGCCAGCGACCCGTTTGGTTTGTACGAAATGAGGCAGGAGATCCCCGCCCGAGGCAAGATATTGGTGCGCCCCGAACTGTACAAGCTGCGCCCGATCCCTATCCGGCCGCGCAACACGTTGCATTCGGCCGGTTCGATCCCGGCCCACCTTGCCGGCAGCGGCACCGATTTCTGGGGAGTGCGCCCCTACCAGCCAGGCGACTCGCTGCGCTGGCTGAACTGGCACATGACCGCCCGCCACCCGCAAAAGCTTTTTACCAAAGAGTTCGAGCAAAACGAGATCGCCGATGTCGGCCTGGTCCTGGATGCCCGCCCGCTGGCAGATATCCGCCGCGGTGAGGAAAACCTGTTCGAGCACGCCGTTCGCGCCACCGCCTCGTTGGCCGAAGTATTCCTGCGGGAGGGCAACCGCGTGGGCATGCTCATCTTCGGGCAAAACATGGTGCAGCTCTACCCGGGCTATGGCAAACGGCAACTGAACCGCATCTACTGGAGCCTGGCACGCGCCAGCATTGGGTCGGGCTTTTCGCTCAACTATCTGAAATATATTCCAGCCCGCCTGTTCCCCGGTCGCTCGATCCTGGTAGTGGTCAGCCCGCTGGGCAGCGAAGCAATGCAGGATATCGACGCCTACACCCGCCTGCGCGCCCACGGATACCAGGTCATCCTGCTCAGCCCCGACCCGGTGGAGTACGCTGCTTCGACCCTGCCATCCAACAAGATCGAGCGGCTGGCGCTGCGCGCCGCCCGCCTGGAGCGAACCCTGCAGCTCCAGCAATTACTGCGCATGGGCGTGCAGGTAATCGACTGGCCGGTTTCCCGTTCGCTGAACGAAACCATCCACGCTGCTTTTATCCAACGGGCAAGCGAAAGATATTTTGTAGGATAACCCGATGAAGATTAACCCGTTGCTCGCCCGGAAGCGGGCGAGCCCACCGGCTTCTATCCAGGCATCCTTGCGCGCTTGCCTGGTGATTGCCCTGAGCTGCCTGCTGGCCGGTTATGGCCTGGCCGGGCAATGGCTCATCCTGCCCGCCCTGGCGGGGATGGCGCTGGGCTGGCTGGCGCTGCGGGACCGGCCGGGCATCTCCCCTCATGGCATCCTGCTGGTCGCTTACATCTTTCTCGCCGCGGGCGGCATTCTCTTTGGAGGATCACCCTACCTGATGATCGCCGGTGTCACTGCCGCCCTGGCTTGCTGGGACCTGCGCCGCTTCGCGGAGAGCCTGGAAGGCGACCAGGTAAGCGATCTGGCCGCAGCGCTGCAAAAGCAGCACCTGGAGGCCTTAGCCCTGGCAGCCAGCCTGGGCCTGCTACTGGGGCTTGGCGGTGCGCTGCTGCGGCTGCACATCCCCTTTGGACTGACCGTTTTCCTGGTCTTAATGGCTTACCTGGCGCTGGAGCGGGGCCTGCGCCGCCTGGATATCACGGGCTAAAAATGCGCAGATCATCGCCTGCCAACAGGGGTGCACCGGCATGGGTACGGAATGGCTTTTTGCCGCTCAATAGAATGGATCGCAGAATCTATGTCTGGTTTTGTAACTTCCGAGAGAATTGCCAGGCCGGGGACGGGTTCGATGATGGCGCCGTTCATACCGGCGATAAACTTATTTCAATTCCATGCGCAGCACCAGCTCGTCGCCCAGCATCTCGCCGGTAGATACGAAACCCTGCTTTTCATAGAACCTCTGTGGGCTGCCTTCGCCCAGCCCACAGCTCACCAGCAATTCTTTGGCGCCCGGGCGGGTGCGCACGTATTCCACCAGGCGTTGGATGGCCCTTGCCCCATAACCCCGCCCCTGGAATGGCTCGCCAACCATGAAGCGCCACAGGAAATACTCCGGCGCCTGGTCATCGTCGACGATCATCAAAAAACCCACGGCGGCTTTGCCGGCATAGATCGCCCGAAACCAGGCGTGTTCGTGGAAATGCGCCTGCGCCAACGAGATGGCATTCGGCGCAACGAAATACTTCTGCGGCTCGCTGAGCGTATCACTGAGCAGGCAGATGCCGCGCACCGTGTCAGCGTTGATCTCGCGCAGCGTCACCTCGCCGTACGGCCCCAGGTGCTGCGCCATCAACGGTGCCAGGCGGCGGGAGGATTCCAGAAAAGCCGCCCCGCCCTCGCCGATCTGCATGGCTGTTTTGTTCCACAGATCGAGCACCATTTCCCACCAGTGCGTATCAACCGCCGGGTCGGTGGCTTCAGTGACCACCACATTGAGCCAGTGGGCCAGACGATGGCGCTGCCCTACCGGCAGCGCCGCTTGTAGAGGCGGGCCGGCGAGTCTGCCTCCGGCCTCATCCAACTCGCCTAATCCCGCGACCATCACATCTCGCAGCGCATCTTGCAGCGCTTCAGGGATATCCGCTGCATCAATCTTCGCCTTCCAATCCGTTTCTTCTGCCATTTATGCCTCTGTCGTCTATCGTTTGTGATTTCGCATCACCCGCCGGCCTTGAGCGGATCGACCAGACCCACCATTTGCTGTATTGTATACTGTTCAGGCGCGCCTGTATAGGTTGTATGCAACAAGTAGGTAAAAGTCTGCCCACATGTTGCATACACTACCTATGAGCGCCCGAACAGGCGCGCCCGCACCACGGCCAGGTCGCTGGGGCCGAGCATCTGAACGCCTCCTTTGGCGATGCGAGCCCGCGTCTGCCCGTCCAGGTCCAGCGAACACTCGAAGATTTCCATCACGGTGCGGTTATTGTCATCCGCGGCGATGCGGTTAATCGAGACTTTCTCACACTCCACGCAGCGATGCACCAGCATCAGCTCACCCTGAACCGGGTTACCGTATTTTTTCCCTGCCCGCTTCAGGGTCAACCCGATGGGTTGCATGCGGGCCTTGCAGGCAGCCAGCCGGTCGCCGGCCTGGAACAAATCCAGGTGGCGCGACCACAGGCAGTAGGGGCAGTGATTGCGGTGGTGCACGCCGGAGAGAAATTCCTGCGCCGAGACGTACTGGCCGCAAAAGATGCAGCGAAAATCGCCAAAGGTGTGGGCGATATACGCCTGGCCATAACGAGACATGTGGGAACGCCGCGCCTCCCCGGGCCTTAGGGTATAAAACTTATCCTTCATCGTTACAAACCTTCCAGAAAGACCTTTAGAGCTTTAGTAACCCCAAAGGTATGGTCTTCTAACCTTCATTTTGCAGCCGCAGCAAACTCTGATAGCGCTGCGGGCTGACCTGCCCGGCCATCACCGCCTTGCGGATGGCGCAGCCAGGTTCTTCGTCGTGGCGGCAATCCAGGCCGAAGCGGCAGCGCCCAACCAGGGAACGCATCTCAGGGAAGAACAGGGCCAGGTCATCCTCGCCCGTTTCCCAAAGGCCAAACTCGCGGATGCCAGGGGTATCCACCACCGCGCCGCCCTCCACCAGGGGGAACATCTCCAGGTTGGTGGTGGTGTGGCGGCCCTTGCCGGTGACCTGGCTGACCGCCTGGACGCGCAGCCCCAACCCGGGCTGAAGAGCATTGAGCAGGGAAGTCTTGCCCACCCCCGATTTGCCCAGCAGCACCGATGTGCGGCCGTACAGCGCCTGGCGCAATTCGTCCAGACCTTCGCCGCCCAGGGCGCTGGTCAGCGCCACCCGGTAGCCGATACGCCGGTATTCATCCACCGCGGCAAGCAACTCGTGGTCTATCACCTGTTCGCCATGGTCCATAGCCAGGTCCAGCTTGGTAATGACCACCAGCGTTTCCAGCATAGAGGCCTCTGCCGAAACCAGGTAACGGTCGAGCAAGCCCCATTTGGGTGCAGGGTTCGCCGCAGCGAACACCGGCACTACCTGGTCCACGTTGGCCACGATCACCTGCTCGAAGGTATGCGCCCCAGGCATCGGCGCTGCCGTGCGCCGGGCCAGGCGATTGCGTCGCGGCAGCACTTCCACGATCACGCCATCCACAAAGCGCACTTCATCTCCCACGGCTACCGGGTCGGTATGCTCGATCTCTTTCACCTGGCGCACCACGTGGCGCAGTGAGTTCGGGTCAGCAGTGGGGTAGACCAACTGCTTGCGCAGGCGATTCGATATCGTGCACAGGATCGCCTGCTCCCCTGTGTGGACTTCGTAATGGCCGGTGGTCTTTTTGTAAACCACGCCCTGGCCGGTTACAGTAGCTATGCGCAAATTGCTATCGAATACCGGTTCTGATGTGACAGAATTGCTCAAACTGCCGGTATTCGTAAATGTCTGCTTTCTATTCATCTTGAAATTTCCTTCGTCTCACTCTGGCGCAAACAATGCTATCAGGTGCGCACCAGAAAAACCGTTCTGTAAATTAAAAAGAGCCAGCCACGAGAGGCGTCCCGTGGCTGGCTGCCAATTGTTATCATACTTGTCCGTGCGGCGGACTTTACCCCAACACCAGCGCGAGCCTGGCACGGCGCGGCGCATCGTGGCCGGGGTAGTTAAACAAAAGCCACGGGGCATGAGTGCACCCGTGGCCGGAAAGTCTTGAAGAACAGGTCAGGTTTTGACCGTAAGACTTGCTCCCCCTTACGCCCGGCAGGCGCGCCCATGCATCTTGATCTGGACAAGCACCTGAACTTGATTCAACATAAAACGCGCCTCCTTTCAAAGAATAAAATTACTTTAACGAGTTTATCATAAGGGTTTAATAATTGTCAAGGTTTTTTTTGCCCTGAGTTCTTACTTGACTTTCCGTTGAGAATAAGTATATAGTATATTTAGACCTCACCGCATCCCCAAACATCAAATGCAGGTATTCATTTTATTTCGATGTGTGGAGAGGAAGTCGCAATGACCGTTATAACTTTAACCAAGACTGGCATACCTGCAGCAGGTGAAATACCCTGGGGGACACATTTCTGTCATTTCTACCAGACCGAACAGGATTTGTATGACGTGGTGCTCCCTTATTTGAAGGCAGGGTTGGAAAACCATGAAGCGTGCCTGTGGATCACGACACAGGCGCTGAGCCAGGATGACTGGGAGGCGCTACGACAAGCTATTCCTGAGGTCGATAGGCGTCTGGAGACGGGCGACATTGAAATTCTCCTGTCTTCGCAGTGGTATTTCGCGGGCGATGTCTTTGATGCACAGCGGGTTATCCGGGGGTGGAAGACGAAGCTTGCCCTGGCGCTGGCAAGAGACTTTGCCGGGCTGAGAGTGGCTGCCGACGAAGCCTGGCTGGATAAAGAACACTGGAGCGCTTTTTACGAATACGAAAAAGCGCTCGATCAGGCCATTGCCGGGGATCGCATGGTCGTACTTTGCGCCTACTCGCTGGCGTCGAGCGAGGCATCTGTAATCTTCGACATCGCCCGCACACACCAGTTCACCATCGCAAAACGGTACAGTACTTGGGAGACTCTAGAAACCCCTGAACTGAAGCAGGCCAAGGCAGAACTAAAGGCGCTCAACGACCGGCTCGAACAGGCTGTCGCCGAGCGCACCCGGGAACTCGAAACGATCAACGCCACGCTGAGGCGCGAGATCGCCCAACGTAAACAAGCCGAAGAAGAACACCAGACTCATTTCTGGCTCCTGGAAAACATGGATCCAATCAACCGGGTGATACAAGGGACAAACGATCTCGAGCAAATGATGAGCGATGCGCTCGACGCGCTGCTGTCGATCTTTGCTTGCGACCGGGCCTGGCTGGTGTATCCCTGTGACCCGGAGGCAGCTACCTGGCAGGTGCCGATGGAACGCACCCGGCCAGAATATCCCGGCGTTCTCCCAATCGGGGTCGAGCTGCCGCTAGATGCAGCCGGCGCGGCGGTGTACCGCATATTGAGAGAAGCATCCGGCCCGGTACAATTCGGCCCAGGGGGGAAGAACCCGGTACCGGTGGAGATGGCACAGGGTTTTGGCGTCCAATCTTTCATCGCTATGGCTTTTTATCCCAAAACGGGTAAGCCGTGGGCATTTGGGCTGCACCAGTGCTCCTATCCCCGGGTTTGGACGCCTGACGAGGAGAGACTTTTTCAGGAGATTAGCCGGCGGCTGGCCGATGCTCTGACCAGCCTGCTGGTCGTTCGCGATCTGCGCGAGAGCGAGCGCAAACTGGAAGAGGCCCAGCGCATCGCGCACGTTGGCCACTGGGAACACAATCTGGATACCGACCGGATCACCGGGTCATACGAAAACCTGCGTATCTTTGGTAGGCCGCAGGAAGAAATCATCAGCCCGGCCGAGTTTTTGGAGTTGATCCACCCGGAAGACCGGCAAATGATGGCCGAAACCTTTGCGGAAACAATGCAAGGCAACCCACCCCATGAACGAGTGTACCGCGTGGTATGGCCTACAGGCGAAGTGCGCTTCGTCCACAGCCAGTGGGATGTGATGAGGGATGAATCCAGCCGGCCTCGCAAACTGTTCGGCACAGTACAAGACATCACCGAACGTAGGCGCACCGAGGATGCACTAAAAGATCAATTCTCGATATTGCATAGCATCATTGAAAGCGCCAATGCGTTCATATTTTCCGTCGACCGGCAATACCATTACACCTGTTTCAACAACGGACATGCCGCCACGATGAAAGCGCTTTATGGCGCGGAAATTGCCATTGGTCACAGCCTGTTGGATTACATGACCGTGATGGAAGATCGCATTGCAGCCAGGTACAACCTTGATCGCGCCCTGTCTGGGGAGCATCTCGTGCAAGAAGCCTACTCAGGCGAAGAAGGCAAGTCGCGCCGCTATTTCCGGGTTTCCCACAGCCCTATTCGGTCCGATGGCGAGGTGATCGGCGTTGCAGTCATAGCACAAGACCTGACTGAGCGCAAACAGGCAGAACAGGAGTTGCAAGCAACCAATGAGCTCCTGCGCGTGATCATCGAGGCGGTTCCGACGGCGATCATCGGCCTGGACCTGGATGGCAAGGTGCAGATGGTCTGGAATCCAGCGGCAGAGAAGATGCTCGGCTGGAGCGCCCAGGAGGCGATGGGCAATTTCCTGCCCAGTGTGCCAGTGGATAAGGAAGAAGAATTCCGGCGATTTCGTGAGGTGATGCGCAGCGGCAAAACGCTGAACGGCATCGATGTCCGGCAGCAAAAACGGGATGGCTCACCAATCGATTACAGCATCTACGCATCGCCGATGTACGACCCGCAGGGACAGGTCAGCGGCAACGTCGCCGTGTTGGTCGATATCGCCGAACGCAAGCGGGCGGAGGATATCATGGCAGCGCGCCTGCGGCTGCTCCAGTTTGCCGCCACGCATTCGCTGGACGAACTGCTTCAGGTAACGCTGGACGAGATCGAAACTTTGACCGACAGCCAGATCGGCTTTTACCACTTCGTTGAGGCAGACCAACACACACTGTCGCTCCAGGCATGGTCTACACGAACCCTCAAAGAAATGTGCCAGGCGGAAGGCAAAGGGCGCCACTATGACGTGTCCGAAGCAGGTGTTTGGGTGGACTGTGTTCACCAACGCCGCCCGGTTATCCACAACGACTATGCCTCCTTACCGCACCGGAAAGGGATGCCGCCAGGGCATGCAGCCGTCATCCGAGAACTGGTGGTGCCGGTGTTTCGCGGCGAGCAGATTGTAGCCATTCTGGGCGTGGGGAACAAACCGCAGGACTACACTGAACGGGATGTCGAAACGGTGTCGAGCCTGGCCGACCTGGCCTGGGATATCGCCGAACGCAAACGCGCCGAGGAGGCACTCCACCATCGCCTTACCGATCTGGAGGCGGTGGCGCGCATCTCTGCCGTGCTACGCACCGCGCAAACGTTGGACGAAATGCTGCCCGTCTTGCTGGATGAAACCCTGGGCGCGCTCGACAGCAATGCCGGTGTCATCTGGCTTTATCACCCTGAAAATAACGAATTGCGCGTCACCTCTGCCCGCGGTTGGCTGGAATGGTTGAAGGAAACGCCCATCAAACCTGGGGAAGGCATCGCCGGGACGGTTTTCGCCAGCGGGCAGGCTCACATCTCGCGCGAATTTACCAGCGACCCGCTTGCCCACCCATCCACAATCGAGAAGCTTCCGGCGGGTTGGGGCGGCATCTGCGTTCCCATTCACACTGCCGCTGACAGAATCGGCGTGCTGTTCGTCTCTGTGCGCCTGCCGCGTGAAATCACGCCCGAGGAGTCCAGGCTGCTGGCCTCGTTGGCCGAGATGGCCGGAACGGCTCTGCACCGCCTGCGCCTGCACGAAGAGACTGTGCGCCGGGTGAACCAGTTGCAGGCGCTGCGAACGGTGGACCGGGCGATTACCGCCAGCCTGGATATGAAAGTGTCGCTAAGCGTCTTGCTAGAGCAAACCCTTGTCCAACTCGGTATAGACGCGGCAGACATCATGCTGTTGAATCCTCATTCGTACATGCTCGAATACGCCGCCGGGCGAGGTTTTCTTTTCCAGGCGCCGGAACGTTCTCGCTTACGCCTGGGCCAGGGTTATGCCGGGCGCGCCGCACTGGAACGACGCACCATGACTGTCACAAACCTGAAGGATGCTGATGACGTCTTCCCCCGCGCAGGGTGGCTGGCAGAGGAGGGATTTGCCAGCCTGTCTGCCACGCCGCTCATTGCCAAAGGGCAGGTGCTGGGTGTGCTGGAGGCCTTTCACCGCATGCCATTCCAGCCTGATGACGAATGGCTGAATTTTCTCGAGACGCTCGCAGCCCAGGCAGCTATCGCCATCGACAGCATCCGATCGTTTGAAAGTTTGCAGCGCTCGAACACCGAACTGGCCCTGGCTTACGATACGACCATCGAAGGCTGGTCGCGAGCACTGGATTTGCGTGACCAGGAGACCGAAGGGCATACCCTGCGTGTGACAGAGATAACCCTGAAGTTGGCGCGCGCGGCGGGCATGGATGCAGAGGAACTGGTGCACGTGCGGCGCGGCGCGCTGCTGCACGATATCGGCAAGATGGGCGTCCCCGACGCAATTTTACTCAAGCCCGGAAAGCTCACTGCAGAGGAATGGGACATCATGCGCAAGCACCAGCAATACGCGTATGACCTGCTCCATCCTATTCGCTACCTTCGGCCCGCTCTTGACATTCCTCGTTACCACCACGAGCGGTGGGATGGTACAGGCTACTCGCTTGGTCTCAAAGGGGAACAAATTCCGCTCGCCGCCCGGCTGTTCGCTGTTGTGGATGTATGGGACGCACTCCGTTCTGACCGCCCATATCGCCGGGCCTGGCCGGAGGAAAAAGTGCGGGAATACATTCGGGACCAAGCCGGAAAGCACTTTGACCCATGGGTAGTAGAATTATTTTTTCAAGTGCTGGAGGAGAAGGGATAATTTTTACAGGCAAAAACTGCTCCGGCCATCTTTGACATTTACCACTGCCACGAGGTGTTTCTCGTCGATCACCCAACCTTCTGCCTTTCGGCATAATTTATAAATCGCGACGCTCACAGCCCGTTTCATCAGCGGTTGTCGCGCTCCCAGTGGATTATTGCCCTTCGACATAGCTCATCGAAAGACGTATCGGGAGGCGCTTTCCCGCGTTCGAGCTCGATCAGCCGATTCACCAGGGCCTTATCATTCTTTGCCTTGACTAGCAGGTTTTGATAAGGGTCATCTTGCGAAAACGGCTGCGCACCTGCTGGAGCAAGTGACCTGTGGCCAGGCGCTCTCGCTGGCGCCGGCCTGGTGGCGACGGATGGCCCGCGTACGGGTCTCCGCACAGGCGGCGCAACGCTCGGAACCGGGGTATCGTCATACTCAGCCTCTGCGGCAGCCGCCGTCCCGCCGGGTACCGCAGGTCTGTGTGGAGCCATCGGCACCCCTCCGGGTCCTGCTGGTCTGGATGGAGCTTCCGGCGCGGGCGGCGCGCCGGCGCGTCTTGCAAAACCGTAGGGTTCGTCCGGTGCATAGGCAGCCCCGGCGAAGGCGAGCTGCCTGGCCCTGTCCTGGGCTGCGGCGCGTAGATACCGGAAGACATATAACCTGAAAGCAATCCACGACAGGCC
The DNA here is from genome assembly GCA_964595435.1 of uncultured Anaerolinea sp. Taxonomy (GTDB): domain Bacteria; phylum Chloroflexota; class Anaerolineae; order Anaerolineales; family UBA4823; genus RBG-16-57-11. The sequence goes on along the minus strand of CAZQQJ010000042.1, from coordinate 41,490 downwards.
CTTCGGAAGCAGATCGCTCAACAGGTAAACGAATATCGCAAAAGAGATTCCAAATAGCAGCAGGCTGACCAGAAGCGAACGCCACCAGGGGGTAAGCAGCCAAATATAGACCATCAAGGCCACCCCCAAACCGCCCCCGGCCAGGGAGAACAAATTGACAACCCGTTCCGTCCAGCCGAACCACCACAGCAGCGCGTAGCGGTCCAACACGTTCACCAACGCGTGCAGCACAACGTACACCACCGCGTAGCCGGCGAAGAACATGAACAAAACGCCCAAGCCTGTGGCTGCAACCCCTTCCATATTTTGCCTCCCGGTCACCCTGGATCATGGCTATTTTGCTCTGCTTCCAGACGGCTCGCCAGATCAAAGGATCACTTCCGGCGAACAACTCACAAACCGGAACCAGGAAACAGCCTCACCGATTTCATTATAGAAAAATGGCCGGTCAAAGTCAATGGTTTTTTCCCTTGCTTCAGTGTTGGGTAATCGGTCACTGTGTAATGCGGAGCGCTCGCTGATTTTATGTGACCCGCCGGGCGCGAGCTGTTTTTGTGAGCGTGGTGCCGCACTCACAAAAGGGCCGGCAAATTGAGGAAATGGGGCGGCGATTTCCTATGGCGCCGTGGTTCTCGCCCTCATAATCTCGATATCGAAGACAGCGGACTCGCCCCAAGGTGTCCACAGCGAGAGCTGGTATCTCCCCGGCAGGATATCTTCCGGAATGGTAAATTGGACCTCACATTCCGGCGGGCAACGGTCACCACTGGCAAGCATTTGCTCGTTCAAGCGCAATGTGAATTTGCGCATCACACGTGGGGTGGGCAATTCGTCATCGTGGATGTAACCAACGATTTCACCTCCGCAAATCCGGGCGTTATTGAGCGCAACGTAGCCGCCGGAAAAGCGTAGATGGAGCACCTGCCCCGGGCGCGCCTGTGCTGGCGGGGTTGCTACGACCGTCGGCGGGACGATTTTCTCGCCGGTGGGCTGAGGTTGGAGATAGCAGTCAGGGGTCGGGCTTGAGGAGAGTGTGGCCAGCGGCGAGGAACAGGCCGCTAGCAGCGCCCACAGCAGGGCCATGCCTGCCAGAAGCCTACCATACCGGAGCCATTTGCACAAATTCATTGGTCGCCTCCAGGTCAGCAGAGAACGTCCGAATATCCTGCGTGGAGGGAGGGCACGCCTTACAGGCGAAAACGCAGGAGCCGGTGCGCTTTTTTTGCCACCGGAAACGCTCCCAGCGTCCGGAAGAGCATCCGGTCCCAGAAACCGAGCGCGGCGATGTCCTGCGAGTCGGTGAAATACCATTCTTCCAGCAGCTTGAACCCGCTACCCCAGGCTTCAATCTGCCGCGCCTCGTCTATTCCCCAATAGACATGTGCCCCGGTCTTCTGGATGGACGGGTGCCGGTTGACGCTTCTGGCCGTCAACTGGCTATAAGCGTCGAAGGCGATCTCGCTGGCGGGCAGGCGCTGATGCAGGGCGGCAAAAAGGCTCTTGACTTCCGCCTCGTGCAGGTACATCAGCAATCCTTCTGCAATGACGCACGCCGGGCCTTTTCCCTTTACCTGCTCCAACCAGGCGAGGTCGGTCACCGACGAAGCGAGCATGTGGTAGCGATCGGTTTCCGCATAGAATTCCTTGCGCAATGCGATCACATCCGGGTAGTCGAGATCGTACCATTCTCCTTTCGCCGGCCCGACTCTGAGAACACGACTATCCAAACCACAACCCAGGTGCAACACGAGCGGGTTTTCGCTGCGCTCCAGATAATCTCGCACGTAAGCATCCAGCTTTTTGGCCCGCATCGCCACCGTGATCAACGTCTGTCGTGGCACGCGCAGCGTCCGGAAATCGTAATCGATGCTCTGCAGGATTTCTTCGGCCTTGGGGTCAACGATCAATGGCTGCGAACGCTGGCTCCCAATCGCCTTGCTGAGCAAAGGCGCCAGGAGCATCTCTTTCTCTTCAGTCAAATGGATCTTTTGCTTTTCCATCATGTTGTTCCTTAATCATAGCATAAAACCGGGCAAAGTACGCCGAATCCGGTGCATAACACCGGCCGGGGTATAATATTTGCCAGAGGTTTCCTATGAACACGTTCAACTGGCTTCCCCGCTTGATCCTGGCGGTTCTGCTGGCCTTCCCGAGCCTGGCAGGCCGCACAGCCGCCCCGCGTGCCCGGCTGGCAACGGCATACTACGTGGCTCCGGCGGGCCTGGATGACAACCCCGGCACGCTGGCGCAGCCGTTCCACACCATCCAAAAATGCGCCAACGTGGCACAGGCCGGCGACACCTGTTACCTGCGCGCCGGCGTCTACCGTGAGACGGTGACCCTGCCGCGCTCCGGGGCAGACGGGGCGCCAATCACCTTTGCCGCCTACTCGGGCGAAAGCGCAATCCTCTCGGGCACCGAACCGGTAACCGGTTGGAGCGCCCACGACACCAGCGGAGGGCGGGCAATCTACAAAGCCAGCATGCCGTGGAGCCTGGCAAGCAGCAGTTCCAGCCCGGCGCCTATCGACAACCAGGTGTTCGTCGACGGGCGCATGATGTCCGTAGCGCGCTGGCCGAATGCGCCGGTCGCCAGCCTGACGCGCCTGAAAAGCGCTCACAAGGCCCAGGCCGACAGCGCCGCCAACGTCGGCCAATACAGCGCCACTTACCTGGATAGCGACCTGGCGAGCATCCCGGCGGGACGTTTCAACGGCGGATATATCAATTTCGGCCCTGGCTTCAACATCATCTGGACGACCTGTGACGTGACCACCCAGACCAGCGCCCAGGTTTCCTTCACCTGCAACGCTGACCCGCGCGCCTGGAACAATCGCTCGGATATGACCGCCGCCGGCGAGATGATCGCTCCCTCTGCGGGCAATTTCTATTACCTGTGGGGCAAGCTGGAGGCGCTGGACACACCCGGCGAGTGGCACTGGCAGAACAATACCCTGTACCTGTGGGCGCCTGATGGGGCCAGCCCGGCGGCGCACACCGTAGAGGCACGCGCCCGCCGCTATGCCTTCGACCTGGGCGAAAACAGCTATATCACTCTGGATGGCCTGAACCTGTTCGCTGCCACCGTCCGGCTGGGCGATACCAACCACCACGTCGCCTTGCAAAACCTGGACCTGCGCTACACCTGGCACCTGGACCGGCTGCTGCCCTTCTACATCACGAACGGCTCGGAGGGACTGACGCTGAACGGCAGTCACAACGTGATCAAAGACAGCTTCCTGGCCTATACCAGCGGCGGGATGATCGCCCTGGGCGGCACTGAAAACCTGGCCGAGAACAACGTCATCTTCGACGCCGGCTATTCCGGCACGGGAGTGGCGGTTGGCGGATTTGTGTGGCCCGATCACAACCCGGGCGGGGCGCTCAAGAACATCGCCCGTAACAATACCGTGGCGTGGACCGGGCGCATCGGCATCCAGGCCGACGCCGGGCTGGACATCGTCTACAACGACGTGTACCAGACCCACCACCAGATCAGCGACCTGGCTTCGATTTACGGCTGGGGGACGGACGGCAACCAGGCGCAGATCGCCTATAACCTGGTGCACGATAACGACGGCCTAGAGGACGAGGCGCTGAAGTATTGGGGCGGCTTCGGTATCTACCTGGACGATGATACCTATAACTACTGGATCGCCCACAACATCGTCTGGAATACCACCTCGCCGGGCATCTTCCTGTATGGCACCAACGGCACAGTGGTGGGAGTGCCGGAAAACACGCCCTCCAACCGGCAGGTGTGCCACAACACGGTGGACGGTATGCTGGCGGCAGATGCCAAGACGAACTACAACGGCCTGCCACACAATCTGATCGGCACGTACTACACCAATAATATTTCCATGGGGCTGGATTTGAAAGAAGGCGTGGGGCTGACCGCCCAAAATAACCTGGCTGGCGATCCCGGCTTCATCGACCGGGCCGGGCGGGATTACCGGCTGCGGCCAGAATCTTCTGCCATCGACGCCGGGGTGGCGTTGAGCGGGCCATGCAGCGCCGCGCCGCAAGACCCATTGGGCGCAGCGCCCGACCTGGGAGCGCTGGAAAGCGGGCGCCTGCCGTTCGTGGCGGGGGCCGTCCTGCGCCAGCAAGACCTGGCCGGGTTATCCGCGACCTGCATACAAACCTCCGATAGCCAGGCGGACTGCGCTTTGAGCGGGCTGCCCGCCGGGCGCAAGCTTCCGGCAGGTTTCCGCCTGCGCATCGGTGGGGCGACGCCATCTACGGAGCAGTGCACCACGCGCATGGATTACGCCGCTGACCTGGGGACAGGAAGCTGCCGCCAGGTGCCCACCGGTGGGCAAAGCGGGACACAAAGCGTGGCTGCCAGTCTGGACGGCACCGCCTGGACCACGATAGGGAGCATCGACCTGGGCGGGCTGGCGGTCTTTTCGGTCACACCCGACCGTGGGCCGGAAGATGGCGGACAGCGAGTGACCCTGCACGGGCGGCGCTTCAACGTTGCCCCGGCGCCTTACCGCCTGCCCGTGACGTTGAACAACTCGCGGTCGCAAGGGTTGTTCGCCTATCCCGTGCCGGTGGTCTTCGACAGCGCAGCGTGGATCGCCCAGGGCCTCATGCGCCCGGACTGCGGCGACCTGCGCTTTCGAGATGCCTACGGCGAACTGGCCTACTGGTTGGAAGAAGGCTGTAACACGGCCGCCACGCGCGCCTGGGTCAAGGTGACCGCCATCCCGCCCGGCAGCAGCAGCATCGACCTGTGGTTTGGCGACCTGACCCAAACCAGCGCCAGCCGCCCAACGGATGTCTTCCTGTTCTTCGACGATTTCTTAGATGGGGTGCTCTCCTCGCCCTGGTACGCCGGACCAAAAGACGGCATCGGCGTGGCGGAGAGCGGCGGGGCGTTGCGCATCTGGGGTACGACCAGCTCAGCCAACCAGTACACCCCTTACGGCGGCTGGCTGGAAACCTGGAAGATGGCCCTGCCGCAAGATTTCGCCATCGATAGCGAGCTGAGCGTGATCCAGGGCAGCAACTCCTTCAAAGCCGCCACCTTTGGCCCGCTCAGCCTGTATGGCACGCCAACGGGCAGCCCGCCGCTCAAACGGGTGGGGTACTGGAACGGCTCAGCCTGGGTGCAGGCCGGGCAGAGCAGCCAGGGCAGCGCCACCCCACAGCGGCTCAAGATCAGCCAGGGGTTGACCGGCCCGGCGACCACCCGCCAGGCGCGCTGGCTGGAAAACGGCGACCGGGCAACCGTGCTGGCAACTTACATTTTCAGCGACGACGACTGGGGCGTGTTCAGCTATTCGCCGGACGGCGTGGCGACCTTCGACGCCCGCTTCGACAACGTGCGCATCCGCCCGTATGCTTTCCCCGAGCCGCAGGTGAGCCTGGGGGTGGTGCAGGTGGCCGCCCCGTCGATCACCTTCGACGGCCTAGCCTGCGCCAGCGTCGCGGCGATCGACGCCGCGACAGCCACCTGCACCACCCCCGCGCACGCCGTCGGGACGGTGGGCGTGGCCCTGTCGAACCCCGCCGGTGGGACCGCCAGCCTGCCAGCAGCTTACACCTATCTGACCGTGCTGCGCATCTACTTGCCGCTGGCGCACAGATAGTACTGTATCCTGGTATGAAAATGGGGTGCAGACGAACTCGGATAAATTAAGATATTTGTGATAAAATATATCTATATAATTTGATCCTGAAGGCGCAACCAATGGATCAGGCGCCCCAGACCACAACCCTGACATAACCAAATACCCCGTAAAGGAGCCTGCCTTGAGTAAGTTGCTTATCCGCCTTGTACTGGTGTTTTCCTTATTTCTCGCCACGTTTGGCGAGTTGCATCCCGTTCATGGCCAGATGTCGCCGGGACCGGACGGTGATGTGGTGGTGAATTCCGAGACTCAAGATGGGAATACGCGACAGATTACAGCGTCCGAGGGCGCCCTGCCCAATCTGAGCAAACCAGACCAGCCACAAATCAGCTTTATCGATTCCCCCACCGCGTCTTGCGTGCAACCCGACACGACCAAAAACGAGTGTTTCATCAACTGGTATTACATGTCGGTCAGCGCCGATCCCAATTACATCATCACCATGACCGTGGCGTTGAATGATTTCGGCTTCGTGGCGCGCTATAACGGTTTCTTCCAGACCAGCATGTATGCGCCGTACAACATGAATCCGTCGGGCTATAAAGTAGTCTGCGGCGCCCCAGGCGCCAGCGGTGACCTGAACTGGGGCAAAGCCTATCCCTATACCATCCGCGCCCGCGATTCATCCGGGCTGGGCTCCGCCAATTACGGCACAGTTTACTGCCCGCCTTTCACTCCTTGACGGGCAAAGGCGGCAACTATGTCTTTGCCTCATCGCACCCACTTTCTCTTCCTGGCGGTCCTGACCGGCTTACTGCCGGTCTGGGGGGCCGTGCGGGCCGCGCCGACAATACATGAGGCCGATGCGCAGACGGCAGCGGTGGCCTCCTCGCCGACGCCGCTGCCAGACCGGCCGACCCTCCAGGCGCCAGATATCTCGTTCATCGATAGCCCCACCGCATCTTGTGTGGTGCCCACACCTCATACCGGTATTTGTTACTTGAGATGGTCGTATCTGTACGCCACGGCCGATCCCAATTATATAATCAGCATGACGGTAGAGATTGACGGCAAAGCGCGCGCCCGCTACGCCGGCTTCTTCCAAACCAGCATGTACGTACCGGACGAGATGCTGATCTTTGGCGTGGCCTGCGGCGCAGCTGGTTCGGGCGGCAATCCGAATTTCGGGATGAGTCACAGCTATACCATCCGCGCCCGCGACTCGTCCGGTTTCGGAGCCGCCAATTACGGTTCGGTCACCTGTCCCGCCGACGAACCTCACCACGTCTATCTGCCAGTGGTCCGTAAATAACTGCAATTTTCTCCAGGAGAATAAACAGCCGCCACCTCATCCCTGGCAGATTACCAGCTTCTGTCTAAAACGGAAAAGCCATATGTGGTCCGGCTAAAGCCTCGAGCCCCGTCAAAGGCGAAAGAGCCCCAAATCAGGAGTAGAAATGTATATTCTGCATATCGAACACCCCGTTCCCGATTTCGATGGTTGGAAAAAAGCTTTCGACAGTGACCCTGTCGGGAGGCAAAAGTCCGGCGTACGTCGTTACCGGGTCTTGCGTCCGGTCGATGACGCGCGCTATGCCATCATCGACCTCGAATTCGACACTTTAGGCCAGGCCGAGGCTTTGCTCGCCGCACTACGCGGCGTGTGGAGTCGCGTTGAGGGCACCATCATGACAAATCCCCAGGTGCGGATCGTCGAGGTGGTGGAAGCAAAAGAACTATAAATCTGTTGCCCGCCTCTGTTGTTTGGTAGAAGTGATCCATATATATGGCAGTGGCATCCGGCTGAAGCCTCGAAACCGGTGTAGATAAGCATCTTTCCCGCTAAAGCCAGTAGGGTCCGAGCTGGGTCATGGTCGGATGAGCTTACCACTGCCTGCGATGAGCCCTGCCACATCTATCCGCCAGCGATCCACCTCAGTACTGGCTATTTTTTCACCACCGGCAGGTAGATTCTCGTCAGCGGAGTGGGCTGGAAGATGTAAGCAGCTCCGACATTGAGCTTTGGATCCCCGGTCCCGCCATCTTCGTTGGGCGCTCCGGCCACGATGACGTCACCGCTGACCGCCACCGATGTGCCGAAGGCGTCGCTCACCTGGGCGTCAGAGGCGCGCAGACTGGTGACGATATTCCAGATATTGATCCCGCCCTCGTTTCGACGGAAGACGAAGGCCGCCCCGGCCTCCTGGATCCAATCGTCTTCTGGCCCGGAATGATCGAATGCACCCACCACAATCACGTCCCTGGAGACGGCCACCGAAGCGCCAAATAGAGAGCCTTCACGCAGTTCATCGCTGCCCAGCATCTGCACCTGGCCCCAGGCACCCGGCCCGCCCTCATCGCGCTGGAAGACGTAGGCCGCCCCGGTGTAGTTATTCTTGCTGCTGGCCCCCACCACAAGGACATCCCTGGCCAGGGCCACCGACACGCCGAAGACAGCATTCGCCTGGGGGTCGGAGGCATGCAAGATTTTCACCTGGCCCCAGTTATTCATACCTCCCTCATCGCGCTGGAAGAGATGGACCGCGCCCGCATGGGCATACGGGTCGCCCACTCCACCGTCTTCGAAATGCGCCCCGACGGCGATCACATCGCCGGAAACTGCCACCGAGCGGCCAAAGTTATCACCTGCTGCAGCATCTGGGGCGAGCAAGATCTTCACCTGGCCCCAGTGATTTGACCCACCCTGGCCACGCTGGAAGACATACGCCGCACCACTGTTATACCCCACACCGTCCTTGTAGACTGCCCCGGCCACGATCACATCTCCCGAAACCGACACCTGGTAGCCGAAATAGTCATTCGCCGCCGCATCGGAGGCGTGCAGGATTTCCACCTGCCCCCACTGGTTCGCCCCGCCCTGGTCGCGCTGGAAGACATACACTGCCCCGGCATCGCTCCCCGCGCTGTCCTGATAGATTGCCCCAACGGCGATCACATCCCCCGAGACCGCCACCGACCAGCCGAAACGGTCATTCGCTGTCGGGTTGGAGGGGCGCAGGATCGTAGGGAGTTCTCCCCAACCGCCGGCGCTACCCTGGTCACGCTGGAAGATGTACGCCGCCCCGACGCCGACCAACAGGTCCGATGGGTCTTGTGCATAGGAAGCGCCGACGACAATCACGTCGCCGGAAACTGCTACCGTGCCGCCAAAGCCCTCATAAGCCTGGCCATCCGAGGCGTGGGCAAGGCGAGTCTGCCGCCAGGGGTCATTTTCGCTGCGCTGGAAGACATAGGCAGCCCCAGACCCCTCGACCGTACCCGGGACCGCGTCATCGCCAGGCACCCCGGCTACGATCACATCCCCGGAGACGGCCACCGCCTCGCCGAACCAATCATTGAAATAAGCATCCGAGGCATGCAAGATTTGCGCCTGGCCCCAGCGGTCCGGCCCACCCCAGTCGCGCTGGTAGACATAGGCTGCCCCGGCATAGCTGTTTGGGTCGCCTGCCCCGCCGTCTTCGCCTCGCGCTCCGATCACGATCACATCCCCCGAGACCGCCACCGCCCCGCCAAACTGGTCGCCGCCCTGGGCATCGGAAGCGGTCAACTTGGCCGTCTGCCCCCACTGGTTGGCTCCGCCCTGCTGGCGCTGAAAGACATATGCTGCCCCAAGGCTGCTGGTCATGTTGGTGCCAGTTGCTCCCACCACGATCACATCCCCCGAGACCGCCACCGCCCCGCCAAACCTGTCGTTTTGCTGGGCATCGGAGGCGAACAGCGTGCCCGCAAGCCCCCACTGGCCTGCTCCGCCCTGGTCGCGCTGGAAAACGTAGGCCGCCCCGGTATTGACGATGCCGCCACCCCCGCCATCTGCAATGGGCGCGCCAGCGACAATCACATCTCCACTGATCGCCACTGCTCCGCCGACACTGCCTCCCGCTGGCACGCCGGTGGGGTACAGGATTTTCGTCTCGCCCCAGTCCGCGTCGCGCTCGAACAGGTAAACCGCGCCGTCACCGGTGTTGTGACCCGAGGCGCCGACCACAATCCGATCCCCCGAGGTCGCCACCGAGCTGCCAAAGTAGTCATATGCCTGGGAGTCGGAGGCGTTCAGCATCGCCACCTGGCCCCAATTGTCCCCCGCGATCTCGTCCCGTTCAAAGACATACGCCGCCCCGGCCTCATCGCTCGGATCGCCTGCCCCGCCGTCTTCACCCGACGCGCCAACTACAATGACATCTCCCGAGACCGACACCGACTGGCCAAAATAATCTCCCGCCTGGGCGTCCGAAGCGCGCAGGATTTGCACTTCTCCCCAGGCGCCGGGGGTGCTCTCATCGCGCTGGAAGACATACGCCGCCCCCACGTGCGGATTCGTTCCATTGGCTTCGTCGGGCGCACCCACCACGATCACATCTCCCGAGGCCGACACCGACCGGCCGAGGCTGGCGTTCTGCTTCGGGGTGGAGGCACGCAGTTGCACAGCCTCGCTGTGCAGCAGTGGGTCCACGCTCAGCGGATAGACAGCGGATACCGCGTCGATGGAGATGCGCAGCCCGCCGGGCACCAGCGCCAATTGCGCCGCCAGCGGCTTCCCGTTACGGTCATAGACCGCCAACTGGTCATAACGCAGCACGGCTGCGCCATCTGCCGTGCGCAGGCGCAGCCCGCCCTGGCCATCCGCCTTGGCGTACAGGTCGCCGCTCAGGGCGAAATCCAATTGCAGCGGGCCGACGGCCGGCGGGGCGAACAGCGTCAGGCCGTGCTCGACGCCCTGCGGCGTGTTGCGGTACCACTCGCTCACCCGCTCGTTCCAGACGTACACCACGCGTTCGCGCCCGGCGCTCAGTCTCTGGGCGGGGATAGCGGCAGGGAAACGCTGCCCCCCATAAGCCGCCAGGCGCAGCCCAAACTGCCAGGCGAGCTGGCCTTCGGCATAGCGCGAAGCGGTCAAGCCATCAAAACCAAAGGCCAGCGCCAGCCCTTGGGCGAGATTTGGGGCACGATAGGCCCAGGTGCCACCTTGCATTTGCCAGGTGACCTGGTACTGCGCCAGCTCCATCTGCACCTGCATCCTTTGCCATTCCTGACTGCTCAGACCGGCCGGCATATCACTGACCACCAGTTCCTGCGCCTGGGAGCGCAACGCCGGGGTATCGCTTACCCCGGCGTTGTCTACGAAAGAAGCTGATTGCCCTGACCAGCTGTTAACATAGGCCGATGTCCTCTGGCCCGGCGTTAGCAGCACGACCAGCATCAATATCATCGTCAACCCGCGTTGGATTTTCATTGTAGACCTCCTGTTGATTCGTCGGTTGAAGAATTTTATCTGGATAATACGTTGTGGATTGATGGGAGACCAGGCACTCAAGCGCTCAGGTTTTTTACAGCCCACGACACACCAGCGTCTTTTTTGGTAGAAAGCAGACGGGCGCAGATGCCGGCAGATTCTGGGAAGACTGTGTTGTGGTCATTTTGCGTGGCGCGCACCCGCGCACATCGCTTATGCAATAATTATAGACCGTTATAGAGGAATTGCCAGTGACATTGGTACTGTATATTTCCCCCAAAGATGAATTGCCAAGAACGATTATAATATCATTAGATATATATTATCCTATTTAGTATAACACCGATTGAGAAAAATGATCCTGTCCAAAGCGTATCTCTACAACAGGTGTTATCGCCCCACGAACACGGCTCTTCCTAAAACTTCTGCGTTCTCACCCACCCACCGCCGGAACACGGCGGCCAGTTGCGGGTTGTCCTGCACGCGCATGGTGGTGTCATGTTTGGGATTGTCGTCGTTTTGCCAGAATTCGTTCCACCAGGAGAAACCGACGACGCGCGGCCAGCGCCCGCTGATGAGGTCGGAAAGGGCGGCCTCAGCCCACTCGGCCTGGTCCCCGCGTGGGTTGCGCGCCGCGGCGCCGAACTCCAGCAGCAGGATGGGTTTACCGGGCGAAAGCGCCGCCAGGCGGGGATAGACGGCATCCATCTGTTCACGAAAGGACGGCCACTCGTCTTCGAGAGGTGTCTGAGCGCCGTAGACGCTCACCCCGATCCAATCCACCCATTCGTCGCCAGGATAGTAGTTTTCCAAACAGTTCCAGTCTTCGTCCGGCGCATCGCCGCCGTTGGCGTGAAACACCCAGGTGATGTTCTGCGCTCCTTGAGCACGGGCCAGGGCGATGATGTGGCGGTAAGCATCGCGGAAGCGCTCGGGGCCATCCGGTTCGTTCGGGTCGCCATAGCCGTCCAGCTCACCGCCGCCGTTCCAGACCCCGTTCCACGAAAACCACTCGCCATTCACCTCGGTACCAAACTCGGCAATTAACGGTGTACCGAAGTCGCCCGCTGCGCTCGCCCAGGCGCGCAGATCATCATCGAAATCGCCATCGATGATGCGCTGGAGGGTGAAAACCGGCTCGGCATCATCCTGAACAGAGTCGCTGCGCAGCATCAACCGGATGTAGGGAACACTGCCCGCCTCCCTGATCCACGCCGCCGCTGCCAGCGGGAAGCGCCGGTCGCGATACCAGTTGTGCGAGAAGTACACCCAGGCCGCCGGTTTGCCAACCGCCTGCTCATACGAACGCAGGTCGTCCAGCGTCAGGTCGTCTTCCTCCCCCGTGACCCCGCCCGGGTAGACCGCATGGTAAAGCTGGCCCACAAGCGGCAGGCCGATCCTCTCAATTCGGGTTTCTGCTTCGCCAGTAGGTGTTGGCGTGACGAACGCTTCGGCAGGCGCCGTGACGGATGGCATGAGGCGAGTGGGAGCGATAGATGGCGAGGTGGAGGTGGGTGCGACGGTTGGCGGTATCGAGGCAGGCGCGGTCGCGGGCGAAACGACTTGACAGGCCATCGCAGACAGCGCACAAAAAAACAACCGGACCATCCCACGCAAGGACAGAAAACGCTTCATGGTTTGCTCCTCTCGCCAGCCACTGTACAGGCAGGGCCTCAGCAGGATTGTATCACCGATCGTGCGCGCCGTATGGGCACACCTTGCATGACCTAAAACCTGACAAACCATAAAGGCCTGTCAGGTTTTGGTATTGTCCCTCATTTCCCTTGATGAGGTCGTCAAATTTTATGTTATTCGCCTCAAGCGATACGCTATCCTGTCACGCCGGGCTGTCCTGGCTACCTGGCATCCAGGATAAGCGGGAAATATAGCTTCAGCCCACCGAGCGGCATGACTGCCACGTTCACCGGTCCGTAGCGCAACACAGTTCCATCGATCTGGACGACATCGATCCAGTAGGAATACGTTGCGCCAGGCAGCGTGGACTGGTCATGGAAGGAATAGCTACCGCCTGTCGGGCTTCCCGGCCACTGGGCCGGGATCAAGTCCTCGTTGAGGCGTTGGGGGGTGTCTGTCTCCGATGTGGCACGATAGAGGTAGAAGCCCAGCAGGTCCAGTTCGCTGACCGTCTGCCACCCCAGCGATACAGAGCCATCTCCCATGGCTACACCGCTAAACCCGGCCATGGTTGCGGCAGTGGGCGAGTCACTGTTGAGTGAAAACGGCGAGTAAGCATCCACGCCGGTGACCCGTACCCACTGGCCGTCGCCGCTGCCGCCCCGGCTGAAGGTTCCCGTTTCCTGATCCCAGTCAGTGCCACTCCAGTGATAGACGAGCATGGCGGAATTTCCCACGCCGTTGCGCTCGGCTTCGGCGTAATAGAAAGTCACCGCGGCGGTCTGGGCTGTGGTTGGAGCAAGATCGAAACAGCGCTTCACACCAAAGGAGGCGCCGGGGCAGAGCTGGTTGCCCCAGATGGTGACCGTCGTGCTGCCCATGTTGCTGCTGCCTGGATCGATGGTCGCACCCAGGTATTTGTCCACAGTGGCGGCAGCATTCTTGATGTTCAGGAAAGCAGTGCCGTCCCCATTGACGGTCCTGGTCTGTGCCAGCGCGCCGTTATTCGCCACGCTGCCCTCGACGGTGAGGTGGTATGCTCCCATCTCGAATTTTCCCCCGGCATTGACTGCCAGATCGTTTTGCACAGCAGCGTGGTCACCGAGGGCAACCGTGCTGCCGTTGGCGACGGACAGGTTATAGAAGACCAGGTTCGGATCGGGGGCTGCCACCTCGAGGTCGTCGATAGCCAACTGGTATTTGTTGGCAGCGCTGTAGCAGTGGAAACCCATGTAATAGGTGCCAGTGCTACCCGGTGTGAAAGTGCCGCTGCCCTGTTGCCAGGTAGTATTGATGACATTATTGTTGTCGAAGACCTGGGTTGTCATGGCGCCAACAGCCTGGGCACTGCCGATGTGCACTGCCAGCTTTTCAGGATAGGACGCGCTCCGGGCACCATAGTTAAAGCGTACCGTGTAGGTAACGCCTGCTTGCAAAACAAAGCCGGGTGAAAACAGCCAATCGTCGGCCGCAACGTTTGAATCATCAAAATTCTTCTGGTAGCGGGCGTGCTGGCCATGATTGTCGGCGGTTGAGTTTGGAGCGTTTGTACTGGTGCTATAGTACCATGGCCAGCCATCGGCATTTGCATCGTAGATTGACCAGCCAGCCGTACTCGCCAGGTTATTACTGTATACAACCAGCTCGCTGGCCGCCCTCTGGACCGCTTGCGTAGTACCATCCAGGATGACTGTGCCGCTGCCCGGCACAAAACCGAAGGGATTATCGGTCCAGTTGCCGGCCACACGGATGGTATGGCTGGAGGCGTCCAGTTTTGCGCCCGCCTGGACAGACAGGTTGCCGTTCACGTCCAGATCACTGGCGGCCGTCACCATCTGCGAGGTGCTGCCATTGCCGATCTGCAGGTGGTTAAAGTGACTGCTGGCCCCGGAGGCAATAGCCTGAGGGCCCGGCCCCCGGAAGGCCACCGTACCGGCGCTGGCATCGAAATAGCCGCTACCTGCCTCACTCCAGTTCCCGTACACATCGAGCGACACGTTGGCGGTAGCGTTCAAGTGCGCGCCGCTCAGGATGTTCAAGTTCCCCACCGAGGCGGCTGCATTGACGTCCGGCCAGTTGGGTACCCCGGCAGGGATTACCGTATTGTCGTACTGGTTCGGCACCCGCCCAACGGTCCAGTTATTCGCTGTATCCCAGTTCGAGCTCTCGCTGCCATCCCAGGCCGGCCCCACGCTGGTGAAATCGACGGTACAGCCCGTCCCGGAGGTGGAGATATTGGATATGGCAATGCCGCTGGCCGAGCCGTCGTACCAGTTCGTATTGGGTGTTGAAGCGCCGCTGAACGCGGTCCGGGCAGTCGTACCAGGCCAGAAATCCTGAAGGTCACCCGAGTTTGTATTGGTGTCCATATCTTGGATATCTTCAGCCTCTTCGACGTCCACCAGCTTGCGCGCCGGATCGGCATTGGCCGTATTGGCCGAGGTACGTGTTTCGTCGATGTGCCAGATCAGGCAACCGTGGGCATTGCCAGCACTGTCGATCCGCCACAGGCCCGCGTCAAAGCCTACCTGCTGCCGGTTCTCGATGAGGAAATATTCCCCGGTACCCGAAGCGTTCCTGAAATCCCAGTCGACGCCGTCCGGGTTGGTGCCGAGCAGATAGGCGACAGGATTCTGGGCGGAATTTGCCAATGACACCCCGGTTTGTGGCGTGGTTACCTGAACCGGTGTAAGCCAACCCTGGTACCATTTCAAGAAAACGTCCGGCAGGGTGGGGGTAGTGCCGATAAATTCACTGCTGGATGCCCGGCCCCATGATCCACCGCTCATAATGCTCCAATTACCCACTCCTGCCGACCCGCCATCAGTATCATACAGATCGGGCCAGTCGATGTCGTGTCCCATCTCGTGGATCATGATGCCGACGGTCGCCATGTGCCCCGGGTAGCTACCGTCGCAGCCATCGCTGCTAAATTCGTGCCATTCACCCACCTGGGTGTAACCATGATCGTATTCGCTGTCGCCAACGACAACCCCATCCAGGGTTGGAGGCGCAGCAGGGTCGCTCTGGTACAGCGCCCCCCGGTGTCCCCACACACGGGGAGTGCAAGAACCGCTCGTGCCGCCGTAGGATGTTTCGAATCCGCGGGCGACGATCACCAAATGCAGTTCAGTACCATCCAGCGCGCCATTACCATTGGTATCAAAGCTGCCATAATTGATATCTGAGTCGGCAGCAACCAGGGCATTGCGAGTAATCCACCGGTTATTGACATCGGTAGGGTAGCTATTGGGATGTGCGTAATCCAGGGTCACGGCAATCACCCCATCATTGGCCGTGCCATACGTCTCGTTGGCAGGTTCCAGATCGAACTGATTGTATGAGGCCTGGCGATAGAAATTCCTGACGCTTTTGACGCCTGACGTGCCGTCGAAGAAAAGCTGGTTCCACTGGGTATCGGTTGTACCACGCGAGACAGAAGGGGTAAAGTCAACCAGGATGATCAGCACCTTTTGTGTACCGCTAGCTCCGGGCCAGACTTCAGGCGCCAGCGGTGAACGTTCGGGCTGCCATGGCCGAAATACCTGGCTATCACGTAGGTGACGCGCAAGACCGGGCAGCGGTGCATCGATGCCAGCTTTGCGCTGGCCCGCGATCAATGCCCCGTTTCTATCCTGGCTGGCGTAGACCCAGTATTTGCTTTTGCCGTCCAACAGGATGGTATATCCCTGATGCTCATAACCGCTGTACCATTCGTCGCCAAAAGGGGAGGCGACAATCACCGTACCATCAGGCTGGGTGAGCTGAACCTCATCAGGAGCGACGGGGACCGCCCGCGCCACGCCGGCAGGCAGAATCAGTGCCAGCACCAGGCCCGCCAGCATTGCCAGCCCAAACCGGCAACACAGCGAGCAAACTGAGCGGATATTCACCAGGGTAATTTTTTGCGACATAATATTCCTCCGATTTTTCGACTGAATGTCGTTTTGAGCGAGAGGGGCGGCGCACTTCGGAAGCGCGTTGCACCTGAACAATTTTTGGGCTGAAAGTCTTATTTGGCCGAAGGTCATTTTGTGTGGCCTGTAGTGTGTGCGTTGCTGTGCAACGCACACACTACAGGAGAAAAACTTTTTACGTGGCCTGACCCTGACCGGCCCTTAAGGCCGGTCGGGGTCGCACACATCTTTTCCAAGCAGCGCCATGTTTTCTGCAACCTGCGGCACAGGTAAACTGGCATCTTTCATCTGCTTACATAAGGCAAACTCGATCCGAAGAAACTGGTAAAGCGCATCCAGGTCGGAGAACCAGCGCGTCTCGCCGGTCTTCGTGCTCTGCATCGATACCACCCAGGTAGGACAATCATCGTTCTGCATCCACTGCAGGCGAAGCATATATGAGGCATAGCGATTTACGATCGTCAAAGGGAGATTCCTCCATATCGATTTCCAGTATAAACGATCCCTATCACGAAATTATCACCGAATTTGGATGATATAATCCCTTTTTTGACTGAAAGTCATTTTGTGTGGCCCAAATTGGAAAGAGCGTCGCACCTGGGCGCACCCTGGCGACAATTGCTTATAAAACGAGAAAATCATGGCACATCTTTCTCTATCCTTTCTCGGGGGCTTCGAAGCGACTTTCGATGCAGAACCGATCACGTCATTTGGAGCAGATAAGGCGCGGGCGCTACTGGCCTTTCTAGCAATCGAAGCGTCTCGCCCTCATCGGCGCGCCATGCTTTCAGCGATGTTCTGGCCCGATTTGCCAGAAAAAAAAGCCGCCCACAATCTCAGCCAGAATTTGCTGCGCATTCGCCAGGCCCTGCGGGAAAATATACCAAACACCCATCCCCCATTTTTGCTGGCTACTCCTCAGGACGTACAATTCAATATTCATGGTGATTGCCAGCTTGACGTGACCCGCTTCCGCGAGTTGCTGAACCTGTGCACACAGCACCACCACACCGATGCGACAAATTGCGGAGTATGTATTCAGTGGCTGGGCCAGGCCGCGGAGATCTACCGCGGCGACCTGCTGGCCGGGCTACTCGTACCGGATAGCTATGCCTTTGAAGAGTGGCGGCTGGTTCAACAAGAGGCATTGCGCCAACAGGCCCTGGAAACACTGCGAAGGCTGGCCGCTTATTACGAGCAGCGCGGCGAATTTGAGCGTGTGGGGGATTATGCCCGCCGCCAGATCGCGCTCGAGGCGTGGAATGAGGAGGCGCACCTGCAGTTAATGCGCGCCCTGGTGCAAAGTGGGCAGACATCCGCCGCGCTGCGGCAGTACGAGATCCACCGGCGCACACTGGTCGAAGAACTGGGCATCAAGCCATCGATAGACATCACCAAATTTTATGAGCAAATCCGTTCGAAAGGGGAAGCAGGACCAATCGCTGTACAACCTGGCGAGGGAAGCGCCATCTGGCTGCCCAGCGAGGGAGAACGTAGACAGATTACCACCCTGGTTTGCAGCCATGGGCCGGTAGGAGACTTCGATGAAGCCCAGGAACAGATCGCCTTTTGTGAACGACATTGCAAAGTTATTTTCAATCGCTTCAACGGGTGGCGCGCCCCGCGGCAAGGTGGAGCCTGCCTGGTCTACTTCGGTTATCCTCAAGCCTTCGAAGATGCGGCTCGCCGCGCGGTCCATTCGGGGCTGGCAGTCATCGAGGCATTGAAAGGCAGCGGAAATGTACGCATAGGCGTTCACACCGGGCCGGTCATGGTAGGCGAAAGGCGCGGACGGAGATGGCAGGATCGCGACCTGGTAGGCGCAGGGGTGGAGATTGCACGCGATTGCCAGAGCCAGGCCGGGCCTGGGGAAATGCTCATTACGGAGGACACCCGGCGCCTGGTTCAAGAATTCTTTGACTTTCAAGCGCGGGGGACGCCTGCAGTGGGAGTAGCAAGGCAAACCATCCAGGTTTATCGGGTTCGCCAGGAAAGCCACGCCCAAAGCCGCCTTGATTGGCTGGCGCAGACACAGCGCCTGACGGCGTTTACCGGGCGCGAAGCGGTACTGGCCCGGCTCGAGGCGATACGGGAAGAGGCGTTCCAGGGCAAAGGCCAGGTCGTTTTATTGAGCGGCGAGCCGGGCATTGGCAAATCGCGCCTGACCCTGGAGTTGAAGAAGAGCATGCCCATTGCCGGCGCTCTAACTGCCAGCACCCCAGGTCAGCCTCCGCTCGCCCTGTGGTTCGACAGCCAATGCCTGCCACACTATCAGAACACCAGCCTGTACCCGGTGATTGGGCTGCTCGAAGGACTGCTCGGCTTCGAAGCAAGCGACAGTTCAGACGTACGGCGAGAAAAGCTCAATGGGATGCTGGCCCGATACCGGCTCAATCGCCCGGCAGCCGTATGGCTGCTCTCGCTCTTGCTTGGGCTGCTCAGCGAGGCGCCCGCCCCAGAGACAATCACCAAGGACCAGCGCGAACAAATACGCCAGATATTCATCGCCCTGGTGCAAAAGCGCGCTGCCGAACAGCCGTTAGTGTTGGTGATCGAAGATTTGCAATGGAGCGACCCTTCCACAGTCGACTGGCTCGGCCTATCGATCGGTCCCTTTTCGGCGGCTCCCTGCCTGACCGTCTTGACCGCGCGCCCGGGCTTCCATCCGGCCTGGATGCCAGATCAAGTTATTCCCGGCAGCCAGGGCAGCGCTGCACGGCGCCCTGGCATGCGGAAGGCAAAAAACGAGCGCCGGGCAAATCACAATCTGCACCCGGGTTTGCTCGTGCTATATCTCGATCCGCTGGGCGCCGAACAGGCAGGGCAGATGCTGGATGACCTGGCAGGAGAAAGCCGGCTGGATGAAGAAACCCGCCGTTACATTATCACCCAGACGGATGGCATCCCGCTATTCATCGAAGAACTGACCAAAACATTGCTCGAACGGGTCGTCTTCCAGGACAAAACAAACACTGGTTCGGAAATCCCCACCACCCTGCTCGACTCGTTGGTGGCGCGGCTGGACAACCTGGAGGCAGCAAAGGAAACCGCTCAATGGGCGGCAGTGCTAGGGCGTGAATTCTACGATCAAATTCTGCAGGCCTGTGTACCCTACGATGAACAGCGCTTACAAGACGACCTGGCCCGCCTGATCGAGGCCGAACTGGTTTCACCAGTCCACACCACACCACAGGAACTCTGGCCTGATCTTCTGGTTGTACCCGCTGCAAAGAGGTCAAGGCGATATGCTTTCAAGCACGCCCTGGTGTTGGACGCTGCTTATGCTTTGATGCCGAAACGCACCCGCCAGGCGTACCACCGGCGCGTCGCAGAGGTGCTGGAAACCCGCTTTGCGCAGATCGCCGAAACACAGCCGGAAGTCCTGGCGGAACATTATGCCAACGCCGGACTGCGCAGCCAGGCGGTCGACTGCTGGCTACGGGCGGGCAAACGCGCCACGGCGCAAGGCGCAACGCTGGAGGCAAGCATCTTTTTCGATCGCGCCATCGCGGGGATCGAGGTGGCGGACAACGAACGCCGCTGGCAGGCGCTTGAAGGGCGTGAAACGGCACTGTGTTTTCGCGGGGAACGGGAAGCACAAAAAGCGGACATCGCCGCCTTGCTGGAACTGGCCGAAACTCTGGCTGACGAGACGCGGCGAGCGCAGGCCCAGATACGCCAGGCGCGATATGCCTCCTCGCAGGCCGATTATCAGGAACAATTAAAAGCCGCCGATGCGGCGATCGATGCGGCAGGCCGGGCAGGCGCCACAACGCTCGAGGTAGAAGCGCTGGCATACAAAGTAACGGCTTTGATGCGGCTGGGCGAACGGGTGGCATTGCCGCATACTGTGGAGAGGATCCTGGCGCAGACGCAAAAGATTGATGATGACCATATCCGGGCATATGCCTTTGCGGCAGTGGCGCTTTATTCTTTCGAAGCGGGCGACCTGACCCGCGCCGTACAGTTCCTGACCCAAAGCCTGGAGGCCGCCGGGAACTCCCGGGGGCGCCACCTGGAGTTAGAGAGCCAGTATTACGGCCACTTGGGCTTTACCTATGCCCAATTGGGGTTGTATGAGCAGGCGCGCCAGGCGCTGGAGACGGGCCTGAATCTGGCCAACCTGATGGGGCTAGGCAGATATCAGGCTTACCACCAGATAAACCTCGGTTTTGTCTGCTGGCGGATGGGCGACTTGAACACGGCGATCCAAATGGAAGGGCAGGCGCTGAAGGAATATACCGCGACTGGCGAAAGGTTTGGCCAGGCCGTCTGCCAGGCGTATCTGGGCTGTATTCTCAAGGAAGCAGGTGACCCGACCAACGCGGCAAAATACCTGGCAAAAGCTCGGGCAGGTTTCGCAGAACTGGGCGTGGAACCAGACGCCTACGAAGCACAGGCGGCAGAAGCGCGAGTGGCATCCGTCCAGGGACAACAAGAAGCAGCACGGCGATTGGCAAAGGAGGTATGGGATTACCTTTGCGAACATGGGACCGAGGGGCTAAGCTCGCCTGCCCAGGTTTATATATGTCTGGCGGATGTACTGGAAGCTGTGGAGATCCCCGGCATTGTCTTGGGCGAGGTCATCGAAGCAGGCTACCACGATCTGATGCAAAGAACAGATCGAATCAGCGACCCGGATTGGCGCCGCTCGTTTCTGGAGAACGTCGCCGAGAACAGGGCCATCCTGGAGCGGTGGAAACGCGGCTCTTCTTATTTAAGGCTGTAGCCTGATCGGAGAGGATGCTTATGAGAAAGGATTATATTGCAACCGGTGTGGTTCTTTTCATGATCTTCCTGGCCAATTGCAGCGGCCAACCAACTCCCACGCCGCAGCCGGCGACGGTGCGGGTGCGGCTTGACCTGGGCGGCGGCGGCTCAGGTTTTGCGGCCACCCTGTATGCTCAGGAGGTTACCAGCGGTAAAACCGTGCACCAGTTCATGTCAGCCGGTTCGCACGGGCTGGTCGTGCTGCCGACTTCCGCGCCGATCGAGATACAGGTGGACGCCCCGGGGGCGTACGTCTTTTACGCTACCCTGATCAACAACCCGGATGATTACCACTATGGAGCGACCGGCTGCCCTGCCGGCCAGGATTGTGACCGTTCGGACCTGATCGCCATCGACGTTTTGCCAGGGGGCACCTATGATGTCACCATTGCGGATCGCAAAGCGCTGCTTCCCACGCCGGGAGCGCCGGTCAGCGTCCCGTGGCATAAATAACCCATTGCCACCTGGCTAAAACGCCCTGTCTTATCGCAGCCGGTAGAGGCGCGCTTCGTAAGGTCGTAGGATCACCTGGCGGATGTCCGCCGCCGGGTCGACTTCGTAGTTGCTGATCAACAGTTCCTTGTCGTAAAACGTTTTTCTTCCCGGATGTGAGGATGGCTGTGCGCCATCCACGTCCGGGAAAGAACCCAAAGAGATTTCGTCCGGCAGCCTGAAGAGCGGCGTCTCCCGGCTGAAGTTCAACATCACCAGCAGGCAGTCGCCCTCCAGAGTGCGAGTGAAGGCGTAGATTTGCGGGTGATCCTCCAGGATCAGGTTGTATTCCCCATAGACCATGACCGGGTGCTGCTTGCGCAACCGGATCAACTTCTGGTAGTAGTAGAAGATCGAGTCCGGATCGGCCAGCGCCTGGCGGACGTTGATCTCGCGGCAGTTTGGGTTGACCTTGATCCAGGGCGTGCCGCTGGTAAATCCAGCCTGCAGGCTGTCGTCCCATTGCACCGGTGTGCGGGCGTTATCCCGGCTCTTGGCATGGAGCAACGCCAGGGCGACCTGTGGGGACATACCTTTTTCCCGCACCAGCTCCCAATACATATTCACCGTCTCGATATCGTTGTAATCGTCGATCGACTCGAAGGCCACGTTGGTCATGCCGATCTCTTCGCCCTGGTAGATGTACGGCGTGCCTTGCAGCAGGTGGGTGAAAGTGGCCAGCAGCTTGGCCGACTCGACCCGGTACTGCCCGTCGTCGCCGAAGCGGGAGACGGAGCGCGGCTGGTCGTGGTTGGCCAGGTAGATGCTGTTCCAGCCCTGGCCTTGCAGTTCCTTCTGCCAGCGGGTCATCACCCGTTTTAGATCGAGCAGGCTCCAGGGCCTGAGGCTGCGCCGGGAGGCTGCCCCGCCTTGCTCGGCGTCCAGGCCCATATGCTCGAACTGGAAGACCATCGACAACGCCCCGCCGTCTTCGCCGGCAATCGCCAACGCATCCTGCGGGATCACACCTGGCGTCTCCCCCACAGTGAGAATATCGTAATGCGAAAGCGCCTCGCGCTTCATCTCAGCCAGGAACTCCAGCAGGCGTGGCCCGTTGATGAAATACACACCGCCGAACTGGTAGCGGTCCGGGCTGGTGGCCGGAGCGTCGGGCAATCCAGGCGCTTTGGAGATCATGTTGATCACGTCCATACGAAAGCCGTCGATGCCCCGGTCTAACCACCAGCGCATCATGCGATAGATTTCCGCCCGCATGGCCGGGTTTTCCCAGTTCAGGTCGGGCTGCTTTTTGGAAAACAGGTGCAGATAATATTCCCCGGTGGCCGGGTCATACTGCCAGGCCGGGCCGCTGAAGTAGGAGACCCAATTATTGGGCTCGCGACCAGCCTTGCCCGGGCGCCAGATGTAATAATCCCGGTAAGGGTTATCCTTCGATTTGCGCGACTCGACAAACCAGGGGTGCTCGTCCGAGGTGTGGTTGACCACCAGGTCCATCACCAGCTTGATGCCGCGCTGGTGCAACCCTGCCAGCAGTTCGTCCCAATCGGCCAGCGTGCCGAACTCGTCCATGATTTCCTGGTAATCCGAGATGTCGTACCCGTTGTCGTCGTTGGGTGATTTGTACACCGGCGAGAGCCAGACCACATCCACCCCCAGCTCTTTCAGGTAGTCCAGCTTCTGGATGACCCCGCGCAGGTCGCCGATGCCGTCGCCATTGCTGTCTTTGAAGCTGCGCGGGTAGATTTGGTAAACGACGCTTTCTTTCCACCAGGTTTTGTGCATATTGGATATCCGTAGTTGGGTAATGAGGAATCGGTTGATGAGGAATAGGAGATTGGGGATATAGTGCTCAGATATTGGGCGATCAGGCTACATTGTACAACAGAATCATCGTTGACACAGGGTATTAATTTCACAGGCGCGGATATAATAGTGTGCACTGGCTGCGATTCTCGGGATGCGTTGAACTCGTTCCGGATGTAAAGAGAGCGAATATGAATAATGAAGCCAACCAAAGGAAGAATTTCTGGCGTGATGTAATCCTGAGCATCGTCTTTGTGTTGGTGGGCCTGCTGATCTTCGGATTTGGGCTAATGAAAGCTACGCGCAATTCATGGGCTGTGCAAACGGTTTCGTTACAGAGCCACAGAGGGCCCAGAGAAACCACTCAACCCAATAAGGGGTGCGAAGGTCCTGAGATCGAAATGTTTTGCACCCAACTGGCCTTTATTCCGAGATCCGATCTACCCGCAAGAAAAAATGTCGAAGGTAAAATCGCGGCTTGGGAAACGAAGATCGCGATTTGCGAGAGTGTAACTCCAGCAACCGGAATACCCAATACGAGACCCCAGTTCACCCCATGGACACCTACCCCTTTTAAAACGGGGGTTTTCGAAGGTCAGCCAGGTGCATATTTCCACGCCTTCGAGGCAAAAATCGAGAACCATTGGAAGGGAATTATAGTCGGGAATCGAGTGACCGTTTTCGCAGGCGCCTGGGTGAACGACCCCAGCCAGGGGTTTATCGCCGTGCAGACGGCACCTGCCAGAGGACAGGCTGTCTGGGGCTATTATTCTCCCGGTACTGCGAAGACGGGTGCTTTGCGCATTGTGGATGCGAAAGGTGCGCGATTGGTTATCCAGCAGGCGAATGACAACAAGATGTTGTTCTTCGATGTACCCTCTTTATCCTTCGTTGGTTCACTCGAAGAGGAGGTTCTTCCAGCTACAGCAACTACAACGCTCGCTCCGGTACAAACGGCGGCTATCCCCTATCCTTATCCTGTCCCATAGGTAATCGCTTTGCCTGACACTACCGGTTTCATCGGAAAAGATGCTTATCGCATGGCAGACTCAATGATTCAGGGCGCCACTACACCCCACGCCTCCACCACCCCGTCCCGCACGGCGACCAACGTTTGCCCATCCGATGAGAAGGCGACCGGGTAGGCGGCGTCTTCCAGGGTGCGCAGCAGCGCGCCATCGCTGGCCCGCCATAGTTGAATGGCCCCGGCATGCCAGGTGGCCAGCAGCGACCCATCGGGTGAAAACAACGGAGCCGATTCCAGGGTGTACAGCAGCCTGCCATCGCTGGCCCGCCATAGCTGGTAAGCCGTGCCGTCTGAAGTGACCAGGAAGGCGCCGTCCGGGGAGAACAGCCTGCCCGGCCGGATAGAATACTGCGCCGGCAGGGTATACAGCAGCGCGCCATCGCTGGCCTTGCGAACCTGGACGGCGTCCGACGCCAACACTAGGTACTCACCACCGGGCGAAAAGGCCAGGGCAGTCCACTCGAAAGGCCCCACCTGAACGGTGTAAAGCGGCTCGTCCTGGCCGATCTGCCAGGCCCTGATATCGCTGCCCATCGCGCCGAGAGCGTACGACTGGCCGGCGGGTGAAAAAGACGACAGCAAGCCCTCTTCCCCGGGCCGTTGGATGGTTTGCAGGATGGCGCCATCCTGAAGGCGAGCCAATGAGATCGCACCAGCGTTCTCGTCCTCGACTACCAGGATTTTTCCATCCGGTGAGATAGCAAAACTGTCACCGCCTGCTCCAGCGAATTCGTACAGGCGCTTTCCGTCACCGACCCGCCAGACTGCGATGCCGCGGCAACGCGACGATGAGGTATACAGCGCCAGGAATTGCCCGTCGGAAGAGAAACGCACCTGATTGGACCAGTGTGACGTGGAGCATTTGTACTCCACCGTTTCCTTCAGGGTGCCTGAGCGCACATCCCACAGTCTGAGCTCGCCGGGAATGCGCTGCGAAACCAGCAGGCTGCCATCTGGCGAAAAGACCAGTGCAGCCGGACCGGAAGCGCCGTCTTCCTCTTCCAGCGTGCGCACTACCTGCCCATCGCGCAGACGATACAGCCGGATGTGCTGCCAGGTTGCTTCGGCCAGCAGGCTTCCATCAGGAGAAAGGGCCCCTTCGACGCCCTGGTAGCCGGAAAGGGAGGAAACCAATTCCCCATGGTTGACCCGCCAGAAGTCCAGGCCGTCCTCCCCGGTGATCAACAGCGCGCCATCCGGGGTAAAAGTCATAGGCGGCGGGTAGAACCAGCCGGGCTTCTTCAGACGAGGTAGCGCCTGGCCATCGCTCGTGCGCCACAGGTCCACCCATCCGATCGCCTCGCCACTGGAACTACCGCTATGTCCAAAGGCGACCAGCGCGCCATCCGGTGAGAGCAGGATAGCGCCAGAAAGCCAGTCTTCGGCCACGTCGTCCAGGGTGAGCACGTCGCCATCGCCCAGTTTCCAGACTGCGACGCGCGATGTGCCCTGATCCCGGGCAGCCAATACCTGCCCATCCTGCGAAATGGCCAGCCAGTTGAGAGAAGTCATACCCGGCATCTCCAGGCGCTGGAGCAAGTTTCCGGTTGGCAAGTCATACACGCTGACGTAACTGGCTTCTGCGACGGCTAACGTACCTTCGCCTGAAAAGGCAAGTTGGACGAAAATGCTAAAAATATCGCCGGGATACTCCAATGGAAACGTACGCAATGGGCTCATATCCTCTGTACGCCAGACGGTCACCAGCCGCTGATTATAGTTGGCGCTGGCCAGGTATTCGCCATCCGGCGAAAGCGCTTCCGCCAGGCATTCGACATCCGCTGGAACCTCGCCGGCCTGCTGCCAGGTGGATCCTGAAAAGCGCCACACCACCAGGTGACAGTCGTCATCGGCCTGCCGCCTTTCCAGGGCCAACAATTCACCCTGGCGGTTGAAGGCTATCGGGCTGATGCTCAGATCCACCCGCCGGTCAGCAGCATCCAGCCAGCCGATCTCCTGTCCGGCCTGGGTATCATAGAAATACACGCCTAGCGTGGTGCCGATGGCAAGCGTCTTGCCATCCGGCAAATAGGACAAGTGCCGGATCTGGCCCTTGCCGCCGAAACGGCTCAAGAGTGCCACCTGATCGACGTTCTCGGGCGAAATGCCCGCTGGATACACAGGCGGGACGGTCGTCGCTTCAGGCGGCGTAGAGGACGGGAGCAGCGTGACTCTCAAAGGAGGAGCAACCGTAAGAGGTGCTTGCGGCGAAGAAGACACCAACGTCGCCGGCCTTTCACTTACAACCGGCAGGGGCGTCGGTTCGGTACACGAAGCGATCAGCAAGCAACAGATTAGAAGAGCAACGAACTTGCTTTTCACCATTGAAGTGGTCGAACGCCTGAATCCATAGGGGCTTAAGGATTTTTCGAACTGAACCAATCGATTATACTCGATACGGGATTCTTGCGAAGGGTGTAGCAGGCGGCATACCCCGGGTGGCAACCGGTGCGGCCGGCGGAGAAGTCAGCCGGTTAGAAAGATCGAAATGAACAGGAGGGCAGACCTTGTCTTTTTCACGATATACTTACACCCGTCGCGTTCCGTGTTGCTTATCTCGAGCGGATGCTATTTACAAACCTGAGTGATAACAAGAAATTCTATGAACAAGAATGCGTCTGCCACATCCTGCCATCCGGGCAGCAGTGAAGAGGGCAGCCACACCGCCGGGCTGCTATGGGCTATTCACAATGTAATGCTCAACATCGGCACCGAGCTGCGCCTGCCGGTGCTCTTATCCAACATTCTCGAGCACGCCCAGTCGCTGCTGAAGGCGGACCGCGGCGGCGGGGTCTACTTCTACGAGCCGGAGAGCCAGGCGCTGCGCCTGGTGCACGGGTCAGGCATCAACCAGGGACGGGATGGCACCCTGGTGCCGCCCGGCCAGGGGGTGGCTGGCCGGGTCTACCGTAACGGCCAGCCGCTGGTTGTCGACGACTATACCGCCTGGCCGGAACACGCCACGGTGCTGGTCGACGATCCGCCCAGCACGGTGATGGGCGTACCCCTGGTCCTCAAAGGGACTGTGATTGGCGTATTGGCCCTGGTGGCCAACTCACGCCTGCGCAAGTTCACCGCCCAGGATGTACAGCAGGCGGAAATGTTCGCCGCCCAGGCCGCGGTGGCGATCCAGAACGCGCGCCTGTACGAGCAGGCCCGCCAGGAGATCAACGAGCGCAAGCAAGTAGAAACGGCACTGCAGGAGAGTGAGCGCGCCGCCCAGCGCCTGGCAACCCAGTTGAAGCTGGCCAACCAGATCGGTGCCATGATCACCGCTGGCCTGGATTTCGAGCAGCTCATGCAGACCCTCTACCAGCAGTGCCAGCAAATCGGCGATACACATACCTTTTATGTGGCACTTTACGATGAGGTCGACAGCGTATTGCACTTCCCCTTCTTCATGAAAGATGGGGAGCGGCGCTACGTTGCCGCCCGCAGCCTGCAGGAGAGCGCCGGCGCGGCCGGATATGTGATCCAACACGCCCAGGTGCTTTACATCCCAGATTCGTTCAACCTGTCTATCCCGCTGCAAATCGTCCGCCAACCCGGTAAGCCAACCCGTTCGGTTATCGGCATCCCGCTGAAAATCCACGAGCGCCCGGTAGGAGTCCTGTCCATGCAGAGCCACGTGCCGGGTGCTTATACCGCCGACCAGATTTCCCTGCTGGAAATGCTGGGCGGGCAGATCGCCATCGCCATCCAGAACGGGCAGTTGTACGCCCAGGCCCAGGCAACCATCGCCGAGCGAGAACAGGCGCTGGCAGAGCGTAAACAGGCCGAAGCCGCGCTGAGCGCCTCGCAGGCCACCCTCAAAGCCATGATCGATAGCACATCCGATTTTATCTGGTCCGTCGACGCGCAGTCCTTTGGGTTGTTGACCTTTAACACCGGCCTGCGTGATTACTTCCTCAATATCCGCGACATCGCCCTCAAACCGGGCCTGCGCCCGGAGGAGCTCTTTCCCACGCAGGATTTCATCCAGACCTGGCGCCGCTTCTACCAGAGAGCGCTGGCGGGAGGTTCCTACACCATCCAGTATGAAACCTATGCCGGTGGCATCCTGCTGGAACTGAGCTTCAACCTGCTCACCCAGGACGGCCTGGTTTTTGGCGTGTCGGTCTTTGGCAAGGATATCACCGAGCGCGTGCGAACCCAACGGGCCCTGGAAGAGTTGAACCGCGACCTGGAACAGCGCGTGGAAGAGCGCACCGCAGAACTGTGCCGCCGTTTGGCAGAGATCGAAAACCTGCAGGCCGAGTTGCGCGACCAATCCTGGCGTGATCCGCTGACCGGGCTGCACAACCGGCGCTACCTGGCCGAAAGGCTGCCGGTCGAGATCGCACGCTCCCAGAAAGAGGACAGTTGCCTGAGCATCATCATTTCCGATATCGACCACTTCAAGCGCGTCAACGACACCTATGGGCACCAGGCTGGCGACCAGGTTCTGCTTGAAGTCGCCGGGCTGCTGCAGCAACGTACCCGCAGCCAGGATATTATCTGCCGCTATGGCGGCGAGGAATTCCTGATGATCATGCCAGGCGTATCGCTGGAGACAGCCCACCAACGCGCCGAGGCGATGCGCCAGGAATGCGCCGGAATGGATATCCACCACGCCGGGAAAAACCTGCGCATCCATATGTCCTTTGGCGTGACCTCCTGCCCTACCCACGGGCAAGAGGCTGAGATGCTCATCATCAAAGCCGACCAGGCCCTGTACCACTCGAAAAACACAGGCCGCAATCGGGTAACGGTATGGGATCAAACCCTGCCCGGCCTCGCCTTCGAGAACGGGGAAGGGCAATCGTCCGCCATTTAGGGTACCAGAGCGTTTTGCCGCTGGACGCATCCATGTATCGGCCCCGATAGCAATGGCGTCGAACGCAGATTCAGATCGGCTCCCGCCCGGGTAATTCGGCAAATATTTCCAAATTTCATTGACCGCCGTACATGAATCCTTCTTAATCTGCGATGAACTGGAATTGGGGGCGCACTGACTGGACGGCGAGCTACTGCAATTATTCGCTGGACAGCAGCACCGGTTTGCCAGGCACACTTCCACCGGTAAGCTTCTTCAGGGCCGGCCTGATCGGGGTACATTCCACTCCATACGACTCGACCCGCTCTTTGAAATTGGGCGCCGCACCCGGTTGTGCGTGGCGCCCATCACCTGCAGCTCCAATGCCAGCGCCAGGGTGGACCACACGTCACCGCGAAAGCCAATGGAGGAGAGTAGTACTTGCATACCACCTCTGACCTGGATTAGTTATGGTAATGCATAGATGCGAAAATAGTCGAACTCTACTGCACCAATGTCAGTATCCAGGTGAAATTTGCCTTTGCTGTACTTTGAATCCGAGAATTCTCCAACAAGGCTGCCATTCAAATATATCTTAAATTTATTTCCATTTGCCGCGATGGTTAGCGTGTTCAGGCCTGTCGGGGTAAATGAATATGCCACTGAGGGCGGCAAGATGCTCGTAAACGTTGGGACGCTGTATTTTTTCACGCCGAACGAGCCATCTGAAGCCACAAAAATTTGATAACCACAAAGCTTGTCAGGGCTGCAATATGTCTCTCGGAGGAAAAGAGAAAAATAAGCCCCGGAAGGGCTGGATTTTGGATGTTGGAAACCGACTTCTACGATAAAGTTATCATATTCAGTAGATGAAGACAGAAACGATGTACCTCCTGCCTGGATCGTCAGTTTTCCACTTTTAACGGAGCCACGATCGTCTAAAGACCAGGCGCCTGTAGGCTTGTCGAAGGTCTCTTCATACAAGAGCGGTCCATAGTCTGACCTGGCAAGAACTTCAAGCGTGGTTGCTGGAGTGGGTGAGGGTTGTGTCGGTTTGACAGCTTGAACCTGAGTTGGTGATACCGCAACACTTGGCTGTCCGGCAGGCGCCAGCAGGTTCAGCAACTCGGGTTTTGTCAGAAGGATCACGATTGCAAGGAGGGCAACTCCTGTGATCGTAGAAACGATCCTAACCCATGGGGGTACTGGGGGAATCTTGATTTTTTCTATTTCGACCCCGCCCCCAAATATCCCAACAAGAAGTGCGATGCCTCCTATTGTTGCGATGACTGCATAGACGTCCATGGATATACTCCTGTCAGTAAGTGAATTAGTTTGTTTGGAATCTAGCTGTTTAAGGTAGTGTTATACTGTCGCATCGGATTATACGATCACGCAGATGATGCACATTGCAGCATGTAAGGCGTTTCATTAGAGATGCTCAGCTCTTTCCTCTGTAATCAGATAGCCGTCTTCTACCGATGGTGCATTGCTCACGCGCCCAGCGCGCTCAGCCTCGTCGTCCTCGCCGCCAGATCGCGCAGCGAAAGCACTGGCTGAGTCTTCAAATACGTATCCAGCCGGTCGTGCAGCGGCTGCGACCAGCGCGGCGGCACGCTGTTCATCGCCCCCAGCACGCTGCCCACCAACCCGGCGTTGCAATCTACGTCCAGGCCGGCGTGGGCCAGCAGGCTGAAGGAGCGGGTGAAGTCGCCCGCCCCGTACCACAGCGCCAGGATGTCCGCAGCTATGTTCGGGTAGGCGTGAATCCAATTGTACTGCTCGAAGCGCCGGTCGAGCGCCTGCCAGGCCAGGGCGTAATCCGGGGTGGCAGCCACTACTTGCAGGCACTCCCAGACGACCGCGGCGTATTCGCTGCCCTGCGGCACGTAGCGCAGCGCCTCGGCCAGCAGGGTGCGCGGCTCGCGGCGCACGAAGGCCAGCGCGGTGAGCACGGCGGCGTACATCTCACCATACACGCCGTTGGCCGAGTGCGAGACATGCCCGTCCAGGTAAGCCAACCGGGCGGCTTCCAGCGGCCAGCCTGGCGCCAGGAAACCGCACACCATGCCGCGCATCTGGGCGCCGATCCAGTCCGAATAGGGGTTGCGGAAGCTGCCCGACTCGGGCGGCATCAGCCCCTGGGCCAGGTTGTTCAGCGCCACCCACTCCGCCGACCAGCCGAAGGGAATCTGCCGCACCCATTCCAGCCCCAGGTCGCGCGAAGTCAGGCCAGGTCCCAGCCGCTCGAAGACATCCAGCAGCACCAGCTCGTAGACCACGTCGTCGTTCATCGTCTCCGGCTCGGAGAGGTAATCATCCACGACGCCGTAGACCTCCAACAAGCGGGAGGAATGGTAGCCCTCCAGCGCCGTGCCGAAGGCGCCGCCGGCGATCTGCCCCAGCCAGCCGTGATAGATGCGCTCTGCCACGTCGCCGGAGATGGCCGCTGCCGGGCCGGGATCGGGATCGTCCATCGCCGCAGCGACATCCTCCCAGGCAGCCGGATGCCGGTAGCCCCAATAGGGCGAAGCCGGATCGGGCGGGCAGGTGTGCAGCACGGCCAGCAGATCGGCGGTGGCGGCGCGCAGCTCGTCCACATTGCCGGCATGGGCCAGCGCCAGGCAGCCCGGCAAAAGCTGCTCGGCGGCAGCGACATCGTAGCCCTTGTTGTGCATCGACTGGACCATTTCCACGTAAGGAATTTCCGGCGCACCCGAACCGGGCACGCGGGCAAACCAGAAGAGCCGCATCAAATCGTCGCCGGTCGGAAAGCCCGCCGCCATTTCGTTCCAATTGCTCTTATTCACGCGCCGGTCGAGCGGCACGGCGCTTAGGCGCAGCTCGCGGTCGATCTGCCAGGCCTTGCGGCCGGTCCATGCTTGTGGGTTAATGTCTGATAGAGAGTTTATCAGGTTATCTTTATCCATAACGCTTTATCTCTTAAGGTCCGACCACCTCATACCAATCCGGGTGTTCGGCGGCCCATCCTTCACTGCTATCAGGAAGGGCCCGCATTTTCCACCAGCGGTAGCCCTCTGCTCCTATCGGGCCATCTAAAAGAATAACCTGCTCGCCAGGCTGCAAACTATGAAGCACTTTGCCCGACAACGAAGGCGCCGAACGCAAATTCAGATTCGCACCCGCCCGGGTAACCCGGCAAGTATTTCCAACTTTCATCGGCCGCCGCACAGTAATCCAGCCCGAGATAAGCACGATATCATCGCTGCTGACCAGATGAACTGGCCTTCCGCCGGCCGCGGGCATCAGGTAAATACCTTCATCAGCGTACGTATAGGCAAGCCATACTCCATCCGGCGACCAGGCTTTCCATTCTCCACCGCCATACTGTCCAACGGCTCGCACAGAATGGAATTCACCGCTTTGAACATCAAAGATCTGAAATGCAGATCCGTCTGGTGCAGTGAACGCTACGAAGCGACTGTCAGGTGACCAGACATAGCCATAGGTGACATTCGCCGGCACCTTGAACGGCCCATGCTGTTTTTCAGGACAGGCGTTCGGCTCAGACAGACAAGACGTATCCAGCAGGTAAAAGCCCGCATCCGGCATGCCCAGGCTCGTATTGACAGGATCCTGAGATGGATAGGCAAGGGAAAATGATATCCACTTGCCATCGGGGGACCATTGAGGGTCGATAAAATAATAGTCGGAGGCATCCCTTCCCATCAGGATATATTGCTCACTCCCGATCAGCGAAAACACAACCACTCTTTTCTGTCCCAGACAGGCGGAAACCACCCAGTCCAAAGCCGGCGAAACCTCGAACGTTTCACAACCATTCGATCCATGAGGAAAGGAATAATGAGATAGCTTGACTGTCTTCGTTTCCCAATCAAATATGCCTTCACTCGTATACATCATCTGCTGTCCATTGGCATTGAAGGGACGGAAAATATGATCCTCACCCACCGTCAATCGTTGCTTTATCTTACCGCTCACATCTATAGCAAGCTGACCTGAATCACCTTCCGTATAAACGAGGTATTGCCCAGGTGGCAGCCCCAAGTAGTTAGTATACCAAGGCGTTGCAGGTGGTGAGGTTTGGCCTGTTGCCTGAAGCGTAGATAGAAATGCCAGGGTAGGCGACTCAGTAAAAGCAAGCTGCGGGATGGGAGTCTCATGGATCGGCAAATTTTGGTCGGGAGTTGGGCTAAGGCCAACCTGCGTAACAGACGGTGAAGGTGTGGATACCATCGATAATAGCGTACACGAACATATTCCAAACATCACCAGCAACCATATGAGCCAACGCCGGCACAACAGGAAGGAGCGAAGAAACACCTTAAGCCCCCAAAGCCTTCCGAGAACTTTTCTTCCTGCCGCGCACTGAGTAGAAATACAGCGCAACCAGCGTAGCGACGTAGGGGATCATCGAGGTGAACTGGGCTGGAATGCTATAGCCTTGCAGGAACAGCCCCAGCCCGTCCGAAAAACCGAACACCAGCGAGATGATGGCGATACCCCAGGGGTTGCCATTGACCAGGATGATCGCCGCCAGCGAGATCCAGCCCCGCCCGGCGGACATGTTCTCGGCGAACAGGCGTACGTAGCCCAGCGAGAGGTAAGCGCCGGCCAACCCGCATAGCACCCCGCACAGCAGCAGCGACCAGACCCGGATATGCGCCGACTGCACACCGGACGAATCCAGGCTGGCGGCGTTGTAGCCGGCAGCGCGCAGGCGCAGCCCGAAGCGGGTGCGGAAGACCAGGTAGGAGCACAGCAGGGTGACCAGGACCGTCAGGTAGATCATCAGGTTCTGGCCGGAGAGGATTTCGCCCAGGAAGGGAATACGCTCGACGAGCGGCAGGTTGATGTTGGGAATGGGCAGGATCTCCGGCACCGAGAAAACGCCTTTGACCTTGAAGATCTGGCGCAGCAGGTAGGTGGTGGCGCCAACGGCGAACAAGTTGAGGGCGATGCCGGTGACGAACTCGTCTGTGTGCAGGTAAACGGCGAAGACGATGAAGATCAGCGCCAGGAACAGCGACCCCAGCACCGCCAGCAGGATGCCGGCCAACCAGGATTGGAAGTAGTAGGAGCCTAACACGGCAAAGAAGGCCCCGGTGAGCATCATGCCTTCCATGGCGATGTTGAAAACGCCAGCGTAAAAAGTGAAGGCTCCGCCCAGGGCAGCCAGCAGGATGGGCGTGGCACCCGAAATGGTGCCGGTGATCAGGCCAAGCAGGATTTTCATGCCCTTTCCTCTTGTTCGATGTAAGACCCTAAAGGTCTGGCAGACCTTTAGGGTCCGGCTGGCGCCGGGCGGCCAGCGCTTTGCGCCGCGCCGCCAACCGGTCCAATACAGCCGAAAGCGACTCCCGCCCGGCGACGATCACCAGCACCAGCACGGCCTGCAGCACCTGGCTGATCTCGCTGGGCACGTCGGTGATCAGTTCCATACCCAGGGCGCCGGTCTGGATGGCGCTGAAGAACAGACCGTAGAGTAGTGTGGCGAACAGGTCGTTGCCGGCCACGATGGCCACCATGATGCCGTCCCAGGCGTAATTGGCGCCCAGGCCCTTCAAGAAGCGGTGCGGCCCGGCCATCACCACCAGCCCGCCGGCCAGCCCGGCCAGGGCGCCGGTGACCAGCATCACGGAGACGAAGTTCTTGTCGATGTCGCAGCCGCCCAGCCGGGCGAAGAGCGAGTTCTGCCCGGAGATGCGCCACTCGTAGCCTGCCCGCCAGCGGTTGAACACAAACCACATGATCGTAACCGCCAGCAGCATGATCACGGATGAAAGGCTGAACTCGCCCAGGTCAGGCAGCCAGGCGGCCTTATCGATCGCCGGGGTCATCGGCGAATAGGCGCTGCGGTCTGCCAGCGGATAAGCGATCACCCAGGCGGTGAAAAAATCGGCGATCATGTTCAACATCAGGGTGGAAATAAACTCGCTCATGTTGAACAGGCGGCGCAGCAGGGCTGCCACTCCCGACCAGAGCGCCCCCCCAAGCATAGCCAGCAGCAGCAGCAGCGGGATCATCAGGATGGGCGGCAGGGACAGGTACAGGCCAGCCACCGTGGCAAAC
Source organism: uncultured Anaerolinea sp. (assembly GCA_964595435.1). Classification (GTDB taxonomy): domain Bacteria; phylum Chloroflexota; class Anaerolineae; order Anaerolineales; family UBA4823; genus RBG-16-57-11. Next base: position 6,204 of record CAZQQJ010000042.1, on the reverse strand, counting down.
AGCGCCCCCATCACCAGTTGCCCCGGCTGCCCCAGGTTGACCGGCCCGCTGGCAAAGGCAATCGAAGCCGAAAGCCCGGTGAGCACCAGCGGCACAGCATTCTTGAAGGTGGTGGCCAGCGGGGAAATTCCGAACAGTGAGAACTGGAACAGTGCCGCGTAGGTAGCCAGCGGGTCGTAGCCCTGGGCCAGCATCATCGCCGCCCCGATGAGCAGCGCAACCAGGATGCCCAGCACGCCGCTGGTGATTTTTTTGCTCATGTTGCGGAATTCCCTTTACCTTCCAGCATATAGGCGCCCACTTCCTCGACGTTCGTGCTTTCCACCGGCAGGTCAGCGACGATCTCGCCGCGGTACAGTACCAGGATGCGGTCAGCAATCAGGAATAATTCTTCCAGGTCGGCGGAAATCAGCAGCACGGCGCGCCCCTCTTCCCGCATCTGCAACACCTGCTGGTGAACGTATTCAATAGAACCAACGTCCAGCCCGCGGGTCGGCTGGTCGAGCAGCATGAAAGGGCTGGGCAGCATCAGCTCGCGGCCCAGGATGACCTTCTGCTGGTTGCCGCCGGAGAGCGACTTGAAGCGATCGAACTTGGACGCCATGCTGACGAAGAAACGCTTCTCGATCTCGTCGGTAAAAGCCCTGGCGCGGCGGTAGTTCAGCAGCAGTCCCTTCCACTGCGAGAAGGAAGCATCCAGGCGGTGGTGGGTCATAATCGTGTTTTCCAGGATGGAGGCGTTGGGGCTGGCGCCCATCCGCCCGCGGTCTTGCGGGACGTAGGACAGACGTTTACGCCGCTCCAGGATGGGGGCGTGGGTGATGTCCTGCCCACCGACGGTAATCGTGCCGCGCGCCGGCTGAACCAGCCCGGTGATAGCGTTGACCAGCTCGTACTGGCCATTGCCCTCCACCCCGGCAATGCCGATGATCTGGCCGGCGCGCACCGAAAGGTTGATGTTCTTCAGCAGCAAGCGGCCGTCGCCGTCAACATGCGACAGGTCGTGGATGGTGAAGACTTCATCTCCTGGCGGTCGCGGCGTCCGGCGGGAGGTAAAAATCACATTGCGCCCCACCATCATGCGCGCCAGCTCGGCCTTGCTGGTTTCGGCAGCTTCCACCGTCGCTACCTTCTTACCGCGCTGCATCACTGTAATGCGGTCGCTCAACTCCAGCACTTCTTCCAGGCGGTGCGAGATGAACAGGATGGTATGGCCGTTATCTCGCAGGCGGCGCAACTCGGCGAAAAGCTGCGGGATCTCCTGCGGAGTGAGCACAGCCGTTGGCTCGTCCAGGATCAGCACCGAGACATCCCGGTAGAGCAACTTGAGGATTTCCACCTTCTGGCGCGCCGCCACCGAGATTTCGCCCACCCGGGCATCCAGCTCCAGGCGGAACTGGAACTCATCGATCTTTGCCTTCACCAGGCGATGGGCTTCGGCCACGTCGATGGCGCCGAATGAGCGCACCGGCTCCATGCCCAGGATGATGTTTTGCCAGACGGTGTATTCGGGGATCAACACGATCTCCTGGTGCACCATACCGATCCCGGCGGCAATAGCCTCACCGGGGTTGCGAAAGTAGACCGGGCTGTCGCGATAGACGATTTCACCCGCATCGCGGGGGATCAGCCCATAGAGTACTTTCATCAGGGTGGATTTGCCGGCGCCATTCTCACCCACCACGGAGTGGATCTCACCCTGGCGGAAGGACACCGAAACATCATCTACCGCCGTCACGTTCGGCGGGTAGACTTTGACGACATCCTTCATCAGGATCAAATCATCCATGTTCATGTCACGTGTTGTACGTTGTGTGCCATGTATAGCATGGCACACAACGTACAAGAAAAACTACTTCCACACATCCTGCCCGGCATACAACTCCACTTTAAGCTTGCCGTCGATGATGTCCTGGCGAGCGGCTTTGACTTTGTCGATGACGGCCTGGGGCAAAGTCTGGACTTTGGCGTCCAGGGCGATATCCACGCCGCCCTTCGCCAGACCATAGCTCAGCACCTGGCCGGGTTTGAAGCTGCCGTCTTTGATCGCCTTGAACACGTCCTCGATGGACTGTCCGACGTTCTTCACGTCGCTGGCGATCACGTAGCCCGGCTCCAGGTCGTTCTGGTTGGTGTCCACGCCAATGGCGTACAGTTCGCGCTCCTTGGCAGCCTGCAACACACCGATACCTGCCGCGGCAGCCACCTGGAAAACCACGTCCGCCTTCTGGTCGTACAACTGCAGGGCAGCCTGCTTGCCCTTGGCGGCGTCATCCCACACACCGCCCAGGGATTTTTTCATCACCTGCACCGCGGGGTCGACCGCATGGGCGCCGTTCTCGTAGGCGAAGACGAAAGCGCTGACCACCGGGTCGGTATCGCCGCCCACCACGCCGATGATCTTATCGGCATTGACGTTCTTGATCGAGGTATCGCTGGTGGCCATGGCGCCCACCATGCCCGCAAGGTAGGCGCTCTCTTCCTCGATATAGTCGATGGAAGTAATGGTGTTCTTGGAGTTTTGCACTACAGTGTCGATGTTGACAAAAATCTTGCCCGGGTTCTTGTCGGCGATCTCCTTGAGCTGGTCTTCGAAACCGTAGGAGATGACGAAGATCACATCGGCGTAGGCAACGGCGGCATCCAGGGCAGGCTGGTATTTGCTGGAGTCGAAATTGCACTCGATGGTGCGCGTCTCGACGCCGTATTGCTTGGCGATGTTGTCGATGCCGGCTTTGCCGGAGTCGTAGAAGGCGTTATCCCCTAATGCGCCGTTGATCAGGTAGACGACCTTCTGGGCTTTCGGGGCGCTGGCACCCGAGGCGCAACCTGCCAGGCCGCTCAACGCCAGAATCAGTACAAGCGTAAGCAAGAAAGCTTTTTTCATGTTTTTCTCCTCTCCGATCATTCAAGCGAATACGTCAACCCGCATTTTGTCCTTCGTGGGTGACCATTACGGGCAAGTATACCGCGGAATGCAGCGGGGCCTCCAACTCGTCTGAATGTAAATTCCCCAGTTGCAAAGCCGCGCCAGGTGGACATGGCTGGATGCGGCAAGGAATGTGCTTCTCAAATAGTTGCTTTCGGTAAGTGACGCCCGCGGTTGATCCGCTTCTCTTTCACCCTGCTGGAATTTTCGGCATCCAGAACGCCATCAAGAGAGCAGCGATCAAGGCTAAAGTCCCGCCAAACAAGAAAGGAGCAGACGGTCCAAAGCCATGCCAGGGGCCTGCGCCTTGCCAGAGCAATCCCGCAATGAACGAGGCTGGAAACGCTAAAATGCCGATGATGGCGTTATAAGTCCCATAGGCCGTGCCACGCAAGTGTTCTGGCGCAAGGTCAGCAACCATGGCATTGGCAGCGCCATAAGCCATGCCGTAATACAACCCATACGCGACATACAAAATCCAAACCTGCCAGGACGCTTGCGCAAAGGCAAACCCCAGGTAGATCGCTGCGTACACCAACCAGCCGCCAATGATCAACCGCCGGCGACCAATCCGATCAGAAAGCGAGCCGGCAGGGGTTGATACCAGCGAATAGATCAGGTTGAACATTGCCAGCATGATCAGGATGCCGGTAACGGATACGCCCAGATTCTGAGCGCGCAGCACCAGGAAAGCATCCGATGAATTGCCCAGGGTAAAAAGGCTGACGATCACCAGAAAGACAGTAAAAGGTTTGCCCATGCCGCGCAAAGAAAACTTCGGCGCGGCGCGCTGTCCTTTGACGGGGACATCCCTGGCTCCAAAAGCCAGCGAAATGACCGCCAGGAAGGCCGGGAGCAGGCTGGCTAACACCACGCTTTGAAAAGTAGGCCTCGACAGATCCAGTGTATTCTTCTGAGCCAACCAGACGATGAGCACGGCGATGAGGATCCCGGCCATCGCGCCAGCCGTATCCATCGCCCGGTGAAAACCAAAGGCCAACCCTCGGGTTTCTTTGGTTACCGAATCCGCCACCAGGGCATCTCGCGGCGCAGTACGGATACCCTTGCCGACCCGATCTGTCCAACGTACGGCAGCGATCAATTCCCAGGTGCTGGCAACGTAAAAGAAGGGTTTCGATACCGCAGAAAGCCCATACCCGACGACAGCTAACCATTTTCGGCCGCCCAGTTTATCGGAAAGCCAGCCAGAGAACAACTTTAAGATGCTGGCCGTCGCTTCGGCCAATCCTTCGATCAAGCCGATAATGCTGGTTTGCACGCCCAGAACATTGGCCAGGAAGAGCGGCAGGATATTGATCACCATCTCACTGGACACATCCATGAAAAAACTGGTCAAACCAACTGCCCAGACATTGCGCGGTAGTTGCTTGATCGTCGCCCGTTTGGTTGAAGTTATCGTTGTTTCTGCCATGGTTTCCCTTCCACTTTCTGTGATAGCTGATCAGCTTGCATACCTCGATCCAGAATGTTCCAATCGAGGCGGCGATAAGAATCATACCCCACTGCGCTATCGGTGGCGATCACCGTCACCAAGCCCAACGTTTCAACAGCATTCAAACGTTTTGCAATGGCATGTTTCTTTGAAAGCCGGCAAGCTCCCAACGCTCCAGGGGATCGACCTGAACGGTGCGAAACCGTTCGATGTATTCGCTGCCATCGGCTGCGATTTGGCAGCGACCTTCTTCCGGCCACGCTTCTGGCAATGCCTGGCACTTCACACTCAGCCACTGCTCCCATTCCTCCGGCGAGGCGTACTCGGCCTGGTTATTTGAGCAGCAATGCCCCGCCGTTTTCCAGATGTGCGTGGCAGCGCCGCAGTGTTTCAAGGTCTTTTTCACGGCTCCCCGCCCGGCCAAATGAGTTGCACAGATAGATCATTTTGTATTTACGCGGAAGATCAATGGCATGCATCGGCTGCTGATACAGGTTCGGGTGAAAGCCCTGGCTGGCCGCCTTTCTCTGGCAATGGTACAGCATATCCCCTGAAATGTCGCAGCCATCCACATCGATCCCCGCTTGCAGGAGTGGCAACAGCAGGCGTCCCGTACCGCACGCCAAATCCAGCACAGGCTGGCCGTACCGGCCAATCTCTCGCAGCAAGAAAGGGGCTTCCTGAGCCTCGGTCTTAAACTCAGCACACCGTTCATCTTGTGCCACTGTTGCTTGATCCAATGCCCTGCTTGCGTCCAAGAAACCCTTTGGGATACTTACGCCCTTGGTTCTCCGACAAACTGCTAGCCATACAGATAACATCACTATCCGCGACACGACTGTAGCCACTTTCTCAGATCCGCTTCCAGGCTCTGCGCGGTGTGGTGGACAAAGCTTTCGCCGCTGGAAAGCACATAAGCCCAGGTATCCAGCAGCTCCAGGCCGTGATACCAGTGCAAAATAGCAGGATCATAGCCAAGTCGCAGACAATAACGCTCTTCGACCCCGCGTCCCTGCAACTCGGGCGATACGAAGAACGACAGCAAGAACTCGAAGATCGGATCGCTGAAGGCAGCGTTCTGGAAATCGATCACGCCGGCCAGCTTTCTATCTCGGACGATGAAATTGTCCAGCCACAAGTCCCCATTGCTGAAACGCAACGCAGGCGGCGCCGGCATGCTGGCCTTCAATGCACAGTAGACTGCCTCCGCCAGCGGAAGGGGCTGACCATCGAAAGAGGCATAGGCATTTTCCAGCACATCCGCAGCGGTTTCGCGGTTCAACTCGCCGGCAATCTCGCCCAGATCATCTTCCGTCACAGCTTGCAAGGCGCACACTGCATCCAGATACAATTTCTCGGCCCAGGGTTCGCCAGCCAGCATAGGACCCAACAACGATTCGCCTTGGATGAAATCACTGAAAAAGCAGGCTACGCCCAACGCCTCGCCCTGCAAATCCAGGCCGTATGCATCCGGCGTGGGTATAGCGACCGGCTCCATCGCTTTAAGAATGCGATATTCGTATTCGATGTCGCCTGCGTCCAACTGAAGGACAAACGAGCGCGCCACACCATCCACGTTGACATCCAGGCGCCACGGAGCGGTGCGAGTGCTTTGGGTTAGCTGTGAAGCACCCAGAAAATCTACTGGCCGCCTCAGGGAGCGGCTCAAATATGTTTCACATTGCGCAGGGTGTTTGTTTGGGTTAAACATAGGTAATCAAAGTGATTATAGCACACCTCGGATCCGGCCATTGTAGCCGGGATCTTTGGAGTGTAACGCAAAAGTATCGGTAACTAGAGGTAGGAAATAAGGTAAACTAAG
>CAZQQJ010000041.1:0-72810 GCA_964595435.1 uncultured Anaerolinea sp. | reverse complement strand
ATCGAAGGGCGATTTCTCTTCTTCTCCTCCTTAGAGAGAGCCGGGAGCGGCGTACCCGGCTCTCAACGATTCCAGGGGTAGGACGATACAAAAAGGGCGAAATAGATCGCCCTTTTTGTAATTATACCTCGCTGTAGCGAAAACAGTCGACGGTGTGGTCATTGACCATACCCGTGGCCTGCATGTGGGCATAACAGATCGTTGATCCGACGAAGCGAAAGCCGCGTTTGAGCAGGTCCTTGCTCATTGCATCCGATTCTTCCGTGCGAGCGGGGATGTCGTTCAGGCTACGCCAGGCATTTTTGCGAGGTTGGCCGCCGGTAAATTGCCAGATATAGGCGTCAAAACTGCCAAACTGCTCTTGTACAGCCAGGAAGGCGCGCGCGTTGGTTACCGCGGCGCGCACTTTGAGCCGGTTGCGGATGATGCCCGGGTTGGCAAGCAGCTCTGCGATCTTCTTTTCATCGTAAGATGCAATCCGGATTGGGTCGAAGCCATCGAAAGCCTGGCGAAAATTTTCTCTCTTGTACAGGATTGTCCGCCAGCTTAAACCTGCCTGGAAGCCTTCCAGGATCAGGAATTCGAACAAAGCCCGGTCGTCGTGGAGCGGCGCGCCCCACTCCTGGTCGTGGTAGGCAAGATAGAGGGGGTCATTGATGGGGACCCAGGCGCAGCGGGAGAGCGACATGGTGGTTTCTCCAGGGGGTAGACTGAGGGTGATAGACAGTGGTCAGTGGGGAGTAAACGACAGACAATTGACAGGGTAGCTCAAGCAGCAATGACTCGCCGCATGACCGGATGCGTGGCGGACCGGCGGGCAGCTTCGGTAAATCCGGCTTTGTGAAAGGCGCTGGTTGTGCCCAGGTAGATCGAGGGCGCAGACACATTCCCGGACTTCGGCTCGACCGGATATCCTTCGATAATGTGGGCCCCATTCTGGCGAGCGTATTCCACTGCCGCTTCGATCAATTGCAAAGCCAGGCCTTGACGGCGGAACTTGCGTGCGGTGTAGAAGCACACGATTGACCAGACGGGTTGGTCGTCAATGGGCTTGAGGATGCGTGATGTTTGTAAGCGAGGAAAACTGGAGCGCGGCGCCACGCATACCCAGCCGGCGGGTGTGGCGCCTTCCTGGGATTTCCAATATGCCAGCAAACCGGGCGTTTCTCCGCCTTCGATGAGCGCCTGCATGGCCAGGCGTGTTCCTTCACCGCGCTGCTTTTCAAATTGGGAGCTGGGCAAGCGCCAGAACATGCACCAGCAGCCGCTGCAGGCGCCGTTTCGGCCGAACAAGGCTTGCATATCCCCCCATCGTTCGCGGGTCACAGGGTGAATTTCGACGGTGGATTGCGTGTTCACGGGTTACGTCGGCCCGGGCCAGCCGAATCGCTTGAGATCGATCCGCTGCCGATCGTCGAAAACAACGCCTTCTGCCTCCAGCAGCTCCCGCTGGTGAACCTGGCTGCTGCCCGACAGGCTGATCTTTCCCTGGGCATTGACCACGCGCTGCCAGGGGACGCCCTCCGGGCAGGAGGCCATGGCGCCGCCCACCCAGCGCGGCCCCATCGAGCGGTAGTCGTCGGGGGCAACGCCCGGCGGGGGCGGGAGTAGCCCGGCGATCTGGCCATAGGTGGCTACGTGGCCGGGTGGGATCTGGCGCACCATTTCCCATACTTTCAGGCGGAAGGCGAGTGGGTCGGGAGGGGAGATGAAATGAGGGGACATGTCCCTATTATAAACAATTTGTGGGGAAATTTCCCCCACAAATTGTCCGGGTTTTTTACTCAGCGGATACGCTTATTCACGGTTGTTTCCCACGTTATTTGGGTAAGTCAGAATCTGGTTATAAACGGTGGCTACCCCGCCCATCACACATGCATCAGCGCCGTGGCAGGCCAGCACGACGCGAGTATTTTCTCTGTGCCATTTCAAAACTCGTTGGTCAATTTCTTGATCGATGACGGGTTGCAGGAATTTCCAGGCCAGGCTGATCGGCCCGCCAAAGACAATCAACTCTGGATTGAGCGCGTTGATCAGAGAAGCAATTCCAATGCCCAGATGTCGGCCGATCTTTTTCAGCGATTGGATGGCCAGCAAATCGCCATCGTTGGCCGCGCGGATGATATGCTCCACGGTCAGCGTATCGGGATGGTCGCGCACCTGGGCGGCTAACTGGCTAGGTTGCCCTTCGGCAATGCCATCGCGGATCAAGTCGAAGAGGGCGCGTTGGCTGGCCTGAGTTTCCCAGCAGCCGCGATTTCCGCAACTGCATGGTATTCCCTCCGGGTCCATCGTCATGTGCCCAAATTCGCCAGCAAAGCCGGCTCTACCACGCATCACCTTGCCATCTAAAACGATACCACCGCCAATGCCAACGCCTGCGCTGATATATAAGACTTCTTGATAGCCGTGCGCGGCGCCAAAATAATGTTCACCTAGAGCAGCCAGATTGGCTTCATTATCTACAAAAATCGGCACATCGTATTCTTTTCTGAGAATTTCACCCAGGGGAGCGTCCTTCCAGCGTAAGTTGGGAGCAAACAACAGGGTACCTGTAGCGTAGTCAACGAGTCCAGGGACTCCGACCGCCAGGCCCAAAAACCTGCCATATGCCAGGCGAGTTTCAGATACGATATTGCGAAGCCAAACCAGGAACTGATCGATAATTTCTTGTTGGCCCTGGTCGGGGGTGATCGTCTTATTCACCTGTTTGATAACATGTGGGGCAAAATCGGTAGCAAGGATGGAAATAAAATCCACACCAATTTCTGCGCTCACCACAAAACCGGCCTTAGGATTTAATGTGAGTTGAATCGATGGCCGCCCAATACCCACGCTTTCTAATCCAATCTCAATGACAAGCTGCTGGTCGATCAATTCGCTCACCAGGCTGGAGACGGTTGTTTTGTTCAGCCCGGTGTTCTCGGCCAAAGCGGCGCGAGAAAGGGGGGCATTTTCGCGCAGTTGATCAAGAATAATTGAAAGGTTGATCTGGCGGACGAGAGCCTGATCGCCAGTTTGAAGACGATTCTGGCGGGTAGCACCTGGGTCTTGCAATGACGAGCGAGATGTTTCCATTATCGGTAAGCTATTGCCTGTCGATCGCGTGATGATTGGATTCGGTTAGGTCAGGCTAGTTTGTTGCGCCAACAAACTAGCCTCCGTTACCTATATGTTACATAAAAATCCTTCCATCGGCATGATTATTTGGAGGGGTTTTGCGTAGTTCTTAAGAACTAGACATCGATGACAATTTTTGCTTTTAGAGCAAGACTGACCGCTTCAGTGCGGCTGCTGACCCTGAGCTTTGACAGGATGCTGCTGACGTGGTTTTTGACAGTGAAGACACTGATGCACAGTGTTTCGGAAATGTCGGAGTTCGATTTGCCTTTGGCTATTAAATTCAGCACGTCTAGTTCACGTTGGGTAAGGTCATAATGGGGAGGCGAAGCCGGTTCCGGTTGTGGCTGGATCAACGTCTGGGCTACCTCGGGGGAAAAGGTGGGCAAGCCCGTCACTGCAGCCCGGATTGCCTCTGCTAATTTATTGGCGGATACGTTCTTGATCAGGTAGCTGGTCGCGCCGTTGCGCAAGGCCGTTTTGACCAGGTGATCTTCGCCAAAATTGGAAAGAACGATAATGCGGATTTCGGGCTGTGCCAGGTGAATTTTCTGGATGGCAATCGTGCCGTCCATTTCGGGCATCACCAGATCCATCAATACCACATCCGGATTTAACTCCTTACAGAGATGGATGGCTTCAACGCCAGTAGCAGTCTCCCCCACGAACTCAAGGTCGTTGAAGGAACGAATAAAGGCCTGTAACCCTTCACGGAGCATATCGTGGTCATCGACGATCAGAACGCGAATCGTTCGGTTTGCTGTATTCATAAAGTTTTCTCGATCTCTGTGTGGAATCGGTCCGGCCATTCGACAAAAATTTCGGTGCCCTGGCCGATTTCGCTCGAGATATTCAGTTGGGCGTGGATGGCCTGGGCGCGTTCGCGCATAATTTCCAACCCCAGCCGCCGGGGTGAAATCATCTTCGGGTCAAAGCCCAGGCCGTTATCTTGAATGTGGAGATTAACCCATGTAGGTGTTGAGCGCAGAGTCATTTTTACCTGGCTGGCTTGCGAATGCTTGGCGATGTTGTTCAGCGACTCCTGGGCGATACGGTAAATACTTACCTGGACGTCAGCCGGCAGCGCGCAGCCGTCATCCATATCGAGGGTTATGGTAACTTTTTCGCGGCCCATCATCGCTTGCGCCAATTGTAAGAGCAGGTCATTCAGCTTTGTCTCCACCAACGCTGCCGGGCGAAGCTCCAGGAGCAGGGTGCGCATTTCGGCCAGCGCGCCTTGCGTCAGCCGCCGCAGGTGTTCCAGGCTGCGTTGCCCATCTTCCTGATCCTTATTCCACAAAGCTGGAAGCACTTCGGCGATGATGCTGGCGGCCCACAGAGTCTGGCTCACGGCATCGTGCAGGTCACGCGCCAGGCGCTGGCGTTCCTCCAACACGGCCAAAGCCTGGGCTCGTTGGAGCGCCTCGCTGACCTGTTCTCGTTCGCTAATACCCTGGTAAGCACCGGGAACGCCCGCAATGTTTGCTTGTTGTGCTGTTTTTCCGGCGATGCTAAATTGCGCGTCGCCATGCATCCATCCGAGACTGGCCATCTCGGCAATTTCTTGCAAGAGGTGTAGCTCTTTTTCCCCGATTTTGTGCCCGGGTTGGGTATCGAAGACGCATATACCAGCGGTCGGGTGTTCTCCAGGACTGCAACACGCCTGTGCAAAACAGCGTATTCCGGGATTTTTGCTCACTGCGAGGTGGTCTGCCAGGCGGTTATCCAGGAGCATGTCTTCGAAATAGCAAATCTGCCGGTCTTTACACAGATCGATGAGTGAGTACATCGCCTGTGTTTCGTCTCGATCCAGCGAAATGGTGCATACGATAATTTGCGGACTCTCACCTTGATCGATCCAAAGGATTGCATATGGAACTTCGAAAACCGACCTTGCCAGGCGAACGAAGCGGTCTTGCAGGTTTTGGATGACGTGTGCTTCGATCGCGTATATATCGATAACCGGGGGCAGAGCAATTGTCTCAGCCATAATGCGATATATTATAATCTGGAACTATGAGCGATCATAACCGTTCCGCTACTCGTCAAATTGCCCGCGCCGCGGGAACCGTAATGGTGGCTTTTGTCCTGAGCAACCTGACCGGCCTGGTCCGCCAAATCCTGGTAGCCAGCGCTTTTGGAACACGAGCAGATATCGATGCTTTCAACGCCGGTAACCGTGTGGCAGAAACGTTATTTAACCTTGTTGCAGGTGGTGCGTTGTCCTCGGCGTTTATTCCTACCTTTACTGCGTTGCTCACTCGAGGTGACCGCCAGCGAGCATGGAAACTGGCATCTTCGGTTGCCAACCTTGCCTTGCTTATTTTGACGGTCGCCGCGCTGGTGTTAGAAGTCTTTGCCCCCTGGGTGGTGCGGCATATCCTTGCGCCTGGTTTTGCTGCCGATCCGGCAAAAGAAGTTTTGACCATCGCTTTGCTGCGCCTGATGTTGCCTTCGGCGATACTATTTGGATTGAGCGCCTTGGTAATGGGGGTATTGAATTCCAATCAAATCTTCTTTTACCCGGCGTTTGCCCCATCGATGTACCAGTTCGGCATGATTTTGGGCGTGGTGTTTCTTGCGCCGCGTTTAGGGATTTTCGGGTTAGCCTGGGGCGTTTTGGTAGGCGCGGCGCTCCATCTCGCTTTACAGTTGCCGGCATTATTCAGTTTGAAAGGGAAGTATTCTGCTACCCTGGGGTTGAATACGGCTGAAGTCCGGGATGTGGCCCGTTTGATGGGGCCGCGTTTGTTGGGCGTTGCCGTTGTGCAGCTCAACTTTTGGATCAATATCCGCCTGGCTTCGCAATTTGCTGAGGGCAGCGTGACCGGGATTGTGTTGGGATTTACGTTGATGCTCATGCCCCAGGCGGCGATTGCCCAATCGATAGCGATTGCGGCGATGCCCACCTTTTCGGCGCAGGTGGCATTGGGAAAACTGGACGAGATGCGTTCTGCGTTGGCGGCAAGTTTACGCGGCGCCTTGTTGTTGTCGATTCCAGCTTCATTGGGGTTGATCTTGCTGCGTCACCAGGTGGTGGCATTGTTGTACCAGCGGGGTGAATTCGATGCCCATTCTACCGAGCTGGTTGCCTGGGCACTATTGTGGTATGCGGCGGGCCTGGTAGGGCATTCGATGGTGGAGATCCTTTCACGGGCGTTTTATTCCTTGCACGATACGAAGACACCCGTGTTGGTGGGATGCGTGGCGATGGGCCTGAACGTGGTTTTCAGTTATATCCTTTCCAGTTGGTTTGCCCGCCTGGGATGGATGCCACACGGTGGATTGGCTCTGGCCAATACCCTGGCCACGGCGATAGAGGCGGTTGGGCTGTTCCTGTTAATGCGGCGCAGGCTGGGCGGTATGGCAGAAAAGTTTATCACCAGGGGCGCCTTGCAGGCTTTGCTGGCCACGCTGGCAATGGCTCTTTTCTTGTGGTTCTGGCCGGGCTGGATGAGTTCTCAACGGCTGTGGGTGGTGACGCTCGGTGGTATGGGAATTGGAGCGGCTATATTCGTGATCATGGCCTACTTCTTGAGAGTGAGCGAGTTGCGTATCCTCCTGAGCGCGGTGAAGAGACGGGTGGTTGGATGAGCATCTGGCGGCAGATACCGATTCAGACCAAAATCTACCTGGCGATTTTCGGTTACCTGGTGATTATCCTGCTCTTTTTGGTGCTGACACGGGCGGCCTATATCTCTTTTACCTGGTCTACGATGCACGATTTGTTCTTCCCAGGAAAAGCGACAACGCCGTCCATGGTAACGCCGGCAGCCAGGCCAGAAGCCACCTCAACGCCAACCGCTGCTTTCCCTGCCGGATCACCCTGGCTGCGCGCGAACGCGAATACATCGATCCATATTTCCCCGGAAGAAAATTCTGCCGTGGTAGCGTTGTTAGAAACGGGCGAGATGATGCCGGTGGTAGGGATCAGCGCAGATGGTCTGTGGCTGGCGATTAAAGTGCCTTATTTTGACGTCGAGGCAGGCTGGGTCAGGTCTGCTGATGTCCTGAGCCAGAACGTAGATGGTTTACCCGTCATCTCAGGGGGAAGTACGGCATCCATCGAGCAGAGGCCGACGGATGAATGGCCCGTGGCTGAGGCTCTGACCAGCGTCAATATTCGCAGCGGGCCGGGGACGATCTACCCTCGGATCGGCTTATTAGAAATCGGACAGGTAATGCCTGTGGTGGCAATCAGCCCGGACGAACAATGGCTGGCGATTCAATCACCCATCGGTGAGGTAGGGTGGGTCGCGCGAAACCTGGTCGCCGCGCGCAATATGAGTGGTGTTCCGGTGGGGACGCCAGCCCCGCCGATTGCCGGGAAGGGCGGCGCGGCGACCCCGGCGCCTGGGGCGCCATACCTGAAAGCGATCTGGACGGTCAATGTGCGCGCCGGGCCAGGGCAAGAGTATGCTGTGATCGGCAAGCTCGAGCAGAACCAGGCGGCTGAGCTGGTCGGAATCAGCGCGGATGGAAATTGGTGGGCGATTCGATATTCCAGCGGGGAAAATGAGCACGGCTGGGTGGCCGCGGCGTTTGCCGAGGTGGTCAACGCGGAGAAGGTGCCGGTCTTGAAGTAGCGAATATGTGCTCACCCTATTGCAATCCCCCAAAATTTAAGCTATGATAAAGCAGAGGACATCAGAGCATTCTGCTTACTTTGTTTTTTAGGAGGTTCTGTATTCTATCTCGCAGGAGGCGACATGAATAACCACTCAATCCTCTGCATCATCCCCCCTTACATGCTGAATGAGATCGCCGTACGCGGCAGCCAGGCCCAAAGGGACATGGCCATTCAAACCCTGCGGCGCACCGAGCAATTGCGCGGCCTGCGCCAGGCGGCCGTCTCCATGCCGGTGGTGCTCAGCGTTCCGGGCGGACCGGCCGCCGCCGCACCGGCCGCGGCGGCCAAAAACCGCACGGTGTACGACGCCAAGAACGGCTCCAGCCTGCCGGGCACCCTGGCGCGCCAGGAAGGAGACCCGCCCACCTCAGACGTGGCCGTCAACGAGGCCTATGACGGCTCTGGCGATACGTTCGACCTTTACAACGATATCTACCAGCGCAATTCCATTGATGGCAATGGCATGCCCCTGGTTTCCACCGTCCATTACGAGGTGGGCTATGACAACGCCTTCTGGGATGGTAGCCAGATGGTGTATGGCGATGGGGACGAGAACCTGCCCGCAGACCAGCGCTTGTTCAACCGCTTCACCATCAGCCTGGACGTGATCGGCCACGAGCTGACCCACGGCGTGACCCAATTCTCTGCCCAATTGGTCTATTACCAGCAGCCCGGGGCGTTGAACGAATCGATGTCGGATGTGTTCGGCTCGCTGGTCCGGCAGCACCACCTGCACCAAACAGCCGGCCAGGCGGATTGGATCATCGGCGCCGGGTTGTTCACCTCGAATGTAAACGGCGTGGGCATCCGCTCGATGAAAGCGCCGGGCACGGCCTATGATGACCCGATGCTGGGCAAAGACCCCCAGCCGGCGCACATGAATAATTACGTGAATACCATCGAAGATAACGGCGGTGTGCACATCAATTCCGGCATCCCCAATCACGCCTTCTACGTGACAGCCGTGGAGATTGGCGGGAATGCCTGGGAAAAAGCCGGCCTGATCTGGTATATCGCCCTTACCAGCAAGCTGACGGCCACGGCCAATTTCCAGACGGCGGCCTACCAGACCTTTACGGTCGCCGGCGAGCGATTCGGCACGGGCAGCCTGGAACAACAGGCGGTGAAGAAAGGCTGGGCGGAAGTGGGCATCGACGCCGAAAAGCCATCCGACGGCTCGGGGGACAATAGCTGCCTGGGTGCGCTGCTGCGCCTGATCGGGGCGGCTCCGGCTCGCTAGAAAGAGGTCGCGATGCGCATACGCTTCGAGCGCAGCGGGGGTTTTACCAATATTCCGGTCAAGGGCAGCTTCAACCTGGACGACCTTCCGGCGGAGCAGGCCGGCGCGCTGTGGGACCTGGTGGAACAGGCGGATTTTTTCGTCCTGCCCGAGCAGCTCACCGCCGGCCGCCCCGTTCCAGATCAGTTTAACTACCAGATCACGGTAGAGGCAGGCGCCAGGCGGCACACGGTAATCACCGGCGACCGTTCGGCGCCCGAGGCTCTGCGCCCGTTGATCCGGAAGCTGACCGAGCTGGCAAGGACGCAGGGCAGAAAGTAACCAAAAATCGTTGCCTGCCTGGCAGGAGCGCCAGCCAGCCCAACGCTGCGCCAGGATCGTCTTTTCTTGCATATAGCGCGCGGCCTGTTACTTCGTGTTCGGTGAGTTGCTCGAAACACTGGCGCCGGGCTGGTGGGGGTGAGCGCCAACCGGGCCTGGTGGTTGCTCGTCTTTTCCGGCGGCAAAACGACCGCGGCTGGGTGGCGGCAGTATATTCGGAGGTGGTCAACGCGGAGAAGGTGCTGGCGTTGAAGTGAGGGGATGGGACGCGAATGAACGCGGAGGTCACAGATTTTTATGAGGCAGAAGAAATATTTCGAGATAAATTTTCAGGGATATTCTGCGTGAGGGCCATGAAATCATTAAACAATTGTTCGCCGCGTTTAGGATTCACTTCCAAAACGCGTTGAATTCGCCCTCTTAGGTGTTGTAAAAATTTTTCTGTCGATTTATCGCCCACCATATTATCAACACCCTTTACTTTGCATAGATGCAAGATCGCTCGAAGACTCCTATATTCATCCTTAGAAATGTTGACCTTATAGTTTACAACCCACCCTGTTACGGCTTGGCGATTTGTTCTAGGCATACACTTTTTCTTTTTTTCATCAGTATGTAATTCAAGACCCTCCTGCTTAAAAATGGTTAATAACAAATTGAATAATTTCAGTGCCCGGTAACCGCCTGATATAGTCAAATCATCCTGGTATAAGGTATATGTTAACTCATGTTTTTTACAAATACCATCTAGTCGAGGCGTAATTTTTGACAATATCAAATTTGCCAGAGTTGAACTAGTGGGGAATCCTTGAGCGAGATGACCGTTGAATGTTGAAAGTCGAGTGAGTAGCTTGGCCACATCTTCAGAACAACCAAGAGATGTGTAAATTTTCTGTATCTTCGTGAAATGTATGCTTGGGTAAAAATCTTTAATATCAAGAGCGAATACAAATGATTTTCCTACGTGTTGCAGAGCATTTGTTTTTGGGGATCTTGTCGGAACAGATCCATGCAAATTTTTTGGTAGCAGAACTTTTTGCAGGACTTGTTTGTTTATCGCCCTTTGGACCTGCTTTAGCTCAGTTGACGGCTTACATATTTCCCGAACTCCCCCGTTTTTCTTGGGTTTAGTAATAACTATAACGTTCTCATTGATCTCGTCCGCTAATTTAAGAATGAAGTAGATGGGTATTCCTAATACCCCCTCCAATTGCTCCATGGACTTTAACTCGAAACCTAAATCCATAATATCTATTGTGTCGACTCGAGGCGAGCCATTTCAATCTGCAACATTAAGTCTCGAATTCTCATCAATAATGCTCTTTCCTTTGGGGAAACATCTTTACGACTCATGTCCGAGTCTAGAAAAAATAAACCAACGGGTACATCTAAAATCTCAGCTAGATCCTTCAAAAATGAGATGCTAGGTTCACGCCGATCATTTTCGATAAGTGAAATGTAATTTGCAGTCACATTAAGTTGTTGAGCTATCTCAGATTGCGTCAACCCTTTTGCCATTCTTAGAAATTTGATGGTTTTGCCGACCATATCGAGATCCTATTTAGGTCAAGCCGTGAGCACAGATAAACTATTCTGGCTCACGGCACAATTTGTATTGGATGGAGTCACTCAGTCTGTCAACGATATAGCGAGTTACGGTTGCTATAATCATGTTTACGACTTGCCAAACACGTTCACCGTTACCCGCTTCGGACTTGAGCTCTTTACGCATCAGATTATGAAGTCTGTGCAGAGCTTTAATCCGTTCAGCATTGAGCACCAGCTGTTCAGTTGTATGAGACTCTAGACTCAGCCACTCGATTGTTACCGAGATTAGCTGGTCAAGAGCCTCATCCACTTTTTTCAGCGAGTGCTGTGCTTTTTTAGTCATAGTACTTTACCTCCTTCCTTGATGAAATTTATGCTGGTCGGGGTTAAATACCCCGGACTCATCCATAGAAGAAAAAGCGAAAATCGAATCCTGCAAAGACGAAGGCTTCATTGTTGGTCAATGCGCTTCCAACGCAGGGAAAACAGTTTGCGTAAACTGTTTTTTTAGGCTCTTGAGTGAAGAGCAAAATGGGAAATACCCCACTTGCGGAGGTTCATACTATGTCACCACAGCATCGCTTATAAGTGGTTTGTCAAGGTTCAAAGGGCGAAGTCGCCCAGCAACCCAAATATATCATATCATACTCGCAGTGTCAATAGTTTGACAGTAAGTCAAACTTAAACAACCTCTTGTATGTGTAATTATGTTCTATGTAAATCGTTTACCCTCTTGGTCCAACCAAATCACTTAACATCATGCTATAACTCAATGGTGTTTGACCTGTTCTCGTTACATTTGTGTGTACGGAGATTCATAGCTATCGGCTCTTTTTAGAGAATTTGCCTCTCGAAGCACCTGCCGTCAGACTACGTGGCAGAGCGTCAATAGTTGCGCAAATTCTAGTTAGTGCCGGACAGCCGATGGACACGCATGGGTTATGCCCCCTCAAACTGCATCCGATACAACCTCGTATACAACCCCTTCCTCCCCATCAGATCCTCATGCGACCCCAGCTCCACTAACCTCCCCTGCTCCAGCACCGCGATCCGATCCGCCCCCTGGATCGTCGACAGGCGGTGGGCGATAATAATCGTCGTGCGCCCGTGCATCAGGCGCTCCAGCGCCTCCTGCACCAGCTTCTCGGATTCGCTGTCCAGGCTGGAGGTGGCCTCGTCCAGCAGCAGGATGCGCGGGTCCTTGAGGAGGGCGCGCCCGATGGCGATGCGCTGGCGCTGCCCGCCGGAGAGCTTGACCCCGCGCTCGCCCACCAGCGTGTCGTAACCCTGCGGTAGGCGCAGGATGAACTCCTCGGCGTTGGCGGCGCGGGCCGCGGCCTGCAGCTCCTCGTCGCTGGCGTCCAGCTTGCCGTAGCGCAGGTTCTCGCGTATCGAGCCGGCGAAGAGCTGCGTCTCCTGCGGCACCAGCCCGATCTGCGCCCGCAGCGAGGCCTGGGCAATGTCGCGCAGGTCGATCCCGTCCAGGCAGATGCGCCCGGTGGTGGGGTCGTAATAGCGCGGGATCAGGTTGAACAGGGTGGATTTGCCCGCCCCGGAGGGGCCGACCAGGGCCAGCGCCTCGCCCGGTTGGATTTCCAGGTCGATGTGGTGGATGACGTGCTGCGCGCCGGGGTAGGCAAAAGACACATCTTCGAAGGTCACCTGGCCGCGCGTGCTAGTGATGGCCAGGGCGCCGGGTTGATCGAGGATGTCGGGTTTTTCGTCGACCAGTTCGAAGACGCGCCGCGAAGCCCCGGCCGCCTCTTGCAGTTGGGTGTACAGGCTGGTGAAGGCGCCTACCGCGGAGGCAATATTGATGCCGTACACCAGGAAGGCGATCAAAGCGCCGGGGCTGAGCCGCCCGGCGATGACTTCTTGCCCGCCGAACCACAAGATGCCGGTCAGTCCGCTGAAAGCCACGAAGGAGATCAGCGGGCCGAAGGCCGAGCGCACTTTGGTAAGCTGCATGGTTGCCAGGAAAGCGCGCTCGTTCAGCGCGGAGTAGCGCTGGATTTCGTAGTTCTCGCGGTTGAAAGCCTTGACCACGCGCACGTTGCCGATGGCCTCTTCGGCCAGGGCGGCCGTATCGGCCAGTTGATCCTGCACGACGGTGGACATGCGGCGCAGCCGCCCGCCGAACAGGGCGGCGCTGGCCGCTACCAGCGGCGCCAGCAGCAGGATGAACAGGGTCAGCCGCCAGTTCAAGATCAGCATCAAGACCAGCGAGCCGAGGAACAGGACGGACTGGCTGAGCAGGGTGGCAACGTTGTTGGTCAGTGCGCTGCGCACCAGGGTCACGTCGGAGGCCAGGCGCGAGATCAGCTCACCGGTGCGCCGCTCGGTGAAGAAGCGCAGGCCAAGCTCTTGCAGGTGAGCGAACACCTGGCGGCGCAGGTCGATGACGATGCGCTCTCCGATGAACGACAGCCAGTAAACCTGGAAGTAGTAGAAAAATGAGCGCAGCAAAAAGGTGGCGATCAGGATCAGGGTGATGCGGTTTAGCTCAGCGTGACTGCTCTGTTGGAAGACGGTGTTGACCAGGTTCTGCATGATCCAGGGGAAGACCAGGCCCAGGGCGGAGCCGAAGAGCAGAGAGAGGATGGCAATCGCCATGGCGCCGTGGTAGGGCGCCAGGTAAGTCAACAGGCGGCGGATTTCGGCGGCAGAAGGCGGAGCCTGTTTTTCGGTTGAACCAGAGGGTTGGGATGGACGGGAAGGTCTGAACATAGAGGTTCCAAAGAATGATTGGGCCGCGGACCAACGCGGACGAACGCGGAGGAATGGATGGGAGGTGGATAAACACTGCCGAACGCGGCTGGCTAGCTCAACCACCAGGTAAATTGCGCCACAAAGATGCCCAGCAATGTGCCTGCCAGGGCTTCCAGGGGAGTGTGTCCAAGAACTTCGCGTAATTGTTCTTGTTTTAGCGGGTGGCCGCTGGCCAGGTCGGTGATCATCTGGTTAATGATCCGGGCGTGTTTCCCTGCCTGGCGGCGAATTCCGGTGGCGTCATAGATGACAACCACTGCCAGGATGAAGGCTGTGGCGTAAATGGGCGAGGTCATGCCATAATTCAGTCCAATCGAATGGGCCAGCGCGGCCACTAATGCGGAATGGGAACTTGGCATCCCCCCAGGACTTAATAATAATTTCCATTTCCACCGTCTGGTCGAGATGTAGGCCAGGGGGACTTTAATAATTTGAGCGACAGCCCAGGCAAGCAGGGCCGAAATCAACGGAACATTATTGAAGATGGTTGGGAGACTCATTTCATCCAGCAGATGGTGTGATGTCAATCAATTCCTCTCCCGAAAGCTGCTTTACTCTCAATTCGGCCTGTTCGAGCAGGCTTGCACAATGGCGAGCCAGGGCCTGGCCGCGTTCATAGAGCGCCAGGGTGCTATCCAGGGACTGGCCTTCGGCCTCCAGGCTGGAGACAATGGTTTCCAGTTGTTGGAAAGCCTCCTCATAAGAAAGTTGATCCACCGGCAGGGTGAAGCTATTCGTTTCAGGGTTGTTTGGAAGCATCGTTTCTTTCCTCGGTAGGGATGGCAATGCCATCGGATTGGATATTTTGTGGTGGCGTTATAAGAAAGTCGCACAGAGCCGCATTCGATGGCAGCATTTCCCTGGCAATCCGGTCGAATTCTGCGCGGCTGGTGCCGGCTTCGAGCAAAGCTTGTTCCAGTTCTGGTAGCAACTGGGAATGATATATGCGTTTCAGTGTATTTCGGCGGGTGATTGCTGCGGAAAGATTGGCGAAAACCAACAGGCCCATGCTCATGAGCAGTGCGGCGATGACTGCTCCGATCCAACTCCAACCGGTCAGAAAGAAGGTGAGTAAAACGAAGATGGCCGCCGGCAAAACGCCTGCAAAACAACCCACGTTGAAGGCATGGTTGGTAGCGATATTGGTTTCCGATTCCAGCCTGGTATTCATTCCAACAGCCAGGGAAGCGAGATCATCCCGGTATTCTTCTTCTGGATTGTGCAATACGTTCATTAAATTTTCTCTGTTTTTTCTTGAACCACGGCCGGGAATTGCCCATCGTGCATGTGGATCATCAGATAATCAGCGGGTTGCACCTGGGATACACTCGTTACCAGTGTGCCATCCTGGCGCGAGACAATTGCATAGCCACGCGACATGACAGCCCGGGGATCCAGCGACGATAGATGTTTATCCAGCCCGGATAGTTGGGCGCGCTGCACTTGAAGCCGGTGATGGGTCGAGAGTGTTATCCGCCGGGAGAATTCATCCAGTTTTTGCAAGCCGCTTCGAATTTGAGCGAGTGGAGAACGTAATTGCAAATGTACCTGCTGGCGTTCCAGCTTCCAACGCAGGTTGCCAATTTGTGTTTCAACGCCTCGCCTCAATTGGTCGGACAGGTCTGCCAGGGAGGCTTGCAATTCGGCGCGATTCGGCGTCGCCAGCTCGGCCGCGGCAGTCGGGGTAGGAGCGCGCAGATCGCTGACGAAATCGGCGATCGTAAAGTCGGTTTCGTGCCCGACGCCACTGATAACAGGTGCGGCTGACGCTGCGATAGCATACGCCACGCTTTCGTCGTTGAAAGCCCACAAATCCTCAATCGACCCGCCGCCGCGTGCCAGGATGATTACATCGGGATGCGCAGATTGGTTGAGCGCCTGTAAGGAGGCAACGATACCGGCTGGCGCATCTTCGCCCTGCACCGCGGTGTTCGCGATGACTGCTTCTGCCAGCGGGTATCGCCGGCGCAAAGTGTTGAGAATGTCACGCAGGGCAGCGCCGGTCAGCGAAGTAACAATTCCGATGCGGCGCGGCCAGCGAGGAATTGGCCGTTTGCGTTCAGCATCGAATAGACCTTCTGCCTCCAGCCGGGCCTTCAGGCGGAGGAACTCCTGGTAAAGAAGCCCCTCTCCGGCTGGCCGGATCAGATCGGCGTAAAGCTGGTATTGCCCGCCAGCTTCATAGATGCTGAGATTACCGTGGGCTTCGATGGCCTGGCCGTCTCGTGGCATGAACGTCTGGCGGGCCAGGTTGCTGCGCCACATCACACATTTCAGCGCGCTGCCACTATCTTTCAGTGTGAAGTATAGATGGCCGGATGTTGGGCGGGAGACGTTAGAGATCTCCCCCTGCACCCACAAATCTTGAAGCAAATCGTCGCTTTCCAAAATATCGCGCAAATATCGCGTCAGATCTGTAACGGACCAAAGCAGATGGGGGAACAGAGGCAACTGATTCATCGAAACAGGAGGATACTCGCCTTTGGGTCGAATGTCAACTATTCCCTAGCAGGAAATTCTTTGCTACAATACTAAAAATTGATGATCTATGACATGTATAATTCTGTGTTGTACACCACACATGTTGTAGAGTTTGGCGAGCGGAGTAATTTCATCTTGAACTATCTATGGTCTCCCTGGCGTATGGAATATATATCGAGTGAAAAAAGCGATGCATGTGTATTTTGTGTAGAATTGAGCCGTCCAGATGGAACGGAAAATTTGATTGTATACCGCGGGCAACAAGCTTTTGTAATTCTCAACCGTTATCCGTATACGACCGGGCACTTGATGGTGGTGCCTTATCGTCATCTGGCTTCACTGGAAGACCTGGATTTAGGGACGCGTTCTGAGATGATGGAACTGACTGCTAAATCGCTGGTTGTTTTGCGCAGTGAATACCATCCTCAGGGCTTCAACGTGGGCATTAATATTGGTGAGGTTGCCGGCGCGGGTGTGCTGGACCATGTTCACCTTCACGTAGTACCGCGATGGGGCGGGGATACCAATTTTATGTCGGCTTTGGCGGGAACCCGTGTCTTGCCCGAAAAACTGGAGGAGACCTATTCCAGAATAAAAATGGCCTGGTTCCGGTAATTGTTGGCGGCTGCGGAATCGTGCAGCCCTGATCAAGACGATAGATCAAGAAGTTTTTCGAAAACCTGACAGGTCTTCGCCGGTGATTCATAAGTGGGCATCCTTGTCAAGACCTGTCAGGTTTAGGCCACGCAAAATGACTTTCAGTCACATTAGGAGGATGCTAATGACAAAAGAGTTTGAGGCTCCTGTTATCTTGAGCGCCGTGCGAACACCTGGCGGAAAGTTCCAGGGAAGTTTAGCCGGTTTTCCGGCTCCGAAGCTGGGGGCAATGGTAATTCGGGCAGCGGTAGAGCGGGCCGGGTTGAAAGATCTCTCGCAGGTCGACGAAGTATTCATGGGGAATGTTGTCTCGGCTGGGCTGGGGCAGGCGCCAGCGCGCCAGGCAGCGCTATTTGCGGGTCTGCCGCCCGAAGTAGGCGCGACAACCCTCAACAAGGTCTGCGGATCGGGTCTGAAAGCCGTTGCTCTGGCATCCCAGGCCATCCGCGCCGGGGATGGGCATTTGTATGTATGTGGTGGGATGGAGAGCATGAGCCGGGCGCCTTTCCTGGTTGCGGGCCGCAGTGGTGAATTGCGCTTCGGGCATGCGCAATTGGTCGATGCGTTGCTCAATGACGGTCTGTGGGATTCGATCGAGAACTGGGGCATGGGTGATGCCGCCGAGTTTATCGCCCAGGAGTTTGGTGTTACGCGCCAATCGATGGACGAGTTTGCCTTCTCCAGTCACCAAAAAGCGCTCTCGGCGATCGAGGCCGGGAGATTCAAAGGTGAAATTGTTCCGGTGGAGATACCTGGAAAGAGGGGCCAGGTGACAATTTTTGACACCGATGAGACGCCGCGACGAGAGACTACCCTGGAAGCCCTGGCTTCACTGAAGCCTGCTTTCCAGAAGGACGGTAAGGTAACCGCTGGCAACGCACCCGGTCTGAACGATGGCGCTGCTGCGCTGGTCCTGGCCAGCCGCGAAAAAGCCGAGATGTTGGGGCGGCAGCCGCTGGCGCGCATCGTGGCGTTTGCTCAGGCGGCCACGCAGTCTAAATACCTGTTTCACGCGCCGGCGTTGGCCATTCCTCGATTGCTCGAACGAGTGGGTTGGACCCTGGCTGATGTGGACCTGATCGAGCTCAATGAGGCGTTTGCCGCCCAGGTATTGGCCAATGGTTATGCATTGGCTGGCCAGGGGTGGGATTGGGGCAAAGTCAACGTCAATGGCGGCGCGATTGCCCTCGGCCACCCGATTGGCGCCAGCGGCGCCCGGGTATTGACCACCCTGGTATATGCACTTCACGACCGCGGTTTAAGACGCGGCATCGCTGTGCTTTGCCTGGGTGGGGCAGAGGCAGTAGCGATGGCGGTGGAGGTCGCCCGATAATCGCCTGGCGATAGTGCTTTAGAAGAGAGCGCTAATGCCCTTTGGCGACGAAGCCCGTCGCCAGAATGCCGGGGCCGCCATGGGTGACGATGGCAGGTGGCATTGCCACGATGGGAACTTCTTTTTGGCCTACTTTCGGGCCAAGCTCGTTTGCCAGGGCCTTGCCTTCTTCCAGGCAATCGGCATGCATGACAGATAAATATCCGCTGCCGTCGTGAGGGATTTGTTCCAGCGTGATTTGTTTCAGACGCTCAAGGGCGCGCTTGTGCGTGCGTTCTTTTTCGTAGGCCTCGACATGTCCATCTCGCAGACAGAGGATCGGCTTGACTTGCAGGACGCTCCCCAAAAGCGCCGCGGCTCCGCCGATGCGCCCGCCGCGCGCCAGATACTCGAGTGTACTGACCAGAAAATAAATCTTACAACGTCCGCTTAGCTCGTTGATGCGGGTTACAATCGTATCTGCATCGATGCCCGATTCCGCCCATTCGGCGGCTAGTTGAACCAGCGTTCCCAGGGGGCCGGCAATCAAACGCGTATCGATGATACGGATATCCGCTTCCGGAAAATCCCTGGCCGCTACAATGGCGGAACGAACAGTGCCGCTGACATCGGCGGATGGATGGATGCAAATGATCGGTTCACCCATCGGTACCAGCCGTTGAAATTCCTCGATAAAGAGCTCAGGCGGCGGCGCGGCAGTTTTGGGCAGTTCAGAAGATTTTCTTAACCGCGCCATGAATGTGTCAATATCGATATTGATGCCCTCGTAATAAGAGTCATCTCCAAAATTGATAATTTGCGGGATGACTGGAATATCGTATTTTTCAGCGATATCTTTTGACAGGCAGGCCGTTGTGTCCGTAATAATTTTTACCATAACTCCAACTCTACTTTGCTCCATGTTCCTCTAATATGATGTGTATCCGTAGCGCATGTCCTTTGTATATCTCACATGCCATGCTGGTCACTTCTTGATCTGGATTGCAGCGTTCACGGCAGCAAATGCATCGACGATGCCGTAACCCATTGCCGTGCTGGGCCTATCCGTTGCGCCAGGGCAATTGGGCAGGCTGCCCGTGTAAGGGCTGGCGGTCTGGTGCAGGATATCGGCGGTCTGCTGGATATCGCCAATCAATGCCGGATTGGCTGCCCACATCAGGGCAACAACGCCGGCAACGTGAGGCCCGGCCATCGATGTGCCGCTCAAAGAGGCGTAAGTCTTACCCGGAAAGGACGAGAGTACGCCTACACCTGGAGCTACGAGATCGGGTTTGACGCGTTGGCTGCCGTCGGATGTGACTGGACCAATGCTGCTGAAGCTGGCAAGCTCGCCAGCGCGGTCGATTGCGCCAACGGCCAGCGCCTCGGCATAAATGGGCGGCGGATATTCCAGGGTAGCGCAGGCCGGCCCATCATTTCCCGCGCTGGCAACGACAAATATACCTGCGTCGCTTAGTGCTTTCACTGCGCTGGTGTAAGTATTCCCGTCGCATCCCTCGATTTCTGGACAACCCCAGGAATTGTTGAGCACATGTGCTCCACGCGCCGGGTCGCCATCTCTAAAGGGGTCGCCGCCGATTGGGAATGGGGCGAGCATAAATTGCCAGCAGTCCAGATACAGCGCCGGGTTTCCCAGGTTGCGGGCCAGATTGACGCAGGCGATCCACTGTGCTCCGGGAGCTACACCGGTATTCTTTCCCAGGATGCTGCCCAGTGTGTGCGTGCCGTGGCCACCGGTATCGTTTGGAGAGGTCGTGCCATTCCAGGGGTCGAACCAATTGTAGTCGTTGTCTCCGTTTATACCCCGATAGGAAGCAGCCAGCTCAGGATGGCTACCCTCCGCGCCACTATCCGATTGGCCGATGACGATGCCCTGGCCGGTGATGCCTGACTCATTCCATACACGATCAGCGCCGATTTCAGTCAGATTCCATTGAGGGCGTCTGGGCGCCTGTTCGGAGCCGGTGCTCAACGGAGGCCTTTCTGGTAGAGGCCGCATGCGCGGGCTGTCCAGGATTCGATCCACTTCTGGCCGTGTGTTTAGCCATAGGCGCAGCGCAGGGTTGGCCCCGACTTCAATAGCATTCACCAGGTAGTAAGGTGTGTAATGAATGCCCAGGCGGTCCAGAGATCGGCGCAAGTCTGCCTGGGTTGAGTCGGCATGTTCTACCAGCGTATGGTGGACGAACTGGCGACGCTGGTTGTAATCGGTCATTTCTCGGGCTGTCGAAACGTCGGCCTGGTCTTTTAAAATGACGAACATGCGCTCACCATACCAGCCGCTTTGGCCGGTGCTGAAATAGACGCCTGCACCGGCGCCGACGAATAACAGCGCCAGGACCCACAAGGCAGCAGTGACCGGCCTGGAAGGTCTATTGCGAGGTTCAATGGCGCCTCGTTGGGAGCCGCGAAGCAGCAGAAGTATCAACAATATCAGGCCAAAAGCCAGGCCGGTGGCCATCGAGATGAAAGACGCGCTGTAGCCTTTAGCCAACATTTCCCCTGCACCCATGCTGATAACCAGGGCCAGTTCGTCAGGGTCGATGAAAAGTACAGGGCCGGCAGCCGCCAGTCCGATCAGGATGGCAGCCGGCAGAAGGGTTGGCCAGCGAGGTTTTCTCAGTCTCACTTCGGGCGTGTCTGCCGGAGGATGGATGGAAGAATTTGCAAGTAACTTATCGATGGCGATGATTGCCCATCCCAACCCTGGCAGGATGATCATTAAGAATTGCTGTACTGCGCCAAAGGCGAAGGCCGTTGCCTCCGCCAGGATGACAAGCATCACCCCGATGCTCAATCCGCCGAGGAAATAGTCTCCCCAGAAATTTGATCCAATCTGCAATGCAGGCAGCAGATATAACTCCAGGATCAGCGCTGCGATGAGCCCCAGGGCCAAGCAAAAAAGGATGCCCAAAATGGTATCCAGGATTGATCCGAGTGCACCCCATGCCAGCCAGGGGTAAGCCAGAGCCGAGCCGATCGTAACAGCCAGGATCCAACGGTGAGCTTGTGAGGGAGGAAGGGTTACGGTGTTGGCCGGGCTGCCATCATTGATCAGAGCAGTTGGCTGTTCCCCTGGAGCAGTTTTCCCCGGTTTCCAAAATAGCAAAATGGCGATCAGAATGGCGACTGCTGCGGTTTGCAGCAATAGGTGCGTTTGAGCAACAGTCGGCCCGGTCAAAAAAATTGGAGCGGTTAGAATGACGAGCACACTTGCGGCCAGCCAGCCTCGAAAGACCAGGCGATAGCGATGGTTAGGCCAATAGGATGACAACAATAAGAGAAGTGGGATGGTCAGGACAATCTGCACCCCAGCCCCGATCAAGGCTACTGTCTGTGCCGTGCGGTCCGGGGTGATGGTGGAAGTTAACGTGATGCCCTGCCGTATCCAGGCGATGGATAGGATCCACAAGGTGGTCAATACCATGACAAAGCTGCCCAGACAGCCAGACTGCGCGGCCGGCGTAGGATTGGGTGTGGATGGCTGAAGGTTTATTTCCATGTTGGTCAATATTATGGTTCGGGGTTTGTTTTATCCGGCCGGATAATGGAGACGCCAAACCCGGCCAGTGCGATGGCAGCGGCTGTGATGAAACTGACCCTCAATGCATTGAACAGAGAAGTAGTTTGTGGGTCCGCTGAATGGCCCATGAGGGTTGTAAAGATTGCCCCCGCCAGTCCGACGCCTAACACCATGCCAAAATTGCGCGAAGTAGCCAGCACTCCTGCTGCAATGCCCTGTCGGGAGTGAGGCGCTGCGCCCATCAGTGCGCTGGTGTTAGGCGAAATAAACGTCCCAATGCCCAATCCGGTAATGGCCAGACGCAGCGCGACTTGCACCGGGGGAGTCTGTGGCCCTAAGCTTGAGAGGGTGTACAGTCCAAAGGCTAATACGAGCATCCCCAGAATTGCTGGCAGCCGCGTACCAATTTTATCGGAAATAGACCCGCTGAGCGGTGCAACAACCGCCATGGCCAGCGGCATAGCTGTCAGAATCAGGCCGGCCCGGGTGGGGCTGAAACTACGCCCCAGGATCAGGTAAAATGGCATCAAGAAAGTGATGGTATAGACACAAATATAATTGATTACCGCGCTGACCACCGAGTTGGAAAATACCCGGTCATAAAACAGGCTCAAGTCGAGCATTGGATCGGCAATTTTCTTCTCGATCCATGTAAAGAAGATCAATAGCCCAACGGCGGCAAAGAGCGAAGCCAGGATGACCGGCGAAAGCCAGCCCATCGCATGGCCCTGGTTCAGGCCAAAGAGAAGCGCAATCAGCCCAACCATCAAGACTGCGGCTCCGAGCGTATCGAACCGCTCGCTAATTTTCTCGGGACGATCGGATGGAATGTAGCGAGAGCTCAGCAGAATCGCTACCAATCCTACCGGCACGTTGATATAGAAAACTGCTCGCCAGGAAAATTGATCGGCCAGCCAACCACCGAAGGATGGGCCAATGGTCAACCCGAGATACGTCATCGTTGCCTGTAAGCCCAGTGCCTGGCCGCGCTGGCGGGCTGGAAAACTCTTGGTGAGAATGGCCGGAGAATTGGCCGAGAGCATGGCTGCTCCCAGCGCCTGGACGGCGCGAAAGGCGATCAGAAAAGGCACCGATGGCGCCAGGCCACAGAACCCAGAGCTGACCAGGAAGATCGAAAACCCCAACATGTATACCCGTTTGTGCCCTTGAATATCCCCCAGGCGACCGAAACTGAGCAGCAGGCCGCTCAACACCAGTAAATAGACCGTTACCACCCACTCTGTGGCAGCAATATTACTATTCAATACTTTCGTCACTACGGGTAGGACCGTGTTGACAACGCTGCCGTCCAGGGCAGACATGAAAGTACCGATGCCAATAGCAATCAATATCCACCACCGAGCCGTCGTCTCTTGCATGTCCTGGCGCGTTCCGTGATGAGCTTGAGAGATCGATTCTGTAGAAGATTTTGAACTCATTCGCAGGGTCCGGTTTATGCCAGGATCAGTTTTTCAGAGATGCTGCGTCCACTGTGGATGCTGCTGATGATATCAGAAAGCATGCTGGCAACTGATAGCACTTCGATCTTGGGATGGTATTTTTCTGGGGGGATCGGAATGGTATTGGTGGTTACAAGCTTCTCGATGCGATCGTCCTCATCCAGAATTTTTAGCGCAGTGGGCAGTAGCACAGGATGGGTGATCGCGAAATAAGCGCCGCCTTCGGCGCCCTGTTTATACAAAGCATCGATTTGTTTCAAAACGCTGCCCCCGGCCACCAGGTCGTCGATAATAATCGGGCGATGACCAGCAATATCTCCCACAACGTGGGTCGTTTCGGAACTGACAAAATCTTTGCGCCGTTTGTGCATGACCACCAGGGGCAGGTTGAGCTTTTCGGCATATTTACCTGCCAGGCCAGCGCGTCCCAAGTCGGGGCTGACGATGGCTGCATTGGCAAATTTTGGCGTGGCAAAGTAATTAGAAAGCAGAGGTAAGGCAGTGAGTGGATCCACCGGGATTTTGAAAAAAGCTTGCGTAGCCCGGTTGTGGATGTCGATATAGATAATGCGCGCCGCCCCCTGTGTCTCCAGCAGATCGGCAACCACACGTGCCGAGATCGCTTCACGCCCGCGCGCCATTCGATCTTGCCGTGCGTAGGGAAAGTAAGGAATGACCGCGCTGACACTATGTGCGCTTGCACGGCGGAATGCATCCAGGTAGAGCAGTAATTCAATCAGGTTGTCATTGACCGGAACCGAACATGGCTGGATGAAAAAAATATCCTGATCTCGTACAACCTCGTCGATCATGACGTGGATTTCGCTGTCTGCTAGATGGCGTGTTGTGGATTTACCGACATGGATGCCTAACTTCTGAGCGACTTCGTTGGCCAGGTCCGGGTGGGCAGAACCAGAGAATATGCGGAGAGGGTGAATGGACATTCGTTTTACTCGTTGATTTCCAATATCTTTACTACCATCAGGAAAAACCGAATAGACCAGATGTCTCGATGACAGCCATTATACCCGATGTAAAAAGGTTTCAAGAGAAAAGAGCTTATCTGGGAGCAAGCTTAAGACGGTGGCGGGTCTCTTCCTCTACATCGGAGCGCGCATATAACATTGGATGGAATTTGCCTTTAAACCACGCGGCAATCTGGTCGCCATAGTGCGGGCTGGCCGGGTTGCCAGATTGCCCGGGCGCCAGGCAGCCTGAAGCATTGCTCAAGTCGCCCAGGTCAATGGCCATACGGAAAGGCGGCCCGATCATCTGGCTGGTATCCAAATTGTAATAGCTGGCGCCTGATGCCCAGACAGTCGTATGATCTCCGCCTATCGGATAAGGACCACGATTGAATAGGACGGCCAGGAGAGGATTGGCCCCCAATGAATGGTTGAAGGTTAGCTGGTGCAGCGTTCCCCATTTCCATTTGCTCATGTCCGGCCCCAGTCGCGATTTGAGCTCTGCCAGGGCTTCGTTGAGCGCTAATGCCATCACTTCGTCACGCGTTTCGCCATGCCCCAGGTTGAACCAGTGTGAATCGGGATCGGCCAATTGGTTAACCAGCCAGGGCAGCCAGCGCTCGCCGAATAAGCTGTATTCGCCAATGACCGGCGTTGGCCCTTTGCCCATATACCGGTTGGTGAGATCAAAGGTCGAGGAACTATCCGGAGCATTCCTTGAATGAGCAGACGGTTGGTCCGGCTCTAATTTTGGGATGAGCATCAGCCGGACGATTTTTCGGATAAAGACCTGATAAAGAGCTGCTGCCGGGCTGTCTGAAGATAATCTTCCATCCCATTCGCGCATTAATTTCACTGCTGCGTGTAAATCGGTTTCAGGATAGTGTACGGATTGGTTGAGCGGCAATTGGGTTAAAAAACGCATGACGACTCTGGCGGATGGAGAGATCTGATCGATTTGCATCTTGCGCACATACGCCAGGTCGATTTTTTCCTGGCCGTCGCGCAACGGTCCGTCCATGATGAGCTCTGCAATGCGCTGTGCGCGGTCTCCTGAACAGGGTTCTAGCTCGATGTGAATAGGGTAATCTTCGCTGACGGTACGATTGTTAGCAGTGATAATATACCCTTGTGGCGGGTTGTACAGATGGGGCAAAGCCTCGAATGGAATATAGCCTGTCCACTCATAGTCGTCGACCCATCCCGGAACGGGCAAGCGTCCCCGGCCTCTGGCCCGCATGGGTATTTTTCCGGCAAATGTATAGGCGATGTTTCCGTCCACATCCGCGTAAACTACGTTCTGCGTTGGTCCGGTCCAATGGCGAAGCGCCTGGTGAAATTCCTGGCAATCGCGGCTGCGTAGCACAGCAAACAGCGAATGGATCATCGTATCGGGTTCGAGAGAGGTCCAGCGCAGCGCCAGGGGTTGATCACTGGTTAATTCGGGGGACAGCGAATTGATAATTGGGCCATGCCGAGTGACGACGACATCCTCACGGACGGTATGCCCTCGTTTGACACGAATCGCTTCGTGTAGTGTTTTTGCGTCTTCCCATTCCCCGTTGTATTCTGCCTGAATGCGCCCATCTGGCGTTTGGCGGAGATGCTCCATATACAAGTCTTGTACATCTGGAAGGCCATTGGTAAAACCCCAGGCAACGCGGCCGTTGAACCCGGAGATGATGCCGGGAATACCCGGGAATGTTATTCCAGTCAGATTGATATCCCCGGCAATCAAATGATTCTCATACCAGATGGCTGGTGCGGTCATGCCGAGGTGCATATCGTTTGCCAGGATTGGTTTGCCGGAAGTCGTCATACTTCCGGCCAGCACCCAGTTATTGCTGCCCAGCCCTTCATAGGGTGAAGGGCCCGTAAAAGGCCGTGCGGCGTATGCTTTGCGCAGGGCCTCGCTATCGATATGGGAGTAGTTACTACCTGGATGAATAATATAGGGCCAGCGCGGTAAATGCGGCGGTTCGAGTTCCGCGGCCAGCTCTGGCCCCAGGTGGGCGACCAACTGTGCTCGCAAGGCTTCGCTTTCCCAATTGACGGATAAGCTCCAGGACATCATCTTGATCCAGGCAAGCGTATCAGCGACCACCCACGGCTCAGGGCGGTGGCGCAACAAAATGAACTCAACGGGAAGCCGTCCCTGGGCGATATACGCGTTTACCCCGTTGGCATATGCCTGGATGAGTTGGCTGGCCTCTTGGTCTAACATTGCAACTTCGAATTCGGCCACGCGGCGCATTGTCAGCGTGCGCATCCAGCGGTCGAGCGGTAGGGCTACTTCGCCGAGTACTTCAGCTATCCTGCCAGCGACCATCCGGCGGTTGAATTCCATTTGCCACAGGCGATCTTGAGCATGTACAAAACCTTGTACAAAGAAAAGATCATGCATCCCCTGCGCGTAGATATGTGGGATTCCCCAACGATCACGCAGCACTTCGGCTGGAGCGTGCAAACCTGCCAGCGATATTTCCCCCTCAATTTTCGGTAGGCGAGTCCGGCTTAAAAGCGTTAATCCTTGTCGGATCAGTTGAGAGAAAATAGATTTATTTCCAGACATGCCTGCCTCTCATCACACTTTGTGTAAGGATTGGGATGGATCGACAATCGGCTCATGCGAGATTATATCATCTGACGATCTGAGATGTCTCTGGAGTAAAGATGTGTAAGGGACATGATCGAAATTTTAGTCCTTGACCATATCTGCAAGCGGTAGTAAAGTTACTCTTCGCTGGCATGCTTATGCGAAGAGACGATTTCGAAAGGACATGGGAGGAGGTGGTTGATATGGACGCGGATCATAGTGCGTCTGGAGATATAGCACATTTATGGCGGTCAATACCGAATAGTTGGATCGGGCAGAAATATATATTGCAATTCTGCTTGCAAAGGGTGTTGCCAGTGACAGTTTAACGTATTTACGAAAAGCTGCACCTGGCTTTTTGCCGATGTAGCGATTGTCAAGGCCGCCCGACCGACGAAAAGTATAGCCGCCCGCTGGAGAGCACCAGCGGCGGTTTTTATTTTCTAGAATTGTGGATATTGTTAGGAGGTGGCTCATGGCTTACATCAGTGAAATTATCGGCCGGCCGGTTACCGATGTCGATGGAAAGCAGGTGGGGGTTATTAAAGATATCGTGGCGCATTGTTTGGAGGCAATGCCCCACCCTGTTGTGCAGGCAGCAGTGGTGCGGCGTGGCCCAGACATCTGGATTGTCCCCTATTCGGACATTGCTGCACTACTATCCAAGGCTGTCCCCCTCAAACGGTGGGCAAGTGAAGTTCAAACATATTCTCCCGGTGAAGAGGATATCTTTTTGGTGAGGGATGTGCTCGATAAGCAAATTATTGACATGGACGGGGCGCGCGTGGTACGTGTCAACGATTTGGAGTTAGTGCGCGTGAACGGTTCAATATTGGTCAGCAATGTCGATGTCGGTCTGTCGGGCATCATGCGCCGCATTGGCATGGGAAGGCTGGCTCAATTCCTTGCCGCACATTTCGAGTTTTTGCAAAGTTCGATTTCCTGGCATGAAATCGAGTTATTGCAACAAGACCAGTTTATGCGGCTGCGAGTCCCGGTAAAGCGTCTGTCCGAGTTGCACCCGGCGGATGTGGCTGAAATCATCACTGACTTGAACCGTATGCAAAGCGCCGAATTGCTGGATGCATTCGATGTTAAGCATCTGGCAGATGCCCTGGAAGAGGTGGAACCAGAATTCCAGGCCAGCCTGGTCGAGAATATGGATGATGAGAAAGTCGCCGATGTGCTGGAGGAAATGGAACCAGATGCGGCAGCCGATTTGTTAGCTGAATTACCGCCCGAACGTAGCGCCGGGTTGTTAGGTTTGATGGATGAAGACGACGCCCAGGATGTTCGCAAACTGATGGCCTATCCAGATGAGACCGCCGGCGGTTTGATGACAACAGAATACGCTGCAATACCACCCGGGCTTACTGCCGAACAGGCGATTCGGAAATTGCGCGAGGCTGCTGACGATGCAGAAACGATCTACTACGTTTATGTTGTTGACGCCATGCAACATTTAATTGGCGTTTGCTCGTTGAGCGCCCTGGTCCTTGCCGCCCCGGACACACCGGTGACCAATATTATGAAAACGAATGTCGTCAGTGTAGATCTTTTCGATGAACAGGATGAGATCGCACAGGTTGTGGCCAAGTACAATTTGCTGGCTGTACCGGTTGTCGACCAGCACAATTGCCTGCACGGTATTGTGACATCGGATGACGCGTTGGATAAGATTATTCCGACTGCCTGGAAGAAACGACTGCCGCGCTTTTATCGTTAATCTTGTATTTCTTGGAGGCAGTGATGAACAACCAGATTAGCGTACAAAATAAGCACAAAGAGCGCTCATTGTTGTCTACAATTCTGCGCAGATTGGTGTTGTTGATTTCTGTATTTGGCCCAGCAACGATTACAGCGATGGCGGATAATGACGCAGGCGGTGTGGCAACCTATTCGATCGCCGGTGCGAAATTGGGTTATCCCGTTTTGTTCATGTTGATCCCGGTGACCGTCTTGCTGGCAGTGACCCAGGAGATGGGGATGCGCCTCACCGTGATCACCCGGCGTGGGTTGGCCGATCTGATCCGTGAAAGATTTGGCCTGCGTAATTCCCTGTTCATTTTCGCCTGTCTGATGCTCGCCAATATGGGCACATTGGTCACAGAGCTTTCGGCGGTTAAAACGACGGGGAATTTGCTCCATTTGCCATCGATACCGCTGTTGATTGGGATGGTGTTGATTTCGTTTCTGTTTATTGCGAAAGGAAATTACCGGCTTACCCAAAACATTATGCTGTTATCCAGCTTTTTCTATATTTCCTATATCATTTCCGCGGTGAAAGCACAGCCTGATTGGCAACTGGCGATTGGCAATTTGTTTTACCCGCATGGAGTGAACTTCACAAAGGAATATCTGATCAGTTACCTGGTAATTGGTATGGGCGTTTTGGGGACGACGATTACTCCTTGGGGCCAGTTCTTTATCAGTAGTTTCGCCTTTGACAAGAATATCGAGAAGGGTAAGGTGAACTTCGCCACTCTGGAAACGTATTGGGGCGCTTTCCTGACGGACTTTTTCTCGTTCTTTATGATTCTGGCAACAGCCGCGACACTGTTCGTCCATCGGATTCCTCTCGTGTCAGGCGAACAGGCTGCCCTGGCGATCCAGCCTTTTGCTGGCAACCTGGCAGGCGAGTTGTTTGCTCTGGGGATATTGAACGCAGGATTTATGGGCCTGGTGGTTGTATCGCTTACGGGTGCATATGCGTTCTCGGAGTTCTTCGGTCTGTCTGGCAGCCTGGATTCTAGCTTCGAGAAAAGCAAGGTATTTTACTGGCTGTATATTGGCCAGTTGGCTGTGGCGACGGCGATCAGCCTGATACCTGGAGTGACCTTGTTTCGGTTGGCTGTGCTAACGCAGACTTTGAACGCGATGATGCTGCCATTCGTGTTTTATTACCTGATCAAACTGACCAGTGACCACAAGATCATGGGCGAGTTTGCAAACAGCGCCTTTCAGCGTAACTTTGCAGTGGTCTGTACGGTGTTGATTGCACTGGCTTCGGTGGCGACGCTGGTGTTGGCGCTTGTGGGGTTATAGCCGGTTATTCCAGGCGGCGCATGCGGGGGATAAAAGCCCAGATCAGGGCGGCAGAGACCAACAAGGCCAGGCCGGCGAGCTGGAGGGTAGTCGGTTCGCCGATGGCGTCGGCGACCTCGCCCAGGAGTAGCGAACCGATGGGCATGAAGCCGAAGAAGGTGAGCGTGTAAATGCTGGAGACGCGGCCGCGCAAGGCGTCTTCCGTGTTGGATTGCACCAGTGAGTTTGCCAGGTTCATGATCATCACCAGTGCTCCGCCGATCCCGGCCAGAGCGAGCAGGGATAGCGGCAGCCAGCGAATGAAAGAAAAGACGATCATCAGGACAGGGAAGATCAGCAACCCGATGGAGAGGATCTTGCCGCGGTAGTTGAAACGTCCCAGCGAGGCGATGCTCAATGCGCCCAGCAGCGCGCCGACGCCGCGCGCCGAGTTGAGCAAGCCGTTGGTGGTGACGTCGCCTTGCAAGACTTCCACAGCCCAGGCTGGCAGCAGGTTCAGGAAGGCAAAGCCGAACAGGGCCAGCAGGGAAACCAGTACGATCAGGCCCAGGATGGTTGGGCTTGCCCAAACGTAAACGAAGCCCTCTCGGATTCTTTTGATAGCCGACACGTTTTGGGTGGCCGGTTTGACGAAGGGTGGCAGCTTCATCAACAACAAACCTGCAATAACGGCGATGAAAGTCAACGCGTTCAAGAAGAAACACCACCCTGGTCCAAAGGCTGCATAAACCAGGCTGCCGGCGGTGGGGCCGATAATCACGGCAGTATTGAACATCACCCCATTCAAGGCGATGGCGTTGGTCAGGTCTTCGCGGTCGACCAATTCGGGGACCAGGGCCAGCCGCGCCGGAGCGTCGTAGGCGTTGGCAACGCCCAGCAGAAATGCCATCAAGATAATGTGCCATGGCTGTACGATGTCCAGGAAAGCCAGGGCAGCCAGGATAAAAGCCAGTATCATCATGCTGGTCTGAGTAATCACCAGCAGTGTGCGGCGCTCAATCCGGTCAGCGACTACGCCGGCGAAGAGCATGAACATCCAGCTCGGCAGGCCGGTGGCAAAGCCGATATAACCCAGGTAGGCCGGCGAGTGCGTCAGCTCATAGATCAGGAATCCCTGGGCAGCGCTCTGCATCCATGTGCCGAACAGGGAAACGATTTGACCGGCGAACCACAGGCGATAATTTGGGTGTCTTAGGGCAGCAAAGGTTTGAGTGAGTGTTACTCTCATGAGGTATAATCCACCACCTTACAGGGGTGACGGTGAAGGATTATACCTCAACTTCACTCAGAAAGTTTCGGGCGAGCGAGCGCGCTGCGGGAGCACTTTCGGCGAGCAAGATTTTTTGCGCAAGGGTCTGTGCGCTGCCAGTGGTGATGTGGTGGACGATGGCTTTCACGCGCGGGATGCCCGCCGGGTTCAAACTCAGCTCATCTACGCCCAGGCCGATGAGCACCGGCACGGCCAGCGGGTCGCCAGCCAGCTCGCCGCATACGCCAACCCATTTGCCTTCTGCATGAGCGGCTTCGACGACTTCGCCGATCAGGCGCAGCACCGCAGGGTGAAGAGCATCAGCAAGTGGAGAGAGGATGGGGTTACCACGCTCGGCAGCCAGCGTGTACTGGGTCAGGTCATTGGTGCCGATACTGAAGAAATCGACTTCTTTTGCAATGACACGGCTGAGCAGCGCCGCTGAAGGGATTTCGATCATAATGCCGGTTTCGATAGGCCAGGCGTTGGGCAACTTCTCCTCTTGAAGCTGGTCGTGGGCTTTTTGCAGCCAGGCGCGCGCCTGGCGCACTTCGTCCACATTGGCGATCATCGGGAACATAATGCGAAGTGGAAAATCGACCGCGGCGCGCAAAATGGCCCGCAGTTGCGGCATAAACAGATCGGGGTTGTGGAGCGATAGGCGGATGGCGCGCACGCCTAGAAAAGGATTCGGCTCTGCCGGTAGCTGGATGTAGGGCACCTCTTTATCACCGCCGACATCCAGCGTTCGCACGGTGATCGGGCGCTGGCACATGGCTTCACCGATTTGCTGCAAGGCGGCCATTTGCTCGTCTTCGGAGGGTGGGGTTTCACGCGTCAGGAACAGAAATTCGGTGCGCAGCAGCCCCACACCTTCGGCGCTGTTCTTGATCGCTGCCTGGGCGTCCATGACGTTGCCGATGTTGGCGAAGACTTCCACGCGCTGCCCGTCGCTGGTGCGGGCCTGCTCCTGGCTGGATTGCAATAAGCGCTGGCGGGCAGCCAGCCATTCTTCGCGCCGGCTATTCAGGTGCGCCTGTACTTCGGCAGACGGGTCCACCCACACTGCGCCGCTGAATCCATCAATGGCCACGAGCGTGCCAGGTTCTAGCCGCTCCATCAGGGTGCTGACGCCGGAAACGGCGGGGATGCCCAGTGCGCGCGCCAGGATGGCGCTGTGCGAGGTGGGGCCGCCGCCAGCGGTCATCATGCCCAACACGTGGCCCATATCCAGGCGGGAGGTCTCGCTGGGGGTCAAATCCTCGGCATACAGGAGGACCGCCTCCTCCAGCAGGATCGGCTCGCCAGATGGCTTGCCGGCCAGGGCAAACAAGACCTGATTGTATACATCTTCCACGTCCATGGCGCGCTGCTGCAGGTAAGGATCATCCAGCGAGCGGTATTCGTCCGCAGCATGGCTCAATATTTCGTGCCAGGCCTGGGCAGCGTTTTGGCGCTGCTCTTCGATGCGTTGGCGCACCTTTGCCAGCAAGTCGGGGTCTTCCAGAATCAGCAGGTGGGCATCGAAGATGGCAAGGTCGGCGTCGGCGATGCGCCCGCGTAGCTGGCGGATGCGCTGCTGGATCACTTTTTGGGTGGTAGCGATAGCAAGCTGGAGCTTTTGCCATTCAATCGCCGGGTCCTCGGCCGGCGATTGGGGGATGGGCGGCTGCGGCAGCCGGTAGCGGTAAAACGGGCCGATGGCAATGCCTTCAGAAACCGGCACGGCGCGGCTGGCTCCATCTTCGGTGGGTGCTTCGGCAGCCGGCGTAGGAGGCGCGGCGGCGCCCGTGGCTGCTGCTGCGGGCGCTTCGCCAAAATTTTCTTCGATCAGGGCGCTGAGCGCTGCCAGCGCATCGGCTGCATCCGGGCCGGCGGCGCTGATTTTCACCTGGTGGTATTCGATGGCGCCCAGGGTGGCCAGGGCATTCAAGCTTTTCGCTGAGACAGGGCCTTTGCCTTTGGTCAGGTTGGTTACCTGGATATCGGCGTTGAACCTGGCAGCGGTCTGCACGAAGCGCGCCGCCGGGCGAGCGTGCAGACCGTGCAGGTTGGTCAGCGTCAGGGTGGTGGAAAGGCCGGCGCCAGAGATGGCGACCGGTGCGGCGGGTTCGGCGGCGGGCAGCGCTGCCTCGCCGAGCTGCTCGCTCTTGGGCAGCAAGGCAGATTTCGCCTCTCGGCATACTGTCTCAAGGTCGCTGCCCAGGCCAATCTGCACGCCAGCGGCGATGGCGCCCTCCACCAGTGGGGCAGCACAGAAAGTCACTTTTTCGCTCTGCTCCGGTGGGAGTAAATCGAGCGCCAGTTGTGCGCTGAGCACGGCGCTGCCCAGGTCCATCAGCACACATACCCCATCTGGTGAATATACGGATTGAATCGCCTCACTGATCTCTACGGCATCTGTACCGAATTCCTGGCGCTGCTCTCCCACACCCGCGGCAACAGCGATGGGCGCTTCGTTGGATGCTACCTGGCGAACAAGATTGCTCAAGGCGTCTGCCAGGGGACGGCTATGGGACACGATGACCAAACCAACCATGCATGCACTCCCCGATAAACTTATCCGCTGTACGAAACGATGGTGATGACCAGCCAGATGCCGTACACTACGGCGGCGACGCCGACCAGCCCCAGGATGGCGTTGATGGCTTTGATCTCACCCTGCGAGGGCTGCATATCTAGCAGGATGCCACGCAATCCGAGCAGCGAGTGGCTGACAACCGAGATCAGGAACAGGATTTCGATAATCGGGATGATCGGGTTACTATAGTAGGCAATCACCTCTTTGTAAGTCAGCAGGCCGCCTTGCGTCCCGACGAAGTGATTGACGATCAGGTGAAGCAGGATCAGGATGACCAGCAACGGGCCGGTGAGGATTTTGACCAGCCACAGCCCGACGCCTTCCTGGTTTTCACGGATTTCGATTGGTTTTGCTGCGTATTCCGACATGGTTTGCTCCTTCAAGTTGGCGCGCCCGGGTTATGCCGCTTATGCTATGAAGAACATGCGTACGGTGAAGACCAGAATGACAATCACTGCCACCGCCATCAGTCCATAGAAAAGCTGCTTTTGCCGCGGGATGCCCACTCCAAAACTCGTCAGGGTAATGCGTGCCCCATTCAGACCGTGGATAATAGCGGCTGCCACGACCAGCAATTCACCGAAAACGTACACCGGGTGGTGAATCAATTTTAAAAAGTTGTCGTAAGCTTCAGCCCCCAGGGCAAGCTGTCCTAAGACGACCAGGTGCAAGAAAAGATAAAGGGTCAGTCCCAGGGAAGTGATACGGTTCAGAATGAAGGCCCAGCCCCCTGTCCGTCGTCCCACCGGCATAAACCATTTCCAGGCTTTATCTGAAGAAGGTTGATTGGCGGTTTTGCTCATTTTTGTGCCTCCTCAACGGCGGCTTCCTTCGGCTGGCTGCGGCGGAAGACTCGCCTGAAGTATTCAATCACTACCTGCTTGCGCAATTCCATAATTCGCTTTGCCGGATCGACAAAAGATGGACACACCTCGGTACATTCGAAGGCGCTGTGGCAGCGCCAGACGCCAACATCCGAGTTGACCAGCGAAAACACTTCGGCGTCACCTTTCAGACCATGCATGTGCGCCCCGGCCAGCACAGCCGGGCCAAGATAGCTGGCCGAGGTGAGGCCCACCGGGCAGGCGCTGATGCACAGGCCACACTCGATGCAATCGGACAGGCGAATATACTGGCTATCTGCAGTATTCCAGATGCCAGGCGGGTTTTCAATTTCCGCCTCAGTGACTGGCAGCACGGCTGGGGCGCCTACCAGTTCCATTTTCGTGTAGAAGGAGCCCATATCTACTGCAAGATCGCTGAGAACAGGGAAATTGCGCAGCGGCTCTACTTTGACGGTTCCACCGTTTTGGGTCACATCACGAATGGGGGTAATGCAGGTCAGTTTTTCGACGTTGTTGACGCGCATCCCACATGCGCCGCAGGTGGAGTGGTGACAGGCGTGGCGAAAGCACAGGCTGCGGTCGTGGAAGGCCCAGACGCGCTCGATGGCATCCAGCACGTATTCTTCGGGGTCCACTTCAAGGGTAAAGGTATCGAAGTGCGGTGGTTCTTCGCCCTTCTGGCGATACAGTTTAAAAGTAACGTTCCAATTTATTTCACTCATGGCGACGACTCCCTCTCAATCCTGGATCATATAGTATTGGCGGTAGGAAAGAAGCGGCGTATCTTTGGTAGCGCACGGCGTGGAGATGCTCAGCCTGGCGCAAACCGTGTCTGCCGTCTTCTCAGCCATCGCCCGCAGCGTAGTCGCCTTGCCTCCGGTGATGGTGACCAATCCATCAATGTTATGGGTTTCTTTGTGGTCGTAACATTTGAATGTCCGGGCGACGCTGCGTCCTGAACCGCCACCGACCAGGGGGCGTGTGGCCATGTAGATGCCTCGGGGTTTGGCCTGGCGAATGCCGGGGATCAGGGCGCTGCCGCGATCCAGCATGAGTTTGATCTGGTCGTCGGTTACGGGGATGTAATCGACGTTTTCGGCATCAAACGAGGTCGTGCCGACGACAACCATGCGGCGCTGCGGCAAGACGATGTCGCCATCGCCGGGGGTGTTCAGGCGGTTCACTGCACGCTGCACGAAGCGTTGATCGTAAGCGACCATGATGCCTGGGGTGGGCTTGACGGGGGCGTCTAACCCGGCAAATGCCGTAATTTCGCCTGCCCAGGCCCCGGTGGCATTGACCACCATATCGGCGCGCAGCTCGGCTGGCTGGTTGGTTTTGCGATCCAACACTTTTACGCCGGCTACATTCCCCTGACCATCCAGGATCAAGCCTTTGACTTCGGTGTAAATTTTGAATTTTGCGCCGTTGGATTTGGCCGTGGCGGCGAAGGCCAGGGCCAGGCGCAGCGGGTCGAAGGTGCCATCGGGGATCAGGAACGCCGTGAGTACCTTTGGGTTAATATTTGGTTCAAGGCGCAGGGCTTCTGCGGGCTTCAGTTCCTCGATGGGAATGTGGCAGGCCTCGCAGCCCTCGATGAAGGCCTCGCCATAAGCCAGGTCGCTCTCGTCGATGGCGATGAATAACCCGCCGTTGGGTTCGATCACCTGCGGCACAATCTTGCGCAAGATCATATTTTCGTCAATGCACTCTATGGCCGACTCTTGATCTTTTACCGCATAACGCCCGCCGCTGTGCAGCAGGCCGTGTGTGCGTCCTGAGGTGCCATTGCACAGGTCGCCGCGTTCGACGACGGTCACCGCGCAGCCGCGCAATGTCAGGTCATGGGCGGTGGCTACCCCGGTAAAACCCGCCCCGATAATGATTACATGTGGTTTGCTCATAAATTAGCTCCCTGCATAAACTCGGGTATTGCACTGCGGGCAACCGGTTACTTCGTGGGTAATCTCATCCATCTCGGCAGTCCAGCTTTGTGCATCGCCGCTTTTGAAGCCGGTTGCTCCGC
Organism: uncultured Anaerolinea sp.; assembly: GCA_964595435.1. Lineage (GTDB taxonomy): Bacteria > Chloroflexota > Anaerolineae > Anaerolineales > UBA4823 > RBG-16-57-11. The sequence goes on along the minus strand of CAZQQJ010000041.1, from coordinate 36,421 downwards.
ACCAGCAAGCATACCACCCCATAGGTATTTTGGCAAACGGGGGGCGATATGCCTGCAAGTCGATTGTTTCCACGCTCATGCGCCAGCGTGCGTTGGTGATCATTCTTTTGCAGCCAGCGCCGCGCAATTTTTCTGCGTATAGATTAAATGTCTTGCAATGCCGCATCAGCAGCACACCCAGCGTGACGCCTGGCGGTATTTCCAACACTCTGGCATCAGCGCAGGTGAAAACCAGGTTGTCTGGTAGTCGACCTGCCTCGTTCACCCCTCTTTCCAACACCCAGGGGTTGATTTCCACTGCATAGACACGCCGGGCGATGGTCGCCATCCGGCGGGCCAGGCGCAGGTCGCCGGCTCCAATTTCCAGGACGGTATCCTGTGGGGTGATTTGGGCAAGAACAGCAGCGTAAGTAGATTCATCGTAAGGCGCCCACATCACTTCCCAATCTGCCTCAGACAGGCCGGCACTCATATAGCACCAGTTGTTGGTATGACCCGGGCCTCACCAGCTATAGAGATCTGGGATGCTTTCGAGTAATGTCATTGACCTGAGCGCTTGCGGCGCAAGAAACGATTCAGCAATAAGTTACCGAAGAAAATGATCCAGATCAGAGCGCCGAAGAACAGGCCCCATAAAACACCTTCAACGACTCCTACAGATGGAATCGACTGCCATGCTGTCAGAATGGCCATCCCCAGGCTGGCAAAAGCAACGATGATCACGCCAGTCCGCATCTCGATCCAGGGTTTGTTCAGAGAGGCCAGATCCGGTTGTTCTGAAGGTGTTTTTTTCTTTACTGCTTTTTTTGCCACGTATCGCTCCAAATAATTTGCTTGTACACCGTATAAATTGACCGATTGCTGATTACTCAAGAGATAAACAAAGGAGGGGTGAACGAGCGATTGCTCGCTGTGCCGCTCACCCCTCCTTGTTAGCTAAGTGAGAAAGTTATTCAACCCAATCGAAGGTGCGGGTGACGGCTTTCTTCCAGCCCTTGTAGGCGCTGGCGCGGTCCTCTTCGCTCATCTTCGGGTCCCATTCCTTGTCCTTGCCCCAGTTGGCGCGCAGGTCTTCCACCTGTGACCAGAAGCCAACTGCCAGGCCGGCGGCATAGGCAGCGCCGAGCGCGGTAGTTTCGGCAACGGTCGGGCGGATGACGGGCACACCCAGGATGTCGGCCTGGAACTGCATGAGCAGCTCGTTGAAGACCATGCCGCCGTCTACCTTGAGGGCAGTCAGCGGGACGCCGGAGTCGGCGTTCATCGCATCCAACACCTCGCGGGTCTGGTAAGCGGTGGCTTCCAGAGCGGCGCGGGCGATGTGGTTCTTGGTGATGAAGCGAGTGAGGCCGACGATGGCGCCGCGGGCATCGTTCTTCCAGTAGGGCGCGAACAGGCCAGAGAAAGCGGGCACGAAGTAAATGCCGCCGCTGTCGGGTACGGCCTTGGCGTAGTCTTCGACGTGCTTGGAGAAATCGAAGAACTCCAGGTTGTCGCGCAGCCACTGTACCAGCGCGCCGGTGATGGCGATGGAGCCTTCCAGGCAGTATACGGCTGGCTCATTGCCAATCTTGTAACCCAAAGTGGTGAGCAGGCCATTCTTGCTCGGTACGGGCTTGGTGCCGGTGTTCAAGAGCATGAAGCAGCCGGTGCCATAGGTGTTCTTGGCTTCGCCGGGGCTGAAGCAGGTCTGGCCGAACAGGGCAGCCTGTTGGTCGCCCAGGTCGCCGGCCACGGGGATGCCGCTCAACGAGCCGACCGCTTTGCCATATACATCGGCAGACGGGCGGATGCGAGGCAGCATTGCTTTGGGTACGCCCATGATGCCCAGGATTTCATCGTCCCAATCCAGGGTCTCAAGGTTCATCAGCATGGTGCGGCTGGCGTTGGACACGTCGGTGACATGCACGCCGCCATTCGGGCCGCCGGTCAGGTTCCAGATCACCCAGGTATCAATATTGCCGAAGAGCACTTCGCCCTTCTCGGCCTTGGCGCGTACGCCGGGGACGTTGTCCAGGATCCATTTGATCTTGGGGCCGGAGAAGTAGGTGGCCAGTGGCAGGCCGACATGCGGGCGGAAGCGATCCTGGCCGCCATTCTTAGCCAGTTCATTGCAGATCTGGTCGGTGCGGGTATCCTGCCAGACGATCGCATTGTATACCGGCTTGCCAGTGGCGCGCTCCCACACGACGGTGGTCTCACGCTGGTTGGTAACGCCGACAGCAGCAATATCTTTCGGATCTACACCGCTCTTCTTCAGCGCGCCATCAATAACTTCCTGGGTGCGCTCCCAGATTTCCATCGGGTTGTGTTCCACCCAACCGGGCTTCGGGTAGATCTGCTCGTGTTCTTTTTGATCAACGGCAACAACGCGCCCCGCATGATCGAAGATCATAAAGCGAGTGCTGGTGGTCCCCTGATCTACAGCTGCTGCAAACTTAGCCATTTTTACCTCCTGAAGAGTGATAGAAAATATTGATTGAGATTTTATGTGAGTTGCCCGTTACGGCATCTCACATAGCCTAGAGAACATATACCTGGAAAGGTCAGTTGTGGATGTTCTTCCAGGTATCCGCGGCGGCCTGTAGGATCAGGTACGAAGAGGTCGCACCTGGATCCTGATGGTCAGCACTGCGTTCACCAAGATAACTGGCGCGTCCTTTGCGCGCCACCAGGGGGATGGTCGCCAACATCCCCTGTCTGGCTGCTTCCGCTGATGTCTGCAACGCATGACTGATGGGACTTTGTTCTTCCACTGCCTGCTTGAGGGCGTTGACGGCTGGGGTAAGAGCGTCGACCATGGTTTTATCACCCAGTTCTGCCTTACCCCGCATGACGACCCCCTTCAAGGCAGCATCCATGGAATCGGCCCAATCGGCCAGGTTGAGCTCCATCTTGCCGGCAGTTTTTGTCCCAATCTGGAGGAAGAACGTGCCATAAAGCGGGCCGCCGGCTCCGCCGACGGTTGAGATCAATGTCATACCAACGGTTTTGAAGATAGTGCCGATGTCCTTGTCACTGAAATCGGCTATTTTGCTCAAGACTGCTTTGAAGCCGCGGTCCATGTTGGCGCCATGATCCGCGTCTCCAATGGCTGCGTCGAGCTGTGTCAGGTAAGCGCTGTTTTCATTGATGACACTTGCAACAGCTTTGATCCAGGCAAGAGCATCATCACGATTGATGGACACATTTTCCTCCGTAAGCGATTCAGCGGCGAGAGCGGTATCTTGGTTTAAGATACCGCTCTCCCTGAAACATAGGAAATCAGATACCCCAACGCAGACCGGGGGTCTTTACCGGTGCATCCCACAGCTTGAGCAGGTCGTCATCCATCTTGAGCATCGTGATGGATGTTCCCGCCATCTCCAGGCTGGTGATGTACGGTCCTACCAGGTTGCGCACGATCTTGAGGCCGTGCTTTTCGGCGATTTCGTACGCCTTGCGATAGACGATGTACAGCTCGATTGGCGGCGTGCCACCCATGCCGTTGACGAAGAGCAACATATTGTCGCCGCTCTTGTAGGGGATGTCGCTGATGATGGGCTCCATGAGCATTTCGACGATTTCATCGGCGCTCTTGAGCGGCATGCGCACCCGGCCAGGCTCGCCATGGATGCCGATGCCGATTTCCATCTGGTCTTCAGGTAGGTCGAAGGTGGGTTTGCCGACATGGGGAACGGTGCAGGAAGTAAGCGCCATACCCATGCTGCGGCCCCACTCCTTCACTTTGCGGCAGACATCGGCGACTTCTTTGAGCGAGCGGCGCTGCTCAGCAGCCGCGCCGCACAACTTTTCGGCGAGGACCGTGCTGCCCACGCCGCGCCGGCCAGCAGTGTACAGGCTGTCTTTCACCGCCACATCGTCGTCGGTGACCACACTTTCGACTTCGATGCCCTCGGCGCGTGCCAGGTCAGCGGCCATTTCGAAATTCATGATGTCGCCAGTATAGTTCTTGACGATGTGCAGAACTCCGGCGCCACCGTTGACGGCCTTCGTGGCTTCCAGCATCTGGTCTGGAGTAGGCGAAGTGAAGACTGCTCCGGGACACGCCGCGTCCAGCATACCCATGCCCACGAAGCCGCCGTGCATTGGCTCGTGACCCGATCCGCCGCCCGAAATGACCCCTACTTTTCCTTTGATAGGCGCGTCCGCGCGTACCACAAAGTTTGGATCATAATGGACTTTGACCAAATCAGCATGGGCCAGAGCAACGCCTTCCAGCTCTTCACGGACGACATTTTCGGGCTTGTTGATCAATTTCTTCATGGAAGACCTTCCTTCGTGTTCTTGCGAGACTGTCAGGCAAGGCTATTTCTTAGGCAGGTAGTTGGTTACAAGCATATCATACAGATAGGCAGCAGCGATTGCACCAATGGGTGGGACGATGATCGGGATGATCCAGTAGATGCTGTCAAACAGACCCTTGGTGCCAACGAGCAGGCCAAACAGGCGGGGGCCAAAGTCACGGGCCGGATTGATGGCATAGCCGCTGGGTCCGCCCAGGCTCAAACCGACTGCCAGAACGGTGCCGCCAACCAGGAATGGGCCCAGGTTGTGCATCAGGCCAGTATTCTTGCTATCGCCACTGGCGAGGATGCCCCACATCAGGACTGCGGTGCCAAAAAATTCTGAAATGACCGTGTTCAGCAGGCTATAGCCACCCGCGGCAGCCGCGCCAGCACCGCCCCAGAAGGCATTGCCAAAGACGGAGCCAGGACCGGTGCACCAGACGTTGGGCACGCCAGCCGAAACCAGGCCGTCCATATAAACCAGGTAAACGCCCAGAGCGCCTAAGAAAGCGCCGACCATTTGAGCGATGATGTATGGGCCGACTTTGCTCCACGGGAAGCCGCGCTTGACCGCCAGTGCGAGTGTCACTGCGGGATTCAGGTGGGCACCTGAAACACCGGCTGAGACGTATACGGCTACGATCACCGCGAAGGCCCAGCCAAAGGTTATCGTGTTCCAGTTGTAAGCGGGCGCAGCCAGGCGGGGCGCCAGGCCGACGTTCGCAACGACACCATCACCCAATAGAATCAGGATGAAGGTTCCAAAAATTTCGCCAATCAATGGTCCAAGCATTATTCATTCTCCTTGAGGTTAGTTTGATAGTACTTGCTGAACTGGGTTGAAAAAAATACGGTTTCGACATTTAGGTGTATCGATTATTTCTTCAGTAAGGCCTCCTTTCACTGCCTGTACTTTCTATTTGCATGGGAACGATCTCTGCCCAAAAAAATCCACCAGCAAAAAATATCACTGGTGGACTGGCATCACTGGACTGGCCTGCACGGTAAATACGAATTCAGCCTTGGACCACATGAGAACCTGGTTTGTGTGGAGACCGTGCAGTGAGAGTAACATCCTTAATCAACCTTATTTGAGAGAAAGTTGTCAGCCGCGATCTTTCAATGCACAACACAATCATTTTACAAAGATATAGGAGAAAAGTCAAACAATTCATATTGAAATGTTTCAAAATGAAACAAAAATTCATTTCTTTTGTTTCTTGATGAAACATGCAGTTCGCGTTTCTGTCAGGAATGCCCTTTTGGGTGGGTAGGAGCGGCTTGGGCGGGTTGGGTTTTGCGATAATCCTGCGGGTCGATTTGATAGACTTTCATCCGCCGCCAGAGAGTTGTGCGCCCGATGCCGAGCGCCTGCGCCATCATGCTCAGATTACCACGACATAGCTGCGCGGTCTGGATAATGGTGCGGCGTTCGACTTCGCTCAAGGAATAAATCTCTGTCTCCATTGCCGGGTTGGAGGGCAGCCGATTTACATAGCGAATCGTGGAAGGTAGATTTTCCAACTCGATCACGCCAGTGGTTCCTATGCGGGTTGCGCATCGTCCTAACACGGCCTCCAATTCGCGAATATTCCCCGGCCAGGGATATCTTTTCAGAGCATCGATCACCCCAGAACCCAGGCTAATGGGGTAGGCCAGTTGCACCGAGAGGCGTTTCAAAAATCGATCCACAATCAACGGGATATCATTCGGGCGCTCACGGAGCGGCGGCAGGGTGATCGAAAAGATGCTCAAGCGATAGAAGAGATCGGCTCGAAAAATGGACTGGGCGATCAAAGCCTCGATGTTCGCTGAGGTGGAGGCAATTACCCGGGTATCGATCTCGATCGCCCGCTGGCTGCCAAGCCGTTGGATGATGCCCAATTCCAGCGCGTTCAACAGGACTGTCTGCGCCTCTAAGGGTAATGCATCTACGTCTTGGAAGAATAATGTTCCACCCTGGGCCAGCTCAAACTTGCTGGGGCGGGGGCTGTTTTTTTTCTCGCTAATGGATTCATCGTAGCCCAGCAATTCACTGATTACCAGTTCGTTGGGCACCGATGAGCAGGCAAAGATCACAAATGGCCCTTCTCTCCATGCACTGGCGTTATGGATGGCACGCGCCAGGACATTCTTGCCGGTGCCGGTTTCGCCGCGCACTAACATGCTGGCTTTCGTGCTGGCCGCAGATTTGACGAACTGGCGTACCCGGTGAATCTGGTGCGACTCGCCGGTAATATCTTCCAGGGTCAACACGGCGCTGGCCCCTACCTGTTTTTGTACCAGCTTGCGGATTTGTTTTTCGGCGCGCAGCGTCACGATCACCCATTGTGGAGCACCTCCGGCCTGGCTGAACACATAGTTCAGACTGATCAGGCAAAGAATCGACTGGCCGGCGACGTTGATGATCGTTTCCTCATCCACCAGCGTTTTGCGTTGGCCGATGGCTTCATAGATATAAGTTGGTATCGAAAACAAAGCATCCACTTTTTTGCCAACCAACGCTTGAAGTGGTAGGTTGAGGATACGGCAGGCCGCCGCGTTGGCGTGAATTAGAATGCGCTCCGCGCTCCACACCAGGATACCTTCTGATATGGCAGACAACACAGCGTTTAACCTCGAGAGCTGACTGTTTTGCTCTGTGAGCAGCAGATCGGCTTGATGTTGGCCTTCGACTGCCCGCGCCCCGGCTGTCACCAATCCCAGCGAGTGGACGTGGTATTTTTCCAGCGGCATCACGATGCCGATCACCCCGAGCAGGTGCCCTGCCGGGTCGAAGACCGGCGCCGCTGCCCCGGTGGTTTCGTGGAATTGTTGGACATAGTGCTCTGCCCCGGTCACCTGCACAGGCATCCGCTCGATCAATGCCAGCCCCAGCGCGTTTGTGCCGACACGATCCTCCGTCAGGAATACTCCAGGTCCAATTTTCCAATGCTCCATGATTTCCAAGATTTCTGCATCGCCGATTACATCCAGCAAACAGCCAGCGTTGTTGAGCAGGAGAATACCCGTCCCAGAATCCTTTACATTCTGGTAGATATCTTCCAGGATAGGGCGGGCAATTGATATCAAGTCAAAGCTGGCCACCTGGCTGGTGAGCAGGTGTTCCTTGGACATGCGAATAAATTCGATATGGTGCTGAAATGGGTTGACGCGTGCCCAGCACCGTTTCCAGGAAGAAGCAACGAGTGGCTGGACGATGGGATCGATCTGACGCCGGTGGACAAAATTTTCCCAGGCATTCAACAAAAGCGGCTGGGAATCTTTATCGGGTAGGTTAATGGGTTGTGCAGTGAGAAAATCTGTGGCGTGGGGCTCAAAAGATTTCTGAAGATCATCCATAGCGCACGTGGAAATTTCTCGCCTTGAGAAAGATGTAATGACCGGCTGGACTAAGGCTGTGTTTCGACCAGAGCAGAAACTAATTCACGGCAAAAAGCCGGGATATCTGCCACGATGCGACCCCATACCAGGTTTCCATCCCGAAAGGCGGGTTCGTCTACCCAGGTCGCTCCTGCGTTAACCAGATCGTCCTTGATGCCTAATGAACCGGTTGCTTTCCGGCCATTGACAATGCGCGCTGAAATAGCGACCAGGCCGCCGTGGCAGATGATGCCGATGATTTTACCGGCGGCATTCATCTCACTTACCAGTTTCGTAACCGTAGGATAGCGACGCATTTTGTCAGGCGCCCACCCGCCTGGAACGACCAGAGCAAATAGCTCATTAGCTTGCAGCCCGTCAATCGTCGTTGTCGGTTTAACTTCGAGGCCGTTTTTTCCTCGCACCGTTTTCATATCCAGCCCGGCTGCCAACACATCGGCTCCTTCTTCTTGCAGGCGCATCATGGGCACGTAGAATTCCAGGTCTTCAACGCCTTCGGCTAACAGAATGGCAATTTTTTTCCCTTTGAGACGCATATGAAACTCTCCTTTTTCAAGTGATCTTGATTCTATTACATCTTGTGTTAATTGGATATGTTTGCCTGATTTCTATCGAGGATTTCAGAAATTTGGGACGGGCTCGCCGGGTTGGTGGCCAAAACTTGCTCTGGCAGGTAGACCCGGGTAAGCGCCAAAGTGGAAAGCAGGAAAAGCATACCATAAATCGAGAATAACAGGACGTAACCGATCCCCGGAATTTCAGGCATTTGCCTGGTGAAGTAATCGGCGATAGGTCCGCCAATGTAAGCGCCAACTGCGCCCGCGCCAGCTCCGGCCAGGTTGGAAATACCCAGGTAACGACCGGCCTCTTTCGGAGGTACCAGGTTGGTACCCAGCGCCCAATTTGCTGTATAGAATAACCCGGTTCCCGCTCCGATCAGCACGCCGCCAATGTAAATGGCGGTCAGGCTGGGCAGCGATATTGCAACGAGCGTTCCCAGGGCAGCTATTAAACCGCTGGCTACGACGAGGGTTTTGTGACCAAAACGGTCTGCCAACCATCCGCTGGGCAGCGAGAGAAGCAATATGAATATGCCAACTACCATAATCAGGCGGGTGGCTGGTTCGACGGCGAGCTCACGTGCCAGGCCGAGGCGGCCTTGTAGAAAATATACTGCAAAACCGGCGATGTTGGTGGAGCCCACCAGGAAGGCCAGCCGGTTGATCACCCACCAGGTGAAAGATGGGTTTTCTCGTGCTTCTTTGCCGACACCAATTTGTACACTGTAGTATACACCGATCGCGATGGCAAGTAGCATAGCGACCAAGCCAACCAACCCCATTATGACCAGCAAGGTTGTGGCACCAAGCCCTCCAAGGCGGTTGCTGATCCATATGACGGCCTGCCCCATCAGCAAGATTAGAGCCGTGAACATGATCGTCATAGCCAGCAATCGGATAAACGGCTTCCAGTTCAAAGCGGGCTGGCGTCCTTGCAATGGCTTTTCTGGAACGAGCATCGTGATTAACATGGTAACCACCAAAATTGCCATCATAATCATCAGCCCGCCCCACAAATTGCCTTTGGATATCATACGGCCAATCGTGAACGGTACAATAATCAAAGGTAATGGCACCTCTAAAAGCGCCTTTACACCAGAATAGATACCTCGCTTTTCTTCAGGCACCAGATCAGGGATTAACCCTTGTACGGCTCCATGTGCGGTATTTGTAGTAACCATCAACAGGATCACCAGGAAGAACAGGGCCCAATAACCGTTCGTGCCATCCATCTGAGCGGTGAAGCCAATCGCCACAATGACGACCAGGTCGGCCAACGTACCTGCCAGGATAAAGGGGCGCCGGCGCCCCCAGCGTAATGTGCTGTGGTCGGAGAGCATGCCCATCAAAGACTGTACCAGCAATGCCACCATTAGCGACCAGAGACGGATTGTTCCATAAGCGACTCCCTGGCGGTTTTCTCCGACAAATTGCTGCACTAATAACGGAATCACCAGGGGAGCCATTGTCTGAGAAAGGGCGGTTAGTCCCGTGTAATAAGCATTCAGAGTCAGGATATCGTACCAACGGAGAGGTCTGCTGCTCATGTTAGAACCTTGTTTAGAAATTTTTGTGTGATTGTGGAAACATCATCCATTTCGCAGTCGATAACGACGCAATGGGCTGATTTCTCCATCCAATGCTTCTCGATAACTTTTGAGCGGATGCCAGCTTCGATTGTGTCCGGTACGCTTGGGTGGACCGTCGTGTCTAACTTGCCCTGGACGATCAGTGTGGGCTGGGTAATTTTGCCCAACCTCGGATATACCCGTCGTTGCAGTTCCAGGAGTTGTAATACGCCTTTCAGCGGATTGACCGTGTAACCTTGCCACAGGCTGCCCGAGTCCAGGTTTTGTTTGGGTACCCAGGGGACAAACGGGGAGATCAGCCTCATGCGTAGCGCGTCGACCCGGCTCAAGTTCAGGCGCAAAGCCGGGGCATATAGGAGTAACGCGGCAATCTCCGGGTGTTCGGCGGCCAGATACAGGCTGATTAACCCTCCCGTTGACTCGCCCCCGATCACAACCCGTTGGCATTGAGCGCGTAAACTCTCATATGCGCCCTGTGCCGCTTCTATCCAGTCTTCCCATCGCACGTGGTTCAGGTGCTCAGGGTTTGTGTAATGCCCGGGGAGCAGCGGTCCCGCGACGGTATAGCCAGCTTCGTGAAGCTTTTGCGCCAGCGGGCGCACCTCTGCCACGGTTGCTGTAAACCCGTGGATCAGCAGAATTCCCGATTGGCCTGCCGGCCAGAAAAATGGCTCACCCGCCAGGCCTGGATTATGGATATAGGTGTCATTCAAAGTAGTCCTCCGATATCTTGCCGGACCGCGCCCTAATTATAAAGTACGCCCGGCGCAAGATGTATGACGAAAAGCACTGAAATGTGAGGAAAGTTTTCGGCTTTTTTGAAATGCAAAAGGGCCCACCGACAGGCGCATGGCTGTGATGGACCCTTGGGTGTTGACCCCGACCAAACGATCTAGCGAGAAATTTTGATGTTGAACCAACCGCCCTGGGCGGATGCAGGCTCCTCGATAACGACCAGCTTGAGGATGAAACCTACGTAACCCGTAGGAAGAGCATAATTTTGAGCCAGGAATGCCGTTGAGCCGTCATAGGTCTGCTCGGATGCATTCAATAATATTGACGGCTGGCCCAGGTAACGAAGATAGATTTCGAAACGTACGTGGCAGGCTGTATAACCGTAAAGACAGCCTACCTGGGCGCTTAGATATTCACCACCCTGGAGTAACAAGGCTGGAAATGTCCCGGTGATGGTACCTTTCTTCTGCATAAACGGTTGTGTCCACAAAACTGGAGAATAAGCATTTCCATCCTCCAGTGTCACCGGGCTGCCTCGAAGCGCAAAACCGGATTTAGAGCCTGAAGTGCCCGGGCAAGACAGTGTTGTGCAGTTGTTGTTTTCCCATTTTGCTTTGCAAACCTGGTCAGCAAAATCCCACAGCACTCCGGATGTGTTCAATGAGTGGATTCGGATGTTGAACGCGCCGCCGTTCGTCGGCCCCAGTGCAACAGTGCCGCTCAAGTCGAGGAACCAGTTGCCCGAATATTCACCAGCACTGGCTGGCGCGGTGATGTCCACTGCGAAATCTGCTATTCCTCCAGGTTTGACGTTTTTCCCCACATTCAGGCCTGTTCCGATCCAAAGGTTGCCGTTCGCAGGGATCATGTGGGTATCTGCCGGCCAGGTGCAGGTGCCGGCGTTTTTGACCCGCCAGATTTTTCTGAATGGAGTCCCTGGTGCGATGATCTGGCCACTGGGAATGGTGACATCCTCGACCAACTCGGCTTGTAAACAGGGCGCATTGGCGCTTACGCCATGCGGCTTGCAAGGCAGATACGTTACTTCACCGGTACAGCTATTCACGATCACTCCACCCTTCTTCGTAATTTTATTTTTGCCTGCTGAATAGCGCGTTGCCGTCGGCGGCAGCCTGACTGCCGTGTTGGTTGGTGTTGGCGTCAACGTATATGTTGGGCGTTGCGTCAACGGCGGGATTGGAGTATTGGTAGGGGTGGGTGTTCTTGTGATCGTTGGGCTTTGTGTGGGGATGGCTGTATCCACCGCTGCAGCTATGGCCACAGAAGTGGGCGCACCCGGTGTGAATACTGCCGTTTGCATGGCAGACATTGTGTTCGCTGCCATAGTTTCCGCCCAGCCAGGAGGAAGCTCTGACACTGCGCTTGTTGTAACCCCGCAAGCCACGGTTACAAATAACGCCAGCACAGCAGCCATAACGGCCAGGCGTTGACGATGCTTAATCATAGGGCCTCCTCAATTATCTACTAATAGTATAGACAAAAAACTCCTCAATTGCAAGAGGCAATTGAGGAATTTCTGTGAAATTCATGACTGATTGCACGAATCAGTTTTTATCACACTTCACTCAGCCGGGTGTTGCCGGTGGGACAGGCTTAACGAAAATGATCACGGCCATTGGTTGAACGCCATCCGGTCCAAGTCCAAAGGATTTTCCTTCGCCATCTTGTAATGCCCAACTGGCTGTATAGTTCCTGGATTCAGACGGGGCGATCAGGTTAACACGTAAATCCAAATTGTCGCCAGGCTTAACCGCCTGTTGAAGCGGGATGCGCGGTTCTCCGCCCATCGCCTCTCCTCCGACAAAAGTCAGGGCATAGTCTGTTGTCCACGTACAGGTCCCTGTATTTTTAATGCGCCAGATTTTGGCGAAAGCTTGTCCGGCCTCAAGCGCTGTGTTGTCGGCTATTGTGAGATGAGAGATAAATTCGGCCCGGTTGGTGCAGCCTGGGGTAGGGGTTATCGGTGCGGTTGCCTGGTTTATGCCAACCGTTTGTTGGCTTTGCGGGGTTGGAGTAGGAGCAATGGTCGGTATGGGCGCCAGGGTTGGTGGAGGCGGCGGAGGCGTCGGACTCAAAGCCACATCCAACCTGAGCATCCGCACGACCACTCGAGTTGGTTGTGATGAAGCCACTTGTGGCGTAACCTGGTCAGGCGATTGGCCACAGGCAGCGCTGATCATTAACAACAGCAATACGATCAGCAGTAAAGCTCTGTTTAATCGTAACACAATCATTTCTCCTGTTTTTTTGAAAGCAGCGTCACGCGCTGCGAATGGTCTGCTATCAGCCGCAGATGGTATAAGGTTTAGGAGCATTCGGGTCAATGACCCAGATGACCGCTTCCAGGAATTGGCTCGATGTCCCGTTGACACCGAAAGCGACGCCAGACGGGGCTTTAAACACCCAATGACCGGTATGCAGACCAGGCTCCTTTGGGGCGATCATGTCTACCCGCAAATCGATTGTTTCTCCAGGCGGCACTTCTTTGGATAAAGCAATCGACGATGATTTGCTCATTGCATCGCCATCTTCCAATGTCAAAGCATAGTCTGTCGTCCAGGTACAGGTTCCAATATTTTTTACCCGCCAAATCTTGGCAAAAGGCTGTTCCTGCTGCAAGGCTGTTTTAAGCCCTGTACTGAGGTGGCGGACAAACTCGGCCAGGTCTGTGCATGGCGGTATCGTCGGGGTTACAGGAGTGGGTGTTGGCGTATCTGCCAAGGTTGGCGTGGGTGGAAGTGGTGTGTGTGTCGAAGTAGGCGAAAAGGTTGCAGTCCAGGTTGGGGTAAAACGTGTTATTGTATCTACACTGCCCTCAGTTGGTGAAGGGCTCAAATTCGGCCCCTGGCTGGTAGGTTCTATCTCTGAAGTCCGGGGGGAACAGGCTACAGATAAGGTAAAGATTATGCAGAAAGTTAATAATAGCCACGCAAGCTGTGATGTTTTCATATCCGTTTTATCTGCTCCGAATGTCGGGATGTGTGATCCGGCGATACACGCCAGAGGCTATTTCTTTCAGCCGCCGCCAATGCAAAGTCCCCCCAGATAACTATTTCTTCCAGCCACCTCGATCGCTACCCAGAAAAAGTCGCGAGCTTTGTAACCTGTGCCAAAGTGTTTTCCTAAAGAGTCCTGGAAAATCCAGTTGCCCTGGTACATTCCACCCTCTTTTGGAGCGACCAGGTCTAAGGATATTTCGGCTGTCTGTCCTGGTTCTACCGTGATGCCCAGGGCGCGCGCTATAGGACCGTTCATCTGATCCCCCCAGACAAATACAATGGCATAATCGGGCAGCCAGGTGCAGGTGCCTACATTCTCGAATTCCCAGGTTTTGGTAAATCGTTGGTTGGCCTTTACCGAACTATTATCGGGAAAGGTAATATCCTTAATAAATTTAGCTGCGTTGGTACAGTCGATGTCGTTCTTAGATGCACCTAGTTGGGGGCTGTTTTTGAAAGGGGTTAATTGAGGAATCGGCGTATCTGTTGGCTGCGGAGTCCCACTGGGTACGTAGCCATAGCCTTGCACCGATGTGTCTGGTTGAGTTTGTTGCGTTGGAGTGGACGGCGGTTGCCAAATCTGCTGTGCAGCCAGGGTTTGCGCAGCCAGGGTTTGTGCCAGGCCAGGGATTAACGGCCCCGCGGTTGGGGTGGCGAAGGCGCTACAAGCACTGAGCAGGGGTATACAGGCAATAAAGAAGAGATGCAGCGAACGCGTCAACCGGTACATTTGCTCTCCAACAGATATATTACCAGTATACTCCTAAATTTGCAATAATAACATAGTAAAAATCAGCCAGTGGGGAGGCTTTCGACGAAGACGAAACGGGCAGCGGAGAAGCCGAGAATGACCGCCTGTCCATTGACATCTAGAGCGATGGTCTGGTTGAAAGGCAGGATTTCACTGACTGTGGCCGTTACGCCAGGCATCAAGTTTTTAGCCTCCAAGAATGCCAATAAATCAGCATCTTCTTCCCCCAATTCATGAATGCGGCGCACGATGATGGTATCTCCAGAGGCAACCTGGATTAACGGGATCCATGTGGATGCGGTGGCTTCAGAACCGGGCAGAGGGTTGCCATGAGGGCAGGTTTCCGGGTTGCCCAATTCCTCCATCAATGCGATTTCTGCCTGCGAGGAAATAGCATGTTCCAGGTTGTGCGCTTCAGAATGCAGCTTTGACCAGGGTAATATGCGGGCCATCAGCCATTCCATGAGCATGTGTCGGCGCATGACCGCGCGGGCGGCCTGCCAACCGATCTCAGTCAAACGAGCCTTGCCTTCGATCATGGTGACGAGACCATCGCGCGTCATGCGTTTCAGAGTATTTGTTACAGTTGGAGGTGTGACACGCAACAATTCTGCCAGGCGAGCGCCTACAACAGGCTTATCGTCACGTTGGAGTATATACATCAGTAATAAATAATCCTCTATCGTGGCGCTCAGTTTTTCGGCCACTGGGCTTTCGTCCGTCTGGAGGACATTTGTCATCAAAAACTCCTGACAATATTGATAAAACCTAATTTACGATATTAGTTTATACTAATATATAGAGGTAGCTTGTCATACTCATTATAACGCATTTTAATTTCATGGAGCAGTATATGACTTGCAAAAACGGAGAATTTCCCCTGGCGCAGCTCCCGGCTGGAGAGAAGGCTGTCCTGCTGGCATTTGGCGCGGGCCGTGCGATTGTCAATCGGCTGGCGTCGCTCGGCTTTACTCCTGGCGCACAAATCCAAATGGTCCAGAATCTTGGGCATGGTCCATTGATTGTGACGGTGCGTGGGGCGCAAGTAGCACTGGGACGTGGTGAAGCAGAGAAGATTTTTATTCGGAGGAAGCAGTAATGAACAGTGCATATCATGCTTCTACCGTTACACCCGGCCAATCCCTCAGGATCGGCGAGCGCCCTTTGCTGGTGGTATTGGCGGGCCAGCCCAATATGGGTAAATCTACTTTATTCAACCTGCTCACTGGCTTAAATCAGCATGTAGGCAACTGGCCAGGAAAAACGGTGGAGCGGCGTGAGGGCAGTTTTGTCCTGGGGGATAGAGAAGTGAGGTTAGTCGATTTGCCAGGTGCTTACAGTTTGACAGCGAATTCGCCAGAGGAAGTAATTGCGCGTGAGTTTATTCTTTGTGAGCAGCCGGATGTTGTTGTTGCGGTAACAAGCGCAGCGAATCTGGAGCGAAGTCTATACCTTGTAGCAGAATTGTTGCCACTGAGTGCACCTGTTGTCGTGGCATTGAATATGATGGATGTCGCCGCACATGAGGGGATCTGCGTGGAGCCAGAAGTCCTGGAAGCTGCCCTGGGCGTGCCGGTTGTGGCAATGGCGGCCAGCAAGGCAGTGGGAATACGCGATTTGCTGCGTGCAATCCAGGAAACGATCGATGGAAGAAGGATATCCATCCCGCGCTTGCCAGAAATCCGGGCCGATCACCAGGATTTGCTTTTACAAATCAAAAAATTGATCTTTGGGTATGTACCGGAGCCTTATCCAACCGATTGGATGGCGCTCAAATTGCTGGAAGGTGATATCGAAGTGACATGGACGATGCAAGCCGTGTTGCCTGAGAGCACCTGGCAGGCTGTCAATGATCTGTTGCGCCAGCACGATGATGCGCAGTTGGCGGTTGCCTCGGGTCGTTACGAGTGGATTGGGCGGATGGTGCGCGCCGCGGTAACGCAACCCAAAGTTGGCCAAATCGGGCTGACCGAACGCATCGATCGTTGGGCGACGCACCCATTTTGGGGGCTGGTAACCCTGGCAAGCGTACTGGGGCTGGTCTTTGGTTTGACTTTTGCAGTTGGCGCGCCGTTGCAGGAGTGGTTGGATACGCAAATCATCGTCCGTGTTGCCGCTATGGCCAGTCAGTGGCTGGCAGGGTCACCCTTCTGGCTGCGCGGCCTGCTCGTAGATGGTTTGATTGGTGGGGTCGGTTCGGTGCTAACTTTTTTGCCCATCCTGGTGATCTTTTTTGCGGCTTTTGCCTTTCTGGAAGATGTAGGCTATATGGCCCGGGCGGCTTATGTGATGGACAATTTGATGCACCTGATGGGCCTGCATGGTAAGTCGTTCCTGCCCCTTTTCCTCGGTTTTGGCTGCAACGTTCCAGCGGTGATGGGGACGCGGGTAATCGAAGCATGGCCAGCGCGTTTGCTGACCATCCTGATTGCCCCATTGGTGCCCTGCACTGCGCGCATGGCGGTGGTAGCATTTCTGGCGCCGGCATTTTTCGGCAGCAATGCCATTTTTGTCACCTGGGGGCTGGTTTTGATGACGCTTGGCGTGCTGGTGTTGACCGGCGCCTTGCTCAATCGGGCAATCTTCAAGGGCCAGAGATCGGCATTCATCATGGAAATCCCACTCTATCATTTGCCCAACGCACGTACGATTGGTTTACTGGTCTGGCAACGAGTAGCCTCCTTCGTCAAAAAGGCCGGTACGGCAATTTTGGCCATGTCGCTGGTTGTTTGGATACTTTCGGTGCTGCCGGAAGGCGACCTGAACACCAGCTTCCTGGCGCAAATCGGTCACGCCTTGGAGCCATTGGGTCGTTGGGTGGGCTTTGACTGGCGGCTGATGGTGGCGTTGCTTACCAGTTTTCCTGCCAAAGAGAACGCGGTAGCCACTTTAGGTGTGTTATTTGGTAGCGATCCAGCAGGTGGGCTGGCACAAACTCTGATGGCGAACTTCTCGGTTGCAACGGGATTGTCTTTCCTTGTGGTGAATATGCTTTTTATTCCTTGCATGGCTACGGTTGCTGTGATCCGTCAGGAGACTCAGTCGTGGCGCTGGGCCTTGTTGGATATTGCGCTGTTTCTCGCTCTCTCGATGATAGCAGGTGGAGTAATATATCATCTGGCTGTTGGATTGGGCTTTTAACCACTTGACTTTGGGGGTTAAATTTTGTATTGTATAAGTATAGAAGAGAGGAGGCTGCCATGAAGACCCGGCTGATCGAAACAGAGTATGGGACCTGGGAGATTCCTGATGATACCCCGGATAATGTACAAGCGGGTCGCGATCCGCGCTATTGTGCTGAGGCCGAGATTTTGCAGCATGCCATCGACGGGAATATGTACGCAGCTCAGCAAGTGCTGCAATACCTTGGCTCTTCACTTCCGGATTTGCGTCATATCATGCAGGCCACGCTGCACGACTCGCTTGATCCGCGTGCCTGGCGCTGCCTGTTGGCTTACCTGGCCTGGCAAACCTGGGGCGACTGGCAGCAAATGGGCGACTGGTCGCTCTACCATTCGGCGCGCCAGCCAGTTGTGCATCTGGAGGACCCGGTCGACAAGCTTGAGCCGGCGATCGTGGATACGTTTGTGATCGACGAAAGCCAGGTTGAAACGGAGATCAAACAGGCGGTGTTGCTCGAAGCTCTCGAAGGACCGATAAACATCCGCAGGGCGGCAGCGTACCTGATGGGCCTGCGCAGAGATGGGCGCGCCTTGCCGGTATTGGACGAAATTGTCGGTGATCGTATCGAGCGGGGTGAGGCAATTGCCTGGCAGTTGCGGGCTATTGAGGCGTTGGCTGCGCTGGGCGATCCAGATGGTGCGCCCATATTGGGACGGGCCTTAACGATGGGACGTGGAGCGATACACCAGGCAGCCAGTAAGGCTTTACGTGAACTTGGCGAAGCGGCCGAGCCGGTCTTGCTCGATGCTCTTAGCCATCCGAACAGCCATATACGTTGGCACGCGGCGCGCGCCTTGGGTCAGATCGGTGACCCGCGCGGGGCAGATATCCTGGCCCAGGGACTGTTGGATGAAAATCAGGCGGTTCGATGGGCGACAGCCAGTGTGCTCGCCGGCCTGGATGCGGCGGCTATCCCATCAATTCTGCGCGTGCTGGTACGCCATCCATTGAACGAGCCGCTGCGCCAGGCGATTTACCATGCTTTACATGCCATGACCACCCCACATACTCAAAATTACTTGCAGCCGCTGCTGGATGCTTTGAAAGGTCCGGCGCCTGGCGTAGAGGCCCCGGCAGTAGCCGGGCGCATGTTGGCCGAGTGGCATTCGACTTAACCTTTGCATAAGCCGGCGATTTACAGTCGCCGGCTTGTGCGATTCAAGGAGATAGCAACCGACTGGTTTGAGTCGTCCGGCACGTACAATATCATCTACTACGTGTATTTCTCCATTTTGCCAGTAGTTCTGCCTCACGCTCTGGTTTCAGGCCGGCGCGCCAGGCGTGATCGACAGGCCGAGTCTGCGCCCAGGCCAGTGTGTCAGCTACCGTTTCTGCTAATGGGCGGTAGGTTAGCCCGGAATCCAGCGCCTTTTTTACAGAGATGGCAAAAAAACCGGCACCGCTGGGGTCGCTTTCTGGTATCCAAAGAGGCATTTCTATCCACATGCCCACCTGCTCTGCCAGCAGAAAGTCTTCGCTCACCCAGGTAAGGCGAGCGTTACCGCCGCCAGCAACCTGGCAAGCATCCAGCAAGGTTACCATATTGATGGCGTCGGGAAGACCATCGGCATTGAAAATGCCGGTCTGGCGCGTTTCTACCAGGCGAATGATCCATTCGGCCAAGTCGCGCACATCGACAAATTGGATACCGCGCTGTGGGCGACCAGGAGCAAGCACCTCGCCCCCCTGTGCAATGCGCCACGGCCAGTAAGTGAAGCGGTCGCTCTTGTCATAAGGGCCTACAATCAAGCCGGGGCGGATGATCAGGGCCCGTCCTGGCATGGCGGAAAGTACGGCCTGCTCGCACAAGGCCTTGAGCGGGCCATAGGTTTCGCCGGTGATCTCTTCGACGCTTTCGTCAGCCAGGGTACCTACTGGGGCGCTTTCATCCACGCCGATCTGGCTGACATCAGCGTAGACCGATTCGGTTGAGATAAAAGTGTAATGATCTACCGCGCCTGCGAGCAATTCAGCAGAAGCTCGTACCACGCGGGGGAAATAACCGCAGGTATCGATGACTGCATCCCAACGCCGGGCGTTCAGAGCAGAAAGATCGCTTTGCCGGTCGCCGATCAATTGCTCAACCTCGGGAAACAGGCCGGGGTTAGATGTGCCGCGGTTGAACAAGGTGAGCTTGTGTCCGCGATCCATGGCCGCGCCTACCAGGGCGCGACCCAGGAAGACAGTGCCGCCAAGAATTAAAATGTTCATAGGTTTTCCTCCAAACGATCTTAAGATTATAGCTGAGGCGATACAGGCTGGCAAGATAACTCCGCATTCCTTCGCGGAATGCTTCTATAAGATATTCTGATCATGAAAATAATATTGAATATTTTCATGTCGATGAGTATCTAATACTGTAGAATAGGATCCTATGAACACTGCCGATCTCGTCCAACGATGCCAGCACGGCGACCTTGCCGCAACGCACCACCTGGTGCTGACCTACCAGCAGGATGTCCTGCGTCTGGCGTTATCTATCCTGGGCGAACCGGCCGAGGCCGAAGAAGCCATGCAAGATGCCTTTGTATCTGCGTTAAGCTCATTGCACGGCTATCGTGGTGAGGCGTCATTCAAAACCTGGCTTTTTCGCATCACGATCAACGTTTGCCGTAAGCGCCTGGTCAAGCGCAAGGCCAGAGAACGGTTGTACGGTACGCTACAATCCATCTTTCGCATCAAGGGTGTGGGCCCCACCCAGGCGGAAGATATCGTCATCCGGAGAGAAGCCCGGACTATCCTTTGGGAGGCGGTCGATGCACTGAGCGAAAAGCATCGCTTGCCTGTTCTTTTGCATTACGGCCAGGACCTCTCGGTCACCGAAATTGCAGAAGTGCTGGGTGTGCCCGTTGGCACAGTGCTTTCCCGCTTGCACACGGCGCGCGATCGGTTGCGCGTCGCTTTGAGCGACGATCCAGATTTGTATTTTGAGGCAGGTCAATATGAAACCGATTGATCACGCTCAGGCTAAACGTTGGATACAGGCCAGCCTGGATGGTGCATTGAGCCAGGTAAACGCTGACCGGCTGGATGCCCACCTGCAGGTCTGTGACGGGTGCCGACAGTATAATGCCCAAATTCGAAGGATTGACACAGCACTGCGTCGCCAGCTCAACGTGCCGAGAGTGCAACTTCCAAAGGCGTCTCATTTCGGTCCGTCGCCCTCCGCTGTCCATTCCATCGATTCACGTTTGAGGGCCAAAATGAAAACACAAAGGATTTCCCATTTTGCGAATGCAATTTCTTTCACCGGGCTGCTGGTCATCCTGGTTGCCGGGCTGGCTGCCGCCTTATCCATCCTGCTGGCGCCCAGGTCAGCTAAACCTGTAACCGGACTTGGGACCAAACCCATCGCTGCGCTGGAAACACCGGTTCTTGAGCCCAGCCCCACTTCCACACCCGAGTGGACAATCACCAACCCGGTGACTTCCACCGAGCGTATTTTGACTTATCTGGATGGGTTGGCTGAAAAAACTGCCCGCCTCTCGCAATCGGCGGCCTGGTTCCATGCCCGCAGCGTGGATCTTGGCGCGCCGGGCATGATGCAGACCAGTTTCATCGAAAGCTGGGCGGCGCTCTCGCCCGGGTTGGACAGGTGCCGGGAGCGGGTAACCCTGGTAAAAGACAGCCCGGATGGCAATAAGGTTTATCAAATCCTGGTGATGTTGGGCGATGGTACCTGGGGCGACCTGGTACAGTTGTGGGGAGGCGCCGGTGAAGTCATCCGTCCAACGCCAGATGATGCAGAGTGCACGCTGGAATCGGAAGCCATATTCGCTTCCAGCCTGGTGCAGCGTTTGTCAGGGAAGGTTCAAAGCAAGGGGACGCAAACATTACAGACTGCCCGCGCCTGGTTTGACGAATTGGATGGCCGGCCGGTCTTTGTCGTCGAGGCGACTTTCTTACAAGACCCCTATGCTCCATATACCAGAAGCGTTGAGACATTTTCTTTCGATCTGGATAGCGGGCTGGCACTGCGCCAACAGGTCCGTATGCAGCAGGAGGATGGGACGCAGGTTGGCGAAACGTTGACCGGTTTCCAGGCCGAGTTCTTAGAAAGTCTGCCAGCAGACGCGGCGCGCCAGTTCGACCAGCGGATTGCCCAACTGATGGCCTTCGCGAGCCCATCTCAGACGCCAGAGCCACCCACACCAGCCCCTACAGTGCCCCCTGCCGCGTTTTTCGATGATTTATCCTATACACAGGATAATCCCCTTCAGGATGGCCAGACAATTTTGCAATTGTGGGCTGGTTTGCGCCAGCGATATATGACCTGGTTGGCAAAGCCCGGTTGGTATCTGTTTTTCCCAGGCCCTATTGGCGGTGATCCACTGCGAGGCCCATATAGCCTGACGCATGTGTTGGATGCCTCTGGACGTTGCGAGACCATGACTTATTACGTCCAGGATGGGAAAATTCTGCCCCAAGAAATTCATCTGGCTGATGGAACCTGGGGGCTGGTTTCCGGTGTCGTTCAAGGGGAGTTCAGCGAAGGCGCCGCCGGCGTTCAGACGGAAGGCTCTTCCGCCGGCATCCCGGATCAGGCCTGCCAACTGGAGAGCTTGCTAAGCGTCACGTTGCTGGACAACGCCATCACTCCCTATCGCGATTTGATCGATGGTAAAACGAGCGGCGTTTATAATGCCTGGGTGCAGGAAGAGGATGGCCGGCGTGTGCTGAGATTATATGCTGATATCCAGTACAGCCAGCCCAAGCCGACGGTTATGCATCCAGTTACCCGGAAGTTTGAATTGATCGATCATTCGGAACGTTGGACCGACTTCGATATCGAGACAGGAGCATGGTTGGCGGAATGGGAGCGGTTTTACCTGGCCAGCGGCGAAGTGTTGGATGGCGAAAAGTTACTCACGGCAGAGAGTACAGCCTTTGAACAACCGCCGGCTGATTTGAAGCAGGCTTTCGATGAAACGCTGAGCAAATTGAACGCTTATTTTGAGAGCCTCGGTAAGTAAAGTTTTCTTCTCCAGAGTGAGCGGTGGGCAGCACCGCTCACTCTGGGGAGCCAATGCTTATGTTTCTCGCACTCGATCTTGGTACCACGCATCTTAAAGCCGCTTTGTTCGACCGCGCCGGATGTATGCATTTCTTTGCCAGCCAGCCTACGCCGCTGCGCCGCGCCTCAGCGGGATATGCGATTTATCACCCCCAGGAAATCTGGGAGACCGTTCTGGGCTTGTTGGCTGAACTTTATTCCAGGCAAATGGACTTGGAAGAGGACCAGCCGGAACCGATTACCGCGGTAGGCATCACCAGCATGGCTGAGACGGGACTATTGGTTGAACGAAGCAACGGTGCTCCGCGCACGCCGTTTTTGCCCTGGTTCGACCGGCTGGCCGAATCGCAAGTGGAAGCGTTAAGCCGGCGAACCGGTTTCGTTGAAGAGTTCTGCCGCCACGGGGTGCGCCCCACCTTCAAGTGCAGCCTGGCGAAGTTGCTCTGGCTGTATGAACAGGATGCGGCACAGTTTGATGGCGCGATCTGGCTTTCGGCGGCAGATTATATCGCTTATCGCCTGACAGGAACTTTTGGCACCCATGCCAGCCTGGCCGTGCGCACGGCTGCTTTCTGTCTGGATGTGGGCGAATGGGACGCGCGGCTGCTGGATGAGTTGGGCTTGCCAGCACAGATTTTCCCGCCTGTCTTGCCGGCTTTTGATCCAGCCGGTGAGGTACGTGCAGGCTTCGAGATGTTCGGCCTGGCTCCAGGCATCCCGGTAATCATTGGCGGTCATGACCACCTGTGCGGCGCTTTCGCGGCATACACGATTGCAGGCGGCCTGGAACGACTGCCAGTAGTGAATGATCTTGTTGGCGAAGTGGTTCCTGAGCACAGTTCACTCTCCACCCCCTGGCCTACCCCAGGCGCTGTTTACCAGTCCATCGGCACGGCCGAGTCGTTGTTGGGCGCTTTCCCTGCGCGGCCGTTGGGCGAAGCCGATTATCGCTCGGGTTTCTCTTTCAGCAGGCACGCATCGCCTGGCTGGATGGCATGGGTGGGGGGGATTTCTGCATCTGGCGGGTCGGTGGAATGGCTGCGTGGAGTTTTGGGCGAACCGCGCCTGCCTTACGCGGAATTGGATGCTTTGCTAAAAGGGGAACCGCGCTCACCGACCGGCATTGTCTATTTGCCCTATCTGAGCGGCAGCGGCTCGCCGCACTCCGATGGAAGGGCGCGGGCTGCCTTCATCGGTCTGAACGCGACGCATAAGCGCGCTGACCTTTACCAGTCGGTGTTGGAAGGTGTTGCTTATGAAGTCGAATACATCTGCCAGGCGGCACAAAGCGTGGCTGGGCGATCCATTCAGCGCCTCCTGGCGGCGGGTGGCGGGACGCGCAACCGGGCCTGGATGCAAATCCGAGCGGATGTGTTGGGTTACCCGGTGGAAGTGTTGGGCCAGTCGGAGATGACTCTACTCGGCGCAGCGTTACTGGCCGGGCTGGGTGCAGGAGTCTATCCCGGACTAGCGGAGGTTAGTGCAGCGCTGCCAACGGTAATCGTCGAGCGTTACATTCCAGACGCGGCTAACCATGCGCTCTATAATCAGTTTTATGATGGCGTTTATAAGCCGCTTTTGGCAGGCTTCGTTAAGGGGGAGAGCCGGAGCGAAGAGACGCCGCCGGTCAGGTTACAGCATACGCCTTCAGCGTAAGCAGGGCTTCAATAGTCTTCCACCCGCGCCATTCGGCCTCAGCCGCCGGGCTGAGCGCCTGCCAGTTGATCGGCCAGCCACCATCTGCCTGCTGCCGTTTTGCCAGCGCATCCAGATGCACGGCGATGGTGGCATCATCGAATACCCCGCGCAGGTAACTGGAAGGAGTGGGCGCCCAGTCCAGGGGAAATTTGACATACCCTGCAGCATACGGATCGAATGCCACCACACCAGGTCTGGCGACAACAGCACGGAAGCGCTGCAACTCAGCATCTGCCTGGGCGTGGCGAGATGATGCGTGCTCCAGGAACTCGATAGCTGGCTGGATATCATGGAAGGAGCCCGTTTCAAGTTGCGGGATAGCCTGCCAGCAGAAAGCTGAAGCGCGCTCTACCCAGGGATGCTGGATGCGGTGCTTGAGCAGCTTGCCACACAGGGCGGCAGTAGGATTCACTTGTGCGTTGGCATCATCGGCGCTCATCCAGGGTGTGTGCGGGTAGCCTTCCAGGGATGGCAGGGCGAAAGGCACGCCACCTTGCGGCGTGGTGATTGTGTCCAGCCAGTCGCAGGCTAGAGATACCATCGGATCATCAAAGCCGTTGATCAAATCCAGGATAGTGAAAGCACGCTCTACTGCCAGGGATTGGCTGGCCGGGGTGCGCAGGTCGGACTCGAGCGCATTGCCGAAACCGCCATCTGCGTTCTGATAAGCGCGCAGAGCGGTTTTTACTGCGATCGTAGAGCCACTCTCGAACAATGCAGCAAATAGTTGTCGTTCCAACAGGCGAGCGTGCGTGTAAATGAATGTACGGGCAAGGTCAAAATCATAGGCGAACATGGCCACCTCTTTTTAGAAAATTTGTTCTCAAATTATATCACAGACTAGATACTGTTGGCGAAATCAACCAAAGCATGTTTGGGTGCGGAGTCGAGGCTTCAGTCGGGTTATTGGCTGGCAAAATCCCCGGCTAAAGCCTCGATTCCACGATACCAGCCGACTCGAAATGGAATTCGCCAACAGTAACGACTATAAGCTACAGGGCGGATCCAGAGGCAATTCAACAAATTACACGAACTAACTGGCCTGTTCAACCGCTGCTACTTGCAAGAAACGCTCGAGCGTGAAGTGGCCCGCGCCCGGCGCGATGGGCACCCCGTAGGGATTATCATCATGGACACCGATTACTTCAAGTGCATCAACGATTCTTACGGCCATACTGCCGGCGATCGGGTTTTGCAGGCAGTGGGAACTTTAATCAAAAACAATGTCCGCACGGAGGACATTGCCTGTCGCTATGGAGGGGAAGAGTTTGTCATCGTGATGCCAGGAGCCTCCCTGGCGATTACCTGGGAACGTGCCAAATTCATTCATGAGAGAATTGGCAGGTTACGTGTTTTCCATGAAGATGAGGCATTGCTAGTCACAGTTTCTGTGGGTGTGGCAGTATTCCCACTTCATGGCACTACGGATGAAGAAGTGCTGATCCACGCCGACCGGGCACTTTACCAGGCAAAGCAGAATGGCCGAAACCAGGTCGTTGTTTATCAGGATGATATGCACCCCGAGGCGCTTCGAAATCAACTTCGAGACGATCTATACAGGTCCAGGGTGTGATGATGGAAAGGCACAAGGGCTATCTGATTTGCCCAACGCGACAGGTGTTGCCTGAACAGCACCACGATCAGGCGCAGTGCGATCACCAGGACGATCAGGATTTTCGACTGTGCGTATGGCGGGATTGGTAAGGTATCAGGCGACAGGTTTACAGCTATCGAATCGTCGGGTACCTGTCACCTGATCGCATAGAATTACAATTTTACCGGCCGGTTCGTGTTTGCCGACTCGTAGAGCGCCAGCACCGTGCGCACGTGATCCCGCGTCTCTTGCAGGGTCAGGTAGGCAGGAGCGCCGTCCAGGATGGCGGCGTTCATGTCTTCGACTTCGCCGATGTATAGCTCTTTTTCTGGGATGGGGATTTCCTGAGGCTTGCCTTCGGCCGGGTAGAAGGCAAGCGAACGCCCGTCGTCCAGCCCTGTGAATGGGCGGGTGAGATTCAGGCGGCCCAGGGTGCCGATCACTTCGATGTGGATGTGGAAGGGCGTACGGAAGGAGGATGCGATCTGCGCCAGGCCGCCGTCGGGATAGTGCATCTGTCCGATGAAAGTCTCATCCACGCCGGTATCGCCGAGCCATTGCATGCCAGAAACCTCTTCGGGTGGTCCGCCAAAGACATACTGGGCAAAGCTCATTGGATAGACGCCTACGTCCCAGAGGCAGCCACCGCCAAATTCGGGCACCAGGCGTACATCGTCACGGGCAGCAATGGCGAAGTTGAACACACCGCGCACGACGGTCACTTCCCCAAGCCGCCCGCTCCTGATCCATTCACCGGCAATTTTTGTCTGCGGGTGGTGCCGGTACATGAATGCCTCCGTCAGGACGCGCCCGGTCTGCTGGCTGGTTTCGATCATGTGGTCCACTTCGTCCAGGGTAATGGCAAAGGGTTTTTCGCAAAGCACATGAACACCGGCCTGCATGGCACGGATACTCCACTCGGCGTGCAGGTGGTTGGGCAGGCTGATGTATATAGCATCTACCTTGCCGGAATCAAGCATGGCCTGGTAAGAGCCGAAAGCCTGCGGGATATCCCACTCGGCGGCGTAAGCGCGCGCTTTATCCAGATCGCGGCTGGCTACAGCGGCCAGTTCGCCACGATCTGAGGCACGAATGGCGGGGATGAGTTTGCGGTTGATATTGGCTGTCGAGAGCAGCCCCCAGCGAACTTTATTCATGGCAGGTTCTCCTTTACTGAGTCGATGAATCTTCCGTGATATGTAATCGGGTGATGAAAAATATTTGACGGGTGCCTGGGCGCTCTGGCTTTCAGCCCTCAGGAAATGAGCGATTGGAGCGGCACGATCTCCAGCTTTGTTTCGACGATCTCGGCTTGCATGCTGCCGTGTGATGCTTCGTTGAGAGCGCTCTGGAAGGCGGGGAAGTGTTCTACGGGGAAACGAGCGGTGATCGTAACGTCAGCGGCGAAGTCCTGGTCGCTGATCTGCCCATGGTGAGCGGTGATCAGCAACCGCAGGCGCTCGAACCAGGCATAGGGCGCGACGAGCATTACGGTGTGGGTTGAGATGCGTTCAGCGCGGGGCAACGCACCCAGCACGGCACGGACAGCATCACGATAGGCGCGCACCAGGCCGCCGGTGCCGAGTTTGGTGCCACCAAAGTAGCGAGTTACCACCACTGCCACGTCGCCCAGGCCGCTGCCGCTCAATACAGCCAGTGCAGGTCGTCCTGCTGTGCCGGATGGCTCGCCATCGTCGTTGCAGTGGGTGATGGTCGATGCCCCATGTCCGATGATGTAAGCCGGGACGTGGTGAGTAGCGTCGGGAAGCTCACTTCGAATCCGCCCGATGAACGCTTTGGCTTCTTCGACGCTGAAGACGGGAGCGGCGCTGGCGATGAAACGCGAATTAAGGACGGTAATCTCCTGGCGTGCTTCTGCGGCGGGGATAGGATAGCGGTTCACGCCGGTAATTATAAACGAAGTTGGGGAGATAGTCGGTCGGCGAGGCGTTCGAGATAGAACGTTTGGTGGCCAGGGACTGGGGTAAAATCAGTGGAGCAAAAATTTGACCCCGGAGTGTGAAACATGGACATCTTCAAAGCCTCGCCGCAATCTCTGGTGCAGGAAGGAACGCCCTGGCCTCTTTTTCGAAATGACTCTCGCAATACCGGGCGCAGCTTGCTGAAAGGCATCTACACCGGTGACATGCCCTGGGCGTTCTCAACGGGCAAAGGGGTCTTTTCTACGCCAGTGGTGGATGTGCAAGGTGTCATTTATGTCGGCTCGGCGGATCACTGGTTCTACGCCATTAACCCGGACGGCTCGCTGGGGTGGAAATTCGAAACGGGTGAGATTATCGATTCGGCGGCAGCCCTGGGGCCGTTTTCAGCGGATAAAGGCTACGCCACGGTTACCTTTATCTCCGGAGATGGCAGGATGTACCAGTTGCGCACCGGCGATGGGATCGAGGATGCCCGCCAGCGTCTCTTATGGACGTATGAGGCAGAGCTGCGCCCTGGTGTGAGCTATAATCGCTGGTTCGAGGGGAATGTGGCGGTGGGCCCGGATGGTACGCTCTATGCGGGCAATACGAATTTTAACTACTATGCTATTCGGCCGGATGGCTCGTTGAAGTGGACCTATAGCACTGGATCGAATAACTGGTCGCAGGCGGCGTTTGGCGAGGATGGCACGATCTATTGGGGCTCGGTGGATACCTTTGTGCGGGCGGTTTCACCGCAGGGCAAAGAACTCTGGAAGCGGCGTACGTTGGGTTTTGTTGCTGCCTCGGCCGCGGTGGGTTCGGATGGCACGGTGTATATCGGCTCGTTCGACAGTTTCCTGTATGCGCTGGAGCCGCGCAACGGGAAGATGAAATGGAAATTCTCTACCGGCGACCACATCTATTGCTCGGCAGCGTTGGGCGCGGATGCCCAGGGCAACACGACGGCGATCTATTTTGGTTCTACGGATGGGGTGTTTTATGCCTTGCTCCCGGATGGCAGGCTGAAATGGAAGCTCGCTGTGGGTGACCCGATCCGTTCATCGCCGGTGATCGGCCTGGATGCCAATGGCGAAGAGATCTTGTATTTTGGAGCGGGCGACGGGCGATTATATGCCTTGAACGCCGCGGATGGCAGCCTGCGCTGGGCTTTTGATACGACTCCAGACGATCCTGAATTACGCGATCGCAATGACCTGAACGGTTCACCGGCCTTGGGCAAGACGGGGGTGTATATTGGCGGCGAACACGGGCAAGTGTGGTATGTGCCATACGATTATCCTTTGCATGCAAACGCCAAAGGCCTACAAAACAATTGGGGGTTGAGGGATGGGGACGAAGATGGTGCTTTCCTTCGCTATATGACACCCGGCGGAAGCGTTCTGGATGAATTCCCTGAAATGTTGCCGGCAGCTACACAGATCACGCTGCGTCTGGCCGTACGCCGTGCGGGCCAGCCCGTAGACGCGCGTTTGTGTAACCTGCCGCGGTTGCTTTTTGGGCTGGTAGGTTGCCCACCAGATGCACTCGAGGTACGAGCCGAACCAGATTTCCCGATGGTTGTGGAGCATTCAGCGGATGGCAAATATATCTATATCCGCCCACAAGGTTTCCTATCGCCAGGGACGGTTTATCAGCTCAAAGTGAGCGGGCGGTATTACACGGGTGGTGCTCAGATTGGTAACCTGCGCCTGGGAGGACGGCAGGCCGGGCGCTTTGCACAGCAATTCAGCTTTCGCGTGGCGCCAGCGCAGGCCAGGCGCCTGCCTCTGGAGATGGGTGAGGATCAAGTGGGCGCGCTGGAGTGGACGCGACTGGCGCTGCCTTTGCCGCCGATGTTGCCCAGTCTGAACCAGATTGGCTTCGATTATATGGATTGGATTATGGGTGTTGCAGCGCTACAACCCCAGGGTGAGCGGGATGGTAAATTCGTGGTGTGGGCGATCGGTGGGAAGCGTGATGATCGCGGGCAGCGAGTGGCCGATCCATCTTCGGATTTTACTCTGCCGCTTAACGGGTATTACCAGGAAGATGCCTTTATCCTGACCAACCGGGATTTTACGATGGATGTGACGGGGATCCCGATTCCATTCAACCTGTTCGAGCTGCGCGGCTGCCTGGCAGCAGATGGCGTAGTACGGCCAGGGGCGACCGTCTGGGCGGATACGCGGGCGTTATCCATCCCGACTTTTGGGCCGTACCTGGTGATCGGCGGTCTGGCCAATAATATCTACGAGAAATTGTTGGTGTTGGGAACGTATATTACCCGACCGTACAACGGCCCGGCCAATCGTCGCCCGGCTGGCGTGAACGTGGTGCACATCGAGTATCGTGCCCCAACCCGGACGCAAGATGGCTTAGCCAGGGCAACTTTCCATCTGGCTGAGGGGGCAAGTTGCCCTGGCAACCAGCACCGTCCAGGGCTGCTCTTGCTGGACCTTCTGCGGACCGAGGCGATCTACCTGGATTATCACGCCGGGTTGAAGAGTCTGGTAGACGGGCAGGGTAATCTGAGCGGAGTGGAACTTCGCATACCGGCAGGAAAGATATTGCCAGCTAGGCTACGGGTAACCGCCCTATTGGATGTATTTCCTCTGGCCAGCAGAGAATTTTGAGAACCTATCGCTTTCGCTTATGCAACTCGCCTGTATGTATCCTATCAAGGCGATACTTCCCAGAAAATTAACGAACCATCGGCTGCGCCCGAAACCAGGACGCTGCCATCTGGTGAGAAGGCCAGGCTCTCCACAGCCGCGGCATGGCCTTCCAGTGTGCGGAGAATCGCCCAGGATTTAGCGTCCCACAGGATCAGCGTGCCATCTTTTGATGAAGAAGCCAGGATCGAACTGTCGGGAGAGAAAGCCAGGCCGGTGAGGCTACCTTTGTGTCCCAGCAAGGTATTGAGGTGTTTATAGGTGCTGCCATCCGCGACCAAAATGTTGCCGTGGGTCCAACCGGTAGCAAACAACCGCCCGTCTGGGGAGTAAGCCACTGCTTTGACACGCTGTGTGCTATCGCCCAGGAATCCATCGGCCAGTTTTTTGCCGTTACGGTAATCCCACAGGTAGTAATTCGAAGCATATTGTTGGGTAGTCGTGTTATAGGTGGCTGTGTGTACATTGAGGGTATAACCGGAGGGCGCAAAAGCCAGACAGCGTACCGGGCTGCCGCCTCCCGCAGGCCCAAACTGGTAAAGCGTCATGATGCGCGCACCACTCTGTGGGTTCCACAAGATTATGCTTTGGTCCATCGATCCGGATGCCAGCACGGCACCTTCGGGTGAGAAATCTAAACCGGTGACCTCGTTCTTGTGTTCTTTTAGCTGGTGCAGGCTTTTCCCGGTGGCGGCGTCCCAAACGATAACGGTCTTATCGGCTGAGGCGGAGGCCAAAAGGGTACCATCCGGCGAATAGACTACGCGGCTGATGGCAGCGGCGTGTTCTTTACGGGTATACAGTACTTTTCCAGTGTATGCATCTACGAAAACCACTGCACCATCGACGCTGCCGGCTGCAATCGCCTTGCCATCCGGGGAGAATGCAAGGCTGGTGACGCCACTGGCGAGTTCAGGGGGGTGCAGATTGCCCAGGAAGATGGTGCCTGGGGTAGGCGTCGGCATACCTGGCGATGCCGGCGTATCGGAAATAGCCGGGGTCAGGGTCGCAGCCACGAATGGTTGGGTGACAGTTGCTTCGCTGGTTGGAGAGCCTGGCGTGGCAGTTGGCGGCGCGGTGACGGTGATCGCGGTAGAAGCCAGTAGAGGAGCGGGTGTGGCAGGGGATGCGAGGCCAATTCCAGGGAGAGTGGCTTGAGGTGGGCGGGGGGATCGAAAAACCAGTAAGGCCAGGGCAACCAATGTCAGCAGGCCGACAATACCTATGAATCCGGTTACGCCGATCACCATTCCCCAGGATGGGCTGGTTTTTGGGGGCCTCCCGGTGTGTGTGGGTTGCCGCAGCGGTAATGAAGCGGGTGAGGCAGGTTGCACGAGGACGGGTCCTGGTGGCTGGGCTGCAGCA
Organism: uncultured Anaerolinea sp.; assembly: GCA_964595435.1. Taxonomy (GTDB): domain Bacteria; phylum Chloroflexota; class Anaerolineae; order Anaerolineales; family UBA4823; genus RBG-16-57-11. The sequence goes on along the minus strand of CAZQQJ010000041.1, from coordinate 4,642 downwards.
GCGGGTGCCAATTGATCGGCCATTGGCTGGACTGGTTGTCTGGCAGGCAAGACAATCGGCGTCGCGCCGATCACAGTGACGGCAGGTGAACGCATAGCTGCTTTGAATTCGGTGATGCTGTAAAAGCGGGATGTTTTTTGCAGTTGCATGGCGCGTTGGATGGCAGCGCTCACATGGGGTGGGACGGCCGGGTTGAGATCTATCACTGGCTTGGGTGGTTGGACGATGCGAGCCATTAAATCAACGCTATGCGGCGGCGGGGACCCGGTAAGCAGGTGGTAGAGTGTCGCACCTACAGCATAAATATCGCTCTGCGCGTCGGTCGAACCCTGGCCATATTGTTCGGGAGGGGAATAACCAGGAGTGACGGCGCGCGCGCCGGTGTTGGTGTTGACATTCTGGCTGTAGACTTTAGCAATGCCAAAATCAACCAACATGGCTTTACCGCCAGGCCGGATTTTGATATTGGCGGGTTTGATATCGCGATGAATGACCGGCGGGTTACGCGAATGCAGATATTCCAGGGCATCACAAATCTGGCCGATCCATTCCATGGCCCGGTTGATCTCCAAGGGGCCGCCAGTTTGTTTGAGCATCTGGCTGAGATCATCGCCTTCAACGAAGTCCATCACCAGATATTGGCCTTGCCCTGGGATGACAAAGTGGTCAATCACACGAGGCAGGTTGGGGTGATGCAAATCGCCCAGGATACGGGCCTCGCTTTTGAATTGGCGTTGGGCTTCGGGCGATGTATCCAGGTTCTCTTTCAGGGCGCGGGGGCATTCCATGTTGATGTCCCAGGCGCGGTAAACCGCTCCGAAGCCGCCTTGCTTGAGCAACTTGACGATACGATAGCGATTGTTGAGGATTTGGCCCGGTGAGAGTGGCATGGTTGACCTGTATCACTATTATACAGGCAATCAGCTTAGAGAAGCAACGGGCAAACCGCTGAAATTCCATCCGAAGGAGAGATCATTTCTTTGTCCAGCTTGCAGTTGAACTACCGCATCTGCCATAGAGCCAGGCGACCGAAGCCGCTGGCTTGCTGGCGGTCAGATCAGCCCCAGGTTATCTACCAGCAGAAAGATGGCTACGCCGATGACAAAAATACCGAAACCCTGGCGCAGGCGATTGGCAGCCAGGCGTTCGGCCAGGCGAGCGCCAATGAATGTGCCAGCCAGGCCGGCAGCAACAAAGACCAACGCCAGGGGGATATCGCATGCGCCACCTTTGATGTGGCCCAGGAACCCGGCCAGGCTGTTGGCAGCGATGATTACCAGAGATGTACCAATTGCCTCATACATTGGCAGGCCGACGAACATAACCAGGGCAGGGACGATGAGGAAGCCGCCGCCCACGCCCAGCGCCCCAGTAAGCAGGCCAACGCTGGCTCCAGATGTCAGCGTAACGGCCAGCCCTGTTGGGTTACCTTCTCGCCGCCTGGCTCCTGGACGGCGCGGCGAGAGCATTAGCCCGCCGACGACCAGCATTAATATGGCAAAGCTGACCATCATCGACCGGGGGGAGAAATGAGATGACAGCCCAGAAGAAAGATAGGATGCCAGCATCCCCGCACCGCCAAAGACCAGCGCCACGCGTCCGTTGAGCATGCCCTGGCTTTTATGGAACCAGGCGCCCAGGGCGCTATTCGCACCCACGATGGCTAAGGACGTAGTGACCGCGGAATGAGGATTTTGTCCAACCAAATAGACAAGGGCTGGCACGGTGAGAATCGATCCGCCACCGCCGAGCAAACCTAAAGACAGGCCGATAGCAAAGCCCAGGCTCAGATCGAGAGGAAGATTCATTGATCGGCGAAATCCGTGAGCAGCAAATTGCTTGTCGCAGGTTTTTTAGAACTGATGGTCTAGGGGCCTTCAGTGACGGGGTAGCCGGCTGTTTGCCATTCCTTCAAACCGCCGGCCATGCTGGAAGTCTGGACAAAGCCAGCGTTACGCAGGATATCGCGTCCTTTTTGGCTGCGATTGCCAGAACGGCAGATGACAACAATTTCCCGGTCTTTGGGCAACTCGTTCAGGCGGCTTTCCAGGTCCTCCAGGGGGATAAGAGTAGTATTGGGTACATGGTATTCAGCCCATTCTTCGGGTGTGCGCACATCCAGCAGAAAAGTACCCTGTTCATATTTTTGATAAGCTTCCTGGATAGAGATTTCGTCCAGATAAGTGGGGGTGGTAATCGCGGCGGGACGCAGAAAAAAAGCGGCGCTTGCTGCAATGACGAGTAGAATGACCAACGACCCGACGGTCCACCATATAGGTTTCGGGCCAGGTTGTTTGGATTTTTGTGAAGCGCGTTTACGGGGCTGGTGTGATGATTTTGGCTTGCTCATAGAAGTTCCTGATTTTTTGGTTGGATGTAAAAAAAGCATCCATGTGAGAGGGTTTGTGTTGGTGTTATTGGGAAATACAGAGGGGATTGTATCGCTTTGAAGTCTTTTCGGCAATGAGTAAACTCATTATAATGGTGATAAGATTTCTTTATACCTGGAGCAATGATGCTCAACCTGTCTAAGCTGGAAATCTTTTATACGGTGGCACAGGAGGGTAGTTTCCGTAAGGCAGCCTTGCTATTGCTCATGACGCAACCTGCAATCAGTCACCATATGAGCGATCTGGAGGCATCGTTGGGTACGGCGCTTTTTGTGCGCGGAAACCGCGGGGTGACATTGACCCGGGCTGGCGAAACGTTGTTGGATTATACGCGGCGAATATTGAATCTGGTAGCAGAGGCGCAGCGGGCGGTGGCGCAAGTCAGCGAGCAGGATAGAATGCAAATGACCATTGGAGCAACGCCTGGGGCGGGTGTATACCTGTTGCCGGGTTGGATCCAGGCAGCGGCGCGTCGCCAGCCGGGATTGACGATCCGTTTGTATACGGACACGACGCTGCGCATAGCCAATGAGGTGCTTGCTGGACGGTGCGATCTGGGTTTTGTAGAGGGCGAACTGATAGTTGATGCCCCTTTGCAGGTGCTGGTTTTGCGCTCGATCGATCTGTATGTGATGGTCGGCGAGGGGCATCCCTGGCAATCGTTGCAGCACGTGGTACCACAAGCGTTGGATGGGCAGCCCTTTGTGGCGCGTACGCCAGGCAGCCAGACGCGTTTTTGGACGGAACAAATTTTCGCCCGGTATGGGATCGCACCGAAGATCATTGCCGAGTTTGATCATCCTGAAGCGATCAAACAGGCAGTGGCAGCGGGCATGGGTGTGACAATTCTACCTGAATGGGTGCTTGGTGACGATCGTTCGGGCGAAAGTCGCCTGCGAGCACTGCCGATCGATGGGCTGGATTTACAACGCACCTTGAAATTGATCTGGAACAATGCAGCGTCGCGGACGACGGCGGTACGTGCTTTTCTGGAGCATTTGTCCGGAGAGCATCCCCAGGTGGAAGATCTATTGTAAGTGCGTTGTGTCAGTTGGTGTAATGCAAGACTTATAAAACGAAAAAGGAGACGGACATGTCACAGGATATTCAGTTGACTTATCAGCGATTGGATGAGTTGTGGGAGAGCCCAGAGGTGCTAACATTAGATACTGCTGGGAAAAAATATGTCTTGTTTAGCGATCTCCATTTGGGTAATGGCGGTGAGGCAGATGATTTCTATCGTAATCAGCCGGCGTTGATCACGGCACTGGCATACTACCTGGCTGAAGGTTATGCCCTTATCTTGTTAGGTGATATTGAAGAATTCTGGCAGTTCGACCTGGCGGATACGTTAAAGACTTATGGAAACACGGTTTACTCGAGAATCCAGTCCTTTGGAGACCAACGCGTTTATCGCGTTTTTGGCAATCACGATCGTGAATGGGGTGGTTTGCGTGACCCAATTCGCAACAACCCTATTCTCATGGTGCCAGGGATGGAGGCGATCAAGTTGCGCGATATGGCTGGCAAGGTGCGTTTTTTGCTGGTGCATGGACATCAGGGCAGTCTGGACTCGGACAAATATGCCTGGTTCAGTAAATTCTTTGTACGTTTGTACGGCGGGATCGAGCCGATTTTGAAATATACCGGGTTGTTCCGGGCTGGATCGGCGACCAAGTCATCCATTGCGCGTAATTACGAACGTATTCTGTACACCTGGGCCAGGCAAAAGCGGGCGATTCTGATCTGTGGGCATTCGCACCGGGCGATTTTTGCCTCGCGCACCTTCGCTGAGCAACTTGAAGATGAGATTGCCGAGCGGATGACACGGGCTCAGGGTGATCTTACCCCGGCGGCGCGCACAAGGTTATTGCGAGAGATCGAACAGCGAGAGGCTGAACTGGCGGATGAGAGGCAGAAAGGCCGCGAGATCGAGCCGTTGGAGGATAGCTCTCGCCCTCGTCCGAATTATTTCAACACTGGTTGTGGGTTATATACCGATGGCATCACAGCGATCGAGATCACCGGTGACGAAATTCGGCTGGTGAAGTGGAACGCAAAATGGAGCAAAGTAGTGCGCAGCGGCCAGCCGCGCCAGGTTTTCAAGGAAGGAAAGATCAGCAAATTTATCAAAGAGATCGATGCACCCGGAGTGGAGTGAAGAAAATCCGGGTTTATATCTGAACTTCAGACTTCAGCAGGGCAAACGCATCTAAATTGGGAGTTGAGGCAGACCGGAAAGAACCTTGAGT
>CAZQQJ010000040.1:0-79916 GCA_964595435.1 uncultured Anaerolinea sp. | reverse complement strand
TTGATCGTGCTTCGGGTAAGTGTTTAGCTAAAGTTAGTTTAGATCAAATAAGGACCTTGTGTCGGGCCGCCGGCTGGCTTACGGGTTTCACAAAGCAGAGCGAGATCTCATCGAGAAGTACACACCGATCAGCACCACCAGGATGGCACCAATGGTAGCCGTCCCCCAAACCACAGGTGACGGGCCAGAACTGGCAGGTTGTTGGCCGGCAGGCGCTTCTGAGGCAGGTGACGAAGGGATGGTGACATTCCCCACGCCAAAGCGATACTCTCCCTGGCTGGCATCGCCATCGGAAAGCGTGATTTTCCATTTGACCTGGTAAACACCTTCGGCCAACGCCGGTAGTTTCACAATCAGCGTGGCATGCTGTGGGTCGTTCAGATCGACTCCTCCCTTGCCCTGGTCGACCTGCTTTCCCGATGTATCGAAAACTTGCAGAGAGCTGCCATCTTCGGTGATCTCTTCTTCAAAAACCAGGCGTACCTGGACCGGCGATTGTTGCAAAATTTCTCCTGGTGCGGGAGATGCACTGACTGGCTCGATTTCATGAGCGGCCGTGAAGGTGAATGTGAAAGTAGTAAGCATAGCTGCCGCGGCGAAAGCCTGGAGCAGTTTGTATTTAGGTGGATACATGATCAGAATTCCTCCTGTGGCTATAAATCTTGCCGGAATCGATTGCTCTTCCCGGCAGTGTAAAGGGCGAATCATCGTTGTTATTGGTTGAGCAAGTCCTGTTGGTTAAGCTGACTGGCTCCCCAGTGGCTCTTGATATATTCAACCACCGCCCGGATTTCCTCCGAACTCAGGCTTTCGCCGAAGGCAGGCATCGGAGATAACTTTCCTGGGTTACGGCCGTTGCTGATGGTTTTGATCAGCGAAGCATCCGAATGTTGCCAGGCATGCGCCTGGGCATTGAGCGGTGGCGGCGGGCTGGATCCATCTTCCAGCCGGATCTGCCATTGCTGCGTACCCTCAAGGTTGGATCCATGACAGGCAATACAATGTGACTGATAAACAGTCTTGCCTCGTTCGATCAATGCGGGATCGAGATCGGCTTTACATTCCACGTTGTCTTCATAATTCGCCAGGGCTTGCGAGCGGCGATACGATAACAGACCGTTGAAGCCGATCAAGATTATTGCCACGACCAGCAGCGCCAGCCCGAATTGCAGCCAGATGTTCATGGGTTTCATTGTTTCACCAGCCGGTTAAGATCGGATATCATGTCTTTCACCTCGAAATCATGCGGCCAGATGATGCGCTTGTTGCCTTCTTTGTCCAGCACGATCACACTGGCGGTGTGGTCCACTGAGTAAGTGGTCTTCGATTCCGCATCGTTGTAGTGAAAATGGATATCATATGCTTCAGCTACCTGGCTGATTTCATCCAGTGTCCCAGACAGTCCGACAAAAGACGGGTTGAAAAAATGAACATATTCGTTCATTCGCTTGGGCGAGTCCCGTTGTGGATCGACGGTGATGAAGACCAGTTGCACCTGTTCTGCCTGTTCTCCCATCTCGCTCAAGGCTCGTTTGATGGCCGATAGGGTGATGGGGCAAACATCCGGGCAGTAAGTATAGCCGAAATAAAGCAGCACCACCTTTCCGTGGAAATCCTTCAAACTGACTTTCCCGTCTGCGGATCGTAACGTAAACGGGGGAGCTGGTTCGACTGGATCGACCGTGGCCCCTTTAAAAAGCGGGCGGGCGATGATTTGCTGGTATCCGATGGCCGCCAGCCCAACCAGTAAGACAACTGCTGCTATGGTCAGAACGCTACGATTCATAGGCGCATCCTCCATTGTTCGTCGAGCAAGATAGGGCAGAGCGGTGCATCCACCTGTGAGATGCACCGCTCATTGGGCGTAAAGTTGCGAATGACTATCTTCGCGGCTCAGGGATTGTGGATTTCGGCTTCGACCGCTACTTGCCCCGATTTCTCGAAGTTGAGCGTCAACTGGACCTTATCGCCGGCTTTGAGATCGTGCTTGATGCCGATGAGCATCACGTGATATCCGCCCGGTTTCAGCTCGGCCTTGCCTCCCGCGGGAATGTCGATGGCTGTTACCGGGTGCATGGTCATCACGCCATCTTTCATCTCGCTGATATGGATCTCTACGGCTGAGGCCACATCCGACGTGGCAGACAGCAACCGATCTGCCTCGCCGCCAGAGTTGGTAATCACCATATAGGCAGCGCTGTTGCTGCCCATTGTTTCACCTGATATCTCCGTGTGGCCCATATTGCCTCCACCCTGAGGAGTGCTTTGTGCCATACTGGCCTGCATCATGGCGGCTGCCCGTACCCACGGTTCTTTCACCTCGATCTTAGCACTTGCGGTGCTGCTGCACGCGCTGGTTATGACTGCCAATAAAATAATAACGATAATCAACGGACGAGTGTTCATGTTCGACTCCTTGACTGCTGATGAAACCGGAGGCCAAACCCGGCTCTCGGTGTTGCTTGCTCAAAGTGCATGGTTAAACTGGCCCAGGAATGCGATCGCTATTCTACAAGGCGACAGGTTTGCTGCGCAGACAGGTGTGCAGCAAAAGCATAGCAGAATTTTCAATTCATTGCACGGGGCAAGACAGGCAAGGGCGCGGAGGGTGTGGATCGGGTTTAAATCCCCACATTCTCTGATAAAGATAAGTATTCCTGCTGCCAGGCAGCAGCAGGTTATTAGAGAAGAGAAGCCTGGCCAGTAGAAAGATGGGAAGCAACAGATTGGGCAGTGCCTGGGCCGAGGTGACGTTTGTAAGGTCGAAAAGGTATTCGTGGCTATGGGGTGTTTCAGCGTGGTGTTTGTTGAAGTGGATGTGCGTTTCGCAGGCGTTCACCTCCAGCCAGCAGGCAGGCAGACCGGGCTGAGCCAGGGATACCGAAGCAGCCCAGCCGACGAGCAGAAGCCGGATTGTGAAACGCCAAAATAATGACATATATAGTCGATTTTATCATGATGGGGTTCTCGCCAACCATTAAGCTATTTTAAGAATCGTTGGACCAGGTCTCGCAATTGCGTGGGGCTGATGGGTTTCAGTAAAACAATATCTGCTGCATCCCGCAAGAAATCGGCCTGGAAGGCATCCGCAGTGGCCAGGAAAACATGGGTGTTGGCCAGGCGAGGCGTGGAACGGACGTAGCTCAAAATATCCTTGCCTTTAGCGCCCGGGAGATGCAGATCGAGTAAAACAAGAAGTGGGTCGGTTTCAGCCAATATGGATAACGCCGTATCTCCGTTGTCGGCTGTCTGGACCTCGAACTCAGACTGCAAGGTGATGCTGTAGATTTGGCTCAATTGCGGGTCGTCTTCGACAATCAGGATGAGTGGTTTTGCCATAAGGGGATGTCCTTTCGACGGTTCGCATTCTGGATCACTCTGGGCGTTTGAGAATGGGTAGGATCACGGTGAATGTGCTGCCTTTATCCACTTCGCTGTCCAGGGTGATGCGCCCTCCCATCATCTCGACCAGTTGCCTGGCAATGGAAAGCCCGAGGCCCGTGCCACGATTTTCGTGCGTAATGGATGTATCTGCCTGGCGGAAAGGCTCGAAGATATAATTCTGCGCTTCAGCGGGGATACCAATGCCTGTGTCCGTTACCTGGATGGCCCAATGTACCGGATTCGGGCGCAAGAGGCTCAAGCGCACTTCGCCAGCCGGGGTGAACTTCACGGCATTGCTGACCAGGTTAATGATAATTTGTTGTAAACGGCGCTCATCGCCGTAAATTACCTCGGGTAGGTCGGGCGATTGCGAAACGCTGAAAGTTAGCCCTTTGTTCTGAGCCAGTACGGAAATGGTTGTTTGAACCCGTTCGAGCAGGGCGGCGGGCGAAAATGTCTGATTATTCAACAACAACGTGCGGGCCTCGATTTGCGCCTGGTCGAGCAGTTCACTGATCAAGGTGTTCAGATAGTTGGTGCTGTTCAGGATATTGGCAGTGGCCTGTTTTTGCGGCTCATTGAGAGAGCCAAAAGCCCCCCCGTTCAACAGCTCTGTGTAGCCCAGGATGCTGCCCAGGGGGGTGCGCAATTCGTGGCTCACTTTGGCAAGCAACTGGCTTTTCAGCCGGCTGGCTTCGAGCGCTTGATCGCGGGCCAGCAATAAGGCTTCTTCTGCTTGTTTTCGCTCGGTGATATCCTCTTTGACGGCGACGTAGTGTGTGACCTTGCCGGTCGAATCGAGGATCGGGGAGATGGAGGCAAATTCCCAATAGATTTCGCCGCTTTTCTTACGATTGCAAAATTCGCCGCGCCATTCATTCCCAAGCAAGAGGGTTTCCCAAAGCTGCCGGTGGACTTCTGGAGGGGTATACTCTGTTTTTAAGATGCGTGGGTTTTTTCCCAGGGCCTCTTGCATGGTGTAGCCGGTTACTTTGGTGAATTTAGGATTGACGTATTCGATAGCACCATTTGGATCGGTGATGACGATGGATGCAGGGCTGGCCTCCACAGCACGCGAAAGCTGGCGGAGTTGTTCTTCGGCATGCTTTCGCTTGGTAATGTCCCTTACCACGACCGCGCGCCCGATCAGCCGTTTTTGATGGTCGAACAACGGAAAGAGCCGAAGTTCATACCATCGTTGCTCTTCTCCGTCGCCGATGGCAACCTCATCGAGCGCTTCCAGCGTGTTTTGGTAGCGCTCGACGTACTGTGGCCAGAGGCGAATTATTTCACCTGCGGGGCGACCGATCACCTGGTCGGCAGGCTTGCCGAGCAAACGTTGGGCGGCCGGGTTGATGTCGGCCACACATCCCTGGGCATCGAGCACCAACATGGCGTCTTGCATCTCGTTGATCAGGATATCGCGTGCCAGTGGGGTGAGGTCGATTAAACGGAAACCGAAGATTGCCCAGGTGAGGGCGATTGCAGTAAGGGCGAAGGCAAAAGGGGTAATATCGAGATATGGGATGGGGCTTAAACCGGAAAGATACACGATATTGCTTACCCAGGGAGTAAGTACCGCAAACAATAGCGCAGCCGCCTGGCGGCGGTATAGCCCCTGCATGCGGCCAACGGAGCGTATCACTACCAGCGTACCAGCCAGAATGAGTAAGTAAGAATAAGCGGAGTGCACCCAAAACCACGGCCCATGTGAGACGTTCAGAACGGAGAAACCGTTGGCTTGAATAATGTCCATCTCCGTCCAGACAAGGCTCCGCACGCCACTGGCCTTTCCGTCGCTGATAAGAACCAACAGGATTGTCAAGAAGGGTACAATTGTCATCAGCAGCATGTTGCGGTGTGTTACTCGCCGGGATTGGTTGGCGTGATTGAGAGCAAAAATCAGCCACATCATGGGCACCAGGGTGATGCCGATGTATTGGGCTTTACCCCAAATGATTTTGGTGGGCAGGTCGGCTCCGGCGATTTCCAGGGCATAGCCGGCCAGCCACTCGCCAATCAGCAAGGCCAGCAACGCCAGGGCGATTGCGCCGCCGGCGGCTTTTCGGTGAAACCAGGAATACCAGGCCAGATAGAAACAAATTGCTGAACCGATGACCAGGGGAATGATGTAAGGGGTGTATTGAAAGTTCATAACGATTCATCCAAATTTCTGAAGTATCCGGCGTAAAAAGGCATCTCTGATGAACGGGTAGAAGATGGTCCAAAAAAACACATCTGGCCCGGTTATTATACCGAATAGAAAAGCCCCGGTGGCCTTTTGAATTTGCCGTTGGTGATAATATTCCACTGCCTCGCCTAACTTGCCGCGGCTGAATGATGTCCGGCTCTGGCGAAGATGTGGATTGGTAGAAAGTTTTTTGCTCTGCGCCTGATGCTGGAGACTTTGCTGCATGGCTCTCGTGTCTTGCGCCCGTGAGCTACTTTCTAGATCATCCAGGCTTTGCAAGATAGATGCCGTAAATTTTGCCCATGAGAAACGCCCGGCTTGCTTGTGGCCCTGACGAATCAGGTTAGCGCGCAGTTCGGGCTCGGAGTGGATATGCCAGATAGCCTCTGCCAGCATCCCTGGCTGGTCGGGTTCGATGAAAAGCGCAGCCTCTCCCGCTGCTTCCGGCAGACTTGTAGTGTTGCTGCAGATGACCGGACATCTGCATGCCATCGCCTCCAGGACTGGCATACCGAACCCTTCAAAAAGAGACGGATAAACCAGGGCTATCGCGCCCTGGTAAAGCGCAGGCAGTTCCGCTCGTGGGCAATATCCAAGGAATTGGAAATTTTCTTGCAGGCCAAGCTCTCCTGCCAGGGTCAACAGGCTGGTGTGAGCTTCTTTGGGCGTGCCTGTGCAAACCAGTGGTAGCGAGAGCGCATGGCGATCACGAAGTTCGGCCAGGGCGCGCAATGCCAGGCTATGGTTCTTGTGTCGCCAGGTATTGGCCGGGTAGAACAAATAACCTCCGGGCCGAATCCGGTATTTTTCCCAGGCTTTTTCTGGGCAGCTAACCCGCTGCCCAAAGATGGCATCGGCGGCCGGCAAAGCAACACGGATTTTCTCCGCCGGGATTTGATACCGCTCGGCCAATGTCCGGCGAGAGAATTCGGAGATGGTCACGATCCGTTGGGCCTGCTTTGCCGATGCGGCAAAGTCTCGCTGCCGGTTGGCCAGTTCTTGGGTGCTGAACAGCTCAGGCAGATATTCGTGTTGGATATCGGGGACCAGTAAAACATTCTTGAGCGGGTAGAGATCTTGATCGATAATTCCAGACAGAGACAGGGCAAATTTGGCAGTTGTTCGGCGCCCGTTGACCCAGACGCCATCGATGGTTTGGCCTTTCCGGTTGGCAATCCGTTTGCGAAATTGCCAGTTCAACTTATCCCAATACGATCCTGGCCCATCGCAGACCTGGATGTGGAAATTGGGATGGCGGCGCAGGTCGAAGTCGTAGGAATCTACAATGGGGAGGATCAGCGTAAATTCTCGCCGCGGCTCTGCGCCAAGCAGCTCGTTTACCAGAGCCCGGGCAAGAATTTCGATCCCTCCTGCATATCCGGGGATCATCCACCGCAGATCGACCAGTGTATGCGCCATCCGAATAATTAATTCATAAAGGATAAATCCTGTTCGATAAACAGGTTGGTGTCTTGAACCAGGAAACTCAAGTTCCGCCCGGCAGAGTCACGCATCGAATCCTGAAAATAAAACACCACTCGATCTCCGGGGTCGGCCTCCACAGGAATCTTGATTGGCTCATCTGAGTGTAGTTCCAGAGTTTGCGATGGCCGGTCTTCGACTCTCACATTGAGCAGCATGTCTTTGGTGGGGATGCCGCGCAAATACAATGTGGCGCCTGCTGTTTTCCGTAGGATATAAACCTGGAATACCGGCCCTAACCAGTTATCGCTGAACAATCCGAATACAGGTTTGGCAGGAGACACAATGAAGTGGGATGCCCGGTACCAGCGGACCAGCGGTCTTCCAAAACTCCAGCGATTGGTCGAGATGCGCCGTAAATATCTTTTGATACTCCCTAGCAGGTTTCGTGGCTTTAAACTGGCTGGGAACTGGCGGTGATAGATGGCATAGTGAATTTCCGCCATGATCGGAAACGAATGTGGGATGTGTCGGAGAAAACGATACCGTCCGTTCGGTTCTTCCCATACCCGGTAATGCCATAAGCTACGGAAGTAACTCAATGAAACAGTACCGGCGTGTTTTTGGCTGACCTGAAAAACTTCTGCAATCGATACCCCGCGCGAGGTAACCGTTTTTGCGTCAGAGTGTAACCGCGAACAGGCTAATATGTTATGAATATGGGCGATCAGCCCCCCGGCTTTGGCAATCCTGAGCCAGTAGTCCATGTCGCCAACCATCCGCAGGCTGCTGTCGAATTCCCCCACGCGATCGGCGATACATCTGCGCCAGAATGCGGCTGGCTGGCACACGCAATTATCCCATACCAGCCGGCTGAACGAATACTCGTCAGTGGCATACATCCCCGTGATCCGGTCGTTCTCGTCGGTGTAGTAAGCCCGCCCGTAGACCATATCGATTTCAGGGTGTTCCTGGAAATAGTGAACAACTGCCTCGATTGCATCGGGCATCAGTGTGTCATCGGAATTGAGAAAGCCCAGGATTTCGCCGTGCGATCGGGCGAAACCCTTATTGATCGCATCGAATTGTCCCTGGTCTGCTTCAGAAACCCAGGCGAAACGGTCACCGTAACTTTTCAGTATCTCGACCGACTCGTCCGTAGACTTGCCATCCATGACGATGTATTCAATGTTTGGATAAGACTGGGTAAGCACACTTTCGATGGTGCGCCTCAAAAAACGGCCCTGGTTGTAGGATGGGGTGATAATACTGACCAGGGGCAGCGGGTGTTTCAACCCCGGGCGCTTTTTGGGTGCTCTTTGGATTGCACTCATTAATGCGTGGGCTGATTTTTCCCACGAATAGTCATCCAACCGGGCTTTGCCGCGCGCTGCCAGTTCCATGCGCAGCTCTTTCTCCTGGGTGATGCGCATCATTAACTGGCTCATTGCCTCGATGTCGGTTGGGTCGCAGCTCAACACGGCGTCGCCTCCTACTTCGGGAAGGCAGGTAACATTGCTGCAAATGACAGGCGTCCCGATCTTGAAAGCCTCCAACAAAGGAATACCGAAACCTTCGTAAAGAGAGAAAAACACCAACGCGACGGCATGTTCATAGAGATAGCGGACGAATGCCGGGCGGACGAATCCAAGATGGCGGACGGGGAGCTCAGGAAACTCTGCCTTCAACGTCGGCCAACCTTCAGGGTGGCCGGTCAAAATCATTTCCATTGGCCGGTCAGCCTGTTTCAAGAACGTTTCGAATGCTTGGAGCGTCCGGCGATGATTTTTATGAGGCCATAAGTTGCCTGGAAAGTAAAAATATTCGTGTTGAGGCAGCAAGGCGATCTCTTCCGGGTGCAATCCGGCGGCCTCGCTGGTTGTATCATCCGGATCAATCGCCGGCGGCATCAGGAATATGTCCTGGCAGCGATTGTCTGGATGTTCGCTAATCGTTTTGCGGCTGAACCCGGTCAGCGTTCCAATCGCGCTGGCCCCTTGCATGGTCTGGTGGAAGGCCCGCTGGCGTGCTTCGAGGACCTGTGGAGTGAAGAATTCTGGATAGACCTCGTGCTGAATATCTGGAATGAAGAACACCTGGTTGCTCAAAGCGAGCTCCAGGTTGAGCAAAGCCGGATAGCTGCGGAATAAAACAGTGATATTTTCCTGCCGCACAATCCGGTTGATTTCCAGGTCGAACCTGGAAGTAGGGATTGACAGGCAGTGAACGTTTTTCGGCGGTGATGGGAAAAGGGTCTGGTTGTAGATCGTTCCGAAAAGATAAAACTCACAATTTGGATAGCAAAGAAACATGCTTCCCAGCACACCTTTCAACAATGGGGCGATACCTCCACTGATGCCCAGGGAAACATCGCGCAGTTCGATGCCGATTTTGCGGTGTTTTATCGGGCTGCCATCCTGGTGGGCTCCAAAGGCAGCCAGGAGATGCGCGGTAGAATTCCAGATGCTTTCTATTTCTTCGACATAAGCCTGCGGGTAAACATCGGGGTGTTGCCTGGCGAAGCGGTGCATTGTATCAAAATAATAGCAGAAGTACCCCGGCGTGGCTGCCTCGCCGCTATATTTTTCGGCAATTGCCCGCAGCTCTTCGACCCGCTTGAACATTCCCTTAGAAGTCAGCGTGTCTGCATACTCACGTTGGGCCGCAAGAGCTGCATGAACGGGAACCGGCTCTCCCAACGCAGAAAGGCGTATCCACAGATCGGTATCCATCCCATAGCGCAGACTCTCGTCCAGATAACCGGCCTGGATTAACGCCGGGCGGTAAATAAATGTAGCTGGCTGCAGAATGTAATTGAGCCCCTGGATCAGAGCGGCGCGGTTAAACTTTGCATATTCCAGGGGGAAGAACGTGCTTTTGCAATTTCCCTGCTCATCGAGACGCTGGCCCTCACCAAAATAGAATGGCGCCCCCGGTTGGCTTTTGTAGGCTTCGGCGACAGTTTTCAACGCCCCGGGAAGGTAGATGTCGTCGCAATTGAGCCAGGCAACCAGTTCTCCGGTGGCGCGTTGGAAACCTTTGTTAATGGCATTGGATTGCCCTGCATCGGGTTCGCTTCTCCAAAACGTGATCCGGTCGCCGTATTTTTCGATGATCTCGACGCTTCCATCGGTCGATCCGCCGTCGAACAGGATGTATTCCAGATTAGGATATTCCTGATCCAAAACGGAACAGATTGCCTGCTCGATATATTTTGCCTGGTTTAGTGAAGGTGTCACGACCGAAATTTTGGGCCATTCGGATGGTGCGTCGGATAGCATGAACAGTACTCCTGGTTTGGTTGCTTTTATTTTCAATTCATCAAGGCCGGGCAGCTTTCACTTGCCTGTCAACCGCCGGACGAATTTGCGAATCGGCTGGTAGGGGAAGATGCCCAATACTTTTTTCTGGTTTTCAAGGGCAATTTCCAGTTGAGCGATGCTTGCCTGTTGTTGGACGATGAGCGCCTGCTCCTGCTTCATCGCCTCATCCTTCCGGAGAATAACCTCCAGCCGTGCCGCCCGGTCTGCTTCGATCATCTCGATCATTTCTTTCAGTGATTCGGTTTGCGAATATAAATCGAGCAGCGCCAGGACAATCCGCCCGTTCGGGCTGCCTAGCAAATACTCGGATACCTCCTCGGCCGGCCTGACTGCCAGGGGCTCCCGGCTTGCTATCAGAAATAGATCGTGTTGTTTGAAAATGGCGGGCAAAAATTCGATGTTCTGTATCCCCAGCCGTTGGAACAAAAGCCTGGCAGACTGCAGGCTGAACAGGTAGATATGTTCCTGCGGGACTAACATGCGTGTAAAGAGATGATTTGAAGCCGTCAACTCATTAAAGGTCTTCCCGGCCGGGTAGCAGGGAGTCTGGATGACGAACAGGCCGTCGTCTTTCAAAAGGTTTGAGCAGACCCGCATCGTTTTTTCCGGATCGGGCAGGTGCTCCAATACATCCATCAAGATAATCATGTCCAACGATTTTGGGAAAATTTGTTGCTCTTCCACCGGCCCACTCAGGGTTGTCACGCCAAAGGTACGCCTGGAAAATTCGGCGATCGCTGGGCTGATCTCTAACCCGCTGGCAGCGTAGCCTGCCAGGTTGAGCAAGGCGACAAACGCGCCATGGGAGCTGCCCAGTTCGAGTACCTTTGCCGGCGGCAGGCGATAAGCCAGCACCGCTCTGAGCCAGTAGAGACACCTTTCGATGATATCTGTTCGCGAGCGAGACCGAATATCTGGCAGGCCCAGCTCCTCGACCTGGTGCTCAAACCAGTATCGTTGGCTGTAATAATCGCTGTCACCAATGCTTTCCGGTGAAAGCTGCGATGCGCCTTTCCAGACCAGTGATTCACACGCCGGGCAGCGCCAGTATTCTTCTGTGAATGGTTCGACGGCGGAATTTCCACACCAACAAGATATTGAAGGTTTCATTATTGCTTTATATCACATTCGATGAGCTTGTGTGCTGATGCTCTGGCATGACAGTGGATATCTGGCATTCGCCGGGCAAGTTGGCGATCCCCAAATGGAGCAATGGTACCGTTTGGGCATTGGTGCGATGCACAACCGCGAAGCTGCCAGCGTTGGGCACGATATTCAGGATGGTGATCCTCGCAGCCAGGTCGGGGTAGGGCAGTTCGTTCTTGATGGCATAGTCGGATCGAGATATGGTCGAAAAACCGACATTGAAGGTGTACTCCCCGGGGAAAATCTCCAGGGTAATCGACTGGCGGAAACGCACCCGGCCTCCACCCGGTACAAATGATGGGGATCGGCTGCCATACAACAGGCTGTGCTTGCCATGTACGATAATCCCCTTTTCATTGAGAATTTCTACCCCGCCGATAGGGACTTCGATATCTTCGCCCACTTCGAATTCATAGAAAAAGTGCGCCGTCTGTCCTTGTTGGAAAACCAGGCAGGCCTGTCCATTGGCATCGGTTACGGCTATCCCCAGGCAGCGAGCCGCTCCCTTTGAAACCTGGGGCAGGGACGCAATATCCAGAAAAGCATTTGCCTCTGGCCAGGAAAATGTACCCGGCTGCGAGGAATCTGGCTGGATCGCTGGAACTTGCGTTGCAGCAGATCCTGTGGATATCGATGAGCTGACTTGCTGTAACAGGTAATAACGCTTGACAGCCTCTATTGCTGATCCCAAGAAAACAGGATCGCCTTCGCTTAGCAAAAGGGCGCGGTCGCAAAATTGTTCTACCTCATTCATTGCATGCGACACCAGGACAATGGATACGCCCTTTGCACGCAGGTTCTCCAGCCTTTGGTAACACTTCTGGCGGAAGAAGATATCCCCAACCGCCAGCGCCTCGTCGATCAATAAGATGTCTGCATCGACGTGGGCGGCTACGGCGAATGCCAGGCGCACAAACATACCCGAAGAGTAGAACTTCACCGGTTGGTCGATATACTCTCCGATGTCTGCAAAAGCGGTGATCTCATTGAATTTTTCCTCGATCTGCGCGCCGGATAAGCCCAGGATCATCCCATTCAGGCGGATGTTTTCACGCCCGGTAAATTCAGGGTTGAAGCCGGAGCCAAGTTCTAACAGGGCAGCTACTCTACCATTGAGGGTCAACTCCCCCGTCGTTTGCGTCAGGGTGCTGGCCAGGATTTGTAGCAGGGTACTTTTGCCCGAACCATTGCGCCCTATAATGCCAAAGGTCTCACCCTTGTGAATGTCAAACGAGACATCGCGCAATGCCCAGAACGGATGTCCATATGATCTTCCGAAGCGCCAAAATAGAGAATGTTTTAATCGGTCCGATGGCCGGTCGTACAGAATATATTGTTTACCCAGGTTCTTTACCCGGATCGCCAGGTGGTGGCCATCGTAAGGATTGCTGTCCAGGCCCATCTTCTCACGGCTTCCCGTTCGGCGTCAGTGCCATCATGTCAATATAGCGCTGGATGAAATTGGCATCCTGATCCAGGTCGACCTGCTGCGCTTTGCGCGCCAGCATCTCGCCCAGGGCAAGGCCATCGTCGCTAAGGAACATGGCTGCTCCCAGCCCGGCGCCGTTGGCAATCGTCTCCACCCGCTCCATGGGTACGGGCGGGATCATGCCGAGCTCGATGGCTGAAGCAATGTCGATCTGCCCGCCAAACGAGCCGGTAAGGATGATACGTTTCAGATCGTCGGGTTGCAGGCCCAACTGGATCATCAATGTGTCGATGGCGGCGCGCACCGCTCCCTTGGCTTTTTGTAGCTCACGCACATCCCATTGCGAAAGCCCCAGGCGCTCGTCGGGCGGGTTGATCAGGAAACGCCGCCCGTGTTTGCTCTCGGTGATCCGCCCGGGGAAAAGCGAAGAATTATTGACGATGCGTCCGCTGGCTTCGATCACTCCGGCCTGGCGAAGCACGTGCACCAGGCTGAGCAAACCGGATCCGGTGAGCCCTACAGGTGGTTGTTTGGCGATGGTATCGTAGGCCAGGTCGTGTCCGTCCAGCCGGGCGGCAACCACTGCGCCGTCCACGGCCCGCGTGCCACAAGAAATGAAGACACCCTCAAATGCCGGGCCGGCGGCGGTAGATGCTACCAGGATACGGTCGCCATCGGTCACAAGCACTTCGCCGTTGGTGCCCAGGTCGATGGCTGCCATTGGGCCATCCGGCTGATCGTAGCGGAAATAGGCCAGGCAGGCCAGTGCGTCCGATCCGACGAACCCCCCGATCACCGGCGGCAGGGAGACCTTCGCTCCAGGGGGGAAAATACCGCCCATCAAACCGGTCGCGTCGTAAATGGTATCCCGCGCAACGGGTTGGAAGGGGCGCACCGCCAGGGTATCCACCGGCAACCTGGCGAGCAAGTGGTGCATGGCGGCGTTGCCTACGACGGCGACGCGCTGGATGCGCTGGCGGATTCGTTCGGATAATTTGAGCGAATCGACGGCCTGGTTGATGGATGCAAGGGCCAGGCGCTGCAGGCGGTCGGCGTTTTCCGGGCTGTTGACCGCAGCCGAAAGGCGCGAGATGACGTCCGCTCCGTAGACGGTCTGTTGGTTCAAGCCGGCGCCGCCGGCGCACACCTGGCCGTTATCCAGTGTGGTGAGAAAAGCGGCCACGGTTGTGGAGCCCAGGTCGATTGCCAGGCCGAGCGGCATGTCGCCTTGTTTGTAGCGGTGGCTGGCGCGAAAGATTTTGTTGGAATAGACCACGATCGGGGCCAGCACCACGCGCGCATCGCCTTCCAGCCGGGCGCGGCAGGCCAGCCGGTTGTTCAGGGCCAGCTCGCCGGGGGTGAGGTGTTTTCGTTCGATTTCGTCAGGCGGGGCCACACCGGTTTCTACCAGGATCTTGCACTTGCCGCAAGTGCCTCGCCCCGCGCAGGGTTGTTCCAGTGGCAGACCGGTCGCGGCGATGGCATCGCCCACCAGGCTGCCTCCCGGCATTTCGACAGTTTGGGTTTTTTCACCGTAGATGACAGTTACGATTGGCATAATAGGATAGATACGTCTAGCGGATAAACATATTTTGCTTGAGTTCGCCACCAGGAGGGATGATAATAAAATCCTGACCGGCAAGGGCCAGGTCGCTGATGACCTCTGCCATTTGCCTGATGTATGCATCTGATCCCAGGATTTCTTCGTAGAGCATACCCCACTGGGCGCAGTACTCAGCCACTTCGAGCGCCCTGGCGCGGTATTTCTCCAGGTCTTCCACCTGGTGGGCGACCAGCGCCAGGCGTTTGTAATTGCGATACTGGATATCCATCAGCCATTTGGCCTGCTGTTCGCCATATTTTTCCACGAAACCCTGGTACTCCTGGAGCGGATTGCTGCCCGATTCCAGCCAGCCTTTGCTCAGATAATAGGTGCCCGGTGTGCCATCGAATTCGCGGCGATAGGCAGCGTAGGAACCCAGCAGCAGGGCAATGCAGTCGTCGGTACGCGGGATCAGCAGGGTGTGGCTGCCAGCCTTGATGCCGTGCAGCCCGTTGCCGCACAGGCCGTATCCCAACACCACCAGGCTGGGCTGTGGAATGCGGTCGATGTGTTCCTGAATGGAACGTTTCAGGTTGCGTGGCACGGTATGCAGGCCGTAATCCAAAAAGGTGATCTCTGGCACCAGTTCATCTGTTAGATAGTGTTCCAATAAGCCTCGGAATACGTTGCAGGCGATAATCACAACCGGTGGATAGTCAGAGCCAGGCATGGGAAACCTCTAAGCAAGCAGGATGGAAAATACCGCCAGAATTATAGCTCAAAAGTGAACAAACAGAACGCTGCGTTACGATATAATTGGCGGGATGTCTTTGCGTGTTCTGATTTGTCGTTCAAACCCGGTTGCACCTGATCCCCGCGTTGAGAAGGAATCTCGCAGCCTGGTGCAGGCCGGTTATGCTGTCACAGCACTGGGTTGGGATCGCAGTGCAGGCCTGCCCTGCTCCGAAGAGCGGGATGGCTTCACCATCCTGCGCCGCCCGATTCAGGCAGGATATGCGCGTGGCTTGATGAACTTCATCCCGTTGCTGCGTTGGGAAGTCGATTTGCTTGTATGGTTGGTGCGTCACAGGAAAGAATATGACCTGATCCACGCCTGCGATTTCGACACCATCCTGCCTGCCCTGGCGGCCAAGGTCCTGTTTGGCAAGAAGGTGATCTACGACATCTTCGATTTCTATGCCGACCACCTGCGCGCCACGCCGGAGTGGGTCAAGCGCCTGATCCGGGTGGTGGATTTATGGGCTATTGGGCGGGCGGATGCGCTGATCCTGGTGGATGATGCGCGGCGTGAGCAAATTGCCGGGTCGCGGCCGAAGCGCCTGGAAGTGATTTATAATTCGCCGGAAGATGTATTGCCTCTTGTCCCATTCTCCTGGGAAGAGAGCGGAGATGAGCCATCTCTCGGGCATTTTTCCGTTCAGGAGATTGGGGATGATCGTGAGCTGCGGTTGGCATATGTTGGGCTGCTCCAGGTGGAGCGCGGCTTGCTGGATGTGCTGCAGGCGCTGCGCCGTCACCCGCAGTGGAAACTCGACCTGGCCGGCTTCGGCGGCGATGAAGTGCAGATTCTACAGGCGGCAGCAGACCTGCCCAACGTGACCTTCTACGGGCGCGTGTCCTATGAAAAGGCTATCGAACTGAGTGCGGCCGCGGATGTGTTGTTCGCGTTGTATGACCCCACCATCCCTAACCATCGCTACTCCAGCCCGAATAAAGTATTCGAGGCGCTGATGCTGGGCAAGCCAATCCTGGTCGCGCGCCATACCAACATGGACCGCATTGTGGATGCAGCCGGGGCGGGGTTGGTGGTCGATTATGGGGATGTGGAGGCGATTGAAGCAGCATTGCTGCGCCTGGCTGAACAGCCCGAGCTGCGCCGGGCGCTGGGATATAGCGCACGCCAGTCCTACGAAAGCGAATATGACTGGAAAATAATGCAGCGCCGACTGCTACAAGTGTATCAAGACACCATGGATATCCGGGAATTATCTATACAGCAGGCCCCAAGTCAAAGTTCGTCCCCGAGTTATAGGCCTTGGGATGAGACGTATCTGCATAGAAGAGAAAAGCTAGTCCAGGGAATATTATCAAACCAGGATTTGCTTGCTATTTTCAACGAGGGCAAGAGGTTACCAGATCATTATGGGATCGGTTTTGACGAAAGATGTATTGAATACCCCTGGGTATTTGCTCATTTACCCCCAGGGGCATTTTCGATCCTTGATGCTGGATCTGCTCTCAACTTTGAGTATCTTGTTGATGCGCCACTCCTTAGCGATAAGAAGTTACATATTGTCACCCTATCCCCGGAGAGAGAATGTTATTATTCGAAAGGTATCTCTTATATTTTTGATGATATTCGTGACCTTCCAATTCGAAATGATTATTATGATGCAATTGTTTGTATATCAACACTCGAACACATTGGATTTGATAACAGCGTTTACACCAAAGATCAAAGATATAAAGAAAACCATCCAGACGATTTCTTGAAAGCATTGGTTGAACTTCGGCGTATATTGAAGCCAGGAGGTGAACTTCTCGTCACAATTCCGTATGGTGCAGATGGAAAGTTCAGGTCTTTTCAACAATTTAATCCAGATTTAGTAAAGAAAGTAATAGCCGCTTTTGGCGCAACGGATGACTTCCTTTTGTCATATTACTTGTATACAAAGGATGGCTGGCAAATTGTTGACGAGGCGCAATGTAGAGAAGCACAATATGTTCATTGGGTCGCGGATGCGTGGGAAAATAACCGGCGGCTTGACCCGATCCCAGTCGAGCCAGATTTGGCTGCCGCTGCGAGAGCGGTTGCTTGTCTAAAGTTTGTAAAGAGCGGTGGTTAAGTATTTCGGGGCCTGGCGTAAGCATGTAGCAGGTAAGTGCGTTATAATGATTTCCTCTTATGAACTTCTTTAATCCCAAAGAAATGCTGCAAAACCTTTGGAAAAATCGTGGCTTGATCGTCGAATTGACGAAGCGCGAGTTAAATCAACGTTACCGGGGTTCGTACCTCGGCGTCGTCTGGTCGGTGATTGTGCCCTTGATAACACTGGGAATATATACATTCGTGTTTTCGTACGTCTTCAAAGCTCGCTGGCAAACTTCCGGAGAACCGACGAAATCCACCGATTACGCTTTGATCCTGTTTGCCGGCCTGACCGCCTTCAACATATTTTCGGATATATTTGCTCGTGCCCCTATGCTCGTGATTGGGCAACCGAACTACGTAAAAAAAGTAGTTTTCCCTTTAGAGATTTATCCTGTTGTAAATTTGTCCGCCGCGCTTACGTTGTCGTTGATCAACATTGTTTTATTGGTTGTCGCCAATATCTTCCTGGCGCACAATTTTTCCAGGACACTTTACCTCCTTCCCCTGGCATATTTGCCCCTGGTGTTCATTTGCCTGGCCATGGGCTGGTTCCTTTCGTCGTTGGGTGTGTTTATTCGTGATCTGGCTCAGGCGATACCGGTAGCTACAACCATACTTTTTTATATAAGCCCAATTGTTTACCCTATTGCCTCGATCCCCAAATCTTTGCAGCCTCTCTTATACATCAATCCATTGACCACGATTACCGAAAGTTTTCGCCAGGTGTTGCTCTGGGGTGGAACGCCCCCCTGGATACCCTGGTGTATCTGGACTGTCCTCTCGATGCTGCTGGCTTTGTTGGGGTATGCCTGGTTCATGGGCACCAAAAAGGGTTTCGCGGATGTCGTTTGAACCGCTCAATTGGCTGGCATTGTCTGCCGGTCTGGCATTGTTTTTGGGCTTTTCTTTGCCGCTGAATGCCTGCCTGCGGCAGGAGCGCAAGCCAGCTTTTTTATTGGGGCTTTACCTGCTGGTATACGCTGAAATCGTTTTGATTGCTGAAATCGCCAGTTTAATCCATGCGCTCAACCTGGGGACATTTCTACTCATTGCGGCAGTCTTATCGTTAGCGGCCATAGCTGTCTGGTATCGCCGGGGCAGACCAGCCCTGCTTGGCCCCTTCCAGGGTTTTCGCCTGCATCTGCCGTCTTTTCGTGCCAACGGTCCATTGTGGCTTCTTGCGATTGGGATAACTATATTGTTCCTGGCAACCGCCGTGCTCATCCTGGCGACGCCGCCAAACACCTACGACAGTATGACGTATCATCTCTCGCGGGTGGGCTACTGGATGCAGCACCAATCCTTTGAGCCGTGGCCTACACCGAATACCCGGCAAACTGTCTCTCAAATGAATGCGGAGATCGGTTTGCTTTGGACAATTCTGCTCAGCGGTAGTGATCGCCTGGCAGGCTTTGTACAATGGTTCGCTGCCTGGGCAAGCGCCTTATCGATCATTGGGATGGCGCGTTTATTAGGCGCCTCCCCCCGCCAGAGTATTTTTGCCGGACTGATCCCGCTGACTTTTCCGATGATCTTTCTACAATCGGGCACTACCCAAAATGATTTACTGGCTGCCTCGTTCGTTGCCGGCGCGCTTTATTTGCTTCTCCTGGGCATCCGGCAGCGTCGCTTTGCCCCTTTGTTGCTTTCATCCATCGGCGTTGGGCTTGCATTGGGTACTAAAGCCACGGTGGGCGTCGCCTTGCCGGGTTTTATTTTGTCGGTATTGTTGCTGGCGGTTCAAAGCATTCCTGGTATTCAGCCCGGTCGCCTGGGGAACGCGCCGCAGGGTTTACATCACAGGAGAATTATTTTTCATTGGGCCGATCTTTGGCGATGGGGCCTGGCCTGCGTTTTTTCTTTTGTTCTACTGGGTGGATTTATTTTTTACCAAAACGTACGCTACTACGGCGACCCTCTTGGCTATAGCAAACTGGTCGCCAACGTATCGACAAAAAACGCCCCTGCTGTTCGCGCAAAGCAACAAATACTCTCCAGCCTCGTATTAAGCGGCTGCCAGTGGCTAGATTTTTCCGGAACGCCTGAGCCGCTGGCGACGACGTTGACCCAATATAAAGCCCGCTTGGTAAACCACTGGGTTGACCGCCTGGGATTGGTCCTATTGCCCGGAAGGCCGGCGACCAGCCAGGCGCTCCCGGAAATTTTCTGGTACGCAGCCCCAGATGAAGATACCTCCTGGTTTGGAATATTGGGGGCGATCCTGATGATCGCCGCCTTTCCCACTGCAATCTGGAAGGCGTTCGCTTTGCGCCGTTTGGACGTGCTCTTCCCCGTCATTTTTGCAGCCGCTTTCTTGCTAACTTTTTTGTTTTTTCAGCCCTGGACTCCTTACATAGGACGGTACTTCGTCCTTCCGGTCATCGCCTATGCCCCCTCCTTTGCCTGGCTGTATACCGAAAAACCGGGGTGGCGCTGGTTACCATACGGAGTCGTTCTTGCCGGGCTGGTGATTGCAGCCACCACCTTGTTGTCGAACGTCGCTCGCCCGCTGGTAGGTCCTCGTTCGATCTGGGGCATGGATGCCTTGACGGTACGAACGATCAAAGTTCCAGAACTGCGCACTGTCTTTCAAACGATTCAAGCCCGTGTTCCCGGAAACGCTGTCTTGGCCACCCGGCTGGGTGGAGATGATTGGGATTATCCTTTGTTTGGCTCAAGTTTTATGCGTGTAGTGATCCCTGTCGATCCGGCCAGAGATTCCTTTGCCATCAATGATTTGACCTCCCAGGGTGTACAGTATTTCCTGGTCTCACCGACAGGCCGCAACTTTTTGGGTTTGCCCGACGGATTGCGATTGCTGGAATATCTTCCCAACGACTGGCTTTTGTTTGAAGTGAGCGGCGAGCCGGCGATGCCGGTGAGCGAGACGGAGCAAAGGTATCTTTTTGGCCTGGCGGACGATACGGGTTTATTTCAGCTCTCTGACCGCTGGAAAGGGAAAGTCGGCCTTACTCAGCTCAAGCCCGCTGCGCCGTGGAGCATCGAAACACCGCAGGGTGTACCTCACTTTTGGCTTGGTTCCGGCGAAAGGGAAGCCCTGGTCGTGAGCCTCTGGTCTGATCTTTCAGAAGAAACTCCGGCTGTATTGACCTTGCATCTGATTCCCGGCCCCAGCCGTCCCGACCCTCACCGCACATTGGTCGTGCTGAATAAACACCGCCGCATGGGAGTTCTGGTGGATAGTTCAACGCAGCGTATGGCTTTTGACTCTGAAAGCATATTGGACGTCCCCTTGACCATAAAGCCAGGAAGTAACGAAGCATGGATCAGCATCCTCGAAGCCCCCACCCTGGAATCGGTCAACGGCGATGCCAGGAGTTTGATGGCTATGCTGCGTTCCATAAGATTAGGTCCTGTAGATCAGCAGCCATAGATCGTAATGTTCTTGCCCTCAATCACCGTTGTTACACCTTCTTTCAACCAGGCTGAGTTTCTGGGCCGGACCTTGGATTCTATTCTGGCCCAAGAGTATCCCCATCTGGAACTGATTGTGATGGACGGCGGGTCGACCGACGGGTCGCTCGACATTTTGCGCGCTTATGAAAACCGGGTGCGTTGGTTCTCTGAGGTCGATTGTGGCCAGAGCGATGCGATCAATCGTGGTTGGAAGCTTTCCCAGGGCGAAATTATTGCCTGGCTTAACTCGGATGATATCTATTATCCCGGCGCGTTGCAGGCTGTCGGTGAATTTTTTGCTGCTCATCCCCAGGTCGATCTGGCCTATGGCGATGGAGATTTCATCGATCGCGAAGGCAAAGTTCTCGGCCCATATCCTACCCGCGAGTGGGGCTATCCCCTCCTGGTTCGCAGCGGTGAAAACTACCTGCTCCAGCCGGCCGTTTTTATGCGGCGGAGTCTGCTCGAGCGAGTGGGCTATTTAAACACGAATCTGTCGTATGTGATGGATTTCGACTATTGGTTACGTGCCGGTTTGTCCTGTCTGGTCGCTTACCTGCCGGTCAGGCTGGCCGCGCTGCGTTTACATGGGGCAGCCAAGTCACTTGCACAGACGGCCAGGTTTTCTGATGAACTTGTCCAAATCTATTCCAGCTTATTCGCGCGGAATGATCTTCCACCTTCCATACGCAGCCTGGAAACAGAAGCTATGAATTCGATTTACCATCGCGCCGCGGACATCCACTTTTGGGTAGGAGATCTCCCGGCGGCGCGCCGTCTGGCCTGGCAGGCTTTTTGCCTGAAGCCCTGGAAGCCGCGCACGCTGTGGTTTTATCTGGCCTTGGGCCCAGTTGGTCGCAGCCTGGCCGGGTCCCGCCATCCTAATCCTTACCTGAAAGGAGCCTTGATCTAAAGGACCTGTAAATCGGCCCATCAAGCACCATCGAGTAATCAAAATGCCCTTCGGCGATAGAAAAATTGCGATTGTCTATGAGCGCGAATTGGATGTTGGCGGTGTAGAAGCGCACCTGCTGACCTTATTCCAGCGGATGCCGCAGGCGTACCATTTCGATGTTTTTGCGCCTGTATCTGACCGCTTTCGGAGCGAGGCATCTGCCTGGCAAGTTGGCTTTCACCCCCTACGCCGTTTTACTGCTCCGTATTTGCGTGAAGTCTATCATCTCTGGCGCACATTCAAGCAAGAGAAAATCGACCTGGTACATATCCACAGTCCGGTAGCCGCCATCCCGGGCAGGCTGGCGGCAAAGTTGTGCGGTTTGACTGTGGTCGTCACCGCTCACCTTACCGCTTTCCACTACTATGGCGAGCGGCAAAGCTTACGCTCCCGGCTGGGAAGATGGCTTTACGTCAACCTGGACCGGATGGGTAATTATTGCCTGACCGACTGCCTGATTTTCGTCTCGCAGCATTCGTATGATGAGGCAGTGCGCCGGCGCCTGGCGCCAGCGGCAAAATCGGTGGTCATCCCTAACGGAATTGATCTGTCCAAATTTCAGAAATCGTCACGACCGGACAGAACGCCCCAGGACTTGCGCAGAGATTTCGGCGTTTCCCAGGATGACCTGGTGCTCACGTTTTCTGGCAGGCTCGACCCACAAAAGGGCGTTGACATCTTGATCCGTGCTTTGGCGGCCATGACACCCGAATCGCGCAGATTGCTCAAGGTATGGCTGATCGGCAGCGGGCCGCAGGAGGCGGAACTGCGAGCGATGTGCCAGGCGGCGAACCTGCAGGATATGATTACCTTCCATGGATACCAGGAACACGTGGTGGATTTTCTGCTCGCCAGCGATATCTTTGTCCTGCCATCCCGCTATGAGGCCATGCCGATCAGCCTGCTGGAGGCGCTGGCGGCGGGCCTGCCATGTATTGTCACGGAGGTTGGGGATAACTCACGGCTGGTGGAGGATCGTGTTCAGGGGCTGGTCGTCCCGCCGGATGACCCGGCCTCCCTGGCGCGGGCGATCCAGGAAATGACAGGCGATAAAGACTTCCGGCTGAGGGTCGGCAAAAACGCGCGAATTAAGTCAATGCGATACGATCAACGCCAGATGACTCAGCAAATAGAGCTTATCTACAATCAACTTGCTGCTTGATTTATGGTAATTCCCTTTGGTTGATTTGGCGAGACGAGGCTACGACATACATTAGCGAAAGCGCCAGACGCCTGCCACAGGCAGGTCACCGGGCTGTCCAAAATCGAATGGGATCAGCGGATTGGCAAAATCGCAACCGATGTTGTGCGGCCAGACAACCCACTTACCGTCTTGCATGTACGCAACGGTTTCCTGCCCCAGGCTGTACCAGTCTGCAACCACCGGGATCGAGCCGGCAGGGCCGCGGTATCCACGTTCATCAGTGAATGAGTTTTCGGAGTGAAGGTCGTTTACAAATCTAAAATCTCCGCTTTCGGGTAGGTACATACCGAAGGTATCCAATCCATCTCCGTTCCAGTCACCGGATAGGGGGATAGCCGAGGGGGGCATATTGGCGATAACAGAACGAATGGTAACTTCCCCCGATCGATTTCGATTGACAAAATTCCAGCTCTGATCTGAGCGGCGATAGTATCCCAGGGTATCTGTTCCATCTCCGTCCCAATCCCCAACCAGTGGAAGGTCATCCCCAGCCATCCCCGATATTTGCAGCTCGAGTTCTGTTTTGCCATCTAAATTGGTATCCAGGAAAAATACTCGTGTAGATGGGCGGAAGACACCGACATCCGTCCAGCCGTCCCCATCGAAATCGCCCGAGATGGGGGTATCGCCGGCCCGTCCAAACCCGGCGATGGAGCGCTCGCCCTGGGGTGTTTTCAGGATCCAGTTCCCCTGGTTGAATATCCCTTCATGCGCCGCTTGCTGTGGATCGAGGCTGAATTGATAAAACCTCCAACCGTACAACATCTCGGCGCTGGCAACTGTAGGCGTCTGGTCGTTACGTCCAATATAATCAGGAAAGCCCCAGCGGTTGTGCAAAAAGCGATTCAGGTCAATGTCGTACCACTGTACATTTTGCGTTATCTCGTCACGAACAGGAACCTGGTTGTTTAAAAAGGCTCCCAAACAAATATTCCACTGCTTGACTCTGGCTTCGTTTTCAAGGGAGTTGCGCACCCCTGGAATCGGAATATTTTCTACCACCGGGCTGGCTCCGTTGTAGCTTACCGGTTGATTGCCCCTGGGCAACTGGTAGCTAAATGCCACAACCGAATCGGATGGGCGTTGGTAGAGGCGTTTTAAGTGAAGTTGTGTCTCAATAAAATATTCTTCTACCGGGGTATTGATGTAGATCGTATCGTTTGGGCCAATTTCACCCAGCCGCTCGATCATTTCGTGGTTGATTTCATCATACGTAATTTGGGTTACCCCCATCGTCGTCATGTTTACCAGGGTAACCGGGCTAAGTACGAGGGCGCATGCCAGGCATCCACTGGCCCAAAGTTTTGCTGGCCTTTCCGATGCACTCAAGGCTTGAATTCCGGCGCCAGCCAGGCTGCCGGCAAACCACGCAGCGCCAACCGCGAAGGGGAGCATGTAATAAAACTTAAGTGTTGGCCAGGGTAAAAATATCATGATCCAGGCTGTTGCCCATGCCAGGCTGTCTACCAGAAGGCGTCGGTTGGCGATCAGGCGAATTCGCTTGCTCAAGAGCAGGAGCGACAATGGCAAGAGGTAACAA
Source organism: uncultured Anaerolinea sp. (assembly GCA_964595435.1). Classification (GTDB taxonomy): domain Bacteria; phylum Chloroflexota; class Anaerolineae; order Anaerolineales; family UBA4823; genus RBG-16-57-11. The sequence goes on along the minus strand of CAZQQJ010000040.1, from coordinate 55,469 downwards.
TAATCGCGGATGATTTGGGCAAACCACCGTCCGGCCTGGGCGCTGATCGATCTGGCGGTAACCTGATAGTTCGAGGTATAAGCCCCGTCGAGCGCGAATTTATGGGAAATAGCCAGGTATAGTGCTAAGGAAATGACGCCAGCGGTCCAGACAAGTGCAGCCAATCTGGTTGTTGCCGGGAGATTCATCTGGTCTTGATTGGACTGTCTAAGGAACCTGGCAGATAATAGCCAGGCAAGTACAATGCCAGGCAAGACGATGGCAGTCTCTTTCGTGAGAAACGCCAGGAAGAAGGAGACACAGGCGCACAGATAAAGGAGATAACGTAAGTATTTGTTCGAGGCTTGTGAGATAAAGATGATCCCTATGAGGCCAGCCATCATCCAAAGAACAACTGCCGGCTCTGGTTTGGACAGCGTGTAAAAACTCTCCACGGCAGGCGCTGAAAAGCAGAAGAAAACGGCGGCAAGAAATGCTTGCAGATGGGTACCTCCTCTCCAGCGCAAAAATGAGAAGACCCCCAGAGTCGAGCCCAGCAGTAAGAGCCAATTGATCAGGAACAATCGGCGCGGATCTAAAGACATCATCTGGAAAGTGAATGATATAAACAATAAATAACCAGGGAAAAAGCGTCCGGTGTTTGGATCGATGTTAAAAGCACGCAATGGGAATGTTACATACCGTTTTGACACCATGATGCTCACGGCGTCATCTAACAGGCCGAACTGCGCCGAATACAAACGCGGTCCCATGAAAGCCAGGGTAAGAACAGTCAACACCAGAATGGCCGCTAAGGTTTTACGGTGTTGGCGCAAAATTATTTTCACTTGAGCTATGCCTTATGGGTTGGTCGGCTCTGCTTTCCAGACTAGAGCATCGGTCTGTTTGCACGCCCAGGCGGATCGAATGGTGCTGGAATGGTTCTGGATGCGATAGATTTCCTGTTCTCCGATTTCCAGGACCAGGGTCGCTTCAATCCATTCAGGCATCCTTCCTGGCTGGATGAACACCTGCTTGGTCTTTGGGTCGCGTTTCCATAGCACCAGCCAGGTAAAGCCATGTTCGGCCAGGTTATTCCAGTTCTGCGCCAGGTCTTGACCCATGGCCATTCTTTCATCGATACCGCGCATGCATAGCATCAAATCAGATCGTAACCAGAAAACAGGGGCGGAAGGCAAGCCGGCTGTAAACACGCGCTCTCCAGGCATTGCATTGGAATTCAGGAATTCTGCCCACTGGCAAAGGTGCGCATTGGCTGGGTCGCAGCCCCGCAGATCATTTTGTTCGAAGAATGCGGCAACGTAATTTGGAAGGCGCTCTTTGGCGACGTTCAACGGAAAATAACTTGTGAAATCCCAATACAGGTAAGCATAAAATGTGAAGAGCAATGTTGCCAGGACGAGCCAGTTCATGCGCAGCGGCCACTTATAACGATAGCTGGCAGCTTCAGCAGCTTTTGCCGGAAATAAGGTCAGGATCAACAGCAGCGCCATGAAGTAACGAGTGGCAAAAAAAGACGGCCGCATCATGACCCATAAGATGATTCCCAGGATAGCGCAGATCGTGAGTTGGAAGACCAGGCTTTCGAATATCCGTTTTGGCCGCGGCAGCAGGATACCCAGTGGCAAGAAAATTAACACCGCAAAAGACAGCCGCCCGAATTGAGAAATCGGATCTGGATAATCGGCCAAAACAACAGCCAATGGATATACTCTCAGCAAGCGCTGCACGTTCTCGGCAGACATCCAGGTCTGTTGTAGCCAAAAATCCCTGGTTTGCCCGAAGAAGGGGGCCAGCGGTTCAGAAAAAACGGCGGCGCTCTTGAAGAAATGGGGGAGCTGGACGATTAGCATCCATATCCCCAGGTTGAACCAGATGGGGATAAGCTGGCGAATCGCTTGCGATAGGTTTTTGGGAGGCCAGACCGTTAAATTCCGCCAGGTTACCAGGATCACAATTGGGAGGATCAGGCAAATAGCATAGGTGGTTTTGGCAAGCACCGTCAGGCTGGCAAGTACGGCAATTATCCGTAATATAGATTGATCATTGATCGACTGCGACCCGTACTGGCTGGCCCAATAGAAAGCCGCCACCCCCAGGGCCGCGGCGTACAGGTCGACTTTTCCGTCGCTGATGACGTTCGTGACCACACTCGATGTAAACATCAACGAAACTGTAATCCACTGGCCTCGCCGCCCCATCCCGATTTTCCGCGCTATGCCGGCTAAAAGGATTGCCATTGCCAGGGTAATCAGAAGGGTGAACAGGCGCGGGGTCTGCGTACCGGTTCCCAGGCGCATGAAAGCGCCGAAGTGCACCTCACCAACCAGACCTGCCTTCAGGCGATCATCCAAACCGGGCACGCTAATTAACCGCTCAGTGGATGCCATTAGCTTTCCTTCAGCCATGTAGATATTGGCTGCATCCCACCCGGTCAATGGTATTGTACATAAACTGGCGTGTAATAGCACCGTGAAACCGACCAACAGCGGCAAAGCGAGCCAGCCCCAGGTTTCATTTTTGAGATCCGAAAGAACTTGCCTCAGTTGAGCAGGGAGTTTGCGGGCCACGTCCCAGATAAAAAGAGCGGGCAGGCTGCCGGCGACCAACACAAACCAGATCACCCAGCTTTTCAACAAGGCAAAAACGCCCAGCACATTGAGCAACAGAGCCAGTAGCCCTTGCCCCATCAAAAACGCTGAAGCCAGCAATGCCAGCGGAGAAACGGCAACGTAACGTTCACTCCTCCATCCCATCAGGCGTAGCCCCAGGGCGCCGAAGCCAATGCATCCAATACTATAGATGACGAGGGTCAGTAATTCAAGAGTGCCATTCATTGGTTTTTACTTTGGTGCTGTGTAGGGCATGACCAACCACCACATGGCTTTGCTCCACTCTGCTGCGTCAGGCAGATCGTGGACCCAGGGCAGGTTATAAATAAAACTGGCCAGGATGGCAAACAACAGCAGCCAGCCCCACACAGCAGTTTGTATCAAAGCCAATCGCAAGATAGTTTGCCGGGCGTTCAGTGAGAGTTGTTTAGCTTCTGCAAGCGTACGCCGGTGATCCTGGTAGATTGCCAGGAATAATAAGGCAAACCCCAATCCAAATGCGATCCAGTCGATCAGATAGAAAGCTGCCAGGATATATAATGGGTGTTCAAGTTGAAGGGCAATGGAGGCGACACTGGTTTCAGGGGCGTACAGATCGATTTCTTGCCGGGAGTTTCCCCACTCCACCAGCACCTCGCCGCCTGTCGCCTGCCTGTCCAGGGTAATTTTTACGCTTTCCCCAAAACTTTTTGCCGATTCATAGACGAGCGAGGAAGGCCGGTCTCCCAGAAAAAGCCAGCTACCGTCTTCGAACTTCCAGCCCTCTCCTGCCCTCAGCTTGCTCAAATCGACCATTTTCCCGCCAGTTTTGATGCTCACAATGTGAATCTGTTTGCCGCTGGATTTCGGGTTAGACGTTGCCAGAGCCCTGATCTCCAGCCGGTCTGCATGATTTGCCGGCGGCGGTTGGATGGGTAAAAGTTGGCTGGCGACCAGAATGGCGCTGCCTAGCAAAGCCAGGATGATGATTTTCCAGCCGGCTGATTTTGGGGTGGGAGATTTTCGCACATTACGGTAGGCGAATGCGCCCAGGGCGACGATAGCAATTGTAATCAGTCCGGCGCTGAATATGGCCTGGCTGCGGTTGCTTTTCTCCCAGAACTGCGGCAGGCGGGTAGCAATTGCCAGGATGGCGTACAGGCAGAGAAAGAGAACGCTGATGTAGGTGGCGGCTTTCTGGAATAAGGGCCTCATGTCGGGATCTATCTTTGAAGTAATTTGATGTAATGTTCTAATTCCTGAAAGCGCCGGTTGATCGTATGCAGGACGATCCCCATAAAGATGGACGCCATTCCAGAAAACATTAATCCGGCGGTTAAAACTGCGGATGGCAGGTGTAAGATCAGGCCGGTTTGTAGAAATTCACGAAGCACAGCAAGTCCAGGTATCAGGCCGCTGAGCATTAAAATGGCACCGATGGTGCCAAAGAAAGTAAGTGGTTTGTAGTCTCGAACGAGAGAAAATATGGTGCTCAGAATACGAAAACCGTCGCGAGCTATTTTGATTTTCGAATGACTGCCTTCCGGTCGAGTCCGCAAATCCACCGGGACCTCAACAATTTGAAAACCACGTTCCAGCGCTTTGATGGTAATTTCAGTTTCCACCTCGAAACCGGTCACAAAAAGGGGGATTCCTTGAATAAACTTTCGGTTCATGCACCGATAACCGCTCAATATGTCGGTCAACCGGGTGTGAAAGATCGTATTGATCAGCCCAAGATAGAACTTATTGCCGATCAAGTTCAGCAGTCGAAAATCACTCTGGCTATCCCTTGCGATGCGTGATCCGATGACCATATCCGCCTGGCTGGACAGCACTGGCGCCATCAGTTGATGAACCTTATCTGCCGGGTAAGTGTCATCGCCGTCCACCATAATGTAAATGTCAGCGCTTACTTTTTCGAACATCGACTGTACCACGAAGCCCTTGCCGCGCCTTCCTTCGTAAAAAACGATCGCCCCGGCCTCTCGGGCGATGTCAGCCGTCCGGTCTGTAGAGGCATTGTCGAATACATAGATATCCGCCCCGGGTAACTGAGAACGAAAATCTTCGATAACCTGGCGTATGGTAATTTCTTCGTTGAGGCAAGGAATTAAAACAGCAGCTTTAGGATGCAATTTCAGATCCTCTCATAAAGCGAAATATCCACCGACTACCTGAATTTGTGGTCGTAGCGCAGCAAATTCTACCATATTGGAACGCAGTAACTGTGCTTCTGTTACTGAATGCTCTCTGTTTTTTGGTGTGCTCTTGATAGCGGACAGGCAGATCAATGTTCAGCCGGCCGATAGATCGACACGGACGGAATGTGCGTCGATAGGATGTAGCTGCTCAATAAAGTTTGCGCTTCACTGCTCAGTTTTGTCATGTCCAGGGTAGTGATGATCGCGCATGGAGAGAATTCGCCTCGTGTAGCCGATCTTGAGATATTGTTGACAGCGATATGTTCGATTTGTATGTTCGTGGCCGCGGGTTGATCAAACAGCACCCAAAAGGGGCATTCCCAAGTATTGCTACCTATAATAATTAACCATACTTTGGCACACTTCATCCTCTGTATGTGCGTTGCTGCTTTTATATAGCCGGGTTTTAGATCCGGACGGTTGACAAAGTATTGTGTTATTCGATCTGTACGAAAGACCGAAGATTGGCCCATGAATGGTCTGGATACGCCAGACTGCCTCCCCAGATTGCGCCAGCCGCGATCGAGGCCAGACGATATTTCGCCTGGTGTTCTTTTAGGATAGCAATGCTGAGGAGTCCGAATCTCCAGGCAAGTTTCTCGTTCTACAACAGGCGGCCTGTGCTAAAATTCACTTGCTATGACCTCTCCAATCGATGCCGAGAATGAAAACACAGTCCGCGCTGGAACGCCTGGCATGGCGTCCTCTGACGCGCTTCTTCCCAGGTGGCGGCAAAACGACGTCTTCGTCGTCGTGCCGGTTTTCAATGAAGTCGATGTGATTGCTCGTACCCTCACCGAGCTATTGGTGACCGATTACCAGGTGGTGGTGGTGGATGACGGCTCGAAAGATGGCACCTGGTACGAGGTGAACAAACTCCCGGTTTTCGCCTTGCGGCACCCGGTCAACCTGGGCCAGGGGGCTGCTCTACAAACCGGTACGGCCTATGCACTGCTGCAGGGTGCAGAGATTATCGTCCATTTCGACGCCGATGGACAGCATCGCGTTGAGGATATTGCTGCTTTGATTGCTCCCCTGCGCCAGGGCGCTGCCGATGTAGCGTTGGGTTCGCGCTTTCTTCGCCCTCAGGACGTACAGGCTATCCCACCGGCGCGGCGTACTTTGCTGAGATTTGCCCGGCTGGTGAATGGAGCGCTGACGGGCGTGTGGTTGAGCGACGCCCATAATGGGCTGCGCGCCCTTACCCGGGAAGCTGCTTCAAAAATCCGCCTGCGTGAAAACCGCTTCGCCCATGCATCTGAAATCCTTGGCCAGATCAGAAAAGCGCACCTGCGCTATGTCGAAGTGCCCACTCAGATTATTTATTCGGATTATTCGCAGGCAAAAGGGCAATCTGCCTGGAACGCGCTGAATATCTTGATCGACTTGATATTGCAAAAAATCAAGTAAATGAGACCAATCCAGTTTATTCTGATTATTTTGCTGGTTGGGCTGGTGTGGTTGTATCTCAGTCGCCTGCGCTCGCGCCTGGTGGACCGCCTCATTGTGGTGTTTTTTGGGGTAGTGGGTTGCGTAATGGTGTTGCTGCCGGATACCACCTCGACCATTGCTCATTGGTTGGGAGTGGGGCGCGGCGCCGACTTGCTGCTTTACCTTGGGTTGCTCGGCTTGACGTTCGTGTGTTTTTTGTTATTTTCGCGGCAGCGTGAAATGCAGGCTTCGATTACCGAACTGGCCCGGGCAATGGCCATCCAGAATGCTCGTCGCCCCGAGGAAAAGCAGACCGAGATGACCTCGGCACAAGAAGATTCGATTGCCGGTGGACCCCAACCAACAAATGGGCGGGAATAAATTTCCCGCCCTGTGAAATAGACAATTGAGATCAGCGCCCGATTTTGGCGTAAACTCCCGCCGGGATGGCGACCTGGCGCTTGCACTCGTTGCATTGCATGAGCACGGCGTCGTCTTTCTGTTCCAGCAGAGCCAGGTCGTAACCACAGGCGCACACGAAACTCCGCAGTCGGGCCGGGTTACCGAATACCAGGCCGTGGGCGGGCACGTCGCGGGTTACCACGCTGCCTGAACCGATCATCGCCCATTCGCCTACTTCGATTCCGCAACGGATGGTGGAGTTGGCGCCCAGGGCTGCGCCGCGGTGGATAACTGTCTTGGAGAGCACCCAATCGTCGGCGCTCTTCAGGCTGCCATCTGGGTTGACCGCACGCGGGCGCATATCATTCGTGAAGCAGACATGCGGGCCGACAAAGACGCCATCTTCGAGGGCGACACCGTGATAGACGGAAACATAATTTTGGATTTTGACGTTGTTGCCGATATGTACCCCGGCATCGACGTATACCCCTTTGCCCAAAATACAATTTTGGCCGATAACTACCTCCGGGCGAACCTGGCAGTGGTGCCAGATGCTGGTGCCATCGCCAATTTGCGCGCTTTCGGAAACTTCTGCGGTGGGGTGGATGCGAACCGACATTGCTTTATCTCCTTGATTTGAAATACATGCCCCCTTGGGCTAGACGCTGTGCGCCTGGTTGTTCATGCCCGAGCGCAACATCATTTGGGCAAGCTTGAGCGCGGTCAATCCATCTTCAGCTTTGACGGGGATTTCACTCTCGCCACGCACGGCCGAAAGAAAAGCCTCTTGCTCAGAGCGCAGCGGTTCCTTTTTGGGAAAAACATACTTGATCATTTCGCCCTCGGTCACGCCGCGCAAGATGTGCATGGTTTCCCATTCGCCAGAGATCGCCGAGTTTTTGAAGAAAATCAGGTCCTGGGTCAAGTAATTGACGATGAACAGGCCATGCTCGCCGAGAACTCTGATCTCGCGGATTTTGGTGGGCGTCAGCCAGTTGATGTTGAGGGTGCCGATGGCGCCGCCAGTGAACCGCAGTACTGCTGAGAGCAGGTCTTCCTTTTCGCCCAGGATGTGGTTCTGGGTTTCGGAGTACAGGCGCTGGACTTCTTGACCGGTGACGTAACGCATGATGTCGATGTCATGTACTGCCAGATCGATCACGACGCCCACGTCGCTGACGCGGGAAGGGAAAGGCCCCTGCCGCCGGGCGTCGAGCTGGATAACGCGCCCAAGATCGCCTGCGGCAATACGTTGCTGCAGGGCCATGACGGCCGGGTTGAACCGCTCGATATGCCCGACCATCAGCTTAATACCCGCGGAATGGGCAGTCTCGATGATTTCTTGACCTTCTTCGATCGAGAAGGCGATGGGCTTTTCGATCAGCAAGTGAATGTTGCGGCGGATAATCTCCAGGGCAATGTCGCGATGCAGGCTGGTGGGAACGGCCAGGGTAATAGCCTGCGGCTGCGCCTCATCCAAGAGTTTATGGTAATCACTATAACCGCGAGTGCCAAATTTCCTTGCGACCGATTCGGCCAGGGCCGGGTCTGCATCGGCCACTCCCACCAGTTCCACGTCGGGGAGTTCCCAATACACCCGGGCATGGTTGCGACCCATCGAGCCGACGCCGATTACCGCAACGCGCAAGGGGGGCCGGGCGGTCATAGCTTGTTCACCTCGCGCACAATCGTCTCCAGGTCTTCCTGGCTGAGCTGGGGGTGAACGGGCAGAGAGATCACTTCTTTGACCAGTTTCTCGGTTACGGGAAGCTCGATATTGCCCAGCCCGGCATCGATGACCGGCTGCTGGCGGTAGGCAGGTAGGGGATAGAAGATGCCGCTGCCAACGCCCGCATCGGCCAGTTTCTGGATCGCCTGGTCGCGCTCTTTTGAAACGCGTATCGTGTACTGGTGCCAGACGTGGCGATAGCCTTCCTTCACTTTTGGTGTGACCACCGTTTTCAGGTTGGCGTTCAGGTAGGCGGCGTTTTTCTCTCTGGCCTGGGTAAATTGCTCCAGGCGGCCGATCTGCACCAGGCCAATGGCGGCGTGCAGGTCGGTCATGCGGAAATTGTACCCCAGCATATCGTGATAATAACGTCGCTGCATGCCGTGGTTGCGGATCATGCGGCAGCGCCTGGCAAGCTCCTCGTCGCTGGTGGTGATCATACCGCCTTCGCCAGACATCACGTTTTTGGTGGCATAAAGACTGAAGCACCCGGTGCCGAAGCTGCCCACGGGTTGCCCCAGGAAGGCCCCCCCAATGGCCTGGGCGGCATCTTCGATGACCGCCAGGTTGTGCTGGCGGGCAATTTCCATGATGGCTTGCATATCGCAGGGATAACCGTACAGGTGAACCGGCATGATGGCTTTCGTGCGCGGGGTGATGGCCGCGGCGATTTGAGCCGGGTCAATGTTGAAGGTGTCTTCAAGAATATCAACAAATACCGGCCTGGCGCCGGTGTACAGGATGCTGCTGATCGAAGCGAAAAATGTGAATGGCGAGGTAATTACTTCGTCGCCGGCGCCGATGCCGTGCGCCAGCAGGGCGATGTGCAATGCAGTAGTTCCTGAAGATGTGGCTACAGCATGTTTGACTCCACAGACCTGGGCAAATTTTTCTTCCAGTGCAGCGGTACGAGGACCCTGTACCAGCATCCCGGACGAGAGCACTTCCAAAACAGCTTGCTTTTCTTCTTCTCCGATGTAGGGTTTTGAGATGTTGATCATGTTATTTTTCCCTTCACTCATGTTGAATAATCAGATGACCTTATCGTTTAGTATATCATGCCTGGCCGGGCTTGGATTAGATCAGCTTTTTGGCCAAGCCCCAGTACAAGGCTAATAAACGGTTTGCGATAGCGATCATTATACTCTGAACGCCATCGAATTCCAGCAAGGGGGTAAGGTGCCTGGCGAGATCGCTCTCAGGAACCTGCCGGAGCATTTGCACCTGGAGGCGATTGTTTCGGATGGCTTTGCGATTCGTGTGCAGGTCGCAAAGGCTTTGCAGCTTGTAAGATAGCCATCCGTTGAAGAGGGAATAGAGAAAAATGAAAAGTTCGTAGCCGATGAATACCGGGGCCAGCACCAACAGCGACGACGTCTTATAGTTTTTGAAGACTGTCATCAGGCGGTTTCGTTCGAGGAAATAATATTTTCGCGGGTTGCGGTTGAAATGGTAATGGTGGTAGATGCGCGAGCGGCTATCCAGCCAGACCGTATAACCGGCCAGGCGCAGGCGCCAGGAAAGATCGACGTCCTCGTCGTAAGCGAAATACAAATCATCGAAAAGCCCGACCCGGCGTAAAGCAGCAACGCGGATCAACACGGCAGCGCCAGAAGCAGAGGCGATCTCTTCGACGCAACCATCTTGCTGAGCCAGAAATTGTTCGATGGATTTCCCATACTGGCTGACGTAGCCAAAGCCCAGGATGTGGATGGGGTTCCCGGCGGTGTTGATCAGGTGCGGGGAGTCGTGTTGTAAGATGAGCGGCTGCACCTGTGCGGCCTGCGGCCTGGCTTGCATGGTTTCCAACAGCGGGGTAAGAAAATGCTGATCTACGATCGTATCCTGGTTGAGCAGGAAAACGTAGTCGTAGCCATGTTCGATAACATACTCTAGTCCGGCGTTGTTCCCTCCGCAGAAACCGCGGTTCTCGGGCAAGGCAATGATCCGCACCTCGGGAAATCTCTGGCAGACGATTTCGAGGGTGTTATCTGAAGATCTGTTGTCCACCACGATGATTTCGGCACCCAGCATGCGCGCGTCGGACTGGTACAGGCTGTGCAGGCAACTGGCGATGTAGTTCTTGCCGTTAAAACTGACGATCAGGATGGCAGTTTTCATACACTATCCGTCTGCATCGACCACCTCGCCTGGGACGTTCTGGATATCCAGCACGATAGCTTGCAGGATGAGCTGTATGCCGATCATTAAGGGGAGAACGGCAATCATCACGGTTCCAGTAGATGCGGGCACACCCATTTGTGACGATTTTACCCAGTGGTAGATCCCCCAGATCAGTCCAAAGGTCACGCCGGCCAGGCCGCCGAGCAAGAACACGGCTATGGAGGTGAAGTCGTGGAAGAAGTGCAGGATGTAGATACGCCGCAGCATCCCTTTGAGTAGCTTTGGGGGAAATTCGAGCAATGCTTTCCATTCGGATAAGGAACTGGTCTCATCGCCGTAGCGTGCCGGGATGCTTACGTCACGTACCACCGCGCGGCGAATGCCCATTTCGATAAGCAGGCTGGTTTCGAAGAAGTAGCGCCGGTCGACTTTGCTCAGATCCATCCGCTTGAGCAAGGCGGTGCGAATGGCAGTGTAGCCGTTAGTAGGGTCAAAAATGTTCCAGTAGCCCGATGCGGCTTTTGTAAGGAAGGAAAGGCCGAGATTTCCGATTCGGCGCACCAGTGGCATCCGTTCGATCTCTGTGCCATACAAAAACCGGTTTCCTTTGGTGTAATCCGCTTTGCCTTGGATGATGGGGTTGATAAGAGGCAGCAGATAATTGGGGTCCATCTGGCCATCGCTGTCCATTTTGGCGATCACCATTGCACCCATCTCTGCTGCAGCGTGATAGCCAGTGACTGTAGCCCCACCCACGCCCTGGTTTTCGGTGTGTTGCACCAGGAGGACACGCGGGTCGACCAGGGTGCGCTGCTGAACAAGCTCGGCAGTACGATCAGGGCTGCAATCGTCGATGACTACCACATGGCTTATAAAGTCGGGAATACGCTCCAGCACGCGGAGAATGTGTTTTTCGGCTTTATATGCTGGGATGACGACGGCGGTATTTATATCCATGCGAGGCGCGTGATCTATCTGTTTTCGGACGACACTGGAGTCTGGTGTTCTGGTCATTTTGCAGGGTTAATGGCGGTTTTCCCTGGAAGTCGCCCACCGATTATAACATCAGGTTGAATGATGAGGTTACCCGCGTGACGGGCATTTTGATACCTGGCTGCTCCCCAACGATTGCTTTTGCTTGGTATAATCTTCGGGACATGCATCCTTCAAGCTCTGGCGCTCCAACCCGAAAAGTGTTGCTGGTTGCCAACACGGGTTGGTATTTGTATAATTTCCGCCTGTCGTTGGCGCGATACCTGGTTGAACAAGGCTTTGAGGTGGGTCTGGTTTCGCCGGCGGATGAGTTCCTCGACCTGTTAGCCCGGCAGGGTTTTTTTACGATTCCGTGGAATCTCGAACGGCAGGCCGTAGCGCCGTTGGAAGAGTGGCGCTCGATCCGCGCCCTGGCGCGCATCTATCGCCGTGAGAGGCCCGTCCTGGCGCACCATTTCACCATCAAACCGGTTATCTACGGTTCGCTGGCTGCGCGTATTGCTCAATTGCCTGCCACGATCAATTCTGTCACCGGGCGAGGATATGTTTTTCTGGGTTCGAGTGCCAGGGCGTCGGCCATCCGCACGTTGGTGCAGATGCTTTTCTACCTGGCCTACTTTCGTTTCCGGGTGGCTACCACCTTCGAAAACGAATCCGACCTGGCTTTCTTCGTACAAAGCGGTCTGGTGCCCAACCGGAATGTGTATTTGATCAATGGGGTGGGAGTTGATATCCACGCTTTCGACTACGCCGCAGAGACGCTGGCTGACGCCCCGTTGATCGTTTTTCCGGGACGGCTGTTGTGGGCTAAAGGAGTGGGCACGTTAGTCGATGCGGCGCGCGTCTTGAAAGACCGGCTGCCGGTGCGCATCATTTTGGTCGGCCGGCCCGATCCGGGTAACCCGGAATCGATTGACGAGCAAATCATCCGGGATTGGGTGGAGCAAGGGCTGGTGGAATGGTGGGGTTGGCAGGCGGATATGCGTGCCGTGTATCACCAGTGCCATATTGTGGCATTGCCCTCGATGGGGGAAGGCTTATCCAAGGCGTTGCTCGAATCGGCATCCTGTGGGCGCCCGATCGTAGCCACGGATGTTCAAGGTTGCCGGGAAGTGGTTATCCCAGGAGTGACGGGTTTTCTGGTACCCCCGGGCGATGCACTGGCCCTGGCCGAAAAACTGGAGCGTTTGGTGCGTGATCCATTACTGCGCGAGCAAATGGGGAAATCTGGGCGACGGCTGGTAGAGGAGAACTATGCCGACCATCTCGTAAACCAGCAGATGTTTGGAGTGTACCGTAGTATTTTGTCGTTATGACACCCATTGATCTGTGGTAACTCAAGGGGCGCTTTGGGGGCAGGTAGTGGTATCTGGCAGGAATGAACGTACGACCACTGCTTTCAGCTCTCCGGATGGCTCGAACACGCCCACGGCCAGCGGCTCGAGCACAGGGATGTCTTGCCGCCAGCAGGTGATGATCATTGCATCGTCGCCGCTGACCAGGCGGGGGGGCTTTTGAGCGACTGGGAGCGCCCAATCTCGCCCCCATTTGCCGGCCAGGTAAAATACCAGACGGGGATAAGGTCGGACGACAAGATCGCCGGCGTTGGGGCTGGGCGCTCCTCCGCCGCTGGGGTAGTATTGTGGACAGATCATGCGCCCAGGCAACGCAAGCGCTCCTTGCGCTACGAAAGCTTGCAGTACTTTGCGTTGTTCATCGACGAGCCCAGGGGCGTATAGCAAGCTGGTGAGCATTTGTTTCTGCCGGGTGGGGGGATAGGGGTCGGGGATGATCTTCTCGGCTACTGGAAGCGACCAACCGAGCAAACAGAGCAGTGCGACCAACCCATAAAAATCCGGTGAGCGTAGTAGCTTGCCAGGAGGTGGCGCTGCGCGATGGGCATCCGGGTCGAAAGCCGGGCTTGTGTTGGCAGCAAGCGGCTGCCCGAGCACCTTCTCCAGAATGGAAAAGGTCAGGTGCGTAAGGCCGGCGCTGAAATAAAGGATGCTGGTCCAGTCTATCGGCAGGACATAACGTCCTCCAGAATTGCGGAACACCGCGTTGCCTGCCAGGTAGGTGGCTGCCAGTGCGGCCGGCAATATGCCGCTCCAGCGGCGTTCCCGCCAGGCGATGGCGATGCCCGCAGACAATATGACCAGGTTTATCGCCAGGGGTAGGGCTGCCTGGCGGGGAAACTCCCCTGTCCAGGTGTGCCAATAGGGCATCCGGCGCACGTAACTCGTCAAGGAGCAGCACTCTTTCCAAAATCGGGACAGGTCATGGTGGGCTGCAAAACCAATGGTGCTATCCAGCCAGCGTATGGTCGAAGGAAAAATGAGCACGGTTTGCACCTGGCTGTTGAGATAGTGGATCAGGGTAAAGCGGATAAACTCACCGGGTTTTCTGGAATAAGCCGGATCGTCCGATTCGCTTCCTGGTGCAGGCGTCCCCGGTGAAGGTGTGTTAGCCGGGCCGATCTGGTGGGGCTTGAAGCTGCCAGGCGACAGGCTGCCTCCAGAGGGCGCCGGAGTGACGGATGTCGTGAGGGAGATCGTTGGCGTTGAGGTAAGAGTGGTCACCGGAACCGGGGTTGGCGTTGAGGTCGCTGTTGCAGTTGGCGCCGGAGTCGGGGTAGGCGGGTAAAAGCGCTGCTGGATGAGCGAGGTGCGGTGGCTTGGCGAGTCGATGAACAACAAACCGGTTCGCTGCCAGTTGCGCCATACCCAGGGCGAAACGACCAGAATCACGCCGATGGCAAAGATCAACGAATGTTGCAGCCAGGCGCGCCAACGCCTGCCAGCGGGCAAGGCGATGACCAACAGCGCCAATATTGGAAAAATCAACGCAAATGTTTCTAATCTTACCAGCATGGTTACGCCCGTCACCCCGCCACAGGCCAGTCCGAGTAAGCTGCCGGGATGCGGGTTTTGCAACCAGCGCACAGCCAGGTAAACCAGGATCGTGACCAGGAACGCGGTGAAAACATCCACCATGAACAATTTGACGTGAGCGGTGGTAATGACATCGGCCAGCGCGATGGCGTTGGCCTCGCGCAGCAAGATCAGTACGGCGGCAATGACCCCGGTGACGCGGCTGTGCAGGCTTCGCCCTAACAGGTAGATCATTACTGGAAGGCAGGCCAACACAACGATCTGTAAAAAGATCACTCGTTCATAATCCTGGCCGCCGATCAGTGTCAGAATGAGCAAATATAAACCGTGCATGGAGCGGCGTACGAAGGGGGTGTTGAGAAAACGAAGCCCTCCGCCGGCAAGCGCATCCTGGGCGACCATGTCATAGGAGCGGGCGTCTGAATATGGACAGTAGTCGAAGGTAGGATACAGCGGCTCGGAGACGAACCAACTGGGGGTGATGGGGATGCTTTGCCAGCCGATCACTGCTACCAGCCAGATGAGCAAGATGATGGCCAGATCCGGGCTTCGTCCAGATAGCCAGCGAGGCGGCTTTGGCTGGCTCATACGATGGATAACCCAACCGGATATTGCCAGGGTGGTGATACCGGCCAGCCAGGCTGCAAGCAGTTGCATCTCGACCAGGGGAACACCCTGGCGATTCCAACCAGTGCGTATGGATACGCTCGGATAGAATGGGAGCACGATCCAATGCCATAAGGCGAACATGGAGGCCAACAGGAATAAGACCGCCCAAAAGACGCGCTGTTTTGCCAGTGAGCGACGGATTGCTGTGAAGTTCCACAATAAAAAGATGGCTCCAAATGCCAGGGCGCTCAGACCAGCCAGCCACGCCACCAATGGCCAAAGCCTCTCAAGGATTACCCGGGTAAATGGCTCTTCGATTTCAGGGATAAGGGTGAGAGTGAAACTGCTTAGCAGGAACAGACATGCAAACAGCAGCAGCATCCGGTTGCGTCGTTGGTTATGTTCGAAGAATGCCAACAGCCGCCCGATGCGTTTTTGTGCCCTGGCCGGCCATAGCCGGGTTTCGAGCAGCAAAATGCTAAAGAACAGCAGCAAAACCAGCACGCCGGCTGCGAAGGCCAGGCGCGTCGCGGAGAGTGGCGCCAGTTGGATAGCCCCACCCGCCGATCGGCCTCCCAACAAGGAGACCAATGCCCAAGCCCCCTGGCCGGCAGCCAACAGCAAGAATATGCACCAGGCCCGGTACGCCGTTTGTTCACTCACGGCGGGCTCCTGCTGCTTGTTGGTCATTAATTCGGTCACGGGTGCACACAGATGAACACGAATTTGCCTGTTAAATAAAATGAGTGGCGAGGGTGAGACTTGAACTCACAACCAAGGGCTTATGAGTCCCCTGCTCCACCGTTGAGCTACCTCGCCATTCAGGGCGGCAAAATCTTACTACGCTCCGTTCGTTTTGTCAACGTCTTTTGCCGGTTTGGGTGCAACGAATATTGCTCCAACACTGAAGAAACTGACCAGATATACGACAAGCTGGTAACGGAAGTCCTGGGCGAAAGTGACCAGGGCAAGAATAACCGATTGTGCCACAATGGGTGCAAAAAAGAGCAGGAAATGCCAGGAGCGGCGGCGCATTGCAAAGACAACTGCGCCGAACAGGCCAAGATAGAAATAAAACGCCGGCCGCCAGATCAGACTGGGATGGCTGGCGAAGACGATCTCTTTTAGAGGAGTGAGCAGCCCGGGCAGGAACGATTGTTCTGTCAGATCGAGATCGTTGGCGGCAACATAATCCGGTTCTCCACTGCGACTCCACTCGTACGTGTGTAGATACATATACGAGTTCTGCGCCGGGATCACCCGCCAGACGGCAGAGCTGGAACAAGCCATGTGTTTCAGGTTCAGCAAGGGATTGCTTCGCGCCAGGCGCAGGAAGGTTTGGAATAAGAACCGTTGGTTTTTCACGGCAACGCTGTGGTTGAAGAGTGGGCTGAATGTGGTAGGGTTAACCGAGTAGCAGTGATAGCTCCAGAAATCGTTCAAGGGGCGGATTCCAGAGAGCATCTGTTGCTCTTCCTGTGTCAAAGGAGTACCGAAATACAGGTGAGCAGCAATGGGGTGAATGACCATGCCGCTGGACACTTGCTGGGAACCGGTGGTATTGACCTCCAGGGCGCGAGTCAACGGGCCACTGACCACCCATAAGGCAAAGACGAGAAGCAGCCCCGCAGGTAATACCTGCCGCCAGGTAGTGCGATAAAAAATGGGCAGGGCAGCCAGGGCAGCCAGGGCAACGGGGATACCGTTGTAGCGGTACAGGGCAACCAGGGCGGCGGTAACCCCGAGCAGCACCCACGCTCCGTTCTGGCGCAGCCAGGCGGCCTGTGTCATGGAGATTTCGAACAGGATCGCGGACAAGGCCAGGACAGCGATGCTGTATGCCACATCTTTCCACAAGGTGATGACCAGCATACTCCCAGGAGGCAAGATAGCCAGGGGAACTGCCAGCGCCAGGGTGACCCAGCGCGGGGCGCCGTATTTGCGCAGCAGGTAAAACCAGATGCCGCTGACCAATGCCAGGGCAGCGATTTGTACCAGGGCGACGATGGCTGGCGAGGGCCACAGGCGGGAGAGCAGCCACAGGTTCAAGGTATGAAACAGTGGGTGGCCATTATCGTAGCGTCCAGTGATGGCCTGTTTCCATTGCCCGATCGAATCGGGACTCATCATGCCCGGCCAGAAGACGAGCAGGAAGAAGAGCCACACGGCAGCCAGTCCCAGGGCATAACGGGCAATGCACCAGCGGCTTACTGGCTGCAGTTCGCCCGGCGACGAACGTGTAACCAGGTAGAGCGAAAGATGGAACAAGAGCAAGCCAAGAAAAACACCTGAGCATAAGGCAAACAGCGCGTTGCGCAAAATCAGGCGGTACCCGGTGCGCGGCTCCAGGATGATCACCCGCGTAGCCGCCGAAGCTGAATACAGGTCGAGACGTTGTCTGGCGCCGTTCCAGTTTATATCAACGATCCCCGATTGTTCGTCGGTAATAAATACCAGGCGATAGGTTTCAGGGCTGTCGCTTTGCCAGGACAGGCGAGAAGGCAGTTGTAATGGAATCAAATGGTCGTCGACGCTTTGCCAGGCCTTGTACCCGGTGAAATTGGTGAAATTGATGCGCGGGCCAAAAAGCTTGTACAAACCGTCGAGTTTGACCAGGGCAGCGCTGGCTTTTGGGTTGTTCTCGCCGGTGGCCTGGATGACCAGTTTTTGCTCGATAACAGCAGGTGGCATTTCAATGGGGATCACCCAGACCAGCAACAGCCCGGCGGTCAATGCCCCAGCCAGCCAGAACCGGCGTGCTCGGGGTGAGCAACCGGACTGTTCCAGGCGAGGCAGGGTGAAGTGGACAATAACTCGATAGGCCAGTGGGGTAATGCCCACCCACAACATTCCGAAGACAAAGATGCTCCACCTGCTGGAAACAAGGCCAGGTGTACGCGCCTGTCCCACCAGGAAAACGGCCGAAAAAATCGCTGCCAGGCCGGCAATGAACCAGTTTCTCATGAGTGACGCAATTTTACCACTGCTGGTATCCTTGCCCAATTTCCTAAAGCAGTTTATCATTTCAGCCTATGAGCCACATTGAGATGCAAGATGTATGCAAGACATATCGCCTGGGGGCGAATACCATCACTGCTCTGGATGGTTTCAGCCTGGAAATCGAGGCGGGTGAATTCGCTGTGGTCCTGGGGCCAAGTGGTAGCGGAAAAACCACCTTTTTGAATATTCTGGGCGGTTTAGAGCGGCCTGATCGCGGCACGATCCAGGTCGGTGGTGATGCCATCCACGGGCTTTCGGAGGCGCGCCTGACCATTTATCGCCGGCAGAAGGTAGGGTTTGTCTTTCAATTCTTCAATTTGCTGCCTACCCTGACCGCCCTGGAAAATGTAATGTTGACCGCCGAAATGGGTGAGCGTCGCCAGGGGCGCTCCGATCCGAAGGATGTGCTGCGGCGAGTCGGTTTGGGTGAGCGCATGGATCATTACCCCGGGCAGCTTTCCGGCGGGCAGCAGCAGCGTGTGGCGGTGGCGCGCGCCCTGGCCAAGAACCCGGCTTTGGTATTGGCAGATGAGCCAACAGGCAGCCTGGATTTTTCTACGGGCATCGAGGTTTTGGATGTGATGCGCTCGCTGAACCGTGAGACCGGGCAGACTTTTGTCCTGGTAACGCACAACCAGGCAATTGCCCAGATGGCGGATCGTGTGGTGCGGCTGGGCGATGGGATGGTCCATGCGGTGGAGGTCAACCCCGCTCCGCTGGATGCCCGCGACCTCAAGTGGTAGCAGGGTAGCTATGCTCAAATCTCTGCATCGTAAAACCCTTGCCGATCTACGCCTGCACTGGAAGCAGTTCCTGGCTGTGTGGCTGGTGGTGGTGTTGGGTCTGGCTTTCTACGGCGCCATGTATCCTTCGGGCATGGGGGTAAAGAATTCGATTTACCGCACTTACCAGCAATTGAATTACATGGACTACCAGGTGAAGCTGGCTCCAGCTTCCTGGCGGGCGGTAAATAAGCTGCGCTCGATCCCGGTTGTGGCTGCCGCCGAGGGGCGCCTGGTGGTGGAGAGCGGCGTACAGCTCGATCCCCGCCGAGATACGTTGATTACCCTTCGCCTGGTTTCGCTGCCCGATCAGGGCGAACCGGCAGTCAACCAGGTGGATATCCCTGTCGGGCGAGCGATCCAGGGCGACAAGGAAATCTTGTTGCTCAAGCGGTTCGCCGACCGGTACGGGATTCATCCCGGCGACGAAATGATCGTTTGGATTGGCGGTCAGCATTACCATTTGCGGGTCGCCGGTCTGGTCTTCAGCCCGGAGTATCTGGTAGCAGGACGCAGCCGGGAGATCCCCTTCCCGGCCACTTCTTCATTCGGCGTGGCCTGGGTACCCTATTCCAGGCTGGCCGGGCTGGCGCGCATGAGCGGACAGATCAACGAGATTGCGGTGCGTTTGGCCAGTTCGCCCCCGAACCTGGCGCAAGAATCTGCCGCTCGCCAGGCGATCCAGGCGGCGTTATCCGGTTACGATAATGTGGAAATATTTTCACGCACCCAGACAGCCAGCGGTGGGGTGATCGATGCAAATGTGAATGGCAACTTCCCTGTGCTGGTAACATTCTCGTTGCTTTTCCTGGTAGGCGGGCTGGTGGTTACAGGCATCTTGCTGGGGCGGATGGTGCAATCCGAGCGGCAGCGGATCGGCACACTGCGCGCTCTGGGTGTGACGCGTGGCGAGCTGGTAACACACTATTTGAGCTTTGGGGCCTTGATCGGGTTAACTGGTGGGCTGGTAGGCAGTGTGCTGGGTTATTTGAATTCGTTTGTGGTAATGATGCCGTTTGTCACCGCTATCGCGGGCGGTTATTTGCCTGGTTTTACCAACCAGCCGCAATGGGATTTCATCCTTGCCGGTTTTGTTGTCGTGGTGTTGGGCACTACTCTGGCGGGAGCTTACCCGGCGTGGGTTGAATCGGGCACGTCGCCTGGTGTAGCGCTGCGCCCACCCACGCCGCACACACCCAGCGCCATTAGCCGCTTGCCACTGAGCTTTTTGCCTCTGGCGTTGCGCCAGGCGCTGCGCAATCTGCTGCGCGTGCCGGGGCGTTCGTTGGGCACCATGTTGGGTGTAATGGCCGGCTCGGTGATGGTATTTTCCGCCATGGCTATCCTCAGCACGACGGATGCCAGCTTTGAGTCCTATTACGCCTCCGGGCAGTTCGATCTGCGTCTGATAACAAACTACCTCCAGCCCGGGCGGAGTATCGAAGATGAGATTCGATCTACGCGGGGTGTGCAGCAGGTGCAGGCGGCGCTCTATGGCCCGGCCACGGTGAGCAGCGCGCAGCGTTCGGGTTTCAATACGCTGGCGATGGCAGTGGATGAAACGCAGCCATTTCTGAATCTGGAGAGATTGGGCGGTCAGCCAGCTTTCTCGAGCACAGAGGGCGTGTGGATTGGTCATAACCTGGCGCGGGTGTTGCAGGTCGGTGTGGGCGATACCATACAACTGAAAGCGCTGGACGAAACTCGCCAGGCAAAGATATTGGGCATCGTCTCGCAGGTGATGGGCAGCCCGGTGTTTGTGCCGCGCAGCCTGGTGGTGGAATGGATGCCCGGCCGTACTTACCTTGCCAATGCTGCCCTGATCCGTGTTGCCTCCGGACAGAAAGATGCCGTGCGTGAGGCGTTGGCCGACATCCCTGGCGTGATTTCC
Source organism: uncultured Anaerolinea sp. (assembly GCA_964595435.1). Taxonomy (GTDB): domain Bacteria; phylum Chloroflexota; class Anaerolineae; order Anaerolineales; family UBA4823; genus RBG-16-57-11. The sequence goes on along the minus strand of CAZQQJ010000040.1, from coordinate 34,822 downwards.
GTGGAAGATTACGCTGCCTTCGTGGGCGATATCCGGGCGTACGTCGAATACTGGCGGCAAACGACCATGATGTTCTTCCTGTTCGGCTGTTTGTTGACTATCGCGGTGATCCTGAATACGGTCAGCGCCACGTTGCATGAGCAGCAAAGTGACCTGGCCATCCTGCGCTCGTTGGGCGTCAGCCGTAACGAAATTGCTGCCGGTGTGCTTCTGGACCTGTTTATAATGGCTGGTCTAGGGATTGGACTGGGCGTACCTCTGGGTCGCGAAATTGGGTTCTACCTGACTCGCGCTTACGACACGGATTTCTACGGTATGGTGCCTGTTGTGCAGCCGGTATTCTACTGGCTTGGGGTAGGGGGAATGCTGCTCGTCGTCTTACTGGCTGCGTTACCCGGCTTGCGCTCCGTGCAGAAGATCGATCTGGGCCAGGTAAGCAAGTCTCAATCGATCTAGGCTGGCGCTGGTGAAGGCATAGCACGATCAGGCGTTTGTGATAGAATCAAAAGTGTATCGAGGTGCGAGATGCCGTTGGAAGCGGGCCAGATTCTGAATAATCGCTACCGGATCGTCAAGCTGCTTGGCCAGGGTGGTTTTGGAGCAGTTTACCGCGCCTGGGATTTGAACCTCGAGAAACCCTGTGCCCTGAAAGAGAACCTGAACACCAGTGAAGACGCGCAGCGCCAGTTCAAGCGTGAAGCGCGTATCCTTTCCGATCTGACGCATCCCAACCTGCCGCACGTGATCGACCATTTTATCCTGCCTGGCCAGGGGCAGTACCTGGTGATGGATTTTGTTGAAGGGGAAGACCTCAGCGAAATGCTCCAGTCAGCCGGCGGACCGCTGCCCGAGGCGGAAGTGCTGCCCTGGATCGTGCAGGTGTGCGACGCGCTGGAATATATGCATGCCCAGCTTCCCCCGGTCATTCACCGCGATATCAAACCGGCCAATATCAAGATTGCGGCTGCGAACAGCGCGGCGGTAGACGCGGCAAGCGGTGGAGCGCAACCGGCGGGCAAAGCCATGCTGGTGGATTTTGGTATTGCCAAGCTATTCGATGCTGAACTCAAAACCACAATGGGAGCACGGGCCGTAACACCGTGCTATTCGCCACTCGAGCAGTATGGCCGTGGGACGACCGATGCCCGCTCGGATGTCTATGCTCTTGGGGCTACGCTTTATACGGTGCTTACTGGTCACGAGCCACCCGAGAGCGTGGCGCGGGCTACGGGCGCCCCCTTGATCTTACCGCGAACCTTAAATCCAGCGATCTCGCCGGCAGTAGAAGCTGCCATCGTCAAGGCCATGCAAATGAAGCCGGAAGATCGCTACGCCAATGTGGGTGAGTTGAAGGCAATCCTGCAACGGAGTGCGGCGTTCCTGTCCAAACAGGCGGCGCGGCGCAGACCGTCTTCTCCGGTGATGGTGGCGCCGGTCAATGCTGGCAAAGCGAGGCAGGTTTCTCCTGCAGTGGCTGCCCCTCCGAATATTGCCGCGCCGCCTGAAGCGAGCGCGACGGAGCAGTCCGGTGTGACGCTGCCTCCTGCCCGGCGCAAGGTTTCCACAAGAGTAATTGTGGCCCTTATTGTGGTTGCAGTGTTGGTTAATTTATGTTTGTGCTTGTGGTTCTTAGGGGTGGTGTCTTCATCGTAAAGGTTATTTTCTGCCTGGCCAAAACTACTTTGGCAGGTGATCCTAACTGGCTTTATCTATCTCTGGTCGAACAATAGGTGAGCACGGATGAGACATACAAGGCTTTTTCCCGGAGTTTTGATCTATCTGGCGCTGGTTGTAATCGCTGCCGTCAGCCTGGCTTGTAACCTGACTGGCTATTTGTCGCCAGCGTCGCCCGTATCTACTCCAGACCTGAAGGCCACCGCCGCCGTAGCCCTGGCTGCCACGTTTACTGCACAGGGACCGGCGCCGGCCCAGGCCGTCGTAGATACGCCGCTGGCCATCCTTCCTTCGCCGACGCTTCCAGTGGCCGGTGCGCAAATTCCTTCCACAGAAGCGCCTGTAACGGTCTCGCCTGCCGCGGGTGGTGCGCCTGTAGCGTTGGCGGTGACGCTTTCGCCAACCGCGGATGCCTGCGCTCTGATCCCGCCGGCGCAGGTAGAGGCGCTGTTGGGTGAGCCGCTGGGCCAGCCGTCCGCCGCGCCGGGCGTGTGCGTGACTGCCGGGCAGTCGGGCCAACGCTCATTCACAGTGGTGGTGCAATCTGCCGACGTAGCCAAACCGGGACTGCTTGGCACCATCGCTCAGTTCAAGAATGGGTGCAGTCTCTCGTTCAGTGGCGGCACGAATATTACCCCCACGCCTCTGCCGCCGGATATCCAGGCGCTTTCCAGCAAGCCTCTGGCGGAATTGATGGCAATGGTGGCAGAAGGCTATCAGAAGTGCAATATCCCTGACGGCTACCAGCCTACGACACCTACTATTGGGGACGCATCTTACACCAGCCGTCTGGACATGGGTTTCTTGCAAACCATGTACTTACTGGTCGCCAGCGGGGATTCGTACGCCTCTTTCACCTACGCCGCGGCTTCCAGTGAAGAATTGCAGAGCAAGCGTGATGCGATGGTGAATACGGTGTCCACCGCGCTCAGCACGCCGCGCTAGGCCGTGCGGGCTTTTGCCGGTTACTTAAACCTCAGCGTGGTGATCAGCAGGTCCCACATATATCTCAACTGTGGCGCGACAGCCGGGATATCCGTAGGCCACGCGTAGAGCATATAGGCCACGCCATCGTGGACGACGAAAACCCGCAGCCCGGCGGCAACGCCCGGCTCGCCGCTGATCGTGATCGCCTTTTCGCCGCCAACGTTCAGGCTGCCATATTGCAGGGGGATACTGGCCAGGCCGTTATCTGCTACCCATTTTTCGGCCACGTGCTTGGGTTTGGCGGCCCCGGCAAATGAATCATAAATCTCGAAAGTATAGAAGGGTACCACCGGTTCGACTGATCTGCCGTCGGGTGGCCCTTCGAGGCGCAGCGTGGTAGCGTTGATAAAAGTAAGCTGGTAGCCCGGTGGTATTGGATACAGGAAGCAAACGTGTGGGTCCTCGAATAGCAAGGTGCCGGGCTGCAAGGATGGGCACTGCGAAACGGGCTGGGCGATGATCTGGAACACAAAGCGCAGGTCGTTCACCTGCGGCAGGCTGACTCGCTCGATGTTCTTCGGGGGGCTGAAGCCGGTCAGTTTGCAATTGGCGTCCATAATCCGGCTGGTGCACAGGTAGCCGACCACCTCCACGTTGTACGGCCCGGTTCCCAGAGAAGATGATACTTGCAGAGTGAAGCGCCCGTCCGGCCCGCTGTAGACGTCGAAGCGCGTGCCGTTGGCGGCGTGGATAATTGCCAGGTTGATGCCACCGATGGGCGCTCCGGTGCTGTCGATCACCCCGCCTTGAATGATATAGAACGGCGGTGTAGCAGTGGGCGTAGGTGGCGGCGTATCGCTGGGGGGTAAAGTGAAAGTAGACGTCGGAGGCAGCGGTGTGTGGGTCGGTGTCGGCGTATCTGTCGCCACAGGGGTAAACGTGGCGGTGGGCGGAGGTGAGGTCTGGGTAATTGTGGGGGCTAAGGCGGTCAGGGTGGCTGAGATGGCAGTGCTCAGGGCTTGGCTGCCCAGGGCAGTGGGTATACTGGTAGCCGGACTGATGAGATTTGTGGGGAGTCCACAGGCGATCAGTGATAGAAATATTCCACATAGCCAGAAAGCCATTTTGCGGATCGAAATCGGCCGGGCGTGTTGGTCAGACATATAGACTCCTGCTTGGCTGGGTGTCGTTTTTCGGGGCAGGTGCGAGGCTTTACAGATTTTTTGATGTTCGCTAAGTTTACCATCAAAACCACCGTTTCAAGCTCAAAACAATATTCCTGTCACGGGCATGTTGGATATTTATTACAAACGACACATGACACGCAGTACAATCCGCGATAAGATTACAGATAATTGAAGGTTATCTATTGGAGGTCTGTACATGGCATTGCAAGTCCAGTTATTCATTACTTGCCTGGCCGAGCAGTTCTACCCTGGCACGCTGGAGAAGATGGTGTCGATCCTGGAGCGACTGGGCGTCGAGCCAATTTTCCCGGCCGGGCAGACCTGCTGTGGCCAGCCGATGTACAATAGCGGTTTCCAATCCGAGGCGCGCAAGCTGGCGCACAACTGGCTGCACACCTTCAGCCAGAGCGATGCCCTGGTGGTTTCGCCATCTGGCTCGTGTGTGGATATGGTGCGCCACCATTATCCAGAACTGTTTCCCGAAGGCGTGCCGGAACACACCCAGGCAAAAGAGTTAGCCGCCCGTACCTTTGAATTCACTGAGTTCCTGGTACACCGGCTTGGCGTGACTGACCTGGGAGCGCGTTTCCCGCACAAAGTTACCTATCACGCTTCGTGCCACTATCTGCGCGGGTTAGGGCTGCGCCAGGAGGCCAGGCAACTGTTGGCCGGCGTGCGCGATCTCGAGCTGATTCCCCTGGCCGAAGAAGATGTGTGCTGCGGCTTTGGCGGTGTGTTCAGCGTGATTTATCCCGAGGTCAGCCGGGCGATGATGGAGAACAAGGTGCGCAACATCATCGCCAGCGGCGCGGAGGCGGTGGTGGCCTGCGATGCAGGCTGCCTGATGAACATCGGCGGCGGGCTGCGCCGGGCGGGTTCCTCGATCCAGGCGCTGCATATCATCGATGTGCTGGCCTCTACGGGAGGTGCGGGATGAGCGGCGCAGCGCCTTCTTACATCGAGTTCGGCGAATATACGGAACATGTGCCGCAGAATATCCCCGCTGCAGTGCAGCAAGCCACCGGGCGCTTCCTGGGCAACCGGGCAGCGCGCCTGGCTGAGATGCCGCAATGGGAGGAACTGCGCCAGGCCGCATCGGATATCCGCCTGCACACCCTACAAAACCTGGATTACTACCTGGAAAAGCTGGAGCAGAATGTCAGCGCCGCGGGCGGGCAGGTGCACTGGGCCAGCGACGCCGCGCGGGCTCGCTCCATTGTGTTGGAGATCGCCCGGCAGCACCAGGTCAAGACGGCGGTCAAGGTCAAGTCGATGGCCACCGAGGAGATCAGCTTGAACCGCGTTCTGGAAGATGCCGGCATCCAGACCATGGAAACCGACCTGGGCGAGTTCATCATCCAACTGGCCGGCGTCGGGCCTTCGCACATTATTGTCCCGGCGGTGCATCTCAAGAAGGAAGAGATCGCCGACCTGTTCACCCAGAAGCTGGGTGTAGACGCGCCGCCCGACCCAGAGCGCCTCACCGCAATCGCCCGCGCCACGCTGCGCGAGAAGTTCCTGGCGGCGGAGATGGGCATTTCGGGGGCCAATTTCCTGGTGGCTGAGACCGGCACGCTGGTCATCGTCACTAACGAGGGCAACGGGCGCATGTGCACCACGCTGCCGGATTTGCACGTGGCGGTGGTAGGCATCGATAAAGTCATCCCGGATTGGGACAGCCTGACCGTGCTGCTCAAGCTGCTCGCGCGCTCGGCCACCGGGCAGAAGATTTCCACCTACACATCTTTCATCACCGGCCCGCGCCGGCAGGAAGGCGAGTTTGGCCCCAAGGAGTTTCATCTGGTGCTGCTGGATAACGGGCGCAGCCGTGTGCTGCAAGACCCGGTGGGGCGCCAGGTGCTCAAGTGCATTCGCTGTGGTTGCTGTTTGAACGTTTGCCCGGTGTATAAAAACGTGGGCGGCTACGCTTACGGCTGGTTCATCTCCGGCCCGATTGGCGCCATCTTTTCGCCGCAAATCCTGGGCACGCGGGCGGCGCGCGAGCTGCCTTTTGCCTCGTCTTTGTGCGGCGCCTGCGCCGACGTTTGCCCGGTGAAGATCCCCATCCCGGAAATTTTGTTACACCTGCGGCGGCGCGTGGTCGAAGGCGACGACCTGGCTGCCCCCAGCGCTCCGGGCGTGGTGCGCTCCGGGGCGAAGTTGGGCACGCTGGCCTTCGGCCTAGGCTGGCTCTACCGGCTGGGCACACGACTGCTGCCCGTCTTTACCGCCCCCTGGCGCAAAGACGGCTGGTTGCCGGCGCTGCCGCCACCGGCGAACCGTTGGACGAAGGTGCGACCTATGCCGGTTTTTGCCGGGCGCTTCCGCCAGTGGTGGGCGAAACGAGAGAGGACGGGGCGCGGATGAACACAGAGGATGCGGATCACCAATGGATGAGAACAATGAGAATGGACGAGAATGCAATCATTGACTCTGTGCGTATCTCTCTGGGACGTCAATCAGGAGCCCCTGTCCCGCCGCGCCCGCCGGTTCTACCGCCGCGACAGGCAGGTGTACCTGACCAGGAGATCGACTTGCTGCTGGCCGAGATTACCAAGCTCTCTGGCGTGGCCCGGCGCGTGGACGAATCTGACCTGGGCGACGCGATAAAGGGCCTGGTTGCGGAGCAGGATATTCGCCGGGCCGCGCTGTGGTCTACGGTAGGACTGAACCGCCTGCATCTGGCGGAGTATCTGGCAGCTTGCGGCGTGGAGATCGTTCCTTCCGGCGCGGATAAGCACCTGCTGGCGACCTGTGACCTGGGGGTGACCGAGGTGGATTTTGCCCTGCCCGAAACCGGCACGCTGGCGCTGGTCTCCTCGGCGGAGAAGCCGCGTGCTGTTTCACTCGTGCCACGCGTTCATCTGGCAATCCTATCGCCTGCCGCGCTGCGCCCCGACCTGCATCAGGTCTTCGCTGAAGCGAAGGGCCAGGATTACCTGGTCTTCATCACCGGGCCGAGCCGCACCGCGGATATCGAGCTGACCACCACCCTGGGCGTGCATGGTCCCAGGGGGCTGTACGTTTGGGTTATCTGAAATGCGATATGAAAACCGGTGTCGGGCTTTGCCCGCACCGGTTTTCATATCGCAGCACTCAGCTAGACTTGGACGGCATGTAGGGCAGGATGGCCCGCGCCAGGTTGCTGGTGGGCATGGTCTGCAGCCAGATGCGCCCGGGGCCGCGCAGGGTGGCCAGGAACAGCCCCTCACCGCCGAACAAGATGTTGGAGAAGCCTTTAATCATCTCCACATCGAAGTTCACACTGGGTTCGTACATGGCTACGTGCCCGGTATCGACCTTGAGCACCTGGTTTGGGGCAAGGGTCATTTCGACAATCTCGCCATCCAGGGTGACGAAAGCCACGCCCGGGCCGGTGAGCTTTTGCATGATAAATCCTTCGCCGCCGAACAGACCGGCGCCCAGGCGTTTGCGGAAGTGGATATCCAGGCCGACAGTTTTTTCGGCGCACAGGAAAGACGTCTTCTGGCAGATCATCGATTGCCCCTGGGCCAGGGCTACCGGGACGATTTTGCCGGGGAAGTCCGAGGCGAACGCCACGGTGCCCTTACCGCCCTGGCTGGTGTATTCCACCAGGAAGATCGCCTCGCCGCTGACGGCGCGTTTCAAGGCGCCGCCCAGCCCGCCGCCGCGCCCGCCGGTTTTCATTTCGATATTGCTGCTCATCCAGGACATGCCGCCGCTCTCTGAGTAGATGGTCTCGCCAGGGTCCAGTTCCATGACCACAGCTTGCATGGTCGTGCCGATGACCTTGTATTCCATGCCAGTTACACCCTTACCGGTTGCGGTGACCGGCGCGTCGGGCAGGTCCAGCCGTCCGCCGGCCTGGTTCGAGGGAACGTTCATTGTGTTATCTCCTTTTTTCTGAAATAGATGACCATTTTACGAATGGTAACCAGTCAATGCGTAAAGAGGTACAATTACCCATAGAGCAATTACGGATGCCTCGCATAAAAGTTTCTTCGCTGGAAAGGGCAGTTTATGAATGATCGCCAAACGTTACCAGGTCTGCAGTTAACGGGCCATCTTGCGGTGTGTGCGATGAGCCTGGTCGATGCGCTGGTAGATAACCCATTTTACCAGACAATTACGCCGAATTACTCTGGCGATGGCGACCGGCAGCGTGCCGTGTTGAGAGATTACTTTGCTTATTCGATGGTCGAAGGAGAGAAGCTCGGGCGATGTGTCACGCTTCCTGGCGATGGGCTTGGTGCAGCGGTCTGGAGCATGCCTGCCCCGGCGGAAATCCGCGTCCCGGCCTGGGAGGCCAAGTTGGCCTACCTGGCTTCCATCCTGGATGAGCAGGGACACGCCAACTACCTGCGTATTGTCGACTTTATGGCGCCACGTGCTGCAGAAGTCGTCGGCGAATCAGCCTGGTACCTGTCCATCCTTGGGGTGTCGCCGCGCGCCCAGGGGCAAGGTCTTGGCAGCCGGCTGCTCCAGCCAACTTTGCTGGAAGCCGACCGGGCTGGAAATATATGTTATCTGGAAACCTTCAGCTCACGCAACATTCGCTTTTACGAGCGGTTGGGTTTCGTGAGAGTCGCATCTCATCTTGAGCCGGTCACCTCATCCGAGTATTGGATCATGGTCCGCCAGCCCGACCTGAGTAAAACGCTTCCCAAAATGGCGGGTAGCGAGTAAACTTATCAGGCCGTGATCGCTCTCCTGGGTGCAGTGTGGAACGAGGTCAGCGACCTCGTGGGGGACACCTTCTTCGAGAAGAGCGTGTCGTGGCACGGGTTGCGCTTGTGGCAGGGGGAATACGCAGGCCAGAAGGTCCTGCTGGTGCAGACGGGGATGGGCAAAGAACGGGCAGAAAGCGCAGCCGGTTTTATTCTAAAAAATTACCCTGTTCAAACGGCCCTGTCCTTCGGTTTCGGTGGAGCCTTAGCGCCCCATCTCACGATTGCCGATCTGATCTTTTGCCAGAGCCTGCACGATGCCAGCGCCGCTCACCCCGGGCCGGCTTATGATTCGGATCGCGATTTGATTGCCCTGGCCGCCCGGGTTGCCGAGAGACAAGGCCTCCACGCGGAGATTGGCGATGGATTGACGGTGGATCACCTGGTTTGCCTGCCGGAGGAAAAGCAGGCCCTGGAACAAAAGTTTTCGGCGCAGGTGGTGGATATGGAAAGCTATTGGGTAGCCAGGTGCATGGCGGAAAGGTGTCGCTTCCTGGCGCTGCGTTCCATTTCCGATACATCCATCGAAAGCCTTCCGCCTTTCGACCGCTTTGTTGGCTCCCAGGGCGAGTGGTTGTGGAAAGAGATGGCTGCTTATTTGCTGGCCAGGCCGCAGCGCCTGGCAGGAATTCCCCCCATCTTTTTCCATACCCGGCAGGCGCGCAAAAGCCTGACCCATTTTTTACGGGCCTTCCTGCTTGCTTGCGGAGAACTGGGACTGGACGCTTAGCCGCATAATCGGTGTGGGTGATGGACTGCTCGTAGTGCAAGTCCTGGCGACGAGTGGTGCTTGCTTTTGATTACCTGCCGACCGATTGTTCATTGCTTTGATGGATAAGGGACCGTATGATGCTGATGCCAGACAAAAACCTTGCTTCTGATTTTCTGTTGGATGACGCCGGACAACAATCGGTAAATGAAGCCATCCACCAGGCGCAGGATTATCTGCTCAGCCGCCAGCAGCCGGGCGGTTACTGGCTGGGCAGGCTGGAGGCGGATGCCAGCGTGGCGGCGGGCTATCTGGTGGTGATGTACTTCATGGGCAAAGCGGTCGATCCTGGCCGGAAGCGCAAGGTGGTGGAAGGGGTGCTGCGGGCACAGAACCCGGATGGCTCGTGGAGCGCGTATGCTGGCGGGCCGGGCGATCTGAACGTGAGTATCCAGGTTGTTTTTGGGTTGAGGCTCGGCGGGCTGCCGGCTACCGACGTCGCCATGCAGCGAGCGCGGCAGTTCATCCTGGCCGCGGGCGGGATCGGGCGGTCCAGCGTCTTCACCAAAATCTGGCTGGCCCTGTTCGGGCAGTTTCCCTGGCGCAGTGCGCCTTCCATTCCGCCGGAGGTCATTTTTTTGCCGGACTGGTTCTATTTCAATATCTACGAATTTGCCAGTTGGTCGCGCGCCACTATCATGGCTTTGGCCGTCGTGCTGACCTGCAAGCCGATCTGCCCCTTGCCGGAAGGAGTCTCGCTGTCCGATCTGTACCTCGAGCCGGAAGGGCAGCGCGTCTATCCGCCGGGAGTGGCCGAACGTTTCTGGAGCTGGAAGAATTTCTTCCTGGGGTTGGACGCTCTCTTCAAGCTGTGGGAGAAACTGCCTTTCCAGCCTGGACGCAAAAAGGCGCTGCATCGAGTGGCGGAATGGATCTTGGAACACCAGGAGGCAGATGGCGGGTGGGGTGGGATCATGCTGCCGTGGATTTACTCGCTGTTTGCGCTGAAAAGCCTGGGCTATCCTGACGATCACCCGGCCATCCGACGCGGGCTGGATGGAATGGATATCTTCCTCATCGAGACCGAAGTGGCGTTGCTGCTCCAGCCGGCCATGTCGCCGGTCTGGGATACCGCCTGGGCGGTGCTTGCTTTGCAGAGGAGCGGGTTGCCCGGCGACCACCTTGCCCTGCAGCAGGCCGCTGGCTGGCTGGTGGGTCAGGAGATCCGCCACGCCGGCGACTGGCGCGTCAAGAACCCGCACACCGCGCCGGGCGGCTGGGCTTTCGAGTTTGTCAACGCCTGGTACCCCGACCTGGATGACAGCGCTGTTGTGCCGCGCGCCTTGTTGGGCGTGCCGCTGGCCGGCGAAGCGGAGACGGCGAAAACGCAGGCCGTCGACCGGGCGCGCGCCTGGGTTCTGGATATGCAATCCAGGGATGGAGGCTGGGCGGCTTTCGACCGGGATAATGACCGGCAGTTCCTCAACCACGTGCCCTTTGCCGATTTCATGTCGCCGCTCGACCCGACCTGCGCCGATGTAACTGCCCATGTGCTCGAGTTTCTATCTGCTCCGGGCAGTAATCCGCAAAAGGCGCAGAGCGAGCGCGCGATGGTGCTCGCCATCGCTTACCTGAAAAATGCCCAGGAGGGCGACGGCGCCTGGTACGGGCGCTGGGGAGTGAATTACCTGTACGGCACCAGCCAGGCGCTGGCCGGCCTGCTCGCGGCTGGCGAAGACGCCGGGCAGGCCTATATCCGCCGGGCGGTTGCCTGGCTGTTGGACCACCAAAACCCGGACGGCGGCTGGGGCGAAACCTGCGAGACCTATGCCGATCCGGCGCTGCGCGGCGCCGGCCCCAGCACCGCTGCCCAGACCGCCTGGGCGCTGATCGGCCTGATCGCCGCCGGCGAGGCCTCCAACGCGGCGGTCGGCCGGGGCATCGCTTATCTGCTGCGCACCCAGCAGGCGGATGGCGCCTGGCGAGAAGCTGCCTTTACCGGCACGGGTTTCCCGCGCGTTTTCTACCTGCACTATGAGTTGTATGCGGCCTACTTCCCGCTGCTTGCCCTGGCGCGTTACCGGGCCGCGCAAAGCCCTGCCCGCCAATGAATTGTGTCCTCACCGATTTCAGGCCGGATTCGTCCGGCGCCGTTGTATAGCCTGGGGATTTATCCCCAGGCGAGTTAAGGAGCCTCGCCATGACATTACCAGAAAACGTCGATTTCCCTGCCGCCACGCCCTTGCGCGCCGCGGCCCTGGAGATGCTGTCGGCTACCAGCCGGACTTTCTTGATCCCGGTCAGCCGCTTGCCGGCTGGCCTGTTCGAAGCGGTCGCTTCGGCTTATCTGTGCTTGCGGGCGATTGACGAAATCGAAGATCACCCCACCCTGGAGATGCGCGCCAAAAGTGAGCTGCTGCGCCAGGTCAGTCGCTCGCTGCTCTCCAGCGCAACCGAGATGCGTTGGGATAGCCTGCTGGCCGCCATGAAAGCCTGCAATGGCAGTCTTCCGGTGGTGACGGCCCGCCTGCCGGAATGGGTGCAGTTGGCGCCGGAGAGTATTGCCCCGCGCATCTGGGACGCCACCGCGGCCATGGCCGACCGCATGGCGGGGTGGGCGGAAGCCGGATGGAAGATCCAGGACGAAGCCGACCTGGATCGCTATACCTTTGGCGTGGCTGGCGCGGTGGGATTGTTGCTTTCTGATCTGTGGGCCTGGTACGATGGCACGCCGGCTGACCGTTTCCACGCCATCGGTTTTGGCCGCGGGCTGCAGGCGGTCAATATCCTGCGCAACCGGGCCGAAGACCTGGAGCGCGGGGTGGATTTCTTCCCGCCCGGCTGGGACGAGGCGCGGATGCACGCCTATGCTCGCGGCAACCTGGGTTACGCCGACGCTTACATTTACGCCTTGCCGCCCGGCCCGGCGCTCGAATTTTGCAAACTCCCGCTGGCCCTGGCGCACGCCACGCTGGCCGCCCTGGCGCAGGGCCGTAGCAAACTCAGCCGCAGCGAGGTGATGCAACTGGTCGAAGATGCGACAAAATGAACGGATCGACAGATTACTGGTTGACGGATTACGGATTACCGACCATGAGGAGTAGTGGACTATGAAATGGGCATCCCTCGATCTTGGGCTGCGCATGATCGCGCACGTATGGAAGAACCGCCTGGCGGGGCGCCAGCGTTATTCGATTGTCACCATGCTGGAGCCGCTCGAAACCTGCAACCTGACCTGCAAGGGCTGCGGGCGTATCCGTGAATACCGCGAGAGCGTCATCGAAAAGAAGAAAATGGTGCCGCTGGAGAAATGCCTGGAGATTGCTGCCGAGGCGGGCGCGCCGGTGGTCTCCATCGCCGGCGGCGAGCCGCTGATCCACCCGCAGATCGCCGAGATCGTGGCGGGCATCATCGCCCAAAAGCGCTACGTGTTCCTGTGCACCAACGGCCTGCTGATGGAGCGGGCGATGGAGAAGATCAAGCCTTCCCCTTATTTCTGCTGGGTGGTTCATCTGGACGGTATGCCGGAAGTACACGATTACTGGGTGGAGCGCCAGGGCGTGTGGGACAAGGCCATGCAGGCGCTGCGCCGCGCCCTGGCCGAAGGCTACCGCGTGTGCACCAACACCACCGTCTTCAAAGACAGCGATGTGGCCGGGCTGCACCAGCTTTTCAGGATGCTTACCGACCTGGGCGTGGAAGGGATGATGATCTCGGCCGGTTTTCCCTACGAATCCATCCCCGACCGGGATATCTTCCTGGAACGCGATCTCTCCACGCAGGCTTTCCGCCAGGTGCTCGACCCCGGTGGCAAGTTCGCTTTCTACAACAACCCGCTCTACCTGGATTTCCTGCGCGGCGAGCGCGATTACCCCTGCCGGGCGTGGACCAATCCCACCTATACCCCCCTCGGCTGGCGCAAGCCGTGTTACCTGATCGCCGACGGGCACACCGATTCTTTGACCGAGGTGCTGGACCCGGCCCTATGGGAGCATTACGGCCCCGGCAAAGACCCGCGCTGCGCCTCGTGCACCATGCACAGCGGCTACGAAGCCGGTATCATCCAGGAGATGTTCAGTTCGCCGGCTGGGTTCTGGACTCTGTTGCGGGCAATGATGAAAAACTCCTGAAGCCGCCTGCCCTCGGCGCCTGCTTTTCCATCCTGGATTGCATTTTCCAGATTACCCAGTTGCCACAGGATAAGGCTTTTGCTCAAAATCTGCACCGAGTGGCACAGTCACCATGTCGGATGACGCCGCGGTACAGCCTTCCCCGGCGCAACCTACGACTATTGGATCGAGGAGTCCCTATGGCATCCACGCCGGCGAAATATCCCAGGTTGGATAGTTCGTCAGCCGGAGCAGGTTGGATCCGTCGGCGCTCATGACGTAGATTTCGTTGTTCCCATCGCGATCCGATTGAAAGACGATCCGGCTGCCATCCGGCGACCAGTCCGGCTGGCTATCGCGGGCGGGGTTCTGGGTGAGGTTGAGCGGGTTCGATCCGTCGGCGTTGATCACGTATATTTCACCGTCCCTGGATGCGTAAACCAGCCGGCTGCCATCCGGCGACCAGGCAAAGGCCAGGTAGCCATCGAGTCCCTTGGGGGTGAGATCGACCGGGTTGGAGCCGTCGCGGTTGATCACGAAAAGGTGGGGCATCGGCGACTCGCCAACTCCGGCAGCATAAGCCAGTTGGCTGCCATCCGGCGACCAGGCAGGGTGCTTAAAGTAACCCGGAGTATCGGCTAACCAGGTTGGGTTGGAACCATCGGCATTCACCCAATAAATGCTGTTTTTCACCCCTTCCTGGACAGAACCAAGAACGATTTTGCTGCCATCCGGCGACCAGGCAGGCGAAGAGTCTTGGGCCTGGTGGTTTTGGGTGAGGTTCGCCAGGCCCGAGCCATCGGCGTTCACCACGTAGATTTCGTCGTTCCCGTCACGGCTGGATGTAAAGGCAATCTTTTTGCTATCCGGCGACCATGCCGGGTACAGGTCATCCGCCTGATGGTTCGAGAGGTCCGTCAGCCCCGAGCCATCGGCGTTTATCGCGTAGATTTCGCCGCGCAGGTAGTGTTTGTCGTCGCCCACTTTGGCGACGAAAACGATTTGCTTGCCATCCGGCGACCATTGCAGGCCTTCCACATGGACCAAATCCGTTATCAGGGGATGCCGGTCGAGGCCATCGGCATTCATCACAGCGATTGTATTGGATTTGAAATCTGCATCGGAGATAAAAGCGATCTTCCCGGCGCCGCTTTCCGGCTGGTGAGGCGCGGGAGCCGGCGTGGGCAGCGCCGCGCTTTGCTCGCACGACAGGCTTTCGATGATCTGGTACACATCCTCTGTGCAGCCCTGCGCCTGGGCAGCATCACGCGGCGCCGTCTGCATAAACCGGATGTCGAAATCTTCCCAAAAATAGACCCGGATGGAATTATTGTTGATATTCCAGATCTTCCAGGTTTTACCGTTGATTGTTTCAAAAGATACCTGGAGGATGTTGCTCTCCTCGAAACCAACCGCCAGCGCCCATGCCACCTGGCAGCCGGGATACATCTGATGTTCGACCAGGTAGATCAAATAGTTGTTTGATTTGAATACCTGTTGTTTGACTTTGCTACTTTTTCCCCCGACGATATTTTTCTTCCAGTAGTCGCTGATTTTCCAGGCCTGCGTATTGACCCGGATGGTGCAATTTTCGTGGTCATAATAGGCCATCAAAACGGTCCCTGCAAGCGTCGTTGGTGTGGGTGGGGCTGTGGGTTGGGCAGGGGGCAGCGTGGGGGGCGCCGTGGATGTGAAGGTGGCCGCCGGCGGTAGCGTAAAAGTGATGGTCGGGCGAGGCGTAGCCGTTGATATCCGGCGAGGATTTTCCGCGTCGGTGCTGGAGACCCCGGGTGTCGGTTTGTTCTCTGGAACGCAGCTTACCAGGATGACTGCCAGCGCCAGCAAAAGGGCAGCGGCAATCCTGTGGCTGGTTTTCATCTGGCTTTCGAAGCGTATCGTATTCATCGTTTGTTTTCCTTATTTGGTATGAACCGTTTTGCGTGGCGGGCGGATGACATCTGCCCCTACAGTTTAATGTGATCAGCTCCACCCTGCCCACCGTGCCGGTAGAGCGCACCTGGCGCATGCGGTCCACCGGCAGGTTGTTGGCCGCCCCTCCGTCGATCAGCCCGCTTCCCTCCTTCAGGAGCGGGCAGTTTTTTTACTTCCATCTCGGCAGAGATAGCCTGAAGGGCGGCCGGGGCCAGGTTGCTGAAGATTGGTGAGCAGGAGAGGAGATCGAGAGTAGAGTCTGTCATGAATGTGGAGTCCCCGCAGACAGGCGATAGGTGCTGGCGACCCATGACGATCGGGGGCAGGAATATTGTTTGCGACGAGTAAACCTCATTTTACCACTGCGAAGTGTCATGGATCCGCGAGGAAAAACTCGAGGGCCGTTCGACAGACGGGAATTAAAAGGCATATCTCGCATACGGCTATTTTGCTTTGTGCTATACTTGGCCTGTGGGCAATGCACCTGTGCGCATCAGGCGAGCTGTGCTTGCCGGCCACCCTACCATATTTGCCCAACATCTGAGCACCTGATTACACATCCACTAATCATTCTCTCCCTCATGTTCCACGACCTCCACCTCCTCCAGACCCCCGACTACCGCCAGAAACTGAGCCAGTGCATCCACTGCGGGTTGTGCCTGCAGGCTTGCCCGACCTACGCTGTGTTCGGCACCGAGATGGACGCGCCGCGCGGGCGGATTGCGCTGATGCGCGCCGCCTCGCAAGGGCTGATCGAGGCGCAGGATTTCGCCGCCGTGTTTTCCCCGCACATCGCCTTGTGCCTGGCCTGCCGGGCGTGCGAGACGGCCTGCCCTTCCGGGGTGCAGTACGGCGCGCTGGTCGAGACGGCGCGGATCGTGGTCGAACGCAACCGGCGGCCGGGCGCCGCCGAGCGTTTCTTGCGCTGGATGGGAACGCAGCAGTTGATGACCAAACCCCGCCTGCTGCGCATGGTCGCCCGCCTGATGTGGCTGTACGAGAAGATCGGCTTGCAAAGCCTGGTGCGCCGCCTGAATTTCCTGCCCGGGGCGCTCAAGGCCATGGAAGGCATCCTGCCTCCCATTTCTTTGCAGTTCACCCCGCCCGGAAGCACCGCCCCGGCGATTGGCGAGCGGCGCGGGCGGGTGCTCTTTTTCACCGGCTGCATCCAGGACGCCTTCCTGGGGCCGGTCAACCAGGCCACCCGGCGCGTCCTGCAGCGCAACGGCTACGAGGTATTCACACCAGACGGACAGACCTGCTGCGGCGCGGCGCACCTGCACCTGGGCGACGTGGAAGAAGCGCGCCGCCTGGCGCGCCAGAACATCGATGTCTTCCTGGCATTGGAGGATGACTGCGTCACAGTGATCAACAACGCTGGCGGCTGTGGAGTTTCGCTCAAGGAGTATCCGCATCTGCTGGCGGACGATCCGCAGTACGCAGAGAAAGCGCGCCGCTTTGCGGCTAGAGTCGCTGACATCAACGAGTTCCTGGTCACGCACCTGCACGTCGCCCCGGCGAGGAGGTTAAACGTCACCGCCACCTATGCCGATTCCTGTCACTTGCGCCACGGGCAGAAAGTGGTCAAACCGCCGCGCGAACTGCTCAAGAAGGTGCCCGGCCTGCGCCTGGTCGAGCTCAGCCAGCCGGATCGCTGCTGCGGCAGCGCCGGGGTGTATAACCTTGTCCAGGTAGATACCGCCAACGCCGTGCTGGACGCCAAGATGGCCGACATCGCCGCCACCGGCGCCGAGTTGATCGTCACCTCCAATACTGGCTGCCACATGCAGTTGATCGCCGGCGTCCGGCGGGCAGGGCTGAATGCCAGGGTGGTGCACGTGGTGGAGGTATTCGATTGGGCGTATGGAGATGGAAGCCGGTTTGACTAAAATTCTATCCGCGTTATCCGCGTTTGTCCGCGTCCTATTTCTTTATAATGGATCAGAGCAATGGTACCGACAAAACTCTCTACCATAGACATCTCCTCTCTCGCCGCGCAGCTCAGGCCTGGCCAACTGCTCACCCATCTCTTCGAGATGCTCACCTACGAGGTGGACGCTGCCCTGGATCGCGCTCGCCCGGATGGGGTGGTTTTCCCGGAGAGCGCCGGCGACGTGGCGCTGATCGTGAATTGGGCCGCTCAGAATGGCGTGCCGCTCACCGCCCGCGGCGCCGGCACCGGCCTCTCCGGCGGGGCGGTGGCCGAACACGGTGGGTTGATCGTCGAGTTTTCGCGCATGAAGCGCATCCTGGAGTTCGATCTGGCCGGGCGCAGCGTGGCCGCCGAGCCGGGTGTCGTCAACTTGCACCTGGATGAGTTCGTGCGAAAGGCCGGGCTGTATTACCCGCCCGACCCGGCCAGCGGGCGCTCGGCCACCCTGGGCGGTAATATCGCCGAAAACGCCGGCGGGCCGCACTGCTTCAAGTACGGGGTTACTACCAACTATCTCACTGGCCTGGAAGCTGTGCTGGCAGATGGCAAAACCATGCTCTTTGGCGGGCGCGCCCTGGATTACCCTGAGTACGACTTTGTCGCCCTGCTTACCGGCAGCGAAGGTACGCTGGGCATTGTCACCAAGGCTTACGCTCGCCTGTTGCGTTACCCGCCGGCGGTCAAGACGATGATGGCCGCCTTCGATACGGTGGAAGACGCCGGGCAGGCTGTCTCGGCGGTGATCGCCGGCGGGCTGGTGCCGGCCACACTGGAGATGATGGACCAGAAAATGATGCGTATCGTCGAAGATTACGCCCATGCCGGCCTGCCGGTGCAGGCCGGGGCGGCGCTGATCGTCGAAGTGGATGGCTACCCGGAGAGCCTCGACTCGCAGGCAGAGGCTGTCATGGCGTTGCTGCAAGCCCACCGCGCCTGGGATTTGCGCGTGGCGCAGAGCGCCGAGGAGCGTGATCTCATCTGGTACGGGCGCAAGAGCGCTGCCGGAGCCATGGCGCGCCTGTCGCCATCCTATTACTTGCTGGATGGCACCGTACCGCGCAGCAAACTGGCCGAGACATTGGCCGCCATCAGTGGGATATGCGACTCACTTGGATTGCGTGTAGCTTACGTGTTCCATGCTGGAGATGGCAACCTTCACCCCTTCATCCTGATCGAAGACCCGGACGATCCCGCATTGCTGATGCGCGTCCAGGATGCCGGGCAGCACATCATGCAGATTTGCGTCGGCCACGATGGTAGCATCACTGGCGAGCATGGGGTGGGTATCGAAAAGCGCCGCTTCATGCCGCTGATGTTCGGCCCGGCCGAATTGAGCGCCATGAGGGACGTCAAGGATGTCTTCGACCCGCAGGGGCTGATGAACCCTGGCAAAATTTTTCCGCCGGAAGAGATCGTAGATCGAACGCATGGTGAAAGCGTAGATCGTGTCTCCGTAGTTTCCAATTTTCCAGGATTCCAGGTTTCCGGTTTCCAGGATTCTGCGGGCGAAATGAGCGAAATGTTGCCGGTTTCAGATGTTGAAGCGGTGCATATTTTTTGCCAGGCGGCGGCGGAAAAGAGAACGGTCCGGTTGCGCGGCGGCGGTACGAAGTCGTGCCGCCTGCCGGCGGCAGATTGGACTTTGCGCACCGCCGCGCTGAAAGGCGTCCGGCGTTTTGCCGTCGAAGACCTGTACGTAACCGCTGGCGCCGGGACGTGCCTGATGGATTTGCAGTCCGAACTGGCCTCCAGTGGTATGTGGGTGCCGCTGGTCTCTCCCTGGGAGCAATCCACGCTGGGCGGGATGCTTTCGGCCAATTTCAATGCCCCCTTGCGTATGCGCTATGGTAGCCTGCGCGATCTGCTGTTGGAGGTGAAGGCTGTTTTGCCGGATGGACGATGCGTCCGCGCCGGGCGCCCGGTGGTTAAGAATGTGGCTGGTTATGACCTGCCGCGTTTATTTGCCGGGGCGTATGGCACGCTGGGCCTGGTCACCGAGATGACTCTGAAACTGGCTGCTCAGCCGCGTGCCCGTGCCAGTTTGCTGGTATCTTGCCAGAGCCTGGAGTGTGGGCTGGCCTGGGGCGCCAGCCTGCTGCAGGTCTGCCTCAATGCTTCGACCCTGGCGTTGTGCAAAGGTTGTGCGGAGTTGGGCGAGTCTCCTTACACCCTGGTCTACACCGTTGAAGGAGTGCGTGAAGACGTGGCCGCCGAACTGGGCGACGCCAGGCGCTTGCTGGAGGCCGGCAGCGCGGGCGAGATACGCCAGGTGGATGCGCTGGCTGGCAGCGACGTGTGGGCCAGGTGGGTACAATCCGGCGCGCCTCGCCCGGATCGCGGCGAAGTACGCCAGCCGCTGCTGCGCCTGGGTGTGGCTCCCAAAGACCTGCCTGCTTTGTTGGTGGCCACGGCCAAAGAGATTGCCCCGGTGTCTTTCTTCGTCGACCTGGCCAGTGGATTGCTGTATGTTCCAGGCGAAAGCGGCCTGCCCGCCCTGCGCCAGACTGCCCTGCGCCTGGGCGGTTACGCCATCTTGCTGGCTACCCCGCCTGCGCCCGGCCCCCTGGACGAGTTTGATGCATGGGGCTACCGCCCGGCCAGCCTGGAACGGATGCGCCAGCTCAAAGCGCGCTGGGACCCGCAGAGCTTACTCAACCCGGGGGCGTTTTTGGTGTAAGCTGCGATGGTTTTCCCCCGGTTTGGGCTGCCTGCTCAACAGGTATTTCTTTCCCAGGAGAGTTCGAATGGGTCAACAAGATTTTCAGACCAGGTCGGTAGGTCGCAGAACGTCTGGGGAGAATCCGGGCATACGGATCATCCCTCCTGACGCAGGCCAACATTTGTTGCCCATCGCTCAACTGGCTGCAGATGTGTTCACGGGCGGAAATCATGTCGATCAGTTCTGCCAAAACTATATCGGCAACAGCCATTACGATTGGGAGACATCCCGTGTGATCCTGGATGGCGAAAAAATGATTCATCACTGGGGCGTGTGGGGGTATCTGATGCAGGTCGAATCGCTTCAACTCAAGGTGGCTGGTATCGGCGCGGTCGCGACGCACGAGGCTTACCGCAAGCATGGATGGATGCACCAGGCAGCGCAGGCCTCCTTCGATGCGATGAGGCAGAATGGCTACGACCTGAGCATCCTGCGCGGCCGGCACTACGCGAAGATGGGGTATGCGCGCGCCTGGAATTACGTCACCTACCGCATGAAGCTGGATGAACTCCCCGGGCAGGCGCTTTGCAAACCCTATCAGCCTTTGGACGCCGGGCGGGTAGGTGAAATGGATGCACTCTACAACCGGACGCACGCCGGTTTCACCGGCACGGCTATCCGGCCCACCTACCGCAATCGCTATCTTGACGACATCGGTGTGTACGCCTGGTTTGACGACCAGGGGAAGCTCGAAGGCTACATTCGCGCCTTGCCCGATGAGGATAACCCCAAGATTTTGCAATGCCTGGAAGCAGCCGGCGATCCGCAGCAGGGGTTGGCTGTGTTGGGAGATGTTTTCAAGAAGGGAGAATACGAAAGCCTGGCCTGTTTCACCTTGCCCCACGCGCATCCTATACTGCGCCTGCTGCGCAAAGGGGCGTGTATCGTCGAAGATCGCTATTTTGACGTTTCGGGATGGCGTGTGCGGATGGTCAACCTGAACAGTGCCTTGCATAAGCTGACTCCTTTGCTGGAAAAACGGTTGGCGCAATCCTGGTTTGCAGATTGGCAGGGAAGCCTGTTATTGGATGGCGGAGAGCAACGGGCGACCTTGCAAATCGAACAAGGCAGAGTTGCAATCACCGGGGATGGCGCAGCCGGACATATTCTGCGCGGCGGAGCAAACCTGGCGCGCTTCTTGATCGGTTCGGACGATCCAGATGAACTCATTCATCAGGCAGACATGGCGTGCAGCGGGTTGGCTCTTCCGCTTGCCAGGGTGCTCTTCCCCAACTTGCATCCGATGATGAGCCACTGGGATGAATATTGACCGAAGGTGCGAGGGATACATACCGGGGTTCCCATGCATAAACGCTATTTTTCGCTTCTGTTGGTACTATCGGCTATGGCGTGTAAGCTGTTCAGCGCCGGAGGAATGCCCGCGTCGCAGACTTCGCCGGCGCCTTCGCTGTCGCCGAAGGGGGAGACCCCGCAACAGCTTACTATCGCCCCGACGCAAGGAAGCGGCGGGGTGCCGGGCCAGGCTACGCCCGTGCCGCCGGCGGCGGTTACCCCTGGGGCGCCTACCCCCGTCCTGCCTCTGGTGGTGAATGGTACACAGGCGCCGGATATTTGTACGTCGATCCCTGCTTCTTTCCAGGCGCTGGATGGCGAGCAGGTGCAGCGTCAGGTAGATGCCTTGTCAACCCTGACTTCCGGATTGAAATTTCCTCAGCACCTGGCTCAGGAGAATGCTGCCAAACAGGGCGGCGAATGGGATGCTAACCAGTATTTTACTGTGCTTACCCACCTGTCCCTGTCACCTGGCTCTGCCCTGGATTATGTGTATGAGTACCTGGGCGCGGGTGGGCATCCAATCTTGTACGTGCGCCCGGCGGATCAGCCTCCTTACACCAGCATCGCCGAATTGGACGAAGCGCAACCGGTGGTTGCGCCGGGTATGGCTCGCCTGCGCTATCTGGATGGCATACACGCCGAAGATACGCCACAGGGATTCCTGGAATATGCTTTGCTCACTGCTCACGGCGGTCAGTTCTACCTCTACTGGCACGATGGCTATTTCGATGACACGACCCTGGCAACGCCGGCTGCTCTCGAAGCGATCCTGGATGAACATTCATCGTCTACCACGGGTAACCCGATGCCATCCGAAATCCAGCAGGCAGCGCGGCGCGTGGTGTTGGCGCCTGCGGTGGAGATGGGGGCGGATCAGGTGCGCGTGCGCCTGGTTTCCTTCAGCAATTGGGGCGGCTTTAGCGTCCAGGTGTATAGGCTGCACCGCGCCTTTCTCCACACGCCGGTGCAGGTTGAAACCTTCGATTGTGTTCCTTACGATATTGGGATCCGTTTTTAGCGTTGTTTGAAGCAGTGTCCAGATGTGAGAAGTATCAGGTTTACTATAGCCTGTCTTGGGGGTTTTGGCAGATAGAAATACCAGTGGGTGCATGGTTGGAAGGCGCACCCACTGGTGGAAAACGTTTATTGTCCTTGTCTTGGCGTTAAGCCAGTTCCACTTTCACGGCGCAAATTTTGTACTCGGGTATCTTCGATACCGGGTCGAGCGCGGCAAGAGTCAATTCATTGGCGCTTGCTTCCGGGAAGTGGAAATTCGCGAAGACCATGCCCGGTGGAACGCGGTCGGTGATCCAGGCCTTGGCTTCGATGCTGCCACGCCGGGAGGTGACGCGCACGTGCGTCTTGCCGTTTAGCCCGATGCGAGATGCGTCGTCCGGGTTGACCTCGATCAGGGCCTGGCTGTAGACTTCCAGCAGCCCGCTGGCCCGCCGCGTCATTTCGCCGCCATGCCAGTGATACAGCACGCGCCCGGTGCTCAACAGCATCGGATAGTCGTCGTCCGGCAATTCCTGGGGTGGCACGTGCTCGATCGGAGCAAACTTGCCTTTGCCGCGGGTGAACTGGCTTACGTGCAAGATCGGCGTCCCCGGATGCTGGCTGTCTTTCACTGGCCAGTGCAGATTTTCGCCATTTTCCAGCCGCTCGTGCGATACGCCTGCATAGCTGGGCGTGAGCGCGGCCAGCTCGGCCATGATTTCACTGGTGCTGCTGTAATCCCAACCGGCATACGGCGCTTCGCCAATCTCTCTGCTGCCCGAAGAAAGAATGTGCTGCGCCAGTTCGGCGGTGATTTTCCAATCCTGGCGTGTCTCGCCGATCGGGTCGATTGCCTGGCGTACCATCTGGATACGGCGTTCCGTGTTGGTAAAGGTCCCCGTCTTTTCGGCAAAGGTGGTGCCGGGGAGTAAAACATCTGCGTGCGGCGCGGTTTCGGAGGAGAAGATCTCTTGCAGCACGATGAACTCGCAAAGGTCCAGGCAATGGCGGATATGGTGGGTATCTGGGTCGCTCATTACCGGGTCTTCGCCCAGGATATACAGCGCCTTGATTTTCCCCTTTTCGATATTCGGGATCATCTCGGTGACGGTTTGACCGAATTGGTCCGACATCTTCGCTCCCCAGGCCTGTTCGAATTTTTTGCAGTTTGATTCGACGTTGACTTTTTGGTAGCCGGGGTAGACGTCTGGCAAGCCGCCCATATCACAGGCGCCCTGCACGTTGTTCTGGCCGCGCAGCGGGTTGACCCCGCCGCCTGGCACGCCCATATTGCCCAGCAGCATCTGCAAATTCGCCAGGTCCATCACGTTGCGAACGCCGACGATGTGTTGGGTAATGCCCATGGCCCACATGACCGCCATCGGTTTGTTGGTGGCCAGGATTTCGGCGGCCTGGTAAAGCTGTTCCACAGGCACGCGGGTAATCTGAGAAACGATTTCGGGAGTGTATTGGTCGATAACTGCCTTCAACTCATCGAAACCTTCGGTGCGTTCGGCGATGAAACTTTGATCTTCCCAGCCTTTTTTCAGGATGATGTGCATCAGCCCGTTAATCAAGGGGATATCCGTACCGGGTCGTTGGCGGATGTGCAGTGTGGCATACTCGGTGATGTCGATCTTGCGCGGGTCGGCTACCACCAGCTTGACGCCTCGCTGCCTCACCGCCTGGCGAATTTTCGTGCCAAAGACGGGGTGTTGTTCGGTGGTGTTGGAACCAATAATCAGCATCGCTTTCGCCTTGTTGGCGACGTCGTCCATCGTATTGGTCATCGCGCCCGAGCCAAAGGAAGCGGCCAGACCGGCCACTGTGCTGGAGTGTCAGAGACGGGCGCAATGGTCTATGTTATTGGTCCCAATGACCTGCCGGGCAAATTTGTTCATCAGGTAGTTTTCTTCATTGAGGCACTTGGCTGACGTCAGTACACCGATGCTGTCGGAGCCGTGCGTATCCCGGATGTCGCGCAGTTTGTTCGCGGTAATCGTCAGGGCGGTTTCCCAATCCACGGGCACCCACTCTCCCCGGCCTTCGGGGCGCGGCGTGCCATCCAGCAGGTAACGGCGCACCATGGGCTGCGTCAGGCGGTCCTCGTGGTGTACGAAGTCGTAGCCATAGCGGCCCTTGACGCACAGGTGCATCCCATTGACCGGGGCATCATGATGCGATGTCACCCGAATGATCTTGCCATTTTTGACATTCAGGTCGAACTGGCAGCCCACGCCACAGTAAGTACAGGTGGTGGTGACCAGTTTATCTGCCTTGCCCATCTCGATTGACATTTTGTTGTTCAACGCGCCGGTGGGGCAGTAAGCAACGCATGCACCGCACGACTCGCAGCGGGCATCGAGCATGGTTGTGTCCGCCCCGGCGACCACGCGGGCGTTGAAGCCGCGCTCTGCCAGACCCCATACGAAACGGCCCTGCACTTCAGCGCAGGCGCGTATGCAGCGTGTACACAGGATGCATTTGTTCATGTCCACCCAAACGAAGGGGTTGGGATCGCTGTTTACTGCATAACGGGTTTTTTTCGGCGCTAATTTTTGCGGATCGATCTCGTAATGTTTTGCCCAGCGGAGGAGTTGATTTTCGACCAGATTGTCCTCGTAGCCGGCGTCGTAATAATTTGAAAGGATCAATTCCAGGATTGTGCGTCGCGATAGGACCAATGCTGGATTTTCGGTGATCACTTCCATGCCGTCCGTTGCAGGAAGTGTACAGGATGCCATCGGCAGGCGATAACCCTTGACATCTACCACGCATAACCGGCAACCGCCATAAGGCGTCAGGTCGGGATGATCACATAGCGTTGGGATGGTGATCTCGGCTTGTTCAGCCGCCCGGAGGACGGTCATTCCTTCGGATGCTTCTACTGTTTTTCCATCGATCTTCAGGGTTATTTTGTTCATTAACCGGCTCCATTTGTAATCTTGGGTCAATATATACTTTTAAACCTGGCTATAATTTTAGCACAGGCCGAGAAAATCGCAAACAGACAGGGTGGTTTGCTCTACTCGTCCTTCGGCTGTGGCTGAGAGCTGATGAGTAAAGCCAAACTCGTCGCCCCGCGCTGAAATCAACACGCCTTGTGGCGTTTTTCCGTATAACTTGCCTGCCAACGCCAGGCAGGTTTCGGGTGTCATGTGGTGGCTCAAAGGGCTGGCCCGGTAGTTTGCCTCCAGTTGTGTAATGCAAATATCTTCCGGGATTGCCGTGCCAATATGGGCATCGACGAAAGCTACCTTCGTGTACTCTGCGACCAGTTCGGCCAGTTCGGGCGTGAGCTGCAATACAAATAACAGATCAGGGTCATCGCCGCTGGGTGAGAACCCTTCTTCGATTGTGGGGATCGGGCGACCCAGCCGCCTGGCGATGCCACAAAGCACGTGCCAGGCCAGGCCATCGTCCTGCCGATCCGGGTTGCCGTATCCCACGATCAAGTTCACGCTTTAGCCTTCCCGTACCAGCCGGTCGACCAGGTTGCCCTGAGCATCCAGCATCTCGATCTGGATGGGCATCTGCCCGGCGGCGTGGGTCGAGCACGACAGGCACGGGTCGTAGGCCCGCACGGCTGCTTCCACCCGGTTCAGCATGCCTTCATGGAGCTTCGGGCCGGTGATGTAAGTCTTCGCTACGCTGTCCACTGCTTCGCACATCGCCCAGTTGTTGTGGCCGGTGGCGACGATCAAGTTAACCCGCTCCAGTTGGCCGTTCTCGTTAGCCCAGTAATGGTGGAACAGCGTGCCGCGCGGCGCTTCGAGTACGCCCACGCCCTCACCACGGTAGTCGTGGCGGGTATTCAAGATCTCGTTGCTCAATACATCCGGATCATCCAGGATTGCTTTGACCCGTTCGATGGCGAACACCACCTCGATCAGCCGGGCGTAGTGGTAATACAGCGTGTTTTCTACCGGCCTGCCAGGGTTCAGCGACTTGAACCGCTTCAACTCTTCGTTTGCCATCGGTGTATCAATCGCCTCGCAGTCATTCAGCCGTCCCAGCGGCCCCACGCGGTAGACGCCGCCTGGCCAGCCCATCTTCTTGTAGTACGGGAACTTCAAATATGACCAGTCCTCGACGTGTTCTGCAATATATTCCAGGTAGCTGGCAGCAGGGAACTTCTCCAGTTGTGCGCCATCCATTCCCACCAGGCGGACGTCGCCATCGTACAATTCCAGGCTGTTCTTTGGAGTGACCAATCCCATGTAACCTGTGGAAAAAACGGCGAACTTCTGTACGTCTTCCAGGTTGCGTTCTACCCAGCCCTTGATGATCTCCAGGCCGGTTTGGGCGGTCGCCAAAGCGTCGTTCAAACCGTTCCAGATCGTTTGCCGGTCGCCATGGGTCAGCGCTTTGTTGACGCCGCCCGCAACAGCGAAACTGGGGTGGATGCGCCGCCCGCCCAGGATGTGGATGATATTCTGCCCGAATTTGCGCAGCCCGATGGCTTTCTTCGCCAGCACCGGGTCGATACCGGCCAGCCCGATGACGTTGCGGGTGGCTGGGCCAGCATCGAAGCCGAGCAGCAGGTCAGGACCGGCCAGCTCGAAAAAGTGCATCCCATTTGATTGGATGATCTGCCCCATGTGCATCAACTCGCGCAACAGGTTGGCCGGGCGGGGTGGCGGGCAACCGTATACCTCGTCAGCCGCTTTGGCTGCTGCCAGGTGATGGCTCACCGGGCAGATCCCGCAGATGCGCGGCGTAATTGACGGCATCTCGATGACCAATCGGCCTTCGCAAAACTTTTCAAAGCCGCGAAACTCGTTGATGTGCAGATAGGCATGGTCCACTGCCCCGGCCTCGTCCAGGCGGATGGTCACTTTGGCGTGACCTTCGATGCGTGTGACCGGCTCGATGGTGATCTTCTGCGGCGTGACAGCCGCGGTGGTTATCAGTGTTGTGTCCATGTTGCCTGCCTCTAATGCCAGTGCAGCAGGTCGCCCTGCAGATTGGGTTTGCGCCCCTGGGCCAGCTCGCTCAACACGTGAAAGATCACATCCGGATCAGGCGGGCAACCAGGTACCGATACGTCCACCGGAACCACTTCGTGCAGCGCCCGCACACGGGTCATCTGGGCGAGCTCAGGATCGGACGGGATCATGCCTTCGGCGTCGGTGCTTTCAGTCTCGATGTACGCCCGGCGCAGTGCTTCATCGATTCCACACAGGTTGCGCAGGGCTGGAACGCCGCCGAACACGGCGCAATCCCCCAGGGCGACCAGGATTTTCGCCCGGCTGCGCATGCGGTGGGCTACTTCCTCGTTCGATGTGTTGTTCACGCCCCCCTCCAGAATGCCCACGTCCACGCCGTCTTTGTCCGGTTCCTTCAGGTCTGTGATCGGTGTGGCGCGCAGCTCGGCAAGCTCGGCTACCAACAACAGGCGTTCGTCCATATCCAGCAGCGACATATGGCAGCCGGCGCAGCCAGCCATCCAGTCGCTAGAAATTTTGGGTTTAACGTTTTTCTTCATTTTTGATACCATTCCTTTGAACCGTTAATCGACATTAAGATCGATCTCTACCGGCGAGATTCGCTCGCCCAGCTCAGCCTTCCAGTCGCAGTTCGGGTCGATATTGAGGCTGGTCGCCAGTTCGGCCAGTACCTCCCGGTGGGTGCGTACTCCTGCGGGAGGGTGTAAGATAGCCTTGGATTTTTGCAGGCGCCCATCCATATTGACGAAATGCCCGCCATGCTCAGCCCAGGTGGTAACCGGCAGGACGACATCGGCCATCTCCGTCAGATCCGATGCATAGGCCGCTTGCACCACCTTGAATGGCGCGTGGCGGGTACGTTCTGCCAGGCGGCGTGTGGGGTAATCATCGCCGATGGCAAGGTAGACTGCCTGTTGCCCGTTAATGCTGAAGGGTTTGTCCAGGCCATATTGCGCAGCAGCCAGGCTGTTGGCCTCGCCTTTCATACCGAGCAGCGCAGGTTGTTTCCCGAGCATACGCAGATCGTTGCACAGTGCCGTCAATTGGCGCAACGTCCCGCTGTTCTGGCGGCTGATACCCTTGCCGTACACGATCGCCGGGCGCTGCGATTCGGCCAATGCTTCGCATAGCAACCGCACCTTTTCGTCGTCCTGCACTTCGCCGCCCAACCCTCGCCGCAGCGCGTCGATCAGCTTCAGGTCCTGCCCAGGAGCGGGCTCGAACACCAGGTTGGCCATTCGCTTCATTTCATTTTCCCCCGGATCGACCACAAATAACGGGATCTCTTCCGGTAGCATCCGCTTGATGAAGAACCCCACTACCTGGTGGTTGTCGATCAGGTCGACGCCAATTGCCAGCACCAGGTCGGCGTTCTTGATCTCATCCAGCCGGTTTTCAAACGAGTGGCTGAGCGTCTCAGCCAGGGCGTAAGCCGCGCCGGTTGGTACGCCTTCCTCGATGCTGGTGACCATCCCGCTGCCCAGGCCTCCGGCGAATAAGTGGCGGAACAGCGCTAGGTCTTCGGCGGGCAGGCGGGTGGATGCCAGCGCCGCCACGCCGTGACCATTCTGTCCGGCCAGCGGCGCCAGTCGTGTTTGGACAGCCCGGATTGCCTCGTCCCAGGATGTGGGCTGAAGCTTTCCATCTTTGCGCACCATTGGTTGAGTCAGCCGCTGGCGGTTCTCGTCCACTGGCTGGAAGCGCCCGATCCGGCAGGTCATACCCTGGTTAACAGAACCTTCCCAGTCGCCTTCGATACACACTAACTGGTTGTCGCGGCTCCACACGGTCACACTGCAGCCTGTGCTACAGCCGTTGCAGGTTGTTTGAGTTGCCTGCCAGTCTTTGCGGTGGCCTTTATAGGCGCTGTTGCGGTCGATCAGCGCGCCGGTAGGGCATACCTGGACGCACATGCCGCACGAAACGCACGAGCTGCTGCCCAGCGGCAGCCCGAAGTCGGCCACGACCATTGTGGCCGAGCCGCGCTCGGCGGCGTTGAGCGTAAAATTGCCGGTGAGTTCAGCACATGCGCGGATGCAGCGCCTGCACAGGATGCAACGGTTGTGGTCGAAGACGAAGTCCGGATGGGATGCGTCCACTTCGAACTTTTTCCAGCCGGGTTGGAAATCCCACTGTGTCATCCCAACGCCGTAGGCGGAGTTCTGCAACTCGCAGTCACCGCCGGAAACCTGGCAGAACGGGCAAAAGTGATTGCGCTCGCTGAAGAGCATATCCAGGATGAACTTACGTGATGCTCGCAGTTTTGGGGTATCGGTTTGGATGACCATCCCTTCAGAAACTGGTAAAGTACACGAGGCTACCGGTGCGCGCCAACCCTGGATCTCGACAATACACAGGCGACAGCCGCCGAATGGCGTCAACGCAGGATGATCACACAGGGTGGGAATATGGATGCCGGCCTGCCGGGCGACCTGCAGAACAGTGGTGCCTTCAGGTGCTTCGATGGCGCGGTCGTTAATCGTCAGGTGAACCATACAATCTCCTTACTAATTATTGCCTGGCTGCAGGTACGTTATCCAGCAGCAGCGGTTTCAAGTGCTTCTTCTAAATCTTCTGCAACCATCGGGCATACGCCAGCCGGGCATAACCCCAGGCGAATGTGAGCCTCGACTTCGGTGCGGAAGTGTTTGATCATATCCCGTACGGCCACGTTGGCAGTCTGTCCCAGGCCGCAATTGGAGAGGCGCTCCATCTGGTCTGCGAGGCGCAGCAATTCATCGAGGTCGCTCAGTTGGCCTTTGCCCTGGGTGATGCGGGTGACAATTTCGTAGCAGCGTTGGGTGCCAATGCGGCAAGGGGTGCATTTGCCGCAGCTTTCAAAGCGGAAGAATTGTAGTAAGACCTTGACCAGGTCGACGACGCAGGTGTTTTCGTCGGCGATCAGCAAAGCGCCGGAGCCGAGGGAGACGCCGGCCTTGCGGAAGCCCTCGAAGTCCATGGGAGTATCCTGCAAACTTGCCGGAATGAGCGAGCCGCTGGAGCCGCCGGTTTGGGCCAATTTGAAGTTCGCATGATTCTTCATGCCCCTGGCATAGATATTGATCACTTCTCGTAAGGTAATGCCCATAGGAACTTCGATAACGCCGGTCACGTTTACATTGCCCATGATGGTGTATACCTTCGTCCCTGGACTGCTGGGTGTACCGAAACGGCGGTACCACTCGCTGCCATTGCGAAGAATAGGGGGAACGTTTGCCAGGGTTTCGACATTGTTGACCAGGGTGGGCTTTCCCCACAGGCCATGTGTGGTGGGGTAAGGCGGCCGGGATCGCGGCTCGCCGCGTTTCCCTTCAATTGACTCGATCAGGGCAGTCTCTTCACCACAGACGTAGGCGCCTGCTCCAGAGTGGACGTGCAGGTGGAAGTTGAAGCCAGTGTCCAGGATGTTGTCACCCAGCAGTCCATATTCATGTGCCTGGTCAATCGCTTTCTGGAAGCGCTTTTGGGCAAGTTGATATTCGCCTCGGATGTAGATATAACCTTCATCTGCGCCGACGGCGTAGGCCGCGATGATCATCGCCTCGACGATGGCATGTGGGTCGCTTTCCAGAATCACCCGGTCCTTGAAGGTGCCCGGCTCGCTTTCGTCTGCATTGCAGATGACGTATTTCTTCTCGCCAGGGGCAGCAGCCACAAAGCTCCATTTGAGGCCAACCGGAAAGCCAGCTCCACCGCGCCCCTGTAAACCGGATTTTTTCAGTTCATCGACAACTTGCTCGCGTGTCATCTGGGTTATGGCCTTGGTCAGCGCCTCATAGCCATTGTAGATAAAGTAATCCTCAATATTTTCTGGATCGATCAGGCCGGCGCGCTCCAGCACGATGCGTTGTTCTGCGGGTAAGGTGCCTTTGCGGGCGTGTAGCCAGGCAATGCGCCCGCTCAGCTCGCGTTTTGGTGCCAGCAGTTCATCGACGACACGTCCTTTATAAAGATGTTCTTCTACCAGACGGTGGGCATCCGATGGTTGCACCGGACCATAAATAGATGCTTCGGGGTAGATCATTACCAACGGCGCCGCGTCGCTGCGGCCTACATCGGTGATTGTAGAAAGGGTTACTTCGTCAGCCAGGCCAAAACTGGATAGCTCCTTTTCCAGATTTTGGATGAGCTCTTGTGCCCCGCGTTGCAGGCTGAGTGGATCGTTCGAGACCAGAACCATTGAACGGGTAATTTTCATGACGGCCTCCATTTACTGATAACGGTCGAGTATTTCTCGAATTTGCTGGGGAGTAACGTTGCCGTACATATCTTCGTCGACGACAACGACTGGTCCTACGCCGCATACACCCAGGCAACTGGTAGTAACCAGGGACCATTTGCCATCCGTACTGGTTTCACCTGCTTTCAGGCGCAATTCGTCCTGAAGCGCCTGCCAGACCTGCCGGCCTCCGGCTACATGACAGGGTGCGCTTTCACAGAACAATACGACGTGCCGGCCGCGCGGCTTGGTCGAAAGCATGTGATAAAAGCTGGCTAGAGAGAACAGTTGACTCTCCTGCACGAACACTCTGTCTTCTGGCATGTGGACCTGTTTTTTGACTTCGCGCAGTGCCTGGGCAGGAATGTAGCCGGCAGCCTGATTGATCTCCAGCAAAATTGGGATCAACGCGTCATGGGATGCGCCGTGTTTTTCGATGGCATTTTGCACAATGGCTGCATAGTTTACTTCTTGTACTGGATTGCCCATAAGGTCGCTCCTTCTTGCTTGCATCGTTGAGAACTTTTTTGGTTAGTGGAGGCACTTTGATCGGTACCTGGCACTGGTTTCGATTTCAGGATACCACGGTAATGGCGTTGAAATTACACACTTGCATACAAATGCCGCAGCGGATGCACGTCTCTGGATCGATGGTGTGCGCATGGCGGCGCTCACCACTGATCGCTTCTACCGGGCAGTTGCGAGCGCAAACGGTGCAGCCGGTGCAGGTATCGGCAGTGATCTCGTATCGAATCAGGGCACGGCATACTTTGGCAGGGCAGCGCTTTTCGTCGATGTGTGCTTTGTATTCGTCACGGAAGTGTTTGATCGTACTGATCACCGGGCTGGGCGCGCCCTGGCCCAATCCGCACAGGCTATTTTTCTGGACTTCCTGGCACAGGTCTTCTAATTTTTCGATATCGCCGTCTTGTCCCTCGCCGTTGCAAATGCGTTGCAGCATTTCAAGGATGCGACGGGTACCGATGCGGCAAGGAGTGCATTTGCCGCAGCTTTCATCCTGCGTGAAATCCATAAAATAACGTGCAATGTCCACCATGCAGGTGTCTTCATCCATGATGATCAGCCCGCCAGAGCCCATCATCGCGCCAGCAGAGATCAGCGATTCATAATCTACCTTGTAATCCAGATATTCAGCAGGTAGACAACCGCCCATCGGTCCGCCGATCTGAGCCGCCTTAAATGCCTTGTCGTCTTTAATTCCACCCCCTACGTCATAGACAATCTCACGCAGCGTGATCCCCATCGGCACTTCGATCAGGCCCGTGTTGCGCACATCACCGGCAATGGCGAAGGTTTTGGTTCCTTTGCTGCGCTCGGTTCCCATGCTGGCGAACCATTCTGCCCCTTTGAGAATGATCTGCGGCACGTTGGCGTAGGTTTCGACGTTGTTGACGTTCGATGGCTTGTTCCACAAACCGCGGGCTGCCGGGAAAGGTGGGCGTGGACGAGGTTCGCCTCGCCGGCCTTCGATAGAGGCCATCAACGCTGTCTCTTCGCCGCAAACGAACGCGCCAGCGCCCATGCGCACTTCCAGGTCGAAAGAAAAATCACTGCCCATGATATTATCCCCCAGCAGCCCCAGGTCGCGGGCCTGGTGGATGGCGATGTTCAGGGTCTGTACTGCCACGGGATATTCAGCGCGGCAATAGATATAGCCTCGGGAGGCGCCAATGGCGTATGCTGCAATCGTCATGCCTTCGATGACGGAGTGCGGATCGCTTTCCAGGACGCGCCGGTTCATGAATGCGCCCGGGTCGCCTTCATCGGCGTTACAAATGACATATTTGACCGCCCCAGGGTTACCCCGGCAAAGCTGCCACTTTTTAGCAGCCAAAAAGCCGGCGCCGCCTCGCCCGCGCAACCCCGAGCGCATGACATGGTCGATCACCTGCTCGGGGGTCATCTGGCCAAGCACTTTTCCCAACGCCAGGTAACCATCTTCGGCGATATACTCTTCGATGTTTGTTGGATCAATTTTCCCGCAATTGCGCAATACAACGCGGACTTCCTTGGCTTTGGGCGGTCCTAGCTCTTCATCTGTTACAGCCACTTCACGAGCGCGGAACTTTTCCACGACCCGCCCTTTAAGAAAATGTTCTTCGACCAGGAAGGGGATGTCATCTATGGTCAGAGATGCGTAGTGTACGCCTTCAGGGTAGACCATTAAGTCGGGTCCGTACTGGCGTGGATCACCCAGGCGAGAGGTTTCCAGCACCTGAACCTCGTCGATCAACCCTTGGGCGATTAATTCATCCTGCAGGGCGTCAATAACCTCGTGCGCGCCGCGAGCCAGGCATTCCGGATCGACTGATACCAATACATGTGAGCGATAAAATGGCATAGCACACCTTTACGGAAGATTATGGATTGCCCATGGATTATGCTTCTATTTTGTATTCCTGCACAATCTGGCCCCCGACGACGTGTTGGGCCATAATGCGCCGCGCAGCTTCGGGAGTGATCTTTCCATAGGAAACTTTGGGGCCATCACCAATGATAACCTGGACAATAGGCTCCCAAGAATCGAAACCGATGTTGCCGGTTTGCCGGACAACGATGTTGCTCAATTTCTCTGCTTCGATATATTCCAGAATGGCTTTCAGTGTATCTCGTGCCCCGGCGGCAATTCCCGGGGTGCCCATTCCTACGATTATCTGGATGTGGCCGGTTTCAGTCTTTACTTGGCGCTTTTGCAGCGCTTCTTCGCGTACGCGCTTCAGGTCTTCGAGTGATTTAATTGCAGGCATATTATGCTCCTTCGTTAACTCGGATTTTCGATTGGATTTCTGAGATCCCTTCCCCCAGGGTTTCTCGCAGGTATGAAAGAACGTGTGGGTCACAAAGAGGTATCTCACCCAGGATTTCTTTGACCGGCTGGTCGTCAAAGGAGAAGCTGGCTGTTGGCGATCCATAGCCCAGAATGGCATGGTATTCGAGTTGCCAGTGAATTTCTGGATGAGCGACGATCAAGGAGAGAAATGTGGCTGGCAGATCTCCTAAAGGCATACGGTCGATATGGCTGCGTTGGAATTCCACTTCGAGGCAGGTGCCTTCGCCTGGCTTGGA
Organism: uncultured Anaerolinea sp.; assembly: GCA_964595435.1. Taxonomy (GTDB): domain Bacteria; phylum Chloroflexota; class Anaerolineae; order Anaerolineales; family UBA4823; genus RBG-16-57-11. The sequence continues at coordinate 376 of CAZQQJ010000040.1, read as the reverse complement.
TTGTATGTGCAGCCAACCGTTGCAGCCTTCCGCAGCGGCTTTGAGCAGAGGGATGCCTAAGCCAACTTTGCGATTTGTACGGCTTGTGACGAACGGATCAACAATGCGGGCGACCGTTGCCGGGTCCATGCCTCTTCCATCATCCGAGATGCTTAGCAACAGCCGGTCGTCTGGGAGGTCCTCGCACACATGAATTCGTATGGCTGACGCCTGGGCAGCGACGCTGTTCTCGGCAATATCCAGGAGATGTAAGGAGAGTTCTCTCACTGATCTTTTCCTTCTGAGTAAGTGTTGACCGGTAAATTACTGGTTAGATATATCTGGTAGTGTCCCTCATTCCCAGTGATGAACATCTTCAAGCAAGGCGAATAAGGGT
>CAZQQJ010000039.1:0-79940 GCA_964595435.1 uncultured Anaerolinea sp. | reverse complement strand
TACTCAAGGTTCTTTCCGGCCTGCCTCAACTCCCAATTTAGATGCGTTTGCCCTGATACTTATACGATTTTTCCTTGACAATTTGATGGCAGATGTGATAAACTCTTCACGCTTAACGAATTCTTAATGCTACAGAAAGGACAGGCGAATTTCATGACCATGAGTGAATGCTCCATCTTCTGCACTTGCGTTGCCGCTGCTAGCGGTGATGGTTATGTGCCTTCTCGGAGTGCGCCTGTCGACCGGTAAGGGTTTTCCCTGATCAGATCGCAGCCACGGGTGTACTCCAGTCCCGTGGCTGTTTTGTTTCTGGCGGCCCTTTCCTTTCCGGCCCCTTCCCTGCGCCAGCCACGGGTAAAAACCTGTGGCTGGTTTTGCTTATTTGGGTCTGTTGCGTGTGTAAGGAGTTCAGCATGTCTACGGCGGTTTACGTCAATCAAGTCAGTAAAAAATTTATTATGCCTGGCTTGCCTTCCTTTGGCCGGGCGCCCCGCCGCATCGCAAGGAGCAATGATGGCCGGCTTGAAGAGATACATCCGCAGGCGATGGTCGCTTTGGACTGTGTTTCGTTTACCATCCAGCAGGCTCAAATCTTTGGCCTGGTTGGGCCGGGTGGTTCGGGCAAGTCGACCATGATCCGCATGCTGGCTGCGCTGCTCAAGCCGGACCAGGGTGAAGTCAGCGTCTTCGGTTACGATGTCGCCCGCCACTCGTTACAGGTCCAGCATTTGACCAACCCCGTTTCGGGAGAAGCCAGTTTCTTTAAACAGCTTTCTGCGCTGGAGAACTTGCTCTATGGGGCGCGGCTGCACGGCATGAATATTGCCGAAGCGCGCGGCTGGGCAGTGGAACTCCTGGGACGCTTGGGGCTGGATGAGCAAACGATAGCGATGCCCATGGAATCGCTATCCCGCAGCGTGCAGCAAATCGTGGTCATTGCCCGGGCGATGCTGACGCGCCCGCCGTTGCTCTTATTGGACGAACCGCTGGCCGGCCTGGATGTACATGCAAAACGGCAAGTGTTGCGGGTCATGCAAGAGCTGCGTGATAGCGATGGAATAACCGTTGTCATCGCCACGCGCAACTGGATCGAAACGCTCGGAGTGTGCGATTGCATGGCTGTGTTATCCGAAGGGAAGGTGGTTTCTCTGGAAACTTCCTTTCGAGTGACGGAGACGCAAGCTTTGTTAGCTTGATCACAAAAACGATCGGTTCTGTACGGTGTACGGTGTGCAGACCTGTGCATCGTACAGAACCTGGAAAGATTTTGAAACGAGGAGATCACAATGTTGAGAATTGCCCAATCACTGTTTGAAAGTGAAAACATTTGTCTGGCGCCCATCGACCATGAGAAAGATGCCGAAATCGAGTCCCGGTGGACGCACGATGCCGGTTATATGCGCTTAATCAGCCTCGATCCGGCGCGTCCACTTTCACCTGCCCAGGTGAAGAAGCGCTACGAAAAGATCGAGAAGGAAGTAGATGAAGATAAAAACCTTTTCTATTTCACGATCCGTATGCGCGGCGATGACAGATTGATCGGCTTTGCCGAAGTCCACTGGATTGGTTGGTCGAACGGCACCGGGCATGTCCGCCTGGGCATTGGCGATCCCGAGGATCGCTTGCACGGTTATGGTACCGAAGCGTTGCGCTTGTTGTTACGCTTTGCTTTCGAGGAATTGAACCTGTATCGTCTGACCGCCATGATCCCTGAATACAATGCCCTGGCCTTGCATGTTGCCGAAAAAGCCGGTTTTACCCCTGAGGTGCACCGGCGGCAGGCGGTACAGCGCGACGGCCGGCGTTGGGATTTGATTCACATGGGCATTCTGAAAGACGAGTGGAAGGGAGCGAACAATGATCGGTGATTTGTTCCGCGGTGAGCTGGTGCGCCTGTGTGCCCAGGATGCTGAGGTGATGGGAAAGGCATTCTCACGCTGGCGGCGCGATACAGAGTTTGCCCGTCTGCTGGACGATGAGCCGGCGCAGGTGTGGTCGGCTAAGGCAATCAAAGAGTGGATCGAGAAAGATCAAGAGAAAGAAGGCCGCGACATTGAGTTTCAAATCAATACGCTGTCAGACGATCAACTGATCGGATTTATTGGCCTGTTTATCCCTGCCTGGCAACAGGGTGACGCCTGGGTGGGCGTTGGCATCGGCGCCCGTGAATACTGGGGCAAGGGCTATGGCACGGATGCTATGCGTCTGGTGTTGCGCTATGGATTCCAGGAATTGAATTTACACCGCATCACGCTGGGTGTTTTCGCGTATAACTCGCGGGCGATCCGTTCTTATGAAAAAGCCGGATTTACCGTGGAGGGGCGTGAGCGTGGCGCTCTTCAGCGGGATGGCAGCCGGGAGGATATTGTTATTATGGGGATCCTTCGCCAGGAATGGGAACGGCAGGCTGGCGCCCCGGCATCTCTTCCGCATCAAGAAGAGCCGCAGGAGGCAAGGCCATGATGGGTGGTGATTTATTCCGCGGCGAGCTGGTGCGCCTGGTGGCCGAAGACACACAGACCATGGCCGAGGCCCTCAGCCGTTGGGGGCGGGACACCGAATACTGGCGCTTGCAGGCCGCCCACCCGGCGCACTCGTTTTCGGTAAAGGCGGTTAAGGCCTGGCTGGATAAAGAGGCCGAAAAAGACCCTCCTGAAAGTTACCTATTTGCCGTTCACCGCCTGGAGGACGACCGTTTGATCGGCGATGTCGGCTTTGATGCTGTCTATCTGCCACATGGCGAGGCGTTTGTGGGCATTGCCCTGGGCGAGCGCGATTGCTGGGGCAAAGGCTATGGCACCGACGCCATGCGTACTATCTTGCGCTTCGGATTTTCCGAACTCAATTTGCGGCGTGTTTCGTTGAATGTTTTTGAGTACAACCCGCGCGCTATTCGTTCTTACGAGAAAATCGGTTTCAAGCATGAAGGCCGTGTGCGTCATTTTTTGAACCGGGATGGTCAGCGCTGGGATATGATCTACATGGGTATCCTGCGTGAAGAGTGGGAGGCTCGATCGAAGGAGCGTTAGCAATGAAAACCAATAATGGCTTACCTGCTGGCTACCAGTTACGCCCTGCCAGGCTGCAAGATCTGCCGGCTGCGGTGACTGTGTTCAACGCTTGTGCTAAACAGGTCAGCGGTGTCGAAGAGTTTGCCGTACAGGAATTCGAAAGTGAGTGGACCGAACCGGGTTTTGACCTGGAAAGAGACACACGCGTGGTGATTGCTCCTGACGGTGCCCTGGTGGCGTATTGCGAAGTTTGGGATGTAGACGACCCGCACGTGCGTATCCCGGTTTGGGGGCGTGTTCACCCACAGCATGCTGGCAAAGGGATTGGTACCGCCTTGTTACGCTGGGCCGAAGAGCGGGCCTGCCAGTCGATCCCCCAGGCTCCGGAAGGTGCGCAGGTTGTGGCGATCAGTTTGATGTTGACCATCGACCGTGCTGCTGGTGAGCTTCTCTGTAGCGCGGGTTACCAGTTCAAACGCCATTTCCTGCGCATGGTCATTGACATAAATGAGGTGCCGCCGGAGCCTTCCTTGCCGCAAGGCATCCGGGTGAGGCAGTTTGTGCGCGGCCAGGATGAACATGCTACGATCCTGGCGTTGCGCGAGTCCTTCCGTGACCATTGGGGTTTTGTAGAACATCCCCTGGAAGAGGAACTGGCTCGCTGGGAGCATTTCATGGAAACGGATCGACGTTTCGATCCTACGTTATGGTTCCTTGCCATGGCCGGGGAAGAAGTAGCGGGGATATCTTTGTGCTATGACCATGCGTTCGACGACCATGAAATGGGTTGGGTCGGCTCGTTGGGGGTGCGCCGACCCTGGCGCGGCCAGGGGTTGGGGCTGGCCTTGTTGCAGCATTCGTTCCAGGAATTCCACCGGCGTGGCAAGGCCCGCGGTGGGCTTAGTGTGGACGCAGAGAGTCTGACAGGTGCCACGCGGCTTTATCTCAAGGCCGGGATGCACTCCGACCCGCAGCGCCAGTTCAACCTGTTCGAGAAAGAACTGCGCCCGGGTTTCGATATGAGCACTCAGGTGGTAGCATAGGTTTTCCTTCAGCGATGTGGGTGGTGTGTAGCATCACCCACATCGCTGAGTCAAACAGAATGATCTCAGACCAAAGCGGTCTGTGAATTGAGGTTTGAAGAATGTACAATTGTGGCATTTGTATGGCAGGAGCTTAATGCATGGTGATCAAAGCAGTGATTTGGGACTTGGGCGGCGTGTTGGTGCGTACAGAAGACGGCGCGCCGCGCGACGGCCTGGCAAAACGGATGGGGCTGACGCGGGCGGAATTGGAGGAACTGGTCTTTTCCAGCGAATCGGGTGATCGCGCCCAGTTGGGTGAGATCAATGTCGATCAACATTGGAAAAACTTACAGGCGCAGTTAGGCTTTAGCACGGAAGAGATGGGGGCCTTCAAACGCCAGTTCTGGCAAGGGGATGTCTTGGACCGGGAACTGGTAGATTATATTCGTTCATTGCGCAGCCGCTATAAAACAGGCCTGCTCAGCAATGCCTTTTCGGACCTGCGCTCTGTGGTCACCGACGAGTGGAAATTCGCGGATGCCTTTGACACAATGGTCATCTCAGCAGAGGTCGGTCTGGTCAAGCCCGACGCACGCATCTATCACCTGGCGCTGAAACGCCTGGATGTGCTCCCTCAGGCGGCTGTCTTTATCGATGATTTTTTGCATAATGTCGAAGGGGCACGCAGGCAGGGTCTGCGCGCCGTACACTTTCGTTCGCCGGGTCAGGCACGGGCTGAATTGGAACAGATTTTGGATGGGTATAGCCAATGAGACCACAGGAAGAATTCATCGATCTCACCATAACGGAAGCGGCTGATCTAATCCATCGCCGGCAAATTTCGCCTGTAGAATTGACACAGGCCTTTGTCGATCGCGTTGGGCGATTGGACGTGAAAATCAACAGCTTTATCACCGTAATGGCTGACCAGGCATTACAGCGCGCCCAGAAGGCAGAGAGCGAATTGCAGCGCGGCGAGACCCCGGATGGCAGGCCGTTGGGACGTTTGCATGGCATCCCGTTGGCTGTAAAGGATCTGTTCGAGACCGTTGGTGTGCGCACGACAGCCGGTTCGAAATTTTTCGCTGACTACGTTCCCCGGTCGGATGCGGCCGTAGTGGCAAAGCTCTATGATGCCGGGGCGATTGTGTTGGGTAAAACCAACTTGCACGAGATTGCCCTGGGGCTGACCACTGTGAACCCGCATTATGGCGCGTGCCGCAATCCCTGGGCGCTGGATCGCGTCCCCGGTGGCTCGTCCGGCGGCTCGGCGGCCGCCCTTGCGGCCCGATTTTGCCCGGGCGCGCTGGGCAGCGATACCGGCGGGTCGATCCGTGTGCCGGCGGCGTTGTGTGGGGTGGTCGGGTTGAAGCCTACGCACGGGCGGGTCAGTTTACGTGGAGCTATCCCGCTGAGCTGGAACGTGGACCATGCCGGCCCGATGGCGCGCCGCGTGTTGGAGGTTGCTATGCTGTTGCAGGTCATTGCGGGATATGATCCTGACGATCCTTATTCATTCGACGCACCGGTGGACGATTACACCGCCCAAATCCAGCAAGGGGTGAAGGGTTGGCGGGTCGCCCTGGCCAGCGGGGAGTACTTCGATCGTACCCAGCCAGAAGTCCGAGATGCAGTTCAAGGTGCAGGCCAGGTTTTTGAGAGATTGGGAGCGATTGTCGAGCAAGTTGATCTATCTGTACTTCGCGATGCGGCATTGGCGAATGGCTTGATGGTGGCCAGCGACGCGGCAACGCTTCACAAAGAGCGCCTGGCCAGCGCTCCGCAAGATTTTGGCGGCGACGTCCTTCAGCGTCTGCAAGCTGGCGCAGTTCTGCCATTGAACGATTATATCCAGGCGCGCCGTACCCAGACTTTGCTGCGCAGGCATTTTGTCCGTTTCTTCGAGCAGTATGATCTGTTGCTTCTGCCGGTTACGGCAGTGCCTGCCCCGCCGATTGCCGGCCCGGATGCCGTTGAGCTGGCCCGTCTGCTGACGCGTTACACGGCGCCTTTCAATCTGACCGGTCTGCCAGCGCTTTCAGTGCCATGCGGCTTTACCTCCGATGGGCTGCCGGTTGGCTTGCAGATGGTGAGTGGATACTGGCGGGAAGCTGCTCTGTTGCGCGCCGGTTATGCCTACGAGCAGGCCACGGATTGGCACCGGCGGTTGCCGGCGTTATGAGGAGACTGCCAGCTTATTCCGTTTATCTGGTTATGGAGGGGGCACTTGCTTTGTTCTTCTCGGTGATTTTTACGGCCAGCTCAGTTTACCAGGTGACAATGGCCGGCCTGTCTCCACTCCAGTTGGTACTGGTAGGAACTGTGCTGGAGCTTTCGGTGTTTCTATTTGAGATACCGACTGGAGTGGTGGCAGATGTCTTTAGCCGCCGCATGTCGATCATCATCGGTATGTTCCTGATCGGCCTGGGTTTTGTTGTGGAAGGTTCTTTCCCGGTATTCTGGTGGATTTTACTGGCGCAGGTGTTATGGGGCGTGGGATATACCTTTACCAGCGGCGCAACCCAGGCGTGGATTACCGATGAGATAGGCGAGGCTGCTGCTGCCAGGGCTTTTCTACGCAGCAACCAATTCGGTCAATTTGGCGGTCTGGTGGGAATCGGCGCAGGCATTCTGCTTGGCCGTATACAGATCAATCTGCCGATCCTGATCGGTGGTTTGCTGGTGATGGGAGTAGGGATTTTCTTGATCCTGTTTATGCCAGAAACGGGTTTCTGCCCCGCACCGCGCGAAGAGCGCAATTCCTGGCAGCAGATGGCGCACACGTTTCGCGAGGGGTTGAGTCTGGTCAGAGGCCGCCCAGCTTTGATGAACATTTTGGGCATTGGCCTGATCTATGGCCTGTATAGCGAAGGGTTGGATCGTTTGTGGACGAAACATTTGCTGGAAAACTTTGCCCCTCCTTTTGGTGGAAACCTCCAGCCGGTGGTGTGGATTGGCATGCTGCGAGCAGTAGGTATGCTGTTGTCGATTGGGGCGGCGGAGCTGGCGCAGCGCAAGGTGCGCCTGGATGACCGGGTTGGCGTCGCCCGCGCCTTGCTGGTGATTTCGGCGACATTGCTGGCTTGCCTGTTGAGTTTCGCTTTATCACCCTGGCTGGTAGTGGTGGTGGTGGCTTATTGGCTGGTTGATGCGGCGCGCGATGTCATTGGGCCGATCTATGAGGCCTGGGTCAACCAGGGATTGGATTCGCAGGTGCGCGCCACCGTTTTATCGATGAGCAGCCAGGTGGACGCAATCGGCCAGATTGCCGGCGGCCCGGCGATTGGGCTGATCGGCAACCTGGTATCGGTGCGCGCCGCACTCACTGCATCCGGCCTGATCTTTTCGCCAGTGCTGGTTCTGACTCAGCGTGTAATTCGCAAGGGGGAACAGGTTTCTCCCGGATGATGTGACGCAGGGCATAAGCCACATCATCCGTTTAGCTTCAGTAGACGGGGGTGACCCACTGAGCATATTTCGGGTGACGGCCATGGACGACCTCGGCAAACACCTGGCGCAATTGAGTGGTGATGGGTCCCATTTGCCCCGAACCGATCGGACGGTGATCGACACGGGTGACGGCGGTTACCTGGGCAGCGGTGCCGGTCATGAAAAATTCGTCGCACAGATAGACTTCGGTCCGGTCGATGGGGCGCTCGATGACGTTGATACCCAATTCCTGGCGCAATAGCTCCATGACCGTCCGGCGAGTGATACCTTCCAGGATATTTTCGGTATTGGGCGGGGTGATGGCCTGGCCGTCGCGGATCATGAAGATATTCATGGCGCTGCCCTCGGAGATGTGGCCATCCTGGTTAAGTACCAGGGCTTCGTCAAAGCCGGAAAGGAGGGCATCGGACTTGACGAAAGCCGAGTTCGCATAAGACCCGCTGATTTTGCCGCGAGCCGGGATCATGTTGTCGTCCACCCGCCTCCAGGATGAGAATGTGACATGGGCGTTTGTATCGTTGCCCACATAAAGGCCGAAAGGAATTGCGACAATCGAAATTTCATCATGCAGGCCGTGTAATTTGACGCCGATGATTTCGTCTGCTTTGTAAGCCAGCGGGCGGAGATATACGTCGCAGCGATAGTTTTCGCGTCGTAAAAGTTGAATGGTAATTTGCGTCAGGCTCTCGGGGGTATCATCGAAAGCCATTATCAACAACTTTGCAGACTGTAGAAAACGCCGGAAGTGATCGTAAGGGCGGAACAGGTAGAGCTGTTCCTGTTTCGCGTTCCAGTAAGCGCGCATTCCGGCGAACGCGGCGGTTCCATAGTTCAAGGCGTGAGTGAGCACACCGACTTTGGCTTCTGAGTAAGGGACAATCTCTTTGCGAAAATATGCATAGTTGGGTAATTCCATCGCGGTCACCTCTCATACCTGGTCAAAGATCGCTTTACCTGGCGGACATAACGCATTTACACGGCAGATTATTCCGCACGGCTTTGGGATAACACTTCATCGCAGATATTGCCGGTGAAGCCGGATATCTTGAGAAGCGTAAGGATTATAACATCCTTGTCGGCAGGGTTTCGGAATTGGCGGATTAAGAGTATACTCATAGAATGTTTTCCCGTGAGCTTACTCGCTGCGGGTAAATTGTGAATTGAAAAAGGAGGCTGGACTATCGTAATGAAACGCGCAGTTAGCATCAGCATCGGTTCGTCAAAACGTAACAAGGCCGTTCAGGTGGAGCTGCTGGGAGAAGAAGTCAGTATCGAACGGATTGGCACGGACGGGGATATGGAAAAAGCTGCTCAACTCTATCGGGAGTTGGATGGTAAAGTGGACGCCTTTGGCGTTGGGGGAGCTGATCTGGGTTTGCAAGTAGACGATAAATGGTATACGCTTTACTCGGTACAAAAAATGGTTCGCTTTGTCAAAGAGACCCCGCTGGTGGATGGGGCAGGATTGAAAAATACGTTGGAAAATAAATTGGCCCCGTTCATCGATACACAGATTGGCGAGTATGTTCAGAGCCTGGGGAAAAAAGTGTTCGTGACCAGCGGCGCCGACCGCTGGGGGATGGCAACGTCTTTTTTGGACGCTGGTTATGACTGTATCTTCGGTGACCTGATGTTTGGCCTGGGTTTGCCTTTCTCGGTGCGCAGTAAGCAAAGCTTGAAGACATTGGCAGCGCTCTTGCTACCCGTAGTGGGGCATCTACCCTTTGAATGGATTTATCCAACCGGCGAAAAGCAAGAGGAACGCATCCCGAAGTGGGAGAAATACTATGACTGGGGTACGGTGATTGCTGGCGATTGCCATTTTGTCAAACGGCACATGCCTGCTCGCCTGGAAGGCAAAGTGATCGCGACCAACACGACGACGCCGGCAGATGTGGATGTATTTCGCCAGGCAGGTGTCAAATATTTGGTAACCAGTACACCGGTTCTGGATGGGCGTTCTTTTGGTACAAATATGATGGAGGCCGCGCTGATCGCTGTCTCAGGTAAAAAACGCAAATTAGACTATTCCGAATTGAACGAGCTTTTGGATCAACTCGGTTTTGAGCCCCAATTGCAAACTTTGAATTAGCGTTTTATCCACATATGAACGAGGAGTCTTTTGCTTATGGATGCAATTGTGATTGCTGGCGGCATCCCGAAGCCGGATGAACCGCTTTATCCGTATACACAGGGGAAACCCAAATCTCTGGTGGATGTCGCTGGCAGGCCGATGGCCCAGTGGGTGTTCGATGCGCTTGGCCAGGCAGAAACGATCGACCAGGTTGTGGTTATGGGCATTGATGCCGAAGCAGGTTTGAAGTGTGACAAAGTAAAGCTTTATCTCCCGGATGAAGGCAGCATCCTGGCCAATATTTTCGCTGGCGTAAAAAAGGTGCGTGAGATTAACCCGAATGTTCACCATGTAGCGATTGTTTCGGCGGATATCCCGGCAATATTGCCGGAGCATATCAATTGGGTGGTAAAGACAGCCATGCAGACTGATGAGGACGTTTATTACAACATCATTACCCGCCAGGTCATGGAAGGACGTTTCCCCGGATCGAAGCGCAGTTATACTCATCTGAAAGACATGGATGTATGTGGTGGCGATCTGAACGTCGTTCGTGCGATGACAGTCACTGAAAATAACGAGCTTTGGGATAAAATTATTTCTGCACGCAAGAATGTCTTTAAACAAGCTGCCCTGGTGGGGTATGGCACATTGCTGCTGCTTTTGCTGCGCCAGGTCACTTTGGATGGTGCAGTTGCCAGGGTGATCAAACGGGTGAATCTGACCGGCCGCGCGTTGGTGTGTCCATATGCGGAGATCGGTATGGACGTGGACAAACCGCACCAGCTCGAAATAATGCGGGCGGATCTGGCGCGCCGCACCGGTGCATAAGCGTGAGCCGCGCGGTGATGTGGCAAAGGTTGCTCGACCAGGATATTCAGCTTACCCGGCGGCTACGGATTGCTGAACAGGCCAGGCCGTTGCGCGGCCTGGCCATCGTGCTGGCGCATTCTGGAGATTCCTGGTTCTGGCTGGCTGGGCTGGCGACCCTGTGGTGGCTGGGCTCCGATTTTTGGAAGTGGCGAGCGGTGGTCATGACGCTGGCGATTTTAATGACCGCTGTCATCGTTATGGTAATCAAGTTTACCGTCCGCCGCCGCCGCCCGGAAGGAGAGTGGGGAGAAATCTATCGCAAGACAGATCCTCACTCTTTCCCTTCGGGTCATGCCGCGCGCGCGGCCATGTTGGCTGTGCTGGCGCTGGCGTTAGGTCCGGCCTGGTTCGGATGGTTGATGGTGGTGTGGGCGCCGATGGTTATGGTGGCACGCGTGGCAATGGGTGTGCACTATGTGTCGGATGTAGCTGCCGGTGGGCTGTTTGGCGTACTCATCGGCCTGCTCATCGTCTTTGCAATGCCTGTTTGATGTCTTCGATTGGCGCTACCGGGGTGGGATCGACTCCATAGGCCATCGCCAAATAATAAGCCAGGTAATCCCCAAAATGCAGGCAAGTCCATTGCTGGGCCAGCGGGGTGTCGCCGCGTCCTTCTATATAATCGGTGTTGATGCCTTCGAGCAAGAAAGCCTGGCGGGCCAGATCGCTACGCAGCCGGTTACGGGGATGGCTGCTGCTGCAACCCAGAAACAGCGCAATCACTTGCGAAAAAAGGGCCTCTGGGTTGAGGATACTGGCTGATGTATTGTGATTGGCTTCAGGGAGAACTTCAAACTGCGCCCAGGCTTTGGCAATTTCGTTAATCTGCCCTTTCCACCGGCGAGCCACCGGTGCCAATAGATCGGAGCCGAAAACAACTACCCATCGGCCAACGAGCTGGCCAGCATACCGTTTGGCAGGGTTGCGTGCCGCGGGCACGTCCGCTTTCAGCGCATCCTGCTGGCTACGCATGGCTTGAACAGCCCCGTAAACCTGAGCGGATGGATCGGGCAGCAGGTCCAGGTGCGCCAGGGCGGCCAACAGCAATCCGAAGGAATAGCCGACAGCCGCGCGCGGCTGGCCGTGGTGTACAAATCGCCAGGCGGGAATACCGGCCTGGAAAGCCTGTTTCGCCAGTTCTCCGCCTGTAGTAATGGCCAGTACCGGGCAACCTTTGTTCTGGGCAGTCTCAAACGCCGAGAGCACCTCTTCCGTGTTGCCTGAGTGCGAAGAAGCGATCACCAGTGTGTGCTTTCCGTTGGCCCAGGCTGGCAAGCCGTAGTCGCGATGAACTATGATCGGCACTTTGGCTTCGAGCGCCGCAAAAGAAGCCAGCAAATCTGCCCCAATCGCGGAACCCCCCATACCGGCGACCAATACCTGGCGGATATCGCTCCAGGCCGGCAGTTCCTGTCGTAGACCAAGTTCCCAGGCGGTCTGGAGTTGGTCGGGCAAGCCATTGATATGTCCGAGCATATCCTGGGTATCGAAGTTGGAGAAAGAGCCGAGATCATCGAGATTCATGGCTTTCTGCTTCCTCTGGCAGTTGCAGATTTGTCATACGCTGGTAGATTTCACGCCGGGGCCAGCCAGATTGAGCGGCAAGCTGCCCGGCGGCACGAGAGGGTGATTCGCCTTCGTTGATGAGTTCTAGAATGGCAGCGTTCAGGCGCTCTTCATGCCAGCGTTGCGCAGGCGGACTTCCCGAGACGACCAGGGTAAATTCGCCACGCCCTCCCTGGATGGTGAAATGTGCCAGTGCCTGGCTCACCTGGCCGCGAAAGATTTCTTCGTGCAGCTTGGTCAGTTCGCGTGCCACCGCGATTTGCCGGTCACCCAGAACGTCATGCAGATCGCGCAGCGCATCGCACAGCCGATGGGGCGTTTCCAGGAAGATCAGCGTATACGGCAGAGTCTTGACTTGCTCGAGAATCTGCCGGCGTTCGCTGGCTTTGCGCGGTAAGTATCCCAGGTATAGAAATGCATCGGTCGGTAACCCGGAAACCACCAGCGCAGCTACAGGTGCGCTGGGGCCAGGGATTGGGCTGACCGGGTACCCGGCTTCAAGCACAGCCCTGACCAGCTCGTAGCCGGGATCATTCAGCGCGGGTGTGCCAGCATCTGAGACCAGGGCGACATCCCCTTGTGCCAGTGCGTCCAGGATCGGCGTGATGCGGGCCAGTTTGTTGTGTTCGTGATAACTGACCACGGGTGTATGGATCTGGTAATGATCCATCAGTTTGCGCGTCTGGCGGGTGTCTTCCGCGGCAACCAGGCGGGCTGTTTTCAGGGTGTTCAGGGCGCGCCCGGTGATATCTTCGAGGTTCCCGATTGGAGTGGCGACCAGGTAAAGTGTGCCCACGTGCCTCAGGGAGCTCCCCAGGTAAGAAATTCGATGGTCAGGGCGAGCGAAGATGATTCCATCTCTCCCAGGCGCATGCGCCCATAGCGCCCCGTGTCGGTGACATAGCACAGTACGGTACCCTTACTCAAATTTCCCAGGGGCATGATCGCGCTGCTCAGTGCTGCAGCTTTGCAATCTTGCTGTGTGGGTGTGCCGCTGACGATAGCAAAACGGGCGCTGCTCAGGGGAACCAGCGAAAGGGATTGGTTATCACTGATGCGATAAAACAGGTCGTCTCCTGCACCCGAGCTCATCACACCGGTATCGAGATCAACATTGGATGGTGGGGTCATGGCGAAGCTGCCGCTGACCTGGGGAGCGGATGTAGCCGTCACTTCGGCGGGCGGATAAGGGGTGACAGGCGTCGCTGTGGCGGGCGTCGGTGTACCCGGGGTAAAAGTCAGGGTCGGTGTGCCAGTGGTTGTGCTGCTTACCACAATGCGCACCCAGAAAGATGACGCGCCGGTTCCGCCAATCCCAAACCAGGTGCCTTTGGGGGTGCGCAATTTCCAGTCGCCCTGGTATTTTCCTGCAACCAACGGAGCGGTCAAAGCAACGGACACGTCAACGGACTGGCCTGGGGGAACCTCGTAGGGCAACTGCACACCGGCCAGGGCTCCCATTGGCTCGCCTGAAAACAGGGCGATTGAATAATCTTTCGTCCAGGTACAGGTGCCAACATTTGTAAGCCGCCAGGTTTTAGTGAACGCCTGCCCAGGCGACATCAGGGTGTCATCGGGAATGGTGACGTCGATGGGGTTGCCGGCGGCTGCCTGGTCGCATTGCCTGGTAAGCACGGTCGCGGTAGCAGGGGCCTTCTGCGTAATGGTGGCAGTAGCAGAGGTAGGTGTCGTTTGAAGGCTGCTTGTGGCGGATGGGATGGGCGTGGCTGATGGAGTAAGGGCGGCTGACTCGGTCAGACGAGCGATAACTGTTTCGAATGCCTGGGTAACATCCAGTGTTGGCGCAGCGGCATTACGGCTTGGTAAATTACAGCCAGACAGGATAATAATTGCCAGAATGGCAATGAGCAAAACGTAAAGTTTCCTCATGAAGATGGATGGTCCTCTTTTGTCACAATAGTTTTCAGGCGTCGTGCCAGAGTGCGTCTTGGCAGCAGGACGCGACGCCCGCAGCGCACACACTCTAACCCGATATCTGCGCCCATACGATAGACTTTCCAGTCGAAACTGCCGCAAGGGTGGGGTTTGCGCAGCCGCACAACGTCTTCGATGTGTAAATCGGGTAACATTACCGGGATTATATCATGGGGCATGAGCGCTTTCACGGAGCCTGACGGTACGTGGTTTGCGAAGCAAGGATACATGATGCAAGATAAATCGATAACCTGGATGGTATAATTACGCCAGGAGATCGAAAAATGCTATTTGGCGGTAACATTGCAACAATTATAGCCAGCATTGTGGTTTTACTGGTAGCTTTTCCAATTCACGAATTTGCCCACGCCTGGACGGCGACTCAATTTGGAGATGATACTCCCCAGCGTTATGGCCGGTTGACCTTGAATCCACTTGCCCACCTGGATTTAATGGGTTCGTTGTTGCTATTGGTGGCTGGTTTTGGGTGGGCAAAGCCTGTGCAAGTCAATCCCTACGCTTTGCAACGGCGCTCGCCAGCAGCAATGATGTGGGTTTCCCTGGCCGGTCCATTTTCTAACTTTTTATTGGCTATTCTGGGCGCAATTCCCTTTCGTGTCGGGATTGTTACGTTGAATCAGGCGTTTACTTCTACTGGGAGTATCCTTCCCAGTGTGGGGCAAATTCTTTTCTATTTCATCTACATCAATCTGCTACTTATGCTCTTCAATCTGATTCCTCTGGCGCCATTGGATGGCGAGAAAATTGCCAGTTATCTCCTGCCTCCGAATATGTCGCGGGTTTTAGATGACATCCGCCCGTATGGCCCGGTGATATTGCTGCTGCTCGTAATGGGAGGTTCGCTGCTGGGTTTTGACTTGATCGGCCGGGTGATCGGGCCGCCGCTAAATTTCTTATTTGGCCTGTTGGTAGGTGCATAGCCATGGGATCTCTTTACCGAGTACGCCAGTTCTTGTTTGCGCTGGCGGCTGCTCCTTCTGCTGAAGACATGGAGCAAATTGCTCAACTTCTCTCGCCAGACCAGGTAATGTTATTTCAATGTATGCAGCGCAGCGAACAGGCACATAGTATAAGGATATATCGCCAGTTATGCGAACAAGGTGAAGCCAATCGTGATTTGTTAGTGGCGGCTCTGCTCCACGATGTGGGCAAAAGCTGCCACCCTTTACGTTTATGGGAACGAGTTGAGATTGTGTTCGTAAAATGGTTGGCGCCTGATAAGATAAGGGAATGGGGATGTGCCGAGCCGAGCGGTTGGAAACGCCCGTTTGTGGTTGCTGAGCAGCATGCTGTTTGGGGGGCACAGATGGCCGCCCAGGTCGGTTCAACGCCACTGGTTGTAGCATTGATCCATCAGCACCAGAATGCTTACCAGCCCAATATGCAGTTTGTAGGAAAATCAGCTTCCCAATATGAAGCTCTTTTGCGTCGCTTACAATTGTTGGACAATCAAAACTGAGGAAGAGAGATGACCGTTCAAATCACAATTATCGGCTTGGGCCAGATTGGTACTTCAATCGGTCTGGCATTGAAGGATCACAAAGATCTGGTGCAACGGGTAGGGCACGATCGGGATCCACGTATTGCTCGCCAGGCGGAAAAGATGGGCGCCGTCGATCGTATTGACTTCAACCTGCCGCATAGCGTGGGCGGAGCCGACCTGGTTATTTTATCCTTGCCCGTGGACCAAATTCGTGAAACAGTGCAGTTTATCGTTGAGGATTTGCGAGAAGGATGTGTGGTTATGGATACTGGACCGGCCAAAGAGTCGGTGGCGGGCTGGATGGGTGAACTTCTACCCAAAGATCGCCACTATGTGGGGTTGACGCCGGTGCTCAATGCTGCCTATCTTTGGGAAGCCGATTTGGGGATCGACGCGGCGCGCCCTGACCTTTTCAAAGGTGGTTTGGTAGCGATTGTTACGCCCCCGAACTGTGATTCGGGGGCGATTAAATTGGCCGCAGATCTGACGCGTTTGTTAGGGGCGTCACCCTTGTTCGCCGATCCGTTGGAGGTGGATGGATTGATGGCTGCAACGCACTTGCTGCCCCAACTGGTGGCAGCCGCTTTGGTTAATGCGACGGTGGATCAGCCAGGCTGGCGGGAGGGCCGCAAGATGGCCGGGCGAGCCTACGCAGAAACAACTTCCTCCGTGATGCTGACCAGTGATGGCCGCTCTTTAGCCACTGCGGCGCGGCTGAATCGCGACAACACGTTGCGCATGCTGGATAGCATGATTGCTTCGCTTAGCGCTTTGCGTAACGATATTGATCAGAGGGATGATGACGCGCTAGATCAACGCCTGAAACGAGCGCGCGGCGGCCGGGAAGACTGGTGGAAAGGCCGTCAGAAGCAGGAATGGGCGAATGATGGCACATTGAATAACGTAGAAATGCCGGATGCACAGGGCGTTTTCGGCCGTTTGCTCGGGATTCGGAAAAGGCCGAAGCCCGCGAATGAGAAATAAGCTCCCATTTTGTGCGGTTCTATTGCAGGTACAGCGTGATGTGTTGTACCTGCAATAGGATGGAAATGATTGCAAATACAAACTGTGAGGTCAAAAAATATGTCGACAAAGTTGGAGTGGATTGAAAAAGAACTTCAAGGCTTGAAAGATGCTGGTTTATACAACCGTATCCGCACGTTAAGCTCTCCACAAGGGGCGTGGCTGGTGGTGGATGGCAAACGTGTTCTGAATTTCTGCTCAAATAATTATCTGGGGTTGGCAAATCACCCACGTATCGTGGAAGCTGCTAAAGAAGCAACCGAGAAGTACGGCGTTGGTCCGGCAGCGGTGCGCTCGATCGCCGGCACCATGGATCTGCACGTCGAGTTGGAGCGCCGCCTGGCGGCTTTCAAAGGGGTCGAGTCGGCGATCACATTCCAGTCCGGTTTCAATGCGAATGGTGCTACAATCCCGGCCCTGGTGGGCAAAGATGATGCGATTATCTCGGATGAACTGAACCATGCCAGCATCATTGATGGCAGCCGCCTTTCCGGAGCGAAGATTATTCGTTACGCTCACTGTGACCCCGTTGACCTGGAGCGTGTTCTGAAAGAAAATCGCGCCCAGTATCCCAGGGTAATGGTGATCACAGATGGTGTGTTCAGTATGGATGGCGATATCGCCCCTCTGGACAAGATCTACGAGGTTACCCAAAACTATGAAGCCATTTTGATGGTTGATGACGCTCATGGCGAGGGTGTACTTGGCCGCGGTGGGCGTGGCATTGTCGACCATTTTGATTTGCACGGCAAAGTAGACATCGAGGTTGGAACGATGTCAAAGGCGTTTGGTGTAGTGGGGGGTGTCGTTGCTGGAAACCCGATAGTAGTCGAGTGGCTGCGCCAGCGTGGCCGGCCTTTCCTCTTCTCTTCAGCCATGACGGTCCCCGACGTGGCAGCTTGCCTGGCAGCGTTGGATCTGCTCGAGGAGTCGACCGAACTGGTGGACCGCTTGTGGGCAAACGCGCGCTACTTCAAGAATGAAATGAAGAACCTGGGGTTTGATACAGGCGTCAGCGTTACGCCCATCACGCCGGTGATGCTAGGTGAAGCCCCTCTGGCCCAACAGTTCAGCCGGGAATTATTCGAGAACGGCGTGTTTGGGATGGCGATTGGATTCCCCACAGTGCCGCGTGGCAAAGCCCGCATCCGAGTGATGATCTCAGCGGCCCATACACGGGACGATCTGGTGAAAGGTCTGGAGGCTTTCGCTAAGGTCGGGCGTAAACTGGGTGTTATTGCGTAAGGCGATCCAGGCAAATATTTCAATCGGGCTTATTTTTCTAAGCCCGAGGCTGTCCTCTCCTTGACATAGCGCCTTCATCACGTATAATGATGAAGCTGTGTTAAGCATGCTTTGAACGCCGGTCGATTACCCCTTGAAAGGAGGCAGTTCAGGAAAGCCAATAACAATAGAATATTTCCTATGATGAGGCCGATCGATTTCAAACCATAAATTTCCTTAAGGAGGAAGAAGATGAATCGCAAGTTGTTTTCTCTGATGGCTATAGTGTTGGTGCTCAGCATGGTGTTGAGCGCCTGCGCACAGCCCGCAGCGCCGACCCAGGCGCCTGCCCCGGCCAAGACTGAAGAGCCGGCTCCGGTTAAGACCGAAGAGCCGGCTCCGGTTAAGACTGAAGAGCCGGCTCCCGCCAAGACCGAAGAACCAGTGAAGACCGAAGAACCGGCACCGGCCGCCGAGCCGGTCACTTTCATCTTCGGTCGTGGTGGCGACTCAGTCGGCCTCGACCTGGCTGTTGTGACCGATGGCGAGTCCACGCGCGTTGCCGGACAGATCATTGAGCCGTTGTACACTTTTGAGCCTGGTTCCACCATGCCAACCCCCGCTTTGGCTGAGGGTTGCACGCCGAATGCGGAAGGTGTTGAATGGACCTGCAAGCTTCGCCAGGGCATCAAGTTCCACGACGGCACTGATTTTAATGCCGACGCGGTGATCTTCAACTTTGAGCGTTGGCGCTTCACCACCAATCCCTATCACTTTGCCAGCCAGGTCTTTGAATACTACGAGGCGATGTGGGGCGGCTTCGATGACGCCAGCATCATCACTGCGGTCGAGAAGGTCGATGACTATACTGTAGTGTTCAAACTGAGCAGCCCGTTGGCGCCTTTCCTGGCTAACCTGGCCATGGATTTCTTTGCCATCTCCAGTCCAGCCGCCGTCGAGAAATATGGCGAAGACTACGGCACCCCCAAAGCTGGTGCCGTTGGTACCGGCCCATTTGTCTTCAAAGAATGGGTTGAGGGCGACCACATCACTGTGGTTGCCAATGAAAACTACTGGGGCGGCCGCCCCACCCTGGATGAGATCATGTGGCGGGTGATCCCGGATGATTCGGCCCGCTTCCTGGCCCTCAAAGCCGGCGACATCCAGGGCCTGGAACAGGCCTCTGTTGAAGACCTGGCTGTCGCAGCGTCTGATCCGGCATTCCAGGTGCTGACCAAGCCGCCCTTGAACACCTCTTACGTGGCTTTCAACTACAAGATCAAGGAATTCCAGGATATCAAGGTGCGCGAGGCCGTCGCTCACGCCATCAACAAAAAAGGTCTGATTGAAAACTTCTGGGGCCAGTATGGCCAGGTAGCCAAGACCCTGGTACCACCCTCCCTATGGGGCTACAATGACGCCATCGAGGATTGGGCCTACGATCCCGAAAAATCCAAGGCGCTGCTGGCTGAGGCCGGCTTCCCGGATGGGCTGAGCGAAGTGACCATCGCCGAAGATATTCTGGATGCTGACAAGAATGTAGTCTTCAAAGCCGGGGATAAGCTCCCGCTGCGATTGTACTACATGCCCGTGACCCGCTTCTACTTGCCCGGAGCGAAAGAAGTCGGCGAGGCGATTGCAGCCGACTTGGCCAAGGCCGGCCTCAACGTTGAGCTGTACCTGGAAGGCGACTGGCCAACCTATCTTGGATCACGTCGGGAAGGCAAACTGGCCGGCCTGTATATGTTGGGCTGGGGCGGCGATAACGGCGACCCGGACAACTTCACCGGTTACTTCTTCGGCAGTGGCACCGAGCCGATCAAGCGTGAGGGCTGGTACAAGAATCCTCCGCTGGCTGAACTGCTCCAGAAAGCTGCCGTGACCATCGGGCAGGATCTCCGCGATCCAATGTACAAGGAAGCCGACCAGATGCTGCACGACGATGTGGCGCGCGTTTGGCTGGGGCACAACGCCACGCCGATCATCCTGCTGTCCACTGTCCAGGGCTACCAGCCCCAGGCCGTGGACGCCGATAACTACGCCGCGATTACCTTCAAGTAATCCCTCTGCTGGCTGAAAGGCCCGTTTGTAGTTTCGTGTGTAAATTGCGGGCTATACCCGCAATTTACACCCCATTAGGAATGCTTAGTATATACAGGGGAATGGGTTTATCCCATCCCCCTGTAATATTAATGATAATGAAGGAGGGACCCTTGACCCGCTATATTCTACGGAGAATTATCACGGTCATCCCTACGTTGATTGGTGTCACCTTTGTGGTCTTCATGTTTCAGCGCCTGATCCCGGGTGACCCGGCGGTAGCCATGCTGGGCGAGCATGCCACACAAGAGAATGTCGAGCGTATTCGTGAACAGTTTGGCTTGAACCGCCCTGTATTTCTGGATCGCGAGGCATTGGCGCAAGGCGACTTAGCCGGTTTCTTCGATACACAGTATTTCCGCTACATGGCGCGGTTGGTGCGCCTGGATATGGGCAGTTCGATCCACCGCCGCATCCCAGTGGCAGAGACCCTCGGCTTGCGTTTTCCTGCCACGATGGAACTGGCCTTATTCGCGATGATCATTGCAATCTTGATCGGCATACCAGTAGGCATCGCCTCCGCCGCGCGGCGCAATTCGACCCTCGATAGCGTCAGCATGATCGGTTCGCTGATCGGCGTTTCCATGCCGATCTTCTGGCTGGGCTTGATGCTGATCATGATCTTTTCAGTGTATCTGAAGTGGTTGCCCACTGGCGGGCGGCTCGATCCCAGCCTGAAGCTGGAATTGCAAACCAATTACGCTCTCATCGACGGTTTGATTACTGGCAATATCCCGGCCTTTATCGATGCTTTCAAACACATCATTCTGCCAGGTATCGCCCTGGCTACCATCCCGATGGCAATTATTGCCCGCATGACGCGTTCTAGCATGTTGGACGTGCTTCAGGAAGATTATGTCCGCACCGCGCACGCCAAAGGCTTGGCCGAGCAGGTGGTTCTCTTTCGCCATGCACTCAAGAACGCTTTCTTACCGGTTATCACCGTGATCGGTTTACAGTTGGGTAGTTTGCTGGCAGGAGCGGTCTTAACCGAAACGATTTTCGCCTGGCCAGGCATCGGCAAATGGGTTTATGACGCCATCCTGGCCCGCGACTACCCGATTGTGCAGGGCGGCACCCTGGTCATCGCGCTGGTTTATGTGGTTGCTAACCTGCTGGTCGATGTGTCCTATTCCTTCCTGGATCCCCGTATCCATTATGATTGAGGTGCTTTATGTCTGACGTTACTTTTGAGGATCTGGAGGTTACCGACTTTGCCGTCCGCGAGCACCGCTCATTGTGGAAGGATGCCTGGCGCCGCCTGATCTCCAGCCGCACGGCGCGCCTGGGGATGTTCATCGTAGCAATTTTTGTGCTTTCTTCGACATATGCTCATTTTTTCTGGGATTATGACCCCAAGACCGATCTGGACTATTCGCAAAAGCTTAAGGCGCCGACTTTGTTCATTTCGGTAGATCACCCGGAACGACATATCTTTGGCACTGACAAACTCGGGCGAGATATCTTCCGCCGGGTAATTCATGGCGGATGGAACTCGATGCGCGTCGGATTGGTGGCTGTGGGGATATCAATGATCGTTGGTGTACTGCTTGGCTTGTTGGCCGGCTTTTATGAAGGCATGGGCCTGACCAATCTGGAACAAATTCTGCTGATGGGGTTCATTGGTTTAGCCTTGGGATTGCTGCCGGCCTGGATTGCGATGCAGCCCATCCAGGCTATTCTTTTCGCTGCGTTGGGCGTGGCAGCGGCCTTGCTACCCAACTTGCCGCTCGGAAAACTGGCGCGGGTGGCGGTATTCGCAACCGCGGGGCTGCTGATTGGTGGCGCTCTGGGGCTGTTAGTCGCACCTATGGTCGGAGCAGTGACGGGTATCTTAGGCCTGTTGATTGGAGCCTCGCTGGGAACTTCGTTGGGTGGGAAAGTGTTGTCCGATATCATCATGCGCGCCATGGATATTGTCCTGTCTTTCCCTGGCTATTTGCTGGCGATTGCTATCGTAGCCTTCCTCGGCCCTGGTTTAGAAAAAGGGATGATCGCTATCGGCATCGTGGGCATCCCGGTCTATGCCCGGCTGACGCGCTCGGCAGTGCTCTCCGTGGCGCAAAAAGAGTATATCCTGGCTTCGCAATCCGTCGGCGAGGGGCACGGTCGGATCATCTTCCGCCACGTCTTCCCAAACATTCTCTCGCCGCTCATTGTGCAGGGGACCATGGGCCTGGCTTCTGCCATCCTCTACGGGGCGGCTCTGGGATTCCTTGGCCTGGGCGCCATTCCTCCAGAGCCGGAATGGGGCGCTATGCTGGGTGACAGTTATAAATTCCTGACCAGCGGCGCATGGTGGGCAGTGCTCTTCCCTGGCCTGGCAATTATGCTGTGCGTGCTTGGCTTCAACCTGCTAGGTGATGGCCTGCGCGACGCGCTGGATCCCAAGTTGCGGGTGTGACGTGATGGAAACATTATTACAAATCAAAAATCTCAAAACGCGATTTCATACCGAAGATGGAACTGTCCACGCTGTCAACGGCATCTCCTATGACCTCAAAGCTGGAGAAGTGCTCGGCGTGGTGGGAGAGAGTGGCTGCGGTAAAAGCGTACATGCACTGTCGATTATGCGTCTCATCCCTTGCCCACCGGGAGAAATTGAGAGCGGCGAAGTCCAGTTTTTGGGGCGAGATTTGATAAAGTTGAGCGATGCAGAGATGCGCCAGGTCCGCGGCCGGGATATTGCCATGGTCTTTCAAGACCCAATGACCTCGCTTAACCCGGTATATACAGTGGGTTTCCAGATTTGTGAAGCATTGATGTTGCACAAACAGATGGACAAAACCCAGGCCAGAGAACGGGCCGCAGAACTGCTCAATTTGGTGGGCATACCCGGGGCCAAGCAGCGCCTGGATAATTACCCGCACCAATTTTCGGGGGGGATGCGGCAGCGGGCGATGATAGCCATGGCGCTTTCCTGTGAGCCTAAGTTGCTGATTGCAGATGAGCCAACCACGGCGTTGGATGTGACCATTCAGGCTCAGATTGTCGAACTGGTCAAGCGTTTGCAGGAAGAACTGGGCATGGCGGTGATGTGGATCACCCATGACCTGGGTGTTGTGGCGGAACTTTCGCAAACGATCAATGTGATGTACGCTGGTTTTATTGTTGAGCGTGGCGATGTCAGTGACATCTATAAGCGAACCCGGCATCCTTATACGATGGGCTTGTTGGGTTCTTTGCCTCGTATCGATGAAGCCCCTGGAACAAAGCTAATCTCGATCCCTGGTTTGCCTCCCGACCTGGTGGCATTGCCCATAGGCTGTCCGTTTGTTGCGCGTTGTGTATATCGGATAGACCAGTGTAAAGGGGAAAATCCCTCGCTAATGCAGGCAGATGGGTTGAATCACCAGGTGGCTTGTTGGCGATGGCAGGAAATTGCCGGGAGGGCTTCATAAATGGCTGCAGAGAAAACGCCTCTCGTCCAGGTACAGCATCTTAAAAAATATTTCCCAATCTATCAGGGGCTGGTGATTCAACGGCATGTCGGTGACATCAAAGCTGTGGATGATGTCAGTTTCGAAATTTATGAAGGTGAAACTCTGGGTTTGGTAGGGGAAACCGGGTGTGGTAAAACTACGGTTGGCCGTACCATGTTGCGTCTGTATGAACCTACCAGTGGTCAGATCATTTTTGGAGGCCGGGATATTACCAGGTTACGTGAAAGCGATCTGCGCCGTATGAGAGCGCGGATGCAGATGGTCTTTCAAGATCCCTATGCTTCACTCAACCCGCGTATGACGGTTGGATCGATTATTTCTGCGCCGCTGGAAGTGCACGGCGTTGAAAGGGGGAAGCAGAAACGAGACCGGGTCCAACAACTTTTGCGCCTGGTTGGGCTCAACCCCGATTTCGTCAATCGTTACCCGCACGAGTTCTCTGGCGGCCAGCGCCAACGCATCGGGATTGCGCGGGCTTTGGCAGTCAATCCTCAACTTGTCGTCTGTGACGAGCCGATCTCCTCTCTGGATGTTTCGATCCAGGCCCAGGTAGTCAATCTTTTGGAAGAACTGCAAGATCAGCTTGGTCTGACTTACCTCTTCATCGCACATGACCTGTCAATGGTGCGACATATTAGCGATCGCATGGCGGTGATGTACCTGGGAAAGATCGTTGAACTGGCCGACCGGGATGAAATTTATACTCACTCGCTTCACCCTTATACCCAGGCGCTGATGTCGGCTGTGCCAGTCCCTGACCCAGATATTGCCAAATCGCGGCGACGAGTTATCCTGGAAGGGGATATTCCCAGCCCAGCGAACCCACCGGTGGGTTGTAATTTCAACACACGTTGCCCGGTTGCCCAGGAGATTTGCTTCAAAGACGATCCACAATATAGAGAGATCAAGCCGGGACATTGGGTTGCGTGCCATTTCGCTGAAAAATCTTCCTAGCATTACCGGAAGAGCGGAACAATGATTGAACTGAAATACAACCTGAAAATGGAACAGGTGAGAAAGTTTTTTGTAAAGCTGAATGTCAATCAAGAACCTTATTTCAATAAGGGGCGTGTCTCTTATCGGGCTGGCCGGCCTTCTGGCTGGCTGTGGTCTGTTTAGTATTGGCCGCCCTCTCAGTGTTGTGACACCTACAGAAATCGATATTCCTGCTCAAGGGTTCGTTTCCCCAGGGCAGGTGGTCTCCCCCGAACCGGCTATACAGGCAAGCTCTACACCGACGGGGGAGGCTGTTTCACCGCCGGAGCCTTTTGAGCCGCTTTCGGTGAACGCGCCAGATTGCCTCGGCGGGCTTATAAAAACGATCGAGGCGTTGGATGCGCGCACTGTACGTTTCGTTTTGTGTTCACCAGACTCTGCTTTCCTTACTAAAATTGCTTTTCCTACGTTTGGCATCCAGCCGCGAGAGTGGCTCGAACAAACAGGTGGTGGAGGGGCAGGCAGCCTGCTTTTGGAGAAACCGGTGGGCACGGGACCGTACGCCGTTCAAGAGTGGGTCAAGGGCGAGGAACTTATTTTCCGGGCCTTTGATGGTTATTGGGGAGACCAGCCCGCTCGAGCGGAGACGTTGATTTTTCGATGGAATTCTGATCCTGGCCAACGTCTTTTAGAATTACAGGCGAACACAGTGGATGGAATTGACGATGTCATTCCAACTGATTTCGCTACAATTCAGTCAAGCCTCACGTTGGCATTGATTCCCCGCCCCGGTTTGAATACATCTTATATTGGGATCAATAATACGTATGCTCCGTTCGACCAGGAGAAAGTCCGCCAGGCTGTTGCATTGGCGATAGACCGCCAGCGGTTGTTAGAAAGGACGTTTCCTCAGGGATATGAAATTGCTCAGTACTTTACCCCTTGCAGTATCTCTTACGCTTGTGTGGGAGATGCCTGGTATGAATTCGATCCCCAGATGGCGCGCCAGTTGCTGGATGATGCCGGGCTTGGTCAGGATTTCCGGGTGGAGCTTACCTATCGCGATGAGCCGCGAGGTTACTTACCGCAACCTTATCAGGTGGCTAAAGAAATTCAGGCTCAACTGATCGAAAATTTGAACGTTCAAGTCAAGATCGTTAAGGCCGACCCGGTGACGTATTTCGATCAGGTCGATGCTGGTTTGATCCCTGGCCTGTATTTGTTGGGCTGGGGAGCAGATTTCCCTGATATTACCAATTTTCTGGATACCCACTTCGGTGTAGATGCCACGCAACAGTTTGGCCACAAATATAGCGACCTGGTGGATATTTTGAGCAGGGCCGCGCAGGATGTGGACTCAAATTCTCGCCAGGCAGCGTACCAGGCGGCAAATAATGCGATCCGTCAGCATGTACCGGCCATACCTCTGGCGCATGGCGGGTGGGCCTCAATCGACAGCAACGCAGTCGCTTTTCAGAAAGAAGTCGAAGGGGCGCATGCCAGCCCGTTGGGACTTGAAGTTTTTTCGGAAATGCTTTATCCTGGTCGGAGCCAGTTGGTCTGGATGCAAGATGCTGAACCACTGTCATTGTATTGTGCTGATGAAACAGATGTCGAGTCTTTGCGAGCCTGCAGCCAGGTCACTGAATCGTTATACCGCTATGAATCTGGAAGTGCTGCTGTACAACCTGCTCTGGCGGAAATATGCGAACCTTCACCCGATAAGGTTACCTGGATTTGTACATTGCGCGAAGGGATAAAGTTTCATGATGGTTCATCCCTGGATGCCAATGATGTGGTAATGTCTTTTTGGGTCCAGTGGGATAGTGCGCACATCTTGCACAAAGGCCGTACGGGTGCATTTGATTATTTCAAGGATTTTTTCAAAGATTTTCTGTCCAGCCC
The DNA here is from genome assembly GCA_964595435.1 of uncultured Anaerolinea sp. Taxonomy (GTDB): domain Bacteria; phylum Chloroflexota; class Anaerolineae; order Anaerolineales; family UBA4823; genus RBG-16-57-11. The sequence goes on along the minus strand of CAZQQJ010000039.1, from coordinate 53,871 downwards.
TGGGCTATAAGACTTGCAGCGTTTTACATGCTCTGCAAAACTCTCAATAAAGAAAGGTTTGAGTGGAATTTCTGCGCTTACCTTTGACATTCTGCGTCGCCCGGAATACAATGGTAATAGTAGAAGAATGATTTTATCTGCGCGGAGGAGATATGAGTGCCTGGCCTGGAAAGTTTGTCATCGGGTTGACTGGAAATATCGCCACAGGAAAAAGCGTGGTGCGAAAAATGCTTGAGCATCTCGGTGTATATGGCATCGACGCAGACGCTCTGGCGAATCGCGCGATTGCTAAAGGGTCGCCTGGCTATCAACAGGTGATCGAGACATTTGGAAAGTGGATTCTGGGGCCAGACGAACAGGTTGACCGCGCAAAATTAGGGCGTCTGGTATTTTCAGACCCCGATGCCCTCGAACGACTGGAAGCGATTGTTCATCCATTAGTAGCCCAGGCTTTGGATATCCTGGTGCGTCGCTCTCCGCAAAGTGTTTTGGTGATCGAGGCAATCAAACTTATCGAGTCGGGCCTGTCGCAAAAGTGTGATACGGTTTGGGTTACATTTACCTCACCCGAATTGCAGCAGGCGCGGTTGGTGCAAAAACGAGGGATGAGCGAGGCGGTTGCGCGGCAAAGGATCAGTGCTCAAGGCTCGCAGGAGAACAAGATTGCCATGGCCAGCGTTGTGATTCGCAACGAAGGCTCTTTCGAGGATGCCTGGGGCCAGGTAGTCACTGCCTGGAATAATTTATTCCCCACAGTTGAAGTAGAGCCTGCTGCAGTTGAGGTCGGACCGGTTGCAGGAGCTTTTGATGTCTATCGGGCCCGGCCACGTGAAGCGGCAGAAATTGCGCAATTGATCACGCAGTTGAGTGGCGGAAAACGGCAGGTCACTCGCGAAGACGTCATGGCTGCTTTTGGCGAAAAGGCCTTTTTGCTCTTGCGAAGGGATAGTGAAGCGTTGGGTCTGGTGGGCTGGAAGGTGGAGAATTTGGTGGCCCGAACGGACGACATTTACATTGACAGTCGCCTCCCATTTGCTGACGCATTGCGCTCGATGATGAATGAAGTCGAGCGAGTTTCCAAAGAATTGCAGTGTGAAGCGTCTTTGCTGTTCTTGCCGGCTGAATATGTCAGCCATGGCGCCATGTTTCAGAGCCTGGGTTATCAGCAAAGGACGATCCAAAGCCTGGGGGTGCGCGCCTGGGAGGAAGCAGCGCAAGAGTCGATGCCTGCTGGCTCGATCATGCTCTTTAAACAACTGCGACAGGACCGGGTGCTCCGACCGGTATAAAAATTGCAGCAGAGGCACAACCGCGTGTCTGAGCTGATTAATAATCTGTTAGCCAATCTGATATTTATCTTCGAACGTCTGAACTGGCTCAGCCTGGTAGATATTTTACTGGTTGCAGCGGTGTTCTTCGGCGTGTTATTATTTTTACGGGGTACGCAAGCCGTTGCGCTTCTTAGGGGCATTATCCTGTTGATTGCTCTGGTTGGTATATTAACTTCATTGGAGGTATTGCCGGCTTTTTCGTGGCTGATGCGGACGACATTGCCGGCTTTATTGTTTGCTATCCCGTTGATTTTTGCCCCTGAAATCCGTCACGCCCTGGAACGCCTGGGGCGTGCGGGCGTCAGCATATCGGGTGGAAAAACAACCGCGCGTATGCAAACGGTGATTAGCGGGGTTGTGTCGGCAAGTGTGCGGCTTTCCGAGCGCAACCATGGGGCATTAATCGTTTTGCAGCGCCATGATGTGTTGGATGAATATGTGCAGACAGGGGTGAGTCTGGATGCAAATGTAACCCCTGAATTGCTGTTACAAATATTTTATCCAAATACCCCTCTTCACGATGGCGCGGCGATTATTGCCGGGCGGCGGGTGGTTGCCGCGGCCTGTGTAATGCCGCTTTCTTCAAGCGGCGTCCTGGCGCGTTCACCCGATCGCCAGATGGGCTTGCGCCACCGCGCTGCCCTGGGGATTTCAGAAGTCAGCGATGCAGTCGCAGTGGTCGTTTCCGAAGAGACAGGTTTTATTACTGTGGTGCATTCGGGACGCATGATCCGGCGGTTGGACGAGGAACGTCTTGAAAATATCCTGCGCGCATTTTTCCAGCCGGCCCGTAGTGAGAGCTTGATGAGCCGATTGAGTGCCTGGTGGACGTCCGGCACAGGGCCAGATCAGGAGAAGCACTAATGCGCGCGGTTTTAAGCTGGCTGGCGCAGTACATCAGCACTTTCTTTCTGGCTTTGACCCTGGCTGTAATTGTGTGGGTTTCGGCGGTGATTATCACAGACCCGAACGAGCAGCAGGTTTTTGGCCCGGTAGATCTTCAGATTACGGGTCAATCACCAGATTTGCTTCTGGTAGGTAATATCCCTAAACAGGTGCGCCTGACGCTTCAAGCGCCACATTCGATTTGGAACCTTTTGAAAAGCGATTCTTCTCGGGTACGAGCCTGGATCGATCTATCCGGCTTGAGTGCAGGTGAGCATATCGTATTGGTGAAGGCAAATGTGGATGCCAGCCCGGTGCGTTATATGCAAATTGACCCGCCGCAGGTTCATATTGTAATGGAACCTTTGTTGAAGCAGGAGTTTCCCGTAGAGTTGACTTTGAGCGGTAATTTGCCGGTAGGCTATCGTAAGGGGAGCGCGTCTCTTGAGCCGGCCACGGTAACGGTGTCTGGACCATCATCGGAAGTTTCCGAAGTTACGCGGGTGCGCGTCGCGGTCAGCATTGGGGGAGCAACAGAGGCCATTCAAAAACGTGTCATAGCTGAGGCAGTGGATCAAGATGGGCAGGTTGTCTCAGGCGTAACGATTACGCCGCGCGAAGTATTTGTAACCCAACCGGTGAATCTGTTGGGCGGTTTTAAAAATGTAGCCGTTAAGGTGGTGACCAAAGGTCAGGTGGCCAATGGTTACCGGTTAACCAGTATTACCGTTTCTCCGCCGACTGTGACATTGTTTTCGGATAATCCGTCACTGGTAGATCGGGTTCCGGGATATGTGGAAACTGAGCCAGTCGATCTGACCAATCTGACGGATGATGTCGAAGTAACCGTCGATCTGAATCTGCCAGAAGGTGTAACTTTAGTGCGCGAGCCCAGCGTTCTGGTGCAGGTAGGTGTAGCTGCTATCGAGGGCAGCCTGACGCTCTCTGTACCGGTTGAGATTGTTGGATTGTCCCCGGAATTGCTGGCGACCACCTCGCCCAGTATGGTGGATGTAATTGTGGCAGGCCCTTTGAATATCCTGGATCGATTGGCCCAGGACAATTTCCGGGTAGTCATCGATCTGACGGGGTTACCGCCGGGAGTTTACCAGCGGCCAGTGGCAGTGGATTTTTCCCCTAAAGAAGTGCGGGTGCAGACAACTTTGCCTGAAATTGTTGAAGTAACGATCGAGTTATCTCCAACTTTAACCCCAACCCCTTTGGCTTTGCCAAATGCAACACCGGCGCTTCCATAGATGAGCCCGTATAGACCAAGAGCATCACTTAAGGAATAAGAGAATGTCTAAACCGATTGTTGCCCTGGTAGGGCGACCTAATGTTGGGAAAAGTACACTGTTCAACCGTCTGGCTGGCGAGCGCCTTGCAGTTGTAGATGATGTACCTGGAACAACTCGCGACCGTCTGGTGGCGGAAGCTGAGTGGAGCGGAACTGTTTTTGATGTAGTTGATACGGGAGGCATTGACCCAACCCAGAGTAGCGCCGGTAAACAACCTCTTTCGGTGGGTTCTGCAGATTTTATTGAAGAGATTCGCTATCAGGCAGAGGTGGCCATTCAAGAAGCGGATGCGGTATTGTTTATTACGGATGCAGACAGCGGTGTAACCCCTGCCGATCAGGAAGTGGCCCAAATTTTGCGCCGCCATCAACGTGAACAGGATGGTCAACGCAGGCCCCCTGTGTTATTGGTGGTGAACAAGGCTGATAGCGCCTCCCGTCGTGAACAAGCGCTACAGTTCTATGAATTGGGTATGGGGGAACCGTATCCAATATCGGCGCTGCACGGCACAGGTACTGGGGATATGCTCGATGCGTTGGTTACCCTCTTACCTCCTGAAGGTGAGGAAGAAGAGGATAGTTCAGTAAAGGTCGCGATTGTGGGTAAACCGAATGCCGGGAAATCCAGTTTGTTAAATCGGCTGCTTGGGCAAGAACGGGCTATCGTCAGCCCAATTCCGGGAACCACGCGCGATGCTGTAGATACCCCTATGATGTTCGATAACATCCCCGTGACTTTGATCGATACCGCTGGGATCCGGAGACGGGGGCGAATTACCCCGGGCGTAGAAAAATTTAGTGTGTTGCGTTCTTTTCACGCCATCGAACGGGCAGATGTGGTCCTGCTTGTAGTCGACGCAACCAGCGGTATTACCGCGCAAGATACGCATATCGCCGGCTTCATCCTGGATGCGTGGAAAAGTGTGGTAGTGTTGGTGAACAAATGGGATGCTATCCCAAAAGATACTTACACGATGGATGAGTATACCAGGCGTATACGCCAGGAACTCAATTTTATGGATTATGTGCCCTTGCTTTTTATTTCTGCCAGCACGGGCCAGCGAGTAGAGCGAGTTTTACCCCTGGCGCTGCAAGTGCAAGAGGAACGACTGGTGCGTCTTTCTACCTCTCAACTAAACCAAATTATCCACAAAGCGCAAGACCAACATCCTGCGCCAAGCCGTTCTGGGCGCCAGTTTAAGATTTATTATGGAACGCAAGTGAGGAGTGATCCGCCTACATTTTTGCTTTATGTAAATGATCCCGACCTGGCGCATTTTAGCTATTTGCGCTATCTGGAGAACCGCTTGCGCGAATCCTACCCATACCTGGGAACACCGATCCGCGTGGTCCTACGTCCCAGGCGTTAGCCTGGATAGTCAGGATGAAAGCTCTCTAATGTTTAAACCTTGTCCTTGCATTCAAGCGGCTTTATAATCTTTATCACTTATGGATGAACCTGTAATCGATAATGTTCCGGTCGAGACTGACCTGCAACCAGCCTCTCCACAGCGAAAAGTAGTGGGTTTCCTGCGTTTTGTGTGGGATGTGGTCGAAACGATCCTGTTGTCCGCATTGTTGTTTTTTGGGATAAATGCTGTTTCGGCGCGGATTCGCGTCGATGGCTTTAGCATGGAGCCGAGCTTGCACAATGGGGAATTTGTGATCGTCAATAAACTGGCTTATAAATTTGGCGGCCCGGAGCGTGGGGATGTGATTGTCTTTCGTTATCCCCGCGACCCGGAGCAAGAGTATATCAAGCGCGTGATCGGTTTGCCAGGAGATACAGTGCGTGTCAGTGGGGGCGAAGTATATGTTAACAACCAGGTGATTGATGAGCCATATATCGCGGCTTCACCGAGATATCAGAGTCAGTGGAGTATTCCGGAAAATTCCTTGTTTGTGTTAGGTGATAATCGCAATAACTCTTCTGATTCTCATAATTGGGGACCTGTACCAATGGAACATGTAATTGGCAAGGCCCTGTTTGTATATTGGCCACCGGATCAATGGGGTGTGATCCAGCATCCTCAGGCAGCGAGCGCAGCTCGTTAGGGAAGATTGGCTTTATGGAATCGATTGAAGAGATCTTAGAGATTGTAGAAGCTTACGAGCAGGAATTGCCGCCCATACCTGGGCTGGTGCAAATGCCGCAAGGCGCAGCGATTGCCGGCTGGATCGATCACACTTTGCTCAAACCGGAAGCGACCTCTCAGCAGATACAGAAATTATGCCTCGAAGCACGCGAACAAAATTTCGCGGCAGTGTGTGTTAATCCCACCCATGTACCTTTGGTGACTGGCCTGTTGTCGGGTTCAAATGTGAAGGTATGTACGGTGGTGGGTTTTCCTCTTGGGGCGACTCTGCTGACGCAGAAAGTGATGGAGACCCTATCTTGTATCGAGTGTGGCGCCTCAGAGATTGATATGGTGATCAATGTGGGCGCGTTGAAAGGACAGAATTACGGCCTGGTGTTGAATGATATCCAGGCAGTTGTCCAGGTTGCTCACAACCAACAAGCGATTGTAAAAGTTATTTTGGAAATGGCGTTGTTAACTCAAAGGGAAAAGATCACCGCTTGCCTGATTTGTAAGGCGGCAGGTGCAGATTATGTGAAGACTTCGACTGGTTTCGGTCCTGGTGGTGCGACGGTCGAAGATGTTGATTTGATGTACCGGCTGTATGGATCGGTGGGGAAGGTGAAGGCCGCGGGCGGTATCCGCAGCCTGGCTGCTGCCCGGGCGATGATTGCTGCGGGTGCGACGCGCATCGGCTCCAGTTCGGGCGTTCAGATTGTCCAGGAAGCCATCTCCGGATAGGATGTGCTATCAGTGAGCGACAAAGACGGCAAGGCGGTTGCGTATCAGAGTTTATGTTCGGAATGCCAGACAGGGGTATTGCATCTGGAATATCTTACTTATTTCACCTGGCTGGATGAAGATCTGGTGACTGTGCCTAATTTTCCTGCCTGGGTGTGCGATGTATGCGGGCGGCGAGAGTATGATGCGCGGGCTATTGCCCGGTTGAATACGTTGCTCAACAACGATATTGGGCGTCGGACTATCCCTCGGCGCAGACCAGGTGTAGGCCGGACAGACCAGGCCCATACCTGACATCCCGGTGATTTATTTGAGTCGGGCGAAAAACGGCTGTGCCCAAAACAGCCCGACAAGCGACTTTGAATCTTGGAGCTGGCCAGTCTCGGCCAGCTCTAATGCTTTTTCCACCGCAATTTTTTCAGTGCTGAGGTATTCGCTTTCATCGCCTGGGAGTGGACTGGGATATAAGCCTGTGGCCAAATAGACGTGCATATATTCTGTCGAGTAGCCTGGAGCCAGGTAGAAACCGCCAATTCTAACCATTTCTTGGGCTGCCATACCGATCTCCTCTCGCAATTCGCGTTGTGCACCGGCCTCTGGCGATTCGCCCTCCTCGGTTACCCCGGCAGGAAGCTCAAGCAGTTCGCGTTGGGTGGGATGGCGATATTGGCGAATAAACCAGATCTGGCCATCCTGGTCCAGGGGAATGATTGTCACCGCGTCGCGGTGATCCACAACATCGAGCTCGACAATGCGACCGTCGGGCATGACAACCTGGTCCTGGCGGACATCGAATGCTCTGCCTTTAAACAGAGATGTGGTCTGGAGAACTTCAAAAGTCACAGTTGTATCCTCTGCTAAGAAAAGCAAAAGGAGCGGCCATGCACAATTTGCGTGGCTACCCCTTTCGTGTTAAACGAACCCCAAATAAAGCACTGGTTACGTGTGAGCGCGGCCTATGGGATTTGTAACACCGTCCCGGCGCTTGGCCTGGGCGAGACGCCCGGGTTGACTGCCAGAATTGCATTGGGATCGACATCGCCGAAGGCGCATGCAATGGTGTAGATCGTCTCCCCGCCGCGTACCGTATAGCTCGTGGGGTGCGACATCAGGGCGCGTTTACCCGGGAAAGGCCGCCCGGTCTGAGGAATACGCAGGCTCATGCCAGCATTATAGACTGAATAACTGGTCAGGCCGTTGATGCGCAACAATTCACCTGGGTCGACATTGAAACGCCTGGCAATACAGTAGGGGAATTCACCCTTCTGCAGAGCGTAGGTTGCAGGCACCTGGACAGGCGGAGGCGGTGCTACCTGGGCGGGGACCTGGGTAGGAACGGGTGATTGGATCACTGCTGTGGTCGGTTCGGGTTGGTTCGGAGCTACGGGCGTTTCCCCGCCACCAGCTGGCGGGGCACTGGTTGGAAAACCACCCTGAGTCGCAATTGCAGTCTGTGTGGCAAACAGGTAGATCTGGTTCATGACATCTGTGGAAGTTGTCATTGGCATCTCTGCTGGCCCTTGCGTTGGCGTTGGGAGAATCGTCGAGCCTGGAACCGTACGAACACACGCCAGGCTTACAATTACCAGCGCAACGATGAAGAGTAATATAGAAGCGCGATAGGTCTTCATTTTGTGTCTCCTTAGACGAAGGATAACCCACCCGGCATGCCTGGAATTCGGCAGAAGTTGCCAGACAACGCGGGACTCGCTGTCATTCTTGCAATGATAGTAGCACAATCCTTCAAACACGTCAAGTTATTTGCACATTTTAACCTTGTTGCAATCTCTGTGCCAGGGTTGACACGATCTTTTTATGGAGTATAATAGATCAATATTGTCTGAATTATTGTAATTTGACTGAGGTAATAGATGACTGAAAACACTTGGGTGGGACGGACGCTGGGCGGAAGATACCGTATAGAGGAAATGTTAGGTCAGGGGGGAATGTCGGCAGTATATAAAGCCGTTGACCCGAATTTGAGGCGGGTGGTAGCTGTAAAACTGATCCATCCGCACCTTTCTTCTGAGGCGGAATTCGTGCGCCGTTTTGAGGAAGAGGCTGCAGCGGTTGCCCAACTGCGCCATCCCAATATCATCCAGGTTTTTGATTTCAATCACGACCAGGGCACCTATTACATGGTGCTGGAATACGTGCCCGGGGAAACTTTGCAAAACCGCTTGGCGCGGCTGGTGGCCGCCGGGCAGAGCCTTGCTTCTGTAGATGCAATTCGCTATGCCATCCAGGTTTGTGAAGCAGCCGATTACGCGCACAAGAAAAATATGATTCACCGGGATATTAAGCCGGCGAATGTGATGATCGATACCCAGGAGAGAGCGATACTCATGGATTTTGGGATCGCTAAGATTTTGGGTGGTCAACAGCACACTGCTACAGGTGCAGTCATCGGTACGGCGCTATATATGTCGCCTGAACAAATCCGTGGGGAACGCGTGGACCATCGCTCGGATATTTACTCTATCGGGGTAATGCTTTACGAAATGGTCAACGGACGGCCACCATTCGAGGCAGACTCAACGATGACCTTGATGATGAAGCACTTGAATGACCCGGTCCCTGATCTGCGTGCTTTGCGCCCCGATCTGCCCGAAGTACTCGTAGCGGTTATAGAGAAATCACTGGCCAAAACGCCTGGAGAGCGTTACCAGAGTGCGGAGGAAATGGCGGGCGCGTTGCGCCAGACGTTGCATTCTTTGCAATCTCAATCGACTGCGGGCGTCGCCAATGTATTTCAGGTGGCTGGATCACAGGCTAACCGAATATCTGCTGCAAGTAAGATATCTGCACCAGCCCCGGCAGTCGGTACGGTCGCATCTCCTGGATCATCGCACGTTGCAAGCTCGGTTAAACCAATATTAATGAAAGCTCCTGCAACGGGTGCTTCTCAAGCCGCTCGTAAGCAAACCTGGTTCCTGGCAGGTGGTGTTGGGGTTGTGGTTGTATTGGTGTTGTTGTGTTTGATCGCCAGTGGGGCAGTGTTGGCCAGTCGAATGCTCACCGTTTCCAGGAGTACAAGGGTGTCGCAGTCGCTGTCTGCGACACAGACTTCTTTATTCATTGCCCAGAGCGCTTTCGCCACTGCGACGTCTGTACCAACTTCTGTTCCGTCTGCAACCTTTACCACGATACCCGCGATACCTCCGACCAGTATCCCGGCTACGAGTACCCCAACGACCGTATCTCCAGCCGGAGGCTCTGGCACAACCCCCGCTGCTCCAACCAGTGATGTTTCTGTGGTGATCGTCAGTGTTGCTATGGAGGGGGACACCTATGTTGTCAACTATGAGACGATCGGTTTTATTGAGAATGTAAAGGGCCGGCACATCCATTTCTTTTTCAATAATATAAAACCGGAGCAGGCCGCATTGCCGGGCAACGGACCTTATGTAATGTATGGGGGCCCGCGTCCTTTCAAGGGCGTTACAGTTTTTGACCGTCCAGCCGATGCAACGCAAATTTGCGCTATTGTAACGAATCCGGATCATACCGGAATTCCCAACAGCGGAAGCTGTTTCGATCTACCCAAGCCAGCCGGCACCACACCGAATATGTCCAGGCCCACCCGGACTCCGAAACCTGAAAAGGACAACTATAGATATCCCTAGCGAGAGTCCAGGGCTTTCTTGACGCGTGATAATCCTTCCAGTAACATGGAACGGGGGCAGCCAAAGTTCAGCCGCACAAAGTCTTGCCCGCCTTTACCAAAGGTTTCACCGTTGTTGAAGGCTACGCGCCCCTTTTCCAGGAAAAACTCATACGGGTTTTGGGGGAGATTGGCTGACCGGCAATCCAACCAGGCCAGATAAGTACCCTGGGGACAATACATCTGAATGCCAGGCAAGCTGGTTCCGACATAGGTGCACAGGGTGTCGCGATTGGTTTCCAGATAGGTAATTAGCTGACTCAGCCATTCATCTCCTTGCTGGTAAGCTATCTGCGCGGCCAGGATACCCATCAGGTTTACCCAGGGAACCAGACCCCGCCGGGCGGCCAGGTAGCGTTTGCGTAGCTCACGATTGGGAATGATGGCAAAAGAACATTCTAAGCCGGCAAGATTGTAAGTCTTACTGGGTGCCATCAAGGTAATTGTATGGTTGGCAATCTCGGCATCGAGCGCAGCAATGGGGGTGTGGCGGTGACCCGAGTAAATCAGATCGCAATGGATTTCGTCCGAGCAAATTGTCACGCCATGCCGGAGGCAGATTTCTGCAGTGCGGTATAGCTCATCTCGTGTAAAGACTTTGCCTATTGGATTATGTGGATTGCACAGGATAAACAGGCTTGTTTGCGAGGTAAAGCTTGCTTCGAATTGTTCCCAGTTGACAAGATAGCTTCCATCTGGTTCACGGGTTAGTTCCATCTCCTGGTGTAGGATGCCGGTTTCCTGAGCAGCGTGCAGGATGGGCGGGTAAACCGGTGTTTGTATCAGGACAGCTTGTTGTGGAGTTGCCAGAGCGTGGCAGGCCAGGTTAAACCCGGTGACCACACCGGGCAGCAGGATAATATCCGCCGGCTCGATTTTCCAATTGTAGAGCCGGGCCATGCGTTCGACGATTGTCTGGCGAATGTCGGTTAATTCGTCGGGCCGGCCACTGATGCCGCTGGGATAGCCAAAGACTCCATGTTCTACGCGCTGGCGTAAAGCTTCTACTACAGGTTCGGGGGAGATGAAGTCCATATCTGCAACCCACATGGGCAAAATATCTTCTTCGTAAGCATGCCACTTGATGCTGTCACTTGCCCGGCGGTTGATGGTTTGATCGAAGTCGTATTGGGTCATGAAAAGCGGTCCTTTGGAGTAATTTGATCGTGGGGCTTTTTGTGGTGTAATGTACCACAAAACATCTTAAGTTGTGAGGATGCAAGGAATATCCATCCAAAAGCGCATTATAATCAGTCCCACTGTGGCAACGATAGAATCGAACCAATCATCCGTTTTTCGCCAGCGACGTTTGCGGGCTGATTTGACCTTGCTGGCGGTTGCTGCTGTTTGGGGCAGCGCTTTTGTCGTGCAGCGATTGGCGGCTGATCAGGTGGGCGTCTGGCTTTTCAACGGCGCCCGCTTCCTGATCGCAGCTTTGGCTTTGATGCCATTGGCGTGGCGAGGTGTGCTGCGCGAACCGGGGATCCCTGGGTTGGGTCGTAGCACTTTGCCTGGGGTGATCCTGGTTGGCTGCGCATTAATCGGCGGTTCTGCTTTTCAACAGGCCGGTGTGCGCTATACCACCGCCGGGAATGCCGGATTTATTACCGGTTTATACGTCGTATTGATCCCGTTGTTTGAGGCTTATCTCTGGCGGCGTCGGCCGAGACCCATGATCTGGGTGGCGGCAGGTATGGCGGTGGCCGGTTTGTACTTGTTGAGCACTTCGGGGCAAATGCGTTTCAATCGCGGCGATGTCCTGGTGTTGGTCAGTGCAATTTTTTGGGCGCTCCATGTGATCCTGACCGGCCGCCTGGTGCAACGCGTGTATGTTTTACAATTTGCCATTGCGCAATATGTGGTTTGCGGGTCGATCAGTTTGGTAGTCGGGATTGTGCTGGAAAATGGCCAATTGCCGGGCCTGGTCAACAATTTTTGGACGGTCGTATACACGGGGCTCATTTCAGTGGGATTGGGCTATACCCTGCAAGCAGTTGCCCAGCGAGTGGCCCCTCCCGCAGATGCGGCGATCATTTTGAGCCTGGAGGCAGTTTTTGCTGCCCTATCCGGCTGGTTGTTCTTGAGCGAATCGCTCAACCTGATCCAGATGTTTGGGTGTGCGACTATGCTGGCAGGTATGCTATTGGCTCAGTCTGATCTGTGGATGAATCATTGATTGCCTTGGCAGGTACACGACCATGAAAGCCTGGCGGGGTCTACTGATTGCACTGACAGCCTGGCTGGTGCTCGGGATGGCATGCAACTTTCCCGGGCTCCCGCCTCGTTCGCCACAGCTTTCTTCACAGCAGTTGCGCCAAACTTTGCAAGCCCAGGCTACGGTGACCGCTGAGGGAAAGATATCCACGATCGAGCCGGGCGGCGCAAAGCCGACAATAGCGTTTACAGGTTTACATACTGCAACCCCACTGGTCGATGCCGGACCACCGCCGCCACGTGTTGATAACCCGGCCGTCTTTCATTACCAGGCGCGGTCGGGAGACACACTCTCGGCGCTGGCCGGACGTTTTGGCGTTGCACCGGAACAGATCATTTCAGCGCCACCCGTTCACGCTGAGTATTTGATCCCCGTCGGGCAGGAATTGGATATTCCCAATACCCTCGGCAAAATCAATTATCCGAGCGCGGTATTGCCAGACAGCGAGGTGATTAACTCGCCATCGGCTGCGGGTTTTGACCTGGTTGCTTATATTCGCGATGCGGGTGGCTATTTGAGCACCTATCACGAGCGTGTTGGGGGTCAAGATCTTACTGGGGTGAAGATTGTAAACCTGGTGGCTACAGAGTCCTCCGTGCATCCTCGCCTGCTTCTGGCTCTGCTCGAGATGCGTGCAGGTTGGGTGTTGGGAACTCCACCGGACGCTAAGACGACCAGGTATCCGCTGGGCTTTTCCATCTCAAATTGGGAAGGCCTGTATAAAGAGATGGTCATCGCAGCGACGCACCTTAATGCAGGATATTATGGCTGGCGCAATGGCTCATTTACTGACATGAAATTTCAAGATGGGCGGGTTGTTCGCTTGAGCCCTGAACTGAATGCCGGATCGGTAGCAGTGCAGACATTGTTGGCCATGCTCTACCCGCAGCTTGAATGGGAAATGGCTGTGTACGGCGATGAAGGGTTGTTGGGTCGATACCAGCAGATGTTTGGCGATCCATGGAAAAACGCGGCCAGCGTTGAGCCTCTTTTCCCGGATGGGATAGCTCAACCTGAATTAGCGTTGCCTTTTGCTGCCGGGGAACGTTGGAGCCTGACCGGTGGGCCGCATTTATCGTGGAAAACCGGTAGTCCACGTGGGGCGGTGGATTTTGCACCTGTTACGGGCGAGGCGCGTTGCGCTGTATCACAAACCTGGGTGACCGCCTCAGCCAGTGGCCGGGTGGTGCGATCCGAGCGCAACGTGGTGGCGGTTGACCTGGATGGCGATGGTTACGAACAAACCGGCTGGGTAATCGTATATTTGCACCTGGCAGACCTGGAACGTGTTCAGACGGGCGTATGGGTGGACGTCAATGACAGGCTTGGCCATCCATCCTGCGAGGGCGGTACGACAACTGGAACCCATGTTCACTTTGCTCGGAAATATAACGGCGAGTGGCTGGCGGCGGATGGCCCTTTGCCAATGGTATTGAGCGGCTGGCAGGTTTATGCGGATGAGAGGAATTACCAGGGTGGTATGCGCAAGGGAAACCAGGAAGTAGTCGCCAGCCCTGTTGGGCCGCGCACTTCGATTATTGTTCGTTAGGCCGGTCGACGTGTTCGAGGATATGCCAGACGAACTGGTAGCAGCGTCCCAAATCGCCCGGGTTGATGCGGTCGGGCGTGTCAGTCATACGATGCCAATGCGACTCGACGCCCGATTTAGGGGCCGGCACGGTGCATAAGGTAAGCGCGATCAGGCCGCGCTTGGTGGCGCGTAACGCGTCGGTGTAAGCCAGGCCGACACCCTCGATAACCCCTAATTCTGCGTAATCGCGAGCGACCTGACGGGCCAATTCCAGGGCCTTGGGGTGAGTTTTATGCTTCAGGATCAGTCCATCCGCGGTGAGGAATTTTACTTCTCCCAGGCCGACTTCATCCAGCATGATGTAAATGGTTTCATTGCCCAACTCGGTGGCGTGCCTGTCCAGGTAACTGGCAATGCCGTAGTCGCCTACTTCTTCACACCCGGTGAAAGCCAGGTGTACTTCAGTGTGTTGCAGAGGTTGTTCGCACAGACGCTTTACGATGGCGAGGCATATGCCGACCCCGGATGCATTGTCGTTCGCCCCGGGTGAATAAGGCGTAAAATCGGCGTGCAGGCACATCAGTAAGGCCAGGACCTGGATAGGAGTGACAACCGCGCTCAACCAACGCATCCAGGGCCAGGTGAGCAAAGCCCCCAGCCCGAAAAATACCGCCCCTATCAGCATAGTGAAAAAAGCCAGGCCGACCAACATGCCGAAGGCGGCATACCAAAGCTCTGAAGAATAGAAAATTGGAGTGCGGTGGCTATCTACATGGGCGCACAGAACAACACGTTTACGAAGCGGGCCACAGCATGGTATTTTGCTGACAATGTTCTGGCTTTTTGCTTTGCCCAAAACCCAGTGCGTCCAGTTGAAAGCAAATTCGGTCTCGGCCAACATCCCCAACATCCCCAATGTGTTTAGAATAGCAGCCATGACGGAGATATCGTGACCACCAAAGATCAACACAACCAGTGAACCGGTCAGGGCGGTGGCCAGAGAGAGGGCATAAGGCCAGTAGGTGGAAGGGATGGCCTTGAATGTTTCAATGTTGATCTCTTGCAAACCCAGAGCGTGAAGTTTGCTAAAAATATAAGCGCCGGCCTGGCGTTCCTGTTGTGTGCAGCTTCCTCTGCCACCGATGGTTTCAGATAGATAACGGATTGTGGTCTGGATGTGGTCAATTGCTTGTTCGAGTACGTCGTTTTTCGGATCGTTCATCAGGCAGGCTCTCCGTGAAGATGTGCAATTGCCGCGGTGATGTCATCATACTGGCTGGCGCCGGATTGAAATTGTTCCAGGCGTGCGAAGATCATGTCGCACAGTTCTTGGGCTGTAATGCTAGATATGCCGCAAAGCGCCTCACGCAAACGTTCTGCCCCAAATAGCTCGCCACTGGGTGAATTGATGTCGGTCACTCCATCGGTATATAGCACCAAAAAGTCGCCCGGTTGCATTTCGGCAAAAGCCTCTTCCAGGACGATAGGGACGTTCATTCCTAACAAGGTGCCGGTAGCTCTCAAGAAAGTACACTCACCTCGCGCTGGGCTTACCAACAGGGGGAGATCGTGACCAGCGCGCACGAAGGTAAGTCGGCGTTGGTCGATATTCAACACGCCATAAAAGACAGTAACAAACATGTTGGAGCGGTTGATCTCGAGCAGCAGACGGTGAACATTCATCAACACATCGCGAGGTGATGAAGTGCGTCGTGCCTCGGCGCGGATCAGACTGCGCGAAAGCGCCATGTAGAGAGCCGCTGGCATGCCTTTATCGGATACATCAGCAATGACCAGGCCAACGCGATGCTTGTCTAAAGCAAAAATGTCGTAAAAGTCGCCACCAACCTGGCGGGCAGGGATGCTGCGTGCCGCGAATTCAACTCCGGGCAAATTGGGGAATTTATTGGGCAAAATACTTTGCTGCAAATCGCGGGCCAGTTGCATCTCGTGCTCCATGCGTTCTTTTTCTACCAATGCCGCCTGGGCCTGTTGTAATTCATGGTAGGCACGGATCAACTCTCGATTTTTTTGTTGCAAGTCGGCGATCAATAGCTGTTCTGCTTCGCGCAGCCGGGCACTGAGCAATTGGGTTGTATAGAAAAGTAGTTCCGGTTGTTCAGCGAGCGCTGCTCGCAGCGTGTGCTCAGAAAATTCCAGCACGAGGGTAGGCGTCAGGGCGCGGACCGTAGCAAAGCGTGGCTGTGCCTCAATGAAGGCCATCTCACCAAAGATTTCCCCGCACCCACGTCGAGCCAGGACGATTTGCTCATTGCCCTGTCCCTTAATGACTTCCACATCGCCTTCCAGGATGACCATCATCTCACGGCCAACTGCACCTTCTTCCAGGATAATTTGCCCTGGTCCGAAGCGACGCTCGTTGGCAGTTTTTATCAGTTTCTGAATAATCTCCGGTCGGGCATCAGCCAGGAAAGGCAACCTGCTCAATATTTCGAAGGTATTCGGGTTCACGGATTTACTCCTTATAGCCTGCTTCTGAAATTTTCCGGTTATGTGGTTGGACGGGTGTAGATGAAACTGCATCAATTCGCAGGTGGCAGGTCGGCCAGCGCGGTAGCAATCAACAGGTTGACTTTGACTTTTTGAAGGTAGATTTGGCGTTTCTCGGCATCGCTGATGCGATCAGCACGCTCAAGAACTACGCTTTGAGCTTGCTGTAAGTATTCGATAGCATCTGGAGCATCACAAGCCAATAAGACAAGATAGTGATTGAAGTAAATTTGTTGAATTTCCTCCACATCTTTCTGCCGGCTAAGCAATTTGATAGCCGTGGAGGATAGCTCGATAGCTGTATGGGGTTCGCCCAGGCCGAGCCTGGCCTGGCTGAGGGCCGATAGGTTTTCGATGATCTCTGCGCGCAATTCGAGTTTCGTGCTCAGGTCGAAGGCCTTTTGCAGACTTTCTTGGGCTTTTCCAAATTGCCCCAGGGCCAGAGCAAGCAGTCCAATTCCGTAATGATAGTAACTGATGACGCGTTCGTTCTGGGTTAGTTGTTGCCATGCTTCAATGGCGCCTTGCAAATCTGCTTTTGCCTGTTCAAATTGTTCCTGGTAGATATGAATCAAGCCGCGGTAGAACAACGCAAACCCTACGCCATTAAGATCGTTTACTTGTCGTTTCATCTCCAGGGAACGTTGGAATTGTTCGAGCGCCAGATCATATTGGCCCAGGCGCATATTCACCCTGGCCAGGTTGGTCAGATGTATTCCTTCCTGGAATTGGTCGCCGCGTTGGTGGGCGCTATCCAGGGCCTGGCTATGGTAAGTAGCAGCTTCGGCATAGTTGGCCTGTTTAAGATCGACCATGCCGAGATACATTACGCTCCAACCCTCATTCTGGAGATCGCCAATTTGCTGGTTCAACGCTGCAGCTTGTTGCAGCCAGGGCCTGGCGCGTTCGAAGTCGCCAATTTCATATGCAATTTTGCCCATGCTCAGCAAGGCGCGAGCCTGGCCGGCCTGATCGCCAGTTTTTTGCCTGATCTCCAACAATTGTTGGTAATAGTGAATTGCGGTATCGTTGGCGTAATTGTTCTGAGCCTTCTGAGCGGCAATTTCTAGAAATGGGATAGCTTGTTCTGGTCTATCGCTACGTTTGAAATGATAGGCCAATAATTCGCAATTCTTGTAATGGAGTTGCTCGATATCTTGTTGAGTTTCTTCGGCTTCCCGTTTGAGCAATTCATCTACAACGTCTGCTACCCGACCGTGAAGCTGGCGACGGTTCTGTACCAATAAACTATCGTAGGCCACTTCCTGTACTAAGGCGTCTGGAAAATTGTAAAGCGGATCTTCAGAGATTTCAGCTGGTTGCACTAACCCACCGCGTTCCAACTGCGCCAGCCAGAAATTAATCTCTGCCTCGGCCTGGATCAGATTGCTGAACAGGTGGAAGCGGAATTCGCGACCGATCACTGCGGCTGCCTGAAGCGCCATGCGGCTATCTTCGTTCAGCCGGTCGATGCGCGCTACAATGGCGGCTTGCAAGGTGCTGGGGACTTTGATTTCGCTGATCCTCGATGTAGCTTGCCATTGACCAGGGTTGTGCGGATCGCGCTCAACCGCGCCTGTTTCGCGCAACGAACGTACCACCTCCTCGAGGTAGAAGGGGTTGCCCGCGGCTTTATCCAGGATTTCAGCGCGGGTTTCGGGGTTGAATTCTGCACCTGGGGACAAAAGGCTCAGCAACTGGCTGCTCAGCTCCAGACTCAATGGATCCAGAGTCACCTCGTTGTAGCGATGAGGGTATTCTGCCTCGGCGCGATCGCGCAGCTTCCAGCATCCTTTATCCCGCCGTGGACGAAAGATAAGGCAGAACATAATCGCGGCTTTATCAGTGGCATCGAGTAGATGCTCGAAAAGAGCCAGCGAGGCTTCGTCGGCCCAGTGCAGGTCATCCAGCGCAATAATCAGGGGATGTTCTTTGGCAGACGTAGCAAAGAAATTTGCCGCGGTGCGAAAAATCTGCTTTTGGCGTACTTTGGGGTCGAGTTTTTTGACCCATGCCCATTCTTCGCCCAAGTCCAATCCCATCATGTGTGCCAGGTAAGGGGTAGAATTCATGGCTTCGCTGCCAAACAATGCTTCACACCGTTCACTCAGCGCGTACAGGGTATCGTCCTGGTTCGCCTTTGAGTCCAGGTTGAGCAAACCACGGATAGCCTCGCTGGCCATCCAATAACTCATTTGCTCGCTGAAAGACATCGCCCGTACTTCAATCCATAACAAATCCCTGGCCTGTTCCTGGCCGGTTAGCCAGCTCCTTACCTCACGCAGCAAGCGCGACTTACCCAGGCCACTGTTGCCAATGATGGTAACAATCTGGCCTCGGCGGCTATTCAGAAAATCGCGGCCGGACTTTTGCAAGCTTTCAAGTTGAGCCCTGCGACCCACCAGAGGGGTTTCGCCTTCTTCAAAGCCGCGCGTGCGACCTATTTCGTCTCGTTGGCCAAGTATTTTGAATGTTGGGATGCGGATTTCTTTGCCTTTGACCTTGATTTCTCCCAGGTTTTCCAGTTCAAAAAATGCCTCGACCTGCTCTTTGGTGTTTTTGCTGATAAAAATGCTCCCCCAGGTAGCATTGGACATCAGACGAGCCGCCATATTGATGTCGTCACCCATCAAGGTGTATTCCTGGCGTAGATTGGGCACGCCGACATTTCCGGCAAAAAGATAACCAGTATTGATGCCGACGCGCTGTTCGAAACGATAGACTCCTGTAGCTGTGCGTAGAGCGCTGAAGTTCTTGCGCGCAGCTTCTTGCATCTCCAGCGCGGTGGTGACAGCTCGCACCGCGTCGTCCTCATGGGCACGCGGCGCTCCAAAAAAGATCACCAGCCGGTCACCGACGGCATACTGGTCCATACGGGCCAGGTTGCCTTCGTATTTCTCGACAATGGAAACCATGTGAACAAAATAATCGTTCAAATGGCGAGTGATCAAGTCCGGATCGCTGTCGCCCATTTTCTCGATCAGTTTGCTAATCCCTTTATAATTAGCAAACATCATTGTCACCGGACGGTTTTCCGGGATGATTCGAACAATCTTGGGGGCGCTTACGATGCGGGATACCAGCTCATCGGAGAGATATGGGGTGAGGCGGTCAAGACGTTCTACAAAGTAAGTGATCTTTGAGATAGTATCTCCCTCGGATAATTCTCGCATTTCCAGGCGCGCTGCGTTAGCACCCAGTTGCGGCGCGCTAATCAGACGGAAAAAGTGATCATCAGGCTCTTTGCTCGCTGGACCAGTCTGAACCCGATCTCCTAAAAGTACCTTTACTGTGTCAGTCATCGCCACTTCTTCGGGGTTGGCGTGTCCTTCGGCTTCCTCGGCCAGGTTGACAGTGGTACCTGTTGTGACAAAGGCCATTGTACCGTTGGCATCGATGTTACTGGGCGGCGTGCCAATGTGGGCTGCAAAGTACGGGCCAGCCGAGATGCCGCACTTGATCCTCAGAGTGTGCTTCCCTTCCAGCACCTGGATATTTGAAAACTGCTCTTTTTGCAGCACTTCTTGCATGGCCAGGGCAGCCTGGGCGGCATGCAGCGCGGCGGCTACCATTTCTTCATCGGTTTGCGCCGGGAAGAGGCCTAATAGGGCGTCACCACCGAACTTAAGCAGCGTTCCACCATGGTCGAAGAGCACACCGACCAGATCAGTGAAAAGAGCATTGATCAGGTTGGTAATGATTTCGGCGCCTTCTTGCTTGAGGGCTTTCAACTTCTCCGAAAGCGGGGTGAAGCCAGACACATCTCCAAACAGAAAAACGCCGCGATACATGCCACCTTTAGGAACACCTGCTGGCTGCGGTGAAACGACCACCGGCCAGGGCAAATAGGTCTTGATGGCGCTGGTCAGTGTAGATAGGTGATCGAGCGCAGCGAGCAACTCACTTTCAAGGGGCACTCCTTCGAGCGGCTCATATAAATTTTTCGTCAGATAGCGTTGCAGCGAAGGCAGCCGATCCTGCAAAGATTGTGCTGTCGCGGGCAAGCTCGCTGCTTCTATAGGTGTAGCCGCGGAAACAGACGCGCCGCTCTCATTAGCCTGAGGCGCTACCGGGCTCGAAAACGCAGGCGATGCTGGACCTCCACTCGCCTGGGCAGGAGGCGCACCCCTGGTTGTTGGGGTAGCAGGCATTTGTGGGGGCATGGACATCGGGGCTGCCCGAATGGGAGCTGGCCCTGCCTGGCTGGCCAGGGATTGAGCCAGAAAAGCGCCACAGTGGTAACAATAGCGCGCCTGTGGAGGCAGTAACGTATGGCATTGGCTGCAAACCACACCTTGAACCAGCAGGACTCCGCAGTTCATACAATAGCGAGCCTGTGCCGGATTGATTGCTTCACAAGTCGGGCATTGCATTGTAACCTCCTGACCGGTGCTAAGGGTTGCCGACATTTGGATTCTACCCGCGATTCTTTACTTTGTCCCTCCAAAACCCCTAAGGGTTTTGCAAGCTTGGAGTTCTTGCTCGGTTAGCCCGGGGCATTTCATGAAAATTAGGGGTTGCCGGGGGCTGGGTGGTTATGGTAGTATCGGGGGAAATCTTTCCTTGAGAAAAAAAATAATGGCTTACTCTGGTGTATTAGACCGCTACCGAGATTATCTGGATATCCCGCAACATACCTCGACAGTGACGCTGCTTGAAGGTAACACCCCCCTGGTTCCCGTGCCTGGTCTGGCGCGAGAGCTGGGTGGTGGTTTTGATTTGTGGGTGAAATTCGAAGGGATGAACCCAACCGGCTCATTCAAAGATCGTGGCATGACCGTGGCAATCAGTGAGGCGTTTGGGCGCAGCGCTCGTGCGGTCATTTGCGCCTCAACCGGCAACACGGCGGCATCGGCGGCAGCTTATGCTGCCCGCGCTGGCATGCGTTCGATTGTGCTTATCCCGCAGGGTAAAGTGGCCGCGGGAAAGCTGGCCGGGGCAGTGGCCTATGGGGCCCAGGTGGTGCAAATACTTGGGTCGTTCGATGATGCATTGTCTCTGGTGGTGCAGGTCACTCAACAGCATCCGATTGCGCTGGTGAATTCGCTCAACCCATTTCGACTGGAAGGCCAAAAAACGGCCGCCTTTGAGATTTGTGACACCCTGGGCGCAGCGCCGGATTTGCTTTGTCTGCCAGTGGGCAATGCCGGCAATATCACATCCTATTGGATGGGTTTTCGCCAATATGACAGCCTCAAACAGAGTGGTCTGCCGTGCATCCTGGGGGTACAGGCGGCAGGTTCCGCGCCACTGGTATTGGGCCATCCTGTAGATCATCCTGAAACGGTAGCTACTGCCATCCGTATCGGACGGCCAGCACGCGGCGAGCAAGCGTTACAGGCGGCTGAAGAGTCGGGTGGACGAATTGTTGCCGTGAGCGACAATGAAATTCTGGCCATGCAGAAACGATTGGCCGCGGAAGGGATATGGGTTGAGCCGGCTTCTGCAGCCGGGCTTGCCGGGCTGGCCAGCGAATTGCGGACCGGGCGGATGGATGTGCGCGGCTTGCGCGTTGTGGCAGTATGCACTGGCCACGGCCTGAAGGACCCGGATGTTATTACTCGCAGCATGGCCGCCCCCGCGGCTTTGCCGCCGGACCTTGATGCGTTGGAAGATATTTTATTGTGATGGGTCAACGGCTGATCCCAATAGCCGGGTTAGCCTTCTCGGCGCACTACCAACAAGGTTACATCATCCAGGCGCGGCATACCGCTGGTGAAATGCTCCAGGTCATCTAAAACAGCCTGCAAGATTTCTTTAGCGGAACTACCTGCTTTGCGGATGATGTTCAGCAGGCGTCCTTCGTCGTAGAAGTTGCCACGGGCGTCCTGGGCATCGGTCAAGCCATCCGTGTACATTAAAAGCACATCGCCCGGGAGCATGCGAACGACTTTTTGTTTCCAGATCATTTCGCCCATCACGCCCAATGCCATGCCTGTTGCCCTCAAGCGGTCAATCGCTTTACTTTTTTGGTGACTGACCAGGAGTGGGGGATTATGTCCGGCATTAACGTAGCGCAAACGCCCGGTATTTGGCTCCAAAACACCGTAAAAAGCTGTGACGAACATGCCGCTACGTGAATCGGCCAGGATGCGTTCATTGACGGTGCTGATCGACAAAGCAGGCAGCGTAGGATATTGGACTGCGTAGGTACGAAGCAAGGTACTGCTAAGCGCCATAAATAAAGCCGCCCCCATGCCTTTGTCGGATACGTCGGCAATCGCCAGGCCCAGGTGCTTGTTTGCCAGGGGAATCAGGTCGTAGAAATCCCCCGAGGTTTCTAAGGCTGGCTTTAATTGAGCCGCGAAATCCCAGCCAGGCATTTTAGGCATCTTCGCAGGAAGCAGGTCAGATTGGATGCGCGCTGCAGCCGCCAATTCCTGGACCAGCCCCTGGCGACCGGTTGGTGCGGGCAATTTGCGGGTCTGGCTCATGCCTCTGGCAAGGGGTATGACCAAATCCTCTATAGCCGGAAGCAGGTAACCCATCTCAGCACAAGAATCCTGTGGCCAGACGGCCAGTCCGCCGAGAGGCTGCTTGTGTGCCTCGGAATAAATGGGCGCCAGGATCAAATCGTACTGCGTTTCGTCGTGTTCGTCCCAGGGAGTAAGCGTGCTGGCGGATATGACACGCAGGCCGGGCTGTGTGTGTAGCCAGCTCCAGCCAGCCTCGGCCATACGGGTGGCGCCTTCGGCCGGGAAGGTGAGCAGTTCTTGCTCAGGAAACAGACGCACTTCGATATGGCAGCCCGGTAAAGCGGGTGGCAAGTAACGGCGCAGCAATCCGGCGAGACGGCTGGTATCGATCGTTTCACTGGTCAGTGAACGCTCCAGTTGCTCAAGGACCGCGGCTAACTCTGTGCTGGCTGGCTGCCGGAGGATGACAGGTTGGCGTTCGTGATACATCTTTTGGATGGCGGCGATTAATTCTTCGGCCGTTACATCCTTAACGATATAGCCGCTGGCTCCGGCCTCCAATGCCTTCTGCGCCAGGCCTTTCTCGACATAGTTGGTTAAAACCAGAACCATAATTTCTGGCCAGCGCTGGTGGATTTGGCGGGCGGCAGTGATTCCATCCATTACCGGCATTCTTAAATCCATCAGCACTATGTCGGGTTTCACTAACTCGCATAGCTGAATGGCTTCTTCGCCGTTGGCAGCCTCGCCTACCAGCATGAGTTGCTCAGAAGAGCGGATAAAAACGCTGAGTCCGCTGCGGATGATCGCCTGGTCATCGACAATAGCAATACGAATGGACATGCGGTACCTTCCTTTGGCAGCCTCTATTTTACAAGAAAAAAGCTAATCCGTGCGTCTTAATTTTTTCCGCCTCTTGACGACTTCCTATCTGGCTGATATAGTTGGCTTTCGATGCAACAGATCACTTGCACTTTCGCTACTACTACTTTGACTACCCGTAACCATCCGGCCACGGGGCGTTGGCGCGAGTGAGTGATCTGGATATCGTTGGACCGGATATTCAAAAACGCCCCGAAAAACGGGGCGTTTTTTTTGTGATTTTTGCAACCTTGTAGTGTTTACGATCCGCAGACTGACAGGCATTGCAAACAACCATTTCTGGAGGCAGAGTATGTTAGAGAAACAGGTTTCGAATATCCCTTCTATGGGAACAGGTGGACCAACGTTGGTGATGAAGTTCGGCGGTACTTCGGTGGGCTCCCCGGAGGCTATGGCAGGCGTGATGGACATCGTGCGTCGCAGCCAGTCTCAATGGCCGCGTCTGGTTGTCGTGATTTCGGCTTTGTCTGGGGTCACAAACCTTCTGCTGGATAGCGCAGCTCGGGCAGTCAACGGGGACGTGCAGACTCTGTACACAGTGGAGGCGCGCTTGCGTGAGATGCACGCTGCAATTGCCGACCAATTGGTCAGTGACCTGGCACGGCGCGCTCAGGTGAAGCAAGATGTCAATCATCTGATCGGTGAATTTCTTAACTTCTGTCAGGCGATTGCTGTGCTGGGTGAGGCAACGCCGCGCGCTCTGGATGCGGTAGCGGCGCTTGGCGAACGGATGAGTGTGCGCCTGCTGGCTGCCGCGTTGGATGACTCCGGTGTGCCAGCGCAGTATGTCGAGGCCACTCAGTTGATCATCACTGACGATTGTTTTCAGAATGCCCACCCAGACATGGACGCAACGACGCGGCAGACACGCCAGGTCTTGGGGCCTATTTTGGCCCAAGGGCGAGTCCCGGTGGTTACCGGTTTTATCGGCGCCACGTCCCAGGGTACCACTACTACACTGGGACGTGGCGGCAGTGATTACTCTGCCGGTATTCTAGGGGCTGCGTTGCCAGCAGACGACGTGTGGATCTGGACGGATGTAGACGGCGTGATGAGCGCAGACCCGCGTTCTGTCCCCCAGGCTCGTTCGATCCCAGAGTTGACGTACCGAGAGATCGCCGAGTTGGCTTACTTCGGAGCAAAAGTGCTGCATCCTAAGACAATTCGCCCCGTCGTAGAAGCAGGGATTGGCTTGCGCATCTGCAATACTTTCAACCCGGACCATCCTGGCACTCGCCTGGTTCCCGACAGCGCTGCCCGCAAGAACGGTGATGTAAAAGCGGTAACCGCTATTCGTGGCCAACGCTTGATCACCGTCGAAGGGCGCGGTATGTTAGGGGTGCCCGGCGTGGCGGCGCGCACGTTTGGGGCAGTGGCATCGACGGGAACCAGCGTACCGTTGATTACCCAGGCATCCTCAGAGCAATCGATCTGCTTTGCTGTGCCAACCGTCGCGACCGACCAGGTGCTGACAGCGCTGAACACGGCCTTTACTGGCGAGTTGGCCCAGCGCGATATCGATAGAATCTGGGCAACCGCTGAAGTGGTGATTATCACAGTGGTGGGCGTAGGCATGATTCACACGCCGGGGATCGCCGGGCGCGTGTTCAGCGCCCTGGGAAGGGCGGGTGTTAACGTTATTGCGATTGCCCAGGGGTCTTCCGAAGTTTCGATCAGCCTGGTTGTGGATGCGAATGACGTGGATAAAGCTGTATCTACTTTACACGATTTGATATTGGAGGCTAACCATGCCTGAGCGAATCCCTGTAGCCGTTTTGGGCGCTACCGGTAGTGTAGGGCAGCGTTTCGTGCAACTCCTGGGTAACCATCCCTGGTTTCAGGTTGTTGCGTTAACCGGGTCTGATCGAAAAACAGGCCAGGCGTATCGTGACGCCTGCCGCTGGGTACTGCCTGAGCCAATGCCGGAATGGGCCGCAAAATTGCAGTTAACCGATACGGATGCACAACAACTTCGAGTGCCAATCGTTTTCTCGGCTTTGCCAACCGGCCAGGCGCTTGTCCTGGAGCCGCAGTTTGCCCAGGCGGGTATAGTGGTCTGCTCCAACGCATCAGCGTTTCGTATGGAACCGGATGTGCCCATCCTGCTGCCAGAAGTCAACCCTGACCATGCTAATCTGGTCCGTGTGCAACGCCAGGTCAGAGGCTGGCCAGGTTGTATCGTAACCAATTCGAATTGTACCAGCACCGGGATGACTGTTGCGCTAAATGCCTTACAAAGTATTTCTGCTTTGCGGCGGGTGTTCGTCGTCTCGCTTCAGGCCCTTTCTGGAGCAGGGTATCCGGGCGTTCCTTCGCTGGATATCCTGGATAATGTTATCCCCTATATTGATGGCGAAGAGGACAAGGTCGAGTGGGAGCCACGCAAGATGCTGGGAAGTGAGCATGAAGGAAGGTTAACCCTGGCAGATTTTGAGATCTCGGCCCACACCAACCGCGTGGCGGTCAGTGACGGGCACCTGGTGTGTCTCAGCATAGAATTGGAAACGCCGGTAAGTGTGGAAGACGCCAGGAGTGTTATGGAGAGTTATCGGGCGCCTGAAATCAGCCGTGATCTGCCCTCCGCGCCGGCCCCTGTGTTGGTAGTACGAGATGAACTTGATCGCCCTCAGCCGCGTCTGGACCGGATGACCGGCAGAGGAATGAGCACAGTGGTGGGGCGTTTACGCTCTGATCCCATTTTCCACCTCAAGATGGTGGTACTGTCGCATAATACAGTGCGCGGTGCAGCCGGCGGTTCAATCTATAATGCAGAACTAATCGTCAAGAAGGGATTGCTGAAATGAAAAATTATGGACGCTCTTCGGTGAGTGAATTTTTAGGCGACAGGATGGTGTATCGCGGCTTGGCGCCTTATGACGTAAGCCTTCCCGGTTTGGAAGCAATCCGGCCCAGGGTTGACTTACCAGCGGGTGTGATCCCGCGCAAAAATGAAGCTGAGTATGCGCGAGTGATTGCCGCTTTGCTGGAAGAGGCCCGGCGCCAGGATTCACCACGCGGGCGCATCGAGCGGCTGGTTTTTGTTGGTGATACCCGGTTGCTGGACGGTACAGCTTATGCCAATCTGTGCCAGGTGAGTGGTTGGCCGGGCCTGGCTTTTATCGGCTCCGAGACATCCGAACCAGCAGCGGTCAAGATGGGCGTTGCTGATCATGGCGAGCCGCTGTATCTGGCGAATCGTTGGGCAGCGTTGGCAGATTTCGATGTTTACTGTGCTAATAAAGGGCTGCCTGTTGGTGATGGAACTGCCGTTGTGATCGACATGGATAAAACCGCAGTGGGGGCGCGCGGGCGCAACGCCGGGGTCATTGACCAGGCGCGCGTGCAGGCGGTACAGGTGACAGTCGCCGGCCTGCTTGGCGAAGCCTTCGATGCTGCAGCCTTCCGCTCCGTATATGACCCGCTCAACCAGCCAGAGTTTCACCCCTTCACTGCCGATAACCAGGATTATCTGGCTTATATCTGCCTGATTTTGGGCAGCGGATTATACGTTCTTCCTGGCCTCATCGCCGATGTGCGCTCAGGGCAGATGGCCTCCTTCTCTCAGTTCATTGCCCGTGTGGATGCTCGCAGCAACGAACTGGCGCCAGCGTTGCGAGAAATCCATACAGAAATATTCGCCAGCTTCCGGGCCGGCGATCCGACACCCTTTAAAGCATTCCGGCGCAATGAATACCGTTTGACAGTGGCGCGTTTCGGATGCCTGGAAGATACAGCTCCATTGGAAAAAATGTTAGCCGAGGAGATCGTCATCACCCAGGAAGTGCGAGAGATGGCCTTGCAATGGCGGCAGCGCGGGGCGTTGATTTTTGGCTTGTCCGACAAGCCGGATGAAGCCTCGATCCCAACGCCGGAACTTGCTTCGCAGGGTTATCTACCGCTACACCAGGCGGAGACGCACGTAATCGGATCGTAGAATCGCCTCGTAAATCTCGTATAATAGCGGTCATGGGTATGCCGCCAGTTCCAAATTTGTCCAAGTCGCCGGCCTGGCGCAGGATAATGAAGTTTTATCATTACTTGAAGCCGGGGTTGTGGGCAATGCGCCTGCCATTGGTTGGAATTTGGTTGCAGAGGGCATTCATTCGAGAAAACCAGGATGCCAATTGGTTCATCCCGGTGGGTGAGGCGATCCCCGTAGGGACTCAGATGATTTTGCCTGGCGTGATAGTCGAAAGTCTATTGCGCCAGGCAGGCGCTATTTTCGCAATGGCGGCCTGTCCTTGCCGCACAGCTTTTCATTGCGCCAATCACCCGTGGACGATTGGCTGTTTGCACCTGGGAGAGGCTGCTTATGGCATTCCTGCCGGGGTTGGTCGCCTGTTAACTCTTGACGAGGGATTGGCCCATCTGAATGACGCGCTGGCGGATGGGTTGATCCCGACAATCCTGTATATTCCTTCCGAAGCGGAAATCTTCCGGGTCGACCAGCGTAAGATGTTGTCGATCTGTTTTTGCTGCGAATGTTGTTGCGATGTGCGGCTCATGCTGCGCGATGGCCCTGACCGTTATTGGGATTTGTACAATCATCGCATGCCGGGGGTAGATGTGGTAGTCAGTGAGGATTGTGTGTTGTGCGGGGAATGTGTAAAAGTCTGCTATGGCGGCGAGCGAGTTATCCGCATGGGAAGCACTCGTGCAGAGATCCATGAGCGTTGTATCGGTTGTGGGCGTTGTATCCCGGCCTGCCCACAGAAAGCAATTTCGCTGCAGATCGATCCATCGCTGGACGTATTTGCATCGCTGATGGAGCGAGTCGCAGCCAGAGCGCAAATTGGGCCACCGGCGAGCATAGCCAAGTATAATAGTGACGGTCGTGATAATGCAATTTGACCACCATGAGAGGAGATGTGATTATGTCTGCCGACGAACCAAAGGAAACTATTCGTAAACACCATAAGGGAGAAGAAGTAGACTTGCCAATACCCTGGTCACGCATCCAGGGAGCTATCTGGCTGTTGGGCTTGGCCCTGCTGGCGTGGCAAGATTGGTGGTGGCCGGGTATCCTGGTGCTGGTCGCTATCAGCGGCCTGGTGCAAGCGTTGCTGCAATGGTATTTCTCGCGAAAGAAGGAAGAGGCAGTGAAACAAGAAGAAACCGTCCAGCTCGATCAGGAACGAGCTGCCTGGCTGCCATCTGTATGCCCCAATTGTGGTGGGCCGATCAGCGTCTCAACGGTGCGTTGGACCGGTAACCATACGGCAGATTGTCCCTATTGCAACGCGAATCTTAAACGCCCTTAGTGAAGGATGGTTGGCAATGGGTTGGATCTATTTGATTGGGGCAGGCATCCTGGAAGTTGTGTGGGCTGTAGGGCTGAAGTACACTGAAGGGTGGACGAAATTATGGCCCAGCCTGGGTACAGGTACAGCGATGGTGGTAGGGTTTGCCCTGTTGTCACAAGCTTTGAGAACCATTCCAATTGGCACGGCCTATGCCGTGTGGACCGGAATTGGCGCTGCGGGCACTGCAGTAGCCGGGATGATTTTATTCGGCGAGTCGCGCGATATCCTCCGGATTCTTTGCATTCTCCTGGTGGTAGCAGGTGTTGTGGGATTGAAATTCACGTCTCAGGGGCATTAGGCCGATCAAAAAAGAAAGCCTTTTTCGATGGCGTGCGACGTTGTGCATTGAATCTTGGTGGCTATAGAAGATGGCTTTTGGTGAACAAGAACAGAGTATTTACGGTCTGACAGGTGATGGTATAATTTTAACTGCCTATGGGAGACGAAACGTATATCAATTCGATTCGTACATGGCGGCAGGTATATACTGAAGATCTGCTCTCGTTGGATGGCTGGTTGGCGATATCCGGCCTGTTTTGGCTGGAACAAGGCGAGAATCGTTTTGGCGCCGACCCTGCCAACCGCGTTGTCTTACCGCGCGGCTCTGGCCCGGCTTTTGCAGGTATTTTCGTGCTGCATGATAAGCGTGTCGCCTTGCAAACGGCTGATGGCATAGACGTCATTTATAAAGACCAGCCGGTTACCAATGCACAAATTGACATTAATGATTATGGCTCGTCAGAATGGATTTATTTGAATGACTTGAAAATCTCTGTCATCCAGCGCAGGGTGCGTTATGGGGTACGCATCTATGACAAAAACCACCCTATTCTTAAGCAGGGGGTTAGTCTACGCTGGTTCCCGATCCAGGATGCGTATTGTATTCATGGCCGTTTCGAAGCCTTTCGGCAGCCCCAAAAGTTGTCGGTCGTTAATGTGTTGGGAGATACGCTGGAGATCGATTCTCCAGGGTATGCCGAATTTACCCTGGATGGAACGGCCTGTCGCTTGCAATCGATCCTGGTTGAAGAAACCAACCAGTTACGGTTTATGTTCCTGGATGCGACCAGCGGCGATGTTACCTTTGCCGGGGGACGTTATCTGGAAACGGACATCCCGGTAGATGACAGAATTACTTTGGATTTTAACAAAGCACACAACCCACCGTGTGCTTATACCGATTTTGCCACCTGCCCGCTGCCGCCCCCAGCCAACCGTATAAGTGTCGCGGTAAAAGCGGGCGAGTTGAAATTCCCTAAACCAATCGTAACCTGGTAACAGCCCGGCGGTGGCTGAAAATCTTTTCTACTGGTATGGGTGTGGGTGTTTCTCGCGTGTAGGGACTGGGTGGGTATTCCTTGATCTAAAATACCCGGTAATATGCATTCGGGGTTTGCCGCCGAAGGGCTTGTTCGGCCACATAGGCCACACGCAGCAGCAGATGCTCTTCCCAGTGGCGGCCCATAGCCTGCATACCTACCGGCATTCCTCGCTGGTCGTAGCCAACCGGGAAGCTGATCGCCGGCAGCCCGGCCAGGTTGCCAGGGAAGATATAGCGCATCATTTCGGTGTCGGTTCCCAGGTCAGACCAACCGCCTGTCAACCCACCGGCGGGAATGGGTTGGGCTGGCAGTGCCGTAGCTGGTGATATGATCGCATCTACCTTTTGAAAGATTTGACGGAAGCTTGCCAGGGCACGAGTGCGGACACGTTGCGCCTGCAGATAATCCGATGCGGTGAACTCTTCGCCCAATATCAGACTGAGGCGCACTGCCGCGCCGTGTTGCTTACGTTGCGGTCGGTAGGCTTCCATACACACCGCCATTTCGGACAGGATTGTGACTGCGTGAGCAATACGCATTTCATCCAGTTCGGGGATGGTGATCTCGATGGTTTTTGCCCCGGCACGCTGTAAATTCTCCAGCATTGCCAGGCATATATTGACTACTTCGGGCGCGGCGTGCTCAAACCAGTCCCGGTAAATGCCCAGGCGTAAATCATGTAGGTCGGGACGGTTCCAGTTCATGAGAGTGACTGGAGGTTGGGCCAGCGAATTGGGGTCGCTCGCGTCGGGTCCGGCTATCAGCGAATAAACGAGCGCCGCGTCTTCTACGCTGGCCGCCAGTGGGCCTAGATGTGCTACGCTCCAGCACAATGGCGCTGCGCCATACTCGCTCACCCGGCCAAAGGTCGGCTTGAGCCCCACCACTCCACATAACGCAGCAGGGATGCGGATCGAGCCACCGCCATCTGCACCAATTGCTGCAGGGACGATGCCTGCCGCTATCGCTGCTGCTGAACCGCTGGAGCTGCCCCCCGAGTCGCAGCGCATATCGTAAGGGTTGCGCACCGCGCCGTAGTGTGCATTTGCACCGTTCGGGTTGATGCCGATCTCATGCATGTTGGTCTTGCCAACCAGCAGTGCTCCGGCAGCGCGTAGCCGCGCCACAACGGTGGAATCCTGTAGGACTGGCCTGGCGCCTAAGAATCGAGTTCCAACGGTGGTGGGATAGGGACGCATATCCACTTCGTCTTTGACTGCTATCGGCACACCATCCAGTAGACTGAGCGGATGTCCGCTGCTTAAGCGCTCCTTCGTGGCCTGTGCCTGCTCCAGCACGTCTTCACGCTTTACAGCGATGAAGGCGCGCAATGGGGTGTCGCCCTGGTCACTGGCTTCGATAGCGGCCAGGGTATGTTCTGCTGCTTCCACCGGGCTGAGTTTTCCCAGGCGATAAGCCTCGGCATAGTCACGTGCTGTGCGGTATGGGAATCCATCTGGCGGCGTCCCTGGCTCGAGACTGGACGGCCCAGCTTGCTGGCTGTGTTCTGGTGCGACCAATGGGTACAGCGTAGGTGGAACGTCCAGCACCATCCGGCGCAATTTGGGGATACCGCCATTTTCTAATAAGCCGCCCAAGAGCAAGGGGCGGCTTGCCCGATTCTCAACGACGGCAGTGAAAGCCTGTAGGCTTGTCCCGGTTAACTTTGGCAGATTTAACGAGCGTAACTCATAGGATGTCATGGTTCCCTCCACGGCAGTTTAACGATTTAACACTTGGGTGGAACGAAAGTTATGCTCTGCATAGTATAATCATGCGGAAGTGGCCTGCCGCATTCTAACACTACCCGGGTTACCGCCGATCTGTGCAACAGCCAATGAGTATTCTTCGTCTCAGGAAATAACATGACAGCTCAAAAGAAATCTCTGCGTTTTTCCCTGTTCGGTTCTCTTTATTTCACCCAGGGGATCATCCTGGGCTATTTCGCTGCCCTGAATGCATTGTATTTGCTCTCCAATGGCCTGGACATGGCTGACGTAGGAATCTTTTCTTCGATTGCGTTGTTGCCGTTTGTGATCAAAATCATCTTTGGTGTATTGAGCGACCGTTATAGCCTGTTGGGTTGGGGGCACCGCAAGCCTTATATCGTGATTGGCCTGTTGGTTCAATGGATTTGCTTGCTGTTGGTTGCCTCGGTGAATCCAGGCAAGCAATACTGGGCCTTTGTCGCCCTGGCTTTCGTTTTGCAATTGGGGATGGCTCTGTATGATACCTGCACCGATGGCCTGGCGTTAGACATTACGCCAGAGAATGAGAAAGGCCTGTTGCAAGGCTTTATGGTGGGCGGTCGCTCCATTGGCGTGATCGTGGCTGCCTCGGTTGCTGGAATGATTGCAGAAAGCTCCTGGCCAGCCGTATTCTATTTCCTGGCTGCCTTGACCCTGCTGCCTTTTGCTTTATTGTTTTTCGTTCGTGAGCTGCCCCGACAGGCAGGCGAGCGCTTCGACTGGGCGGCCTTCGCCGCATTCAAACAAGGCGCAGTGTTAGCGGTTGCTGCGGTTGGTCTGATTATTTTCCTGGTGATTGTGGGGGCTAACCAACTGGTAAACCCGGCGCTGACTGCCCGCCTGGGCATTGATCTGAGCACGGCGGGCCTGGTCACTACAGTTTGGGGAATCGGCTGTGTGGCCGGGGCTATGGCCGGCGGATTGGTCATGGATCGTATCGGAGACAAGGCGGCCCTGTGGATTTCTATCTTGAGCGTGTTCCTGGCAATGCTTCTCCTGGTGACAGTGCCTTCGTTGATGTTTGCCTATCTTGTGGCGATATACTTTGGCATGGCTTATGGCGCTTCCCAGGCGATCTATTTCGCCCTGGCGATGAAATACACTCAGCCATCTATTGCGGCGTCGATGTATGCTATCTTGATGGCAGTTACTAATCTTGGCCAGGGGGTTGGACTGGCGTTAGGTGGGATACTGGCTGATCAATTCGGCTTTGTGGTCGCGTTCTTGCTTTTGGGCGCGGCGATGTTTTTAATCCTGCCTTTCTTCCCGGCTATCTTTCGCTCTGGTCGTGCGCCAGCGGTTGCCGGTAATCGTTGATTTCGCCTCTCAGGTCTCAAGTTGCTCTCGAACCTCGCGGTCTTAGCAGCGCCCAATGATCAGATGTTATCATCAAGGCCCACCAGGTTTGGGTCACGAAAATGATTTGTGGTTAACAAAGGTGTGCCTATGCAAAAGAATTCCATCCCCTATCGATTGCTGATTTACAGCCTGGTCTTTTTTTCAGGCTTTGCCAGCCTGGCTACAGAAATCATTGGCCCGCGCCTGGTAGCATCCTTATTTGGCTCAACGACCGTGATTTGGGCGATCATCATATCGGTGACCCTGGTGGGCATTTCGGTGGGCTATTTTCTGGGCGGGCGGGTGCCGCAAAAACAGGTATTGAATTTTATACCTGGGATCATGATTTTAAACGCAATCTGGTTGGTCGCGTTGAGTTGGTTTATCTGGAAGATTCCTGCGGATGTATCTTCGGCGGGGTATTTCTCGATAGGCATTATTGCCATTGTTTCATTCTTCCCCCCAGCGGTGCTGTTCAGCATGATGTCGCCGCTGGCGATTTCGCTGGTCTCATCGAGTTATCCGCCGGAAACGATCACAAGAGAAGTTGGGAATATCTACGCGATTGGCACACTGGGTAGTGTAGCTGGCGCGCTGGCGGCCGCGTTTATCTTGATCCCCTGGGTTGGCCTGTCGACCTCCCTGAAGATTTTTGCAATTGGCGCAGTATTGTATGCGATTGTGTTCATGAGACCTAAATTGCGTCTTTTCGGTGCGCTCTGTTTACCGCTGGTCCTGTTTTTCCCACTCCCGGTGTATCATGGGGTGGAGGACTTCAGCGCCGTGCTGCTGGCTCAGAAAGAGGGCTATTACCAGACCATTCGTATTTACACCGATAACACAACCTATATTCGTATGGACCTGGGGCCAACATTTCACGCCAAAATGAGCCTGACCGATAAGGAGCCTGTCTATGGTTACGCGGCCGAAATGGTTAAACTGGCTGGCGATGTAAAAGGCAAGAAGCTCTTGATTATTGGCGGCGCAGGGCATACACAGGCGCGAGCGCTTGAAAGGCGGGGCGCCTCGATCACCGAGGTCGAGATTGATCCTTTTGTCATTCAAATGTCTGACCAGTATTTCGGAAAAATCAACGGCAAAGTAATTGCCACGGATGGGCGCGCTTATCTGGAACAGCTTAGAGATGAAAAATTCGATTTTGTCTTTGTGGACGCTTTCGATGGATTGGCCTCGATTCCCACACAATTGACCACACTTGAATTTTTTGAGGCTGTAAATCGTGCCCTTGTACCAGGTGGAAGGTTGGTTTACAACTTTATTGGTGTGCCATCTGGCCCCAAGTCGAATTCTTTCCATGCCATCACGACCACGATGTCAGCCGTGTTTGCTGACACGCGTGCTTCTAAGTTGGGAGAAGCGCACCTGGTCAACCTGATTTTGATCGCTTCCAATGCTCCGATGGATGATATTCCTTTTCCGCCAGCCCCCCGAGATGGTATGCTGCTCACGGATGATTTGAACCCGGCCGAGATCTTTTTTGAACAGGCGCGAGCGCAGGACTGATCTTGTTCTGAGCAGTGGCAGGTGCATTGCATCTGAATAACTTTCGTTACGCCTCCAGGAGAATTACCTATGTCTGAAAGCAAATACACATTGTACGGCTATCGCTGGGTTGTCCTGGCGGTGTTCATGTCGATCAACCTGGTCATCCAGATGTTATGGATTGCCTACGCACCGATCACCGGACCGGCGGCCAGTTTCTATGGGGTCAGTGATTTGCAGATTGGTCTCCTGGCGATGTCATTCATGATCGCTTTCATCCCATTATCCATCCCGGCCTCGTGGGTCATCGATACCTATGGCTTTCGCCCGGCGGTCAGCATTGGGGCCGTGTTGATGGGAGTTTTTGGCCTGCTGCGCGGCCTGGCCGGAGCTAACTATAACATGGTGCTGTTGAGCACCGCTGGCGTTGCCATTGCGCAGCCCTTTTTGCTCAATGCCTGGACCACGGTGCCCGCCAAATGGTTCTCTCTCGATGAACGGGCAACGGCTGTAGGTCTGGTCACACTTTCTAACCTGGTTGGGACTGGCCTCGGGATGGTGTTGACGCCGGTTCTGATCGAGCAAATGCCGATCCCCTCAGTGCAGTTGATCTACGGCGGGCTGGCCGCGTTTTCTGCGTTGTTGTTCCTCGTCTTTGCCCGCGAGGCTCCCCCAACTCCACCTTGTTCGCCTGAAATGGGAACGCGCGCCTTGATGTTGGATGGCTTGAAACATGCTTTGAAAGTCAAATCCTTCTGGTTGCTGTTATTCGTTTTCTTTGTGGGAATGGGGATCTTCAATGGCCTCAACACCTGGATCGAAAATATCATTCGCCCGCGTGGCTTCACTCCCACTGATGCCGGCACACTCGGCGCGCTGATGCTGTTCGGCGGGTTGCTGGGGGCGGTGATCATTCCGCCGCTCTCGGACCGGCAGCATAAGCGTAAACCATACCTGTTTCTTGGCGTTTTCCTGGCGATCCCCGGATTGGTCGGCCTCACCTATGCCACGTCCTACACAGTGCTGCTTGTCTCAGCCTTTGCCTTGGGGTTCTTTCTGACCAGTGTCAGCCCAATTGGTATGCAGTATGCTGCCGAGATCACCCGGCCGACGCCGGAGGGGACCTCCAATGGCCTGATCCAGCTCTTCGCCCAGGCTTCGGTGGTGTTCGTTTACATCATGGAAGCAATGAAGAGGGCAGATGGCGCTTTTACCCCTGCCTTGTTGTTGGCTATCGGCTTGATGTTGGTAAGCTCGTTGGTGGTCACGCAATTGAAAGAGCCAGGTATATAGGGTTGCTAGACCAAAGCAGCTTACTGTTTTTTGCAATCTGCTGCTCGAAAACCGGCCGGAACGAAACCCTACACCTAAATGGCCCTGGGATCTGCAGTATGGTGCCAGATGCGCTCGCGCAGCGTTGAAATGCATTGTTTGGGTTGCCATGTGATGGGATTTGGACAGGCTACAAATCCCTGCCTATTGTGGTATAAATAAGCCGTTTAGACATCCCTGATAAAGGGTCATATTCCGGGCTCGGCTCGATTCGGTGAATCCACCGGAGGCCAACAGATGCAAGATCCACCGATTGCCAGAGCCCATCGTGAGGAACGCAAGCCCTCTTACAACCCCGCGGCGTTACACTTTCTCGGAAAGAAGATTGGCGATGAACGATCTCGGTCCAATCGATATTTCGCTTGTGATGATAACCCTCCCGGTGCCGAGCAGGCCATCTGGGCC
The DNA here is from genome assembly GCA_964595435.1 of uncultured Anaerolinea sp. Taxonomy (GTDB): domain Bacteria; phylum Chloroflexota; class Anaerolineae; order Anaerolineales; family UBA4823; genus RBG-16-57-11. Next base: position 17,369 of record CAZQQJ010000039.1, on the reverse strand, counting down.
ATCAAGAAGCGCAACCTGCCCAACTGCTTTTTTAAATGATCAGAAAACAGGCGTATATGGAAGATGATTGATTTATCAAATACCAATTTTTCTTCGACAGGTATTGGGAGTAAGTGATGGGAACTTTTATTGTGGTGACGATCCTGGTGTTTATGGTGATCTTCCTCATCATAACCGTCCTGCAACGCAGACAGGTGGAGAAGACCCTGAAGGAAAGTAACGAGCGCCTGCGCCTGTTCCTTGAGGATACCACTGATGGTATCTGGGATTGGAATCCGAAGACAGGCCAGGCATATTTCAGCCATCGTTGCTATACCGTGCTGGGCTATAAGCCAGACGAGTTCCCCCCGACCCAGGCAAGTTGGCGGCAATTGATCCACCCGGATGATGTGGCAGCGGCGGAAAAAGCCATGCAGCAGGCGTTGGATGAGAATACCCCGTTTGCTATTGAAATCCGCCTAAAAGCAAAGAATGGGGATTGGCGGTGGGTTCTGGTTCGGGGCAAGGTAGCTGCATTGGATGCAGAAGGAAAGGCGTTTCGTGTGGCTGGTTTTTACACCGACATCACCGCCTACAAGTTGGCTGAGGAGGAGTTAGACAGGCAGACAGCCCTGTTCCGAAACCTGTTCGAGAGTTCTCCTGAGGCCATTGCCGTCTTAGATGGTCAGGATCGTGTCCTGGAGGTGAACCGGTCTTTTGAAACCCTTTTCGGTTATCCTGAAGCCGAGGCCCTGGGCCAGAACATCAACGATCTGGTGGCTCCCGGGCCATATCTGGACGATGCCCAGGATGTTTCCCGGCTGGTTATCGGAAATGGGCAGATCGTGGAGAAGGAAGCCGTCCGCTGTACCAGGGACGGGCGCCCGCTAGATGTCTCTCTGATTGGGTACCCTATTATTGTGGATCAGTGCCAGATTGGGGCTTATGCTATCTACCGGGATATCACCGCTCGCGAGCGTGCAGAACAGGAGCTTAGACAGGCCAATCTGGTGATCGAAAACAGCCCGGTGGTGCTCTTCCGTTGGAGAGCGGTTGAAGGATGGCCGGTGGTCATGGTCTCCCAGAATGTAATCCAATTCGGTTATACGCCGGAGGAACTGCTTTCCGAGGCTGTCTCCTTCGTCTCGCTGGTGCATCCCGAAGACATAGATCGGATAGCCCGAGAATTGGAGGAATACTCCACCAGCGGCACGGATCGATTCCAGCAGGAGTACCGAATAATCACCAAAACTGGCGGGGTACGTTGGGTAGACGATCGCACAGTAGCGGAGCGAAATGTTGACGGGCAGATCGTTTTCTACCAGGGAACTGTCATCGACATCACTGAACGTAAACGGATCGAAGAGTCCTTGAAACAGGAGCAAGAGTTTGTCCGCGAACTCCTGGAAAACATGGTGGATGGTGTGGTGGCTTGCGATGCCACAGGGAATCTGGTCCTGTTTAACCACACGGCGCGTGAATGGCATGGGTTGGACCCTCAGCCGATCCCACAAGAGGAATGGGCATCCTACTACGATCTCTACGATGAAGATGGTGTTACTCCACTTACGGCGGCAACCATTCCCCTGGCGCGAGCCTTTCGCGGAGAGCGTTTGCGTGACGCGGCGCTGGTCATCCGGGCTAAAGGCCAGGCCCCGCGCTACATTACCTCCAATTGCGCGCCATTTTATGATAGCGCAGGGCAACTTCTCGGCGCGGTGACTGTGATGCGCGACCTGACTGCAGCCAGGCAGGCCCAGAAGGAACTGGAGGATACCAGGATACTGCTCGAGGCGACCTTCGAACAGACACCCGTGCCAATGGTCCTGGTAAGCACGCCGGATAATGTTATTCGGATTGTCAACCACGCTGCCAGGTATTTCCTGACGGATGGAAACACCTCAAGCTCTGTCGGACAGCGCCTCCTGGATTACGAGCCATCCTGGCAAGATTTCGATAGCGATGGCTGCCCAATCCCTTTCACCGAGATACCATTATCGTTGGCACTGCAAGGGATTACAACCAGGAGCAAAGAGCTCAACGTGATGCGCAAGGATGGCACGCGACGTTGGAATCTGGCCAGTGCCGCCCCTATCTATAACGCGGCGGGAGAGCAGATTGCCGCCTATGTGGCTTTTATCGACATCACGGATCGCAAGCGGGCCGAGGATGCGTTGCGTGAGAGCGAACAGCGCTTGAGTCTGATGGTTGAGCAAGTGGGGGCGATCCTGTGGACCACGGATCGAGAACTTCGTTTCACCTTAATCCAGGGTGCGGGATTGGCATCTTTGGGCGGCCGGACCGGCCGGATGTTGGGGCATACGCTTTTTGAGTATTTTCAAACGGATGATGATGAATTTTTGCCCATCATGAAACACCGCCGCGCCCTGCGGGGCGAGTCCATGACTTACGAGCAGACATGGAATAACCGAACCTTCGAAACCCGCCTGGAACCATTGCGGGATGCATTTGGCAATATCCTGGGCGTTATCGGCGTCTCTATCGATATCACCGAACGCAAACAGGCCGAAGCAAAAATTCGCAAACTGAATGAGGAATTGGAACAGCGTGTAATCGAGCGCACTGCCCAATTGGAAGCAGCCAATAAGGAATTGGAAGCCTTCTCGTATTCCGTCTCTCATGATCTGCGCGCCCCGCTGCGAGCGATCGATGGATACACCCGCATCCTGGTCGAAGACTATGAGCCGGTTCTGGATACCGAAGGGAAGCGGGTATGCGCCGTCATTCGCGACAACACCCAACGGATGGGACAGTTGATTGAGGATCTGCTGGCCTTCTCTCGCCTTGGTCGGGTGCAGATGCAGGTTTCTCTAATTGACATGGCGGTGCTGTCTACCGCCGCGTTCGACCAGTTGACAACCCTGGCAGAGCGAGCGCGTATTGAGTTTCATCTTGGCCCTTTGCCTCCGGCGATAGGCGATCCGGCCATGATCCGCCAGGTTTGGGTCAACCTGCTTGCCAACGCCATCAAGTTTTCGGCCAGACGTGAGCGAGCAGTGATCGAGGTAAATGGCAGAGTAGAATCTGGGGAAAATGTCTATTCGGTGCGTGACAATGGGGCCGGTTTTGATATGCGCTATGCTGACAAGCTGTTCGGTGTGTTCCAGCGCCTGCACAGCGAACGTGAATTCGTTGGCACAGGGGTTGGCCTGGCCATTATTCAGCGGATTATCCACCGTCACAACGGGCGCGTTTGGGCCGAAGGCGAGGTCGGTATGGGTGCAACATTCTACTTTACACTGCCTCGAAAAGAAGATTGACCGACGATAGTACACGAAAGTCAATATCAGGTAGAGGCGTCATTTACTTGCATGAAAAATAAAAGAACGCCTCCTGATCAGGAGGCGCTCAATATGATGACCCAGTTGAGCGTGCTGCAGGCGTTCTTGTATTGGCTGCTTCTAATTTGAACTGGCCATCACCGGCCTGAACTTATACCCGTACACGATCAGCCCACGTTCGTCGCCATCTTGGCGCAGGCGGCGGGTGACCATCTCAACCGGCGTACCGATTTGTATCGGTTCGTCGCCCAGGTCGGTCAGTTGTGCGGTGATAATTGGGCCTTCGGCCAGTTTGACCAACGCTACGGTGTAGGGGGCAGTTTCCTCGTAACCCGCTGGCGGGTCGTAGACTGTGGTGTAGGAATAAACTTCACCCTGCCCGCTGAAGTTGAACAGATTCTTTGCTTCTTTGCCGCATTCCGGGCACACATCGCGCGGCGGGAAAAGTTTGGCATCGCAGTGAGGGCACACTTCACCAACCAGGGAGTAGCGCTGTTTGCGCAGGCGCCAGTGACGTGAGATCTCCATCGTAAATGTCTCCTTGTTGACGATAAGTCTTGAAGCTCATTTTGTGTCCTGCCACGGCGGCAGGCATAAAATGACAGAAAATTTCGTATTTATACAATTAGTTTAGCCATATCTGGCTATCAATACCTATCAATTTGCTTCCAAAGCCTCACAATCCACCTATCAGGGTTGTAAGGTGGCTTTATTTCAGGATGTGACAGTTTAGTCATTCGCCTCGAGCACGTGTGTGACCGCGGTCGATGCTGGCCCACCCAGGGATTGGATCAAGGCACGCCGTGCTTCGGGGATCTGGTTCCTGCCGGCCTGTCCACGCAGTTGTAACACTGCCTCTACTGCCTGGTAAATCCCTGTGGCCCCGCCCGGGTTGCCGCGCGCTTTCAGACCGCCGAACGTGCAGATGGGCAGCGAGCCCTGCAAGCTGATCTGTGCCGGGGCACCACCGTCCTGCGCCAGCTTCCAGCCGCCGCCGTGCCCCGCAAAGCCGGCCGCTTCTAACGATAGGGCTGCGTAAATGGAATAAGCATCGTATAACTCGAACAAATCAACCTGCAGCGGGGTAATATGCGCTTTCTGGCAGGCCCGTTCAATGGATATGCGCGCCGCCTGAAAATCCAGTGGATCAGAACGGTCGTGTAGGGCGACTGCATCGGTTGCCATGCTCGAGCCGGCAATGTGCACCAGGCGATGTGGAAATCCCGGAGGAAGCAGTTTCGAATGTGTAATGACGACGGCTGCAGCGCCATCCGCATTGGGAGCCACGTCGAACATATTCAGCGGATCGCTAACGATACCGGCCCGGTTATAAGCATCGGCATTGATCGCTTTGCGGAACATAGCCTTGGGATTGTTTGCGCCATTGGCATGGGCAACCAGTGGAAAACCAGCGAACGCAGTGCGGGGTACATCGAACTCGTGCATATAGCGGCGCATCAGCAGCGCTGCCTGGGCGTTGAGAGTCATTCCTTCGACCGACTCGTAATCGCTGTCCTGGCTGGTTGCCAGGGCTGCGTCAATGTCAGAGCCAACGACATCCGAGAATTTTTCTACGCCAACGACCAGGGCGACGTCTGCCTGGCCGGAGGCTACTGCCATATACCCGGCGCGCAAAGCTGCACCCCCAGACGCCCCGGCGGCTTCGATAGCGAAGGCTTCGATGCCGCTCATCCCCGAATAATCGGCGATCAGCGCGCCCAGGTGCGCCTGGTGTGAGAGTTGTGGCGCCAGCATGTTGCCGACAAATAACACCTGTGGCCGCAAGCCACCCGAGTCGATGATGGCTTCTTCCAGGGCGGCGAACGCCAGTTCGCGCAGAGATTTGTCCCAGTGTTCTTCGACCGGGGTTTGTCCTATTCCAGCAATTACAATGTTTGGCATCATCTCTCCCGTCACTTCATGGTTAACTTGCCGCGATAGCGGGAGTAAGTAGCATAATCGATTTGTGTGCGGCGGGCGATGTAATCCTGGGTGTGCGGGGCGCGATCGCGGCGCTCACGGATTGCATCGGTGACGGTAATGGAGAAAGCGTCTGAGCCAGCTCCTGAGCCGAAAGAAACCATCAGAATGCGGTCGCCAGGTTGGGCGATATCCAGGATGGCCGTCAGGCCGATGATCGCTGCGCCAGCGTAGGTATTGCCGATGACAGGTACCAACAGGCCGGTCGTGATTTGCTCTTTGCTGAAGCCGAGCATCTCAGCAGCACGTTGGGGAAACTTGGTGTTCGGCTGGTGAAATACAGCATACTTGTAATCCGCTGCGGTGGTATGAGTGGCATTCAGCATTGCCTGGCCGGCCTCGGTAATGTGTTTAAAGTAAGCAGGTTCCCCGGTGAAACGTTGGCCGTGTTCAGGATACTTGGCGTACTGGCGTCGCCAGAAGTCTGGTGTGTCGGTGACATAAGAATAGGTGGCGTCGATGGTGGCTAACGATTCGTCTGCCGGGCCGAGCAGGAAAGCCGCGCCGCCCGCGCCGGCGGTATATTCGAGGGCATCGCCCGGACGTCCCTGGGCGGTGTCCATGCCGATAGCCAGGGCATAATGTGCCATGCCCGACCCAACGAAGCCAATTGCAGCGACCATTGCCTCGGTGCCGGCTTTGCAGGCGAATTGCCAGTCAGCAGCCTGCACGTTTGGCACTGCCCCGATGGCTTCTGCTACCAGCGTCGAAGTTGGCTTTACAGCGTATGGATGCGACTCTGAACCAACCCATACGGCGCGGATTTCAGTGGGTGTTATGCCTGCCCGGTTGAGGGCATTGCGCGCTGCCTCGATCGACATGGTAGCCACGTCTTCATCCAATCCAGGAACAGATTTTTCTTTGATGGGCAGTGCACCCTGGCTGTCGGTCCAGACCCGGGCTACTTCACTCGCCGGCAACCGGTAGCGCGGCACATAAGCACCATAGCCGACGATACCTACCGGGCGAGAAGGTTTCAAGAGTACGTTGTCATTTGTAGAGTGATCCATAAAAATTTCCTGTATAGGTCTTGTTTGAGTCAAATTTCCCTGCCTGCTTTCCAGGCTTCCATAATTTCCATAGCACGATCGATGCGTACTGTCTTTTCGAGGACCAACCGCTGCGCTAATTTTTCGATCATTTCATTCTCTGCGCCGGCAGCGATGGCCACCTGGCGCGCATGCAAGTTCATGTGGCCGCGCTGGATCCCTTCCGTAGCCAGCGCACGTAAGGCAGCCAGATTTTGTGCCAGGCCGACAGAGACGATGATTTCGGCCAGTTCATTGGCCGTAGTTACTCCCAACAACTTGAGTGCCACTCGCGCGGTGGGATGTGCGCGCGTCGCCCCGCCCACGATCCCCACTGCCAGGGGCATTTCCAGCGTTCCCACCAGATCTCCTTGCTGGTTGCGCCCCCATGTGCTCAAGGAGGTATAACGGCCGTTGCGCGCGGCATAGGCATGGGCGCCCGCTTCCACTGCGCGCCAATCATTCCCGGTAGCGATTACCACGGCATCTACCCCATTCATGATGCCTTTGTTGTGTGTGGCCGCCCGATAGGGGTCGACCGCAGCAAATGCCCATGCCGCAATGATACCATCGCGCACCTCCCCGGCCGCAAAGCTGTTAAAAGCTAATTCTTGTAATGGGATGGTGCAGCGGGCGCGCGCCAGCCTGCGATCGGCCAGATTAGACAGGATGCGCAGATGCACCCGCCCGCCGGTCAGGGAAGCCAGGCGCGGCGCCAGGCGCTCGGCGGCGGTATTCAGGGCATTCGCTCCCATGGCATCGCGTACGTCGTAGATCAGGTGTACGACCAGAAAAGGCCCGATGGGAGATTGCTCGATAAGACGTACTTCCAGCCCACGCGGCCCACCACCGAGTTTCTTCAGCACGGGGTCGATCTCTGCGGCCTCGGCCAGCAAGCTCTCTTCTTGTTCCAGGATGGCGAGGCGGGCGGTGGGGAGTTCCGGCACGTCCAGAAGTTGTATTTGGGCGATCATTTCGGGCGGTGTGGTATGTGCCTGGAAACCGCCGCCGGCGCGGGCCAGCTTGGCCATGAAGGACGCGCCAGCGACTACGGAAGGCTCTTCGATGACCATGGGCACCAGCACTTCGCGTTGATTTACCAGGAAGTTGAGCGCAATTCCCAGGGGCAGGGTGTGTAATCCGGTGACATTTTCGATCATGTGATCGGCCTGTGCCAGGTCCAATCCGCTCTTTCCCCTCAAGACCGCCATTTCTTCAGCCGACAGATGGGCGCGATGGGCGATCTGTTCTAATCGTTCGTTCAGGCTAAGGTTATAGAACCCCGCTATACGTGATCCACTCGGTATTTCTGTCACCATGACCTCCGTCAGCGACATGGCAGGATGTTCATAGAATGATATTTATATCGTCTTTGGACTGGCAAAACCTATCAAACTCCGACAAAAATAGGGTAAAATTGAGGTGCGGTGAGGTTCTACGAATGGTATTGTTGACGCGTGAACAATTGGAGGATCGTTTAGCGGCGTTACATCGCGCCAGCCTGGAGCTGGTCAGTGATCTGTCGCTGGAAACAGTATTGGAACGCATCGTCCAGATGGCCCGTGAGCAGGCGCAGGCCAGGTATGCTGCTTTGGGGGTTGTGAATGAGGATGGCGAGCTGGATCAATTTATTCCCATTGGAATGACACGTCACGAAATCGAGCGCATGGCATACCCGCCGATGGGACGCGGTCTGCTGGGCGCGATGAAGGATGAGCGCCGTCTGGTGCGCATTCCAGAGATTACTGCCGACCCGCGCAGTGTTGGCTTTCCCGCGCACCATCCGATCATGCGTTCTTTTCTGGGCGTGCCGATCATTTCTGGCGATAAGCTGTTGGGACAAATTTATCTGACGGATAAGATCGGGTTTCCGGAATTTACCGCCCAAGACGAGCGTGTTTTGGAGACGTTAGCGGCATATGCTGCGATAGCGATCTCCAATGCCCGGTTGTACGAGGAATTGCTGCATCGCGATGACGAGCTTTGCCAGCGCAACGAGGATTTGAAACTGCTGAATGACGTGGCCACCGCGCTGACCAGTTCACTGGATGTGGATGGAATCCTGGATAAGACCCTGAACCTGGTCATGGATTACCTGGGCGTCGAGGCGGGTGAGATTTTCCTGCGTGAGGAAGACGAGGCAGAACTACGCCTGGCGCTGCACCGGGGGGATTTCGATGAAGCATTTTCGCACGTGGATCGCTTCCAGGTCGGCCAGGGTTTCATCGGTATGGTGGCTTCTACGGGTAAGATGCTGGTCAGCACCAACCTGGGTGAGGAGATGCGCTATCTCCGCCCGGCAGTGCTCGAGGCTGGTTTCCAATGTATCGCCTGTATCCCCCTGGTAGCGGGCGGCAAGGTGGTGGGTGTGATGAGCGCAGCTACCCGGCACACTCGCCAGATGGACGAACGAGAGATGAACATGCTGACGGCGATTGGCACCTGGGCAGGGATCACCATCGAGAATGCCCGGCTAAACCGCCAATCTCGTCGTCTGGCCGTGCTGGAAGAGCGCGAGCGCATTGGTATGGATTTGCACGATGGCATCATCCAGTCAATCTATGGGGTTGGCCTGGCCCTGGATTATGCGCGCATCGCAATCAATGAAGACCCCGCCCTGGCTTTGCAGAAGATCGAAGAATCGATTGCTTCGCTGAATACCACCATTCGCGATATCCGCGCCTATATCCTGGATCTACGCCCGCGCCAGTTCCACGGGGATAACCTGAAGCAGGGCCTACAGCGGTTGGTCGATGAATTCCAGGCGAATTGTACGGCGCACGCCACCCTGGTGGGGCCGGACGATGGCCTGGTAGATTTTCCGGCCAAGAATGCCACTGCTTTATTCCATATTTGCCAGGAGGCGCTGGCCAATATTGCCAAGCATTCCCTGGCGAAGAACGCAGAGGTACACCTGTGGACGGCGCGTGACCGGGTGTTGCTGGAAATATCCGACGATGGGCGCGGTTTTGACCTGCGGAGGATGAACTTAACGCTCGGGCATGGCCTTTCCAATATGCACTCACGCGCTCGCAAAGTAGGGGGTGACGTGGAAATCACCTCAGCGCCGGACCAGGGCACTACAGTGTTGGCCTGGGTGCCACGGCGAGGGGTGTGACGCGCACCTATGGATTTGATCTCCAGCCGGAATAACCCAAAAATTAAGCAGGTGCGGGCGCTGCGCCAGCGCAAGGCCCGCCAGGAAAGCCGGTTGTTTCTAGTAGAGGGTATTCGCCATGTAGGTGAAGCGATCCAGGCTGGAGCGGTGATCCAGGCAATTTATTATGCGCCGGAACTGCTGAAAAGCGAATTTGCCATAAAGCTCATTCAGGAGCAAGCACAAGCCGGGGTAATGTGTTATGCCACCTCGGTGGACGTCTTCGATGCGCTGGCTGAAAAGGAAAACCCCCAGGGTATCCTGGCGGTGGCACAGCAGCCGGATTACCGGCTGGATGGGTTGAGCCCGCAGAATTTCCCCTGGGGGGTGGCACTGGTAGCGCCGCAGGATCCGGGCAACCTGGGGACGATCCTGCGCACGATCGACGCGGTGGGCGCCAGTGGATTGCTTCTGTTGGAAAGCAGCGTGGACGTGTACCATGCCAGCGCCGTGCGGGCCAGCATGGGAACGCTGTTCTGGTATCCGGTGGTGCCGGCAACTTTCGCAGCTTTCACAGCCTGGGTTGGGCAGTACGCTTATCATGTGTATGGGACTTCGGCGCACGCGGTTACGGATTACCGTGAGGTGCGGGCCTATGTAAAGCCGCGGATTCTACTGCTGGGGAGCGAGCGCGAGGGATTGACCCCGGAGCAGACGGCGATCTGCGAACAACTGGTGCGCCTGCCGATGGACGGGCGGGCTACCTCGTTAAACCTGGCTGTGGCAGCGGGGGTCATGTTATATGCCATGCGGGCCAGTGATCAGTAGAGGCAGTGGTCATGCTGATAGGACGGGGGACGGATCAGCTTCCTGGTGGTTTGCAATCCCATAGGCGCTGCGCGCCGCCTGGGTCGCCTGGAGTGGGGATACCCTGGGCTCCCGGAACCATTTTCCACGCCGTATCCGGTACGGGACGGCAGTTTTGCCGCGCCCATTCCAGGACTTTCGCAGATTGAGGTTGGGAGATGGCGGGCGAGGGGGCCGCTCCGGTAGGGATGTTCGGTCTTCTGATTGCGCCTTGCGGGGCGGGAGAGAGCCCTTGTTGGAGGCGGTTGGGTGGTTGGGCGAGAGGCGGATTGCCGGGTCTCAAAGGCACGGTGGTGGGTGGGCTATCCGGTCCTGGCAATTGGACCGGGACGGAGAGCAGGAAATAACGGATTTCTCCGCCGGCGACCAGGGAGTTCAGTTGGTCTATCGTGAGGATGTTGTCATTGCCGGAAAAGCCGCCCAGGGCCATGACCGGCTGACCGGTCGCCAGGATCACCGGAGCGGCAGACTGGCTATTAGGGGTGGCCAGGATGTATTTTTCACTGCCGTGATGGGCCAGTAGATATTCGACCAGGCGGCTGACATCGGGAGAACGTGGCTGGGGCGGCCGTTCGAGCAGCTCTGGACCGGCAAAGGGCAGGCCGGTGTCGCCGCCGTTTATCACGGGGGTGAGCGACCAGATGGTTGGGGCGGTCAGAAGTGCAAGGGAGGTAAAAAGCAGAAGAAAACAGGCAATAGACCGGGGATGCCTGGCAAGTTGGGGCGCGCTTGATGCCGGGGAGCAGGCGGCGGGAAGTGTGCCTGAGGAGGACTCAGGAGATTCGACTGCGGGAGGGAAGTTCCGGGCGCGCAGCAGGAGATAGATCAGCGCTGCAACGCAGAGAAGGGCCACGACGAGGATGAGCGGAAGGAGCCAGGCTGCCCAGTTGGGGAAAGGCAGCAAGATGACAACCTCAGTCGCCGTGGCGAGCAGCAAGGCTGCAGGCAGGATCCAGCCGCGCCAGTTGGGCCTGGATGTTTCCAGGCAATAGCGGTAATTCTCCCACATGGCAGCCAGGCCGGCTCCAGACAGGGCGGCGATGGCAGGTGCCATCATCTCCAGGTAGTAGCGGTGAAACAGCCCGGCAAAGCTGAAGAAGATCGCTTGAGGCAGCAGCCAGGCTGCCCAGAGCAGCAGCGCCTGGTGGCGCCGGCTTAGCGGCCAGGTAAATTGCGATTGCCAGACGGCAGGCAGTAGGCTCAGGATCGCGAATGGCAGGAACCAGCTTATTTGCCCGGCAAGCTGGCGGTTGAACAGACGCCAGATGCCCGGCTGTCCGGTTTCGTTTCCAGGGCCGGGATGCGAAATACGGTAGGTGGTAGGTGAGGAGGCTGGTCCTATGGGAGAATTCACGCCGGGTGGGGGCTGAGGTGCACCAGGGATCTGGTTGCTGAGGGCAGGGGGCTGGCTGCCAGGGGTAAGCGGCGTGCCGGGCTGGACGGAGGGTCGAACTACTCCTGGAGGAGGGGTGAGCGGCGGTCCCGCCGGGGGGAACGCGCCAGGTTCAGGTGCCGCTGGATGGGCTCCAGGGTCATTTGTGCCGCCGGGTTGGCCAGCCGGAAGACCCGGGCGCGGGGATGGACCGGAGTCCAGGCCGAGCAAAGCCGCAATCATTCCAAGCCGCCGGGCGCCATTGTGGCCCGTGACCAGCTCCATGACGGTGTTGTTCTGGCTGCTGCCAACGTAGGGGCGCTGACCGGGCGGGGTGAGGTCGACGATGATCGCCCAACTGAGCGAGATAACCATCACCACCAGGCTGGCTACCGCCAGGTGTGCCAGACGTTTCCACAGGGGTAGTCTGGCAGCCGCCAGATAGAGCAGGAAGAAAGCCGGCAGCACCAGGAAGGCCTGCAGCATCTTGATGTTGAAGCCGACCCCCACCAGGGCGGCGCATAGCACCAACCAGCGCAGGCGGCTGCTGCCCGCAGCTTTGCCGGCCGCCCAGGCCGCCAGCAGGGAGGTGAGCACGAGCAGGCTGTCCATGGTATTGTTGCGGTTGGCGGCCACGCTGATTGGGGTCAGGGCCAGCACCAGGGCGGCAACCAATCCGGCAAGCTGGCCAAAGACAGGTTGCACCAGATGGTATAACAGCGCAACGGAGAGCACGCCGGCCAGCGCCTGGGGCAGCAGCAGGCTCCACCCTTTGAAGCCGAAGAGCAGGGCGCTCCCTGCCTGTACCCACAGGCCGAGAGGTGGTTTGTCCACCGAGACGAAGCCGCCGGCATCGAAAGAGACAAAGAAGAAGTTGTGCCAACTGCTGAGCATGGATTGCACCGCTGCGGCGTAGTACAGGTTGGCGAAGCCTTCCTGGGACAGGCGATAGAAATTCAGAAAGGCGGCCAGCAGCAAGATGGCTGCCAGGACGGCGTAGACGTAGGGAGAGCGGCGAGGCGGTGAGGCAGGGGGCATGGCTTGTTTAGCGCAGATGTTCATCGAAAAACTGGGCGATGATCTGGCGTAACTGATCTATTCCTGGCTGCAGAGGGCCGCCAGCGGGCTTGAAGCCGTGCCCGGCGTTTTGAACGAAGACTAGCTCGGAAGGCACACCGGCGGCCTTTAGCCGATCGTGCAAGGTTTGCGATTGGCTGGGGGATACCAGGTTGTCGTTTTCGCCATGCAGGATGAGGAAGGGTGGGTCGTCAGGGGTGATATATCTGACCGGGCTGAAGGTCTCCCAATTGCCAGGGTCATTGCCGAAGACCTGTCGCATGGTGATGGAGTCTTGTCCATGGGAATATGCTGCAATCGCGGCCAGGTCAGTGGGGCCAAACAGGTCAACCACGGCCTGGATACGGCTGGACTGGCCGTGGTATGGCTCCTGGTAAGCCTCGGCGGGCCAGGGCGGGGTATCGTCCGCGGCGCCCAGCAGGGCAACCAGGTGGCCGCCGGCGCTGCCGCCGATGGCGCCGACGCGCTTTGGATCGAGACCATACGCGGCGGCGTTGGCGCGCAGGTGGCGGATGGCACAGCGTGCATCTTCGATTTCGGCGGGAAACGGGTAGTCGGGGGCCAGACGGTAGTTGATGGCGGCGACGATGTAGCCGTTTCTGAGCAGGATGGACGTAAACAGGGTGCCAATGCCATCGCTCTTGTCGCCGCCTTTCCAGGCGCCGCCATGGATGTAAACGACCAGCGGGGCAGGGTCTTGCAGGTCTTCCGGGTAATGGATGTCCATCTTGATTGGAAACCCGGCGGCGGTGGTGCAGTAGACCACGTCGTTTTGCGTGCTGCCGGGCCTCATCGGGCGAGGTTTGGGGTCGGCCGGGTAAACAGGTGTGGCCGGGATCGTGGGCGTGATCGACGCGGCCGGTGTGAGGTTTCCGGCCAGCGCGGCGGCAGGAGTCGCTCCAGGCGACCCTGTTGGGGCGGCAAAGAGAAAATCGACGTGAGTGGGACCGCTGCTTTGCAGGGTGGCTTCGGCAGGACTGATCAGGGTATAAGCGCTGCCTTCGGGCGGATACATTTGAGCGATGACCGGCTTGTCCCATCCGCCGGGGATCACCACAGTGGCAAGACCATCTTTGCCGGTGGGGCCGCTAAAGCCGGCGACAACCAGGCGCGCCCCCTCCAGAGGCTGGTCGGAAGCATCCAGCTCGCCATTTGCATTGCTGTCGATGTAGGCGTTTCCCGAGAAGAAAGTATCGGCCAGGATGGGGGAGGTCGGCGTGGGCTGGCCGGAGAGGGATGCGGGCAGGCGACAGGCGAGGGATGCAAGGATGAGAAGAATTGCGAGAGCGTAGAATGGTTTCATCGGATCTACCAATCGAGAGCGATTGTCAGTAAATAGCAGGCTGGTAAGCAATGGTCAATGGCCGGTAAGGCCCATTATAGCAGGGTGTCGTTCATTGCCCGCCAGGAGCAGGATGTCTTCGGAGGTGACAACCTGCAGGTGGCTGGCGGCGTGGGCCACTAGGCGCTCGTAAGCCTGCCAGATGGCCTGCTGGTCAGCGGGCGAACGGAGGCTGGATGGGTCGGGAGCAGACAGGTCGAAGGGCGGGGAGAGCGGCTCGGCGCGTTTGTTCTTCTGCATGGTGTAGTAGAACGATGACCAGGCTTCGGGGCCAGAGCGGTAAAAGTTGTTTTCATGGATCAGGGCGGTGATGAAGGGCTGGCGGGTATTGCCCTGCTGCTGCCACTGCGCCAGGCCGTTTTCCAGGATGACCAAGGGGTCGTAACGCTGTGCTTCGGGAGCAGACATGTAGTTCCACCAGAAGTCATCGCTGCCGTTGATGGAAGTGACCCGAGTGACGCTGAAGTCGCTGGGACGGACGAGCAGGCCGTGACTTTCGACCAGAGGCTGCTGTACGTCTGTTCCCTCTTCGTGATAGAGCACAGTCATGCGGGCGCCGAGGCTGGCGTAGACGCGCTGGGCAGCCGCTTTCAGGCGCGGGTCACTGGCGTTGGTGGAAGCGACGACGGGCTTCTGCCCGAAGACCTGCGCCACGTATGTGTAGCCTCCGGAGCGAGAGCGATCCAGGTCCCCGGTGGAGAGGTCGAGGGCGTAGGTCTCATAGTCGACCAGGGTCTGCTCCAATTCGGCGTCGCTCAGGCCACCCAGGCGCTGGCCAAAGCCGGGGTAGAGAGGGTGCGGCGGGCGGATGTGGTAGCTGATGGTCATGTTCGAATGCTTCAGGCGCTCGATCAACTCGGGGCGTTCCTGGACGTATTTTTCGACGACCGGGGCGGTGAAGTAGAAGTCGCCGCACACACCGTATCGCTCGAACAGGTCGACCAGGCGGAGGAGGATATCTGCACTTTCATCGTAGTGCACCCAATCGTGGACGTTGATGGCGAAGGTGATGTAGGGGCGTGAGGATACGTGAGACGGGGATGCGGATACGGCGGGCGTTTGACCGGGGATGGCGCCTGTGGACGCCTGCTCGGATGCGGCGTAAGCGGCAGCCATTTCGGAGAAAGTGGCCCAACGCACCTGGTCGCTGGCGACCAGGGGATCGACCACTTCGAACAGGAAGCGCTCAATCACGGCGAAGGGTTGCGCGCCGCTGCCCGTATCGTCGCCGCGGAACTCGCCGGGGTGGACGGTGAAGTGGAAGACGTTGACCTGGCCGGGCTGGGCGGCGGCCAGCGAAGCGAGCAGGCTTTGCTCGAGGAAGTCGAAGTAAGCCTGCTCGCCGCCAGTCGTGGCGGAGCGGCGCATGGAGGCGAAGTCGCCGCGGGCATATTGCCCTTCGGGCAGGTAGATTACGGCGCTCTGGGGATCGTGTTGGATGAAGGCGGAGATGTCCTCGCCATCCGTGCCGCCGGCCGGGCGCCAGGGTTGGACACCGGTCATTTCGAGAGGGGTGGACTGGGTGCGGGGGTTCTTCCAATCACTGTTGACCTCCAGCCCGGCGCAGGCGGCGGCCTGGAAGAGGTCCGGGTAGAGGTTGCCGCCGCTCCAGTAACGCACCTGCTGCACGCCGCTGGCCTGCTGGATCAGGGCGATCTCTTCTTTCATCACGGCGCACCAGGTTTCAACGGGCAGGCGTTCGGGGTTTTTGCCGAGGTGGGCGTCTTCGTGAAAGTGCAGAGCGATCTCGTGACCGTTCTGCGCCAGGCTGGAGAGCACGTCGCTGCCGTTATCGATGGCGGCCCGGGTGAAAGGAGTTTGGGCCTGGATGGTGAGTTTGCCGCCGTGACGCTCGACGATGCGGGCGACGGCCTGGATATCCTGGACGCCGCGCTGGAAGGCTTGAGGCTGGTTGTAGCCGGGTTTGGACCTGTTCGCGGCGGGTTGGTCGGAGAGCTGGTGTGCCGTACCGCCGGCCAGGGACGATACAGTCGCTCCGAGAGGCTCGATGTGCATGCCGATGCCGAAGAGCAGGATGGCAGGGGCAGGGGTGGATGCTGCAGAAGCAGGTGAGGAGGCCGGGGATGGGGCGCCTGACCCTGGTGGATCATCTGCCGGGGCGCCTGCTGGGGCGCCTGCCGAAGAAACAGGCGCCGGGGATGCGATAGCGGCGGCTTCTGGCGGAACAGCCTGGAGAGGGGCGAGGGCCGCACAGGCGGTGGTGAAGACCAGGACAAAGGATAGGACGGCGAGCAGGATGGGTCTGGTATGGCTCATTTTGTCTCCATAAGCTTTTAGCGGTCGGCCATCAGCTTTCGGCAAGCGGAAGCGGGTTCAGTGAGATTGCCTTGTCCATGGGGCGCAGACGGGCGCGGATGAACACGGACTTTGGGCATGGTTTGTGTGGCTCACTGCGAGCAACTCCTCCCTATTATAGGGAGGCAAGGTGAAATGGGTGCAAAGGGGATGTAAAATTGTTGTAACTTGAGGCGGCGCGTCTTGCGGGTGGGCGATTCAGATCGCGACGGCAGGGGCAGGCTGCCGCCCTGCACAGGCCAGCAGATCGGGGGAGGCGCGATGGCAAGGGGAGACGATTTTTGAGTAAAAAATATTCGACAGAAACAAAAGAACGAATGGATCGGATCTACCGGACTACACGGCTTGGATGGGGCCCAGGCCGGGTGAGGGCAGGCGGGCGCGAAAGGAGGTAATCACCGGGCCAGGGCACCAAAGCGATTGTAGCAGAATGTATGTTCTGTCTCCGTAAATAGCGGGTGAAAAATGGGGATGCCCTCGAAGGTCGTCAATTCGAGCAGGTCGGCGTCGCCGGAAACGATAACATCCGCCTTGCCGGCCAGGGTAGCTTCGAGGAACAGGTCGTTCTTGGGATCCCGGAGGCCGTTACAGAACGCGGGGGGGTTGACGAGCTCGCCGCGCAGGCGGAGCAAGTTGATCAGAACGAGAATGTCATCCGGCTGGACCTGGTATTTTTCACGGAAGTAGGGGCGGCTGAGAATGTCGATCCATTCCAGCAACATAAAGGGATCAACACCGCCTCGGGTCGTGAGCCATGGGTGAGTACAAGCGGGGTATGCTTGCGCACTACTTCGTCGAAAAAGGGGCGAAAACGGCGCTGAAGCCGTCGATTTCGGGGGATTGAAATCCCACCTCAGTCCATACAAGCCGGTTGGAAACCGGCTCCTGCCTCAGCCCGCAGGGCTTCCATGTACTGAGCGTTATCCCTTGTGCGTTTCCAAGCCGACGATTTCGGGAGGGTTGGACGAGTCGGGACTGGTTACGCCACCGATTACGTTTTGGCGAAAAA
>CAZQQJ010000038.1:0-79983 GCA_964595435.1 uncultured Anaerolinea sp. | reverse complement strand
ACTCAAGGTTCTTTCCGGTCTGCCTCAACTCCCAATTTAGATGCGTTTGCCCTGTGAAATCGGCTGGTGCATCCCTGTGCATTGCAGCCATTAACGGGCCACACAACGGCAAAATTCAGTTACAATACGGCCTGATGAAATTCCTGAAAGCAAGCTTATCTTTGCTCAAAGAAAGCTGGCTGGGGTACAGCCAGGCCAACGGCAGCCTGCTGGCAGCCGCCCTGTCGTTTTATACAGTCCTTTCGCTGGCGCCGCTGCTGGTCAGTACGATCTCGATCACCGGGATCATCTTCAGCCGGGCGGTCGTTTCCGAACGCCTGCTGACCGAAATCGAGCAAGGGGTTGGCCCGCAAGCCGCCGAAGCCATTGCCCCCATCCTGGAAAATGGCAACTTTATCAGCGACCTGGGGCGGGCGACATCCTTCAGTCTCTTGCTGATGCTGGTCGGCGCTTCCCTCATGTTCTATCATCTAAAGCGGGCGATCAATTTCCTGTGGGGCATCGCCCCGCAGCCGGGCCAGGATCTCTTCGTCATCATCCGCGGGCACTTCTTCTCTTTTCTGATGGTCCTGGCGATCATTCTGCTGATGCTGGTATTTATGTTCGTAAGCACAGCGCTCGTTTCACTAAACCAACGCCTGGTCTTTTTGCCCATTACGGTGAAAGATGCGTTGCCCGAAGCCGATTTTGGCCTGACTTTCATCGGCTTTTCTGTGGTGTTCGCCCTGATCTACAAAATATTACCCGACGCCGAAACAACCTGGCGGGATGTACTGTTAGGGGCGCTGGTCACTTCTCTGCTGTTCACCATCGGTGAATTCTTGATCGGGATGTACCTGGGTTCGGTCAAACTGTTGGGCGCATCCGGGATTGCCAGCTCAGCGATTTTGCTGCTGGTGTGGGTGTATTATTCGATGCAAATCATCCTATTCGGAGCGAAGTTCACCCAGGTACACGCCAACCGGTACGGTTCCCACATCCGGCCGTCGAAAAAAGCCGCCCTGGTGGTGCACAAGCTGGAGGTCTGGAAGGATCATCACCCAACAGGAAAATCCGGTCACGAACCTGCCGCCGGTTCGGAACCTGCGGCAGGTTTGGGCCAGGCAAAACGACCTTCAGTGAAATCGTGAGCATCGTTGAAATGTTGAAAAAGCTCCCTGGAGATCATACCAGGGAGCTTTCCTGATTTGGCTGAAAGCCGTTTTGCATGGCTGGTGCACTGCACGTGTTCTTCGTGCATTGCACCTGAAAAACCATTGGTTATCAAGCGCCGAGGCGCAGATCGCCGCCTACTTGAGGGCTTCGCGCACCTCGGGAAGGTGTCCGGCGGAGCCCAGTTTCTCGTTCTTGTGGGCGATGAACCTGGCGTATTCCTCGATGAAGACCTTGCCCGGCGGGCGGAAATCGAACTCGGCCGGTTTGTCGCGGAAGAACTCGCGGTGGACGCGCGTCCACACCAGGCGGCCATCGGTGTCGATGTTCACTTTGGTGACGCCGAGCTTCGCCGCGGGCAGGTATTCGTCCTCGTTCACACCCCGGGCGGTCGGGTCGAGCTTGCCGCCGGCGGCGTTGATGCGCAGCACTTCTTCCTGCGGCACGCTGGAGCTGCCGTGCATGACCAGCGGGAAACCGGGCATCTTGCCCTTAATCGCTTCCAGCACCTCGAAGTGCAGCGATTGCTGCCCCTTGAATTTATACGCCCCGTGGCTGGTGCCGATGGCCACTGCCAGCGAATCACAGCCCGTCCGCTGCACAAACTCCACCGCTTCGTCCGGGTTGGTCAGGAAGGCGCTGCCCTCATCCACCTTGATATCCTCTTCCACGCCGCCCAACATACCCAGCTCGGCCTCGACGCTCAAGCCTTTGGCGTGCGCCCGGTCCACCACGCGCTTGGTGATGGCGATATTCTGATCGAACGGCTCGTGGGAGGCGTCGATCATCACCGAGCTGTAAAAACCCGAATCGATGCACTCGTAACAGGATTCCTCATCGCCGTGATCCAGGTGCACGGCGAAAATGGCCTCCGGGAAGATATCGCCGGCGGCGCGGATAATCGCCTCGAGCATGCGCTTATCGGTGTACTTTCGGGCGCCCTTCGAGATCTGGATGATAAAAGGAGCCTGGCTGCCAATACAGCCCTTGAACAACCCCATGCATTGCTCGGCGTTGTTGATATTGTAGGCTCCGACGGCATACTTTGCGTAAGCCAGCTTGAAAAGTTCAGCAGTCGTAACGATCATACTTGTACTCCTTTTCCAAATTTAGTGATCCGTGATCCGTCGATCCGTGATCAGGGTTAGCAAATGAAGGCAGTCAAATGATTATTCTACCCTAAAACGCTAAAAACGAATCAAAGGTGGTATTTTTTATTGACTGGCTCCTGCGCGCGTTCTGTAATTTTCAGGTATAATAGTGCAAAGCAAAATGTCAAAAGCGGAGATATGTCAAATAATATCTCTTTGCTCCTGAATTCTAAACATGACAAGTGATCCTGGGGAACGAAAAGTTCTTCAGGGTTGGGTCACCATCATCCGGGAGGGAAATCCATGCCGAAACTCACCCACTATTTCCGATCCTGCCTGCTGGCAGCCATCCTGCTGCTCGTTGCCAACCACCCGACGCCCGGCCGGGCGTCTCCTATCGCAGTAGCTCCTCAGTCTCCCACCGCGGCGACCTACTATGTAATCCCCGGCGGCAGCGGCGACTGTCTCAGTTGGGTAACTGCCTGTGATCTGCAAGCTGCGCTGGGCAAGGCTGTATCCGGCGATCAGGTGTGGGTAGCACAGGGCGTTTATAAGCCGGGCGCTACTCGCACGGCCGCTTTCAGCCTTACGAATGGCGTAGCGGTCTATGGCGGCTTTACCGGGGTAGAAACCAGCCTGGAGCAGCGTGACTGGCTGGCGCACGTGACCGTGTTGAGCGGCGATATCGATGGAAATGACATCGTCGATGCGCAAGGGGTGGTCACCCACCCATCCAACATCAGCGGAGCGAACAGCTATCATGTGGTCACCAGCGGCAGCGGAGCTACCGAGAGCACCCGGCTGGATGGCTTCACCATCACCGCCGGTATGGCGAATGGTTCCACAGCCACCCCATGCAACCAGAAATGCGGTGGCGGAATGTACACCACTTCGAGCAACCTGAGCCTGGAGAATGTCACCTTCAGAGGCAACCTGGCGAGCGACGATGGAGGCGGGATGTACGTCAACGGGGGAAACCCGAAGCTGGTCGACGTGACCTTCACCCGCAACCGGGCGACGAACGGGGGAGGGACGTTTCTGTACGGCAGTTGCAGCCCGACACTGGTGGGGGTGATCTTCAGCGGCAACCAGGGCACCCTGGCCGGGGGAGGCATCAACAGCAAAAACTGCACGCCGAGCCTGACGAATGTGATCTTCAGTGGGAACCTGTCGTCCAACGGAGGGGCGATCTACAACACGACCAGCACGCCGGTGCTGACCAATGTGACGATGACAGGGAACCAGGCGGATCACGCCGCAGGGCTATCGAACTACGGCAGCGTGCCGGTGGTGCGAAACACGATCCTGTGGGGCAACTATGCGCCAAGAAATCCGCAGGTGTTCAACCCATCGAACTTTGCCTACAGCAACATCGAGGGCGCTTTCAGCAGCGGCAGTTGGGACCCCGTCCTGGGGACCAACAGCGGGGGCAACCTGGATGTCGACCCGCTGTTTGTACGCAATCCCTCTTCTGGCCCAGACAACACCTGGGGGACGGCGGACGACGACTTCGGCGATCTGCGGCTGCAACCGGCCTCGCCGGTGATCGATGCAGGGAGCAATACTCTGGTGCCGGCAGACACGTTGGACCTGGACCGGGATGGCAACACAAGCGAGGCGCTGCCTTACGATCTGGATGGCCAGCCGCGCTTCGTCAATGGCATGCCGCCCATCGTGGATATGGGCACATTCGAGTCACTGGTTCTCCAGACAAGGGTGAGCATCACAGGCAAGCCATCTACTTCATCCAACGATACTACACCAACCTTCGCTTTTATGGGTACAGGGAACGCCCTGCCGCTGACTTACCAATGCGTGATGGATGAAGCCAGCGGCGAAACCTGGACGGATTGCACCAGCCCGTTCACTTACACTGTCCCGCTGGCTGAGGGGCAGCACACCTTCCAGGTGAAAGCCAGCGACGGCGCCAGCTCGATGGAGCTACCTGCCAGTTACACTTGGACCATCGATACGACGCCGCCGACGGTGGAGGTCACCGGTACGTCCGACGAACCGCTGACTCAACGCTCGGCGACCTTCACCTTCACCGGTGTGGGTGCGGCGGCTTACTATTGCGCCATGGATGGACAGACAGCAGAGGTGTGTATCAGCCCCAAGAGCTACGTAAACCTGTCGCTTGGCAGCCATACATTCTCTGTATATGCCGTAGACCAGGCTGGAAATGCAAGCCAGCCGGCTCTCGTTACCTGGACAGCGGGCACGGCAATTTATTACGTCAAGCCGGGGACCAGTGGATACTGCACCCGGTGGGAAAGCGCCTGTGATCTGCAAGCTGCGCTGGGCAAGGCCATATCCGGCGACCAGGTGTGGGTGGCGCAGGGCGTTTATAAGCCGGGCGCTGCTCGCACGACCGCTTTCAGCCTTACGAATGGCGTAGCGGTCTATGGCGGCTTTACCGGGGTAGAAACCAGCCTGGAGCAGCGTGACTGGCTGGCGCACGTGACCGTGTTGAGCGGCGATATCGATGGAAATGACATCGTCGATGCGCAAGGGGTGGTCACCCACCCATCCAACATCAGCGGAGCGAACAGCTATCATGTGGTCACCAGCGGCAGCGGAGCTACCGAGAGCACCCGGCTGGATGGCTTCACCATCACCGCCGGTATGGCGAATGGTTCCACAGCCACCCCATGCAACCAGAAATGCGGTGGCGGAATGTACACCACTTCGAGCAACCTGAGCCTGGAGAATGTCACCTTCAGAGGCAACCTGGCGAGCGACGATGGAGGCGGGATGTACGTCAACGGGGGAAACCCGAAGCTGGTCGACGTGACCTTCACCCGCAACCGGGCGACGAACGGGGGAGGGACGTTTCTGTACGGCAGTTGCAGCCCGACACTGGTGGGGGTGATCTTCAGCGGCAACCAGGGCACCCTGGCCGGGGGAGGCATCAACAGCAAAAACTGCACGCCGAGCCTGACGAATGTGATCTTCAGTGGGAACCTGTCGTCCAACGGAGGGGCGATCTACAACACGACCAGCACGCCGGTGCTGACCAATGTGACGATGACAGGGAACCAGGCGGATCACGCCGCAGGGCTATCGAACTACGGCAGCGTGCCGGTGGTGCGAAACACGATCCTGTGGGGCAACTATGCGCCAAGAAATCCGCAGGTGTTCAACCCATCGAACTTTGCCTACAGCAACATCGAGGGCGCTTTCAGCAGCGGCAGTTGGGACCCCGTCCTGGGGACCAACAGCGGGGGCAACCTGGATGTCGACCCGCTGTTTGTACGCAATCCCTCTTCTGGCCCAGACAACACCTGGGGGACGGCGGACGACGACTTCGGCGATCTGCGGCTGCAACCGGCCTCGCCGGTGATCGATGCAGGGAGCAATACTCTGGTGCCGGCAGACACGTTGGACCTGGACCGGGATGGCAACACAAGCGAGGCGCTGCCTTACGACCTGGACGGCCAGCCGCGCTTCGTCAACAGCGCGCCGCCCATCGTGGATATGGGCGTTTACGAATCTCAGCTCTGGATGACGAGGGTGAGGATTACGGAACAGCCTTCTAACCCATCCAACGACGCCACGCCGGCTTTTACCTTTGTTGGGATGGGTGGTGTAGGCCCGCTGACTTACCAGTGCGTGATGGACGAGGCCAGTGGTGGAACCTGGACGGATTGCGCCAGCCCGATCACCTATTCGACGCCGTTGGCTGATGGGCAGCACACCTTCCAGGTGAAAGCCAGCGACGGTGCCGGCACGCAGGAACTGCCTGCCAGTTACACCTGGACCATCGATGCTACGCCGCCAATAGTGCAGATTACCGGTGCGCCATTGAACCCAACGATACAACGGTCAGCAACCTTTGCATTCTCTGTCTCGGAAGCGGCAACTCTATATTGCAAACTGGATCAAAATCCGCAGGCAGTCTGTGAAAATCCGACAAGTTATTCGGCTCTCAGCGTCGGCAGCCATAGCTTTACCGTTTACGCCGAAGATTCGCTTGGCAATACCAGCCAACCGGTCTATTATACCTGGACGATAAAACCTGTTATTTACTACGTTAAACCTGGCGGCAGTGGCGATTGCACCAGTTGGGCGTCTGCCTGTAATTTGGGCACTGCTTTGGACGGAGCCCTGCCTGGTTGTAAAATATGGGTGGCGCAGGGAGTGTACAAGCCTGGTGTTGCCAGATACAATACTTTCACTTTGAGGGCCGGTGTGGCGTTATATGGTGGCTTTGCTGGGACAGAAACCAGCCTGGCCGAGCGCGATTGGCAGCAGCATGTTACCGTGTTGAGTGGCGATATTGATGGAAACGATATCGTTGATGCCAATGGTGTGGACCCTTCCACAGCCAGCATCGTTGGCAACAACGCCTTCCATGTAGTCAGCAGTACTGGCTTGACCGAGACTGCCCACCTGGATGGCTTCACCATCACGGCTGGTTCAGCCACAGGTGACACCATCAGCGGTGCTTGTGGTCAGCAATGCGGAGGTGGGTTGTACAGCGTCAATAGTAGCTTGAGCCTTGCCAACATAACCTTCAGCGGCAATCGGGCTTATTCTGGCGGTGGGTTTGCTACCTTTTACGGTAACCCGAGTCTGAATAATGTGACTTTTAGCGGTAACCTGGGATACTTGACTGGCGGCGGAATATACAACAAATCCAGCAGCCCAAACCTGGCAAACATTATCTTCAATGGTAACCGGGTTACTGATATTTATGGTAAGGGCGGTGGGATGTGTAATATTCAATACAGCAACCCAACTCTGATGAATGTTATCTTCAACGCCAATCGGGCGAATGGCAATTACAGTAGTGGCGGCGGGATGTATAACGACGCAAGTAGTTTTCCCAGTCTTGTAAATGTAACCTTCAGCGGCAATCAGGCCGACTATCAAGGTGGAGGGGTATGGAATCATGCCGGGAGCTACCCAAGGATAACCAACACGATTCTGTGGGGCAATACTGCCCAATATGGTCCCCAGGTATATAGCAATTCTAGCTCCCCAATCTTTTTCAACAGCACTATTCAAGGCGCTTTCAACGATGGGAGTTGGGATGCAGCCTTGGGTACGAATGGCGGTAGCAACCTGGATGCTGATCCCATCTTTGTACGCAATCCCTCCCCTGGCCCGGATGCCACCTGGGGCACTGCCGACGACGACTACGGCGACTTACACTTGCAAACCGCCTCGCCCGCCATTGACGCCGGAAACAACGCCCTGGTGCCACCCGATACACTCGACCTGGACAGTGACGGTGACCTGAGGGAGCCACTGCCCTACGATTTGGATGGCCAGCCGCGCTTCTTTAACGGGGCACCGCCGGTGGTAGACATGGGCGCTCACGAATCCCAGGCGTTAGTGCCCATTGCGCAGATTACCGTTCAACCAACTGACCCGTCCAACGATGCCATGCCAACCTTTGCCTTCACCGGCTACAGCGGCGCAGGAACGTTGACCTACCAGTGCGTGATGGACGAGGCCAGTGGCGGGACGTGGGTGGATTGTGCCAGCCCAGTCAACTACACAGCACCGTTGCCCGATGGGCGACACACCTTTCAGGTAAGAGCCAAAGACAGCCTTGGCATGCAGGGGCGTCCTGCGAGGTACACCTGGGTGATCGACACGCAGGCGCCAACGGTGCAGATCGACAGCCACCCGCTGGCCTGGACCAACCAGGTGACGGCGACCTTCACCTTCAGCGGCGTGGCGCCCTTCCGGCTGAACGGTGTCACTACGCTGGGCTACGAATGCCAGTTGGATGCACAGGGAGCAGCATGGCAGGCGTGCGCCAGCCCGCAGGTATACACCGGCTTGGGCGAAGGGGAGCACACCTTCACAGTGCGTTCACAGGATGCTGCTGGCAACTACAGCCAGCTAGCGGTTTTCACCTGGACCGTGGACCTGACCACCCCCGCCGCTCCGTCCATCGCCGGCCCTGCCGAAGGGGAGATCATCTCCTTCACCGCCGCCGGTTGGAACCATCCTATCTTCAGCGGCCAGGCTGAACCGGACGCCACGGTGACCGTGTATCTCCCCAGTACGTTGCCTCTTACCACCCAACCCTTGTGCACTGCCACGGCGAATCCTGCTGGAGCGTGGGCCTGCCAGTCTGAACAGGCTCTGCCCCCCGGCGCCAACCGCGTGATCGCCACTGCCACGGACGCGGCGGGCAACACCGGCCAGCCGTCTGCTGAGCGAGCGTTTGTCGTCCAACAGGTGGTGTACCTGTCGGTCATTGTCAAATAGCAAAAGCGAACATCCCGCAGGTTCAGAACCTGCGGGATGTTCATGAGTGTATTCCAACCAGGTTCGTGTGCTTTTGTGGCATGACCTGCTTTTATTTTGCGTGCCAGATGATGGGCAACGTTCTTTGCCTGTAATACACACCATCCAGCCAGGCCCGGCCCTGCCGCCCGATGAAGATCGTGGCATTCAGATATGACACGTACTTTCCTCCACCCCCAGGTTTACCCGGATTCGGCATACTGTCAAATCCAACACTCAGCAGAGTGTAACACCAGCCACCGCCGATAACCGGCAGCGCCGCCTACTTCTCCTGCAGCGGAAAATCCTTCTTCAACCGGGTGATCTTCCCGCTGCGCACGTACTCCATCTCCTGGGCGCTGCGCTCGTCCTGGATGGTAACCAGCACATCCCGGTTGTGCCAGCGGCTTTGTTGCAGAACGGGGCTGCCGCTGATCTCCTCGAAGACGATCTGGCAGAAGCGCTCGCCGGGGTACATGCGGATCACCTGGAACTGGGTGTTGTTGCGCACCGGGATGAGCAGGTTGCCTTCGTAACCGGCATCGACGATACCGGTCAGGTCGATGGACAGACCGCGCCGGTTGACCGACGAGCGCGGGTAGAGCACGCCCATCAGGTCGCCGGGCAGGTGGATGCGTTCCAGGGTGGTCACCGCCACGAATTCCCCGGGCAGGATGTCGAAGAACTGGCCCTCCTCCAGCTCGATGACCGAATAGCGGTTGTGGCGCCGGTCCAGGTTCAGATTGAGGTGGTCGGTCCACACCGCCACCCGGCCTTCGTCGGTCAGTTCCCAGGACTTGGGCAGCAGGAAAGTGAACCCCAGGCGCAGGTCCACCGAATGCTGCTGCACCTGGAACTTGTCGATTTGCGGGTTGAACTCCAGCTCGCCCTTCTCGATACGGGCAACAATTTCATCACCGGATAAAATCATGGCAGAGTCTCCAATTCAGGCTGTAAGGAATGAACCATTCGTAACCAGTAATCAGGGATCAGCGGGCGAGACGGGCATAGACTTGCCCGGCGTACTGGCGGTAAGGCGCCTGCCCGAGCCAATCGCGGGCCAGGCCCTCGCCGGCAGGGTAAGCATCGGTAACCCGCGCCAGCCAGTCGTGGATATCGTGGCTGCCGGCGTCGATGCTGCTGATATACACGTGGAAATCGCCGGCGACGATGGTGATCGTGCCGGGGGAACGCTTCAGGCGTTGGCAGGCCTCGCCCAGCCAGCGCAGATCGTGGTAGAAATCGAGCTGCACGCCGTCGCTGGCGTCCAGCGAGCGGTGCACGTGGAACGAACTGAGCGGCTCATCCGCCGCGGAGGGGAGCAATTGGAAGTGCTGGTAGGGGGGCACACTCTGCAGCGGAACCAGGCGCTGGTCCAGCACCGGGTAAACGAAAGAGGCCGTCACCGCCCGCCGCGAAAGCGGGACGCGCTCGATCTCCTTGATGATCGTTTCCAATTGGTCGATACGCGAGGCTGCCAGCAGGCCTACCAGGCTTCCCGGGTCGTCCAGGAAAGCCTGCATGCGGTCCGCGCCCAGCCAATCCCAGACGCTGAGCAGCGGTTGCAGGTGCACCAGCTCGCCGGCCCTTGCCAGATAAGCGCGAAAAGCATCCTCGCTTTTGAGGGTCGCCGGCAGCTTCACCTCCAGCGCCCGCGTGGCGTCTACCACGGCCTGGACGTAGCCCCAGCCGCCATCCCAATAGCGGGAGCGGGCCGCGTAGGTGTAGGGGAAAAGCGTTTCGCCCGGGGCCGCCAGCCGCTCCGGGAGGTTCCCCGGGCGCTTCTCGACGAAGCTGTGGTAGTAATACCCCGTATCGACCTTGTCCCAACCCCAGTAGACCGCATCCGAATCCGCCGGCTGCTCCCAGACCAGCTCGACTCCTATGGTCGAAAAAGTCTGCCCGCGCGGCGAAAAGCGCGGGCGTCCGTGGCGCAGCACGTGTTCACGCGCCTGGGCGAGAATATCCTTCAGGTGGGTTCCACGGAAAGCGACGGTTGGTTCGGACATGGTCGATTCCTTGTTTGGTCGCGAATCGGTTTGCGCACAACTTTTACAGGATCACCGGCAGCTTTCCGACCGCCGGGCCGGGATGGTATTGGGCAGCGAGCAGGGCGGCGATCTCATCCACCAGGCTTTCGTCGGCGTTTTCTGCGCGAGCGAACCAGTCCGGGGCGGCGGCCAGCTCGATTTCGTCCGCCTGACCCTGGCGGTTGATCAGCTCGGCGGCAGCCTCGTAGTGGACATCGTAGATGTGAGCGTTGGAAATCGAGTGTGAATAGATGCCCACGCCCACCCCCAGCCGGGCGGCCAGGATGCGCTGCATCAGCGCAAAACCGGCCACATCGAAGGGACAGCCGACGACCATATCGTTGGAGCGCATCATCAGGTGCAGGTGCAGCCTGCCGCCGAGGATATTCACCGTGAACAGGATCGGGCAGGGCACGTTCTTCTTGCGCGGTGCAGGGCTGAGGCCGTCGTCGCCAGGGTCCCAGGCCATCACCACCCCGTGCCGGGAGCTGGGTTCTTTCTCCAGCATCCTGACCAGCAGGCCGATCTGGTCGCGCCCGAAATGGTGCCGCCAGCGATAGCCATAGGCAGTGCTGACCACCCCGTTCAGGTTGGTGAACTCGCGCCAGATCCTGGTATATTTGTCCAGGAATTCAGCCGGCCGGCGGCTGCCCATCAGGAACCACACCTGTTCGGCGATGAACACCCGCGCCGGAATCGGGCGCAGCGAGAGCAAGGGGAAACCACCCTCGATAGAGAAGTGCATCCCCGGAATGGTCCTGGTCTTGTGGCCGGTGCGCTGGTTCAGTTCCTCGATGCCATGCTCGAGGATCTGGCGCAAACAGTCCTGGTAAAGGCAGTCGAAAGTAGTCATAAGTCTATCAACAGTAAACAACCCTGCGCCGCCAATTGATGAAATTTCAGAAAATCGTCACGTAGCCCGCGGGCGTCGTTCCTGGCCAGTCCGCCCGGCGATGAACTCACCGGGCTACTGAACAGCACCCCATGAATGGGGTTTTTAGACCGCCCACTCCGCTTCCAGCCAGATTCATCTGGCGCCGCTCTGTAGCCTGGGGATTCATCCCCAGGCAAGCCGGACATACAGCAGGTGCGCCGCTTCGGGCCGGTCGAGCAAGACGATGCCTTGTTACGTGATTAATTTTTTAAACTTCTTATAAGCAGGTTGAAAATGCTACCGGCAACCCGCTTATCATAACAGGCCACCAGGTCGGCAAGCAGCAAACGGTCATCAGCGGTCAGTCGTCAATGGCTGCTGGTTCGCCGCCCGCAACCATTCGGCCAACTGGCGCAGAGCGTCGGGAAAATCGGAAAAACGAATCTCGGCCACCACCGCGGGGTTACCCCGCGCCATGCGGGAAACCCGGGCGTGCTCTTCCATCAACAGCAAGACCGGGCGGTGATGCTGGCGGGCGATTTCGATCTCCATGCCCACACCCAGCGAAGGGAAGCCAATGTAGGCGATGATCAGATCAGATGCGGCGACTTTGCCGCGGTCCAGCTCATACACTTCCCTGGGCGTCAGGTCCGGGCGCTGGATCGGGTCGGAAACGCGGTGCGGAACATACGCCTCGATCCCGGCCTGTTCACACACCCGGGCAATGTCTTCGTAAAACGCCTTGAGCGCATCCAGGTCAGCCGGACCCGTCAATACACCGGAAACGTAAACCGTACGGAACATATCAGCAATAAATAATAATCAGCAGCCAACAGGCTTGCAGGGCGCACATATCAAGCAAAATCAACACTCGCTGAACCCGCAGGCATAACACTTGCGGCAGCCTTCTTCATTAACTACCGCAGCCTGGCCGCACTCGGGGCACAGGTCGCCGATGCGCAGGCCGAGCTGCTCCATCGGGCGGGCATCGTGGGCGGCCGCTCCCAAGGCCGCTTCGTTGCGCAGGCGGAAACCATTGCCGTCTTCGTCCATCTCCTGGACATGTTCGATGTCGGTCGCCTCCAGGTATTCGGCCAGGGCCTGCGCCACGCCATCCGGCAGCGAACGCACCCGGTTGGGGCCAAAGCCCAGCGAGCGCCCGCCGCCGATGCCAGAAAGCTGGCGCCAGATTTCTTTCAGGCGGTCGCGCGGCGCCACCGGCGAAGCCAGGCGCAGAACGTACGAGATCAGGCGGCCGATGGCCTCCGAAACGGCGGCGGTATCCGAGCCGGCCTTGGAAGTATTAATGAACACCTCGAACGGCTGGCGGCCGCCGTTTTCGTTGATGGTGACGAAAGCTTTGCCCAGGGGCGTACTGACGTTGATGGTATGCCCGCTTAAACGGCGCGGGCGGGGCTTCTTCTTGTCGTGCCAGATGGTGAGCTGTTCTGTCGAACCCTCCGGCTCGGGAGCAGCAGGAGGCGGAACAGCAGCGGCCTCGGCGGGAGCGCCTGCGCCGCCCTTCTGCCGGGCAGTGGACCTGGTTTCCAACACGACCTTGTGGCGCGAGCCGGTGACGTAGACCGTGATGCCTTTGCAGCCCAGCTCCCAGGCCAACTGGTAGGCCATTGCTACGTCCTCTTCGCTGGCCGTCTCGGGGAAATTGACCGTCTTGCTCAGGCTGTTATCCACGAAGGCCTGCAAGGCGGCCTGCATGCACACGTGTTCATCGGCGGTGATATCGCTGGACACGACGAACACCTGCCGCACGGCTTCGGGCGCCTCCGCTACGTCCTGGCAGGTACCGTGCTCCATAACGTGGCTGACAATGCCCTGGCGGGCGTGCTCGTCCAGCCCGGAAGCCACCAGGGCGCGTTCGAACAACGGGCTGGTGTAGGTAAGCTGCAGATCGCGGCCGTTGTCGTTGACGTGGCGGACGTAGGCCAGGGCAAACACCGGCTCACAACCGTAACCTTCGCAGCCGGCGACCGTGGCAATCGTCCCGGTGGGGGCCACCGTCGTCTGCGCCGCGTTGCGGATGCCGTATGTGCGGATACCCTCTGTCACCGATTGCCAGTCCACCGCCGGGCGGCCCCAGTCGTGCGCATAAGGCTGCAAGGGAGCCGGCGGCTGCCAGCGCACGTTCCTCCGGTCGTAGATACTGCCTTCGATGGCCGGGAAGGGGCCGCGTTTGCGGGCCAGGTCGATGCTGGTGCGCATGGCGTGATAGCGGACAAACTCCATCACCTGGGTGGCGAATTCCTGCCCTTCTTCAGAGCCGTAACGCACACCGGCATGGTACATCAGGTCAGCCAGGCCCATCACCCCCAGGCCGATGCGCCGGGCGCGGTGGGCAGCCTCCGCCAGTTGTGGCACCGCCGGCACGTACGCATTGGCTTCCACCACATCGTCCAGGAAAATGGTGGATAGCTCGACGCTGCGGCGCAGCCTTTCCCAATCCACGCCGCCTTGCGAGCCGAAATGTTGCGCCAGGTTGACCGAGCCGAGACAGCAGTTCTCGTAACTGCCTAGCCATTGCTCCCCGCAAGGGTTGGTCGCTTCCAACTGGTAAAGCTGCGGTACAGGGTTCCCCCGGTTAGCGGCATCCAGGAACAACACGCCTGGTTCGCCGTTGTGGTGCGCCTGGCTGACGATCTTCTCGAACAGCTCACCGGCGCGCACGGTTTTGTGGGTTTTGATCGGCAGGCCGGCCGCTTCGGCCTGCTCCAGCGTGCCGTTAAAACCCTGATACTGCGGCGCTTCCACGTCGGGAAAGCGCAAATCCCACAGCGCATCCTGGCGCACAGCTTCCATGAAAGCGTCGGTAATTCCTACCGAAATATTGAAATTGGTGATCGCGTTTTCGTCGGTCTTACAGGTGATGAATTCTTCGATGTCGGGGTGATCCACGCGCAGCACGGCCATGTTCGCTCCCCGCCGGGTGCCGCCCTGGGCGATCTCCCCGAAGGCCTTGTCATACACCCGCAAGAAACCCACTGGCCCGGTGGCCTGGCCGGCGGAGGATTTGACCAGCGTGCCCTGCGGGCGCAGGCGCGAGAAGGAAAAGCCGTTCCCGCCGCCTGTCTGCTGGATGAGCGCCGCATCGCGCAAAGTCTGGAAAATACCGGCCGGGTCACGGCCCATATCGTCGGCGATGGGCAAGACAAAACAGGCGGCAAGCTGGCCAAGGGGCGTACCCGCGCCGGTAAACGTAGGCGAGTTTGGGAAGAAACTTTTGGAGGTCAACAACCCGTAAAACTGGCGCGCCCGTCCCAGGACGTCTTCGCCCCAGGCGGCTTCACTGGCAGCTACGTGGTACGCCACCCGCCAGAACATCTGCTCCACCGTCTCGACCGGTTGGCCGGCCGCACTGCGGCGCACATAGCGGCGCACCAGCACCTGCCGGGCGTTTTCAGTCAGATCGATGACCGGCAAATCAGCCGGCAGCGGCGGGGTGGGTAACAGGCCGTACTTTTCATCTTGGACTCCAACAGGTTGCAACATCTAAGTATCTCCTCTTCTGGTATGAAGCGATCCATGCATCGTGTTGACAATAGATAATACAACCTGGCAACTTCGCCATTTGCCAGGCGCCTGGTTAGATAGATTTAGCCCTCTAACAACCGGTCTATCTCGCTGCGAATCGACTTGAGATCATCCAGACCCAGATAGACAATGGCATAACGAATATAAGCGATGTGGTCCAGTTCTTTCAATCCGGCAATAACCATGTCCCCCACCACGCGCGAGGATACTTCAGAACGCCCCATGGCCTGTAAAGCCGCTTCGATCTCTCCGACCAGGCGTTCGATATCCGCCGCCGAAACAGGGCGTTTGGCGCAGGCAATCCGGATTCCTCGGATCAGTTTTTCTCGGTCGAACTCTTCACGCGTGCCATCTTGCTTGATGAGCAGCGGAGTAGCCAGGATGGGGCGCTCATAGGTGCTGAAACGCTGCCCGCAGCCCTCACACTCGCGTCGCCGGCGCACCCCGCCACGCGTATCGTGAGACGTATCGATCACTCGTGAGTTCAGATTCTTGCAATAAGGACAGCGCATAAGATCGGCGTTCGGCGTTTAACAAACAAATAACAGGCAGCGCCCAATATAGCATCAATAGAACAAATGTAACCGCCATAGATGGGGGTATACATGTGTCATACCCTTACATTTGTGCAAGGTGAGTAGCATTCTAGCATAAGAGTGGCAATATCGCAAGGTACTTTTGGGTGAAAAATAATTAAAAAACACGTGAGGGCCTGGCGCTGTCGCGCCAGGCCCTGCACACCCTGCCGCCGGAAGCCCCACGCGAAGGCATATATGGGGTCCGGCTCACGGCGATGCCCATCATCGTCGTGCGTCAGGCAGGCAAACAGGCTTCAATGGCCGGGAGGAGGAAACCGGCACTTCAGGTGAACCGATAAGTTCTACGCACAGATGTAGACCACGCAAAATGATGGTAGGAATCCGCGTTCATCCGCGTCAGTCCGCGTCCCATCAAAAAGATGCTCCTGATTCGGTCACTCAAGCATCCCGCGCCTGGAATTCAGGCAATGCGTTGAGCGAAGGTATAAACTGACCGGCTAAACACAGCCGCTGATTAGCGGTTGTGCTTGCGCAAAAAGGCCGGGATATCCAGGTCTTCCGTGTTGAACGAGCGCGCCGGATAATCGCGGCCGGTAGGGATGTCGCGCGTGGAACGCACAGACGATACCGGCGTGGCCGGTTCGGGCGTCGCGATGGGGATCGGACGGTTATCGCTGGCCACAGAGGTATCCATAATCCGGCGTGGCACACCCGTGCGCTCGAACCCGGTAGCGATGACGGTAATGCGCACAGCATCCTTCATGTTCGGGTCGATCACCGCACCGAAGATCAGGTTCACATCCGGATGGGCGGTATCCTTGATAATCGCCGCAGCCTGGTTGACGTCGAACAGTGTCAGGTCCGGGCCGCCGGTGACGTTGAACAGGATGCCCCGCGCCCCGTCGATGGTGATATCCAGCAACTGGCTGGAGATGGCCTGCTCCGCAGCAATCCGCGCCGCGTCCTCGCCTTTCGCCGTCCCCACCGCCATCAACGCCGCGCCGCCTTCCGACATAATGGTGCGCACGTCGGCGAAGTCCAGGTTGATCAAACCGGGAACGGTGATGAGTTCAGAGATGCCCTGCACGCCCTGGCGCAGAACGTCGTCGGCCATGCGGAAGGCCTGCTGGAGGTTGGCTCGCTTGTCCACGATCTGCAACAGGCGGTCGTTGGGGATCACGATCAGGGTATCGGCCTGCTCCTTGAGCTTGGCGATGCCCGCCTCGGCAGACTGGATGCGCCGCGAACCTTCGAACGTAAACGGCCGCGTCACCACGCCGATGGTCAAAGCCCCAACCTCTTTGGCAATCTGCGCCACCACTGCCGCGCCGCCGGTGCCCGTACCACCACCCATGCCGGCAGTGATGAAGACCATATCCGAGCCTTTCATCACCGAATACAGTTCTTCAGCCGACTCTTCAGTGGCCTTGCGCCCCACCTCCGGGTCGCCGCCGGAGCCCAGGCCGCGGGTGAGCTTTTCGCCCACTCGCACGCGGTTGGACGCCTTGGAAAGCATCAGCGCCTGGGCATCCGTATTGATCGCCAGGAATTCGACGCCGGTCAGGCCTTCGTCGATCATGCGGTCGACGGCGTTACAACCACCGCCGCCCACACCCACGACTTTGATCCGGGCGAATGATTCGACCTGGTTGGGGGTTGAGTTTGATAATGTTGACATAGGTTCCTCCTCTTTCAATGGACAGTTTTTCGTAGTCGATAAATATTGGATCGTAAATCGAGTTGATAGAATATGCACGTTTCAAGGCAGCAAGCGTTTGAGCCAGTCTTTGATCTTTTCAACGTCCACAACGCCTCCGGATGGTTTGTTAGAAGAGCGGCGATGTCCGGCCTGAGGTGCCACCTCGCTCATTAGAGTTGCCCAGTGCAGCAGGCCCACGCTGGTCGCAAAAGCAGGAGATTCCAGGCGATCAGTCATGCCGAGCAGGTTTTGCGGCTGAGCGATGCGCACCGGCACACCCAGCACCTGGCTGGCAACCGCGCGCATGCCGGGCATTGCGCTGGCCCCGCCGGTCAATACCATACCGGCAGGCAGCAATCCGTCATACCCTGAACGTTTGATCTCCTGGACGACCATAGTAAAGATTTCTTCGACACGAGCATGAATAATATGTACCAATTCCTGATGGCTGACCTGCACCACGTCATCTTCGCCAAAGGGACGGACGTTAAAGTACTGGCGTGGGTCCACCTCTTCCGGGTTGGCGTGGCCATGGGCCAGCTTGATTTCTTCCGCCTGGGAGTTGGGCAGGTGCAGCACCTGGGCGATGTCCGAGGTAATGTGGTTGCCGCCAATCGATAGCACCGCAGTGTGCCACACATCCCCGTCCACGTAGATCGCCATATCGGTGGTGCCGCCGCCGACATCGCAAACCACCACGCCCATCTGGCGTTCGGTTTCGTTCAAGACCACCTCGGCCGAAGCCAGCGGATTGAGCACAAACTGGGCCACATCTACGCCCGCCGCGGCCACACACTGGCGCAAATTTTCGACGCTGGCAGCCGTAGCAGTGATGATATGGGTTTCCACTTCCAGGCGGAAGCCATGCATGCCCAACGGCATGCGAATGCCATCCTGGCCGTCCACGTTGAAGCTGCGCTGGATGACATGGACGATCTCGCGGTTGTGCGGAATGGCTACCGCCCGAGCGGCATCCACTGCCCGGGCCACATCTCCCGTATCGATGATCCTTCCCGAAACGCCCACCACGCCGCGGCTGTTCACCGAGGAAACGTTCGACCCGGCCAGGCTGACCAAAGCAGAAAGCACCTCGATGCCTGAAGTGCGCTCGGCTTTATCTACCGACCGCGCCACTGCCTGGGCAGCAGCCTCCAGGTCAACCACAACACCCTTGCGCATACCTTGCGAAGGTTCGATGCCTACACCGATGATGCGCAAATGGTCAGGGGGTTCCTGGCGCGCCACCAGGGTGCAAATTTTGGTCGTGCCAATATCGATGCCAATTAAAATTTGATCTTCCATAGTCAGCCGTCACAAATTCATAAAAGGTAGCCAGCGGTCGCTGATTGGGCGCTCAAATAATCAAAAATTGTGACAATCATTGACCCTGCTCCACACGATAATAAGGTGCGTGGAGATATTCCACGCTGATCAAAGAAGGCTTTTCGCCCAAAGAACGAACTCTTTCCAGGATGGCCCGGTAGACCTGAAGCTTCACCGCCACAACTTCAGCAAGGTCAGAACTGTGCGCGGTCGGCTCGTCCGGGCCAAAGTTTCCCATATAAACCTGCCAGCCGCGGCGGTCTTGCCAGCCAAATCCACGCTCCGGATCGTAAAGCAACTGCGAGCCCTTAGGAAGCTGCTGAGAAAGTCGCAGAATCACCGTAACCATCTCCGGGGGAAGGAAAGCCCGTGCCCTGGCCTCCGCAGGCAGCGTGAAAGGCAACTGGTCGGTGAGTGCGCCCAGGGAGCGAATAGCTTCCTGGGCCTTTTGCTGCTCTTCCAGGCGGATGGATTCACCCGCCTCTGTCTCACCCGTCCCCGCCGGATCGCTTGCTCTAACCGGCTTGATGAACGCCGGCAGGTCGCCCGACGCCTCGACCACGACGTAAGTCGAGGCAAGATCATCCGTCTCCGCGCGCGCCGGGAAGGTCATCCCCTCCGCATCGACCAGATAGGAACGGCCATCTTGCTTCCAAACCAGGACAGGAACCCGCTCGGTTACCGTGATGTACACCGTATTGGGGAAATCCACCTGCACAACAACCGTGGAAAACTCCGGGAAAGTATCCAACAAAGTTTGCTGCATCCGCCCAGAGTCCAGGGCAACGACCGAGGAACCCTTCAAGGCCAATGCCTTGCTCACGTCACTGGTAGTGATCTGTTTGAGGCCCTTCACTTTGGGCATCTCAACCCGGTACATGGGCGAAGTCCACAACAGATACAGGGTTAAGGCAGTCAAGACCAACAGGGCAAAAGAAGCCACGCGCCAGCCAATACCGATTCGCGGCAAGGAGGGAATGCGCATTTCGGCGCCCTGCGCGTTGAGCGGCACGTTGTGCAGCTTGCGAGCAGTCCTGTGCCGGCGGCTGCCCGGGCGGGTCATCCCGTCCAACGAGCCGCGCGCCATCACCGGAGGCGAAGCGTGAGTGTCCAGGTCATACGCACGCCCCAGTTTTTTCCGTTGACGGAGCGTTTCACCCACACCGAAAAAGTGCTGCTGTGTCTTGCTTTTGCTCGCGCGCCCGGCATTCAACCAGCGCAGCAGCGCCGAGGGACGCTTGCGCCGCTGAGTGGACTGGTAGGCCACATGCGAGTCGGCCATCCGTCTGCGGCGGATTTCATCTGAACGGCGGGCAACGCGATCGGTTTGCTTCATTTCGATCCTCCCCGGTGAAAACGTCTCTCCGTGTGATCGCGTTCGACTCTGCGCTCCAGGGCCAGTTCCACCAGGCGATTGATTAACGCCGGGTATGGCAGCTCGCTGGCTTCCCACAGCTTTGGGTACAAACTGACTGGAGTAAAGGAGGGTATGGTATTCACTTCGCTCAGATATAGCCCGCCTGGCTCGCCATGCGAGCCGGTTGGCGCCAGCAAGAAATCTACCTGCGCCATTCCGGCGCAATCGATCGCCCGGTAGGCCCGCAAGGCCAGCTCTTGTATCTGGCGAGCCAGCTTCGGGGAGATCGGCGCCGGGACCAGCAGACCCGAGCTGCCGTCAAAATATCGCGACTCGTATGAATAAAATTCGCGGCTGGGAACAATCTCTCCAGGCACAGACGCCTGGGGCGAATCGTTGCCCAGGATGCCGACTTCAATCTCCCTTGCCTGGTACACACCGCGTTCGATCAAGATACGCCGGTCATAGCGGGCAGCTTCGAACAAACCTTCCATCAAGTCAGAGCGAGATTTGCACCGGGTAATTCCCATCGAAGAGCCCAGGTTAGCCGGCTTGACAAACAGCGGGAAATCGGAAATGTGCATCGCTCGCTCGATGATCCGGGTGACGTTTTGTTCGATTTCCTGGCGGGTGACTAAAATCCAATCTACAACCGGAATATCATACGAACGCATCACTGCTTTGAATACATCTTTGTCCATCCCCACAGCAGAACCCAGCACCCCCGCGCCGACATAGGCCAGGCCCGCCATCTCGAACAGCCCCTGTAAAGTACCATCTTCACCCAAAGCGCCGTGCACCACGGGGAAAATCACATCCAGTTCGGCCAGGGCTTCCAATAGTTGTGGTGCAGCAGATAGGCTGGCCGGCAGGTTGGGGGTCCGCAGCGC
This sequence comes from uncultured Anaerolinea sp., assembly GCA_964595435.1. Taxonomy (GTDB): domain Bacteria; phylum Chloroflexota; class Anaerolineae; order Anaerolineales; family UBA4823; genus RBG-16-57-11. Next base: position 59,236 of record CAZQQJ010000038.1, on the reverse strand, counting down.
CAAAAGACCGCCGCGCGTCGGATCGGGCAGCAGCGTTACAGGCGAGAGAGCGGCGGTATCGCCCCGAGTGAGAGCATCCAGCACCTGATCACCGGCGAACCAGGCGCCATCCCGTGCAATTCCAATCTGGGTGATTTCGTATTTATGGGGGTCAATGGCGCCCAGGATGGAACGCGCCGACATCAAGGAGACGTCGTGTTCAACAGAACGTCCGCCAAAAATTACACCCATGCGAATGCGCCTGCGTATCCTCGCCATCACCATTCACCTAATAGTTCGATTTCCAATTCGAGTTGCAGGGCGAACTTCTCTGCAACGGCCTCCCGAGCCAGGCAAATCAGGCGAAAAAGATCTGCCGCCGAACAATTTCCAGTATTGATAAAGAAATTAGCGTGCACCGGGCTGATCTGTGCATCGCCAGCGCGGGCGCCTTTCAAACCAGCCGCCTCGATTAACCTGCCAGCATAATCGCCCAGCGGGTTTTTGAACATCGAGCCCAGGCTGGCGCCGGGAGGCTGCGTGCGTTTGCGATAGGCGACGAATTCATCCATGCGGGTCTGAACCGCCCCCGGCGTGCTGGGTTCCAGGCGGAGCAGGGCTCCCAGAACGACGCCTTCCACCTCACGCCGTTTCAGAACGCTGCTTCGATAGGTGAATGCCAGCTTCTCGACCGGCCAGTAGCCACGTTCGGCCACGTCAGACTCCTGACCAGCATGATGGTGCAAGATTTCGGCCAGGACCAGGCTGGTGGCCATATCACCGCCGTACGCGCCGGCATTGCCAGCCACCGCTCCACCCACCGTACCGGGTATAGAAACGGCCCACTCCAGACCGGCCAGACCACGTTGTGCTGCCTGGCGGGCCAACAGGCCGAAATTAGCGCCCGATTCAGCCCATATCACGCATTGCCCGTCGCTCTTGGGCAAGGGCAAATCAGGGATCGTAGAGAGCAGCGAAACATCGAAATACACCTGGCGGGCGCGGTTGACCAGGACCACACCCCGCACGCCGGCATCACTGATCAAAACGTTCGAGCCACCGCCCAGGATCACATAAGGCAGCCCTTCGCGCCAGCACAGGCTGACTGCAGCAACCAGATCCTGCACTGTGTCCACCTCCAACAACACATCCGCCGGACCACCCAGGCGAGCCGCAGTATAGCGCGCCAACGGCGCGTCTACCTGCACACGTTCACCGAAGGCGGTGCGCAGCTTTGCATATGGAATGGAAACAGAATACAGGTTCATCTTTGCAGTCGATAATCAGTGGCCGATGGCCCGTCTACACATCTTTCATAAGCTGGATCAGGCGCAAGATCATATCGCGTGACGTGCCTTTGTATTGAGGCTGCTCGAGTGCGCCTGCGGCGCCATCCGCTGGCTGCCCCTGGATATTCGATGGAACCGGCGAGGTGCCCTTTCCATCGCTGTCCGCCCCGCGGGTTCTGAGCCGGGAGCCATTCACCAGATAAACGTTCGATTCAAACGTGCGCTCATCGTCGGGCATTTTTCTTCTCTTTCACTCGAGGCTGGCCAGGCTGCGAGCCAGTTGTACGTTAATCTGATCGGCATTGCCGGCAGAAAGCACCAGCACGACATCGCCAGGCCGCACCTGGTTCAGCAGAAAATCACGCGCCTGGTCCAGATCGGGCACATAATTCACCTGGTCATGCCCGCTTGCCGATATGGCGACCACCACATTCTGCGCCGAAAACCCATCCGCCGGAGCAGACTCGCGAGCAGCGTAGATTTCGGTCACCAGAACACAATCTGCATCTTCGAATGCGGTAGCAAACTCGGCAGCCAGGGCGCGCGTGCGAGAATAAGTATGGGGCTGCCAGACTGCCCAGATACGGCGCTGCGGATAGCGCGACCGTGCTGCGGCCAGCGTGGCGCGAATTTCTGTAGGGTGGTGGGCATAATCATCCACCAGGAGCACACCGTTGACTTCGCCTCGCAGATCGAAACGCCGGCCGGTGCCGCTGAATTCGCTCAAAGCCTGGACCGCCTGCTGCAGCGGTAACCCGAGCAAATGGGCAACGCTCAACGCGGCCAGGGCATTGTGCACGTTATGCAACCCAGGCACCTTCAGGCTCACCGGAATAGAGAAGTGCTCTCTACCAGGGATGGCACTGGCAAACGAGGCGATAAAGGTGAAGCCGCCTTCAGAATTGGGAGACGGTGCGTCGGCCCAAACGATGGGCGTCTGGGAGGCCGGAAGGGTGGCCGGTTGGATTGTATAAACGGCCACCTGTGCGCCGGCAGCCTTCGCATCGGCAGCCAGGTGCGCAGCCCCAGGATCATCAGCGCAGGCGACCAAAACACCGCCCGGCTGCAGGCGAGCGGCGAAATCCCTGAAGGCCTGGTAAAAATCGTCCGGTGTAGGATAACAGTCGGGGTGATCGTGCTCGACATTGGTGACCACGGCCAGCCTGGGGCGCAGGCCAAGGAACATACGATCGTATTCGTCTGCTTCGATCACAAAATATGGACCCTTGCCAGCATGCGCGCTGGCGCCCAGGTTGCTCGCCACGCCGCCAATCACATAAGATGGATCCAGGCCCAGTTCACGCAGCAGCCAGGCCATCATCGCCGTGGTGGTAGTCTTGCCGTGCGTGCCCGCTACCGCGATGCATTCCTGTCCGGAGATCAATTCGCCCAAGAAGTCGGAACGTTTGAACACCGGAATGCCTGCCGCGATCGCCGCCTGCACTTCGACATTCGCGTCTTGTATCGCCGACGAACGCACCACCAGGTCGGCCCCGGCGACATTCTCGGCATGGTGACCAACGAAAACCTGCATCCCGGCTTGCCGCAAGCCGCGCAGGAGAGGCGTGTCCTGGCGGTCAGAGCCGCTCACCTGGTAGCCGCGCTCCAGGAGAAGCGTGGCTATCGCAGATAGCCCGCTGCCGCCAATGCCAATCAGGTGTACACGCCTTGCCGCTGTCATCATCCGTAATTCTCAGCCTGCCATCGATTAGACGAAATAGATAATTACAAACACAAAGATAATAACCAGAGCGATGAAAGTTTCCAACGGTGTATTCAGCCACACGGGGGGCAGCATGCTGATCACCCGGTTCGTCAGATCAACGAGGTCTTTCGGTGCAGCAATAATATAATCAACGATAAACGGATAGCCTGCTGTCCGGGCAAAAGACCACAAAGTACCGATCACAAAATAACCGCTGGCTATGCCCACCAGGAAGCCCAAAATTTTCTCGGCAATCTGGCCGCGCTTCTCGGTGGCTTTGGCGATACGTTGCACCTTGGGGGATTGGTAACCAAAGAAGACCAGGACGATCAAGATCGCTGCCCGATATGCAAACTGCATGCCGCGATTTTTATCAAAAAATCCTGCCAGGCCAAGTAAATTTTCGACGAGAGCAACAATCGCCAGGCACAGAATGACACTGGCAATCACCAGCACTTCTTTCGCCCAACCGCGCGACGCACCGATAAAGCCGAAAAGGATCAAGAACATAAAGAAGACTATTACCAAAGCGATCATGGCTCACATCCTTTCCTGACCCCGTATAGCCAGGTCCTGTAACATGTGGGCAATAGATTGGGCCGCGGCAGGCTGTGCCAGGGCGCGCATCACCTGGCGCATTGCTTCCCGGCGCGACGGATCACGCACCAGGGCCTGTACGGTTGGGAGAAACTCTTCAGATAAAGCCCGATCTTCAATCATCAGCGCGGCGCCGCGCTGTACCAGATATTGTGCGTTGACTTTCTGATAATGCCAGGCGTGCGGGTAGGGCGCCAGGATAGCTGGCACGCCGAACGCAGGAAATTCACCCAGGGTGGCTGCTCCGGCGCGGGAAACGACCAGGTCTGCCAGGGTAAGGGCGGCGCCCATTTCTTCATGCAGATAAGGGTAGGCGTGGTAGCGGCTGGCAATTTCCACGCGTTGGCCCAACGGCAGATTTGCATCCAACCTGTCGACCAGGCCAGCGCGTAACGTTTCGACTTCAGGCCAATCCAGCGCACCGCTGACGTGAATCACCTGCATCTCTGCCAGCAGTTGCGGCAGGACAGCCAGCAGCGCATGGTTGAGCGAACGCGCCCCCTTGCTGCCTCCGAACACCAACAGCACGGGCAGATCAGAGGATAACCCCAACGCCTGGATGGCAGATGTGCGGTTCCAGGAACGCAAATCCGGGCGCACCGGATACCCGGTCACCTGGACGCCCTTATGGCCGCGAAAATAACGCTCCGACTCTTGCGTGGTCACGGCGATTCGATCGGCAAAAAGAGACAGAAATTTCAACGCCTGGCCTGGTTCGATATCCGGCACATACAGAGCAGAAGGAATCTGATACCCGGCCATAGCGACAGGAGCGGCAACATACCCACCGGTAAAAAACAAAACGTGCGGGCGAAAACGTTGCAAGATGCCCCGCGCCTGGCGGTAACCTCGCCCTGCGCGCAGCAAATTGCCCGGCATGGCGCGCAAACCGACGCCGTGCACCTGGCCCGCCTCAACCGCCAGATAAGGTACACCCGCGCGCCTCACCAGTTCTTCCTCCATACCGCCGACGCTACCCACCCACAACACGTCGACTTCAGCCGCTTGATTTGCGGTTTGAAGTGCTTGCAGTACGGTTAGGGCTGGATACACGCCGCCCCCCGTCCCGCCCGCGCAGATGAGTAACCGCATAGAAAAATCTGCCATTCTCCTCTTTTCTCTTCTCCGAAAGCCTGGATATATTCAATAAAATCCCAATTGCAGCCATCGACACAAGCAGGTTGGAGCCGCCCGCGCTGATAAAAGGCAAGGCATTTCCAGCAAAAGGCAGCAAGTTAACCATCACCGCCATGTTAATGAAAGCTTCCAGTGATAGCCAGAGAGTCAGGCCAACTGCCAGCAACGCGCCCATCTCGTCTGGAGCCCGGCGGGCAATGGTCATCCCGCGCCAGAGCAAAGCAACGTAGAGACCAATCAACGCCATCGCGCCGGCAACCCCGCTTTCCTCGCCCACCACAGCAAAAATACTATCCGTGGGTGGGACAGGCAGGCCGGTCAACTTCGTCTCGGCGCGGCCAATGCCAGCGCCAAACCAACCGCCACGCACAAAAGCTTCGAAGGCGCGGCGCACCTGGTAAGCGCCTTCGGTGGGGTCTTTCAAGCCAGCCAGGTAATCTTGAACGCGAGAACTACCGGTTGGGCTAAACTGTACAACGATAAAACCAACCAGAAAAGCGATGATCAGCAGAAGCACAATCTGGCGCATATCACCCCCCGCCAGGAAAAACATCAAACCACCCAGGATGAAGATCGTGATGACAGCGCTCAAGTCAGGCTGTAACACAATCAGGCCCCCCAGGATACCCAAAATGCCCGCCAGTGGGATGAGGCCAAAACTGAGATCGCCGAGTTGTTCTCGCCGGGCATATAACCACACCGCCAGATAAATTACAGTGATAATTTTTGCCAGCTCAGAGGGTTGGACTGATCCACGGTAAATAGTCCGTGAAGCGCCATTCAATACCTCATTAATGAACAAGACGCCTAAAAGTAAGGCGATGGTTATCCCCATCACTGGCACAACGATCTGGCGCCAGCGGTGATAATCGAAGAATACCATCACAGTCGCAGCAACGATACCCAGTACGAACCACGTCAATTGCCTGCGGAACATCATTCCAGGATCACCGTACCAGTTGAAGGAATAATCGTAGCTGGCCGAGTACACCATAATCAATCCAAAAATTGAGAGGGTGATCACCACCAGCAACAACGGCACGTCGATCCTGAGCTGAATGGACTTGCTGGCGCCTTTTGCCGACGGCTGATACATGGCAGCATTGGATGAACGCAAATTACCCATCGGGCGATTTCCCTGCACGTTCAAGCTGGCCGTGCCGATATTGCTCATCGCCTCATAGCGCTTTACGGTCTGCTGGCGACGGCGTGTGGTGCGTGCTTCATGTTCCCCTCCAATGAAGCGCCGTGGGGCATCGGCGGCCGGCTGGCCGTCGGACACCGCTGACACGCTTACAGTTCTTTTACCCACTTTGTGAAGCATTCTCCACGCTCCTCAAAATCTTTGAATTCATCGAAACTGGTGCCGCCCGGCGAGAGCAAAACTACATCGCCTGGCTGCACGACCTCGGCCGCAGCCCGGACAGCCTGGCGCAATCCCTGGCAATGGACGATCGATTGCAAGCGGTAACCGCCTTCGGGCATGGAGCCCGACGATCGATCCCCTTGCGGGTAGACTGGCGATGCATCAAGTGCATCAAGCGCCCGCAAGATAATCGGCGCCGCCTCGCCAAACACAATCAGATGATCCACCCGGCGGCGTACCAGGGCAGCAAAGTCAGCCCAGGGTAAATTCTTATCCCGGCCACCGGCCAGCAGCACCAATGGCTCGTCAAAAGAACGAATGTCTGCCATAGCCCGTTCAGGGGCTGTGGCAATCGAATCGTTGTACCAATTCGCCCCGCCCCAGGTGCGCACAAATTCGAGGCGGTGAGGGAAGCCGGTAAAACCGCGCACACCCTGGCGCATCGCTTCGGCATCCAGGCCCGTGGCATGGGCGATGGCGCAGGCCGCCATAACATTGAACAGGTTATGTTCGCCGCGCAGAGCAATATCCGCTTTGGATAAGGTCAGGCGTTGCAGCCCCACGGCCGGGTCGCGCAGATAGATGGCGTCATTCTGTAGCTCAACGCCCGCCTGGCCAGGCGCCAGAGGGGTCAAGCCAAAAGAAATCACCCGCCCGGCAGTCCGGCCAGCCAGTGACCATGCGCCGGGGTCATCGCGCCCCAACACTGCCACATCCTCGGAAGATTGAAACTCGACAATATGGGCCTTGGCATCGGTATAAGCCTGCATCGTTCCGTGCCGGTCAAGGTGATTAGGAGTAATATTAAGCACGGCTGCGACCTGTGGAGAAAGGCGCATAATCTCCAGTTGAAAGCTGGACAGTTCCATCACCGCCAGGTCACCCGGCTGCATCTCATCCACTGCCGATATCAGTGGAGAACCGATGTTGCCGCCTACCCAAGCTCTCGATGGCCGGAGGCTCGACGGGCTGGCGCTTCCGGCCACGCTGTTAGAAGCCATCCGCCCGACCAGCGCGGTCGTGGTCGTTTTACCGGCCGATCCGGTTATGCCTGCAACTTTACAAGGGGCAGCCTCCAGAAAGATTTGCGAGTCGTTCGAGAGCGGGATGCCCCGGCGCAGAGCCTCTTCCACGAACGGAAGCGTGAGCGGCACACCACCTGACGGGCACACACAGTCGGCCTGGTCCAACAAGTGAAACGGATGCCCGCCGCACTCCCACTCGACAGCACTGCCCAGGTCATCCAGGGATTGGCGCGCCTCGGCCAATTCGCCGGCCGAGCGTTTATCGGTCAGCACGACCCGGGCGCCACGTCCGGACAGAAAGCGCGCCAGCGCTAATCCCTGCCGGGCAGCGCCGATAATAACAACTTTCTGACCTTGCCAATTATGCACGATTACTCCTCAGATAGCCAACAGAAAGAATTACACAATTGCCAATGCGACGCCGATCATCGCAAACAACAAGCTGATCAACCAGAAACGTTGCACCACCTGGGTCTCACTCCAGCCAGAAAGCTCAAAATGGTGGTGCAAAGGGGCCATCTTAAACAAACGCTTGCCCGATGTCCACTTGAAATAAGCGACCTGCAGGACCACGCTCAGGGTAATGCTGCTGGGAATGATGGCAACCACCGGCAGCAGCAGCCACTGCCCGGTCATCAATGCCACGACAGCCAGCGTAGCCCCCAGGGCCAACGAGCCTGTGTCGCCCATAAAGAGCAGCGCCGGGTGGACGTTGAACCATAAGAAACCAAAGATCGCCCCTACCACGGTGAAACAGAAACGAGCCAGGAATATCTGCCCTTGCAACAAGGCAATACCGCCATAGGTAACGAAACAAGTGGCAGAGATCAAGCCGGCCAGCCCATCCAGGCCATCCGTCAGGTTGACCGCATTCGAAAAGGTTACGATCACAAAAGCAGCGACCGGGATATACCAGAGCCCTAGCGAAACGACGCCCGATACTCCCGGTACGAACATATCTGGCAGGAGCAAGACATATTTCAACGTCAGGGCAATACCGAAAGCGAATATCCATTGAAACACGAGCTTGGTACGGGCGCTCAATCCCTTGGCTTTACGTTCGCCGCGCAGCCCAGCCCAATCATCTACTGCCCCAAGAAGCGCAAAGAGCACCATCGTACCCATCGGAACGATGATCGAACGCCCCATAATGGCAATGCCGGCCAACGAACTGGCATTCATCAGCACAGTAATCAGCATGACCGGCAAAATGATCAATACCCCTCCCATGGTAGGCGTGCCCATCTTCGTAAAATGCCGCTCCGGCCCTTCCACGCGGATGGCTTTGCCGATCCTCAGGTTGCGCAGAACGCGAATCAACGGCGGGCCCCAAATGACAGTGAGCATGAAGCTGAAACCGGCCAGGGCGACGGCCATCGATGACAGGATCATGACGAGCTCGCCTCCAGGGCCGATACAATGCAGTCCATGTGCATGCCTTGCGAGCCTTTGACCAGGACGACATCCCCTTCCCCAAGACGGTCTTTCAGGAACTGGATGGCCTGGGGCGGTTCAGCCAGTTCGGTAATGACACGCCCAGGCAGCCCTGCTTTTCTGGCGGCAGAAGCAATGATCCGCGCCAGATCGCCTACCGCAATCAGCTCATCAGCGACTTCGGCCACCCGCAGGCCAACCATTTCGTGGCCGCGGCGCTCATAAGGACCCAACTCGAGCATATCGCCAAGTACGGCCACTTTGCGCCCATCGATTTCATCGAGCAGATTGAGAGCGGCCAGGGTGGATTCGGGAGAAGCATTATAAGTATCATCCAGAATCAAGGCCCCACTTTGAGTCTTTACAGCAACCAGGCGAAGTTGGGTATGCTGCGAACGCAGGCCGGTGAAAATTTCCTGCCAGGTCAGCCCTTCGATCAACCCAATGGCCGCGGCGCGCAGCGCCGTATGGACTGAGTGCCGGCCAATCAGGGGTACCTTCACGTGCAACACTTCGCGGCGATAATGCAACCGGAAACGAATTCCATCCAGCCCAAGACCTTCAACGTGATCCGCCCACAGGTCAGCCTTGGCGTCCATACCATAGAAGAAGACGCTGGCTGTAGTCTTAGAGGCCATCTGGCGTACCCAGGGATCGTCATAATTCAAAACGGCCACACCGTCCGGCGCAGACGGAAGGGCCTTCACCAGTTCAGTTCCACTATCTGCCACGTCTTCTTGCGTGCCGGCCCACTCGGCATGTACCGCGCCAATATTCGTCACCACACCGACCTGAGGCCGGGCCAGATCGCACAAAAAGGCAATTTTCGCTGGGGCATTAAGGCGCATCTCCAACACAGCACGCTGGTGGCCCTCGCTTAGTGAGAACAATGTAAGCGGCAGGCCAATTTCATTATTCAAATTGCCTTCGCTCTTCAAGGTGCGATACCGTTGGTCCAGCACCTCGGCGGACAGATCCTTGGTCATGGATTTGCCAACACTGCCGGTTATGCCGATAACGCGCAGGTCAAGTTTGCGCCGCCAGAAACCAGCAACTTTTTGCAAAGCTGCCAGGGTATCATCGACACGCAAGCAAAGAGGCACATTGCTGTCCAGCAGGTTGGCGAATTGCTGGCTTAGAGACGAAAAATCCCGGATCTGATCCTGGCGCAGGTCTAACACGGCAATGCAGCCAGCAAGGTCGCTGGAGAGATCCCGTTGTATCAACACCAGGTGAGCGCCGCGCTCAAGGGCCTGGCCGACAAATTCGTGGCCATCCACATGTTGGCCGGGCAAAGCGATGAACAGGCAGCCGGGGATGGTCTGGCGCGAATCGATCACCGCCTGGGTGATCACCTGGCCGGCCCACTTCGCAGGTAGGACAGCGCCAGATATAGCGGCACCGGGCACAACGCTCAACGCTTCGATGAAATCTGCCAATGTCAACATGATCCAATAGCCGGCAATGAATGATCAGTTGCCAGAAGCCAATTGGCGGCGCACATCATCGGGAGGGATGTTCAAGTACACCACCAGGTTTTCAACCGCCCGGCGAAAAACCGGAGCAGCGACGACTGATCCCCAGGGGGAGGAAGATGGCTTTTCCAACCAGATGTAAACCAGAAATTGAGGGTCGTCCACCGGCCCCCAGCCCACGAAAGATGCATTGGTGGCATTGGATGTATACCCAAACGGCGTTGGGATTTCCGCCGTGCCCGTTTTGCCCGCCACCCGGTAACCTTCTACCAGGGCGTCCGAAGATTCTTTCTCGAGCGAACGGGCAAGCATCTCACTCAGGGTGTGTGCGGTTTCCGCGCGAATGGGCATGCCGATCACGCGCTGGTCGATATCGTGTTGGTAACCGTCGTTGATCACCGAACGCACCACCATCGGGGCCATCATCACCCCATTGTTTGCCACCGCCGAAACGGCAACCGCCATTTGCAACGGTGTGGCAGACACACCCTGGCCAAACGAGTTCGTTCCCAGGTCAGCAGCATACCAATCATTGTCGCCAGGAATCTTCAAGCGACCATCCACTTCGCCGGCCAGGTCTATGCCAGACCGGTGACCGATGCCAAATTTTTGCAAATAGCGATACAGATCGTTTGGCCCCAACTGAGTGGCAACCCAGGCCAGGCACACGTTCAAAGAGTGCTGCATACAACCCGTCATATCCTGGGGGCCCCAGGCGCCCATGTTCCAGTTGTGGATCCACGCTCCGCCCACCTCGATCGACCCGGTGTCAACGAACACCGTATCTGGTTTTACGGCCCCGGCATCCAGGGCAGACGCCATGGTCAGGACCTTGAAGACCGAGCCGGGTTCATAGGCCTGGCTTACGGCACGATTGAAAGGCGTATCTTTTGGAAAAACCTCTGCATACTGCCAGAACTCATTCAAGTTCATCCGCGGTGTCGTCGCCAGGGCCATCACTTCGCCTGTCTTGGGCTGCAGGACCACAATGGTGCCCGAAGCAGCTCCATTCTCAGCCACTGCGCTATCGATCAATTCCTCCATCAAGCGCTGGATTTCACGGTCGATGGTAAGCACCAGGCTGGCGCCATTCGGAACGGTAGGCAAATCTCTCACCCGGTTTGGATCCAATGGCACCAGTACAGTACGCGTCTTGCCCGCCAGCAAATCGTTGAAGCGCTCCTCCACACCGAAATAGCCGCGGTTCTCGCGGCTTACGAACCCCAGGATATTGGATGCCAGGGATTTCTCTGGATAGATACGTCCCAGGTGTGGGAAATAGACCAAACCGCTCAAGCTCGGGCGGCCCTCGCGATCACTGCCGGCATAAGCCTGATCCATTTGCTCGATCAATACCGCCAGCTTGTCGATCTGCTCTTGGGGCACATTATCGACCAACACGGCGTAGACCGCCGAGTCGGAAGGCTCCAGGCTAGCCCGGTGGTAAGCATACTCGAAATCCACCCCTAAAACTGCGTTGACCGTCTGGGCAATCGTCTCGGGGTTTTCAACTGAGTTGAGATCTACACCGACTTCATACACTGTACGATTACCGGCTAACAGGTTGCCCCACCGGTCATACAGTTGGCCGCGTGCAGGGACAATCGTCTTGCGCAGGTTGGCCCAGCCTTCACTCTCTGTCATGATTTTTTCATATTGCCTGGGGTCAACCTGGATGCGCACGATTTGCAGAATAATCAATACAGGCAGAACGCAAAACAGGGCGCCCACCACAGAATAGCGCCAGTTGACCTGCCGCGCTCCAGAAGCGCCGCGCGGAAATGTCGGAGAAGAACCCGCCAACTGGCTCATGGTTTCGCTCCTGGTCGCTGGCTGCTCACCGCTGTCCACTGGTCACTGATCTGTCGCTTTGCCCAGGTAAACAACGACTCAGTATACTGCGCGGGCAATACTGGAGCACTGGCCAGGACCCGTTGTTCGGCGGGGGCCAGAATGGCCGGCTGGCGCTCGACATAGCCCGGTATATTCAAATATAAAACCTGATCACTCTGCACAGGTTGAAAACCCAACTGCATCGCCCGAGCCTCCATTTCCAACGAAGAACGGCTGGCAGCCAAAAGAGATTGCAAATCCTCGATTTCACGATCCAGCGTCTCGATCTGGCCTTGCATCGATTGAATATCTCGCCCAACCGCGGCAGTCCTGGCGCTCACGCTCAGATAAATCCCGGCCACTAAAGCCACCAACACCAGGGCAAGCAAAAATAACCCGACCACTTGCAATTGTTTTCGCCAGGGAGCCTGAGAATAGGATTGCGTAAAATCTTCAAGATGATTCATAACTTCAAGATACAGTTAGCCCAGACAGGATGCGAGTTATACCCTCGAGATAAGATGATTACTTGCAAATAACGTGCCAGATAGCCAGTTTTCGGCGGCCGGTGCTCAGTGGTCCGTTTCTAGTTTCTCGGCCACACGCAACCGGGCGCTGCGTGAACGAGGATTCTGCTCCACTTCCGCCACTTGAGGCGTAAGTGGGTGGCGAGTGATCTCGAGCAGTGAAGCGCGGTGCCCGCAGGTGCAAACAGGTTGGCGGGGCGGGCAAAGACAATCCTGGCTTTCTTTCCGGAAAAATTGCTTGACGATGCGATCTTCCAGCGAGTGGAAAGAGATTACCGCCAGCCGGCCGCCCGGCACCAACGCTGCCACTGCCTGCGGTAAGACGGATTGCAAAGCATCCAGCTCCCGATTTACGGCAATCCGCAGCGCCTGAAAGGTTCGTGTGGCAGGATGGCGGGGAACAGCCGGGAATTTGGACCGTTGTTTTGCAGCGGTCTTCCGGTGCTGCGCCCCGCCCACGACTCGAACGATCAGAGCGGCGAGTTGCGCAGTCGTGTGGATCGGACGAGATGACACGATGGCCTGGGCAATACGGCGCGCCTGTGGCTCTTCCCCGTACCGGAAAATCAACTGTGCCAGCTCACCCTCAGACAGAGTATTCACCAGGTCCGCCGCACAGACGGGGTTGTTCGGGTCGAAGCGCATATCCAACGGCGCATCTGCATGAAACGAAAATCCCCGTTCAGCAGTATCCACCTGCATGGATGACACACCCAGGTCAAGCAGCACGCCGCTCACTTGCAACCAACCCAGGCGATGAAGCTGCTCGCTCAAAGTCACATAACTGGCCTGGAGAAGAACAGCCCGCTGGCCATAAACAGCCAGGCGCTGGCTCGCTAATGCCAGCGCCTGGGGATCGACATCCATCCCCAAAAGCTGACCGTCCGGCGCACTGGCCTGCAAGATACCCCAGGCGTGCCCACCCGCTCCCAACGTCCCGTCAACATAACGGCTGCCCCGCTCGGGTCGCAATGCGTCTATACATTCCTGGTAAAGAACTGGACGGTGTTCAGAACCGTCAGATAATTTCTGCATCTTCTAACTTAATTTGAGATCATTGTACATTTTCCTGGGGTATACGCTGTACAGCGCCGCGCGCACCTCAGAAGAAAGACTCTTCGCCAAAGGATGCTACAACTCGGAGGCCAGGTTCAAAGCTGCAAAGCGATCCGGGTTGGTCTGTGCATCCTCAATTTGCTCACTCTGGCTGGCCCACGTGTCGGGCGACCAAATTTCGAAATAATCTCCACTACCGATGACCACCACGCTGGTATTCAAGTGAGCCGCATCGCGCAAGAATTGTGGGATGAGGATGCGGCCGGCTTTGTCCAGGGATACCCGATCGGCGGATGAATACAGCAAACGACGCAGCAACCTGGCATCCGGGTCGGTCATGCTCATCTGGCTGACCCGGCGCGCCAGTGTATCGAACACAGCCGCAGGTAGAACCATCAGGTTCTGGTCGAAACCCTGCAGGACATAAGCACCATCGGGAACCAGCAAATCGCGAAAACGCGCCGGCACCATCAAACGGCCCTTATCATCCAGATTATGGTAAAATCGACCCAAGAACATATGTTCTACCTTCCAATTTAAAGCCAAAACGCCGTCCTACCGGCGCTTTTTATACCACAACATCCCACTTTCTCCCACAACCATACACAGTATATACGAAATCTGTCCGAAATGCAAGTGCTTTATCCCAACAGAAACGATATTAATGGAAAATTTTGCATATTTTTATAAACTCGCAGTTTATATTTTTTACCACCTTTTACCCTGGCAAGCAATAACCCATAGGTACGACAACCTTGAGAGTCCAGTCTTTCCCAAAGATCGTGGTTGCCAGAATCGTCATCCTGGCCGGGATATCCTACCTGGCGAGTTTCCCATTCCCCCGTGATTTATCTGCTACCCATCTTCTATAACAGGTAATGTGAATTATGGCAGCCCCAGGTCAGCAGGTGCCTGGTCTGCCTGCTTGCAACTTTTTCCAGCGCAGGCGCTCAATCGGACAAGCCAATCAGAGAGTTGCTCGAGGAATTGCGGGCTTGCTGTCGCCGCCAGGTTGTCAAGCTGGTAAGGATCCTGGCGCAGATCATACAGTTCGCGCTCGCCGCTGGCATATTCCACATAGGCAAAATCTGCTGCGCGCAGCCCCTTGAACGCCGGGACATTGGGCAAAGCGTCTTCGGAGTAAGTTTTTGCATCCGGGTCGGGTGGCTCAAGCGTGCCATCCACTGATTGTGCATCATCGGTGCCTGGGCCAAGCTGGCCGGCCCAATACTCGGTGAGATGTGCCTGTCGCCAATCGCTGGCCGCCAGCGGCTGATCTTTGAAAATTGGCAGCAAAGAACGCCCATCGCATCGCTCCGAAGGCACCAGGCCGCCGATTTCAGCAAAGGTGGCCGCCAGGTCAACGTTAGAGGCGATCTCCCCTCGCCTGGTACCTGCCGGAACCCCGGGGCCGCGTACAACCATCGGCACATGAACATCCTCATCGTAGGGAGAAAGCTTGCCAGCCTCCTGGCGGTGCTGCCCCAGGTGAAAACCATTATCGGATGTGTACAGGATATAGGTATTATCCAACTCGCCTGCGTCGTCCAGCGCCGCAACCACTTTTTCGACCATTTCGTCAACCGCCTGCAAAGACTGTAAACGAGCGATATACAGGCTGTCAATCCCGGCCTCATAAGGTGGCGTCAAAGACGCCAGTTCACGGATATAAGCTGGCTTGTCGGAGACATCCATCTCATTATACGATCCATCCCGCGGCGCAGATAAATCTGCAAACATCCCCACATGTCGCGGTGCGGCCGTTGCCGGGCCATGCGGCGCATAAACAGAAACATACAGGAAAAATGGCTGGGCAGCCGGGGCATTACGGCGAATGAAGTCGACGGCTTGGCCGGAAAGGACATCGGTCAGGTAATCCTCTGGTTCAACGTGAAAGTTGACGACCTCACCGTTCATGTTAAGTTTATATTGATACTGGCTGTAAGGGGTCCCCGTTACAGGCACATACCATTCGTCCCATCCAGGCGGAATATACGTCCGCTTTTTCACCGCACCCGGGTAACCATTCAAATACTTCCCCATCAAACCTGTATAGTAACCCGAAGCCTGTAGACCGACAGCAACCGTAAGATCCCCCAATCCTTTGCGGAAGAACGTTTTAAAACCGCCTTCCTCGCCGCCGTTTCGCAAGATCCCCGTATTGTGCGAATACTGCCCCAACAGAATCGTGCTGCGCGAAGGGCAACACTGCGGGACGTTGACGAAAAAATTCTCCAACTGCATGCCCTGTTCGACCAATAACTCATGAGTCTTAGGCATGTAATCCATAGACGCGATATCCTGGTCATCGGTCAGGATAAAGACAATGTTGGGGCGCTCCGGCGAAAGCGGCGCAGCAGGTTTCTGATAACAGGGCGCCTGAGATCCTGTTTGCAGATTCAGCCCTGCACACCCGGCCAACAGAACAAACACAAAAAATATGGAACAAACTCTGGCGACAGACATGCCCGCTATTATATCATGCGGTTAAAAGCGGTTTGCGCAAGCGTCCTTCAGCTCAATTTTCAGGTAAAATTCAGACAGCATGCAAAACAGTCTCGAAGGTAGAGCAGCAAAGTTTGAGCGATAGACCAGCCTCGTTCACTCCAGGAATTGAAACCATCCCCAGTGGATCGCTGTGGCTGGATATTGCCCTGGGTTCGGGCGGTCTTCCAAGTGGCGAGATCATTGAGATCAGCGGCCCCGAATCCAGCGGCAAGACCACCCTGTGCCTCCACGCCATTGCCGAAGCGCAGAGGCTGAACAGGCTCTGTGCCTTCATCGATGTCGATCACAGCCTGGAGACGACCTATGCAGCGCGGTGCGGGGTAGATATCGATCAATTGTACATTGTCCAGCCCCATAGTGCAGAACAGGCCCTCACCATTCTGGAAATCCTGGCAGGCAGCGGGATGGGGTTGGTCGTGCTGGATTCGGTAGAAGCCCTGTCCCCCGAAGAAGAATTCCATTTACCATTGGGCAGCGCATCTGGCGTCAGCAGCAGCAAGCTGCTCTCGCTTGCTCTACGCAACATTACCCCCCAGATCAGCCGCCAGGGCGCAACAGTTATCCTGACCTGTTACCCGCAGAGCAGAATCAGCGCGGCCTACCACCACCTCTCAGCCCATCTCGACCGCCTCGCCTTGAAGCTCCACGCCGGGTTGCGCATTGGCCTGGAAACAGGAGGGCTGATCGAGCGCGATGATGTTGTGGTAGGCCAACACACCCGGGCGCACATTATTAAGAGCCGCATCGCGCCGCGCTTTCTCAAGATTGGATTTGACATAATGTACAATCATGGTATTATTAAGGCTGGTGAAATATTTGACCTGGGCATCCAGCTTGGCATCATTCAGCGCCTTCAAGATGTGTATTTCTTCCAGAATTGGAAGCTGGGCACTGGACGTGAGCAGGCTGTAGCAAGATTACAGCACACGACGCTTGGCCAGGCTGTCGAGCAGGTTATTCGCCAGACATTAATTTCAGATATGTTTCCTGCCGCGACATAGATTGTTGGACCATTAGCGGCCATGATGTGACCAGGCAACGCTCCTTCAACAGCGTTGTTGAGTATAAACGATCTCAGGGCAATGATTGTAGTGGTGTACAGCCCACCCATTTTCGAGCCGTTGGGCTGATTTCGGAGAAATCGTTCAGGATACGCCGAGCGCCATGACTGTCAATCAATTTGCGCACAAGACCATCGGTAAAAACGACCGGAGAAACGGTTTGCAACATTTGCCGTTAAGCGATTCGTCTGTTTTACGACCACTGCACGATTTCGTAGACACCGAAATCTGAGATCGATCAGTATATCGGGGACACTGTTGGCCGCGACCTGTCCAGGCAGGACCGCGGCTGAGTTATTTTAAGCAGATGAATTATAAGATAACTGCTCTCACCTTGCAAAAGCGCAACCGCCAGCGAGTAAATGTATTCCTGGATGGCGAGTATGCCTTTGGGTTGGCACGCATCGTAGCCGCCTGGTTGCAAGTGGGACAAGAGATCAGCACAGAAAAAATCGCCCAGTTGCGGATTGAAGACGAGCGCGAGGTGGCTTACCAACAGGCCCTGCGCTTGATCCAGATCCGCCCGCGCACCGCAAGCGAAATCCGGCAGAATTTACAGCGTCACGCTGTAACGCCAGAGAATATCGAATATATCCTCAACCGGCTGCAAGACAGCAGGCTGCTGAATGACGCCTCATTTGCCCAGGGCTGGGTAGAAAACCGCAGCGACCTGCGGCCGCGCAGCCGGCGTGCGTTGGCTTATGAACTTCAACAGCGCGGCGTAGATCACCAATTGATCGAAGAAACTCTGCTAGACGTTGACGACGAGGCGTTGGCCTACCAGGCCGCGAGCAAGCGCGCTGGCAGATTGCAAAATTTAACATGGCAAGACTTTCGTACAAAAATGTTTCGTTATCTGGCCCAACGCGGTTTTGATTATCAGGTCAGTTCCCAGGTCATCACTCGCGTTTGGGAAGAGACACATTCAACAGACTATACACCAGAGGAAGAGGACCCCCAATGAATACCACGTGGCTTATTATTCTAGAACTGATTACATTGCCTCTCGCGCTGGTGCTCGGTTTGGCCGTCGGCTATTTTTACAAACAAAACCAGGTCGAAAAGTTGCAGCTCCAGCAGAAAGATGAGGCAGAACGCCTGCTGGAAGAGGCAAAAGAACAGGCGCGCCTGATCGAAATCCAGGCCCGAGACCAGGCTCTTGCAGTGATCCACAAAGCCGAAGCCGATACCGAGCGCAAGCGCACCGAACTCAGCCGGGAGGAAGACCGGCTGCAAAAGCGCCGCGAAGAACTGGATAACCGCCTGGATCGCCTGGAAAAGCGCGAGCAAACTCTGAACAAGAGGCAGAGCATTGTCGATAAACGCACCAACGAGATCGACAAGCTGCATGCCCAGCAGATGGAAGAATTGCAACGTATCGCCCAGATGAGCACAGAGGATGCACGCGCCATCGTCCTGGCCAACGTAGAAAAAGACGCTCGCTCCGATATGGCGCGCATCATCCGCCAGATCGAAATGGAGGCACGCGAGGAAGGCGAAAACCGGGCACGCAAGCTGATCACCGCCGCGATCCAGCGAGTAGCATCCGATCATGTCGTCGAGGTGACCACCTCAGTGGTGGAAATCCCATCGGATGAGATGAAAGGCCGCATCATCGGGCGCAACGGGCGCAACATCCACGCCTTCGAACAGGCCGCCGGAGTGGATGTAATCGTCGACGATACGCCTGAGGCGGTCACCATCTCATGCTTCGACCCGGTGCGTCGCGAAGTCGCTCGTCGCGCCCTGGCAAAATTGATCCAGGACGGGCGCATCCATCCGGCGCACATCGAAAAAGTGCTCAAGACCGAACAGAAAGAAGTCGACCGCGCCATCGTCGAAGCAGGCGAACAGGCCGTTTACGAAGCCGGCGTGCCTGGCCTGCACCCTGAGCTCGTCAAAATCCTGGGGCGGCTGAAGTACCGCACATCCTATGGGCAAAATCAGCTTGCTCACGCCATAGAAACAGCCAAGCTGGCCGCAGTGATTGCAGCAGAATTGGGCGCTGACGTAGAAACCTCTCGCGCAGGCGCCTTGCTTCACGACCTGGGTAAAGCAGTAGATCACAATACCGAAGGTACGCACGCCCAGCTCGGCGCTGAAATTGCCAAGCGTTACGGCATGCCGGCCAGGGTCGTCAATGCAATTGCCTCGCACCACCATGAAATAGAACAAGAGAGCGTCGAAGCCGCCATTGTCGAAGCCGCCGACGCCATTTCCGGTGCCCGGCCCGGCGCACGGCGCGAGAGCCTGGAACAGTATCTCAAACGCGTGCGCTCTCTGGAAGAAATCGCCAACTCATCCAGGGGCGTCACCCAGAGCTATGCTTTACAGGCCGGGCGAGAAATCCGCATTTTCGTCAAGCCAGAAGATGTCGACGACCTGGCATCCATCCAGATGGCGCGCGACATCGCTCGCAAGATCGAAGAAAGCATGCAATACCCTGGACAGATCAAGATCACGGTGATCCGAGAAACCCGGGCAGTCGATTACGCCAAATAAGCGTTGGGTTGGTTATAAGCAAAATGAGCGTGGACTGCCGGGCAGTCCACGCTCATTTTGCTTACAAGGAAAATTCCTAGCGATTCTTCTTGAGCGATACGTCGAGGTAAACCGCCAGAACCAGCACCATGCCTTTGAGCACATATTGCCAGGCAGGCGCTACATTCAACATCTGCAAACCGGTAGACAGGCTGGACATAATCAGAGCGCCGATCAACGCTCCGAAAACAGTGCCCACGCCGCCCAGGGTGGAAGTGCCGCCCAGGATGGCGCTGGCGATAGCATCAAGTTCGTAACCACCGCCGGCAGCAATGGTGCCATAACCGACGTAGGAAGCCAGCACAACCCCCGCTACACCGGATAGAAAACCCATCAGGACAAAGATCAAAAAAATCAGGTTGCGAATGTTGATCCCCGAAAGCCGGGCCGCCTCGCGATTCCCGCCGGCCGCATAAGCATAGCGGCCAAAGCGAGTGTTGTTGGAAACATAAGACATGATCACCGCCGTGACCGCCAACAGTAACACTGGCATTTGCATGCCATTATAGCGATTGACGATGAACATGTAAGCAATCACCAGGATCGAGTAGAAGACCGTCGTCAACAGGTCCAGGTACAGGCTGGGCAATTCGAAACCATAGCGCTGCTTGCGCTGCCGGCTGCGGAACATGTTGAAGAACAAAAAGACGACCACCAGCACAGCAATAATCCAGCCCCAGATTGGAGGCAGGTAGCCCTGGGCAATCACTGAAAAAGCCGGTTGGTTGGCGGGAATCGTCTTACCCTGGGTCACCAGCAAGATACCGCCGTTCAGAACAAACATGCCCCCCAGGGTGACGATAAAGGCCGGGACTGCCAGATAGGAAATGATATAACCTTGTATACAGCCAAATATCAACCCCACCAGCAATCCGATCGTTACCGAAAGCGCCGCAGCCAGGACGCCATTATCCGGTATCACTCTGGTCCACACCCAGGCCTGGAAGGCGGCGGCCACGACCGAAACAAAACCGGCCAGCTTGCCGACCGACAGGTCGATATTGCCGGTAACAATAACCAGCACCATACCGATGCCCAGGAAAGCGGTAACCGTCATCTGGCGAAACAGGTTGGAAATATTCTGCGAGCTGAAATAGGCGCCTTGCGTGGCAACAGCGAAGCTCACCCAGATCAAAATCAACGCCAGGATAATGGTATAGGTTTGGATATTTTGGCGAAACCGCTTCATAATTTCGGAAGTTAAGTTCATAGTAGACACCCTGCTGATTATATTTTTGGATCAGGCAATGCCAGTGGCCAGAGCCATGATTTTTTCCTGCGTCGCCTCGGCGGCATCCAGCGTACCGTTTGAGCGGCCATCCCACATCACCATCACGCGGTCGCTCATGCCCAGCACCTCTTCAAGCTCGCTGGAGATCATAATGATCGAAACGCCTTTCTCTGCCAGGTCGTTCATCAATTTGTAGATTTCATATTTCGCCCCGACATCGATACCGCGCGTCGGGTCATCCATAATCAAAACTTTCGGGTTCGACATCAGCCATTTCGAAATGACCACTTTCTGCTGGTTGCCGCCCGAAAGGGTTTCACAGGCCACTTGCAAATTGGGTGCTTTAATCGCCAGGCTCTTGGCCTGGTGCAAGCTGGCGTCGAGCTCGGCATCTTTATCAATGCGGAAGAAAGCAGAGAACTGGTTCAGATTGGGCAAGGAAATATTCTTCAGAATCGATTGAATTAAGATCAATCCCTGGCCCTTGCGGTCCTCGGGCACCAGGCTGAAGCCGGTCTCAATAGCATCTCGGGCGCTGCCAGGTTTGACTTCCTTGCCTTCCAACTTGATCGTGCCCTGGGTAATCTTGCCATATTCGCCGAAGATGGTCATAACCAGTTCGGTGCGCCCCGAACCCATCAGGCCAGCGATCCCCAGGATCTCACCCCGGCGCAAGTTAAAGTCGACTCCATTCAGGATCTTCTTCCCGGCACGGTTCGGGTCTTCAGCGTGCAGGTTGCTGACTTCCATGATGACATTGCCTGGGTTGCGATGCCCTTTGGGGAAACGCTCCTTCATTTCGCGACCGACCATATAGCTAACCAGTTTTTCTACGCTCAGATTTTGCGTAGGTTGCGTGGTAACTGCCTTGCCATCACGCAACACACTGATCGAATCGGTAATGCGGAAAAATTCCTCAAGCTTGTGCGAAATATAAATGCAGGTTACCCCATGGCTCTTCAACGTGCGCAAAATTTCCATCAGCTTATCGATCTCGGCTTCGGTGAGGGCGCTGGTCGGTTCATCGAGGATCAAGATCTTGGCATTTTCAGAGAGCGCTTTGGCAATTTCGACCATCTGCATTTTGCCCACACCCAGTTTGCCAACCAGGGCTTGCGGCTGGATATCGAGCTGGTAGCGAGTCAAGATCTCCCGAGTATCGGCATAAAGCTTATTCCAGTTGATCACACCATTTTCTACGGGTTCTTTACCCAGGAAGACATTTTCGCCCACCGTCATGGTTGGCACCAGGGTCAATTCCTGATAAACGATGGCAATGCCTGATTCCATGGCCTGGTGGATGGAGCGATCCTCAAGCTTCAGTTCCTGCCCATCGTAAATAATTTGCCCCTCGTAAGTGCCATATGGATACACACCGGATAGAATTTTCATCAAGGTGGATTTACCGGCACCATTTTCACCGCACAAACCATGAATTTCGCCGCGATGAATCTGCATGGAGACGTCGCTCAAAGCGGTGACGCCAGGGAAACGCTTCGTGACGTTTCGAATATCAAGGATGATATCGTCGTCCACTGAATGCTCCTCTAAAGTTTCACAAAGTAGTGCTTCCGTTGTGTATCGATTGCAGGCAAAACCCGCAATCGATACACGAATTTGGTAAACCACCCATCCCGGCTATCAAGATGACAGCCGGGATGGAGTTAACAATTTACCCGGGATCAGGGTTTCGGTGGGCGCTGGCCTTCCGGAATGTCACGATAAACATCATCGTAGCTCTGGAAACCGTTCTTCACGCACAGGTCATAGACATTGCTCTTGTCCACCTGCTGAACGGGGAGGAACAAAGCCATGACGTTGCCCTGCTTGGAGGTATCGTTGGTCAGCTCAGCCATGGTGTACTGCTTCAGGTCGGTAATCGTTTCACCCTTGAGCAGCTTGTCGGTCATGTCGACGGCCAGAGGCGACAGGTTGCGGATGTCCTTCAGGATGGTGACAGTCAGTTCGCCCTTGACAATGCTGTTGCAGCCATCGGCGGTAGCATCCTGGCCGGAAATCGGCACCTTGCCAGCCAGGCCCTGCGCCTTCATGGCCTGCAGAGCACCCAACGCGGTGCCGTCATTGGAAGCGACAACTGCGTCGATGTCATTATTGGCAGCGGTGAGGATGTTCTCCATCAGCTTGAGGGCGTTGGCCGCATCCCAGTTATCCACCCACTGGTCAGCGACGATTTCGAACTTGTCTTCATACTTGGCGAGGATTTCGTCCTGGCCCTTGCGGAACAAAATAGCGTTGTTATCGGTCGGGCTGCCGCCCAGCTTGACCAGGCGCAGCTTGCCATTGGCAGCTACATCCCAACCCTCGATGTTGATGGCCTTCATCACGCCATCCGCCTGGTTGTTGCCCACGGCCACGTTGTTGAACGAAATGTATCCAGCAATCTTGGGGGTCTTGATCAGGCGGTCGTAGGCGATGACCTTCACGCCAGCCGCGGCGGCCTTGTCGACCGAGGTTACGATAGCGTCGCCATCTTCGGCAATGACGATCAGGGCCTTGGCGCCCTGGCTGACCATGTTGTCGATCTGGTCATTCTGCAGCTTAACGTCATGGTTGGCTTCCTGGGTCAGGACTTCATAGCCCTTCTCCTCAAGCAGCTTGCGCATGAGCACTTCTTCATTTTTCCAGCGTTCGGTGGCAAAATCGGAGAACGACAGGCCAACTTTGATCTTCTCAGCAGGCTTCTCTGCAGGCTTTTCAGCCGGTTTCTCGGCAGGGGCCGCGGGCTGCGGTGCGCCGCCACAGGCCGACAGGCTGGCAACAATCATAACCAGCACCATAAAGATCATGGTAAAACGAAAGAACTTGTGGTTCACTTTTCTCCTCCAGATGGTTGTTGTGGACTTGCTTGTTATATATTTTGAAACTTTAACGATACACACAGGGGGGAAGAAAGGTTATTATAAGCGTTATTCGGCGTGCACCTCCTCATTCAATCAGCGATGAGACACCATGAATATGTTTGTTTCCTATACAAACAAATTATAGCGAATCTCATTCCTCCTGTCAAGAATTTCTAATTTTTTGTAAACGTTTTCATAGCCTTTGAACCAAAATTTTCTTCCCCAGGATCAAACCATACGTTTCAGCTCGTACTTTAGCACGCTCTTTTACATATGAGGAGGGAAAACAAACGGTCTGAAATGAATCAAAATAGGCCAACACTGGCAGTCAATAAGCGCCAATGTTGGCCCATCGTCAAAAAAATTACTCGCAAACCTAAATTCCGAAAAAGCCTATGCTGCTCTCCGCCGGGTGACCACGTCGAAAACCACCGCGACCACCAGCACCAGCGCTTTGACGATATATTGCATGGAGATATCGATCCCCATCAGGTTCATGCCGCTTGAAAGAGAACCCATGACCAACGCGCCCACGAGCGACCCGGTCACCTTGCCGATACCTCCGGCTGGCGATGTACCACCGATGAAGGCCGCAGCGATGGCATCCAACTCGAGCCCCTGCCCTGCGGTTGTGGTAGCCGATTTAAAGCGGGAAGCATACAGGATGCCTGAAAGCGCCGAGAGCATGCCCATCGAGCCGAAAACGATGTAAGTGATCTTCTTGACATTGATGCCGCTCAACTGGGCGGCCTCCGGGTTACCGCCGACAGCGTAAATATGCCGGCCGAGCACTGTGCCTGACGTTATGAAATCATAGATCAGCACCACCGCCAATACGATCACCACCGTCCAGGACAGGCCCTTGTAACCTGCCATGATCCAGGTGGCAGCGCCTATAATCGCTGTCATAAATACCAGCTTAAGGATAAACATATTCATCGGCAGGACTTCAAAGTTATAGGCCATCTTCTTTCTACGATCGTTAATCGCACTGACTATGTAAAAAACGACCGCCGCCGCTCCCAGAAGCAGCGTTAATGTATGCACTCCGGGCAGTATCTTCACTGGAACATCTGGGATAAAATCGTTGCTCAGGGCATTGAAGATAGGGTCTGAAATGATGATGGTGCCCGTGCCCGCCGTGACAAGCTGGAGCGCGCCCCGGTAACCCAGCCATCCAGCCAGCGTCGCCACGAAAGCCGGAATGCCCACCTCTGCAACCAGGAACCCGGTGAGCAGCCCGGCCAGGATCCCCGTCAATAGCACGCCCGGGATGACAACCAGCGCAGGCAGGTGTAGACCCGCCTGGATCACCACCGGATCAGCCATGGCGATAGCCGCCAGTGCGCCGAGGAAGCCTAAAAGATAGCCGATCGACAGGTCGATATGCCGGATGACGATCACCAACGTCACTCCAACTGCCAGCACTGCAATATAACCCGTCTGGTTGATCAGGTTGCTGATATTCCTTGGCGACATAAAAATGCCTTTGGTTGTGATGGTGAAGATCGCCATGATGACGAATAAGGCAATGAACATGCCATATTCACGGACATTTTGCCCTAATACTTTCCTGAGATTACTGGCAAATGACATGATGTCCTTCCTTTTTTTGTCTTAATAGTTTGTAGCCAGCGCCATGATTTTTTCTTGAGTGGCTTCTCCAATAGGCAGCTCACCTGTGATTTTTCCTGCAGAAACGACATACACCCGGTCACTCATTCCCAGGACCTCAGGCAGCTCAGACGAAATCATGATAATACTCATACCTTGCCCGACGAGCTCGTTCATGATCGTGTAAATTTCATATTTTGCGCCTACATCGATGCCTCGCGTAGGCTCGTCCAGAATCAACACGTCGGGAGCAACGAACAACCACTTACCCAACGACACCTTTTGCTGGTTGCCACCGCTCAGATTGCTCACTTTCTGTTCAACCGTAGGAGTCTTGATGTTGAGAGATACGCGATAGTCATTCGCTACTTTGACCTCGGCGTTCTTATCCACCACCCCCCGGTTGGCAATCTTCACCAGGTTGGCCAGGGTGATATTTTGTTTCACATCTTGTATTAAGATCAACCCAACACCCTTGCGATCCTCGCTCACATACGCCACACCAGAGGTAATGGCATCGTGCGGATGGCCAAAGCGTTGCTTCTGCCCTTTAACGTACATCTCACCCTGCACCCGGTAGCCAGTCGGGTTGCCAAACAGACTCAGGGCCAGCTCAGTGCGCCCCGATCCCATCAGGCCTGAAAAGCCTACGATTTCGCCTCTCTTTACGTTGAAACTGACGTCCTTAAGAATTTCTCTTCCCAGAGTCAGGTTATAGGCGCTCCAATTTTTAACCTCAAGAACAACCTCTCCGCTGCCTTGCGGGCAGATAATCAGAACTTTGATGCCCTTTTTCAGCAGTGATTCGACGTTCGCTTTTTCCTTGGCGGAATCGCCCTGGCTGAAGAGAATTTCAACGTCGTATCCGGCGGCTTTGAACGCATCCTGGAAACGAATCTGATCCTGGATCCAACGCGGTTCATCCGTGGTTGGGAGAACGACCCCGACAGCTAAACCGGCTGAGGACGTACGCGTGCTCGAAGGGCCGGTGAAGTCGTGGGCCTTGTAATAGCCAGAATCGATCAGAGTGGACTCGACATTCGCCTTGTCGACTGAGACAACCGGAGACTGTAACGCTGGGACATCGATCGTACCGTTGTTGTAGGTGCCATTGGCTACGGGAGCCTGGCCCTTGAGCAGGGCTACCGCCGCGTCGACTGCGGTCTGTACCAGGGTGCGGACATCCTTAAAGACGGTCATGGACTGCCTGCCATCCAGGATGTATTGGGCAGAAGCTTCCTCAGCGTCCTGGCCGGTAATGACATAGCTCTTGACGTCCTGATCAGCGCCGAAAACATCGGCAATCGCTCGAGCAGTGCTATCATTAGGCGCCAGGATAAAGACATTACCCTTGTCAGCCACGGTTGCGGCGGTCAAATTGAATTGTGCCATGTTCCTGGCGGTGTTGAAGTCCCAGTTGGTGGTGATCTGGTCAATGATCGTGCTTTCCTGGTCACGCGTCAGGATAGCATTCGCCTGGAGGCTGACGGCCTGGCTCGAATTCTTGATGGCGAACGTGCCATCGACAATCTTGGGCTGTAAAACGTTCCAGGCGCCCTGGAAGAAAAGGAAGGTATTGTCGTCTGTTGGAGCTCCGGCATACAGATAGAGCGGGTTGCCTTTGCCCGACGCATGGTCAACCAGGTATTGGGCCTGTTGGACGCCGACAGCGATGCTGTCAAAGGTCACAAAATAATCCACTGCTTTGGTGTTGGCAATCAGCCGGTCATACGAAATGACTTTTACGCCCGCCGCTTTGGCCTCTTCTACCGCAGCAGCCACAGCTCCGAATAACTTGCGTTCTCTTTTCGGATAGATGTTGTTGATTTCGCGCCCTACCATGTTCTTGATCAGAACACCTTCAGACACCTCGCCCTTGTAGGTATCCAGAGTGCAAATGGTTTGGCCATCCCGCAAGACCGTCACCTTATCGGCAATCGCGATGACCTCTTTCAGCTTGTGTGAAATCATAATGCAAGTCACACCATGCTTTTTGAGCTCGCGCAGCAAATCCAGCAGATTTTTGCAGTCATCCTCGTTCAAGGCGGAGGTAGGCTCATCCAGGATCAATAATTTAACTTCCCGGCTCAAAGCTTTGGCGATCTCAATCAATTGCTGCTTCCCCACTCCAAGGTCTTTGACTTTCGTCGCAGGGTTGACATCCAGCCTGACCTTCTTAAGCATTTCACCGGCTCTCTTGATCGTTTCATTCCAGTCGATTAAAAAGCCTTTTTTGATCTCATTTCCCAGGAAGATGTTTTCATAAACTGTCATATCAGGAATCAATGCCAATTCCTGATAAATAATAGCAATGCCGGCCTTTTCGCTGTCGCTAATGCCTGAGAATTGCTGTACTTTTCCATCGAAAATGATATCGCCGGTGTATGTGCCGTGAGGATAGACCCCGCTCAATACTTTCATCAGGGTGGATTTGCCTGCCCCATTTTCGCCAACCAGGCAGTGAATCTCACCCTCGGAGACTTGAAAGCTGACGTTCTGCAAAGCTTTCACTCCGGGAAATTCCTTTGTGATATTTTTCATCTCTAATATCGGAGTACTCATTGGCACCTCCTGTTGGAAAATCGCAAAGGGTTTTTAAAATTTTCACAGGAATAGTGATAGATGAGGCCATCACTATTCCTGTGGGTTATTTTACCGCAAATCCTTACGGCAAGCCAGTGAAGTCAGAAGCCGGGTAGTAACCGGAGTCGATGATCGCCGCCTTGACGTTGTCCTTGGTGACCGTCACAATGGCGGACGGCTTGGCCGGAACGTCGATCTTCCCGTTGTTGTAGGTGGTGGTCTTCTCTGGGGTGCCGCCCTGCAGGAAGGCAACCGCAGCCGTGATCGCATCGGCAACCAGCGTGCGAACGTCCTTCAGCACCGTCATCGACTGCTTGCCATCGATGATGTACTGCACAGAGGCCTTCTCGGCATCCTGACCGCTGATGTAGTACTTGGTCACATCCTTGTCAGCCGCAAAGGCATCCGCAATGGCGCGAGCCGTGCCGTCATTCGGGGCAACGATGTACACGGTGCCCTTGTCCGCAGCCGGAGCAGCCGTCAGGTTGGCTTCCGCCAGGTTCTTCGCAACCGTGAAGTCCCAGTTGGTCGTCACCTGGCCGATGATCTTCGCCATCTCCTCGCGGGTCAGCTTGGCCTTGTCCTGCAGCGCCACAGCCTCGCTCGAGTTCTTGATCACGAACGTGCCATCCGCAATCTTCGGTTGCAGCTTGTTCCAGGCACCCTCGAAGAACAGGAAGGCGTTGTTGTCGGATGCAGCGCCCGCATACAGGTACAGGTTGTTGCCCGTGCCGGTCGCCTGGTCGATCAGGTACTGGCCCCAGGCCTCGCCCACCGCCACGCTGTCGAAGGTCACGTAGTAATCGACGGCATCCGTGTCGCGGATCAACCGGTCGTACGAAACGACCTTGACGCCCGCAGCTCGGGCTTCTTCGGCGGCAGCCGCAGCGGCAGTGCCGTCATGCGGGCAGATAATCAGGACCTGGATACCCTGGCTGATCAACGACTCGACGTTGGCCTTTTCCTTGGCCGAGTCGCCCTGGCTGAACAGAATCTGGACATCGTAGCCAGCCTTGCTCAGAGCGTCTTTGAAACGGGTTTCATCCTGGATCCAGCGGGGTTCGTCTTTGGTCGGGAGCACGATGCCAACTGCCAGCTTGCCAGCGGCAGGCGCCGCTGCGCCGCCTTCCAGGCCGGTGAAGTCAGAAGCCGGGTAATAACCGGAGTCGATGATCGCCGCCTTGACGTTGTCCTTGGTGACCGTCACAATGGCGGACGGCTTGGCCGGAACGTCGATCTTCCCGTTGTTGTAGGTGGTGGTCTTCTCTGGGGTGCCGCCCTGCAGGAAGGCAACCGCAGCCGTGATCGCATCGGCAACCAGCGTGCGAACGTCCTTCAGCACCGTCATCGACTGCTTGCCATCGATGATGTACTGCACAGAGGCCTTCTCGGCATCCTGACCGCTGATGTAGTACTTGGTCACATCCTTGTCAGCCGCAAAGGCATCCGCAATGGCGCGAGCCGTGCCGTCATTCGGGGCAACGATGTACACGGTGCCCTTGTCCGCAGCCGGAGCAGCCGTCAGGTTGGCTTCCGCCAGGTTCTTCGCAACCGTGAAGTCCCAGTTGGTCGTCACCTGGCCGATGATCTTCGCCATCTCCTCGCGGGTCAGCTTGGCCTTGTCCTGCAGCGCCACAGCCTCGCTCGAGTTCTTGATCACGAACGTGCCATCCGCAATCTTCGGTTGCAGCTTGTTCCAGGCACCCTCGAAGAACAGGAAGGCGTTGTTGTCGGATGCAGCGCCCGCATACAGGTACAGGTTGTTGCCCGTGCCGGTCGCCTGGTCGATCAGGTACTGGCCCCAGGCCTCGCCCACCGCCACGCTGTCGAAGGTCACGTAGTAATCGACGGCATCCGTGTCGCGGATCAACCGGTCGTACGAAACGACCTTGACGCCCGCAGCTCGGGCTTCTTCGGCGGCAGCCGCAGCGGCAGTGCCGTCATGCGGGCAGATAATCAGGACCTGGATACCCTGGCTGATCAACGACTCGACGTTGGCCTTTTCCTTGGCCGAGTCGCCCTGGCTGAACAGAATCTGGACATCGTAGCCAGCCTTGCTCAGAGCGTCTTTGAAACGGGTTTCATCCTGGATCCAGCGGGGTTCGTCTTTGGTCGGGAGCACAATGCCAACCGACAGCTTTGTGGCGGGCTTGGCCGGTTCTTCGGTGGCCTGGACCGGAGCGGCAGTAGCCTGAGGGGCCTGAGTCGCCGGGCCACCACAAGCTGTGAGCAGCATGCCGGCAATCGCCAGTATGCTAAATAGAATGTAGATAGGCTTCTTCATTTGTCTTCTCTCCTCTTGAGACAGGTTGAATTAATATGGTACATGGATCTGGGTACTTGGGGGGACTGTGAGCGGATATTTGTGTAGCACACCTCCTCTCAATAGATGATACGTCATCATCGAATATGTTTGTTCGAGATACAAACAAATTATAGCGAATCTAATCATACCTGTCAAGAATTATTAATCATTCCGTGAACGTTTCCACAGCTTTCTGGCTGAATTCATCCTATGCGATTTGAGCAGCCATGCAATTCACACCCGCAAGATCAGGCCAAAAATTATTCCTTCGCCGTCGTCTCGCCCGGAGGAAGGGCCTGCCTGCCCATAGCATCCAAAAGCTGCGCAATCCGTGCCAGGTAAATGGCGCGTGTGTTCTGGCGCACATCGCTTTGCGCCCCCACATCCTCCAGTCCATGTACAATGCTCATCAGCATTTCAGCCTGCGCCTCTGCACGCCCCATTTCCTGAAAAGCCAGGCGATGCGACTCGCCATACGCCCGGACGACGCCGGCATTGCCCGCCCACCTGGCCTGCCAGGTGCTCAAACGCTGTTCGGCTACCTGCTTATCGGGGATGTCGAAATGGCCGATATCGATCCACAATAATTCCGCGCCTTTTTCTTTGAAGCGTCTGGCGCCGGC
Source organism: uncultured Anaerolinea sp. (assembly GCA_964595435.1). GTDB lineage: Bacteria > Chloroflexota > Anaerolineae > Anaerolineales > UBA4823 > RBG-16-57-11. The sequence goes on along the minus strand of CAZQQJ010000038.1, from coordinate 28,486 downwards.
CTCACTGTAGAATTGCTTATAGATCTCGCCGCGCGGGTCGCTTCCTTGCGCGCTGGGCGCAGTAAGGTGATCGATCAGGCTCTGGCGGATGTAATCGGTAATAACCGTATCCACCACCTGGTTGACGCCAAAGTGCCAGGTGGCCACACCATTAACGGTCACATTGCGGTTATACGTCATCTGCAGTACGGCATCTTCCGAATATGGGAAGGGGTTATCGGAAAAATAACCGGCGCTGTCTTCCCCTCCTAAACCGCGATCCAGACGATACCGGTATTGGACGTCCCGCGCCACGACTTCAATGCCATCCCGGGTGGTCGCAGCCATCTTTTCGACCAGCGCTTTTTGTTCCTCCAGGACGAGCATTTCTTTGATCGTCTCCGCCTGGTAGATGAAGTGCATTCCGGCGCCCAACACTCGCAGATCACCCGAGTAATCTTCAAGCAAAACCACGTTGCCCGGCTGAACCAGAAGATAGCCCGGCCCGCCGATACGCAGGATCGGATTCACTTTTCCCGGCTGGTCGACCACCGGCTTGCCCTCGCTCACCGACAGGCTCGCGTATCCAACGCCAAACGCGGCCGCCATCAAATAGTTGAAGCCATCTTGCCAGCTCTCCAGCCGGTACAAATACTGCGTGTAACGCCCGCCAGCCACAAACAGGAAGACCGGGATCAGCAAGGGTATCACCAGGTAACGTATTCCCCACCCGCCCATCGTGCTGGTGCGATAGAGCATGAAATCGAGTATCAGGAAAACGCTCAGGCTGACCAGCAACCCCACCAACCACAACGGTCCGAGTAACCTGGGACGTCCCGAAGTGCTTGCTTTGCCAGCCGGTTGACTGTTCGGTGCTCTCATCGGCCTAGCCTTCCTCCTGCCCTGCCTCGCGCCGTTCTTCCAAAAGGGCCGGGCGCACCTGTTCATCCGGCAACAGCCACAGCCGCAAGCTGCGCAACATATTCACGGTATCACTGGGCAAAAGCTGCCGGGTATTCGGATCGGTGGCCACATCCTCCAGCGCCTGGAATACACGCAGCGCCAGCGCTTCTTCTGAATAAGCCGAGCTCTGCAAGATGCGCGATAAATTCGTGATCAGGTCATGTTGTTTGTCGGCCCGGGCGCGGTTCTTGATCCGCATCGCTTCCAGGTCCAACTCGGCGCGGATCATGTCCGCCTCTTGCTGCCAGCGGGCACGCCAGTTGTCCAGGCGTTGCTGGCGGACTTTGGGATCAGTAGGCACCAGTTCAGTAAATCCGGCATGAATAATCTTGATACCCCGGTCGCGCAGTACCTTCGAATTGTGCAAGTCCTGTACAGTCGAGATGCGGAACATCCGGTTATCGACCCGCTGGCCTTCGACCGGCGGTTGCCCATCCAGGCGGTGGACAAACTGGTAAGACATAACTCCCAGGTAACGCACATGCCGGGCAAAGCGCGGCTTGAAATCCGTCTGCAAAGGAAACCGGCTGGGATCATCCGGTAGATACAACGAGTCGTAAGTAACCTGGGTGATCTTATTACGAAAGACCTCTGTCGCCACCTGTGCAGGCAAGTCGCTCCAGCTATCCACGTCGCTCTCGTTCACACTGCGTGCCTGCGCATACGCCGCAGCAAAGATGCGTTGCTCGTCCAGGTGAAACGGTGGGGTTTCGCGGCCTTTCTCGGCTGGTTCCAACGGCGCCGAAGGCTCCCCATAGTAAAGGAATGACTGCGCAAAGTGATGGATTTCGGCTTTGTCAGCGCGGTCCAGTTCGTCCGAGATCGACCTGATTTTCTTGGTTTCTCCATCGATCTGCAATACGCGCAGATTATCAGGGACGGTATCGCCGCAATAAGCGACTTTTATGATCGTCGCAGGCTGTCCAAGGGTAAACAGCGAAAACACGTGTGTCTTGACTTCGATGCCGTCTGAAGTCTGGCCCATGATATTCAAATTGATACGGAACTGTTTGCGCAAGCTGAGCACACCGCGCAGCCGTTCCGAGCGGCGGATAAACACCAGGCCCGGCTTACCCAGGCGCGCCATCGGAAAACGAGACGGCTGCCCCATCGATTCCCCCCTGCCTGCGGCGCCCCGCCCTGTAATCATGTGCCGCTCCAACACCACCGCGCTGTTCAAATCGACTAGCGCCACGCCGCCGCTCAATTTTTTTCGGTCGGAAAACTCATCGATAATCTTGCCCTCTCGGATCATCAGCAGCGCGTCGCGGCGTCCGAACAGATATCCATAAAAACGCTTGATCGCCTCCCAATGCTCAACCGTAGTACGCACCGGCAGGACAGAGCGGGCAATCAACATCACTACCAGGTAAGAAAACAGAATAAAACCGACGATGATAAAACCCAAAAAGAGTAGCTGCGGTAACAGATTCTCGATGGGCGGCAAACCATCCACGGGTTGCCCCATCACTAAAGAGGGCAGCCCGCGGAGAAGATAGTAAAGAAGCTTAAGTTCGTTCCAGAATAGAAAGACAATGACGACAAAAACTACCCCTCTAACCACCCATCGCCCACAACCAGGCCTCTGACGAAAATTGTTCACTACACCTGATTCCTTGTGTAAAACCATCGCAGGATTCACCTGGAATGGAGCCACACATCATAGATTATTCGTGTACAGATATATTCAATATATTATTCAACAATAGAGATTGTGTCAAGTGACAAAGCTGCTTAAAAACCTGACAGGTCTTAATGGTGTGGCCGGATTGCGGAGCCCCTGTTAAGACCTGCCAGGTTTGGGTCACACAATAAAGAGTCTAAGTCAAGAAAGGATTGGTCTGCCGTTCCTCTTCCACTGTAGTCTCTGGCCCGTGGCCGGGCAACAGGCGGGTATCGTCTGGCATCGTCAGAATTTGTTGCTGAATGCTGTGCAGCAGCGTTGTATAACTCCCGCCGGGCAAATCGGTGCGACCGATGCTGCCCATAAAAATTACATCGCCACAAAAAACAACCTTTTCATCGGCACAAGCGAAAACCACGTGCCCGGGCGAATGGCCCGGAGCATGCCGCACCTCGAACGAGTACCCGCCTACCACCAGCTTTTGATGATGCGCCAGGCTCAGCGTCGGGCGCGGCCCGGGGTCGATGTACATTCCAAATAACGGCGCGCCCCCCTGCGTTTCCCACAACGGCAAATCGTCAGGATGCAGCGCCACAGGTGGAACCGGCTGCTGCGCTGTGGCCAGGCTATGTAGCAAGCCGCTGACTCCGCCCATGTGGTCGAAATGGGCGTGCGTCAGCCAGATGGAGGTGATCCGCCAGTTACGCTTTCGGGCTTCGGCAGCAATCTCCTCACCGTCCCACGCCGGGTCCACCACCACGGCCTCGCCTCGCTGCACATCCGCGACCAGATAAGTATTGGTTTCCACCGGGCCAAGTACAAAACTCACGATTTCTAACATAGCCGACAAACCACCTTTCCTGAGTTGAATCACACTCTTTGCAACCTGTGCAATGCCCACAGGGCGATACCATCCAGCCCAAAGACAACCCCTAACACCAGGCCGGCGCTGCCCAACAGGCGCGCCAGGTTACCACTCATCCCCCAAAAGCTTACCGACCGGATTCGAATGCGTTGTGCGCTGATCACCTGGCGCGCCACCGGCTGGCCATCTGGCGCCAGATAGTTCAAATGCAGCCAGGCCACACCCTCGAACTCGCCTGGCCGGCCAGGACGCACCTGCCAGGCAAAATTGACCGGGCGGCCGGCGAGCATGGCCTGATTCGTCTGGCCCGGCGGGCCGTAATCGATGCCCGCCAGGTCGAGCCGCGCTTCGGCGATAACCGTATACTCGTCGGCTGAAACTTCCACCGGGGCCGGCTGGCCGGATGAAGACCCAGCCGGTATCCTATCTTCCTGGGCAGCCGGAACCAGAGCCAGGTGAACAACCGCGCCGTCGCCTACGCGCAGTACAAGTGGATAGGATAATTCCAGCCGGCGCATCGCAGTGACCGCCGGCAGTGCGTCTGGCGGCGTGCCGGACGGCCACTGCGTGGGCAACATCTCCTCTGGGGAAAGCAGCAGGCTATTGGCCCGGTTCTGGTGCGGCCAGTATCCCCAGGCCAGTAAGACCAGGGCAACCACCAGCACCAGCAAGGCGGCCCCGCGGCGAATAGCAGTGGGGTTTTTGACATTGCCTAACGATCTCTGTCCCAAAACAGGCATGGTCATATTATACCTGTGCCTCATGCAAGCCGGCCTTGCAACTCCCATCAATAGTCATAACACCTGCCAGATTCGCCGGGCGAGAAGGATTGACAGAATAATCCATTCAAGATAAAATGAACGACGTTCAATTTTATACGAAGTATAAATAAGGACGATGTTCAAGTTCTATAAGCAGTTTTCCTCTATCGTGTGGACGGTGTGCAGTGCCACTCACACAATAGAGCCGCGCAGAATGATCCCGGTCAGAAAAACAGCTCGCACGCTGCGGGTCACACAAAATCAAAGAGCGACACAAATTACTTATCACTACCGCGAGGAAGAGGAAATGAACCAGAAAGAGCCATCCGATGTTGGCCGGATTGAACGCAGAAAGGAAGAGACCCGGCAAAAGGTTATTAATGTAGCAACAAAGTTGTTCAGGGATTTTGGCTTCGATGCCACCACAATGGAGCAAATCGCCAAGGAGGCGGATATTGCCAAAGGTACTCTGTACAAATACTTCCCTGTCAAAGAAGCCATCGTCGACGAATATATCAGGCGTTCCTTTGCAAAAAAAAATGCAGAAAGAGCCCTTCAGTTGCGAGAAATGCCCGATACCCGCTCACGCCTGACACAGGTTTTAGGTGAGTTAACGGAAGCGGCACGGGCGCAAAAACTAATCTTCGAAAAATACCTCATCTACAGGATGAAGAGCATGGTTTCAGTCCACCTGGAAGCCAGCGAAAAAAGTGGGTTTTACCTGGTGGCAACTGAAATCATCCGCCTCGGACAGGAAAGCGGCGAAATTCGGAAAGATTTGTCAGACGATATCCTGGTAGAGTTATTCGAATTTGCCCTTATCGAAATCGTCAAACAGGTATTTATGGAATCGCCAGAATTCAATGCAGACGAAGTCATCGCGCGGTGCGTCGATCTATGCATCCATGGCGCCAGAGCACAAGCGTGAATCGAATACCAAAGCAAAAAAACAATAAACCAACAATAAACCACGATGAGGACACCATGCCAAGCTTGCGAAGTCGTATATTCTATTTCACATTCAAAAATAACCACCTGTTACGCTTTCGCTTAAAAAAAGAGACCTGGGATTGGAACACATCCATCCCACAGTTTCGTGAGCGATGTGAACAAGCCAACCGCGGGATGGGTAAGATGCCAGCCGGTGTCGATGTCGAACAGCTCACCGTAGATGATCTCCCGGCAGAATGGCTGGTGCCGCATCGAGCGACCAAAGACAAAGTGATTCTGTATACTATTGGCGGCGGCTATGTGAGTGGTTCCTGCAAGGATCACCGCGCCATCGTCGCCAAGATCGTGGCCGGTAGCGGTGTGGCCATGCTCCTGTTTGAACACCGGCTGGCTCCGGAGCATCCCTACCCTGCCGCGCTCGAAGATTCGCTGAAAGCCTATCGCTGGCTGTTGGCCCAGGGCATTGAACCATCGAACATCATGATCGTCGGAGAATCGGCGGGCGGAGGTTTGTGCCTGGCTACGTTACTTGCACTGCGCGATCAAGGCATCCCTCTGCCGGCTGCCGCGGTAGCCATATCTCCCTGGACCGATCTTAAGCTGACTGGCGAATCCTACCGCACGAAGGCAAAAGTCTGCGTATCCCCTGCGGGGATGGCAACCGTATGCACCAAATATTACGCAGGGGATCACGACCCCACCAATCCGTGGATGTCGCCTCTGTACGGGGATCTGCATGGCCTACCACCTCTTCTCATCAACATTGGTGAGTACGATACACTACTGGACGATTCGACGCGCTTCGCCGAAAAAGCCAGGGCGGCGGGCGTCGATGTCGCTTTGAGAATTGGAGAAAAGATGATCCATTGCTATCCCCTCCTGGCGCCGCTCTTTCCAGAGGCCACCGAGGCGATGGATGAGATTTGTACCTATATCAAGACACATCTTCGTAAGTAACCCTGGATTTTCATCGAATGAAAAGCGCGCACAACTTTGTAGAATTGTGTACAATGGTGCAAAATATCTTCTATTTCCTATGGAGGCAACTGTATGATCATTCACCCCCCCGAGCCGTTTCGCATCAAATCTGTTGAATCCATCCGCCTGATCGACCGGGCGGCGCGCCAGGAGGCCATCCAGAAAGCTGGCTACAACCTTTTTGCACTGCGCGCCGAAGATGTCTTCATCGATTTCCTGACCGACTCTGGCACAGGCGCGATGAGCCAGGAACAATGGGCTGCGATCATGCGCGGCGACGAATCATACGCCGGAGCGCGGTCCTTCGAGCGGCTTGCGGAAGCCATGCAAAAAATATTTGGTTTCAAGTTCTTCGTCCCCACCCATCAGGGCCGGGCAGCCGAGAATATCTTGACTGCACTGTACGTCAAGCCCGGCCAATATGTAACTTCCAACATGCACTTCGATACCACCGATGCCAATATCCGGGCGCGCGGCGGCCGTCCTGTCAACCTGGTCATCGACGAGGCCAAAGACCCTACCAACCGTTACCCATTCAAGGGGAATATCGATATCCACAAACTGCGCACTTTCATCGAGCAGGTTGGGCCTGAGAACGTTCCGATGGGCATGATCACCATCACCAACAATGCCGGCGGCGGGCAGCCCGTCTCGTTGAGCAACCTGCGCGAGGTGGCCGCGGTTTATCGCGAATATGGCATCCCGTTCTTCATCGATGCCTGCCGTTTCGCCGAAAATGCCTATTTTATCAAGCAACGCGAAGCTGGCTACGCCGACAAAAGCACCCTGGAAATCGCCCGGGAGATCTTCGCCCTGGCCGATGGCGCCACGATGAGCGCCAAGAAAGACGCCATCGTCAATATTGGCGGCTTCCTGGCAATGAACGACCAGGCGCTTTACCAGCGCGCCTGCAACGAGCTGATTCTGCGCGAGGGCTTTCCTACCTACGGCGGGCTGGCCGGGCGCGACCTGGACGCCCTGGCCGTGGGTCTGTGGGAAGGGCTGGACGAGGCTTACCTGGCCTACCGCCTGGGCCAGACAGCCTACCTGGCCGGGCGTTTGCTGGAGGCTGGCATTCCCATCGTCGAGCCGCCCGGCGGCCACGCCGTCTACCTGGATGCAGGACGCCTGTTCCCGCACCTCCCCCAGTCTAATTTTCCCGGCCAGGCGCTGGCCGTTGAGCTATATCTGGAAGGCGGCATCCGCACAGTCGAGATCGGCTCAGTCATGTTTGCTTACTCCGACCCCGAAAGCGGTAAAATGGTTTATCCGCAGTTAGAGCTGGTGCGCCTGGCAATCCCCCGGCGCGTTTACACCCAAAGCCACCTGGATTACGTCGTGGCCACCATCCAAAAAATCGCCGCCCGCAGGGGCCAGGTGCGTGGATACCGCTTCACTTACGCTCCCGAGCTGTTGCGCCATTTCACGGCCCGTTTTGAACCGATATAAGATCCTCTTGGGTGTTGTGTGTGGCAGGCAACGCGCACAACACCCAATTACGCGGAGAGCAGGAATATGACTGGTACACACTCAGATCAAGCGAAAATCGACCTGCTCGTCTCATCCGGCTGGAAAGATTACGAACTGTTGGATAGCGGTGCCGGTGCAAAACTGGAACGTTACGGACCATACACCTTTGTGCGTCCGGAACATCAGGCGATCTGGCAACGGGCCTTGCCCAAAGATCGCTGGCAGGCAGCCCATGCTATTTTCGAGCCGACCGGCGAAGAAAGCGGCGGGCGCTGGCAGGTCAACCGTCCGGTCAAAACACCCTGGCAGATGAACTACCAGGGATTGCGTTTTCTTTCTTTCACGGCCAGCTCACGTCACATGGGAGTCTTCCCCGAGCAGACCGCCAACTGGGATTGGATCGCTGAACGCCTCGGCGAGCCAGCCGCCCGCTCTCCGCTCGCCCGGCCAGACCCGCCCAGGGTGCTGAACCTCTTCGGCTATACCGGCCTGGCCACACTGGCTGCCGCACAGGCCGGGGCGCAGGTGACGCACGTGGATGCATCCAAGAAAGCCATCCTGCTGGCACGCGAGAACCAATCTCTCTCCGGGTTGGATGACCGCCCCATTCGCTGGCTGGTAGATGACGCGTTTAAATTCGTGCGCCGCGAGCTGCGCCGGGGGGCAAAGTACGACGGCATCATCCTGGACCCGCCAAAGTTCGGCCGCGGCCCGCAGGGGCAGGTGTGGGAACTATTCGAGTCATTGCCCGATCTGTTGCAAAACTGCCGCGCTTTGCTCAGCCCCAGCCCATTATTTATTATCCTGACCGCCTACGCCATACGCGCTTCAGCGCTAAGCATTTATTACGCTATGCAAGAAATGACCGCTGGCCTGGGCGGCAGCCTGGAGGCTGGAGAGTTGGCGCTATCCGAGCGCAGCGCCGGGCGATTGCTTTCGATGGCGATCTACGCTCGCTGGCGCGCGGATCGATGATACTGGGGTCGGGCGGCCAGAACCCCCACCCGGCCCAAACGTAACGGAAGGGAGTTTTATGTGATGAAACTATCTACACTGATCTCACTCAACGCCTTACTGTTCATCGCCGCAGGAATCGCCTTCGCCATCTACGGGCCGATGATGATGGCCTTCTTCGATGTGCCTGAATTGAATATCGACAGCTTCACCTACTGGCACCTGACCGCCTTCGGGCGTATGTTCGGCGCGGCGCTGTTCAGCCTGGGGCTGCTGCTGTTGGCGCTGCGCAAAGCGGCGGAAAGCTTTCCTGCCGAGATTCGCCGGGGGGTGATTTTCGCCTTGCTGCTCGGCAACTTGCTGGCCTTCGTAGTCGCCATCACCCAGCAATCCTCCGTGTGGCTGAACGCTGCCGGCGCCACCCTCAGCGCCGTTTTCGCCGTGCTCACCCTGGCGTATGGCTATCTTCTAGCTGCAAGGCGCGGCCAGCACCAGGATTAATTTCTTGAACTCCTGCGTCCTCGTCTTTCAACCTACTAAAAAGTAAGCCCCTTATACGAAACAAGATGGAACCATGTGGTCAACGTTAGCAAGCAAGCTGCTCACGCACTGCGGGTCTTTGAAAATCAACGAGCAACCCCGATTACTCATTGACGGATTACACATCACCGAAATAAGGACTGGCCGGCGATTGCAGATCAGCTAACGTCTCTTGGCCTCCTGCCACAATCCTTCCATCTCATCCGGTGACAGGTCAGAAACCGCCCGCCCCTGGGCACGCGCCGCAGTCTCGATATACGAAAACCGCCGGTGAAAGCGGGCATTTGCCTCCCGCAACGCACTTTCCGCGTCCGCCTGGTACCAGCGCGCCAGGTTGGTCACCGCAAACAGCAAATCACCGATCTCGGCCTGGCGTTCTTCTCCATCAACCGCGGCATGCACCTCCCGTAGCTCTTCTTCCAGCTTGTCCAGCACACCCTGGATGTCGGGCCAATCGAAGCCGACCCGCGCCGCGCGCTTCTGGTACTGCTGTGCCTGGGCCAGGGCAGGCAATGTCTGGGAGACCCCATCCAGCAGGCTGGCTTCGGCCTTGCCATTGGCCGAACGTTCCTCGGCCTTCACCCGCTCCCAGCTTTGCAGCACTTCCTTCGTATTGTTGAACTGCGCCTCGCCAAATACGTGCGGATGGCGGCGCACAATCTTGGTATGGATGCCACGCAGCACATCCGCCATGTTAAACTCACCCTCATCGCTGGCAATCTGGGCATGCATCATAATCAACAGCAGCAAATCGCCCAACTCTTCGCACAGATCATCGGGTTGTCCGGCGTCCAGAGCAGCCAGCGCTTCGTAAGCCTCCTCGAGCAAATCCGCCCGCAACGAACGATGCGTTTGCTCGCGGTCCCACGGGCAGCCGTCCGGAGCGCGCAAGTGCGCCACCACTTCCAGGAACGCCTCGAAAGACGTTTCCGGCGCCAGCGGCGGCACGTACAGTGCAGAAAGCAGGCCGATCTTACTGCTGCGATCGATCTCATAGAGCAGCAAATCTTCGACACAAACCCGCTCGGTCCCCGCCGCGTGCACCAGTTTCACCGGATGTTCGTCGGGGTACAGGCTCATCAGGGTCAGCTTGACATCCGCCGCCACGGCAGCGGAGTGAATCTGGGCAATGATCGCCGGCGTGCCGGGCGAAAAAGGTGGCACGTGCGCATCCACCAGTTGCAGCGCGTCCACCAGAGCCGTATGAGGGAATGGGTCGATGCCCAAAGCGGTGCAGGTCGGCTCGAGGAAACCCAAACCCTCCACTACCTGCACCGGGATGCCCTCCTCTTGAGCGCGGCGGACGATTTCTGGCGCAGTCGCCTCGGCCACAAAGGGGTGTCCGGGCACGGCATAGATCACACCCTGGGGACGGCGTCCCAGGGCCAACACCCGCCTCACGATCTCATCATACACCTGTTCGAACGACTCCCCCTGCTCATAAAGTTCATCGAACGAATGAACGAGTACCTGGCCTGGCAAACCATCCACCACCGGGTGCTGGCGAGTGCGCAGATAAACTTCGTCACAGCTTTCCAGCACCTGCCAGGCCTGGCGGGTCAACAGGTTCGGGTCGCCTGGCCCTAAACCTAAAATCGTAATCCCGGTTCCCAAAATGTTTTCTCCTCAACGACCCATTCACTCATTACAGGGGCATGGCACGAAATACGCAACGTGTAAGCCCTGAGCGCCCAGGTGCCTTCTCCCTGGTTGCTCATCAACCGATCGCTCATGACCCGATTAAACGAAAACGTAATGCGTCTTGCGTGATGCACAAATCCAATCTTTACGCACCACGCAATCCGCATTACGCAGGATAAAGCTCCCGAAAGAAAAATTAACGCTTCGTGTAGGTCGGCGCCTTGCGGGCCCGCTTGAGGCCGGGTTTCTTGCGCTCTTTGATGCGTGCATCACGAGTCAGGTAGCCGCCCTTGCGCATGACCGAGCGCAGGTCAGGATTCATTTTGACCAAAGCGCGCGCCACGCCAAGCTGTACGGCACTGGTCTGCCCGGTAACGCCGCCGCCTTTTACCACGACGGTTACATCCAGAGCTTCGCGGTTTTCACCGGCCGCGGACAACGGCGCCAGGATCAACTGTGCATCGCCCACCCGCGGGAAATACACTTCCAACGGCTTCTCATTGACGATGAACTGACCCGAACCACTCATCACCCGCACACGGGCGGTGGCTTCTTTTCGACGACCAATGCCTTCGTAATACTGAACTGCCATATTTCTACTCCTTGCCTGATGCCAGTGGCTTCGGATTCTGTGCAGCGTGGGGGTGTTCCGGCCCAGCATACACTTTCAGTTTTTTGATCAACTGGCGGCCAAATTTATTGTGCGGCAACATACCCCACACCGCGCTGCGAATCACCCGCTCCGGGTGCCTTGCAAGCTGATCGCGCAGACTGATAGAGGTCAGGCCGCCAGGGTATTGCGAGTGGCGGTGGTAGAATTTCTCGGTCAGTTTATTGCCGGTCACGCGCACCTGCTCACAGTTAATCACCACAACGTAATCCCCGGTATCCATGCCAGGGGTGAAGTTCGGCTTGTTCTTGCCAAGCAAGACGCTGGCAACCTGGGTGGCCAAACGGCCCAGGCTTTGGTTGCTGGCATTCACCAGCACCCACTCCTGGTTAATCTCGGCTGCTTTTGGTATATAAGTCTTATCCACGCTTATCTTCTCCGCTTGTCGACGAGGCAATTCAGCCACCGCCGTAGTGCAATATTTCTTCCGTTCAGAATATCTCGCTTGCTTAGCTGTCAGCGATGGGCTTTCAGCTTTCAGGGTTAACACCCGGATAAACCACATGCAGCAGAGTAAGGCCATGCGGCGGAGCCAGGTATTGCACCACCGGGCGGGAGCCGCCCTGGAAATACTCAGCCAGCCTTTCGACCTCGACCAGACCCTGGCCGACGGCAACCTGGAAACCGACCAGCCTGCGCACCATGTGGAAAAGGAATGCGTTTGCTTCGATTTCGAAGCTCAGTTCATCCCGGGTATGCAGCCATTCAGCCCGCAGCACGTTTCGCACTGTGCTGCCTCCGGCCCGGGGCGGGGTGCCAAAGGCAGCAAAATCGTGCAGTCCGGGCAGATACGCCGCAGCCCGTTCGAGCCGCTCTACCTGGGGCGCCGGCCAGGCCCTCCAGGCATAACGGTCACGCAATGGATCACGCACGGGTTGGCAGTAAATCTGATAACGGTAGCTTCGCGACAGGGCATCGTACCGGGGATGAAAATCATCCGCCACCGGGTGCAGTGCTTGCACAGCCACATCCGGCGGCAAGTTCGCATTCAACGCCGCCTGCAACGCCTGCGGAGTATGCGCCCAATCCAGGTCGAACACAACCACCTGGCCCTGGGCATGCACGCCGCTATCCGTACGTCCGGCTGCCAGCAACCTCTTGCCCTGCCAGTTTAAACGCCGCAGTGCATCTTCAACAACACCTTGCACCGTGCGGCTATTGGGTCCTTTCGCCTGACGCTGAAAACCGTTAAAACCGGTCCCGTCATAAGCGAGAATAATCTGGTAACGTGCCATTGAAGTGATCGGTGATCAGTAATCGGTAATCAGGCGCAAGGGAACATACTGTCCAATCGTCCGTCCCGATCCTGATTACTCGTCACCCATCACCTGTTACTAATCTTCAACCAACTCCAAAATGACCATGTCTGCGGCGTCGCCAAGGCGCTGGCCCAGGCGGACGATCCGGGTGTAACCACCCGCACGGTTCTCATACCGCGGTGCAATATCGTCGAACAACTTCTTGACCGTATCGGCGTCGCTCAGGCGAGCGGCCGCCAGACGACGTGCGTGCACCATCTGGGCATCGCCAGCAGCGTTTCCACGCTTGGCCAGGGTAATCAGGCGTTCAGCCTGCCCGCGCACGGCCTCGGCCTTGGTGCGGGTGGTCTGGATACGCTCGTGCTCAAACAACTGTTTAATCAAGATCCGCCGCAGCGCCGTCCGTTCATCTTTGCCACGACCTAACTTGTATCCGGCTACTCTGTGTCGCATGATCTACTCCACGTCCTTATCAATCCCATCCTTGAGATAGCCCTTCTCGCGCATCTTCTGGCGCAATTCATCCAGGCTCTTCTCACCAAAGTTGCGGATGGACATTACTGCTTCGTCGCCTTTTTCGAGCAACTCGATCACTTCACCCACCGTGGTGATTCCGGTGCGTTTCAAAGAGTTGAACACACGCACAGAAAGATCCAGGTTCTCGATAGGCGTCTCGATCATTTCGCTGGTCAGGCGCCCGCCCTCTTCTTCTTCCAGGGCAATCGCCGCCAGTGATTCCTCGCTGATGCCGGCAATGTGGCGCAGATGATCGATGATGATCTTAGCGCTGGTGCTCAACGCTTCTTCAGGTCCGATCGTACCATCTGTCCAAATTTCCAGGGCCAGCTTGTCATAGTTCGTGCTTTGCCCAACGCGGGCAGAGCCGATGTCCCAATTGACCCGCCGAACCGGGCTGTAAATCGCGTCAACGGGCAGCTCGCCAATCGGCAGGCGACCGATACGGTCATCCGCCGGAGAATATCCCCGGCCAGATTCTACCGTCATCTCGATCTCCAGATGGGCGTTGTCATCATCCACAGAAAACAGGTAAAGATCGGGGTTGACGATCTCTACCTCTGGCGGGGTGATAATATCACCCGCAGTAACAACACCGCTGCCGCGCACCTCCAGGTGCAAGCGAGCCGTATCCACATCATACAACTTCATCCGCAATTGCTTGATCTGCAGCATCAGCCGGATCACGTCTTCACGCACACCCGGAATATCGCTGAACTCGTGCTGAACATCAGCAATACGGATCGAGGTGACCGCCGTCCCCTCCAGAGAGGAAAGCAATACCCGGCGAAGGGCATTGCCCAGCGTGACGCCATAACCACGCTCCAGCGGGCTGATGATGAACTTGCCGTAATTACGCGCCTCAGCCTCTCGCTCAATCTTCGGCGTTACCATATTACTTAAACCTATCACGGTTCACCTCATCCCCACATGTCTACGTGCCGACCCGTCGGCATACAGCACAGATGCGCCAACGGGCCAGCATCGAAAGGGAAATTATCGCGAGTAGTATTCGACGATCAACTGCTCATGCAAGTTGCCATCGACTTCAGAGCGTTCCGGCAATCGAACAACGGTTCCCGAAAGCGCCTTGAGATCCCGGCTTAACCACATTGGGATGGTGCGATCTTCAGCAACTGCCCTGAGGTCCTTAAAGTACGTCCTCTGGTAGGAGCCTTCTCGAACGGCAACCACATCACCCTGGGATGTCAACATAGAAGGCACATCCGTGCGGCGACCATTGACAGTGAAATGCCCGTGTGTCACCAACAGGCGAGCCTGTGCGCGGCTTTCAGCAAACCCCAGGCGGAAAATCACATTGTCCAACCGGGATTCCAGAATCTGAAGCAGGTTAAGACCGGTCAGGCCGCGACGTGTCAAAGACACTTCATAGTAACGACGGAACTGGCGCTCCAGGATACCGTATACGCGGCGAGCTTTTTGCTTGGCGCGCAACTGGCGATTATAGTCCGATTCACGGCGACGGCGAAACTGAGCGCCCTTACCATGCTGGCCGGGTGGATAACCACGCCGATCAAAAGAGCATTTCTGGCTGAAGCAGCGCTCACCTTTCAGGAAAAGCTTCTCGCCTTCTCGCCGGCACAATTTACAAACTGGCCCACGATATTTTGCCATACAATTACTTCCTTATCCTTCCAAAAAATTTTACACGCGGCGTTTCTTCGGCGGCCGGCAACCATTATGGGGCACCGGCGTAATATCGGAAATCGCAGTCACTTTGAGACCCAAAGCCTGCACGGCCCGGATGGCCGACTCACGACCAGGGCCAGGGCCTTTGACAAACAACGATACTTCCTGCAAACCCATGGCAATGGCCGCCTTAATTGCCTGTTCAGCCGCCAGGCGCGCGGCAAAAGGTGTGCTCTTTCGCGAGCCCTTAAACCCTGCCGAGCCAGCACTGCCCCAGGCCACCGTGTTACCCTGTAAATCAGTCACAGTAACAATGGTGTTGTTAAAGGTAGCATTGATGTGAACCTGTCCGGAGGACAGCGTTCGCTTCACTTTCTTTGCACCGCCCTTACGGCGCGCAGCACGTACACTTTGAGCCATAGTACCTCACAATTTCTGTATACTTTCTCTTCGTTCCTGGCTTATTTACACCGCGGCATCTGAACAGCCGCCGGGGGAAGGTACCCGATCCAGAAGGCCCGGTGTAGAAAGCCCCAGGCGCACCCTTGCCAAATCGGCAAGGGAAACGCCCTAATCTTATTTCTTGGTGCCGCGACGGCGCCCGCGACCAGCCACAGTTTTCTTCGGTCCCTTGCGGGTGCGGGAGTTGGTACGGGTTCGTTGTCCGCGCACTGGCAGGTTACGGCGATGGCGCAAGCCACGGTAGCTGCCAATTTCGATCAGTCGTTTGATATTCAACTGCACTTCACGGCGCAGGTCGCCTTCGACCTTGAAATTCTGGCCGATGTAATCGCGCAGCAGCGCAACTTCTGCATCGTTCAGGTCTTTTACCCGCTTGTCGGGGTCAACTTTCGTCGCGCCCAAGATTTCATGTGAACGCGGCAACCCAATCCCATATAAATAGGTCAGGGCAATTTCAACGCGCTTGTTGCGCGGCAGATCAACACCTTCAATACGTGCCATACTCACCTATCCCTGTCGCTGCTTGTGTTTCGGGTTTTCACAAATGACGTACAAGACGCCCTTGCGCTTTACGATTTTGCAATTCGCGCAACGCTTCTTAATCGATGCAGTAACTTTCATGATGACAGTCTCCTTATAACCTGGCCGCTCCGTACATCTCAATTTAGAGCTGATTCTAGCCAGCCAAAGATACGATTATACTAGCTTATACACATTTCGTCCAGGTCTAACAATCGCCAGACCACATACAAATTTCAAAACAGGCTACCCGCTGCCCCATTATGGGAGCGTCAAAATCATCGGGTCTCCTTCAGTCACAGCCACAGAGTGCTCAAAGTGAGCAGTCAGTGACCCGTCGCCAGACACTACGGTCCACTGGTCAGCCAGCACACGCGTGCGCGGCGTTCCAACCAACACCATCGGCTCCAAAGCCACTGTCATACCCGGGCGCAATACCACACCCCGGCCTGGAGTGCCATAATTCGGCACCTGTGGGCCCTCGTGCATATTTCTGCCAACGCCGTGGCCGGTGTATTCACGCGTTACGTGAAACCCCTGGCCCTCGACATATTCCTGGATAGCTGCAGAAACGTCGCCTGTCCGGTTGCCGGCACGCATCTTCTCGATGCCAATGTACAGCGAGCGCTCGGTGACTTCCAGTAAACGCTGTGCCAGCGGGGAAATCTCGCCCACTCCGGCCGAAAATGCCGAGTCGCCGACAAAGCCCTCCAGCAGCGTACCGCAATCGACAGAAACGATGTCGCCCTCTTTCAACTTACGCTTACCAGGGATACCATGTACCAGTTCCTGATTAATGCTGACACACAGTGTCGCAGGGAATGGATACGGCCCCGGATAGCCCTTGAAAATCGGCTTACCGCCATGCTTGCGAATCACTTCTTCGGCTGCCGCGTCCAGATCGCCGGTTGTAACGCCCGGGTGAATCATTTCTCGCACTACGGCCAGCGCCTCGGCGTTTACTTGCCCGGCACGGCGCATACTCGCCAGTTCACCCTGGCTCTTGATAATGATATTCCGGTCCCAACTCATCGCCGCGCTAACCCTTGTTGGACAGCCCCGAAAGCAAATCTTCGGTCACCTTGTCGATCGGCTGTGTGCCATCCACTTCCACCAACAGATTGGCTTTCTGGTAATACTCAATCAGCGGAGCGGTTTGCTGGAAATAGACGCGGATCCGGTTGCGCACCGTTTCCGCCTGGTCATCATCCCGTTGGTATAACGGCGAGCCGTCGAAGTCACATACATTGGCCTGCTGAGGTGGGTTGAACTTTTCATGGAAAACGTGACCCTGGGCGCGGCAGGTCCAGCGACCTGTCAAACGCTCGATCAACACCTCTTCAGCAACTTTGATATATGGCACCGCCTCGACTTCACCGTGCAAGCCAGCCAGCATTTCTGCCAGCGCTTCGGCCTGGGCCGGCGTTCGCGGGAAGCCATCCAACAAGGCGCCAGTAGCGCAATCCGGACGAGACAGGCGCTCACGGATCATGGCGATGGTCACGTCATCCGGGACCAATTCGCCACGATCCATATATTGCTTGGCCTGCTTGCCCAGCTCGGTCTGATTCTTAAAGTTCTCTCGAAAGATATCTCCAGAGGAAATATGGGGAAGACCCATCGTCTTGGAGATGATTTGGGCCTGAGTGCCCTTACCCGCACCTGGCGGGCCGAGTAAGACAAAAAACCTCGACACAGCAGCCCTCCTGAAACCTTTTTTCCTAACGGATCAACACCGCATCATCATAGCCGTGCAGCTTCAGCTCGGCCTGAATATTGAAGAACGTATCCCGCACCACGCCCACAACGATCAGCAAGCCTGCCGACGAGATCAGGAAGAAGGCGCTGCTTCGCGACGTGCCAAACGCCGGGATCAACAGGCTGACCAGCCAGGGCAAAACCGCCACCAGGCCGAGGAACAAAGCGCCCGGCAAGGTAATACGCGAAAGGACACGGTTCAGGTACCGTTGCGTCGGCGCGCCCCGGCTTACGCCGGGAATTTGAGCGCCGATACGTTTCAAGTTCTCACCATAGTTTTGTTGTGCAAACAAAACGTTGGTATAGAAGAAAGTAAAGCCAACCACCATCAGGAAGTACATAATCCAGTAGAAATTGCTCGTCCCACCGAACGCCGTCTGGATTGTGCTGGCTAAGCTACTCACCCACGCGGTTTTCGAGCTGGTGAAGAAACTGGCCACAATCGCCGGGAAGGTGAGCAACGATTGAGCAAAGATCAATGGGATCATGCCCGCCATATTGACCATCAGGGGCAATGTGCCTTTGACAGGCATCGACAGGCGATTGCCAACCCGGCGGCCCGGATACATCACCGGTACATTGCGCCGCCCCTGCTGGACGAAGACGATGGCGAAGATCGTCAGGATCAGGATGGTGAGCGTGACAAGCAGCATCCACCAGCGGTTCTGCTCGTCGGCCAGAATGCCGCCAAAATTGGCCGGCATACGGGCGACGATACCTGCAAAGATGATCAGCGAAAGGCCCTGGTTGCGGATGCCAAACTCTGAAATCAACTCGCCCAGCCAGATGGCAAACATCGTCCCGGCTGTCATGCTCAACAGGATAGCCAGGGATGGAATGATAGCAGCTCCGGTAAAACCGAAGTTCTCGATCAGCGGCGCGCCACCCGCCAGTTGGTTGAACAGATTGATCTGTCCAATGGCCTGCAAAAGCGCCATCGGCACCGCCAGGATATACGTCCATTTTTCCATCCACTTTTGCCCCTCACGTGGATCCTCTTCCATGCGCTTCTGTAAAGCCGGAATGATGGGAACCAGCAGTTGCAAAATGATTTGGGCGGTGATGTATGGATAAACACCCATCGCCAGGACGGAGAAATTGGACACCGTGCCGCCGGAAAGCAAATCCAGCAAACCGACCAGCGTGCCGGCGGCGCCAGCGCCTTGCATGATCTGGGACATTGCCGCCACATTAACGCCTGGCACAGGGATATGAGCAGCCAGGCGATAGATCGTCAGCAAGCCGACGGTCACCAGCAATTTATTCCGGATATCATGCGAAGTCCAAAGATAACGCCATGGAGACCGCTTCATTGTATTGTCTCCTCACTCTGCCAGATCATTCGATCAACTCGATGCGACCGCCGGCCGCCTCGATCTTCGCGCGAGCACCTTTGCTGATCCGGTGAACGCGCACGGTCAACGGCATAGAGATTTCACCGCGGCCCAGGATGACAACCGGATCGCGAGAATCGCGCAACAGGCGAGCTTGCTCCAGAGTCTCTGGGGTCACCTCATTCTCCGAGGTAAATTTCTCAGCCAACTGGTCCAGGTTCACCTCGTTGAACGTAACCCGGTTCAGAGGTGTAAAACCTTTACCACGCACAAACGGCAATCGGCGGAAGAATGGCAAATTGCCACCCTGGTGATACAGGCGGGTACTGCCGCCGGAGCGGGCGCCCTGCCCTTTGGTGCCACGTCCTGAGGTCTTGCCCTGGCCCGTAGCAATGCCCCGCCCGACGCGCTTGCGCGACTTCTTGGAGCCTTCTTGGGGTTTTAGGTCGTGCAGTTTCATATGCATCCCTACACAATTTCTTCCACTACCACCAGGTGAGCCACTTTGGCCAGCATACCGCGCAGCGTCGGAGAATCGACCTGTTCAACAGTTTGGTTCATACGGCGCAGGCCAAGCGCCTGGATAGTGGCTTTATGACGCTTCGAATAGCCGATCGGGCTTTTCACCAGCGTAACGCGAACAGTTTTAACATTAGACGGTGCTTCGTTAGACATTCTTCCTCCGATCCCAGAAAGGCATGAGATCTTTCGCCGGTTTGCCACGCCGCGCACCCTCTTCTTCAGGAGATTTCAATTGATCCAACGCATCGATGGTCGCCGAAACAACGTTCAAAACGTTGCTGCTGCCCAAAGACTTGGTGAGGATATCCGAAATTCCAGCCGCCTCAAGCACCGCACGTACACCACCACCTGCGATAACTCCCGTGCCAGGCGAGGCAGGTTTGAGCAGGATCTTGGCTCCGCCCACCTGGGCCGTCACCTCGTGAGGGATGGTGGTCTTGTAAGTCGCGACCTTATGGATATTCTTGCGGGCATGCTCGGATGCTTTGCGCATCGCGTCAGGCACGGCATTGGCCTTGCCAGTGCCCATGCCAACGCTGCCCCGGCCATCGCCGACAACCACCGTTACACGGAAGTTGAACCGCCGGCCGCCTTTGACAACTTTGGCAACCCGGGCAATATCCACCACACGTTCGTCCAGTTCGGACGGAAATTCCGTAAATTCGTAGTCTGACATACACTTCTCCTTGGTAGAGGCAGGAGTTCAGGCTCTCGCCCTAAACTCACCTGCACCTCTACACTAGAATTCCAGGCCACCTTCGCGGGCGGCGTCGGCCAGGGCTTTGATACGCCCGATATAGCGGTAACCACCGCGGTCAAAAACAACCTGTTCAATGCCCTGGGCCTTGGCCCGTTCGGCCACGGTTTTACCCACCAGGCTGGCCTGCTCCAGCTTCTTCATACCGAGCAGCTTAGCCCGCAACTCGTGATCGATCGTCGAGGCCGAAACCAGGGTATGACCGGCCTGGTCATCAATCACCTGAGCGTAAATTTCCGCCACACTGCGGAACACACACAGGCGAGGCCGCTCGGGGGTGCCAGAAACCTTCTGGCGGACGCGCACATGACGCCGCGCGCGTGCAATAGAACGCGAGTTCTTACTAGCCATGTTTACACCCTTCCAGCCTTACCGGCCTTACGGCGGATTTTCTCTTCAAGATATTTGATGCCTTTGCCCTTATACGGCTCCGGCGGGCGAACTTTGCGGATATCTGCGGCCACCTGGCCAACCAACTGTTTGTCGTAACCCATCACCTTGATCTGGCGGGTTTTCATATCCGCTTCGAAACTGATGCCTTCGGGCGGCGGCATGACGACCGGGTGCGAATATCCTACGTTCAAAACCAGGTTTTTGTCCTGTACTTCAGCACGGTAGCCAACACCATTTACTTCCAGAATACGCTGGAAGCCAGAGCTCACACCTACCACCATGTTATTGATCAGCGCGCGGGTCATCCCGTGCAGCGAGCGCTGCGTGCGCTCATCGTTCGGGCGTTTGACCACGACTGCGCCCTCTTCGATAGAGAGCATAATGGTGGCCGGAAAAGTGCGCTGCATCTCGCCTTTCGGCCCTTTTACAGATACCGTAGAACCGTCAATCTTGACATCTACGCCCTGAGGGATCGTCACAGGTAAGCGACCAATTCTTGACATGGCTTCCTCCTTACCAGACCTTGCACAGGATTTCGCCGCCTACACCAAGCTGGCGAGCGCGTTGTCCTGTCATGACGCCCTTCGGAGTCGAAAGGATCGCTATTCCCAGGCCAGACAGCACCCAGGGGATCTCCTGCCTGCCGGTATAAACCCGGCGGCCTGGCCGGCTCACACGTTCCAGGCCCGTAATCACCGGGCGACGCTCACGCCGCTCGCCGACATACTTCAACTGGATGCGCAAAACTTTCGAACCGACGATCTTACCATCTGTAACATCATATCCGCCGATATAGCCTTCCTCGTGCAAGATCCGGGCGATATTTTCCTTGATCTTCGAGCTGGGCATAGCCACCACGTTGTGGCCCACCGTCACGGCATTGCGGATACGTACCAACATATCGCTAATGGGATCGGAAACACTCATCTTAACAACCTCCGCCCGGCTACCAGGAAGACTTCGTAACCCCAGGGAGCTTGCCCTGAAGCGCTAATTCGCGGAAACAAATCCGGCACAGACCGAAGCGTCGCATATATCCACGCGGGCGCCCGCACACCTTGCAGCGATTGCGAACGCGGACGGGGTACTTGCGCCGTTCTTCCCTGATTATCATGCATTTCTTCGCCATCGGTTACCCTTCCTTCTTGAATGGCATGCCGAGCATGTGTAATAGCTGCCTGCCATGATCATCATTCGTGGCCGTGGTGACAATGGTAACTTCCAGGCCGCGTAATTTGTCAATCTTATCGTATTCGATCTCCGGGAACACCAACTGCTCGCGGAAACCCAGGGTGTAGTTCCCACGCCCGTCGAACGAATCTGGCGAGACGCCACGGAAATCACGCACACGCGGCAGGGCAATGTTCATCATGCGGTCCAGAAAAGACCACATACGTTCCCCGCGCAACGTAACCTTGACGCCGATGGCGCGACCTTCACGCAACTTGAAGTTGGCGATGCTCTTACGAGCTTTGGTGATCACTGGCTTCTGGCCGGTGACCGATGTCAGGTCAGCCACAGCCGCATCCAGGGACTTGGCATTGTCCAACGCCTCGCCAACGCCAATGTTCACCACGACTTTCTTGATGCGCGGAACCTGCATGATATTGCTCAGATTGAGCGTCTTCATCAAGGCAGGCGCCACTTCGCTCTGATAACGTTCTTTCAGCACATGACTCATAGTCTTGCTCCCAACTGACCAATCATGCGAACTGTGCCTGGCATTTCTTGCACACACGCAGAACGCCTTCTTCTTTGCGGGTTACACCCACTCGAGTAGGCTCGCCGCATTGCGGGCAAACCAGCATCACATTCGAAATCGAAATCGGTCCTTCAAACTCAACAATACCTGGGTTAAGGGTCCGGCCCTGCGTCTGGACCTGGCGTTGGTGCTTTTTACGGATGTTCACACCTTGCACCACCACCCGCCCATCCTCGGGCAAAACCCGGATCACCTCGCCGCGCTTTCCTTTATCTTCCAGGCGGCCGCTGATGATCTCTACTGTATCACCTTTGCGAATCTTCACTTTCACAGCACTCGCTCCTGCGTTTCTCACGCTATCCCTGGCTCTAGAGAACCTCTGGCGCCAGCGAAACAATCTTCATGAAACCTTTTTCGCGCAACTCGCGAGCAACCGGGCCAAAGATGCGGGTACCTCTGGGGTTCTTGCCATCCGTGTCCAGAATTACTGCGGCATTATCATCGAAGCGGATCGTGGAGCCATCTTCGCGCTGCCACTCTTTGGCACAACGCACGATAACCGCTCGCACAATTTCGCTCTTCTTCACCGCACCCTGCGGGGTCGCCGATTTGACCGTGGCAACCACTACGTCCCCTACTCGCCCGTAACGGCGGGTCGAGCCCCCCATGATGTGGATAACCAACAGCTCGCGCGCGCCGGTATTATCGGCAACTTTCAATCGCGTCTCGTGCTGGATCATGCCTCAGCCTCCACTTCAGTATTCAGATCACTGACCTCGGCTTCTCCACCGGCAATATCCCGCCGCAGGATCTTCTCAACGACCCAGCTCTTACGGCGCGAAATTGGGCGGCTCTCAACGATCTGCACGCGGTCACCCACCTGACAGCCCAACTCGTCGTGAGCCATAAAGCGCCGGCGCTCGTGAACGACCTTCTTGTACAACTGGTGCTGGTAGGTCCGTGAAACCTCCACGACCACCGTCTTTTCCATTTTGTTGCTGGTAACGACACCAGTCATGCGACGACGAGTGTTCATCCTTCACCTCCTACTGCGGCTTGCCGCTCACGCTCATGCAGGATCGTCATCAGACGAGCGATCTGGCGGCGAGTGTGGCGCAGACGAGTGAAATCGGTCAGCTCGCCAGTCGCCTGCTGGAACCGCAGGTTCATCAATTCTTCGCGAGCATCACGCATCTGTTTGCGCAACTCATCCAGCGACGCGTCGCGCAGCTTCTTATTCTTCACAGCCATTACTCGCCTCCTACCTGATCATGACGCCCAACAATTTTGGTCTTGATCGAAAATTTATATTGGGCCAGGCGAAGCGCTTCACGAGCGACATCTTCGGGCAGACCACCGCCAATTTCGAACATGATCCGCCCGGGTTTGACTACCGCCACCCAAAACTCAACATTACCCTTCCCTTTACCCATGCGGGTCTCTGCCGGCTTATGCGTCACCGGCTTGTCCGGGAAGATACGAATCCACAACTTACCACGCCGGCGCATCGCACGGACAATGGCGCGCCGAGCCGCCTCGATCTGGCGGGCGGTTACCCAACCCGGCTCCAGGGCCTTCAGGCCAATTTCGCCGAAGACAACATCGGAACCTCGCTGGGCCTTCCCTCTCATGCGGCCGCGCATTTGCTTGCGCCACTTAACACGCTTTGGCATTAACATGATGACAACCTCGCTTTATTCAGTAATCTGCGACTGATAATCTGCGGTCAAGAACCAGATCAGAATCGCCCGCTTCTCAGCCGCCAGTTACCTGAATCATTCACTTACATACACACCCTCGGTAGATTCGGGCTTCTCTTCCACCTCAGGCAATACTTCACCTTTGTAGATCCAGACCTTAACCCCGATACGACCGTAGGTAGTATGCGCCTCAGCCTTGGAAAAATCGATATCGGCGCGCAGCGTCTGGCGCGGCACGCGGCCTTCGCGCATATTGACCGAACGAGCCATTTCAGCACCGCTCAAGCGTCCGGAAACTTCCAACCGGATGCCTTCGCCGCCCTGGCGCATGGCTTGCTGCACTGCGCGCTTCATGGCGCGCTGGTAGCTGATACGGCGCTCAAGCTGCTCGGCGATATTTCGAGCCACCAGGTAAGCGTCTAGGTCGGGCGATTTGATCTCTTTGATCTCCAGATCAATCTTCTTGCCCACAACGCTTTCCAGGCTCTGGCGGATCTTCTTCACATTTTCGCCCTTGCGCCCGATGAGAATACCCGGCTTGGCAGTATAGACAACCACTTTTACCTTGCCTGGGAAACGCTCAACGTCAACTCGAGAGACACCCGCCTTGGGCGATTCGGCGCGCACCAGCTCGCGCAGGTGAAAATCCTGGTGCAAGTTGGTAACGTACTCCTCGCCTTCGGCGTACCAGCGGCCTTCCCAGGTCTTGTTGATCTTCAAACGATATCCGATAGGATGAACTTTTCGACCCATACGATCTCCTTCTCTCAGGCCTCCCGCTCGCGCAGGACCACCGTAATGTGCGAAGAGCGCCTCAACCAGGGTTTGAACCGCCCACGGGCGCCAAACCGACGCCATTTGCGTGTCGGGGCCTCATCGGCAAAAATGCGATAAACATACAGATCATCCCGGCTTACACCGAAATTCTCTTCGCCGTTGGCCATCGCGGAAGCAAGAATCTTCGAAACCGGGCGAGCAGCATGATTGGGCGTAAACTTCAACAAGGAGAGCGCCTCAACCACATCCATGCCTCGCACCAGGTCGGCCACCAAACGTACTTTTTGAGCCGAGAAAGAGACAAAGCGGCCTTGAGCATAGATATCCGTCGCCATGCCTGCCTATCCTTTCTTCGACTTCTTTTCAGCAACGTGGCCCCGATAAGTACGGGTCGGGGCGAATTCACCCAGCTTGTGCCCGACCATATTCTCGGTCACATAAATCGGCACGTGCCGGCGGCCATCATGAACTGCAATCGTATGGCCCACCATCTGGGGGAAGATGGTGCTATCGCGACTCCAGGTACGGACAACTTTCTTTTCACCGCGCTCATTCATCGCTTCAACCCGTTTCAACAGCTTCGGGCTGATATAAGGACCTTTTTTCAACGATCGTCCCATAGTATCTTCTCCACAAACTTACAGGCGCAACCTTATCAAGGCCGTGGACGCCATCGCTGATGGCGTCTACTTGCGCCTGGTTATTTCTTACCTCGGCGGCGGACGATATATTTGTCCGTCGTCTTGTTACGCCGGGTCTTATAACCCAGGGTAGGCTTACCCCACGGGCTTTTCGGTCCGGGCATACCAATCGGCTGGCGGCCTTCACCACCACCATGCGGGTGGTCACGTGGGCTCATCGCTGTACCGCGCACCGTCGGGCGGATACCCAGGTGGCGCTTGCGGCCGGCCTTGCCCAGCTTAATGTTGCTGTGTTCCAGGTTGCCAACCTGTCCGATCGTAGCGTAGCAAGCCTGGTGGACCAGCCGCACTTCGCCGGAGGGCATACGCACCTGGGCGTAATCGCCTTCCTTGGCCAGCAGTTGGGCCGCGCCGCCTGCTGCACGCACCAGTTGGCCGCCTTTACCCTTCTTCAGCTCGATATTGTGCACCAGGGTACCCACCGGAATATTGGCAATCGGCAAGCTGTTGCCCGGGCGGACCTCAGCCACCGGCCCCGATAATACGGTATCACCCACTCGCAAATCCAAAGGAGCGATAATATAACGCTTCTCCCCATCCGCGTAATACAGCAGCGCCAGGCGAGCCGTACGATTGGGGTCGTACTCGATGGCTGCCACGCGGGCAGGAATATTCAACTTATCGCGCTTGTAATCCACCACACGGATATGCCGGCGATTACCACCACCGCGATGACGGACCGTCACGCGGCCATACAGATTACGCCCGCCGCTTTTGCGCAGCGGCCTGAGCAGGGAACGTTCCGGGGAAGTCTTGGTGATTTCCTCAAAAGTATACCCGGTCATGCCCCGTTGGCCAGGAGTTACGGGTTTGTATTTCTTTACGCCCATTACTTCACTCCTTCAAACACTGGGATGGTATCGCCAGAGGCCAAAGTGACAATCGCCTTCTTATAAGCCGTGCGACGATTGACCGTCCGGCGGCTTCGCAAATTGCGTTTATGCTTGGCGGGCACGTTGACCACATTAACCCGCAATACCTTCACATCGAACAATTTCTCGACTGCGTCCTTCACCAGCGTCTTGGTCGCTTCTGGCGCCACCTCAAAGGCATACTGGTGTAGTTCGCTATTCTGGTAATTCGTCTTTTCAGTTACCAGCGGGCGGCGAAGCACATCATAATAAGTCGTCATGGCTGCCTCTCCACTATTTCGCCAACATCGCTTCCAGCGCGCTCAGCGCCGGCAGCGGCAGGATCAGCCGGTCATATCCCAGCAGATCGCGGATATTCAGATAGTTCACCAGCAAGGCCTTGGCATCCGGCAAATTATTCGTGGAAAGAACCACACGCTGGTAATCGTCGTTTTTCTCGGGGATCAAGATCAACGCGCTGGAGGCGCCTACCAGGCGGTCCAGGGCCTGAGCCATAAAACGGGTCTTGATCTCAGACATCGCCAGAGCATCCAGTACCACCACGCTCTGTTCAGCAGCCTTGGCCGAAAGGGCGGAGCGAAGCGCTGCCTGGCGCATCTTCTGCGGCATCGCCTGGGTATAATCACGCGGTTTGGGGGTATGAACCTTACCGCCGCCAACCCAATGCACAGCACGGGTCGAACCCTGGCGGGCACGGCCGGTGCCTTTCTGCCGCCACGGTTTTTTACCGCCGCCAGACACCTCGCTGCGACCCTTGGTCTTGTGCGTACCCAGGCGGGCATTCGCCAGTTGGCGCACAAAGGCCTGGTGCATCAAATCAACATTAATCGGGGCCTCGAAGATCGCCGGAGATAATTCCACCGAACTGACCTTCTCGCCTTGCATGTTTAAGACATCTACTTCCATGTCACCTAGCTCCCATTCAGTCTGCGCTGCAACTATTGCTTGCGCGCTTCCTTGATGATCAACACCCCGCCCTTGGCGCCGGGAACCGCACCGCGCACACCGAGCAGGTTGCGCTCAGGGTCTACCAGGACGACCTTCAGGTTATGCACCGTTACACGGTCATCACCCATATGCCCTGGACGGCGCGATCCTTTATAAACCCGGCCTGGTGTCGTACCGGAACCGGATGAGCCTGGGGCACGATGACGGTCGGACTGGCCATGGGTCTTGGGGCCACCGCGGAAATGAAAACGCCTCACGCCGCCTTGAAAACCCTTCCCTTTGCTCTTTCCAACCACATCGACAATCTCGCCAATGCCAAACACTTCGACGGTCACTTTGGCGCCCTCTTCCAGGTCGTGGCCCTTTGCGCGAAACTCACGCAAAAAGCGCAACGGAGGTAGATTGTTGCGCTTGAGGTGCCCTAATTGACCACCCGAAAGATGCTTTGGCTTGATTTCATCGAAACCCAACTGCACTGCCGAGTATCCATCCTGGTCTGGCAACCGCACCTGGGTAACATAGCAAGGCCCAGCTTCGATCAAAGTCACCGGAACAACCGCGCCGGCTTCGTCGAAAATCTGGGTCATGCCGACTTTCTTGCCAATCAGCCCTTTCAACATATCTCCATTTCTCCTTACTTACATAAGTTTCGGGACTGTCAGCCTGGGCTTGGCTGCATCATCCCTATTACAACGCAGTCAACCAGCCTGGCGAGGGCATCTGGGTTTGTGTACCCACGCTCAGGACCGTTCTTACGTTGCTGTATTACATTTTCCAGTTTCAAGTGTCACGTATCAGGTATTTCCTTACCTGAAACATGACACCTGAAACGTGGCGCTCTCAAATCTTAATTTCGATATCCACGCCGGCCGGCAGGTTCAATCGCATCAGCATATCGATTGTTTTGGAATCTGGATCGAGAACGTCGATCAGCCGGTTGTGTGTACGAATTTCAAAGTGCTCGTGTGAGTCTTTATCGATAAAAGTCGAGCGGCGTATTGTAAACCGTTCTACGCGAGTTGGCAAGGGTACTGGACCAACAACTCGGGCACCAGTTCGCTCGGCGGTCTCGACAATGCGCTTGGCCGACTGGTCCAGCACACGATGGTCGTATGCTTTCAAGCGGATACGGATTTTCTGCTTGGCCATCATCACAATAGCTCTCCTAATCGAGGATCTTGGTGATCACGCCAGCACCGACGGTCAGGCCGCCTTCTCGG
>CAZQQJ010000037.1:71187-80276 GCA_964595435.1 uncultured Anaerolinea sp. | reverse complement strand
ATGATAAGCCTTCTCATACCACCTTGTCCAGCACTATTTAGATGCGTTTGCCCTGCTTAACCGGCAAGTCTCCATTGCCAGATACGCCGCTGGCGTTTATACTATCCGATTAAAGGAGGTCCTATGTCCGATTTCGACCTTGCTCTGCTGGGTGAGAAACTGGCTCCCTTCGTTTCTCAAGGACGCACGGCTTTACTGCCTGCGCTTCACGCCGCACAGAAACTGTACGGCTATTTGCCCGAGACCGTCGCCGCAGAAGTGGCGCGTATTTTGGGTGTGCCGCAGGCTGAAGTGCATGGCGTGATCGAATTCTATTCGCTGTTCTACCCAACCCCGGTAGGACAGACAGTGCTGCACGTGTGCACCGACCCATCTTGCGCCCTGGCCGGCGGCGAGGCCGTGCTGGCAGCCGTCTCGCGCCACCTGGGGATCCAGGCCGGTGAAACTACGCCGGATGGCGCTTTCACCGTCGAACGGGCTCCCTGCCTGGGGTTATGTGAGCATGCTCCGGCATTGCTGGTTGGCAAGGCGGCGGGCGATCTCAGCCAGGCGGTCGCTTTCGGGCGCGCTTCGCCGGAAGACGCCGGGGCGCTCTGCCAGGGGTGGGGCCAGCGGCAGGGCAGCCTGGTATACGGCGAGCAGCGCATCCTGACCGTTAACTGTGGCAAAGGGCGAGCGACCAGCCTGGCCGAATACGAAGCTGGCGGCGGTTATCGGGGCCTGCGCCGGGCGTTAAGGTCCTGCCCGGAGGAAGTCGTCGCCGCGGTCAAGGCTTCCGGGTTGGTCGGACGCGGTGGGGCCGCTTTTCCCACTGGCATCAAATGGGAGGGCGCGGCGCAGGCGCCTGGCGAAGTGAAGTATGTGGTGTGCAATGGGGATGAATCTGAGCCAGGTACCTTCAAGGACCGCGTCCTGATGGAAGATGACCCCCAGCGCATCCTGGAGGGATTGATCATTGCGGGATATGCGATTGGTGCAGCCAGGGGGTATATTTATATCCGCGGCGAATATCCCGCAGCTTTCCTGGCGATGAGCCAGGCGATCGGGGAAGCGCGCCAGGCCGGCTACCTGGGAGAGAATATCCTGGGGTCGGGGTTCAGTTTCGATGTCGAACTGCGGCGCGGGGCGGGAGCTTATATATGCGGAGAGGAGACGGCGCTGTTTGCTTCGATCGAGGGCGAGCGGGGTTTCCCGCGCCTGAAACCGCCGTTTCCCACCACACACGGTCTGTTCGGCCGGCCGACGGTGATCAACAACGTAGAAACGCTGTGCAATGTGCCTTACGTCCTGGAACATGGTGCGGAGACATTTGGCCGGTCTGGCACCCAGAAGTCCCCGGGCAACAAGCTGTTTTGCCTGTCCGGCGATGTGGCCCGGCCGGGGCTGTATGAAGTGCCTTTTGGCATCAGCCTGCGCCACCTGTTGTACGACCTGGCAGGCGGGATTCGCCACGGGCGGGCGCTGCAAGCGATCCTGTTCGGCGGCGCAGCAGGCGCTTTTGCCCTCCCCCACCAGCTTGATGTGGAGATGAGCTTCGAGGGGTTGCGCGCTGCCGGGCTGCCGCTTGGCTCAGGGGTGGTGCTGGTACTTGATGAAAGCCGGGACTTACGCCAGGTACTGCTCGGCCTGGGGCGCTTCTTTGCCCACGAATCGTGCGGCAAATGCTATCCCTGCCAGATCGGTACGCAGCGCCAGTATGAGATCTTGCAACGCATGGCAGCCGGGGCGGCGCTCCCCGGTGACGGAGCCCGCCTGGTCGACGTGGGTTGGACGATGAGCGATGCCTCGATCTGTGGCCTGGGGCAGACCGCGGCCAGCGCAGTGCTCAGCGCCTTGAAGCTATGGCCTGATCTTTTCAAGGAAGAACAACGATGAAACTCGATGGGTTCAACGACTATCAGGTACAATCTCGCAAGACCTGGGGGTTAATCCACGTCGACCATCCGATCGTTTATCCCACCCTGGGCCTGGCCAATGAGGCCGGGGAAGTTGCCGGCAAGGTCAAGAAAATCTTCCGTGACAAGGGCGGGGAAATCAGCGAGCAAGATCGCCAGGCACTGAAAGGTGAACTGGGTGACGTGTTGTGGTATCTGGCCCAGATTTGTACCGAGCTGGACCTGACGCTGGAAGAGGTGGCCGAGGCCAACCTGGTCAAGTTGTTTTCCAGGCTGGAACGCGGCACGATCAGGGGAGAAGGAGACCATCGCTGATGTCAGAAGACGTTACACTCACGGTCGATGGGCAAACGGTTAGCGTGCCGGAGGGGACGACGATCCTGAAGGCAGCCCAATCGGTCGGAATAGAGATTCCCACGATCTGTTACCATGAAGCCTGTACAGCCAACGCCTTGTGCCGCATGTGCGTGGTGGAAGTGCAAGGCTGGCGCGTGCTGGCTGCGTCTTGTGTAGCCCAGGTCAGCCCGGGGATGGTGGTGAATACCCGTTCGCCGCGCGTCGAGCGCAGCCGCCGTACTATCCTGGAAATGTTGGCTTCTGCTGTAGACCTTAGCCAGGCGCCCGAGATACAAACCATGCTGGCCGATTACGCTGCCGACGAGCAGCGTTTCCCCGGTGCGCTGCGCCGTGATCCGCCGGTGATCGACGATAACCCGATGTATGTGCGCGACTATGCCAAATGCGTGCTGTGCTGGCGCTGTGTGCAGGTGTGTGCCAGAGACGCCCAATATACCTACGCCATCGATTTCTCCGGCCGTGGTTTCGAGACGCAGATCGGTACTTTCTTCGAGCGGCCGATGCCGACTACTACCTGCGTGTTCTGCGGACAGTGCGTGGGGGTTTGCCCTACTAATGCGTTGAAACCTCGCCGCGAGTGGCTTCTGGAGCAAGGCGCATCTATCGAGACGATTACCGCCGCCATGCCGCGCGCCGGGCGGAGGCGGGTATGAGCGGTGTGGCTTTCTTGCCCGCTGCCTTTGGCCTGACCGCGGCGCTGGCCTGGGGCGCGGGCGATTTCGCCGGCGGGCTGGCAAGCCGGCGATCCAACGTTTTCGGTGTGGCGGTTGGCGCTGAACTGACCGGGTTGGTTGCGCTGATCGTCATACTTCCGTTGTATGGCGAGGCGTTCCCGGGGTGGCCAAACTTCCTGCTTGCCGCGGTGGCCGGGATGGGAGGCGGGTTTGCCCTGGTGCTGTTTTACCGTGCGTTGGCCGAGGGGCAAATGAGCATCGCCGCGCCTCTTTCGGCGGTGCTGGCAGCAATCATCCCGGTTCTGATGGGTATGGTCATTGAAGGCTGGCCCGGCCTGGCCACTTTGCTCGGCCTGTGCCTGGCGGTGGCTGCCATTGCGCTGATCTCTTTCGGTGAAGCGGGTGAGACGGGCAACCGTTCACTGCTGCGTAGGGCGAGCGTTGCTCAACTGCGCCTGCCGGTTATTGCCGGTACGGTCTTTGGGCTGTATTTCGTGTTGCTGCACCAGGCCAGCCAGGAACAAATTCTATGGCCGCTGATCGCCACGCGCCTGGCTTCGGTGATTTTTTTGTCAGCTATTGCCATGCAGGGTGGCAAGGCCTGGCTGCCCGGACGGACTGCCTGGCCGCTGGTTGCCCTGTGCGGCCTGTTGGATACCAGCGCCAATGTCTTATATGTGCTTGCCGGGCAAATGGGCCGCCTGGACGTAGCCGCGGTCGTCAGTTCCCTGTATCCGGGGATGACCGTTGCGCTGGCCTGGTTGATCCTGAGAGAGAGGCTGTCTCGTGGTCAGATGAGCGGCATCTTGTTGGCGCTGGCGGCAATTGTCCTGATCACCCTATGAATTCTGTTGCTCCGGGGCGCCCGGAATAACAGACAGGAGGCTTCAGATGATCCAACCTGACCGAGTCGTTTCGACTACCTGCCCCTATTGCGGCGTGGGCTGTGCCCAGGAATTGCATGTCAAGGACGATTTGATCTACCGGGTTACCTCGCCCTTTGACAGCCCGGTGAACCACGGCAACCTGTGTGTGAAGGGGCGCTTCGGTTATGACTTCATCGACCATCCCCGCCGGGTGACGACGCCATTGGTGCGTGTTGTGCCACAAAAAGCGGGCGAACGCACCCAGGCCTTCGATCGCGACGAATGGCGCCTGGTTAGCTGGGATGAAGCCCTGGATACCATTGCTGACCGCCTGGTGACGCTCTATCACCGGGATGGGCCGGGCGCACTGGCTGCTTATCTTTGCGCCAAGGCGACCAACGAAGATAATTACTTATTGCAGAAACTGTTCCGCGCCCTGTTTCGCACCAATCACATCGACCATTGCACCCGGTTGTGCCATGCCGGATCGGTGGCTGCCTTGCAGCAGGCGTTAGGCACATCCGCCATGAGTAATACCGCCGCCGAAGTGGCGCTGAACGATGTATTCATTGTCACTGGCTCGAACACCACTGAAAACCATCCTATCATTGCATTGCAGATGAAAGCGGCGGTCGAAAAGCACGGGGCGAAGCTGATCGTCATCGACCCGCGCAGGTTGGAGCTGGTGGACTTTGCTGCTTTGTGGCTGCCGTTGCGCCCGGGCACCAACGTGCCGGTATTCAGCGCGATGGCCCATGTGATCCTCCAGGAGAACCTGGTCAACATGGAGTTCATCGAGCAGCGTACCGAGGGCTATGCCGGGTTTGCTCGCTCGTTGGAAAAGTTTACCCCTGAGTATGCCGAATCCGTTTCTGGCGTGGATAGCGACCTGATTCGCCAGGCGGCGCGCCTGTATGCTACGGCCAGACAGGCAGCGATCTACTGGGGGATGGGCATCTCGCAGCTTGCACATGGGACGAGCAGCGCGTTAGCGCTGGTAAACCTGGCGCTGCTTACCGGGCATATCGGGCGGAAAGGCACCGGGTTGAACCCATTACGCGGCCAGAACAATGTGCAAGGCGCTTCCGACATGGGCGCTATGCCTTTCCATTTCCCGGGTTACATGCGCGTCGACCAGCCAGGCAACGCCGAAAAGTGGGAGCAGGCCTGGAAGGTCGAGCCAGGCGGGCTGAACCGGACGCCGGGCCTGACGACCACCGAAATTCTAAGCCATGCCCATCCTGGTGGGATACGGGCACTATATATCATGGGTGAAAACCCGATGATGAGCGAACCTAACCTGAACCTGACCCGCCAGCACATGCAGCAGCTCGAGTTCATCGTTGTCCAAGATTTATTCATCACCGAGTCGGGGGCCTTTGCCGATGTTTTCTTGCCAGCGGTCTCCTGGGCGGAAAAAGACGGCACATTCACCAACACCGACCGCCGCGTGCAGCGCGTACGCCAGGCCCTCCCGCCACATGGACAGGCGAGAGCTGACTGGCAAATTATCTGCGACCTGGCTTTACGCATCGAGGCGCGGTTGGCCAGGGATACTGCTTCGGCAGGTTGGAATTATGCTCACCCGGGTGAAATCCTGGCCGAAATCGCCAGCGTTTCACCGGAATATGGCGGAGTGAGCTATGCACGCCTGGAGCAAGGGGGCCTTCAAGTACCCGTATGGGATGCACAGCATCCTGGCACGCCTTATCTGTTTGCGGAAAGCTTTCCGCGCGGGCGGGGAAAGTTTCATCCGCTGGACTTCGTCCCGGCGGTGGAACAAACTGACGATGAATATCCCTTCATCCTGACCACGGGGCGGGTGCTGGAACACTGGCATGGAGGAACACTGACCCGTCACTCGCAGCTCGACGCTCTGTATCCTGAGGCGTCGGCCGAGATCAACCCGGTGGACGCGGAGTTGTTGGGTATCAGCGACGGGCAGGCAGTGCGCATTGCCTCACGCCGTGGTGAGGTCATTCTGCGCGCGGCGGTCAGCGAGAAGACCAGCGCCGGGGTGGTTTTCATACCCTTCCACTTTGCTGAAGCTGCCGCCAACCTGCTGACCATCGATGCTCTCGACCCCCAGGCGCGCATCCCCGAATTCAAGGCCTGTGCCGTGCAGGTTTTTCCGGCGCGAGAAGAGGATCTGCCTCAGGCGAAAGCGAGGGTGAGGCGTGGCAGGCATTAAATCTATGAAAAATGGAACGCGGCTGAACTCGGATGCCATACCTGCCGGCCGCGCCCGGCAGGTCGGCTGACCAGCGCTTGCTGTGGCGCTCAATCCTCTTCGGATTGCAAGGCCTGGTCGGCGCGGCGCAGGATGTCATCCAGTTTGCCAGTCACATCATCTGAGAGCGGGTCAATCATTGGCCCGGCCAGGATCTGGTCCACTTTCTCGCGAGCGCGGCTGTAAATCGTGGGCATGCCCGCCTGCAGCCAGGATTCGTGCGAGCCGTGCGGGATCAACCGTGAGATGTAGAATTCGCCATTTCTGGGCGCCAGGCGCGTGCTGCGCGATTTCAGAAAGTGCCCTCCGGGGCCAACTTTCAGGATATCCTCGAACAGGTCTTTGCCCTCGCTGGCGTCTACACCCTGGGCCATGCGCTGGCACAGGTGGGCGAGCTCATTATCTACCACTAACTGCTCTAAAACCAGCAGTTGATCGCTTTCCACCTCGCCGTAGCCCACGATGATATCTGTGTTGAGCAAAACCGGGGGCAGGGTGGTCATGATCTTTTCCATGATCGCCTCTGGCCCGGGGCGCTTGGCGTCTGCGGTGCACCCTGCTGCGCAACTGGGCAGGCCGTAGTATCCTGCCATAGCGGTCAGAGCCGCGCTCATCAAACCCATCTCTGGCACGCCAGCCAGGTAGGCGCCGCTGAAGAAATCCACCACGCCGGTGGCATTGCCCAACATCAACGGCCGGCCAGGGTGGGCCAGTTGGTAGACGACCACGCACGACAAATTCTCCGCGTTGGCCACACAGACGTTTCCAAACAGGCTTGCCGGCCCGGTCGTGCCGCTGACCGGCATGGGAAGGGTGGTCACCGGAATATCCAGGGCGCCCAGTTCCAGGTAGGCGTCCAACATCTCTCCGTCATGAGAAAGCGGAGCAACGGTGCAATAGATCAGTGAGTAACACTTACTTTCTCTAACTGCGGCTTCGCTGCCCATCACTGCGGCCAGCCCTTCGGCCAGGTAAGGGACCTGCGCCGGGTGGTGTACTTCGTGTTGGCCGTGCTTGGAACAGGAGCGCATCATGGCAAAGAATTCGTGCAAGGGTCGCGAAGCCGCCGGGGCATCACTGGCGCAGGTCGGCGCCCAGGCCATGACGCCCAGGTCCAGGGTCTGGAAGATGCGCAGGGCGTTTTCGATATCCGCCTGCATGCCATAACGCCGTTCACCGCTGTGGTAATCGATAGCAAAGGCCGAGGTGCCATCTACGCAGTAGCGGCTTTCTGTGGAAGGTACCGGGTGGTTGTATTGTGGGTTGCGCGCTCCGAGCACGAAGGATTTCGGCGCTGTCGCCAGGCAGTTTTCGACCAGTTCCCGGGGGATGCGAGCGGTTTTTTCGTCCCAATTGACCCTGGCGCCATGCCGGGCAAGCAACGAAAGCGCTTTCTTGCTGTTGAAGCGCACTCCAACCTCTTCCAGGGTGCGCAGGCTGACCTGATGAATCTTTTCTCGCTCCTGTTCAGATAGAATTTGAGCCTGGAGTCTCATAAAATATTCTCCTGATATCTTTTTCCTATGATTGATCTTCTCTGGCCATCTGCTCGATACGATCCAGTTCATCTTCAACTGTTTTTTCCAGGGGTAGGGGCTGGCGAGAGGCCAGGATTTCGTCGATGCGGGCGTGAACTTCCTCCATCAGGCTCATTTTTCTCGGCAAGGCCTCTGACTTGCCCAGGGTGCGGACGTGCCATTCTCCCTGGAGCATGGCATTGCGCGTCGTAGGGTGTTTGAAGAAGTTTCCGCCGGGGCCTTCACGGGCGATCAAATCCTCCAGCCACTGGTCCCGGTCTGTGCCGATCCCGATGTGCAGGCGCCGGCAGTAGCGAAAAACTTCGATGTCCAGCAGCAACTGCTCGTAGCACAGCACGGTGGAACCTTCGAACAACCCCGGTCCGACCAGGATATCCGGCCAGACCAGGGTGGGCAGCGTCCAATTGATGGCCCGTTCGTAGCCTGCCTGGATGCCGGGAGCGTACTGGTTGGTACCGCCAGTGGATGCTTCGACCGGCAAATGATAGTAACGCCCCATTTGGGTGACACTAACGGAGAGCAGGGCATGCTCTACTGCTCCGCCGGTGAAACGCCCCGTACGTGGGTCGGCTACTGCAAGAGCCGGCGCGTAAATAAAGGGCGTACCCGGCGCGGCGGCCTGGATCAGGCACAGCATCGCCAGAACTTCGCAATTGCCTTGCACGGTGGTGGCGATCAGGCGCGCCGGGCTGGTCATGCCCATGATCGGCATGGGCATGACGGCGACGGGAATTTCCCATCCAATCGTTTCCAGGTAGGCGTCTGTATAGGGCCCTTCGATGGCCAGGGGCGAAAGCGGACACACCAGAAAGGATAATGGTTTGAGCAGGCGGACGGTCTCTCTTCCGCCAAAAATCGTCTGAAGGGTTTCCAGCAGCCAGCGGGATTGTTCGGGCGTTTCGGTCGAGTCCTGGACGTGTTTGCTGAAGTAGGTGAAGACATTCCGCCAGTAACGCACTTTTTTGTCCATTGTTTCCTGGTGCGAGGGGCTGCCCACCATGCGCCAGTAAACGCCGATCTCGTCCAGGGCATCGATCAATTGGGTGGCTTTCAGCCAATCGCCTTCGGTACCCGGGCGCCGTTCGCCTGTATCGGCGTTGACGACAAAGCGGGCCTCGCCATCCGCAAGTAAAGTACAATCGCCCTGGTTCATCGGCCAGTACCAGCCAGCGCGCCGGCCACCCAGGGTGAAATATTTGGGAGCCAGGCGTAAGGCATCTTCTACCAGCGTGGCGGGAAAATGTACGATGTGTTTCTTCTCGTCCACCTGCGCCCCGGCCTCGAACAAAATTTTTCGCGCTCGCTCTGATTCCACCCGTACCCCGGTGTGCATCAGGATGCGCAGCGACCGTTCGTGTACCTGAGCCAGTTCATTCTGGCTCAATACGTGGATTTCGACATGCATGTTTGCCTCCTTGCGGCCTGACCGCCGGCCAGCCGCTATGAAGAATCATGCAGGAGCGGCCCGCGCCGTTTAAACGCGCCGGCCGCGACAGTATTATTCGCCAACCCAAATCCAGCTCAGCAGC
>CAZQQJ010000037.1:0-71177 GCA_964595435.1 uncultured Anaerolinea sp. | reverse complement strand
ACATCCTGGGTGCCCCCGTTGCGGCTCGCCGGCCGCCCCGCCGATTTTACCAATCTGGCTGGCGCGCCCCCGCCCTTAAACCGGGGGGGGCCGCTCCTGTATGATTCGCTAACCCAATTCCTGCTCTGCTGCTGCCAGGATGCGCGCCATCTCGGCGCTCTGCGCTGGCTCCAATGGTTGCGGGTGATGGTGCTCTCTGATCCAATCTACTTTCTGGCGGGCAACGTCCAATGGGTCGCGGTAACCGCCGCCAGGAGCCGGCTGCATGGCGAGCGGTGAATAAGCGCGCTGGCGCAGGTTGGCGCGGGTATGGGGATGCGTGAGGAAATGCCCGCGCGGCCCAATTTCCCGGATGACATCCAGCGCAAGCGCCTGGGGACAGGTATCCAGCCCGCCCGCCTCGTGGCGCACTCTCTGGTAGATGTCGGCATCCAGCAGCATGGCTTCCGGGTAGAACAGAGTACAGGCGTCGAGCAGGCCCAGCCCTGCTCCAGTCTCAGCGCCGGCCAGGGCGATGAGCAGCAAGGACGACGCTGCATCTCCTGCAGATTGCCAGCCAGGCACCGGGGCATCGGTGCCAAAGACGCCCGCCAATGCTGGCACACCCCAGGCGTGCGCCATTTCCACACCCACCACGTACAGCAGGGTTCCTTCCCAGGTGGTGGCCAGGAAAGCCCCACTGCGTGGATGCATCACTCCAGGCATCAACGAGTAGAATACCGGCGCTCCCGGATAGGCCAGTTGCACGAGCACCATCGCGGATACCACCTCGGCATCTCCGGTAACCACAGTGCCGGCCAGGGTAGCTGGAGCGGTCGAGCCGGCCGTGGCCATCGACATGAACCCGACCGGCAAGCCCGCCTCGGCAAACGCCAGGGCCGACTCCATTCCTTCCCGGTCTTGCGCCAGCGGGGCGATACAGCAGACCAGCAAAGATAACGGCGGGCGGTGGCGCAGCCTGGTCTCATCTCCTGCCACTACCCGGGCCATCTCGACCGCGTAGCGGGCAGTGCGCTCACCCATTACGGTCTCGGACTGGATGTGCTTGACGGTGTTATTGAACGAGGCATCCAGCTCGTGCAGCGGCGCAGTCGCCGGGTGATCCTGAGCGCTGACAATCGGCCAGTAAAAGCCGATCTCTGGGAGATAATCTGCCAGGCGAGCGCCGAGGGCCACGTCCTCCTTTGTAGATGGCCGGCGCTGGCGCGTAGCCACATCAATTGTTTCCACCCCACACCCATCTGTGGCGCAGTATAAGGCGCTGCCATCCAGATTCAAGTCGAATGTCTCCTGGCGCGCTCCCATCGTGTAGAAGCGCGGCGCCTGGGACATCGCCCGGGTGACCACATCCGGCGGGATGCGCACAATACCGCTTTGAACGTCCACCGAGCAGCCATTTTGCGCGTAGATTTGCTGCGCTCTTAGCGATGGGCAATGCACCCCCACCTCGCTCAACACCTGCAACGTTGCTGCTTTTAGATCGGTGCGCTGAGTTGGCGCCAGGGTTTCGATGTGGCAGGCGGGGATGATGGGCTGCAAAGGTGGCGTCGGCGTGACGTTCATTTGATGGGCTCCTTCTCTAATTCTTTCCCGGCTGCAGCCAGCAGACGGGAAAGCTCTGCCTGGATGGCCTGATCCAGCGGCTCCGGCTGGTAATTTTCCAGGATCCAGGAAATCTTTTGCCGGGCAAAGTCCAGCGGGTCTTCATACTCGTTTGCACTATTCAATTGCTGAGTGACGGAGCGCTTCAGGACAGATGGCATGTGGCGGCGGGTGTGCTTTTGTGCCAGGAAATGCCCTCCCGGTCCCACGGCACGGATCGTGTCCACGGCCAGAGTTTCGGCGTCCACTTCGATTTGGCG
This sequence comes from uncultured Anaerolinea sp., assembly GCA_964595435.1. GTDB lineage: Bacteria > Chloroflexota > Anaerolineae > Anaerolineales > UBA4823 > RBG-16-57-11. The sequence continues at coordinate 69,315 of CAZQQJ010000037.1, read as the reverse complement.
CATCTGGTAGCGCGCCCGGTGATACAGATCGTCATCCAGGATGATTTGCTCCGGGTAGAGCAGGGTATAAGTGCGCGCCAGCCCCATGCCGGTGACGATCTCTGCCCCGGCCAGCGCTGCCAGGAAGGGGTCCATCGCCGGATCCGCGGCGGACTGCCAGGTGCCGACTCCTTTGGAATCGGTGCCATACGCGCCTCCCAACGACGGCAGGCCCCAATGGTGGGCGGTCTGTACCGGGCCGTAGCGGCAGGCGCTGTCTAATGGGTAACTGATGTAGCCACCTGTGCGTGGATCGGCCCATGCCTGCATCATTGAGTGGAAGACCGGCGCCCCGGGGGCAGCCAGTTGCATCAGCACCGCAGCGCTGATGATTTCCGCATCGCCCATGGCGATGGCGCCGGCCAGCGACGCTGGAGCCGTGGTTCCCAGGGTGGGCATCGCCAGAAAGCCGACCGGGACGCCGGCCTCTGCCAACACCAACGCGCCCTCGATGCCTTCCGTATCCTGGACGAGAGGGGCAATGGTACACACCACCAGTGAAAAATTGGGGCGACGGCGCAACTCCTCCCGGCTGCCGGCGATGACGGTGCCCATTTCTACGGCATAACGCGCCGGGATGGCCCCCATGATTGTTTCGCTCTGCACGTGCTTGACGGTGTTGTTCCACGAAGCATCCATCTCGTGCAACGGCGCCGCCACGCCGTAATCCTGGGCGCTGACCATCGGCCAGTAGAAAGCCACCGAAGACAGATAATCGGCAATGTGCGCCATGCGTGCCACATCGGCTTTCCGGGATGGCCGCTGCTGGCCGGTCTCGAAATCGATGGTCTCGACGCCACAGCCATCCGTGGTGAAGTAGGTCACTCCTTCGGCAAGGTGCAGATCGCAAGAAGCGTCACGGGCGGCCATGGTGAAGTAGCGCGGCGCGCTGGCCAGCGCCTTGTGCACAACCTCCGGCGGCATTTTGACTACCTGCGTATCCCAGTCTACTGCCAGTCTGTGGTCGGCAAAGATGCTGAGCGCTTTCTGGCTGGGGAAACGCACCCCCACCGTGGCGAGGATTTCCAGGGTGGCCTGTTGCAGCAGGTCTAACTGCTGTGGAGTAAGAAATTCCAGCCGGAAATCCGGCTTCAAGGGTTCAATCTTTGGTTGTTCAATGTTCATCGTTGCACGCTCGTGTTTCTTGGCAGTTATACTTCTCCCAATTTCTGCAATACTTTGTAGGGATCGAAAGCGTCCCGCAGGCCATCGCCAATGTAATTGACCGAGATGATGGTTAGAAAGATCATCAAACCAGGGAAAATTGCCAGCCAGGGGTGTTTGGTGAAGTGCTCGTTGGCGTTACTCAACAGGTTCCCCCAACTGGGGGTTGGTGGTTGGACGCCAAAGCCCAGAAAACTCAGCCCCGACTCTTCGATGATGGCGTAGCTCAACTCCAGAGTGGCTTCCACCACTAGCAATCCGACCATGTTGGGCAGGATGTGACGGATGATCACCATCGTGTGAGAAGCCCCCAAACTTTGGGATGCAGCCACATAATCCATCTCGCGCAAAGTGAGAATGGCGGCTCGGGTCAGCCGGGCGAACATCATCCAGGAGAGCAGGCCGATCACCAGGGCAATGGTGACTACATTGTTGCGTTCAAAGAGGGGCAATTCGACTTCGCGCAGAATGGCGCTCAACAAGATCAGGATCAGGAATGCAGGCAGGGTCAGGACGGCGTCGGTGAAGCGCATCAGCAGCGTTTCCACCCAACCACCGAAATATCCTGCCAGCGCGCCGATGGTCACGCCGATGGTCAATGTAATCGCTACCACCATCAGCCCTACGCTTAAGGAGATACGCCCTCCATACAGAACACGGGTCAGGTAATCACGCCCCAGTGCATCGGTCCCCATGGGGTGTTTTAACGAGGGTGGCTGCAGACGGTTGCCCATATCCATGTCGTTCGGCCCGTAAGGCGACAGACCTGCCAGGAGGATGCTCAGAAAAATCAACGCCAGCAGGATCGCTCCACCGACGGCCCCTGGATGGCGGCGGAAACGCCGCCAGATGAGGCCGCGGTAATCTTGATGATTTGAATTTGCCTGGTGTTTGGCTAGCCCGATGTCTGGCAATGTACCTGTCTCCTATACGTCGATGGCTTAGGGGTATGCCGGGCGACCATGCCCGGCATACCCCTAAGAAAGGGTTTATTCATAGCGGATGCGCGGATCCAACATTGCATACAGGATATCCGCGGCCAGGTTGGAAAGGATCATCAAAGCCCCGCTGATGATCAGGATGGCCATCAGCATGGGGTAGTCTCGCTGAAGGGCAGACTGGTAGTACAGGCGGCCCATTCCCGGCCAGGCGAAAATTGTCTCGACAAACACGGCGCCAGTGATCACGTAAGGCAGGTCCAGCGCCAGCATCGTGACCAGGGGGATCAGGGCGTTGCGCAGGCCGTGCCGGTAGACCACCAGACGTTCCGGCAGGCCCTTGGCGCGTGCCATGCGAATGTAATCCTGGTGAATGACATCCAGCATGTTCGAGCGCAAGAAGCGCGAGTACCAGGCGATCCAGCCCAGGGCTCCGGCGATCACTGGCAGGACCAGGTGCTGCGCACGATTGAGCAGCGAAGTCTCCTGCCCCAGGGTGTACATGCCGCCGGCTGGCAGCAGCGGCCCACCGGTGAACGGGTTCTGCAGCCAGACGTAAAAAACCAAGATCAACAGCATGCCTAACCAGAACTCCGGGATGGCCTGCCCGGCGAAGGAAAAGGTGGTGGCAAAGATGTCAAAAAACGAATACTGGCGGACGGCGGAGAGAATGCCGATGGGTATGGCCACTGCCAGCGAGACGACCAGCATCACGCCCATCAGATAGATCGTGTTGGGCAACCGCAGGCCAATTTCGTCCAATACCGGCTGGCGGGTGCGGAAGGAAAATCCGAAATCCCCGCGCAGCACTCCCCGGCGTGTGCCATGGCCCTCGACTATGCCATCTCCATCGGCATCTACTTTCATCCAATCATTGCCCGCCAGCCAGACCAGATATTGTACCGGCAGTGGCTGGTCTAACCCAAACTGGCGCTTCAAGATGGCTGCCCGCTCGGGAGGGATGCGCCGCGACTGACCATGCCCGGCCAGGGGGCCGCCCGGCGCCAGGTTTACCAGGGCAAACATGACGATGCTTACGATAAACAGCAAGAGGATGGCCTGGACCACGCGGCGGATGATATATTGTGTCACGGGTTGATTTTCCAGTCCGCTGCGTTCCAACTGACCAGGTCATTGATGTTGGACTGAATTCCGCTCAGACGCGCTGAGTGGGCGTCGGCATTGATCGTGGAGAAAAGCAGGATGTTAGGCGCTTCGTCGTAAAGGATTTGCGCCATGTGGCAGAAAATCTCCTTGCGCCGGCCTTCATCCAGGGTGTAGGCCTCGTCCAGCAAGGCGTCAAATTCGGCGTTCTTCCAGCGCACGATGTTCCAGCCGCTGCCCGGCTCGGCCGCGGCCGAGGCGTATAACTCCCACAGGAAATCGGTTGGGTCGATGCCCGAGTAACCGTCATCCCACAAGTCTAAATCGAAGTCGCCGGATTGCTCGATGCCGCCGTTCTCTTTATCTGCCCACAATACGCTGCCTTCGTACACCGTCAACTGCGCTTCGACGCCGACTTCTTTCAGGTTGGCAGCGATGTATTGCTGGGTCAATTCGAGCGGCTCGCCATACTCGGCGTAGGTATAGAAAGCAATCTTGAAGGGCTCACCTTCTGCTCCCGAGGCGCAGCCGCGGCATTCGCGCAGACCATCCCCGTCGGTGTCCTTCCAGCCCGCTTCTTCCAGCAATTGCTTTGCTCCCTCGGGATCGTAAGCCGGATGCGGTACCTCACACTGGTAAGGTTTGCGGTAGAAATCTGTCCATACTGGCTTGCCATAGCCCAGGAAGATTTTTTGCGAGATGGTATCTACATCGATTGCCATGCGGATAGCGCGGCGCACGCGTACATCCGAAAAAGCGAGGTGCGGGTTAGCCTGGGGATCGGTGGTACCTTTGGCCGCCTGGTTGGGGAACAGGCGCATTACCCAGCGACTGTATGGGCTGATGCTGACTTCGACGCCCGGCTGATTGACCAAATCATGTACAATCGGCTCGGTGGCCCACATGATCAGATCGCTTTCCCCCTGGAGCATCATTTGCTTGCGCACCGTCTCGTCTGGTATCGTACGCACGATAATCTTGTCGATGAAAGGCTTGCCGCTCTCGAAATAATCCGGGTTTCGTTCGAAGGTCATGTGGTCTCCCACCGCCCATTCCTTGAGCAGGAATGGGCCATCGCTCAACGGCTGTCGAGCGCAATCCCAGGAGACAAAACCTTGCTGCGCGTCGCAGTAATGCGCCGGCCACACCACCAGTTGCTCGCCGCCCAACTGGATCAGGTAACCGGGATAGATGGTGTTATAGTGAAAGACTACTGTGCGCTCATCGATTTTTTCGACGCTGTCCACGTAGTCGGAACCTCGCACCCAGATGCCCGTGACCGGGTCTTTGATCGCATTCCAGGTGAAGAGCACGTCATCGGCGCTGACCGGCTTGCCATCTGCCCAGCGCACATCTGTGCGTAGTTTCCAGGTCACATCCATTGTGCCGGCGTTCTCGTCGACGACTACGCCGCCATTCTCCACGTTCGGCAGTTCGGCTGCCAGTTCGGGGAAGACGACTCCTTCAGGATCGACCCCTGTCAGTCCTAACATCACCAGGTTCATCACCAGCCCATCATAGCCGGTATCCCCCACGATGGCGTTGAATGAGGGCGGGTCCTCTGGGATCAAGATGACGATGCTTTTCTTGCCAGGCGCTTCAGCCTGTGGTTCAGGGGGTTGTGTCGCCTGTGGCGCTTCCATCTCCGGTTGTGTGGGCTGCACTTGAACTGGCGATGGAGCCGCTACCTGGGTTTGGGCCGGTTGTGGGGCAGGTGTCTGGCCGCCCCCACAACCGGCCAGGCCAACGGACAAAACGATCACCAGGATGGTTGCCCCCCTCAAGAAAAACGGAGCGATCTTTTTCATCTCCTTCCTCCTTGCATTCATTTTGGCGTTCATCGACAAAAAACGTTCCACTGAACAGTATCAGACGGGAACGTTTCTACGAGGTATGAGGACAATCCCACCTCCTTTCCGACGAAAAAACAACGGGTGACTTCGGGGGGTTACCTTATCTCATTATATCATCCTGTGGTTTGTAACCGCCAGTGAAATTTCGGGTAAATAAAGCTGGACGCGCGTGTATGCGCCGGGCAGACTCTCGATGGATAAAGATCCACCGATTACAGCCATCAGGGTACTGTGCAACGCCAGGCCGTGACCGCTCACGGCAGGTGAGCCCTGCGAGGTGATCCCGACGCCATTATCTTCGATGGATATCATCAGGCCATCTTCCCAACTCAGGCTCACTTTCAGGCATAATGGTGCATCGCTGTGTGAGGGGCGGGCGTGGCAAGCGGCGTTGCGCATCGCCTCGCGCCCGGCATAGAACAACACTTCCTGGGCCAGGGGCGGTACCTGGCGGGCTTTTTCGGCTGCCGGGGCAGTGACCTGCCAGCGCACCTCATCAAAGGCATGTTTTAGTTCACCCTGTGCGACTTCCTGGAGCGCGCCAACCAGCCCCAGGCGGGTCACTTCTGGCGGGGTGGCGGGTGGCAGTTCGCGTAGCAAATCTGAAAGCTGGTGATGGATATCTGATAGCAGCGCCAGGGGCTCGCTGATCGTGCTATGCTCGACGTTTTCCAGGCTGCTTAACGACAGCATGGCTGCATGCAGGCGCGGCAGGATATCATCGTGCAAGGTGCGCCGTGCCCGCCGGTCGCCGACCTGGCTCTCAGACAGGCGCTGGCGTTGAAGGGCCATTAACCGGCGGGCCATTTCGGCGCTGGCCTGCAAATCTACCAACCGTTCACCAGCCGAACGGGCGATCTCGATCTCTTCCTGCGTAAACAGCCCGCCATCCTGTTTTTCGCCCAACAGGAACACGCCGCACAGGCCGCGTTCGCTCCACAGTGGCACGGCCCATACCGCGCCGCCGAATTGCTCCGGGTCAAGGGGCATACACAACGCTGGCGAGCTTGTGGTGGACTGCAAGGCGCTGCCCAGTTCTGTACTTAACCGAGCCATCCATCCGGGAGGGCTTTCGCCACTCGTTTCCTCTGCGGGTGGGTGAGACAACGATGGACCGAAGAGCGGTGCCAGAGGTCCTAACGGGATCAGGAAAGCCGAACGCGCCCCGAGCACATTCTCGCACAACGCGGAAAAGGGCCCTCGCATATCCAGCATTTCGTCTGGCAAGGCGGTGGCCAGCAGGCGATCGTAGAGTTGCGAGCTGGCGATGAAGGGGCGCAAATCGGCAATGAACCGCTCGCGCTCGGCGTAAGAACGCCAGCTCAACAGGGCGTAGAACAACACCAGCAGGCAGGCGCTGAGCAGCAGGATATAGATCGAGGGCAAACTGAGCATGAGACTCAGGCTAACCAGGAAACTGTAGCCGCCAGCCAGGATCAGTGCCCTGTGCCAGTAACGTTGCAAACCGCGGCGTGGCAAGGTCTTCCCGGTGAAGACCTCATACGAAACGATGGCCTGGCCTGTCAGGGTGACGGCAATGGCAATCAACAGGGAAATGATCAAGTCCGCCCAGGGTGCAGCCCGCACCAGGGTGAAAATCGCCGCATAATCACGCCTGGCCATTGCAGCCCACCACAGAATAACACTGACCAGCAGGCTGACCAGCAATAAGGCCAGCGAGGCAGCCGCCAGCCAGGGGCGGGCGCGCTGGCGCGCCAGTTGGCCCATCACCCGTATGGTCGGTCCTGGGCGTAGCAAGGCATCCAGCGAAAGAGCAATGCAGGCGACCATGAATAGGGGGTAAAACAAGATCAACAACGGCACACCCATCAGCGAAGGGGCGGCGCTTAGGTCGAAGTGGGTCAACTGGCCAAAGGAAGGCAAGGGGCTGGCGAAAATGAACAGGGCGATCATCCCGGCGGTGGCCATGCTGAGCAGCCAGAACCACAGCCGGTGCCGGCGATAGGCAGGGGCCGGCCGCAGCCCGGCAGGCGCGGCTCTTTCCCAAAAGCCGGCGTACCACAACATCACCACATACCAGGCGAAGGGCGAAAGGATAACCGGGATCCAGCCCAACTGCCACCAAAAATTCACTGCTGTATCGCGATAGGGGTCGAAACCCAGGATGGCCGAGTGGCTGAGGAAAAAGGCTGCTCCGATCAGCATACCGCCGCCGGCCAGCCAGATCCCGGGGCGGCGGCGTTCAGCGTTGAGCAGTATGGTCAGTCCAAGCCACAGCAGAATAATCGTGTTGAATAACGAGACGACCAGGATCGCCCAATCCAGGAAGAAGTTTCCGCTCATGGGATATTCTTTGCCGATAAGACCGGCGGAGTCAACTGGATCGACACGATTTCCGGTGGGCACAGAAAGCGTACGCGGGGCAGGCGCAGGCCCTCCAACCCGATGCCGCGGCTGACGTACAGCGTGGTTTTGCCAAGCTGGTATCGCCCGGCTTCGAAGCGTTTGCCATACGCCGAACTGGTCACCAATGCCCCCCAGATGGGCAGGCGCACCTGCCCGCCGTGAGTGTGACCGGCCAGGTAAAGATCGATGCCGGCCCGGGCGGCGGCATCGGCCAGGTCTGGCGAATGGTACAGCAGAATGGAATAGGCACCCGGCGGCGCTTGCGCCAGTAACTCGCGCATTGTGGCTGCATCTGGCCGGGCGCCGCCTACCGAAACGCCGACAAGGTAGAGACTTTGCCCTCCGATATCAAGCGCCCGAGCCTCGTCTTCCAGCAGCGTGATGTTCAAGCCATCGAAGATCTGGTGCATTGATTCCGGGATATCGACCGGCGGCGAGCCAGGAATGGCATACACGCCGTACGGTGCGGAAAGTTGCGCCAGCACAGCGCGGCCATCCTGGATGGTACGGGGATCGTCGTTGTAATCGATGTTCAGATAGTCGCCGGTCATGAGGATCAGGTCGGGTTGCGACTCGCGCACGCGTTGTATCATCTCGATTTCTCGGCGGGTGATACGCTCGACGTGGATATCTGAGAGATGTATGATCCGCAGTGGACGGGTGACTGCAGGATTCTCCAGGCGCAGCTCCGTTGTACGCAGGTCGAAAGGCTCGATATACAGGCCATCCACCTCGCAAGCCAGTACGACCAGGTTGAGCAGGAGCAGCGCGGCCAACCCGGCACGCTGCGCCTTGTAAAAAGGTCGGATGTGAATCGACGCGGGCTCTCGGCGGCCATTTTGCAGTGAACCGGCTCCTTCGGGCGGCTTATTCTGATCAGCCTCGGCAGAAGAAGCAGGTCCTTTGAAATAGAACAAGGTACGCCAGGCAGCCAGCGAGATGAGCACTGTGATCAGGATGCACAGGCGTATGCCGCTGATGCCCAGCATGGCAGGGCCTACCGGTCCAAAGGAAAGCCCCAGGAGCGGCAGGGCCTCCAGCAGCCCCCAATCGAACAGTCCAAAGGCCAGCACAGCCAGGGCGGCCAGGCCGGCCCAGGGCGTTTGCATGGCCGACAGCCTGGCAGGTCTGCGCCAACTCCACCACGCAGCCAATGCAGTGCCGATCACGATGCCCGCTGCCAGGTGAGGGGCCAGATCCATAGAAAGTGTGTAGCCCATTCCCATTAAGAAGCCCATGTGTGTTTTTATTTACCCTCTAACCCATCGAAAGGTATCCATTCGCCGCGCTCGTCCATCACCCGCGCCATGCCATTTTCGTCCCAGGCGATCAGGCGGCCGGTCTGAACGATCAACGCGGCGCGGGTGCGGGCTATTTTTTCATCGGTTGCTGTATCGCCCAGGCCCCACACCAGGTAGATCTGCCCGTTGGTGCGGCTGATGGTGCGTTTATCGCGGAAACCCAGGCGAGCGGCGATCTGTTCGTTGGTCAGCCCCTGGGCCAGCAGGCGCGCTACCACCTGTTCGTTGGGTTCCAGTAGAGCCATCGGCGACTGTTCATCTTTCTGGCGCACCTGCTGGACGCGCGTTTCGATCTCCGGGTCGATCAGGCTGCGCCCGGCGACGGCATCCTTGAGCAGCGGCAGGATCATCGCCGGCAGCAGATAATTCGACTTGCGCACGTAGGCATAGTGGCTGAGGATGCCCGAGCGGCGGAAATCACGATAATAGGCGTCATCATCCTGGATGGAATAGAAGACCACCGGAAAACGGGGGAATTCTCGGCGCAAGGCGACGGCAGTCTGGATGCCGTTCATTGCCCCGGCCAGTTGCACATCCAGTAGAGCAAGGTTAGGAAAGGCTGCTTCAGATTGCGCACCTGCTTTTGCTTCGCTGCTGGCGCTGGCTTCACCAGGGGCGGAAAGGCAAAAGTCCAGGGCCTGTTCACCACTGGCACAGTCGTACACCACGTGCACTTCTTTGCTGGCTTCCATGCCAGCTTTCAAAGCGCTGCGCAGGCGAGTGTTATCTTCGACGAGTAGCAGGTTGAGCATCGATGGCAATCCGTCAATGTGTAATAGGTCAATCCGTCGCGGTTCTTGATGAGGTATATGTACCTGTATCAATGAATATTACAGAATAAACAGCCTGCCTGTCAAGCACCTGAGTGCTTAAAATCCCGGACTCAGGCAGTTGATGAGATAAAAAGGTTTTTCTATAATCTTATCGATAAGTGATGAGTAATCGGTTACTGGGTGATCAGGGGCGCTCGCTGATTTTGTGTAGCCCGCAGGGTGCGAGCGGCCTGTTCAGGTGATGAGCAATCAAGCCCCAATCGCTGATTTTGCCGGATCTGTGAAGTGGGTGCAGCCTTTGTGATCCTATGCGCCCCTCTCTGACCCTATCGAGGAACCGGATGACCCGGTGACAAATTACTCAGCAACCCGATGATTCACCAAGGAGATTGCCATGAAAATCGACATTGTTATCGTCTATATGCCGCGTTATCGCAAGGGCCACGAAATGAATTTTGTGCCGCCGATTACCGGTATCCACCTGGCGGCGCTGACTCCGCCGCAGCACCAGGTGCGCGTGATTCACCAGCAGCTCCAGCCGGTGCCGCTGGATACAGACGCCGACCTGGTGGCGTTGTCATTTTTCAGCGGTTTTGCGCCCGAGGCTTATCGCCTGGCGCGTGCCTTCCGCCAGCGAGGTAAAACCGTGGTGGCCGGCGGGCCGCACGTCACCTTCTGGCCGGATGAGGCGCTAGCTTATTGCGATGCGGTGTTGATCGGGGAGGCAGAGTCGGCCTGGCTGGATTTGCTGCAGGATGTCGAGCGTGGCAACTTGCAGTCGCGCTATATCGGCCAGCCGCTGCCATTGGATGGATTGCCTGCGCCGCGTTATGACTTGCTGGCGCCTGGATTTTTTGTGCGGCGCGTGGTCCAGGCGACGCGCGGCTGCCCCTTTTTTTGCTCGTTTTGTTCAGTACCTTCGGTGAACCCCGGCTTTCGGGTGCGCCCGGTGGCAGAGGTGATCCGCGACATCGAATATAATGATTTCCCGCACTGGTGGCAACGCAAAGTAGTCTGGTTTTGGGATGACAATCTGACTGCCAAACGCGCCTATATCAAAGAGTTGCTGCACGCCATGATCCCATTGAAAAAATGGTGGCTGACGCAGGCCAGTATGGATATCGCCCGCGATGCGGAGTTACTCGACCTGATGAAGCAATCCGGATGCATCGGTGTGTTCCTGGGCATCGAGAGTTTTGGCGAAGAGGCGCTGCGCTCGGCCAATAAACGGCAGAACAAGATCGATTACTATAAGGAATGTACCGATGCTTTGCACGATCAGGGTATTGCCGTGATGGCGGGTTTCATCGCCGGTTTTGACGGCGATACCCCGCAGAGTATTGTCGAGATGGCGGACCGGTTGTATGAGGTCGGAGTGGACGTACCTTTTCTCAGCGTGCTGACCCCTTACAAGGGAACTGCCCTGTATAACCAGTTGGAAGCAGATGACCGCCTGTTGGCCGGGCGGGGCTGGCAGTTTTATAACGGCTATAACGTTGCTTTTCAACCTCAGGGGATGGCTCCCGATGATTTGCTGCGCGCTCACCGCCAATTGTGGATGAAAGCCTTCTCGCCCTGGCAGGTGATCAAACGAGTGGGACGCTCGGCCTTTCGCCTGCGCCTGGGGGCGCTGCTGCTCTCGCTGGCGATGAACGGTTTTTACGGGCTAAAGGCGTTGCGCGGCAACAGCCCGCGCGAGATGGCGGAATACCTGAGTCTTGTAGATGCGCCGGTTACCAGAGAAGGCGAAGATGCACGAATGGCCTGGGAACCACACCTGCCAGAAGTATTGCCTTCCTCCAGAGCTTGAGGCAGTACAACGATGTTATTAATTGATGAATTCCGATCCGAGGATAGATTGAAACATTCCTGACAGACTGGCATTATCGCCAACGCACAGCACAATCAACCGCCCTTTTTTGAAAAAGTTGCTCGCAAACTTGATAGGCACACAATGGTCTGGCGTCATCATGAAGACCTGTCAGGTTTGGGCCACGCAAAACGGCTTTCAGTCAAATAAGTGAGGCAGCGCGATCTGAGCGGAATTATAATACAGATGAGATGCGTATCTTATTCGTTGCTGATGGCCGTTCACCGATTGCGCTGAACTGGATCGAATATTTTCTGGATCAGACGATTTCGCAGGGCGTCGAAGTACACCTGGTGTCCACCTTCCCGTGCGCTGCTGACGGGCGGCTGGCGTCTTTTCACATTCTGCCTGTGGCTTTCAGTGGCGTCAAGAAAGCGCCGGCACCCAATGCAGGGGTCGTGGGGATAGGTCTTAGACCTACCCCTACAACTCCGTCCAGAAAAGCGGGCATTCTGTGGAGTGCCAGGGCGGTCGGGTTGCGCATGGCGGTCCGCCAGTGGTTGGGGCCGCTCACACTGCCGCGCGCCGCGCAGAGCCTGCGGCATATCCTGGCGGAAGTACAGCCCGACCTGGTGCATGCCATGCGCATACCCTATGAAGGCATGCTGGCGGCGCAGGCAAAGCCGGCTGCCCCGCTGCTGGTTTCGATCTGGGGGAATGATTTCACCCTGCATGCGCCGTCCACGCCCTGGATGCGGCGCGAGACGCGCCGCGCGCTGGCCGCCGCGGCGGCAATACACGCCGATTGCCGCCGGGACGTGCGCCTGGCGCAAGATTGGGGTTTCCCGGTAGAACGGATGTCTGTCGTCTTGCCTGGGGCGGGCGGGGTGCAGCCGCAACTGTTCTACCCGGCGCAGGCTCCTGTGCTGGAGCCTGTGATCGTCCAACCGCGCGGTGTGCGGGCATATGTGAACAACGAAGTCTTCTTCCGCGCGGCGCAGTTGGTGGTGGACCGCCAGCCCCAAGTGCGTTTTTTTTGCCCGACGATGGCGGGAGATACTCAGGCGCAAGGCTGGATAGATGAATTGGGACTGGCCGGAAGCGTGGAACTGCTGCCACACCTGAGCCGCCCACAAATGGCAGATCTGTTTCGCTCAGCGCGGGTGGTGGTTTCACCGGCCACACACGACGGCACGCCCAATACGTTGCTGGAGGCAATGGCCTGCGGCTGTTTGCCAGTGGTGGGGGATCTCGAATCGCTGCGTGAGTGGATCACACCTGGCGCGAACGGGTTGGTGGTCAATTTGAATGACCATCTATCGTTGTCAGATGCTATGTTGTTGGCGCTCGAAGCGCCGGAATTCTACGCGCGGAGCCGCCAGATCAACCCGGCGCTGATCTCTGAACGCGCCATACACCCGGTGGTGATGGCGAAGGCTCTTGACTTTTACCGCGCCATGACGTTTGACCGCATCACCATATCGGCGACAGCCGGCTAAAGCAGGTGGCGCGTAGCACCGATTCAGGCTGGTTCGTCCATATCTTCCCGCGCGGTCAAACGCTGGCGGACAGCATCTGCCATCTCCACCATCGCCCGGCTGATCGGCCGTCCGTGCAAATCTTTCTGAAGCATGAAGGGCACGCCTCGGTTGACGGAGGCGAGGACGACGTCGCTGGCGACGGGAATAACGGCGGCAATCGGATGTTCGAAGGACTTGCCGACCTTTTCGGGGAGAATACCTACCCGCGAGTCGTACTGGTTCATTACGACCAGGAAACGACCGGCATCGATGTTGAGCAGCGGAACCAGGTCGAGGAATTTGCGCGTGCGGGCGATCGATGGAATATCTTGTGTGGTAACCAGCACGATCAGGTCGCTGGAATCCAGGGCGGCCAGGGTAACGTCGTTCAATCGATGTGTCGTGTCGACAATGACGTATTTGAACGTCTTGCTCAAAAACGCCAGCAACTGGCTAAATTGGGGACCGGTGACCAGCTCGGCCCGTTCCGGGCGTGAGGGAGGCAGTATCTTGATCCCAGAACTGTGGGTGCTGATCACAGCGTCGATCATTTCGGCGTCGAGCTCCTCTACGTGTGGCGTCAGGTCCAGCAGCGAAGTCTTGCTCTGAATATTGTACAGCACCGCTACATCGCCGTATTGTAGATTGCCGTCTACGATGACCACTTCATTTTCATCGCTGTGCAGTATCGCCGCCAGGTTGGCTGCTAACAGGGTGCAACCTGCACCGCCGCGAGAGCTGTAAACCGAAATAATCTTTCCTTTGGCGAGAGTAGCCGCCTTTTGCACGGCGACAGCGGCCGGCGAAGGGGCTTTTTCTCTTTCACGTATCGCATACGCTCCGGCGCGCTGGACTGCATCGACCAGTTCCTCGATCATCGGCGGTTTCGCCATAAAGTCGCGCGCCCCGGCGTTCATTGCCCTGCGCATATAGTCGATGTCGTCTTGCACAGTGAGGATGATCACTTCGGCGAAAGGAACTTCGTGCTTGATGACGCTTGTGGCGGCAATGCCATCCATGTCGGGCATGTTGACATCCATGACGACCACATCGGGACGCATCTCTTTGACCAGCTTGATGGCCTGTAAGCCATTGGTGGCCGTGCCAATGACGTCGATATCTTCCTGGAAGCGCAAGGCGCGGATGACAGTTTCTCTTGTCTGGGGAACATCGTCGACGACGATCACACGGATTTTTTCCGCTTTTCCGGCGGGCGCTGGCGGAAGTGGCAGGCGTGAAACGGGCGGCTCTCCTTTCCGATGCGCCTCGGAAAGCGGTTGAGCAGGTGTCAGGCCGGACGTGGCTGGCGGCGCTGGCACGATGGCGCGCTGGTCTGCCGGCTCACCGCGCTGCGCTGTTCCCGGATGGAATGCTGCGGAGGAAGAATCTGTTGGCCTGGCATCGGATGGTTGAACTGCCGGATGCTCAGAAAACGAGGCGGCGGGTGGGTGCGGCGTACCGGCGCCTGCAGGCGGTTTAGCCGGGGGCGCTTGCTTTTTACCGCGGCCGAACAAGCGAGCCCAGAAAGACGGTTTTTTAGCCTCCGGCTCCTCGACTACCGTGGAAAAGCCGCCTTGATGGCTGGCGTCGCCCGTGCGGAGTTCAAAAACCCTTTCAGGATAATACTGCCTGCAAAAAGATATCTGGAATTCATCAAAGCTTTTGCCAGCCCCATAAAGCCGGTAAAGCAATTGCCATGCACCCGCGTGATTGAAATCTTTTTTCAGGATTTCATCGATGTATTGGGTGCCTTTTTTCTTGTCCCCTTGTTGGTAGGCATTTTGCGCTTTGGCAAGCAGTTTTTCCAGCTTTTTATCCGCCATGACGTTTCTCAGTGGATTATCCGATTAGATGTGAATAGCATGTCCGCTGGCACTGTGAGCTGCCTCCATCAATACTTCACTCAACGTCGGGTGGGCATGCACATTCCGGGCGATTTCTGCGGGGGTAAGCTCCATCATCTGGGCGAGAGTAAGCTCAGGCAGCAGTTCGGTCACTTCTGGGCCAAACAGGTGAGCGCCCAGGATTTCACCATATTTTGCGTCGGTGACGATTTTTACCCAGCCAGTCGCCTCACCCAGCCCAAGCGCTTTGCCATTGGCCTGGAAGGGGAAGCGTCCTACCTTGACTTCATAGCCTCGCTCCTTGGCCTGTGCTTCGGTCAGGCCAAAAGAAGCAACCTGCGGCTGGCAATAGGTGGCGCGCGGCATCATCTCGTAGTTCAGCGTGATCGTCGGCGCGCCAGCGATATTCTCGGCACACACGATACCCTGGGCCGACCCAACGTGTGCTAACATGAGCTTGGCGGTCACATCTCCGATGGCCCAAATACCGGGCACGTTGGTCGCCATCCGCTCGTCGATTTCAACCGCACCACGCTCGCTCAGTTTAACTCCCACTTCCTCCAGGCCCAGGCCACGCCCGTTCGGGCGGAAACCGATTGCTACCAGGGCCTGTTCGGCTTCGAGGGTCTTTTCGCCCTGCTCGCCGGCCACCTTAACCTGAACGCCGTTCTCGGTGGCCTGGATCGATTGGACGCGATGGCCGGTCAGAGCGGTAATTTTGCGCTTTTTAAATGCCTTAGCCAGTTCATCACCGATTTCTTCGTCTTCCAGTGGAACCAGGCGGGGCAGCATCTCAACGAGGGTTACTTCGACGCCGTACGAATTCCAAACCGTGGCAAATTCAACGCCAATCGCTCCCGCGCCGATGATGATCGCCGATTTAGGCAACTTTTCCTGGAGAATTGCCTCCAGGTAGGTGACTACCTTCTCCCCATCGATTTGCCAGCCGGGCGGCACTGCCACGCTGGCGCCGGTAGCAACAACGATGTTTTTGGTTTTCAGCTCACTCGTGTTGCCATCTTTATCGGTCACTGCCACAGTATCGCGGGCTATCACCCTACCAGTTCCCATGTGAACATCGATGGCGTTCTTTTTCATTAGAAACCCTACGCCTTTGGTCAACCGGTCCGAGACCTGCCGGCTGCGCTTGAAGGCTACACCAAAGTCGAGTTGCAAATTTTCTATTGAGAAGCCGAATTCTTTGCCACGTTCGCGCAAGATGTGGGCAATTTCGGCGTTCTTGAGTAGTGACTTAGATGGAATACAACCTACATTGAGGCATACGCCTCCCAACCACTGTTTTTCGACGACGGCAGTCTTCAGGCCTAATTGGGCGGCACGAATGGCGCAAACATATCCGCCGGGGCCAGCACCGATTACGATAACATCGTACTCGTTCATATGTTCTCCCGCAATAGATTTAATTTAAACATGGTTATCGGCCATATCCTCGTAAAGAAAATGGCTGATAACCATTATAATGCAATCTGAACGGTTTTTGGGTGATCCGCTAAGTTCTTCCTCTTCTTTTTACGGCCCAGGAGATGCTGCTCAGATAATTGGGGCAGGTGATTGCCAGAGTGAGGTGACGCGCGAAGCGAGGTCTGTTTTTATGGCAAAATCATGAGGCCACGCCCGCCTCAGCCGGGTACTATACTGGCAACGGTTCTATCGCCGAGCGCCCGGGCGTATATCCTAATTCTTTGTTCAACATCTCGCGGATGGCCCCGAAGATGGCGCTCAAGGGCAGATGCTCCTGACAGCTTTGCTCGCACATGCCGCAGCCAGCGCAAGATACCAGCCAGCGCATCATTGTATGGCGGGAGTAGCGCCCATCGGCTTCCAGCCGGGGAAACTCGACCGCACAGATCGGGCAGACTGCCATGCAGCGCCGGCACGAGCCGCAATTTTCCATTTGTTTGATCAGCGCGTCGACATTCTTGGGCAAGATTTCGTCCAGGCCGCCCAGGATTTTCTCCATCGTGTGATGGTGCCGTTCAGATAAACGTCCCAGGGTACGCTGGTGCTGGCTGAGCAGCGCGGAGTCGGCTGGACCGTCGGTGATTGTTGCGAATTGCAACTGTCCTTCAGTGGCTTCGTCGCTGGCATGGACGATGATATCCTGGCGGACAGGCAACCCCAGGACGTGAACGTTGATATCTGCGCTGTCGGCGCCAGGTCTGGCGCACATCTGGCAAGCCGGGCGATAGCGGTAGGCCAGGATGCCGCCCTGACGGGCAAAACGCAGCGCCTCTTCGGCCAGGTTATCAGGCGATTCTTTGGCGGCGGCGCGCCATTCATAATCGTCCGTTGGCAAAGTACCCAGGCAATCGATGCACACCGTCACCAGGTTGGCCGTGTCAAAGGCGCTATGTTTTTTCATTTCGACCAGGGCGCGCATCTCACAGGGGCGCATCAGTGCTCCCAGGTGTTCACCTGGATGGCTGGCCAGCGTTTTGGGGATGGCGCGCGCCAGGTTGTTGGTCATCAAGGGCTTGAAGGGATTGATATCGACCAGGCGATCACGCTCCTGGATCAGGTGCGGCTGAACTGAAGTGTCACCGTTGATCCCTACCAGCAAACCTGTCAGGCCGGCCTGTTCCCAAATCGAAAGCAAGAGACGATGCACCGCGCCCAATGGGTCGCCATGTGTGTGAATTGTCCAGTATGTGTTCACCGTCCACCTCCTCAAATTCCAATTTTTTGGATTATTTATCGAGCAAATAGCGGTGTTTGCGATGGGAGACAATGCGAACACCGTATACGGGGTCTAATTGGTTGCCGATGAAAATTGTCGGTCCAGGATTTCGGCAATATCCAGCACCTGGAGCTGTTCACCCAGGCCTTTGGAACGGATCGCATCGTCGAACATTAGCAAACAATAGGGGCAGGCCGTAGCGACCACGTTGCTGCTGGCTTTCAAGACGTCTTGCAAACGTTGCTGGTTGATGCGCACTTCGGCGTCGGATTCCAGCCACATTTGCCCACCGCCTCCACCGCAGCAAAAGCTGTTTTGTTTTTGCCGGGCAAGCTCGGTAGTGGTTACGTTCGCCTGGGCCAGCAGTTGGCGCGGTGCAGTGTAGATCTGGTTATAACGTCCCAGGTAGCACGAGTCGTGGTAGGCCACTACACCTTGCAAGCCATGCCCATTGGAAGCGGGTGCTTGGGCCGGTCTGAATATCTCGGCCAGGTATTCGGTGTAATGTTGTACTTTGAAGCTTGCCCCAAATTGGGGATATTCGTTCTTCAAGGTGTTGAAACAGTGCGGGCATTGCGTCACAATGCGCTGGAACTTGACCTGCTTGAATGTTTCGATCAGTTGCTCGGCAAAGACCTGGAAGAGATATTCCTGGCCCAGGCGGCGGGCAGTTTCGCCGCAGCAGGTTTCGTCCAATCCCAGGGTGGCAAAATCTATCCCGGCCTGTTGTAGTAAGCGCACAAAGGACCGGGCGACTTTGCGGTTGCGGGCATCGAAAGCAAAGGCGCAACCCAGGAAGAGCAGAACGTCAGTTTCCTCGCCAGGCGCCAGTTCGCGTACTTCGAGTTCTTCCGACCAGGACAGGCGCTCTTCTGGAGGCATGCCCCAGGGATTGCCTTTACGTTCCATGTTGCGCAAGGCGTCGGCTACGGACTTTGGCAATTTGCCTGTGGTAAGCGCCTGGTATCGCCGCAGGTCGATAATTTCGTCCAATGGACTGACAAAAGCCGGGCAGCGCTGCAAGCAAGCGCCGCAAGTTGTGCAATACCAGGCCATTGATTCCGGCAGGGCCGCCGCTGCAGCCTTCTCTGCACTGGATCCGTTCGTAGTACGGCCATTGGGTGATACCAATGTTTGCACCATGTTCTCGCGCAGGGCCTGGATAAATTGGCGAGGTGAATAGGTCATGCCGCTGAGTGTGGCCGGGCAGACCTCTTCGCATCGCCCGCAGCGCACACAGGCGTCGAAGGAAAGCAGTTGTTGCGAAGTAAATTCGCTGACTTTCCCTACCCCCAGGATTTCCGCCTCTTCGATATTCTCGATCTTCGCCGGAATACCCGGCTGGCGGTGGGGGCGAAGCAGGATGTTGAGGGGGGCGTTAATCAGGTGGCGCAGCTTGGTATAAGGGATGCTGGCGACCAGCAAGAGGGCAAGCGCCGCATGCGTCCAAAACAATGCATCATGGATCCGACCGGCCTGTTCCTGGGTCATGCCCAGGCTACGCCACAGGCCGGCCAGGGCGTTGCCTACGGGCGACCAGGCTGCCCAGGATGGCATCGAAGTCAGCAGGCGGGTGCTCTCCAGGGTAAAACCAATCAGTGGAATGAGGCAAAGCAAGATCAGGGCATAATAATCGTCCCAACGCGATTCGAGCGTCTTGGGACGCAGCAACAGCCGGCGGACTGCCGCCATCGACACACCGATCAGGATAGCTACCCCGGCCAGGTCCATGATGAACTCGAAGGCAAGATAGAGACGATCACGGGGCAAAGTCAGCTCGACGAAGGGAACGAACAGTTGCATCTGCATCAGGTTGATTGCGGTTCCTAAAACCTGGATGGTGACGCCCCAGAAGATCAGGCCGTGCATGATCCCGGCGTAAGCCTTGTGGTAGATGCGTTTTTGGATCACGGCATTGGCCGCGAAATCTCCCAGGCGTGGCAGAGATGCGCTGATCGATTGGCGTAGTGCCGACAGCCGGCGGGTGAGTGTGGATAGCGAGCGAGTAGCAGCGGCCTGGGCGCTCATAGCTCACCTCCGACGTATATCTGGCCATCAATGACCTTTACCGGGATTGGCGTTAGAGCCGTTGGCGGCGGACCAGAGAGCACATGGCCGTCGAGCGGGTCGAAATATCCTTCGTGGCACGGGCAGGCGATTTGCCCGCTCTCACCATTCCATTTGACGATACAACCGAAATGCGTACAAACTGCAGAATAGGCACGCAGCCCGGCGGAAGTATGGATGACTAATGCCGGGTAACGGCCAAAGGGTACAGTCTTGCTGGCGTCCAGGGGCAGGTCCTGTTCTGGCGCGACCTGTACTGGCTCCGAAGGAGTCTCTTCCAGTTTAGGCGGATAGAAATATGCCACGATAGGTGTGACGATGACACCCAGGCCGGTGATGGCCAACCAACGATTGAGTAGTTGGATAAACTGGCGGCGGTTGAGAGTATTCATGTTCAGCTCACCTCTCCCCAAATGGTTGCAGCAATCAGGATCACCACGCCGACGATGACCAATACCAGCCGTACCCGTGCCGCTCGCGGCGAGCGGTCCGGCTTGCGGTCGATAAATGGCCATAAGGTGAGCAAGATCACTGCCAGTACAGGTAAGACTGCGCCGGTCGTCTTGGGGATAAATTTTAGCAACTGGTACAGGGCAAGGAAGTACCATTCGGGTTTGACGTGAGCTGGCGTATTCATCGGGTCGGCTGGTTCACCAATCCCGACCGGCGCCAGCAGGCCGATCAAGCCGATCACCAGAACCACGGCGGTAACTCCTAATACGACCCGGAATTCGGTACGCACATGGTCTGGATAGAAGGGGATACTTTCGTCTTCAAGATGGGTATCGGACATGGTATCGCTCCACCTGTTGGTGATGAGCCCTGCCCTATAAAGGCCGGGCAATGCCCAGGCGGCGCACCATCAGGAAATGGGCGCCCATAAAAACCAGGGTGAAGATGGGCAGGGCGATCACGTGCAGGGCATAGAACCGGCTAAGGGTTTGCGCCGTGACGTCCCATCCCACGCGCAGGAAGACCAGCGCCAGGTTGCCAATAACCGGTATGCTGCCGGCAATTTCGGTGCCCACGGTTGTAGCCCAAAATGCACGCTGATCCCAGGGCAACAGGTACCCCGTGAACCCAAAAGCCAGGGTCAGGATGAGAAGCAGCATGCCGCTGACCCAGTTCAACTCGCGCGGGTTCTTGTAAGCGCCCATGACCAACACGCGCAGCATGTGAGCTATGCACATTACAATCATGCCGTTGGCTGCCCAGTGATGGACGGCGCGGATGGCCGCTCCAAAACGCACCTGAGATTCGATATATTGAATGCTGGTATAAGCGGTCTCTGGTGTGGGATGGTAATAGAAAGCCAGCATGGTCCCGGTTACGGCCTGGGTGGCGAAGAGAAAGGCGGTAATACCTCCCAGGCAATACCACCAGTGCAGGGCATATTTTGGCACGGGTTTGTTGAGAAGTTTTGACAACACTTCCGATACTTCGTAGCGTGTGTCGACCCATTCATAGGAACGCCGGCTGAGCGGCTTCCACGGCTGGCGCCTCCTCCAGGTGCTGGCGCTGCGATAGACGCCCAGGACGAAGATCAGCCCCATGCCGCCGAAGAGCGTCCAACGTGCCAGAGGCGTCCACAGGCCTTTGTTCTCACCGTTGATATGGCAGTGCAAGCAAGGGTCTTGTTTGGGTTCTGGGATGGCAGCAGCCCGATCGTAGTCAGTTGCACTTGCTATGCCGGAGATTTGCTCTGGATTTGCCGGGGTTGGTGAACTCTTTACAGTGTTGGCTGCTCCGGCTATGCCCGGTATGAGAAGCAGGCAGATACCCCCCAGGATTACTAAAGCCAGACCTACACGTCGCAACAGGTTCTTTTTCACAGGCAGCCTCCTGAGTAAACAGTAACTGGCAGACAGTAGAGAAGCGGATATAGCCGGGCGGTGGTGGCCTGGGCCACATGATCCGCCGTGTAAAAATTGCCGCTGGCAATGTAAGCTTATACTAAGCTTACATCCTTCCATGTTGCGATGAAACAAGTAAGTGCTTTAATCCGGCTTAGGGCGCGCGCCTGAATTAAACCGAATCTATACCTTAACCCCCCAGGCAGGTTGGAGGTGAGTTGGGTATCTGGCCCTATCGATGGGTTACGCGTGTAGATGGTGGGTGGCCCTCACGTCAAAAGCGTGGCCACACGCCGCTCTAAATCTCGATAATCTTCTTGCGAATGGCGTATTTGATCAGGTCGCCGCGGTCATGCAAGTCGAGCTTGGACATCATATTGGCGCGATGGGCCTGGACGGTTTTCAACGAAATGCACAGTATCTCAGCGATCTGTTTGTTGGAATAGCCCTCGGCGATTAATTGCAACACTTCGCGCTCGCGCGGGCTAAGACCGTTGGAAGAGTCCTGCCTGTGCAAATCCCCCCAACGCAAATAGTCTTCGACCACCAGGCGGGTTACGGCAGGCGAAAGGATCGCCTGGCCGCGTTGCACGGCCCGGATGGCCCCCAGTAAATCTTTGGCCGCAGCGTCTTTCAAGATATATCCCATTGCTCCATAGGCTAACACCTGGCGGATATACTCCTCATTCTCGTGCATGGTGAGAACCAGCACCTTGATCTCCGGGCAATTGCAACGAATCTGGCGAGTCGCTTCTAAACCGTTGAGAAGGGGCATGGCAATATCCATCAAAACGATATCCGGCGCCAATTCGCATGCCAGCCGGACGGTTGCCAGGCCATCTTCAGCCTCGCCAATTACGGTCATATCGGGTTCTGCCTCGATCAAGGAGTGGATGCCATCGCGTACAATGGTGTGATCATCAGCCAACAGGATACGGATCTTGTTCATGAGTCTCCTCGGTTGCCAGGGGGCAGGGCGCACATACTTCCACCAGGGTGCCCTGTCCAGGCTCGGATGTGAGGTGGAAACTGCCTCCAATGCGCTCGACACGTTCCTGGATGCCGATCAGGCCCCAGTGATTGCGCCGCATTGCTTCTTCTGGCGAGCCAGAATATTGAAAACCACAGCCATCATCCTCGATGCGCAGGTAGATTTCACTGGCGGTATGTTGCAAACTGATGCTGGCCGTTTTGGCAACTGAATGATAGAGAATATTGTTCATCATCTCCTGGGCAATACGGAAGAGGGTGATGGCCAGTTCGGCAGGTAAAACCAATCGTTCTTCGGGAATGCTGGTTTTGACCTGAATGCCGGCTTCTTCCAGGGAGGTGTGGGCATACCAGCGGATTGCCGGACCCAGCCCCAGATCGTCCAGGATCGCCGGGCGCAACCCCTGGATGATCTTGCGCAGCCCGGCCAGGGTGTCGGATGCGACTTGCCGGGCCGCAGCAATGCTGTGTCGCGCCTCGGTTTCTCCGTCAGGAAGGCTGCTCTCCAGGCGTTGCAGGCTGAGCAGCAAAGCGATCAATGCCTGGCCGGTATCATCGTGCAGCCAGCGGGCAATGCGCTTGCGCTCCTCCTCCTGGACGGTGATAGTGCGAGATGAAAGGGCGCGCAGACGGCGATTGCTGGAGTCTAGTTGGGTGATGATCGACTCGATGGATTGGGCTAACAAGCAGGTGTCAGGGTCGGGGTTGGCCGGGTGGAACTGCCAGGCGAGAGACTGGTCGGCAGGGATGATGCCTGCTGCCCGGCGCAACTGTGACAAGGGGCGCAGTGCCAGCCGCGTCACGCCATACGTGGCGAGAAGCATGCCAGCCACATTCAGGCCAATCGCAGCGGCGAAAACCAGTTCAGACGCCTGAACAGCGACCAGGCGGCGTAAAACGAGCGTCCCCGAAATGGCTCCAATGACGATGATGGCCGCGTTGGCGATCGCGATCCTGGCGCAGATCGAGAAGTTACGGAGACGAGATTGTAACCGCTGCAAGGTCCGCTCTGGCGTTCTCACCTCGTTTAAAGTATATCATACAAATGACGCGGTGCGGCAAAATTTCAAGGCCAGTCACGGAGTGTCTGTACAATTTTACCCAGGAAGTAATCAGCACTGGCGCCGTCCAGAATACGATGGTCGAAAGTCAGGCCCAGGTAAACCATCGGGCGGATGGCGATGACATCACCCAAGGAAGGATCGCTGATTACAACCGGGCGTTTTTGGATTGCCCCAACGCCCAGGATGGCGCACTGTGGTTGGTTAATGATCGGCGTGGCAAACAGCGATCCACTGACCCCGTGATTAGTAATGGTGAAAGTCCCACCCTGCACCTCGTCAGGTTTGAGCTGGCGAGCGCGCGCCCGGCTGGCAAGATCGTTGATGGCTCGCGCCAGGCCGAGCAGTGACAGGCTGTCGGCGCCTTTGATGACTGGCACGATCAACCCTGCCTCGCCCAACGACGCAGCCATGCCAACATTAATGGCTCGATGCAAGCGGATGCCTTCATCGCTCCACGAAGAGTTGACGATGGGGAAGGCTTTGAGCGCAGCGACTGCGGCAGCGATGAAATAGGCGGTGAAGGTCAGGTTGGCGTTATCGCGAGCGAAGGCGTCTTTGTTGGCCTGGCGGTGAGCGACAACCCGGCTGAGATCGACTTCCATGATCGTCGTGACATGCGGTGAAGTGTGTTTGCTGGACACCATATGCTCGGCGATGGATTTACGCAGGGTGGTGAGGGGCAGGGTTTCACTGGGAAGCATGCCTGGGGATGGCAGGGCGGACGGTGGCAAGCTGGCATCTGGCAGACGAGCCGCTGGCAGGGCGGGAGCAGCCGGAACGGGCGTTGGAGCGGTAACAGCCGGCGCGGCGGGCGACTGGGCGCGTTTCTCAATGTAGGCCTGGATGTCTTTCTTGGTGATCCTGCCGCCCTGCCCGGTGCCGGGTACCTGGAATAGATCGATGGCATATTCGGCGGCCATTTTGGCTACTACGGGAGAGATGAAACCCAATTCGCGATCGCGGCCTGCGGAGGGTATTGCATCTGGCGCGGCAGCCGAAGGCCCCGCTGTGGATGGAACTTCAAGGGCATGTGCAGCAGGTTTGGCAATGTCGGGCGGCTGTGTGGTGGATGCTTCGCCGGGCTGGCCAATCAACGCCAGCAGCGTTCCGGCGCGAACAGTCGTGCCGGGTTCGACGAGGATTTCAAGCAGAATGCCCGTTGCAGGGCTGGGCACTTCGGTATCTACTTTGTCGGTATTGACCTCAACCAGCGGTTCGTATTCTTCGACGCGCTCGCCGGAAGCCTTAAGCCATTTGGTGATGGTGCCTTCGACGACCGATTCGCCCAACTGGGGCATGATAAGCTGAACAGGCATGGTTCCTCCGTAAGGGTTGGGGAATGGATGGTGCTGTAAGGGGTGCGGACCTGGCTCATGGACGCTCGCTCAAAGCAGGGTAGGCCGCAGGATCGACTTCGTGCATCATCTCATATACGATATCAAAAATTTGCTCGACATTGGGTTTCGACCAGTAATCACCGTCCGAGCCATAGGCCGGGCGATGCGGTTTGCCCGGCAGGGTGCGCGGCGGGGAGTCGAGCCAGAAATAGCCACCCTGCCGTTCGATCACTTCCTGGAACATATAAGCGGTCGTACCACCCGGGACATCTTCGTCAATGAAGACAATCCGTCCGGTCTTTTGCAGCGAAGCGACGATCTTTCCCTGGACATCAAATGGCAGCAAGGTCTGTACGTCGATCACTTCGGCGTCGATACCCGTCTGGCTGAGCGCTTCGGCGGCGTCCAGGGCGATCCGGCAGCAGGCCCCATAGGTCACCAGGGTGGCATCGGTGCCGGGGCGCAGCACTTCAGGCACGCCCAGCGGCACGGTAAACTCGGCCAGGTTATCTGGCAGGCGTTCGCGAATGCGGTAACCGTTGAGCACTTCAACCACCAGGGCTGGTTCCTCGGCGCGCAGCAGCGTGTTGTAAAAGCCAGCCGCACGAGTCATATCGCGGGGCACGAGAACGTGCATGCCGCGCGCCAGGTGAATGATAGCAGCCATCGGTGAGCCAGAGTGCCAGATGCCCTCCAGGCGGTGGCCGCGCGTGCGTACGATCACCGGCGCTTTCTGCCCACCTCTGGTGCGCCATAAGAGTGTGGACAAATCATCGGACATCAATTGCAAAGCGTAAAGCAGATAGTCCAGGTATTGAATCTCGGCCAGGGGGCGCAAACCGCGCAACGCCATGCCAATGGCTTGCCCTAGAATGGTGGCTTCACGGATGCCGGCATCGGCCACACGCAGAGGGCCGTACTTTTCCTGCAGGCCGCGAAAGGCCTGGTTGACATCGCCCAGCCGACCGACGTCTTCTCCGAAGGCGATCAGGCGCGGCTCACGCGCCAGGGCGGCGTCGAAAGCGGCGTTGAGCACCTCGAAGCCGTACATCACCGGCGAGCTTTCGGAAAAGAGCGGCTTGATCTCAGGCACATTTAGCGCCGAGGCAGGCCCTTCGACGTACAGGTAATCATCGTAACGTTCGCGACTGGCCTGCTCCAGGCGGTCACGCCAGGCAACCAGGGGTCGGGTCTCGGCCTGTTCCTTGCCACGAGCAGCGACCAATGTTTGCCGGATGGCGACGCTGAGATCGCGGCGCAGAGGCACGGGAATGGCGAGCAATTTGTCTTTGATTTCTGACAACGGGGCACTAAGCGCTGCATTCGTAGCAATCTGGTCGATCAGACCGGCGACTTCCGCGCGGTCGCGGAAAATAGGGGTCAGGTAAGCCTCCCAGGCCTGTTTACGAATTTCTTCAACCAGCTTGCGATCTTGCTCTTCCATTTGATCCATCTCAGCTTCACTGGCCAGGCCTTGAGCAACGATCCACTGGCGAAACTTCTTGAGGCAATCGAACTCGGCTTCCCAGGCCAGCCGTTCTTTGGATTTGTATCGCTCATGGCTGCCGGAGGTGGAGTGGCCCTGGGGTTGGGTCAGCTCGGTGACGTGGACGATGGACGGCATGTGCTCGCTGCGCGCCACGGCTGCAGCTTTCTGGTAAGCGTCGAGCAGGGCGAGGTAATCCCACCCCTTGACCACGTAAATGTCAAAGCCATCGCAACACTCACCCGGCGGGCGCTGGAAACCCATGAGCAGTTCAGAGATATTTTCTTTGGCGATCTGGCTTTCGTTGGCTACCGAGATGCCATAGCCGTCGTCATATACCGTGACGATAGCCGGGCAGCGCAGCACGCCGATGGCATTAATCGACTCCCAGAACAGGCCTTCGGCTGCGGAGGCGTTTCCAATGGTAGCAAAGGCGATTTCATTGCCGTCCTTGGAGAACTGGTGGAATGACTTAAGCCCATCCGACTGCCGGTAGAGCTTGGATGCATACGCCAGGCCGACGACGCGGGGCATCTGTGCCGCAGTGGGTGAAACATCTGCAGAGGAATTGGGCTGGGCAGTCAGATCTTTCCAACTACCGTCTGGGTTCAGGCTGCGCGTAGCGAAGTGGGCGTTCATGGCCCGTCCGGCGGTTGCCGGGTCGGCTTCCAGGTCAGCGTGGGCATAGAGCTGGGCGAAGAAGCTCTGGATAGCGCTCATCCCGGTGGCGAAGGCAAGGGTCTGGTCGCGGTAATAGCCGGAGCGCCAATCGCCAGGGCGGAAAGCACGCGCTATAGCCAGTTGGGGGAGTTCTTTGCCATCGCCGAAGATGCCGAACTTGGCGCGGCCGCTCATCACTTCGCGGCGGCCGATCAGGCTGGCCTGGCGGCTCTGGTAGGCCAGGCGGTAATCTTTGAGAATTTCATCGCATGGAAGGGGCAGAGCAGACAGTGAGTCGGTCATTGACTGTATCTCGGGTAAGCGGCAGGATAATCCCGATTATAATGCTCTTTTTTGTGAATTTGGAGATTATATCATCCAGATAATTGCAAATCAGCCCAACAGGTTTTCAAACCTGCCGGGCTGATTTGTCCATATCGAACGATGTGCGCTTGAATTAGATCGTCTTGTTGATCTGATCCAGGATCGCCTGCACTTTATCCTGGGTGAAGCCCATTTGCTGCGCCTGGGGCATGCTGATCAGATTGCGCAACGACACGCCCTGCACCATCGCCAGCATTGGGTTAGAAGATACGCCGGGCACATATTGATCCATCACGGCCTTGGCCTGCGGGTTCGCCAGAAGCTCACCAAGCGTGGTATCAAGAGTAAATGCTGCCATCGAAGACCTCCTATCGTCTTGTCGTTTAAGGGTTTGAACGGATAACCTATTATATCGTAATAAGCACAGGATTCAGCCTTCGCCCGGCGATTCCAACGCGTTTCTAATCACACCGCCGGCAGCATCCAGGCGCCGCCGGGCCTCGGGAAAATCTACGCCTGCCAGAAGCATCACCAGGGCGGGTTTGACCTCGTAACCAGTTTCAGAAAGTTTAATGGTCGCGGTATGTGCATCCACGCCTGTAATTTGCTGCACGATGCTTACGGCGCGCTGGCGCAGCTTCTGGTTGGAGGCGCGTACATCCACCATGAGGTTGCCATACACTTTGCCAAGGCGGATCATGGCGGCAGTGGATAGCATGTTCAGTACCATTTTCTGGGCGCTGCCGGCTTTCATGCGCGTCGATCCGGCGATCACCTCCGGGCCGACGACGGGGGCGATGACGATATCGGCCAGGTTTTCCAGCGGGCCGCCGGGGCTGCACACCAGGGCGATCACCCTGGCGCCTTGCTGCCGCGCTTCTTGCGCAGCGCCAAGCACCCAGGGAGCACCGCCGCTGGCGGTGATGGCGACAATGACATCGCCGGCTCTAACGCCTGCCTGTCGAGCGGTCTGGGCGCCGGCTACCAGGTCGTCTTCGGCGGCTTCTGCTGAACGCCGCAGGGCGGTATCTCCTCCCGCGATCAGTCCCTGCACCAAATCGGGTGGGGTGTTATAGGTAGGGGGAAGCTCGGATGCATCCAGCACACCGATGCGCCCGCTGGTGCCGGCCCCAAAGTAAAAGACTCGCCCTCTCCGACGGATACATTCGACGGTCAGATCGACTGCTTGCGCCACCTGGGGCAGCACTTTGCGGATGGCGCGGGGCACGCGGGCATCCTCCTGGTTAATCCGGGTGACGATTTCCAGCGTGGAAAGCCGGTCGATGTCGGTTGTTTTGGGATTGGCTGACTCTGTGACGCGCCGTTTCATCTCTTCATCCATCAAATCATTGGACTTTGCAACAGTCGGTTGAAATTCAAACCAGGGGCAATCTTGCCCAGTATCGCCGGATGGCGAGCGAATGTGCAACTGGGCAGGTTGCCGGGTCTGCCGTGTAAGGTTTCATGGCCCAGCACGGCAAATGCCACGGCCTCTTTGGCGTCACTGGAAAAGCCCAGGTCTTCCTGGCGCAGTATGCTGGCAGATGGCAAATAACTGCGCAGCATCTCCAGCAGCACCGGGTTGTTGGCGCCGCCTCCGCCGACGATCACTTCTTCCGGCAGGGCCGGCAGGTAGCGCCGGTAGCTTTCGGCGATCGATGCAGCCGTGAAGGCGGTCGCGGTGGCGATCAGATCGACGCCGCTCAGGCCAATTCGCTGGCCACGATCCCAGACCTGTTCGCCGAAGAACGCGCCAAACTGCTCACGGCCGGTGGTCTTGGGCAGGGGTTGGTCGAAATATGGATGGCGCATCAGCTCTTCCAATAGAGATTGGTTCACTTTCCCTTGCGCCGCCAGGTTGCCATCGATGTCAAATGTCTGCGCGCCGCGAGTCATGCGTTGGGCGAGGTAATCGATAATCATATTTCCCGGCCCGGTATCGAAAGAAAGTACTTGTTGCGGGTTGCTGGAGGTGGGCAGATAGGTCACGTTTCCGATCCCACCGATATTCTGGAGCCCGCGGCTTTTCGACGGATTGCGGTAGAGCAGCCAGTCGACATAACTGACCATTGGGGCGCCCTGTCCGCCCGCAGCCACGTCGGCAACCCGAAAATCGGCAATGGTGGTAATCCCCGTGCGCTCTGCAATTACCGCTGCCTCGCCGATCTGTAGCGTGGAGCGCACTGGCGTGTCCGGTTCCATGCAATGGTAGATGGTTTGGCCGTGTGAGGCGATCAGGTGGACCTCCGCCGGAAGCAGGCCGGCGTTGGCAACGGCGTCCAATGCTGCACGGGCGAACCATTCGCCGATGGCAAAATTCATCTGGCAGATCGTATCCACCTGGCTGGTTTGGGGATCAAACAAGGCGAAAACTTGTTGGCGTTGTTCTGCTGTATAGGGCACAAATGTAAACGAGCGCAGTTTCACTGCCAACGAGGGCGGTTCACCCTGGATTTCGACGACGGCCGCGTCGATGCCGTCTGCAGAAGTACCTGAAATTAATCCGACAATGATCATCTTTTGCGAGTCCTTTCTTGATCTCACGTCCAATACCGGTGATGCGGCGATTATTCCAGACTTTGTACTGCGCTGGCCACCAGGTCATGTAAGCGCGGCCGAAAGTTCATGATCGCAACAGGGTCGCGGCCGTGATAGACGCGATTTGTCAATGCCACCACCAGCAGATCGCGCTCCGGGTCAGCCCAGATTGACGTGCCAGTGAAGCCTGTATGCCCAAAGCTACGTGGCCCGAAAGAACCGCCGCAGGTGCAATTTTGCGGGGTCCACAGCACCCAGGCCAGGCCGCGGCGCAGGCCATCCAGGGCAACCTGTTCGGTGGTCATGGCGGCGATTGTCTCCGAGGATAGCAGGCAAGCTTCTCCCACCATTCCCTGGCGTAGATAGAGCTGGCCTAGCAGAGCGACCTCTGCCGCGTTAGAAAATAAACCGGCATGGCCAGAAATGCCGCCCAGGCTGGCAGCGTTCTCATCATCCACTTCGCCAACCAGCCGCCGGCCGCGCCAGGCGCATTGTTCTGTGGGGGCAATCTGGCAAGGTGGAATACCTGCTGCCAGCGGGTTATAGCGGGTATTCGCCAGCCCGAGTGGCCGAAATAGCGCCCGATCCAGGAAGCGGTCCAGGCTCATGCACGACAATCGCGCTACCGTTTCACCCAGAAGGATGAAGCCCAGGTCGCTATAGACAATGCGCTCACCGGGTGGATAGAAGAAATCGTAGTCTGTCACGGCGGTGATGCGCCGCGAGCGCAACCAGGGGGGAACCAGGTGGGGTAAAGGAACCTGATGCGTATCTCCGTTTACCTGATAAATACTACGCCATGCGGCCAGCCCGGCAGTGTGCGTCAGCAAACGCCGAAAGGTAACCTCGCTCAGGGGGATGGTCTGTCTGGCGTGGCGGGCTTCCGGATAAAGCGGCACCTTCAGCAAAGGGTCTTCGCTGGCGCCAATGGTGCGCTCGCCGCGCATCTCAGGGATAACCTCACCAACCGGCACATCCAGGCCGACCTGGCCAGCTTCTACCAGGCGCATAAAGGCCGTGGCGGTAAATAATTTGGTCAGTGATGCCAGGTCGAAGAAGGTCTCTGTCGTGACTGGTACCTGGCGGGTTTCTGGATCGATGAAGCCGTAGGCGCGATGGAAGACTGTTTCACCGCGCCAGGAAACCAGTACGACTGCCGCAGGGCAAACAAGGGGGATAGACTCCCGGATAAAGATGTCCAGGGGGGCAAATGCAGTTTCGCTGCGCGTCTCAGTTCCCAGCATAAGGGGCGCGCTTATGGAAAATCAGCTCGGTTATTCCAGGCATGACGTAATCTGGGATGGCGCCAACCTGGCGGTAACCCAGGCGCTGGTAAAAGCGCTGAGCAGGTTCATTGAAATCGGAAACCAGGAGGAAAATATCCTTTACCTGGCGGTACATTTCTGTCTCGGCATGCGTCATCAATGCCTGGCCTACACCTTGACTGCGCAATTCGGGTTGTACGCCGACCAGCATGATATAGCCACTGCGGCTGAAAGCTCCCAAATCGTCGTACCAGATAAAACCCGCTATACCGCCGTCCAACTCGGCTATAGTTATCGTCGCCTGGCGTGCGATACCTTGTTCGAACCGGCGTATTGCGCTGGCCAGGGTCACCCGGTAGCGCTGCCATAAAGGGCTTTCAGCCATCAGCCTGGCGCAAGCAGGTACATCCTCTGTTCGTAATGGGCGTAGGATCATTTGGGCATTTTCTCGAATTGGATACGCGGGTCGAGCACGTCCCGCAGGCCATCTCCCAGCAGGTTGAACCCCAACACAGCCAGCATAATCGCCAGGCCAGGGAAGATTGCCAGCCAGGGAGCGATTTCCATCAACGTACGGCTTTCACTCAACATGCTGCCCCAGGATGGATCGGGTGGCACTGTGCCGAGGCCCAGGAAACTGAGCGCAGCTTCGGTGAGGACCGCCCAGGAAAAGGCCAGGCTCAACTGGACGATGGACGGAGCCAGCGAGTTGGGGATGATGTGACCAAAGACAAGCCAGGTATGACCTGCTCCCTGGCTGCGCGATGCGTCGATATATTCCAGGGTTTTGATCGTCAATACTGAACCACGCGCCACGCGGGCAAAGATGGGCAAATAAACGACTGTGATGGCTATGATGGTATTACGGGTGCCGGGGCCGAGAGCGGCGGCGATGGCCAGGGCCAGTAAAATTGCAGGGAAGGCAAACAAAAGGTCCGCACCGCGCATGACCAGGTTGTCTGTCCAACCGCCAAAGTATCCCGAGAAAGTGCCGATCAGTGTACCCAGGATGAAAGAGATCGAAACTGAAATCAAAGCGATCATCAACGAGTGGGTCGCACCGTGCATCAGCCGGCTGAGGTGATCGCGACCAAATTCATCCGTTCCAAGCAGGTATTGGCGGCTGGGTGGCTGCAGGCGATCCCTGGCATGCTGTTCAATCGGCGAATAGGGCGCCAGGCCGGAGGCGAAAACAGCGATGATCAAAAAGAACAGGATAATCAATAAACCGGCTACCCCGCTGGGGTGACGGCGAAAGCGGCGCAGGAAGTTTCTGAACGGCGAATCAATCATAGCGAATGGTAGGATTCACGGCTGCATACGCCACGTCGGCGATCAAATTGACCATCACGAAGTTGAAGGCGATGAACAGGATTGTCCCTTGTACCAGGGCATAATCCCGCTGGTTGATGGCGTTCAACAACAGGCGGCCAATGCCTGGCATGGCGAAAACTTCCTCGACAATAATCGCCCCGCCAAACAAATACCCGGTTTGAAAACCAACCAGGGTGATGATGGGGATCAGGGCGTTTTGCAAGCAATGCAGCATAATGACGCCGCGCTCGGTGCGGCCTTTGGCGCGCGCGGTGCGGGCGTAATCTTTGCTCAGCTCTTCCAACAGCGCCGAGCGGGTGGTGCGCATGACCGCGGCGCTGAAGGCAAACCCCAGGGTGAAGGCAGGGAAGATCATCTGCTTCAAGTTTTCTAGCGGGTTTTCGCTGAAACTCACATAGTTTCCCGAATTGGGCAAGATATGGAAATAGACCGAAAGGACGAAGATGATCAGCGTCCCAAGCCAAAAGCTGGGCAATGCCAGCCCGATCAGGGCAAACAACCGCCCACCGTAGTCCAGGAGTGAATCGCGGCGTACGGCGGAGATAATTCCTACCGGAATGCCGATCACTACAGCGAGAATCATCGATAGAAGCGCCAGTTCCAACGTCAGGGGGAAGCGGTTCAGGATTTCGGATGCCACCGGTTGGCCGGTACGCACAGACAGTCCAAAATCGCCTTGCAAAGCGGATGTCAGCCACAGCCAGTATTGCTCTGCCAGCGGGCGATCCAGGCCATAATAACGCCGTAGCGCTTCTGCCTGTGCTTCGGTTAGCTTGAATTGCGTCCCGATCATCGCGCTGATCGTATCCCCTGGGATCATTCGCATGACCAGAAAAACGATGATCGAGATGCCCAGTAGTGTGGGGATCAGCGTGAACAGGCGCTTGAGGATGTAGTTGCGCATTTTCGCTCTCGGCGTCTAGCTATCAGCTTTCAGGTCGTGAGCGCCGGCTGGTGGGATCCAGCGGGCGTTGAAAAGGTCAGGCCTACCTGCTCCTCTGCCAGGGTGGATGAGGAGCAGATAGGCGGAAATCAAAGGATGGTTACTTGTCCAGCCAGGCCTCGCGCAGGTAGATCGTCTGGCCGTTCGGCAAGGAAGTGTAGTTGGTCACGTGGGGCTGCATAATGCGATATTCGTAGCCGACGTACAACCAGATCCAGGGGGCGGCCTCGACCAGCTTTTTCTGTACCTCGTCGTAGATCTTCTTGCGCTCGACGGGGTCCGTGAGCGAGCGGCCTTGCTCCAGCAGCTTGTCGATCTCCGAGTCGGAGTAGTTTGCTACTTTATTCAGGTTGCCGGTGCTGTGCCAGTAGCGGAAGAACATATTGTGCGGGTCAGGGTTACCACCGTTGAGCGCTACGGCTGCATCGAAGTCTGCTTTCAACCAACGGTCAACGTATACACCCAGCTCGAGAGACTCGATCTCGGCGGTGACGCCAATCTCAGCCAACTGAGCCTGGATATTTTGTGCTTCGGCGATGGCTGTGGGTGGCTCATCGGCTGCGGCGATGATGGTAAATTTCACCTCGGGATTGCCAGCTTCCTGGAGCAGCGCCTTGGCTTTTTCGACATCTTTCTGATAACAGAAAAGCTCTTTCAGGTCGATGCGATAAAACGGCGGCGTGGCCGGACCGGTGACGATGCCTTCGCCCAAAGAAGCGGTATCCAGCACCTGCTGGCGGTCGATGGCGCAGGAGATAGCCTGGCGCACTTTCGCGTCCTGGAACATCGGGCGAGTGGCATTAAGCTGCAACACGTGGTATGCCAGGGCGGGGGCGGTCGAGATGGTCAGATTGCTGGCGCCCGATCCGGCTACCAGCCCGACGCGCGGATTGTTGATCAGCGCCCAGTCGATGGTGCCAGCGCGCAGGCCGGCCAGGATCGACGATTCATCCGGGATGGTGCGGAATTCGATACCGTCCAGGTAGGGCTGGCCCTCGATCCAGAAATCGGGGTTTTTCTCCAACACCAACACATTGTCTGCCTCCCACTTGACCAGCTTGAACGCGCCGGTACCGACGGCTTCATTGGCCGGATCCAGCCCGCCTTCGAGCGCTTTCTTATCCAGGATAGCCGAATTGGGGTTGGTCATCGCTGCCAGGATGGCTGAGTTGGGGTCGGTCAGCTTGAACACCACGGTGTAGTCATCCAGCGCCTCGATGGATTCGATCGAAGTGAAGAACGAACGCGCCGCGGCGCCGGTCTCCTCGTTGAGGATGCGCTCGTACGAGAATTTGACGTCTGCGGAAGTCATCGGGTCGCCGTTGTGGAATTTGACGTTCTGGCGCAGCTTCATGGTCAGGGTTTTGCCCTCATCTGCCCATTCCCAGGACTCGGCCAGGTTAGGAACGACGTTCATGTCTTTATCCAGCGCCAGCAACGGGTCATAAATGTGCTCCAGGGCGCGGAAGGACGAGAAGGCAGTCTGTTTGTGGGGATCGAGGCCTTTCATATCCGCGGCGCGGGCGGCGATCAATACACCACCGGGCTTGGGACCTTTGGGCGGCTCGGGAGTGGGGGTAACCAGCACCTCTTTAAGCACTTCCTGCGTGACAACTTTCTCGATGGTTACCTCTTTGGTAACCACCACTTCTTTCTCAACAACTTGCGGCGTGGCCGGTTGGGCCGGCGCGCATGCCGAGAGCACGAAGCTGAACATGACCAGCAAAGACAGTCCTAGAAGCCAGGTTCGTTTCCAACGATTGTTCATTTTCTCCTCCAAGAATATTCTTCTACGCCACTTCGTGATGTTACAGGTTGTACATCTTACGAGGTGGGGCGTATCTACGGGGTGATCGAGTCGGCCTGCAATCGGTAATCGAGTTACCGGCTGATTCGCACGACGGGCAAGGGTGTGCGATGAAAATGGGGTTAGCAGAATGCGTTGCCTGGTTACACCTCCTCGCGAGTATGGAATAGCTCGGCCTGGAACATATATTTGTCGCCGCGGTAATGCGATTCGACCCATTCAAAAGGCTCATCGTCCTGGTTGTAGGTGGTGCGGTAGATGTGCAGCACCGGCGCGCCACGAGCTACACCCAGCAGAACAGCCTCCTCCTTAGGGCATGCCATGGCAGACCACTGTTGTATTGCGCGGGTGGGGATCAGATTGCATTTTTTGCGTAACAACTCGTATAGAGAACGATTGTGGATATTTTCGTCCAGAAGAAGGTGGCACAGCGGGTAGGAGAGATAGGCTTTTTCGACAGCCAGGGGCTCGCCATCCGCAAGGCGCAGCCGTTTGAGCAAGATGGCAGTCTCAACACTGGTGTGGTGGAAGGCCCAGGCCAGGGCCGGCATCTCGATGGTTTCAAATTGCAATACCCTTGCGCCGGGTTTTTTCCCGCGCGCTTCCATATCCTGGGTAAAGCCGGTAAGCCGGGAGATGCGTTGCTCAATGCGCGGCTCGGCGACAAATGTGCCCCGGCCAGGATAGCGCACCAGGTAATCGCGTTGCACCAGCTCGGCAATCGCCCGGCGCACAGTGATGCGGCTGACCTGGTATAAATCGCACAGTTCCGTCTCGGTGGGGATTTGTTCGCCAGGAAGCCATTCCCTTTCCTGTATCTTGGACTGGATCAAGCTTTCGATTTGCACGTAGAGCGGCAGGCGCGTTTTGCGGTCAAGCGCATCTGCTTCATCGGTATCTCGCCTGAACGCGGCAGAGAGGGAATTTTTATGGCTGGATCGATCTTTTGTATGGTTCACAATCCTGGCAGTTCGGAACAGTTTATATTGTTATAACATTATAATCAGATTATAGCAGGTTAAAAGTTGGGAGTCAAGAGAGTAGAAAGTCAGGGCAAGGACGGTTGTAAGGTCATTCTTGCAGTTGTGCGGCGATGATTTCGGCGATGTCCAATACCTGCATTTCGCTGTTGGCGTCTTTGCGGGCGTCGTTGAGCATGACCATGCAGAACGGACAGCCGATCGCCAGGATTTCTGCCCCGCTGGCTTGCGCCTCGTGGAAACGGTTGGCATTGACCCGCTCGGGGCTGTGCTCTTCTTCTTTCCACATCTGCGCGCCGCCCGCTCCACAGCAGAAAGATTGATAGCCGTGGCGCGGCATTTCGATCATCTCAGCCCCTGCGCTCTGCATTACCTGGCGTGGGGCATCGATCTCGCGGTTGTGCCGCCCGAGGTAGCATGGGTCGTGGAAAGTGACTTTACCCAGGCCATCTTTGCGCAGCTTGAGTTTGCCGGCAGCAACCAACTCATTGATCAGTTGTGTGTGATGGATGACGGTGTAATGACCGCCGAAGGCCGGATATTCGTTCTTCAAGGTGTGCAAACAGTGCGGGCAGGTGGTCACAATGCGTTTCGGTTTGACTTCGTTGAGCAACTCGACGTTGGCCGTTGCCAGTTCGTTGAACAGGAATTCGTTGCCGGCCCGGCGAGCCGAGTCGCCGGTACACTGCTCATTTTTACCCAGCACGGCATATTGTACGCCGGCCGCGTTGAGGATCTGGGCAAAGGAGCGTGCCGTCTTCCGGGCGCGCTCGTCGGTAGCGGGAGCGCAGCCAACCCACCACAATATCTCTGGCTCGGGCTCCTGTTCGATGGTGGGCACTTTCAACCCCTCCGCCCATTTCATGCGTTCGGCTTGCGAGATGTTCCATGGATTGGTGTTGCGTTCCATGCCGCGGAAGGCGGCTTGCAACTGGTCAGGGAAATCGCTCTCCATCAACACCAGGGCGCGGCGGATATCGAGGATGTCGCGCATTGGTTCATTGTTCACCGGGCAAATATCCACACAGGCGCCACACGCGGTGCACGCCCATACTGCTTCGGGCGGGATAGCAAACTCCAGGAGAGTCTGCGAGCTTTGTTCACCCTTTGCGATCCGTGCACCTTCGGAATTGAGGAAATAGCGTTTGTTGATCTCCAATGCTGCAGGGGAGAGCACTTTGCCGGTATTGTAAGCCGGGCAAACCTGCTGGCAACGGTAGCACATGATGCAGGCATAAGCATCCATCAACTGCTCCCAGCCCAGGTCTTCCAGGCGGGTAGCGCCGAACTGCTCAATGCTCTCATCATCGAAGTTGAGCTTGCTCAGCTCGCCAATCGAGCGGCGTTCGGGCTTGAGCAGGAAGTTGAGCGGGGCGAAAAAGAGGTGAATGTGTTTCGAGTAGAGAAAATAAGGGATGAAGAGCAAGATCATGCCCAGGGCTAACCAGAAGCAGATATGCTCGCCGGCCACCAGAGCAGTTTCGCTCCACCCACTCCATAGATTGGCCAGGGCAGAAGCGAACGGTTGCCATGCATCGCTCGATCCTTTGCGAGCGATGGCAAAGGATTGTCCGACCCAACGTGAGCCGACATGGATCAAGATAAAAGTGCCAACAATAGCCGAGTCGCGCAGGATGCCAAAGCGCGCTTTGGGATGCAGCAGGATATCCTGGCGGGCGGTCAGCTCGGGCGTCTTGATCACGAAACGGCGAAGCAACATCGCAACCATGCCCGTCAGCGCAGCCACACTCAGCAAGTCTGCCAGCAGCCGGTAGATGCCGCCAATTACACTGTGGCCTAAGAAAGTGAAACCAGGTATGTAGGCCTGAAGTACGTCTCCCAGGTTTACCAATAAGTAAAATATGAAGCCCCAGGCGATCAGGGCGTGGAAAAGGCTGGGCCAGAAACGAATTTTGAAAGTGGGCTGCAACACAGCCACTTGGAACAGCACGGAGGCCAGTCGCTTGCGCGCCAGGTTCAAGTCCGGCTTGCCCTGGCCGCGCGCCAGGGTGCGAAATATGCGATAAGAAACCTGATAAGCGGCATAAAGCGATGCCAGAACAGCCAGGATGAAGAGAATTTTTTCAAGCAAAGTAAGCATGGAGGCCTCCTGGGGTAAACTTTTATTTTACCTGACTCGTACAGTAAGTTATGCGCACGTTGTACCCCTTTTATTATACCGCGCTGCGTCAAAACCGATAACTTTTTCGTGTTACGTATGGACACCGGATGAGGTGCGCGCCGCAAGATTTAGAACTTAAGGAGCGGGCGTCGAAGCCTGGCCATCGAAATATTGCAGTGCGGCCTGGATTGCCGGGTCGTTATCCAAGGTGATTTCGTTCCATCTTGTTGGGACAGACCAGTCAGGGACAATGCCGGTCTCTTCCCAATTCTGGCTGGTTTGATTCACCGGGCTGAATGTGGCGGTTGCAATCCAGGCGCGTGAGCCGTCCGAAAAATCGAAGACCGAAAGTACTTCCACGTTGCCGTCGGTTTGCTCGCCGATCAGGTAGGCACGGCCCAGGTCTTTGAGCAACCCGGGGAACACTTCACCGAAACTGGCCGACCCATCACCGACCAGTACCACCAGGGGGACACGTTGCGAGTTGCCGATATCCTGGCGCCGGACGCGTAGCGGTTCCCGCTGGTTGCGTTCTACGAAGTAGCCCACGGTCCCCTGGGTAAAATAGCTTAAAGTGTCTATTACGACAGTGCTGACTCCGCCGCCGTTTTCACGCACGTCCAGCACCAGCCCGTCCAGAGGTGCCTCAGCGTTCATGGTCTGCAAGGCTTCTCCAACGCGAATGGCGACATTGCTATCGTTGAATGTGGGCAGCAAGATATAGCCCACACGCTTTCCGGCGGGTGACGTGAAAACGTAGTAAGGAGTGGGCAACTGGCTGCTGATACGCTGGCGAGTGACAGCGACCTGGCGAGGAGCCTTGCCAGGCGTCTGCACCGTTACGTTTATCGTAGTGCCTTCTGGGCCACGCAGCAGATTCTGCCGCACGCCTTCTTTCACCGGAGGCTCGCCATCGATTGCCAGAATGCCGTCGTGCATCTTGAGGCCGGCTTTTTCGGCAGGGCTGTCCGCGAAAACCAGGATTATGACCAGCGTTTGCGTGCCGGACACCACCTGGGTAAGCACTCCAATGCCAGCATAATCGTAATTGCCCTCGAACTCTTGATCTTCTTCGGCGGCCTCTTGCGGGTTAAAGTAAGTGGAATGTTCGTCGCCCAGGCGGCTGATCATCTCGTGCATTGCCTGGTAATAATCTTCGTCGCTCAACCCGGATTCGATCTTTTGAAGGTACTCGTTATAAATGGCATTCCAGTCCAGGCCGTTATAGTCCGGGTATAGATAGGCGTCTTTCACCGTTTGCCATAACTCTTCGAAAGCGCGCAATTGAATTTCCGAGGCGGTTGGACGGGGTGTGAAGGTGAGCGTCGGGCCTGGAAGTGTGGGCGTGGGAGGAAGCGGGGTAGATGTGGATGTCGGCGCCGGCAGCGACGGCGATACCAGGGTGAGCGGTATGGTCGTGTTTGTTGGGCCGGGCTGGGCTATTGCGGGCGCGGCTGTGGTTGCCGCGATCGCCGCTGTGATCCCCGGCGCGGTCGGTTGGTGCGTTCTGCCTTGCACAAGCTTGCAGGACAGGGAGACCAGCACGAAGGGCAAAATGAATAAACTGACGATGCGGCGATACGAGAAGCGAATCATGGGTCAGGCTTCAGTTAAAGTGGCAAGATCGGGAGATTGTAAGGCCATTGTGCGTCAATAACCGCCAGACTTGTAGAGATTCGGATCGGTAGGCGTCTGGCCAGAAGGATCCCACACATATACCCAATCGCCAATCTGCGCCCAGTTATACAGCCAGTGGGCATCGGCTACCGTCAGGTTGACGCAGCCATGCGACTGAGGGTAGCCCATTTTGGCGCGCCAGTAGGCGCCGTGCAGGGCGCGCGCATCGTCGAAATACATCGTCCACGGCACGTCTTCGAGGTAATAAGCATCGGACTGGTCCGCTTCGGAAGCGCCACGCATCGGAGTGGTATCATGTTTTTCATGGATTTGGAACAGACCGGGCCGCGTCCAAAATGGATCAGCGCCGCTGGCGATGATGGTGGCGAAGACAAGCTGGCGCCGGTCGTAAACCGCCAGGGTCTGCTCTTCCAGGTTGACCTCGATCCAGCGATCTCCACTGACGCCTTGCGGCGGAACCGGGTTGGGAATCACCCGAGAGATGAATCGGGCCGGCACCCATTCATCGGCGCCCACCATGTACCAGTTTTCGCCTTTGATGGTTTCTTCGCTGAATACGGGCACGATGTCATACAGGTTGAGCGTGTGCCCGGTGTAATCGGGGTTGTCGTTGCCAGGCGTGCGTTTGGTTTCCAGGGTGGGCGACTGGGCAAAATAGGTCAGCACCCAACCGACTGCGCTGGTGGGCGTGCTGCTGAACGTGATCCCTTGAGCGCGGGGCAGGACGCCAATGCGGGTGATGTCATTAGCTTTCATCCATTCGCCTGGGGCAATCTCATACAGGCGTTTGCCGTTCGATTCGTGTTCGTTGGCGTAAGAAATGTAGATGACAGCGCCGTTGAGCTGACTGACGGCGGCTTTTTTATTGGCTTTTAAGGCGTCATCGATGGAGCCGTAAATTGGGGCGGGCATGTTGCGCACCTCTCCATAGCGCACTTCGACATTGCCCAGGGCCGGGTCGATGGGTGTATAGGCCAGAGGGGGCAAAGGCAGGGTGATGCCCTTCGATGCCAGTTGTGTCTGGTAAGCCGACGGTCCCGCCGGGAGGCAAT
This sequence comes from uncultured Anaerolinea sp., assembly GCA_964595435.1. Lineage (GTDB taxonomy): Bacteria > Chloroflexota > Anaerolineae > Anaerolineales > UBA4823 > RBG-16-57-11. The sequence goes on along the minus strand of CAZQQJ010000037.1, from coordinate 28,443 downwards.
CGCCAGGATCATACATATAAATTCCAGGAAGACAAAGCACGACCGGCGTGGCAGGCTGCCCTCCCTGGCGCGAAGGCGCCGCTGCGGCCTGCCCGGCGGGTTGGTAGGAAATGGCAAGTGAAATGAACAGCAAGAAAACCGGTAAATAGCGTCTCATTTATCTCTCCGATATCGCGTTGCAGCGTCTTGTACAATGTGTGACGTGGCCAGAATACATCACGAGGGAAGGCCATGTGAAAGTGTATTATAGCGCAAAAAACGAGCTTATTTTCCTGCGTGGTGCGCAATGGAGAAAATGCCGTCATTTGTCGGATGGCTTGACTTTCGCACCGGGCAACGTTAAGATTGGCGCATGACTACATCTCACGACGTTCAGTTGACTCGATTACAAATCTGGCTGCTGGCGGCCCGGCCCAGAACATTGCCTGCTGCGGCAGCCTCAGCCATCGTCGGCTCGGCAGCCGCCTTCCGAGACGGTGTTTTTCAACCCGGCCCGGCATTAGCCTGTCTGTTGGCCGCGCTGCTGTTGCAGATTGGCGCTAACCTGGCCAACGACGTTTTCGATTACCATCGTGGTGCAGATACACCGGGCCGTTTGGGCCCCACGCGTGTCACCCAGGCTGGTCTGCTCTCTCCGCGGCAAGTAGTGATAGGAATGTGGGTAACCTTTGGGTTGGCGGCGCTCCTGGGAGTTTATCTGATCCTGGTGGCCGGCTGGCCGGTTTTGTTGATTGGCCTGGCGAGTATCGCCGCGGCAATTGCCTACACCGGTGGACCTTTCCCATTTGGCTACTATGGGTTGGGTGATCTGGTGGTTTTCATTTTCTTCGGCCTGGTGGCGGTGTGTGGTACTTATTTCGTCCAGGCAGGCGGGGTGAGCGCGCTGGCGATATGGGCTTCCTTGCCGTTGGGATTTTTGATCACGGCTATTTTGGTGATCAACAACCTGCGTGACATCGCTACTGATCGGCAGGCAGGAAAGATGACCCTGGCAGTATGCCTGGGGGCCAGGGGAACGCGTCTGGAATATACGTTGTGCCTGCTGGCGGCCTATCTGACCCCGCCTGCAATGTGGTTTGTGGGGTTGACCTCACCCTGGGTTCTGTGCGCCTGGCTCTCGCTGCCAATGGCTTATCAGCAAACCCGCGCCGCCTGGCAATTGGAAGGCCGCCCTTTGAACCAGGTGCTGGCAGGTACGGGACGGTTGACGCTGGTTTACGGGTTGTTGTTCTCCCTGGGGATGATCCTTCCTTGAATGGCAGGTAATTGCCCGGTCGCCAGGTGGCTGCTTATGCCCCGTGCTTAATGGGCATATTGCCAGGGACACAGCTTCTTTTCCAGCCAATCCACAGTGAAATATAACCCCAGTCCCATCAGACTCAGGGCGGCGATACCTGCGTACATGGCAGGGTAGTTGAGCAGTGTACTGCCGTTGTAGTAAATGTAATAACCCAGCCCGCGCCGCGTGGCAAATAGCTCGGCGATGTATAATACGGCGACGGCGGTGCCGACCGATTGGCGCAAAGCGGTGAGGATTGCTGGCAGGCTGGCGGGCAAGTAGACGAAACGAAACAAGGCCCGGCGACCCGCGCCCAGGCTGCGCACGCTTTGCAGCAGCTCTGGACGGATGGCGGCGGCCTGGTCGCGTACCAGTACCAGGATTTGGAAGAACAGGATCAAGAAAATAATCAGGATTTTGGACAGATCGCCGATCCCGAAAAACAGCAGCACGATTGGCACCAGGACCACTTTGGGGATTGGGTAGAGCAGGTAGATGAACGGTGAAAGGAAGCCGCTCAGTCGCCTGGATTGCCCCAGGATCAAGCCGGCAGGCGCTGCCAGGGCGATGGCCAGCGCCGTACTGGCTACGACCCGCCAGAGGCTGGCCGCCAGGTGGGCGAGCAGTTCACCGTGGATCAACTCGTCATAAAACGCAAAGCCAACTGCCAGAGGGGAAGGCAGGATGGGTTGGTCCAGCAGCCAGGCTGCCGCTTGCCAGGCTACCAGCAAGGTCAGGATTGCCAGCAGCAAATCGCGGCGCTTCATCCGGGGATTTCCATCCGGCGCCGGAGTTCGCGGCACAGGGCAGTGTATTGGCTGGTTTCGCGGAATCCAGGCTGTGCCGCACCAGGGTTATCGATAACTTCTGCGAGTGTATGGGGTGGGCGCCCAAGCAAGAGGATTTTTTGCCCCAATACGGCGGCTTCCTCAATGGCGTGCGTGATGGTCACCAGGGTCAAACGATGTTCGCCCCACAGCTCCAGCGCCAGGTTTTGCAGAGCCTCACGCGTAGGAGCATCGAGCGAAGAGAAAGGCTCATCCATCAGCAGCAGATCCGGTTTTAGCGCCAGGGTACGGGCGATGGCAGTCCGCTGGCGCTGTCCGCCGGAAATTTGCCCGGGGTACTTGTCCTGGATCTCGGTCAGCCCCAAACGTTCCAACCAGGGATCGACATCCACATCCGGGTGAAAATCTTGTGGGGCGTGTTTGCCATCTGGCCCATAGAAGGTGCGCACGCGCAGCCCCAATTCAGCATTCTGGCGCACCGTGGCCCACGGCAACAGGCCATAATCTTGCAAGATCAGCCCGGTGTAGGGTCTGGGGCGGACCAACGGGCGACCATCGATCAGCACGCGCCCCGAGACCGGCGCGCGCAGGCCGGCCAACAAATATAACAATGTGGTTTTGCCACAACCTGAGGGCCCCAGCACCGTCCATGCCTCGCCACGTCCCGCCTGCCAGTCGAAATCTTTGAAGATATCGACGCCCTGGCTGTACGAATAATCCAGCGACTCGAGTCGGATCATACGTTCATGGTTCGGCTAAGGCAGGAAACTAGGGTTGACAGACTCGCCGTAGGAGACGTCCTGTTTCAGGATACCCTTTTCTTTGGCCCAGGTCAGCATGTCATTCCACTGGGTTTCACTGGGTACACCTGCCTTGACGAAAATGGGAACTTTGAAGGAATTGGCCAGTGGCTGGGGCAGGATCTTCTGTTCAACCAGCAACGAGGCATATTTTGCTGGATCCGCGTTGATGAGATCTGTAGCTTCTTCGATGGCTGCCAGGAAGCCTCGTATTGCTTGCGGGCTCTGGTCGATGACGGGTTTGCGGAAAGAGATTGTGCTGAAACTGTATTCCGGGTGCAGCGTGTCATCCAGGACAACTTTGTTGCCCTGCCCAATGGCCAGCGATGTCGCTGGTTCAGGGAGCATGGCGGCCTTCAATTCACCCGTGTTCAACAGATTCAGACGATCGGGTATCTTGGGTACAGCGATCGTTTTGATTTCGTCTTTTGACAGACCTGAAGCCTGTAGCAGGCGATCGGTCAGGTACTCGATTACGGTGCCCTGTGAAATGCCGATTTCCACCCCTTTCAATTCCTGCGCAGAGGCGATCTCGCTTTTGCCGGAGGCGATCATGCTGAATAAGGGGATATCTTTCGTGGCGGCGCGGGCAAAGCGTACGGTCTGGACCTGGGTCTTGTCTTTGTTATACAGCGCTGTAGACAGGGCTTCATTGATCATGCCGTCTGCCTGCCCGGCAGCGATCAACTGGTCGCGCTCGGGCGCCGAGGCGACGGGCACGAATTCCACTTTTACGCCTTGTTTTTCAAACAGGCCTTCTTTTTGCGCCACATACATTGGCAGAGCATCCAAAACGGGCAGTAGGGCGATCTTGAGGGTCACCGCTTGAGCCGGCGCGGCGGGGGGCTGGCTGGATGGCGCACAGGCGGCCAATATCAGCCCGCAAATTAAGACACTGGCTAAGGTAAAAGATAAAGAACGATGAGCCATTTTCACAGGTTCCTTAAAATCAAATTTGCAAAACTGTAAGATTATAGCATGTTGTTTAGTTACACCTATGAAGATTGTGTTAAAATAGGGCCTACGTGCGCTTGACACAATTTCATCCCTGTGCTAGATTATAGATTGCCAGTGTCCGATGTCGCCAAAGCGTAATCAACCTATGTTCGAAGAGAATCGGATCATAGGGCGGTTGTTTAGCTACAAAACTGTGGACAAACCATTCCTGAAAGGAGTGATGTACCTTGACTAAGTCGCGCTCACAACTCATGGTCGAACGTCTGCGTGATTTGCAAGCCTCGTCGCCGGATATTGAAGCTTCGGCGGTGGTCAGCGTTGATGGATTAAGTATCGCCTCGGCCTTGCCGCAGGGTGTTGAAGAAGATCGCGTTTCAGCGATGTCTGCGGCGATGCTTTCCCTGGGCGAACGAATCGCTACCGAATTGGGTCGTGGTTCGCTGGAGCAGGTGTATATCAAAGGCGAGAAAGGATACGTTATCCTGATGTCGATCGGTGAAGAGGCTGTACTGACTGCCCTGGCACGCGAACAGGCCAAGTTGGGCCTGATTTTCCTGGACATGCGGCGTGCAGCAGAAGCGCTCGAGAAACTGATATAACGGGTGAATTGCTATGGATCCCATCCCAAAGAGTGAATATAACTACGCCAATAAAATTGTTCTGATCACCTTGAAAGCATTGGAAGAGGTGATGGGCAAGAATGGCTTAAATGCTATTCTCAATCTGGCGCACCTTCCCCACCTGATCGACAACTACCCACCGGATAATTTGGAACGCGAGTTCAACTTTGCCGATTTTTCCGCTCTCAATCTGGCTTTGGAGGAGATGTACGGACCACGTGGCGGGCGTGGCCTGGCTTTGCGGGCCGGTCGTGCGGCTTTTGCAGACGCTTTGCGTAACTTCGGTGCCCTGGCTGGCGCCGGGGACCTGGCTTTTAAGGTGTTACCCTTACAGGCCAAAATGCGCATCGGTATTCCGGCCATGGCGCGTATCTTTTCGCAGATTAGCGACCAGTTGTCCACTGTCGAAGAGCAAGAGAACGAATTCATTTACACCATTCACCGCTGTCCGGTATGCTGGGGACGCTCAGGTTCGGATAAGCCGGTTTGTTTCATTGCAGTCGGTTTGCTTCAAGAGGGATTGAAATGGGTTTCGGGCGGCAATGAATTTCGTGTCAACGAGTCAAGGTGCATCGCGATGGGTGATGAGGTGTGCGAGTTCGTCATCCAGAAGACGCCGATCAGTTAATCGAGTAATCAAGCGTGACCGAAGCAAAAGAAACTCTCCTGGTTGTTGAAGATGACGTGGATGTGGCGGAGATGTTGACCGCTTATTTCCGCGCTCAGGGGTATGAGGTGCTGGCAGTGAATTGGGGCGAAGACGCAGTCAAGGCCTGCCGGACGAATCGCCCAGACTTGCTCATTCTCGATATCCGTTTGCCAGATATCGACGGCTTTGAAGTAGCGCGCCGTTTACGCAGCAACCAGCGCACAATGGATATTCCGATCATTTTCCTGACAGAAAAACGTGAACGCAGTGATCGCTTGCAAGGTCTGGAAATTGGCGCGGATGACTATATCACCAAACCCTTCGATATCCAGGAGCTGCGCCTGCGTGTGCGTAATTCGTTACGCCGCACCGAACAGAGCTCTTTGACCAACCCGGTAACTGGTTTGCCAGAAGGAACGTTGGTCGACGAGCGGATGCAAAGTTGTTTGGGCGGCGCCGAATGGGGGATGTTGCTGGTGACGATTGATAACCTGAGCGGGTTTCGTGAAGCCTACGGGTTTGTCGCCTCGGATGATGTCCAGCGGGCGGTCAGTTTGATGATCCAAAACGCCACGCACGGACAGGGAGGCGCAGAAGATTTTTTGGGTCAGTTAGGGCCGACCGAATTTATTTTGATCACGCAGCCCGCCGGGGTTCCCGCCCTGGAAGACCGCATTCGTGCCCGGCTGGAACAATCCCTGGATTATTTCTATCCTTTGAAAGACCGTGGCAAACCGATTCAACCCACCCAACGCTTGATGGTGCGCCTGGGCCATCTGGCCTCTGGCGATGGGCCGTTCAAGAATTTGGATGACTTGAAAGCCAGGCTCTTTCGACGCCTGGTATAAAATGGGGAATTTGACTGTCGTCATCCCTACTTATAATGAAGCGGAGAACCTGCCCAGGTTGATCTCCGCTTTATTTATGTTGCCATTGGCTGACCTGAGCGTACTGGTTGTGGATGATAACAGCCCGGATGGCACTGGTGAGATGGTGGAAGAAATGGCGCTCCAATACCCCGGCCGGATCGCCGCGCTTCACCGGTCCGGAAAATTGGGCCTGGGCACAGCTTATGTGGCCGGGTTCCAACATGCGTTGCGGGCGGGCGCCGCTGCCGTGGCGCAGATGGATGCCGATTTTTCGCATCCTCCACAGATGCTGGCCCCGCTGTTGGAAACATTGCAAACCTGTGATGTTGCCATGGGTTCTCGCTACATCCCGGGAGGTGGAGTGGACCGGCGTTGGCCGGCGTGGCGCAGGGGGCTTTCGGCGTTTGGCAATATTTATGCGCGTTTGATCTTGCGCCTGCCTGTGCGTGATGCCACCGGCGGCTTTCGTATGTGGCGGCGGGAGACGCTGCAAGGTATGCCTCTGGAGCGTGTTCGCTCCAATGGGTATGCCTTCCAGGTCGAAATGGCTTATCTGGCATACCGCCTGGGTTTTCAGATTAAAGAAGTCCCATTTTATTTTACCGACCGGCGTTGGGGGCAGTCCAAGATGTCTTTTCACATTCAACGCGAGGCGGCCATTCGCGTCTGGCAGCTCCTCGTTGAATACCGGGGACTACGCAAACCTTCTTCCTGAAGCGGGCATCTGAATATTGTGGATCGGGCTGGCGAATTGCGTTCCAATTTCCGGCATTTATATGCCGACGTATTTTGGTTTGGTATCCTGGCGGGTAGCGCAGCCGGTTTCTTGAGCATTTATGCTGCTCGCCTGGGCGCCAGTGGCTTGCAGATCGGCTGGTTGACCGCCGGCCCGGCGCTGGTGAACCTGTTCTTTTCATTGCCTGCCGGGCAATGGCTGGCTGACCGTTCGTTGATTCGGATCACCTTTTGGGCGGCGCTATGCCAGCGCCTGGGCTACCTGGCGCTGGTCTTCTGGCCCTGGCTGCTGCCCGAACGCTTTCAGGTAACGACGATCATCTGGCTGATTTTGTTCACATCGCTGCCGGGGACGGTTCTGGCGATCAGCTTCAATTCGATGCTGGCCGCGGCGGTGCCATCCGAATGGCGCGCCGAAGTGGTTGGCAAACGAAATGCTTTGCTGGCGATCAGCACAACGCTTTCCTACCTGGTCAGTGGACAGATCCTGGATTGGGTCGCATTTCCGGGGAATTACCAGGTCGTGTTTGCCCTGGGGGCTGGCGGAGGAATTTTAAGCACCTATCACCTGGGGCAGTTACGCCTGGCAACAGCCGAAGGCGCTCCCCATGCGGTGCATTCGGGAGTGCAGCGCCGGCTGGATTTGAGTTTGCTGCGGGGTGTGTTCGGGCGTTTTATGCTGGCCTATCTGTTTTTTTATACCTTTCAAAATCTGTGCCTTCCGCTTTTCTCGCTGGCCTATGTCAACAGTTTGCACCTGACGGACGGGATGATCAGCCTGGGCAGTGCAATGTTTTATATGACGATGATGCTGTCTTCCTTGCGCTTGCGCGGGCTGGCCAATCGCTTCGGCCACCGCCGCTTGCTGGCAATCAGTGCGCCTTTGTTGAGCGTGTACTCTCTCTTGATCGGACTGGCGCGTGGGGCATTTCTATTTTGGGTGGCCTCGCTGGTAGGTGGGATCATCTATGGCGTATTGAGCGCCAGTTTGATCAATCGCCTGATGGAGCGTGTGCCGGATGGCCAGCGTCCTGCGGGCATGGCTTTTCACAACCTGGCGCTCAACCTGGGAATGCTGGCCGGGTCGTTGGGCGGGCCGTTGCTGGGAGATGCCATCGGAATCCAGCAGGCTATCCTGGTGGGAGCCGGGCTGCGCCTGTTGGCAGGTTTTCTGGTGATCTACTGGGGGTAGGGCTCTGTACTGCAGGCGGGTTGCAGCAGCCCCATGTCGTTTCAGACCAGTTGTTCGCCGGAGAGAACAAGACACATCCCCCGCAGCTATTTGCGCTCCGGGGGATTGGCCGTGTAATGGTCGACGAGGGCTTTCCATTCGGCGATGCTTACCGTTTCGGCCCGGCGTTGGGGCTGGATGCCGGCGGCGTTCAGCCGCGCCTCCGCTTCTTGGGGCGGCCAGTGCATCCCACCGGCCAGGGCATTGCGCAACGTCTTGCGTTTTTGGCTGAAACCGGCTTTTGCCAGGCGGAAAAAGACCGGCAGGGATGCCCTGGGGACCAATGGTTGTGGGTAGATCTCGACCTGGATGACCGCCGAGTCCACCTTCGGCGCGGGGTAGAAAGCGCCGGCGGGGATGCGCGCGGCAATACGCGGCAGGCCATACACCTGCACGCTGAGCGCCAGCAGGCTCATCTCGCCCGGCTCAGCGCAAATGCGTTCGGCTACTTCACGCTGCACGGTGAGCGTCAGGCTGAGGGGAGGGCAAGCTGCCTCCAGCAAGTGGCGGATCAACGCGGAGGTAATGTAGTAGGGAATATTGGCCACCACGCGATAAGGCGGCCCGCCGGGTTGCCGCGCACCGGCCATTAAATTGGCAGGGTCGAGCGCCAGGATATCCCCGTGCACCAGCGAGACATTTGAGCAAGGTGCCAGGATTTCCCCCAATGGAGCGATCAGGTCGTTATCCAGTTCGACGGCGATGACCTGGCGCGCCCTGGCGGCAAGCAGCACAGTCAGGCTGCCCAGGCCAGCGCCGATCTCCAGCACGTCTTCGCCAGCCTGGATGCCGGCTGCGTCGACGACCTGGTTCAAAGCGCCTGTTTCGACCAGAAAATTTTGCCCCAGGCTTTTATCCGGGCGTAAGCCATAATGGCGCAAAAGACCAGGTATGTCAGGCGCAGGTAGAGGGTTCATGCGTAACCGGCCTGTGTGTAAGGTTGCAGGCTTTGCCTGCAACCTTACACACAGGTACAACGGGGTCTTATCTCAGAATAATGGGCAGGTAAATCGAAGAGCTTGTGGTAATGATCTGCACCTCATAGGCTCCCATATCGACCAGGGGTGCGAACCCCTCCCCTGTATCTGTTGCGGGCATATCTTTGAAGCGGGTTTCACCCATGAGATCTTCAGAGAGCCTTTCGCTTATGTCGGTATCTTCATCCAGGTCCAATTCGTCGTTGTAAACGGCTGAATTGGCGCCGGCGTCTACGGCGGGTGAATTGGACTCCAGGCTCGGATAGTCATCCAGGGTGCCGGCCAGGTTATCTTCGCCATCGGCGTCGATGAATAACGGGTCTAATACCGGGTCTTGATCGTCCACCTTCGTGCATGTGTCTACATCGTTTCCGGCGCACCCGTTCTGGATCAGTGAATAGCGCAGCGTCGCTGAGCTACCCCCCTCGGTCACAATGTGCTTTTCACCCCCGGCAAGGTTGCCCCAGAAGATGCTGTTCTTTGCAGTAAAAGTCGATGTACCACTGTTTAAGATCGTCTCGGCGCTGACGCCGGCCGAGTTGTTGGCCAGGGTGCCGTTCAGCAGGGTCAGGCTGCTCGCATAGTTGTTGATTGCCCCGCCTTGAGTCCGGGCATAGTTTCCGCTAAAGACGACGTTGGCAAGGGTAAGGGTGTGAGTAAGGACGGGAGTGCTTTCGAAAGTTCTCAGCCCGCCGCCATAATCGGCGTAATTGCCAATATAGGCGCAATCGATGATGATGCTGATGCTTTTCCTGCTGTAATGTGCTCCTCCGCTCACTGCGTTGTTATTGAAGAAGACCAGGTTGACCAGTTCAGGGCTTCCCTCGTCAACAGAACCTTCCTCCTTGACAAATAAACCGCCTCCCAATAGATCCTCTCCGCTGGACAGATAAGCGTTGCCATTGCGGATGGTAAAGCCATCCAATCGTGTGGGCCGGGTGACGCCGCTTGCCGTCACCACGTGGTAGCTGTTTTCGCTAAATTCGGGATCGTTGGCCGGGTTGTCGGGATTGAAGCGCTTGTTCCCATCATTGCCGGCCAGGTCGCCGCTCAGGACAGTACGATGAGCGCGCCAGTCTCGCTGCGTGCGAAAGGTTTCGCTGCCGTCAAAGCCACCATACATGGCTACCCCTTGTTTGAGTTTGAAGGTCGTGCTGCGCGGGTCGGGAGGAGCGGTTTGCAAGGTGGGGGTATACACGCCTGTTGCAACCCAGATTTCATCGCCTTCGCTGGCTTCTGTCAGCGCGGATTGCAGGTTGGTGTATGCGTTTGTCCAGGACGTGCCCGTATTGGCGCCGGTGGCACTTTTCTTGACGTAGATTACCCTGGCTGCGGGCGCGGCGGATGCGCCCTGCGTAACGGATAAACCTGTCGTAAAGGTAATAACCAATAGAAAAACCAATACCCACCGCGAGAAAAAGTTTGTTGGCTGAGATTGTTTTTGAGAGATCATGTTTTTACCCACGATTTCCTTGTATCGAGTAAAAGTCGCTTTGCGTGGCCTAAACCAGACAGGTCTGGATGGGAAGACCCGATTATCGAGCACCTTTGTGGACCGGTCAGGTCTGCAAGCAGCCTGTCGCGCCAGGTTAACGTAGTATGACCGGCAGGTAGATGGTCGGTTGTTCGGGTCCATCGGGATCGTTGGCCAGGATGGTCAGTTGGATCTGGCTTTGTTCCAACAAGACGCCGACGCTGTATTTCGGCTTGAGCAAGCGCAGAAGGAAGGTCTCATCTTTCTCTTTCCACGGGTCATCCAGGACTGTGACATCAAACGTTACTTCCCCCACGCCTGGATCTAAGCGTACCGTACCGGCAGCGGGGATGATATCGATACTGGGTACAGAAGCATAATCGACTTCGGTGTACCCTGTACCGCTGAGGCGGATGACTGCAAACGTGACCTGTGCACTGCCGGTATAGGGCTCGTCGGTGTATTTATGGTAATCGGGGTCATCGATCGTGCCGCTGATTGGCTTGAAGGCTAACAGGCCTTTTTCGAACAGCTCGAAGGCGCCGATGTCACAAACTGCCGTGCCGTCGCTATCGCTATCGATCGGGCGCAGGTAGGTGCGCTGGTCGGCCTGGGCGCAGCCGTCCGGATTGCCATGGTCGACTGCCGGGCTGGTCGGCAGCAAAGCGTGTACTTTGGTCTTGGCGGGTTTCGGCGGCCAGTCACCCAGCGCCCTGACGCCGGGGTTGGCGACATTTTCCTGGTCCCCGGTGGAGAGGAGTAAGCAGGTTGTGCCGGTTTCCAGGTTGTAGCCCTGGGAAGTGATGTTGAGCAGCTCTCCGGCGCAATTGTTGTTTGTGGCGCTGGCCAGGATGGTATTGCTCAGAGAGGCATTCCCAAACTCCGATACATAGAGGCTGTTGCCCTGCGGGGCGGTGTTGCCAAAGAAGGTCAGGTTCTGGATGGAGAGAATACCGTCATCGTAGACGCCGCCGCCTTGCGCCGTGGCCTGGTTGGCGCTGAGCGTAACGTTCTCCAGGTTGGCAACCCCCGCCGACAGGAAGAATGCGCCGCCCTGGGCAGCGACATTGTTATTGATCGTCACCCGCGAGAGGGTGGCGTTGCCATAGCTGAACAAGGCACCGCCGCGGTTGGCCTGGTTCTTGGCCAGGGTGACATCGATGAGCTGGATGTTCTTGTCATTGAACAGGCCGCCGCCATCCAGGGTTGCCTGGTTGCCCGAGAAAGTTACTTCCTGGAAATACATGTCGGCATATTCGGTGCCGCTGACGCCGCCGCCTCGGAGGGCCGTGTTGGTCAGCACTTTGGTATCGTAAATCGTCAGCGTGCCATCGCTGTATACGCCGCCGCCTTCCCCGCTGGCGCCGGTCAGCAAGATGGCGTTGTTCTTGATTTCGCTTTTCTGGATGGTGAGCCGGCCGAGCGAGTTGAAAATGCCGCTGCCCTGCGAAGCCTGGTTTTGCTGGATATGCGACTGGTCGAGGTGCAAGGAGCCGTAGACCAGCACGCCGCCGCCGCCGATGGTGTCAGAGATCACCCCGTTTTGAACGGTTAGCAGGGAAAGAGTCACCTCTGCGGTCGAGGTGATGCTCATTACCCGGTCGATCGCCCCGGCGTCGATAACCACCTGAGGGTTATCCCGCGTGCCCATGCCGGTGATGACCAGGTCATCCAAAACGTCCAGGTCGCCAGTCTGGTTGAAATTTTCACCCTGGCCCAGGCGGGAAAGCTGGTAGGTGCCCGGGGCGCTGAAAAGGATGGTGTCCATGCCAGGGGACTGGTTGGCGGCCTGGATCGCCTCGCGCAGCGAACAGCTTCCCGAATCGCACGAGCCATCGAACACGTCTGCCGTGGTGTTTACGGTGAAGGTCTGGCTGACCATTTGGGGCGCCGGCGGCTGGGGCGCAATCCAGGTGATTGCCCAGATGGCAGCCAGTAAGAGTTGAATGGTTCGCATATTCTGTGTCCTTTCAAAAAAGAGGGGCCAGGGCACGCCGGTTTGCGGTGCTTGCTGGCCCCTCGATGGAGCGCTCCAGCTTTAGTGGCAGCCGCCCAGGTCAGGCGGCGTCATGCAGACCGTTGGGGTGAGCGTCGGCGTCGGCGTAGGCCCCGTGGCCGTGAAAGTAGGAGTAGGCGTAAAGGTGCGCGTGTTGGTTGGTCCCGGGGTATTGGTGTCGGTGGGCACGAGCGTATCGGTGGGTGTGAGGGTATGGGTTGGCGTGTTCGTACTCGTATTCGTCGGCGTGGGCGACCAGTCCGGCGTGTTCGATGGTGTAAATGTAATCGTCGGGCTAAGCGTGGCGGTTGGAATGAGCGTGGCGGTCGCCGTCGTCGTCGGATACACCATCAGTTCGGCGTACACCGGGCAGGATAGTCCATTGTAATCGAAGGTCAGGCTGCCGCTGAACAGGCCGCCCGCCGCCGGTACGGCCGGCCAGTTGTTGAAGTCTGACAACCAGGTTTGCGAGGAGCGGCTGGACAGGCGAATGCTTGGCGCAGGCGTTTCGACCGGGGAGGTGTAAATTGGGGCGGGGTCCCAGTATTTGTTGCCGGCGAACTGGAAGTAGTTGAAATACATCGTGGAACTCCAGTTGGCGGGCCAGACCAGCCGGGAATTGATCAGGTAGGCCGGGGCGTAGTTGTCGTTGCGTACGCTGAACTGGAATTTATCGCTGTTCAGGCTCGGGTTCTGGGCGTAGATCAGGCTGCAGTCCGGGGTGGGCGTGACCAGCGGGCGCGGCTCGGCGGGCGATTCGAGCACACAGCCGTTGTCGAAGTTGACCGTCGCGCCGAAGTCGGAGGGCAGCATGCCCAGGTAGGTGAACCAGTTATAACTGGGTTCATTGTTTTTATCGAACTCGATGACCAGGGTGTAATCCAGGTTCTTATCAAACGCCAGCGGGCCTTTCCAGCTATCGGGCGAGTCCGTCTCGGTGTCGGTGGGCGACTCGTAGTCCGTTACACCTTCGCCCCAGACGTAGTTGCCGCGGTAAGTAATCCAGTCGGCGCGCACGGACGTATCGGCCGGGTTCATGGAGATTTCGTGGAAGTCTTCCAGGTAATCCCAGTTGAAGGACATCGATGTGACGCTGGCGCCGTACTGGTCGTCGTTGCGGATCACCCACTGGACCTGGCCGCCAGTGTTGAGCACAGGCCCGGTGATCGAGTACAGGTCACAATTGACCTCGGGCAGCGGGCGAGGCACAGGCGGTCGTTGCAGGACGCAGCCGTTGCTCAGGTACATGGTCATACCAAAGTCATCGGGGATCAAACTCCCGTCGGTGCCAAAGCCGGACCAGTAAGAGCCGAAGCGCAAGCGGGTGGGCGTGGCCGAGCGGGCGGACAGGGTGGGCACAGTCCAGTTGCTGGGCGAGTCGGCGCTGGTGTCGGTGGGTGAGCCATAATCGTTGGCGCTGCCGCCCCATTTGCTGATGTTGTTGAAGTAGATTACGTCCAGGAACATGTTCCGGGCGCCGAGCATATCGCCCAGGTCTTCGGCGTAATCCCAGTTGAACACCATGTTGGTTACGTTGACGGCGGCGTTGCTGTTGTTGCGCACGGTGATGTAAACGTTCCCACTGGCAAGGGTGAAGGCGTCCAGTGAGTAAGGCGAGCAGTCCGGCGTGGCGGTGGGGGTGGGCGAAGCGGTGGCGGTAGGCGTGTCGCTTGCCGTGGGGCTTGGGCTTGGGGTGCCGGTAGGCGTGGGAGTGGATGTGTCAGTCGGTTGGTTGACGATTTCGCTGCCAATGCCGCTGATGCGCGAGGTGCGGAAACGTTCGACGATGCCCTCGCGCCAGGCGGTGAGCGGCACCACCGGCCACCAGTTGCTGATGAAGGGGACGATGGTGGTGTAGTTGTAGGTGATGTAGACGCGCACCCGGTCGCCCGGGCCGCCGGCGTCGTCCATGATATAGTCGTGGATGGAATCGTAACAGGTTACCGGATCGGTGTTATCTCGCCACCAGAAGTCGGCCTGGTGGTTGGAATCGCCGTCCCGGTTGCTGCAGATGGTGGCGTGGAAATAGCGCGGCGCGTCGGGGCTGCCCAGGGCGCTTACAGCGTGGGTATCCAATAATTCGAGGTAATTGCCGGAAACGCTGTCGTCGATGGCGATACTGACCGCGCCGACCTCGGCGGTATCCAGGGCAGAGGGCAGGCGGGCCCAGTCGACCAGGGCGTAGGTCAGGTCGCGGGAATCGTTGCCGTAGCTGTCGGGAACCTTGCAGTCGCCGGCCGGGTCGCCGCCGTAGGTATCGGCGGTGGTGAGATCCAGGGCCTGGGCGGCTGCCTCGCAGTAGGCCGGGTTGTACTCGCCGGTCACCAGATAGCGGATGGCGAAGCGCGCCCCGTTCTGGATGGCCATCCAGGATTGCAGCATGCGGCCAAATTCGATGATGCCGACCAACAGCAGCAGCAGCAGGGGCAGGGCGATGGCGAACTCGACCATACCTTGCCCTTTTTTAGGTGGATGGAGATGCTTGCTTGACCTGTGCATGATCTTCGATCTCCTTCATCGCCTAACGGCTGATCTTGGTGAAGATCCGCCCGGCGATATTTTCAAAAATCCGTTGAAGATAAGACGCGTTCGGCGCGTAATAATAGTTGCCGCAGTTTTGCAGGGCAGGGATGCTTTCGCAAGCGTCGTTGGAGCGCGAGCCTTCGTCGCCTACGTTGGCCATGTAGCGCAGCAGATTCTCGCCCAACGAGGCGGCGCCCAGGCCGATGCTGAACATGATGATGTCTTCGCCGGGCGGCTCGTTCGGGTTCTCCGAGCGGAGCAGGGCAGCCCGGTCGACCATATCGAAAGCGTAATCTTCCACGCTGTAAGGACCGGTTTCGGTGGTATGGGTGGTGTCTGGCGGGCATTCGTCGGCGTCGGCGTCGATGCAGTGTCTGCCTTGGGAGTTCGGCACAACCGAATTATCGTTTGGGTCGACGCAATACCGGGGCCAAAAAGCAGTCGCCGGGTCGTGCCCGCAAAAACCGTAGCGGAATTGGGACGGGATGGCGCTGTTGGTGGCCGGGAGGTCACTCATGTTGGCTACGCCATCCGAGAGGAAGACGATCACCCAAACTGACCCTTGTCGGCCGCCATCGGCGAGTACCTCAATGGCCTCACGCACGCCGCAGCCAGAACAAGTTGAAATCAGTGATACATCTTCCCAGTTGCTGTCGCCTGGGGTGTTTCCGTCACCAGGAGTAGGATCCGCGGCGTCGGCGATCTGCCCCCAGATCCCGTCGCCATTCCAGTCGTAGGCGTCCAACTGCCCATCCCGGTCGCACGGGTCGCCGGTTAGATCATCCCACATGTCGGGAGAATTGGCGCCCAACGTACCATCGGCGTCATTTACGTACTGGTCCGTGCAGGGCATGCCCGGGTCGGCATCTGCGCCGTTGCCATCCCGGTCATCGGGAAAGATGGGATTAAAAGCGCGATATCCGCCCCAGGGGCTCCAGGCTGTCCACGGCACCAGAGCAGCCGGGGCGTCGTCGTGCAATGTAATGGTATCCACAGCCGCCAGCGCTGCGGTCATATTGGTAGACAGCGCGAAATGCCGGTTGGCGTTGTAATCGAAAGTCACGATGGCCACCTGGTCGTAACCGTCGAACAGGTTGCCGACCAATGCCTTGGCCGCGTCTTTGGCCTGGCGCAACGGCTGGCAATCGTTGTTGGTATTGCAGGTGGTAGGGTTGAAATTGCGCGGGTTGTAGCCATCCGATTCCAGCCCCATGGATTCAGATGTGTCGAAGACCAGCACCAGGTCGACGGCCGCGGTCTCGCCCACGGCCGAAACGTGCAGGGGGAAGGAATGCAGGCCGAAGATTTGCAAGAAATAGACCGGCGACTCCTGGGTGGCTTCGATGTAAGCCAGTTTGCGCGGCGGCTGGCCGGGGCCTGGACACATGGCGGTGAACCGGGCCGGCTTGCCTGCGTCGTCGCACATATAGATGACCATCTCGTCGACCCCGGTGATCTCGTGCATGTCAAGCATTTCGTAGGCCGCGGCGGTCATCTTCTGCTTGCGCTCTTCGTAGGTGGATTGCGGGTTTTTGATGTTGTTGGCTGCGGCGATGGCGGCTGCGTCGATCGCCCGCTGGAGCTGGGTGTAGGATATGTAGATCGAGCCAACGTCGGTAACCAGACCGATAAAAGCTAACAATGCAAAGAAACTGACTGCAAACAAAACCAGAGCCTGCCCGCTCGATCTGCCGTGCAGCCAGCCGGCCAGCTTTGAGTTTGGGGTATCCTTGATATGAGAATGTCTATTTCGTCGTTTTTGTGTGAACATAAGCCAAACCCTCCTGGGCAACCTTTAGGGGTTCGTATTGGGGATAGGCGTCGGGGTGGGTAGCGCCTCAGGAGCGGGCATGAGGGTATAGGTGTGAATCCTGAAAGGCGAAGGGACGAAAGTCGAAATGAAGGGCAAATTCAACGCCAGGTCGTAACACACCCAGGCCTCGATGGCCACGATGCCGCGATCACTGGTTGCGTTGGCGGCAAATTTGCTTTCGATGAATTCATCCGATAGGGTCGGCTCGTTGCGGACGACGTTTCCCTGGCAATCTTTTTTCCAGTTGTCGTTATAGAGCGACCAGTAGCCAGAATCCGGATGGCGTTGGGAGACGTTGTTGTTGGCAATTGTGTAGACTGTGATGACGACGTCATCGTATTTATCGGCTCTGAATTCCAGGTTGTGGTTGAGCAGCGGATCGGTAAAGAAACAGGCGGTGTCGTAGTAAAAATGGAGAACATCATCGGTACATGCTGCTGTTTCTGGCGGGGTAGACGGGCTGGGATAATCGATATCCTGCTCGTTATAATCACGGATTGAGGCGAAACGGGCCGCCTCGCGGGTCAGGTCCAGGGCAGACATATAGGCGAACATTCCGAAGGCAACCTCAACCATACCTGCCAGCATCAACAGCAGCAGAGGCAATAGAAGGGCCAACTCGACAAAGCTCTGGCCCTTGGGCCTTCGGAAGCGCAGA
This sequence comes from uncultured Anaerolinea sp., assembly GCA_964595435.1. Classification (GTDB taxonomy): domain Bacteria; phylum Chloroflexota; class Anaerolineae; order Anaerolineales; family UBA4823; genus RBG-16-57-11. The sequence goes on along the minus strand of CAZQQJ010000037.1, from coordinate 11,074 downwards.
TATTTGCGGATGGTATTCATGGCATCACATTTTCCAACAAATTGCTGAAGCAGATCAACAAAGTCTCATTCAAAATGCTACAAAATGATCGGCACGATCCTGGCGACAAGCGCGCGATTAATACAAACCGAACTATACCTATTATACGAATTTTAATCCTTCATTGTCAATACTTGCCGCTTTACAAAACCGATAAGGCATTTTTACGGGTTAAGGCAGCAACTATAGGACATTGGGAACTGCGTTCAAGGCCTCTCCACCCAGACACAGAGCGTGTAGAAGAACTTTCCATCCTGCTACATAACCCAATCGTCCGGATAGGCACCCCGACGGCACCCAGAATTTCCTCCTTATCGTTGCTTCCTCTCGGACCTGGCGAGGTTCGCAGGTTTCTGCCGCGCCGGACCCATCCGGACAACTATAGTATACCGCAACGGAAAAGGCTGTCAATGTTACTAATGGGCTACTATGACCGGCGCAAAAGTTGCTCGCAAACCTGACAGGTCTCTATCGTCGTTCAATGGGCCGATGTCATTTATGAAGACCTGTCGGGCTTGGGCCACTGCCGCTCATTCAATAAAAAACGAGCATGCGCCTGATCTGCGTAGGGCGCACGCTCGTTTTACGGCATCTTTTATTGGGCGGCTACCTGGGGCGTTGCAAATATAAGGCCCCGGCGATGACGATGACGAAGATGACAATTGCCACGGCTACCCCCGCCCATCCACCAAACGGCGACTGGCTTGCCCCAGCCATGGGGTTGCCGCTGGCCGAAGTAGGGGCGATCTCTGCCACCGGTGCTTCGGCGCTGACGGCCAGGATGTAGGCAACCAGATCATCGATTGCCGTATCGTCGAGAGGGCCGCCTTTTGCCATGCTCCAGGCGGGCATGACCGACCCGCTGACGCCGTTGGCGATGGTGTTTCTGATCTGTAAATCGGGCCGCACGCCGGGCCAGTTCTTCGCCAGGGTGGCGCCTCGCCTGCCCTGGGCCTTGGGGCCGTGACATACCGCACAGTTCTCAGCAAACAATTGCGCCCCCCGGTTCGCATCGCCTTTAACTTTTGGGATGGGCGTGACCGGCGGGAGCATTGTGGCAGTAGGGCGATCTACGATTGCCGGCGCGCCGCCGGTTTGCCAGCTCAAGATATATTGGGTCAGCGCGCCGATCTCAGCGTCGGTCAATGGCCCTCCATTCGCCTGGCTCCAGGCGGGCATCCTGGAACCAGGAACGCCGTTGGCGATGATCGACTTGACCGTCAGGTCCGGGCGAATCGAAGGCCAGTCTTTGCTCAAAGTCGCTCCGACCCGCCCTTGCCCATCGATCCCGTGGCAGACAACACAGTTTTCTGCGAACAGGCGCTCTCCAAGCGCGTTGGGATCCGGTTCGGGGGTCTGCGCGTAGGTCATCGTGTTTGCCCAGGTTACCCAAACCAATGCCGTGAGCAAGGCCAGTCCGATGGTTCGTTTGATTCGTAGCATACGGGAACCTCGTGCTGCGTAATTTGTTAAACCCTAGGGGTCTTGAAGACCCTTAGGGTTTAAAGGTTAGCAGGTACGCAATGATGTCTGCCATATCCTGATCGGTGAGCGTGTTGGCGTAGTTGGACGGCATGACGTTGGCAGAATAGCCAGAAACGACAAAGGTGTTCGGGGATGCGATCGACTCGAACAGGTACTGCTCAGGCGTGGCAGCTTTGCCAGTGTAGTCCGATTCAGTCAGGCGCGCCGCTGCTCGCTCGCCAATGCCAGGTTGTCCGGCGGTGGGTGGCCAGGCGGGCCCGGTCGGCGCCAGGACGTGACATGCAGTGCAGGCCAGGGTCGTTGCCAGCGCTTCCCCGGACTTAGCGTCGCCTTGTGGCAACTCTTTGGTGATATCGGTGCCAACTACCGGACCGGCAGGCGGCGTAGGGACCGACACCAGGGTGGCGGTTTCCTGCCAGTTCAAGATGAAAGTTGCGATGTTGCGGATCTGGTCTTCTCGCAACGGCCCACCGTAGCGCTCGGAGAAGGACGGCATGGCCGGGGTACCCTGGCCGGGGAAGATTTGCGGGCGAGTGGACACCAGCCGCCCGCTGGAGGCCGTGGCCACGATGTAATCCTCCAGCGTGCCACTCCAATTGACCTCTTTCAGGCGATCATCGAAGAAGTGACGGTCGTTGAGCGGCGGGCATAATCCGGCGATGCCTGTGCCCTGGGTTCCATGGCAACGGCTGCATTGCGCCTCGAAAAGAGCGGCGCCTTGTTCGATGGCCCGGGCGCGTTGGGCTTGCTCCGCTTCCTTCATCCGATTTTCTTCATTCATTCCGTAGACCAGGATGATCGCGCTGGTGATCAGGATCATCACGGCTCCGAAAAAAATCTGCAAATTGATGCGGCTCATATCTCATTCACTCCCACGCTGGCTGTGTATGTAATAAGTTCGTTCGTAGGACTTGTCGGCTCCATTTTCTGGCCAGACCATGCGCAAGACGACTTTCTTCAGGTTTTGCTGCCAGTCCTCGATCACCAGAACGGCCTGCGTTTCCTGGGGAAGGTCGCCGCGTTTGATTGCTTCATCTACCCGGCCAGTGTAGAGCTTGAAAAACGCTTCCAGGTCAGGGCAACCGTAATCGAGGTTAGGGCACATATTGATCGGCTCGGTAGCGTTGACTTCATAACTGCCGACCTGTAACTGCTCCCCTGGGATCAGGCGCAGCGGGCCAGTACCTTCCTGGGGACCCATGTCCTGGATGATACGCTGCGCAGGCTGCATCTCGATGCCGTACTGTGGGGTGCCCATATAGCTGAGCACGACCAGGACGACAATCGATAGCAAAGCAATCGCCACTGCCCAGGGACGCTTCAACAGGCTACGATGCGGGTTGCGGTCGATGTAGGGTATCCCAACCAGCAGCAGGACGAGTACAGTAGGGATAATAATGCCCATCAAAATCTTGTCGCCCAGTTTGAGCATGCCTTGCAGCCACCAGAAGTACCACGGCGCTTCGGTGTCCAGGGGTGTAATCTGGGGGTTGGCGATCGATTCTAACGGGGCATGGTAGTTGAATACGGTTACCCCTAACACCAGGGCCAGAATGCCCAGGCTGACCAGAAAGACTTCGCTGGTGAGCAGGTCTGGAATGAAATCGATGCGCTGCTTGGCGGCTTTCTTTACTTCAGGGGGAACGTCGCCTTCTTCATACCTGGCTGGCAGCGAGATGCCGTGCTCGCGGGAGACTTTGTAGTAATGAATGCTGATCACCAGGATAGCAGCCAACGGCAGCATCACCACGTGCAGAAGGTAAAAGCGAAGCAGGCCATTGGCGGCAATATCCGGCGCGCCGCGCAGCAAGAGATTGACCTGGTTGCCAAAGATAGGCGCCGCCTCGGCCATACTGGTGCCGACGGTCACGGCCCAGTAGGCAAGCTGATCCCAGGGCAACAAGTAACCGCTGAAGCTGAGAAACATGGTAATGCCCAGTAAGACCACGCCGGTCAGCCAGGTGAAGGAGCGTTCTTTCTTGTAGGACCCGGTTAGAAAGGTACGCAACATGTGCAGCGTAGTAAAAATGACCATCGCCTCTGCTCCCAGGCGGTGGATATCGCGCAGCATCTGCCCGTAAGGAACGTTATTCAGCAGATCAAGGATGGATTGATAAGCCTTTTCAGGAGAAGGGGTGTAGTAAACCATCAAGATCAAGCCGGTGAAAAGCTCGACGAAAAAGAAGAAAGAAGTGAAGAACCCCAACCGGAAAGTGTGTGTCAGGATCGTGCTGCCCGCTTCGTAGTAACGCGGGCGGATGTGAAATAGAAAGCTGGTGGTATGCACCTTGTAGCGCGGATTGGGTTTCTCGGTGGGCGGTTCGCCGCGCATCAGGGCGCGCAGCTCGTTCAAACCCAGGCCGGCGGTGATGATGCGCACACGGTTATCGAAGGCCGTCGCTGCTTTCTGCCGCAGATCTTGGAAATTCAGGGATTTGAGCATAGATTCAATCTCCGTTCGAGCGATCCTGTTTGGGCTCAGGCGTGGGTCTGGCCGCGGATGCGATCACCGGTCCGGACGCGAATGATGGCATCGGATTTGTCTGGAACTGGCATTGGCCCGCCATCCGGCGGCGTCTCGGCCAGCATATCCCCGCTGGCCGGGTCGACTGCCTCGACGATGAAGCGATCCAGGCTGCGAGGCGCGGGACCCTGAATATATTGCCCGTTCGCCTGGAACTGCGAGCCGTGGCAGGGGCAGATAAATTTGTTTTCCTGGTCGACCCAGTTGTAGAGACAGCCCAGATGGGTGCAAACTTTGTAGATGGCATATACGCCCTGGTCGGTGTTGGAGAGCCAAAACTTAACCTTTGGGAAGTTCGCTGGCGCAGAACCCACCTTGGGTAATTCGGACGCGGCGCCCACGGTGACCACGCCTCCGAACTCGCCTTCTTTGAAGCGCGGCATGGCGAACAGAAAGCCAACCCCTGCCAGGCTGACGCTTAAGAAGCCCAGCGAGGCCAGCCAGGCGAAGTTCAGCGCTTCACGCCGGGATATGCTCTTTTTCTCTCCTTGAGATGGCGGCGTTTCCTTAGCCATACAGTTTCCTCCAGATGAAAGTGATTACTGCTGGTTGCCTGTGTAGGGTGCAGCAACACGGCTTATGTTAAACCCGGCGGGATTATAGCACATAAAACAGGACAAATATGGTCATTATGCTATCCTTTGTAGGGGTGATTCGCCCATCACCCTTTATAGTTACTGAGGTCACCTTATTTGACTGAAAGTCGTTTTGTATGGCCCAAACCTGACAGGTCTTGATGGCGAGGCCGGAGCACCGGTCACCGGTGTAGACCTGTCAGGTTTACGAGCAACTTTTGTTATCGGAATGCGGAAAATAGAAGCTGTGGATTCTGGTGATCTTTTCTGTAGCCTATGCTCGAGCGAATAGTTTCTATGAGCGATCGATACACGCGCCATGCAAAAGCCTGGTGAATTCGGTATAATTCATCAGGCAAAAGTTTTTCCTGAGTGTGTGGTGCGCGCAGCGCTCTGCATACCTCAGCGCGACAGGAGATGTCTATGACTCTGGTAGAGGTTCATGGTAAGCTGGCCAACACAGCCCTGCTCTACACGATTATCCTGGCAGTGTGGGGATTGTGGCGTTTTTTTCGCCGCCAGGGTGTAGAGAGCAACTATTGGGGAGCCCTGGTCATTGCTGAAATTTTGTATGTGGCCCAGGCAGGACTGGGCGCCTTCCTGTTCTTCAGTGGAATCGGCAGCCTGGCCGGCCGCTATATACACATCCTGTACGGCGTGGTTAGCGTGCTGGTAGTGCCGGCGATTTTTTTCTATACCCATGGGGATGCAAAGCGCCGGGCCATGTTGATCTACGGGGTAGGTCTTCTGTTTTTGATTGGGATCATCCTGCGTGCAATGGCTACGTCTGGCTTAACATGAAGCGTGAAGTCACTCGGCGCGAATTCTTGAGGGTCGCAATATGGAGCGCGGCGGCCTCTGCCGGCCTCGCTGGTTGGGCCCCGGCGTTGAGATGGGATGATGAAATTGCCTTTCCGCTCTCTCAGGATGGTGTTTTCGCTACCACCTGTGGCGTGTGCCCGGCGGGTTGTGGCATGCTGGTGCAAGTGCAGGGTGGGCGGGCGGTCAGCGTGGAGGGTAATCCTGCTCATCCGTTGAACCAGGGCGATTTGTGTTCTCGCGCTCAGCGCAACCTGGAGATCCTGTATCATCCCGGGCGGTTGAAAGGTCCGTTACGCAGGGTTGAGCGCGGCGTGGATCGTTTCGAGAGCTTCGACTGGGATGCTGCCATCGCCGTAGTGCGGGATGCCTGGAGGAAATATGCTCCTGGCGAGATTGCCTTTTTGACCGGTTTGTTCCCCGATCACACGCATGACTTGATCCAGACGATTGCCCGGGCGCTGGGCGGCGCCAGTGTGCAGCGCCTGGCTGCACCTGCCGAGATGGAAGGACAGGTGACGTTGCGGGATGCGGCGCAGAAGCTGTTTGGAATCCCCTGCCTGCCGGGTGTTGACTTGGCGAATGCACAGGTCGTTTTTGCCTTTGGCGTCGATTTACGTGAAACCTGGCTTGTGGCCGACGCATGGCGCTTGCCGGATGAGCGTTGGGTGTGGTTCACGCCGCGCCGCCCGGCCACTGGCTGGAGGGGCGAATGGGTGGCAGTTCGACCGGGCAGCCAGGCCATTCTGGCTCAAGGGTTATCGCAGCAGGTTGCTCGCCTGCTCGATCTGCCATCCTCTCATGTGTCCACCCAGCTCGACCAGGATGCAATATCCAGGGCAACAGGCGTTCCGCAAGATACCCTTGAGCGGTTGGCAAAGCGTTTTGCCAGCGCTTCACGGCGAGTAGCCGTGCCGGGCAGGCTGGCGTTGGGAAGCAGCGATGGCCTGGCGGCGGCCCAGGCGATCCTGGCATTGAACGTTCTGGTCGATAATTTGGGCCAGCCCGGGGGGCTTTTCCTGTCACCTGATGCGCCGCTTCACCCACAGTTCAACCGGCGTCCCAGTACGGCAGCCGAAATGCAGGTGCTTATCGAGCGCATGAAGTCCGGGCAGGTCAAGGCGTTGTTCGTCCACGGTGTGGATCCGGTCGCGGCGCTGCCGCGCTCGATCGGCTTTGCCCAGGCGTTACCACAGGTGGAATGCCTGGTTTCTTTTGCCTCCATCCTGGATCAGACGGCTCGCCTGGCCGATTACGTGCTGCCCGATGATACGTTGCTTGAAATGTGGGGCTACCAGAAACCGGCGAGTTCGGTTGGGGGGATGGCGGTTTCTGCTTTGCGGCCCGTCGTCACGCCGCAATTCGCTGCTCGCTCGACGGGGGATGTATTGCTCCAGGCAGCGCAAGGAATCCCGGGCGTAACTTTACCCTATGCCGGTCAGGAGGATTTTTTGAGACAATCGCTGGCCGCGTTGGAAGATCAGGGGGGGAGCTGGACGGCAGATTCCTGGCAGCTTTGGGCGCAGCGGGGTGGATGGTGGCGGGCGCAGGCGGAACGCATCTCGCTGCCGCGCCTTTCGCCGTTGGAATTGACCACGGCAAGTTCCCCGGCAGCTCTGCCGGAACAAGATGTTCTCCCGAGCGAGAGGGCATTCTATCTACTATTAGTTCGCGAGACGGCGCCAGAAATGATTGCCGAAATGCACCCACAGGCCGTTCGGGAGCTGGGTTTGCAAGCAGGTGATATGGTACGCCTCTCTTCAGCCGCTGGCAGCGTGGACGCTCGATTGATCGAATCCGGCACCCTGCACATCGATTGTATTGCGGTTTCGTGGCCCCAGGACTTGCCAACGGATGTATTGCTCGAAAAAATGACCGTCTCCAATCCGCTCGATTTATTGGGGCTGGTTTTGAACGAGAGCGGCGACCTGGCCTGTACTGCAGGCCAGGTGAGGGTGGAAGCTGCCACTTCACGGCATGGGGGTTGAGTCTCAGCGGCGTGCGCTGAGGCGCTGGGCGGACCTGGAACCAACCGTTACCATGATCCGATAATAGAGAAGGAAGAGCAAAGAACCGCCGGCGATCCAGTAGATGGCGCTGGCCCAAACCGCGCTACCATCGGTTCCGCTGAAAAGGCCATGCGCCGTCACCAGGGCGAATGCGAGGAAACTGGCGTAATGGATTGATCGCCAGGTCTTCCCGCCGAGCTGTTTGCGGAGGTAGAAGCTTCCTACGATGATCAACCAGGCGTAAAAAGCAATTTGCCCCAGGCCTACCCAGACCGGCTGGTAGTTCTGGCTGTTGAACGGTACCAGTATTTGGAAGATATTCATCTGGATGAACCGGTCGCCAAGCAGGATCAGAGCATGGAAAAGGCCAAAACCAAGCCCCAACAAACTGGTATATTGGTGCAAGTCAACGGCCGTTGCTCCGCCTGGCCAGACGCGAGCAATGCGATTGGTGATGATCAGCCCAAAGGCCATGGACATCCATAACAGGAAATAAGCTACCAGTGCGCTGCCACGGGATAGATACCAGTATACTTTGGGAGAGTCACCCAATATCGAGGCTGCCAGATCCGGCAACCAGCCGGGCAAGATCACCGCGGCCAGCAGCGTTCCGACGATAATCGCTAATGCTCCCAGGAGCAGCACCTGGATTCCAGCCACCGGGTTGGTCGATTCAATGTCTTGCGGTTCGTAGATACTCATGCTTCACCTTGAAACGAACGACTTTTCAATACCTGGCCGTTTTCGGTCACCACCATACCTGCGCAGGATGGGCGTGTTTCCAACCAGCGCAGCCCATCTCTGCTGCCCAGGATCAAGACGACTTTGGCTGCCATCTCTGCTTCCAAAACGGTGGGCGCGACCACCGTTGCGGTAAGAACATCTGTCTCCGCCGGCTTACCGTTGCGGGGATCGATGATATGGTGTTGCCACATGCCATTCAGCTTCCAGCGCCGGTAATCTTTACCTGAGGTAGCCAGGCCGCTGCGGCCCATCCTCAGGGTTTCCAGGTTCTTGCCGGGATTCAGAGGATCCTCGATGCCAACCAGCCAGGGTTGACCATCCGACTGTAACCCACTGATGGCAATATCGCCGCCTGCATCTACCAGGGCCGGCGCGTACCTTTTCAGGCGCTTCATGGCCTGATGCGCCGCCCAGCCTTTGGCCACACCTCCAAAGTCGAGGCGCATTCCAGCGGGAAAGTAGATCGAGCGATCCTCCGGCTGCAGGACGATGGCCTGCAGGGGATATAGGTGAGGGCTGCCGCCAGGTTGTGCAAACCGATCCTGTTCCAGTCGCTCAAAACTTTGCTCGTATCCGGCAGCCACCAGCGCTTCCAGAATGGCAGGAGTAACCAGCCCGTCGCTCTGCTTCTCCGTCTCAATTGCTGCCTGTAATACCTGCCATATCGTATCGCTCACCTGTACCCTGGTACCTGCCTGCTGATTGAGATGGTTTAATTCACTTTCGGGCCGGAAGCGGCTCAGGGAGGTTTCCCATGCCTCGAACCATTCCGGTACCTGGGCCAGCAATTGAGCCGAGCGGCTGGACGGATGTTCGACAGCAGCTAACATCTGGCAGCCCATCGCTTTGAAATTGATCTTGTGGATCATTTCGACGAGCGGGAGGATGCAATTGGGTCGGGCCGGCCAACGTCGGGTTTTCCCTTTCCCTTATCGCCATTCAATAAAATCTTGGCCGGTTTCAGAGTCAGGGGTTTGACCGGTTGGGTTATCACGACAGGCTGTTGGGTTGGCTCGCCGGGCAGACCCTGGCCGATGGTGGATGTGTCGAGCGGCGGAATCAAGGTTGGTATGGGGGGCAGGTTGAGGACTGGCTGGGTTTCAGCCGGGGGAGGTGGAACGCTGCCTGAGGCCTGGACGGTGTTTCCGGTCCCAACGAGCGATTCGTGGTTGACCTTGGCGAAGATGGCCCAAAATCCCAGCGTGGATGAGATGGCCAGGGCAAGGACCACCCTTTTGGCGCCGGTTGTATCAAGCTTGTTTGGCTTTTGGCCCGAGGTTTTCTTTTCCATGTCGTGTAGGGTCTCCTCTATATGATAAGATGCCCGGTCGTCAATCGTCTGATTCGCCCTGGCTGTGTTCGTCGCCTTCGTGGTCTTCGCCATGATCGTCGTGCCCCGGCTCACCGCCGCCATTGGCCTGCGAGAATGAACTGGCCCTTCCCCCGCTGCCTCCGGCTTGAAGCGATGCACTTCCTACCACTTGCCCATTCAGGCCGACATATACCAGGTCCCCTGAGTAGAAGGTTACCAGATAGAGATTTTCGCCGTTGATGGGGACGATTTCGACGGAATATACGCTGGTTTGTCCCAGGAAATTGGCGGCAATTTCGGCAGCCTGTTCCGGGGTAACCCCTGTCTGGGGTACCGTGTTTGTATTACCCACCTGCGGATTCGTCGATTGAGCCTGGGCTGCCAGTTGTTGTTGAGCTTGTTCCAGGCGGGCGTTGGCTTCCGCGATCAGTTGCTGGTAGGCGGCCTCGCGCTCGCTCCACGCCTGTAACACAGCCGGGTCGACTGCCAGAGGATCGCCTGCTGCCGGATCGGCTGCGGCTGGGTCAACCGTGGCTGGCGCCGCGACGGGTGCTGCCTGTGTGGGCTGTGGAGCGTGCACGGCGTAGGCTATCCCTCCGACGGCCATCAATACAAAAGTGGTCAAAACGATCGAAATGACAAAAGCTGTTTTATTCATTGTAGAAATCCTTTCTCCGATACGTGTAAGTGAATCTGATAACAGCGTGCTTGCAATTGTGTCGCTAAGGATAACCACCAAAGATTGGAAAGGACTTTAGAAAAGGACCCAATTTTCCAATCTTTTTCCAATGGATTTGGGTTAAACTGAAACAGGTAAGCGATTGGATATTTATATAGAATAAGACGCAAAATCGCGAGAAGTGTGATGAATTTGGTTCAATTTATCGCAATCCCTTGAGAGGATTATTTTGGAGCCCTATCCATGAGAATACTGGTCGTCGAAGATGACAAACGCCTGGCAAGCCTGATGCGCAAAGTACTTGAAGAGGAAAAATTCACCGTGGACGTGGTCCATGATGGGGATGTAGGAGTCGAGGTTGCTTTGCGTGGGGTGCATGACGTGATCGTTTTGGACTGGATGTTGCCGGGCAGAGATGGCCCGGCCGTCTGCCAGGCAATTCGTTCGGCGCGCCTCCCCGTGGCAATTCTAATGCTCACCGCACGTACCCAGGTGGAGGACCGCGTGGCCGGCCTCTACAGCGGCGCGGATGACTATATGGGCAAACCATTCTCGTTCGATGAGTTGATTGCCCGTATTCATGTTTTGGGGAGACGTTTCAACGATCAGGCAGCGAGCATCTGGGAATTGCGCGTGGGTACCCTGGTCATGGATCTGCGCTCTCACACCGCCCGTCGTGCCGACCACATCTTGAACCTGACCCCTAAAGAATGGTCACTGCTCGAATATCTGATGCGTCACCCAGGCCAGATCCTGACCCGTCAAAATATCCTCGATTACGTGTGGTCCTATGAAAGCGAAGTGCAGTTGACCATGGTGGATGTTTATATTTCCTACTCGACTGTTGTATTTTGGAATCATAAAGCCAAACCAGTGGTAGCCTGAGCG
>CAZQQJ010000036.1:0-83110 GCA_964595435.1 uncultured Anaerolinea sp. | reverse complement strand
GCGTAGCAACGCACACTACAGGCCACACAAAATGGCCTTCGGCCAAGTAAGCTGTAGGGGCGGATGGCATCCGCCCGCCACACAAAACGGTTCATACCAAATAAGGAGAAAAAAATGAAAATCTGCATTATTGGGGCATCTGGAAAGCTCGGTACCTACATGGTACAGCACGCTCTGAATCGGGGCTATGAAGTGGTCGGAGTCTGCCGGGAGCGCAGCGTGAGCAAGCTCGATGCGTTCAAGGGGCGCATCACCCTTGTGCCTGGGGCGACAAATGACCGTGAGGTGATCAAACAGGCGGTCGCAGGGTGCGATGGCGTTCTCACCGTACTGGTCCCGTGGGGGTCTGATCACTACTCATCGGGAACAGCCCAGGCAGTGCTCGATTATGCGCGTCCGGGAGCGCGCCTCATCTTCTCCTGCGGTTGGCACATCACGCGTGACGGGCAAGACGTGTTCTCGCGGACCTTGAAAGCGGAGGAGAAGTTCGCCCGCTGGTTCGGGCGGTTCACCCACATTATCGATATCGACGACCAGGTGGAAGCATGCCGGCGGGTGTTTGCCAGCAACACACGCTGGACCGTCGTGCGGGGCAGCAACCTCGAAGAGGGCGAGAGCCAGGGTTTGCCAGTGTGGAGTCGCCACGTAGGGGATCCCATCCTCGCCAGTAACATCACGCGCCGCGTGGACTACGCCTTATTCATGGTAGCCGCGCTTGAGAACGACGCGTTAATCCACGAGGCCCCGGCCATCGTCGGTTGCCGCACCCCCTCGGCGCTCGCATACGCCGCCGCAGCCGGGTCATGATCACCAACGCGCTGGAAACTATTCGCAGATTGTATGGCAAAAATGAATACGATGCATTCAAATCGAAAGGCCGCCGCTGCGGCGGGTTGGTTATATCTCCTTGGGTTCGTTGCCGGCATCCTCAGTGTGGCGTATGCCGTAGACGCTCCCGATTATCTTCTCAAAGCCGCCGCAAATGCGAAGGAGGTAATGACCGCGGCATTTTTTCACCTGATGATGGCCCCCGCCTGTGTGGGTATTGCCCTCGCGCTCTACCCGGTTTTGAGACAATATCATCCGCACTTGGCTTTTGGATTTGCCGGTTTCAGGGTGATTGCAGGGGGATTCATTATCCTGGGCGTCGCCTTTTTGCTGCTAATCCTGACCCTGAGTCAGGAATTCGTCCGGGCCGGAGCGCCCCAGGCCGCCTATTTTCAAACCCTGGGCGCACTATTGCAGGCGGGACGGGATCTGGTGAACCACGTCGCAATGACATTGGCCATAAGCCTGAGTGGCCTGATGTATTACGCGATGCTTTATCAAACAAGACTCGTCCCTCGATGGCTTTCCGGTTGGGGGCTGGTTGGAACCACGCTGACGATTTTCGCGACTTTGTTGGTCATGTTCCGTCTCATCGGCATCATCACGACAGGTTACCTGGTTTTGAATTTTCCTATGGCTTTGCAGGAAATGGTTTTGGCAGTCTGGCTGATCGTCAAAGGATTCCGTCAAACCGGATAAATTGAGCGGCTTTCCGGTTTATCGATGGTACAAAGCATCCAGCGCGAAATTCGGGTGTGTACCGTATAATTGATCTATGTCCACACCAATTCTGGCCACTAAACTATATATCCCCCCACTCGACCAGAACTCGTCTCTCGTCCGCGCCTGATCGAGCGATTGAATATAGGGCTGCATCACAAACTGACCCTCATCTCTGCCGCCGCCGGCTTTGGGAAAACAACTCTGGTCAGCGAATGGGTCGCCAGGTGCGAGAGAGCGGTCGCCTGGCTGCTGCTGGAGGAGGGGGATAACGACCTCACCCGCTTTCTGTCCTACCTCATCGCTGCTTTGCAAACGCTTGCCCTGAGCAAAGCCGGAGAGATTGTGGCCGAAAGCGGTGCGCGCCAGTCTCCGGCCGGCGGTATTGGAGAAGGGGTGTTGGCTGCCATCCAATCCCCCCAACCTCCGCCCACCGAATCGATTCTGACGGCCCTGATTATAATGAAATTGCCGCCATCCCGGATCATTTCGTGCTTGTCCTTGACGACTACCACGTGATTGATGCCAAACCGGTTGAGAATGCCCTCGCTTTTCCGATCAAGCACCTGAGGACGACTATCTGATACTCGGTGGGGCAGCCGCGCAGTTGGGGCTTGCCGCATGGACGAACGGAGATCTCGACGCCGCCCGCCGGATGACTGCCGATGGCATGGCGAATGTACGCCTGGTTGGTAAAGCTGGAGCATGACCCAAACACAGCCCAGGCCCAGACGAAAAACATCTGGCAAGGCACAGAAGACCGAAGCTCGGGTCAAATGTGCGGCGCTCAACCGGATGACCCGCCTGGGTATACCGGATAATTACCGCATCCACTGAAATTTCCCAATGGGTGAGGGGCGCTGTACCAACTTCAAAGCTTCATGCAACAAAGCGGTATTTTGGTAAAGTTCAGTTACTCATTTTTGGCGAAAGTCCAGTTATGATACAAAACAAACCGAGATATTGGTCACCCATGTTCTTGCTATTCCTGTCCTCTTTTTGGGCAGTAGGTATTGTGCTCGCCTGGTTTTGGGGCTTGGGTTGGTTTTTCTTGTTGGTAGGTCTGCGAAGGTTGCTTACTTATATCCCGCAATTGAATCAAAAGATTAGGAAAGTCTTCTTTGGTGAAGACTTGCCAAATATTCATGATGGAAAGCGAATGAGCCCAGGTGTAATTTTTGCGTCGAGGGGTTTAGAGTTGATAATGATGCTAGTCTGGATTGGGATCACCATTTTTGTGTTTGTGAAAATAAACATTCCCTTAGCTGAGATTTTCAGTCCATAACCCCGACGAATTTCAGAGGGATGTCATTTCTGAACAGGAATCGAAACGTACACCTGGGAAAGCCTGCTTTCGCTCAGATAAAACAACCCGCTCCGGTTACGGCGTCGCCGTTGGCTGTGGCGCCGCCGGGGGCGCGGCGGGCTGGGCGCTGTCGATCTTCTTCAGCTCGAAATACGCCTCCAGCACGCGGCGCACGATCGGTCCGGCCACGGTGGAGCCTTCCGTGCCGTCATATACGTAGGCTACCACGACGACTTCCGGGTTATCGTACGGCGCGAAAGCCAGCGTCCAGGCGTGGGCCGGCCAGTTGCCGGGAATGCAGCGGTTCTTTGCGTTGGCATATTTGTCGCAATATTCCGCCGTACCGGTCTTACCCGCCGCATTGATCTGCTCGCCGGCGAAGATATTTTTCAGCGTGCCCTCGGTCACCGCCAGGCGCATGCCCCGCTTAACCACGTCGAACACCCACGGCTGCACCGTCCTGGTCTTGCCCGTCGGTTCGCAGCCGCGGATTGTGGTGGGCCCATATTCCTTGATCACCGGATCGACCGTCACATCCCACTTGAAGCGCGGCTGGAAAGGCGAAATCTGCACTGCGCCGGGCGTCGGCGCAGTGAGGAAATTCCCCTCCGCATCCTTCCAGACCGGCACGACGTTGCCTTCACTGTCGAGGACTTCGTGAAGCAGGGTGGGCTGGGGCAGCTTGCCATTGTTCGCCACCGTCGCCGCCGAAAGCATCACCTGGATCGGCGTGCCCAGCACATAGCCCTGCCCCACGCTGGCGATGTAGGTATCACCCGATGACCAGCTCTCGGCCTGGTTGATACGCTTCCAGGTGGGGTCAGGCACCAACCCACTCTCCTCGTCGGGCAGGCCGACACCGGGCGCATCGCCATAGCCCATCGCTTCGGCATACGTGCCCAGGCGGCAAATACCCAACCCTTCGGGCACCTCATCTTTGAAGCCGCCGCCCAGCTTATAGAAGTAGACGTTGCTCGAATTGGCCAGGCCATGCACGAAATCCAGGTGGCCGAAACCGGCCTTGTTCCAATCGGGGAACTCGCGCGCTCGCCCCGGATCGTTGGCGTAATATTTCTCCGTCACCTCCAGCTTGGGCGGCGTGGCGATAATCTGGTCCGGGGTGACCACACCTTCGTTGAGCGCGCCCACGCCGGTGACCAGTTTGAATACCGACCCGACCGGCAAGACGTCTCCTACGGCGTGGTTGAGCAGCGGGTTGGTTGGATCATTGATCAACTGGTTGTAATAATAGGCTGGAATTAAACGCGCCATGCGATTGTTCTCGTAGTTCGGATACGAGACCATCGCCAGGATCTCGCCGGTCTTGACGTTCATGGCGACCGTCACACCGCTGGAATAACGTGCTTCGCCGAAATAGGTGTTCCAATCTTTCAATTCATCGCGCAGGATTTGCTCGGCGGCTTCCTGCAAGCGGGTATCCAGCGTCAGGCGCAAACTCAGCCCCGGGCGGGCCGTGATCGGCGGTTCGATATCGCGTAGCGACTGGCCGGCGACATCCACCTGGACCACCCGCCGGCCATTGCGCCCGGCCAGCAAGTCCTGGTATTGCAGCTCCAGCCCGGCGTAGCCCACTTTGTCGCGGTTGGGCACCAGCCCCTTTTCGACGTAGAATTCTTCCAACGCCGCCGGCACTGGCCCCAAAAAGCCCACGATATTGGCCGTCACCGATCCGGTGGGGTATTCGCGGATCGGCTGGATTTCGATGCCGATCCCCGGCCAATCCACGGCTTTCTCCTGTATGATCATCGCAACCCGCTGGTCGATGTCGCACTGGATGCGCACCGGCGAGTAAGGCGTCGAGGTCTCGGCGTATTCCGCAATCTGGACAATGCCGTGATCCGAGAAACAAGGTACGTAAGGGTTTTCGGCGCTGATCTCGTTCCTGCTCACCGGAACACCGATCAACTCAGAAAGCTGGCGAAAGACCTCCTGCTTGGCGCCATCATCATCCGGCAGTTGCGAGGCGTTGACGACCACGTTGAAGGAGGCCACATTTTGCGCCAGCACCACGTTGTTACGGTCGTAAATAACCCCGCGCAGAGAAGATAAATTCAATTCTTCAGTGCTGTTTTCGGCCGACTTGGCCAACCACTTATCTGCCTGGATCACTTGCAAAAGGAACAGGCGCACCAAAAATATGGCAAACACCAATCCCAATGCAGCCGCGAAGGACAGGATACGCCAGAGCGACAGTTCGTTGCGGATCGTCGGTTGAACGGTCATAATTTTATTCTAATCGCTACCCGGGCGAGAAAAATCAGAATCTCGTAAGAAAAAGCTGCCTGGTTACATCTCCAGCTCTTCCGGGTACAACCAGTTCGCCAGGTCACCGAACAGGGTGTAAAAAGGGATCGCCAGCAACAGGTTGAGCAGCACGCTGGGCAGCGTGACCAGGTTGATCGCCTGGATCCAGGAGATGGGCACCTGCACCACGCGCAGAGTAACAATGGTCAGCAAATGAATGATCAGCGTGCCGAAGAACACCACCAGCAGCATCGCCAGGGCAGGCACCTGCCAGACGCGCTGTTTGAGCAGCAGCGCCAGCCCGATCGCCAGCAAATAGCCCGCAAGGATCACCCCCGCCGGAAGGGCCGACACGAAACTGACTAACAACCCACCGATGATGCCCCAGGCCCACGCGGAACGCACCCGCTTCTGTAAGGCCCAGGCCGCCACGGCCAGGAAAACCAGGTCTGTGGTGCCATATAGCAGCGGGATCTGGCTCAAAACCGCAGACTGCACAATGAGCAAACCGCCTAGGATGGGAAATGCGAGCAGAATTGCCACGTCGCTCCAGGTCTATGCCCCACAGACAGGCCACATCAAGGCGCGCCCGGCGTAGGAACCAGCGGGCCAATATCGACCGGGCGGAAGTTGACGATCACCAAAACGATCTGCAAACGGGAAAAATCTACCACCGGCTGCACCGCCGCGCTCTGGAAGAGGTCGGTCTCCTTCCGGCGCACACTGGTAAGCTGTCCGATCAAGATATTGGAGGGATAGTTACCGCCGAGGCCAGAAGTCAACACCAGCTCACCTACCTGGACCGTGGACGACTGCGGGATCATGTCCAGGGTCAATTCGCCGGTCAGGCTGCCGTTCAGCACCCCCTGGGCCGCCGCAGGCTCGATGCGCACATTGATCGAGGAAGCCGGGTCGGTGATCAGTTGGACGCGCGCCGCGCCTGCCGTAACCGCGGCAATCCGCCCAACCAGTCCCTGGGCGGTAACTACCGGCATGCCGCGCCGCAGCCCCTCGTCGGAGCCGCGATTGATGATGGCATATTTGACGAACGGGCTGGGATCGCGCCCGATGACCGATGCAGCGACGTAACGATTTTCCGGATGGACGCGGGCAAAATCCACCAACGCCGAAAGCACGTTGGTCTCTGCCACTTGCTGCTTGAGATCGATGATCTCGGCCTGCAAGCGGGAGACTTCGGCCTCCAGTTCGGCGTTGCGCTGGCGCAGCCGCAGCACATCCTGGGGGGTATTGATCAGATTATGGATGACCTGGAAGCGGGTAGCCAGCCAGGTTTGTGCGCTGATCAGAGGCGCCAGCGCCACGCGAGTTACCGGCGCCAGGTATCCTCCCAAAGCCAGCGCAATCAGGCCAATAATCAGCAGGGCCAGAATGGCTACCTGCCAGGTACGAGCAGAAGTAGGTCGCATCAATTGTGTCGCGTACTGCCGCGCTCAAGACCAACCAACAAACGCTTCAATACGTCATACTGCTCCAGGATCATGCCTGCGCCGCGCGCTACGCAGCTCATCGGGTCTTCTGCCACCCAGCAGCGGATGTGCAGTTCACCCATTAACCGCTTATCCAGCGCCAACAACTGCGCTCCCCCGCCGGCCAGGCAGATGCCCGACTCCATCAAATCGGCGATGATCTCCGGCGGCGATTCGTCCAGGGCATCCTTGATGGTATCGATAATGGTTTGCACCGAGCCAGCGACCGCTTCGCGAATTTCGACGGAAGAAACCTCCACCGCTTCCGGCAAGCCGGTGATCAGGTTTCGCCCGCGCAACATCATCGTCTTTTCTTCAGGCAAGTGGTAAGCCGAACCGATCGCCATCTTGGCCTGCTCCGCCATCCGCTCGCCGATCAACAGATTGTACTTGTTGCGCACGTACTGCATGATATCTTGATCCAGCTCGTCGCCGGCGACGCGCAGCGAGCGCGAAACCACCACGCCGCCCATCGACATAATCGCCACTTCTGAAGTGCCGCCGCCGATATCGACGATCATACTGCCGCGTACATCGTTCACCGGAAGCCCGGCCCCCAGGGCCGCCGCCACCGGCTCTTCGATCAGGCCCACCTCACGCGCTCCGGCCGACATCGCCGCGTCATATACGGCGCGCTTCTCCACTTCGGTAACGCCGGAGGGAATGCCTACGATCACGCGAGGGCGGGGCACAGGCACGATGCTTTGCTCGTGCGCCTTACCGATGAAATATTCCAGCATGGCCTGGGTAATCTCGAACTCCGAGATCACGCCGTCCCGCAGCGGGCGCACAGCAACGACATTCGCAGGCGTACGGCCGACCATCTCGCGCGCCTCGGCGCCAATTGCTAAGGGCTGGCGCGTGCGTTTATCGATAGCCACCCAGGATGGCTCATTGATCGTAATCCCTTTACCGCGGACATTGACCAGGGTATTCGCTGTACCCAGGTCGATCCCGATGTCCAGGGAGAAGAACCCTAATAACCAGTCGAGCGGTTTAAATGCCAAATCTGTTCTCTAATCCGTTAGATTAGCCAGCTGCGTCGGTGAAAAATTGGATTAGTAGGGACATCTCCGAAGCCCCACCGCCTCACTGCCGTACGGGATTATACAACAAGTTCGGGATATTTTGCGGCGCATTGCATAAATTGCGGCACAAAATATCCCGAAAAACCCTTCCGGAACAATCGAAACAGACCGATCAGAACATCAAGCTATTGACCCGCTGTATCGTCTCGCTCGCCGGGCGCAAGTGGCTTGTCGGCAACCGGTTGAGCGGCTTGCTGGTCAGGTTGTAGATATCGCACAGCGCGGGCTGCTCCTGGTTGATGTAGATTAACCCGGTGAGCAGCCACTTCTTGGCGTTGGCTTCCTCCAGGATGCGCATTGCTACTGCCCGGTCGCAGGGGTCGTAATCCAGCTCCAGCTTCTTCAAAATCACTTTGGAGCCATCGTGCATGGTCACCTCGGTGGTCTCGCCGGCGGCGTACTCCACCATGATCTCCTCTGCGGGTGGCACGTAGGCCAGTTCATGCAGGGCAACTTCGTGCTCTTTACCCCACGAATAGGAGTGAACCGACTCGTCTTTGTTATTGAAAGTGACGCACGGGCTGATGATATCCAGCACCGCGATGCCATCATGGCTGAGGGCCGCTTTGATCAGCTCCTTGACCTGCTTGGGATCGCCGGCAAACGAGCGGGCGACGAAGGTAGCATTGCCCACCAGGGCCTCCCAGGCGATGTCCACCGGTAAGTAAGGGTTGGTCCCCTGGCCTTTGAGTTCCAGGCCCTCATCTGCCGTGGCAGAGAACTGGCCCTTGGTCAACCCATAAACGCCGTTGTTTTCGACGATGTACACCAGGCGCAAATTGCGCCGCAGAACGTGCTTGAACTGGCCCATACCGATGCTGGCCGAGTCGCCATCCCCGCTGACGCCCAGGCCGCGCAGGGTATGGTCGCCAAACAAAGCGCCCGTGGCCAATGACGGCATACGCCCGTGCAGGCCGTTGAATCCAAAGGAGCGGTTCAGGAAATAGGTGGGGCTTTTGCTCGAGCAGCCGATGCCGCTGAACTTGACCAGCGCCTCGGGAAGAATATCCAGCTCATAACAGGCGGCGATAATCTGGCTGGAGATCGAGTTATGCCCACAGCCCTGGCACAAAGTGCTGGGGTTCCCCCGGTAATCGGCCTTGCCCAGGCCAATCAGGTTGACTTGCGAACGAGAAGCGGTCGCTTGTTCAGACATGGCTATTTAACCTCTTTCTCTAAAATGGCCTCGCGTACAAAGCGAGCCGTCAAGGGCAGGCCATCCGTATAAGCGATAGAGCGCAATTGGGTGGCCTGGTCAGGATATTCCAGGGTGAGCAACTGGTGAAGCTGTCCGTCACGATTCATTTCGACCACGTAGACTCGCTGGTGCTGGCGAACGAATTCCGCCACCTGCCCGGTGAAGGGGATGGCGCGCACGCGCAGGAAATCGGTAGGGATTCCGTACTGGTTCAATTGATAACGGGCCTCTTCGATGGCTGGCAGCGTCGAGCCAAAAGCGATGATGCCTACTTCAGCGCCTGGCATGGTGTGGATTTCAGGCGCAGGCACAAACTGGCAGGCCGCCTCATACTTGCGCTTGAGACGGTTGAGCAACTCGTGCCAGACCTCGCTGTTTTCCGAATAACGGGCATTTTCGTCGTGGCCGGTGCCGCGAGCAAAATAGGCCGCTGCCGGGTGGCGGTTGCCCGGCACCGTGCGGTAAGGTATGGCATCGCCGTCGATATCCTTGTAGCGCGCCCACTGGCCATTCAGCCTCTCCAAATCTTCCTCCCACAAAACCTTGCCGCGATCCATCGGCGTATCGGGATACTGGAAGGGAGGCGTCATCCAGGTATTCATACCGAAATCCAGGTCGATGAGCACAAAAACCGGCATCTGCATGCGTTCCGCAATATCGAAGGAGCGCCAGCCAAATTCGAAACATTCGTTGACCGAGCCGGGCAGCAGAATGATCTGCTGGGTATCGCCATGCCCGATGAAATTGACGAAGGTCAGGTCGCCCTGCGCCGTGCGGGTGGGCAGACCGGTGCTGGGGCCAACACGCTGCACATCCCAGATGACCACGGGAACCTCTGCAAAGTAAGCCAGGCCGGCGTATTCGGCCATCAGGCTGAGGCCGGGACCGGAAGTGGAGGTCATCGAGCGCAAGCCAGCCCATCCCCCTCCAATCGCCATACCGATAGCCGCCAGTTCGTCCTCGGCCTGCAGGACGACGTAAGTGTTCTTACCCGCCTCATCGGGGTCCTTGCGCAACATGGGCAAATATTCCATCAGCGATTCGGCCAGGCTGGAAGCCGGCGTGATCGGATACCAGGCGACCAGTTGCACGCCGCCGTAGATCGAGCCCAGGGCAGCCGCGGTGTTGCCATCCGCCATGATATACCCATCGGTAGCATCCATCTGTTCAACCCGGTAAGGATCGTTCTTGGTCAGGTGAGTGGATGCCCAGTCGAAAGCTGCCTGGACCACACCGAAGTTCAAGTCGATTGCCTTTGCCTTACCTTTGAAGTGGAAACTGAGCGCCTGGCAGATCTTGTCCATATCGATGCCCAGCAGCCAGGCCAACACACCCACATAAACCATGTTCGCCACGTAATCGCGCAGGTTGGTGGGAGCACCAGAGTCCTTGGCAATCTGCTTAACCGGCATGGGGTAGGCGGCAATATCTTTGCGCTGGATGGGCAACTTGATGTCATCCGCGTACAGGAAAACGCCGCCCGGTAAAACATCGTTGAGATCCTGGGTAAAGGTGGCCGGGTTCATCGCCACAACGATCTCGTGCTCATCGCGGCGCGCCAGGAAGCCGTCTTTGCTCACCCGGATCGTGTACCAGGTCGGCAAACCCTGGATATTCGAGGGGAACAAATTCTTACCCGAAACCGGGATACCCATCTTGAACAGGGCGCGCAAGATAGTCAGGTTGGATGTCTGGCTCCCTGAACCGTTGACCGTGCCTACAGTAATCGAGAAATCATTCACGATGGGATCGGCTCTCACACCGCTTTGTTCAAACATTTGCATCGCAGACATATGCACTCCTTATTGACATTTTCAATCTATCTATGCCGCACGATCTGGCGCAGGCTGCACAGGTGATCAATCTCCTGGCATCATCGTTCACGACCCGCCGCGCGGGCGGTGGAACAATAAATCCTTGTGCTCCATCAATGCCTGGTAACCCTGTTCCAGGTCGCCAGAACAAATCGCGTCGACCATTTGTTGGTGATATTGCCAGACTTGCTGTAAATAGCGATAATCCGCATAAAGATTAAGGCCAACCGCTTCGTAGGCCTCCCAATAGGCTTCCAATAAACCTTGAACGAAAGGATTATTCAGCCGGCTGTAGATCAGCAAGTGAAGCTGGCGATGTTCTTCGTGGGGGATTTGGATCGGCTGGCCGTGCAACTTGTCCCAGGCGCGCACCAGCAGCGCTTGCAGTTGATGAAAATCTTCGGGGGTCAGTTTGCTCGCCGCCTCTTTCCAGTAGGCAGCCTCAACGTGGTTGCGCAAATCGGAATAGGCATCAAAATAGGCCTTGTCCAGTGCAATGGCATAAGAGAGGCTCTGATGCACCGCCGGCAAGAAGGTGTAAGGCAGGCGGCGGATGCCGGTGCGCGGGCGCACTTCTACCAGGCCCAACGCCTTTGCCACTTCAAGCTGCTCGCGCAGCAAGGCAACACTCAGCCCCAGCTCTTTGCTGACTTCGCTGAGTGAAGGCAACTGATCCTCTCCGCCATTGGTTGAACGAGCGGCGAGGTAATGGAGAAAACTGGAGGAAAGCTGGGGTTGTGGCATAATAGATAAATTGGATTAATCTGATAAATACGAGCAGTTAAATTTTATCATGCACCCCAAAACACGTCAAGGATAAACACGGGCCGGGCGTTTGCCCAGGAGGGATCGCAGCGATTCCAGCAGATCGGCGATAATCTCTTCCAGGATACCCCATCCCATACGTGCCAGGTTGCCATTACAGGCGGCCGCAGCAGGATAGGCACGCTAACGGCCAGCCAAACAAGCCGTCCAAATCTCAGACGGGCAGGCGGCTTTGCACAGGATGAGCTTCAAAACCAAATGCGCCTGGCAAAAGCAATCAGGCTGCAATCACATCGTAAGTGTACCCACCCTGAATGGGCTGGCTGGCTGCCAGATGCGTACGGATGTACTGCCCACAGTTGCTGCCAATATAATTTTCTTCCAGCTCGCCAATGCTCAGGATCACGTCATAACCTGCCGCCCGCAGCGCCTGGACAGCGCCGGTTTCTTCGCTGGGCTGGAAAGGATCGATGTAAGAAGACAGGCTATTCTCCGCTGCCCGGTAAGTGGGATTGAGTGGGGTGATCTTGATGATAAATTTTTGTGGATCGAAATGAGCGAGCAAGACATTCGGATCAACCGGCATACCGTTTGCCAGGGCAAAATTAAGTGTGATCTTGCGATCGCCTGGAGCATAAAATCGCTCACCATAAGCCGCCATTTCAGCAAGGCTCCACTTCTTCACCGGAATGAGCTGGTCGCGCTGGGTCGCATCAGTGGTATGTAAGGAAAATTGGAATTGGAAATGTCCGCCTGAATAACGGGCCTGCTTGATATCCAACAACCGATCGAAAAACCGCCGCGTTCCATGTGGGGCCACGGTCGAAATGGACGGCATCAGTCCGGGTGCATCATAACGGCGTGGCAATTCATCCAACGCATCCAGCACAGCCAGGTTGAGCGAAGGCTCACCCATCCTGGCAAATTGAATCTTGAACTGGCGGCAAGGGATATGCCCATCAGAAAAACGCTTGTGCACGAGAAAATCCACCTGTTTTAGAATTTGCTCAACGCCCGGCTTACCGTGATAGAAACCACCTGCATCGCACATTTTACAACCAATGGGGCAGCCAAACATGGTAGAAACCAACAGCACCCACTTTTCATTTCGAGGCGTGGGCGGTTGCACTGCCTCCACGCACTCTACCAGATCACCGTTCTCAAATTCTAAAATATAAACAACCGCAACATCCTCTTTACCTGCCGAGGCAACCACCTTCATCGCTTATTACTCCTTCAACAATTTATAGATTTGCATCGCAGTCCGTAACCCATCGCCACAGGCGATGGCAGTTTGGCGGAACATGCCATTTTCCACATCACCGATAAAATACAGAAAGCCCCGCCTCTCCAAGTCCTGCGCTTCTTCCAGGAATTGCGTTGAGGCGAAATCCAGGCACGGTTCACGGCCCAAGGCTCCGAGCAAGTAATCGACCACCAGACCGGATGGCTCGAATACAACCGGTATGCCGGGCAACAAGTTTTCACATTTTAATCGAATTTTCCCTTCGGGTGTCAGTTCAATTCCAATAAGACGCGTATTATCATAATAAACAATATGCCGGCTGGCGCTGGCGCGCTCCCACAACAGCGGTAGGCAACGACGCTTCTCGCCGCGATTCAAGATCACGACCTGGTTCATCTTGCATAGATTGAGAGCATAGTCGAAGGCTGCGTCCCCTGCGCCAACGATCGCGATGTGCTGGTCTGCCAACCCGAGCCAGGGATAAATTTCGTAAGCCACCCGCTGGCTCAAACCAGCAGGAACTGAGAAATCCGTGAACGGGTGTGGCCGGGTACCTGATGCGACAACCAGTATACGTGAGCGATAGGCGCCATCTACGGTTGAGATCAAAAAACTTTCCTGCTCCCACTCCACCTGAGTCACTGCTTGATAACACACCTGCACACCCAGGTTGTTGGCCTGTTCCGTAAAAAGCTGCACCAGGTCAACGCCCGAAATCCCGCTCGGAAAACCCGGGTAATTCTCAACCCAATTAGCATTCTTGAGCAATCCGCCCAACTCCGCACGCTCGAAAACAAGCGAGGCAAAACCGTAACGGCAGAGCTGCATAGCCGTCGTCAAGCCAGCCGGCCCGGCGCCGATGATCACAACGTCGTACATCATGCTTGTTCCTTTAGCACAGCCAGAATCTCATTCACTAATACCGGCGTGGCAAAACCATGCGCCAGGTTTAACAGGGTAGCCCGATGAAAGCCCTCATGGTAAGTCGCCGTGCCATCTACAGTAAAGAATACTTCAAAGCCGCGGACAAACGCCGAGCGAGCAGTTGTCTCGCAGCACAAGTGTGTCATCACACCACAGATAACCACCTGGGTCGCCTGCCTGCCGTGCAACATTTCTTCCAGCGAAGTGCCATAAAAGGCATCATACTGGCTTTTCTCCAACACCCGTCCCAAAGAGATATCGAGTTGCGGAGTAATTCCATTCAATGGATGAACAGGGGTAAGTAAGTCCCTCCACCAGGTTGCCATACATGCCGCGTTGGCAAGATCATTCGTATGACGTGTGAAAAAGATTGGCAATTCTTGCGCGGCATAAGCCTGGCATAGCGCCTGGATGCCAGGGATAATCGCCTGCGCACTGGGAACATAAGCGTGGGAGTTCGCTTCCAGGAAGTAATCTTGCATATCGAGCAGAAGCAGCGCCGAGCGGCCAGGTGAGAAAGATGGCAGCCGTCTACGCCGCAGGCTAGCGAAGGGCCGGCACAGTTCAACTGCTTTATCGGCCAGCGAGTGAGGTGTAAAGTAGATTTCCTTCATCTGCTGGCCGGTACACTTGCAAAACTCCCGAAAACCGTGGAACCGCTAACCGCTGACATCCAGCAGCGCCGGTAAATCTCTTAGCGCCCGCGCCAGCCGCGTCCCTGCCCAGGTAATCAACGTGCCATCCACCAGGAAGACACGCTCGCGCCGGCCAGCCGGGGTGTCTTTGAGCATATCCAACATTTGCTGGCGATGATCGTCACGAAAAACGTAGGGCTCATCAGGCAGCAAAACCACCTCCGGCCTGGCCGCGATAATTTCATCCAAACTGACGCACGGATAACGTGTGTCTCGCTCTCCAGGATCCTCGGCCGCTTTCAGGCCCAGGTCGGCTGCCAGGGGATAACACCGCTGGCGATCCGCAAAAGCATTACGCCCCCCGATCAGGCCCAACAGATCGTGGCAATAGGTCTGGCGATTGAAAGTCATCCACCACGGCTGGCCATCCGGCAAAGTCCCGTACCAGATCGGGCAAAAATAACGCACCTCGCGGAGTTCGCTGGCCGCCGAAGTCGCCCAATCCAGGGTAAGTTCCAGGGTTTGCAAGCGCACCGTAGCCGCCTGGCTGCGAAACAACTCGGCCAGTTTCCAGAGCACATCCAATGATTCGCGCACGCTGGTGGGCATGGTGACCCACACCCCCACCCCGGCTGCCTCCAGCGACTCGACCGTCTCCAGGGTATTCTCCTCCCAGTTCGCCAGCACCAGGTCTGGCTCGAGCGCCAGAATATCATCGATGCGCGGGTTTTTGACGCCGCCCAGATGGGGCAATTGAGACACTTGCTCGGCCGGGTGAATACAAAAATCGGTAATCCCCACCAGCGCGGCGCCCAGGCCCAATTCGAAAAGGCTCTCGGTCAGGGATGGCACCAACGAGACAACGCGGCGAGGCACGTAGTCGAAATGCAGTACCCGACGACGATGACCATTGCCATTGTTCGAGCCAGCCTTGCTTACATTCATAATCGCCTCCATCCCCTATTCTATCGCATCATCCCACGCTCAATGAACGTCAACTGGCAGGGCCTTCGCCGGTCTGGATGGAGAAAACAGCCGCACACATCAACGCCGCCGCCCGTGGCAGCGCTTGTTCATCGATGTCGAAACGTGGGTGATGGTGGGCAGCGTCCAGGCCTTTTTCGGCGTTGGCCGACCCAATGAAGAAGAAACAACCCGGGATTTCCTTTAGAATGAAAGCCATGTCTTCCGATCCCATGGTGCGCTCGTTGGTTTCCAACTGGCTGTCAGGCAGCACTTCGGAAACCAGAGATTGGACTCGGGCGGTGATCTGCGGGTCGTTCATTACCGCCGGGGTCAGCGGGGTCAGTTCGATCTCTGCCTGGCAGCCGAAAGCAGCCGCAACGCCCTGGACGATATCATGGAAACGTTCCAGCACTTTCTCGCGCACCTTTGGCGAGAAAGTGCGGATGGTGCCCTTCATCTCCACCTGAGGTGGGATCACATTGAAAATTTCCCCGCCGTGGATGGTCGCCACCGTCACCACGGCGGTTTCCAGTGGAGGCACGTTGCGCGAAACAATGCTTTGCAAGGCGACGACCACCTGAGATGCAGCCAGCACGGGGTCAACCGCCAGGTGAGGGGCCGCCCCATGCCCGCCCTTGCCGGTAATTCGAATGCGGAAAATTTCCGCGGCGGCCATCACCGGCCCCGATCCAATCCCTAGCCAGCCTAACGGCTTTTCATTCCACACGTGCAAGCCCAGGGCAACCTCCGGTCGCGGGTTTTGCAGGATACCTTCATCTACCATGCGCTTTGCGCCGCCCAATCCTTCCTCGGCCGGTTGGAAGACGAGCTTGACAGTGCCCGGCAATTCCTGCCGGTGAGCGTGCAGCATGCGCGCCACAGTCAGCCCCACCGCAGTGTGGCCATCATGTCCACAGGCGTGCATCACCCCGGGGGTTTGCGAGGCGTATTCTGCGCCGGTCTGTTCGACGATGGGCAAAGCATCCATATCGAAACGCAGCAAAATCGCCGGCCCTGGGCGAGCGCCTTCGAGAAGAGCGACCACGCCGGTCTCGGCAATGCCGGTGCTGACCTCCAGGCCCAGCTCGCTGAGCTGGCGGGCAACGATGGAGGCAGTACGTACTTCCTGGAATCCCAGTTCCGGGTGGCGGTGGAAATCGCGGCGCAGGGCCTGGGTGTAATCGAATAGTTCCTGAGCTTGAGAGAGAAAATCGGGCATGACAGGCATCCTTATTCTTATGCAAATACAATCTTACGGAAGACTTCTTCGTAGCGTGGGTTTTCCAGGCTGCTGTCGGCGGTATGCCGGCTGCGCATCCGCTCGGCCAGTTTTTCGGGATCGCCAATCTGGCTGGCATGCTGCTGGATCGCCCTGATCTTGCGCTCCCAAAGGTCGGTCACGTCATGATGAACGTTTGGCTCCAGCGTGCCGGAAATCCACACCTCGCGCGGCGTGTGCGGTTGTAAGTTCTCCTCGTAAAGCAGCTCCGGGAAATACAGCGGGTTGCCGGCAGCAGGGAAAACAGCATCCAACGCGACCTGTCCGGCCGCGCGGTGGTCGGGATGGTTGATGCGATTATCGCCCACATACAAAGTCTTGGGGTCGCATGTCAACAACACGTCCGGGCGTTCTTTGCGAATGATGCGGGTGACCTCCTTGCGTAAGGCCAGATCGGGCACCAGGTATCCATCCGGGTATTCAAGAAAGTTGACCTGGTGGACTCCCAGGACGGCAGCCGCGTTCCCCTGCTCGACGCGGCGGTCGCCGCACAATTCGCTGGGAACGGTGTCGGGATCATTGGCGCCCTTATCGCCACAAGTCAACAGCCAGTACACAACCTGGTGTCCGGCATCTGTCCAGCGCGCCAGGGTGGCGCCGCAGAAAAATTCAGGGTCGTCCGGGTGAGCCAGGACGACCAGGATACGTTGAGGAGTAGGCCAATTTTCCATATTGCAAGCAGTTTGCCAGTTTGTATACGTCTCGCCGGGTGAAGCCGGCGATGTTTACACCCGCAAAATAAAACCTATTCTTTCGGTGGGCGTGGTCCCTTATGTTTGGGTTTACGCGATTTTCGATGTGAAGAGCGCTCAGATTTCGGCTGCGGCTGAGGCGCAGGCGGCTTACTTACCGGGGCGATCTCATCTTCAAGTTCGCCCATTTCCTCTTCGAGCACAACATTCTCCGCTACATCTTGAGCCGCGCTTCCGCAGGTACACTCCCCGCCCTCGTGGCGAGAACAAGGTTCCTGGGCTTTCCGGCGCAGCGCTTCCATCTCATCCCACGGCTGCAGGTCGGCCTGGGCAAATTCGCTGCGCGTACCCGAGTCCAGTTCCACAATCACGGTTTGTTTGAGCGGGTAAACATCCAGCACTTTGCCTTCACCGGCAGGAGTTACGACGCGCTTGTTCTTCTTCGGCAGAGTCTTGCGCGCTTCGACGTAATTTTGATATTCATACACCAGGCAGCAGCGCAGGCGCCCGCACATCCCGGTAATCTCTGTAGGCGTAAGGGAGATACCCTGCTCCTTGGCCATCTTGATCGAAATCGGGCTGAACTCGGTCAGGAACATGGCGCAACAGCGCGTCTCCAGTCCACACGCACCCATCCCGCCCAACAGCTTGGCCACGTCGCGTGGTCCAATCTGGCGCATCTCGACATGGGTGAGCGGATACATGCGCTGCATGGCGCTCTGCAACTTGCGCAGGTCCACTTTGCCTTCCGCCTCTGTGCTGTACAGAAAGGCTAAACGCGAACCATCGAAGGTGAACTCAGCCGCCACGACCTTGACGCCCGGCGTTCCAATCTCTGCCAGCTTGGCCCGGCAGTTGATCGTAGCCTCCAGTTCCTTCTTCTGCCACAACTGGCGCAGCGCCAGGTCACGCGGCGTAGCCCGGTGATGGATGGATTTCCAGGTGCCTTCCGGCGGTGGGGCCGGGTCTTGCAAAATCTGCACCACTTCCCCCATCTGTCGCCCGCGGGTCGTGTCGACAATAGCGAAATCGCCGGCCCGGATCTCCGGACAATTACTGGCATCGAAGTGATAGATCTTGCCAATTTTCTGAAAACGAATACCGACAACAATCGTGTCCATAAGTTACTCGCAAACCTGACAGGTCTTCAAAGATACTCAACGGTCAGACTTCATCGTCAAGACCTGTCAGGTTTAGATCACACAAAACGGCTTCCAGCCCAATAGGTTATATCATATTGATCGGGATGAAATTGGTCCCTTGCACAGCCGCTATGCTGATGCGCGCGGCCACGCTTTCAGCAATCGCCCGCAAGGATTTAGCCACCGCCGAGTCCGGCTGCGAGATGGTCACCGGCTCTCCCTGGTCACCACCCTGGCGCACCGAAGGGTCCATCGGAATGGCGCCAATGAATGGTACACCCGCCTCGCGCGCCAGGCGTTCGCCGCCGCCCGCGCCAAACACATCCATGCGCGTCCCATCCGGCAATTCCAGGTAGCTCATATTCTCAACCACGCCAAAGATCGGAACGTCCAGTTGGCGGAACATCTCCAGGCCACGGCGGGCGTCTTCCAGCGAAACCTGCTGAGGCAAGGTGACAATGACCCCACCGCTGAGAGGCAGGGATTGCGCCAGGCTGAGCGCTGCATCGCCAGTGCCGGGCGGCAAATCGACGATCAAATAATCCAGCTCGCCCCATTCGACATCGGTCAAAAACTGGCGAATGGCAGAGTGCAGCATCGGCCCACGCCAGATCAAGGGCTGGTCAGGCTTCACCAAAAAGCCGATGGACATCAGCTTGACGCCATACGCTTCCGCCGGGATGAGCTTGTCGTTTTGCACCGGAGGCAACCGGTCGACTCCCATCATGGTAGGTACATTTGGGCCGTAAATATCGGCATCCAACAGGCCAACCCGCGCCCCGCTTTTTGCCAGGACAACGGCGATGTTCACCGCTACGGTGCTTTTGCCCACACCACCCTTTCCGGAGGCAATCGCCACCGCATTGCGGATGGGAAGCTGCAACAGGCCGCGCGCCCGTCCGTCACTGGGCACGTTGGCATCCAATTTGACTTCCACCGACTCTACGCCGGGGATGGAGGCGACGGCCTGCCGGGCTTCGCTCTCAATGCGGCTGCGCATCGGGCAAGCCGGCGTAGTCAATACAACCGTAAAACTCACCCGGCCATCCTCCACCCGTAAATCGCGGATCATGTTCAGCGTGACCAGGTCCTTATGCAATTCTGGCTCCTGCACTTTGCTCAACGCAGCCAGAACTGCCTCTTCAGTGATTGTCATAATCCTTTACACACCTTTCTTGTTTAGCTTTCATCCTTCAGTCGCCAGCTACAAGAGCTTGAGCACCGGCGCGCACAGGGGCAAGCGCGGGCTTGCAACTCTGGCAGCCATGCCCGGTGTCGCAAGCCCGCGGCCCTTCAGGCGATGATCAGGCGCCGCCCTTCCTGGCTGCTTTCGCTGCCTCGGCCTCCGCACGCGCCGTTTCTTCAAGGCGGTAATTGACCGGGCGAATCGAAGCATAGTAGGATACGGGTTTCATCAACCTGTCCTTATCATAAATATTTTTGGCGTGCCGGTTGTAAACCGAGAGCTCATAATCGTGGTCCATCTTAATCGCATCAAACGGGCAATATTCAGCGCAAAAGCCGCAGTTCATGCAGATATCCACGTCGATGAAAAACGCTTTCGGTTCAGGCACAGGCCGACCGGTGTTGGGGTCGGTGGTACGTACAATCCAGATACACTGCGGCGGGCAAACTTTCGCGCAGATTCCACACGAAGTGCAGCGTTCTTTCTTCTCGCCGTTCGGGCCTTCTTCATACAGCAAGAAGGGTGTAAAACGAAATTCTTCAGGCACCGGCAGCTTTTCTTCTGGATATTGTACGGTGAAAATGCCCCGCGCATCGGCACTTTTACGGTGCTCGATACCCTCCGGAGTGTAATAACGCTTCCCGAACCACTTGATATCGTCAAGGTAAGTGTCGATAAAGCGCCGCAGGGTGACGCTCAGTCCTTGTAAAATACCTTTTCCTTCCATAGCGTAAACTCCCTATCCTCTCTAGCGGTCCGTCTCACCCAACACAATATCGATCGAGCCAAGAATGGCTACCGTATCAGCGATCTTGTTCCCCAGGCACATCAATTCATAAGCGGTCAGGTTAATGAACGACGGGGCGCGCACGTGATAACGCCAGGGGTTAGGCTTGCCGTTCGACACGACATAAAAACCAAGCTCGCCCTTCGGCCCTTCGACGCGGCCATATGCTTCTCCAGCCGGGACACGCACCTGGTATTGCGGCTTGCCTTCCTGGATGGAGCCTCCAGGGATATCGCGCACAACCTGCTGCAAAATGCGCAGGCTCTGGCGGATTTCATCGATGCGCACCAGGTAACGATCGTAGACATCGCCATGGTAGCGTACCGCTACGTCGAAATCGAACCGATCATAAATGCTGTATGGGTCGGCGCGGCGGATATCATAAGGCACGCCAGAAGCACGCAACAGGGGACCGCAAGCCGAATAGGCAATCGCCTGTTCGGGGGTCAACACACCGACGCCTTCGGTGCGGGAACGGATGATCTCGCTGTTGGTCAGGAACAGATCCATTTCGTCGATACGGCGCGGCAGCCGGTCATTGACCAGGCTGCGCACCTTGTCCAGGATACCCTCTGGCAAATCGCGCGCCACCCCGCCAAAGCGGAAATAATTGCACATCATGCGCGAGCCGCTCACCGCTTCGAATATGTCCAGGATCAGTTCCCGCTCCTCAAAAAAGTACAGGATGGGGGTGAAGAAAGCGCCCAGGTCGTTCAAGAAGAAGCCAATGCTCGAAACGTGGTTGACGATACGCGTCAGTTCCGCCATCATCACCCGGATATATTCCGTGCGCTCAGGCGGCTTGATGCCCATCAGCTTTTCGACTGCCAGCGCATAACCGAAATTGTTGCTCATCGAGCAGAAATAATCCAGGCGGTCGGTGAAAGGCATGTTTTGCAAGAAGGTATTGCGCTCGCCGATCTTCTCATGATTGCGGTGCAGGTAACCCATCACCGGCTTAAGGCCCACAACCGTCTCCCCATCCAGAGCAGCCGCGAAACGAAACACGCCGTGTGTGGAAGGGTGTTGCGGTCCCATATTGACCATAATGACGTCGGTGTCCAGGTCGCTTGGTTTACGATGGACGAATCGCTTCACACTGGCATACAGAGCCGCTTCGCTATCCGCTTCCCAGGTTTCGGGGTCTAAACCTGCCGGGTAAGCCACGTTGTTCGCGAAGGGGTTCTTATCCTCTGCACGATACACATTCCCATCCGGCCAGCGGCTCTTGAAGGGCTTGCCTTCTTCCTCGTAAAAAGCCTCGCGCCAATCTTTGCGCAGTGGATGTCCGTCGAAGCCTTCCCACATCAACACACGGCGCAGGTCAGGGTGACCCTCGAAGCGAATGCCCAGCAAATCCCAGGCTTCGCGCTCCTGCAAATCGGCGCCAGGATAAACCGGCACCAGGGAGGGCACCACAGCATCATCGCGCGGCGCCTGGGCCTTGAAAACCAACGCCGGGCCGCCGGTGGAACGGAAAGCGTGATAAACCACTTCCATCTTGCCCTCGGCGAGGTAATCCACACCCGTGACAGAGGACAGATAATCATACCCAAGATCATCACGAATGGCCGTGGCTACTTCCACCAGCTTATCGGCCTGGACGATATATCCTTCATAGCCCTTGCGGGCATCACGAGTGACGAATTCCGGGAAGCGCGAGAGCAGCTCGTCTTCCTGGGTCAGTTCGGCAATAGGGGCAGCAGGTTGTTGCGTCATCGTCATTCTCCGTACTTACGCCTGTCCCGCCTCAGGTGCCGCATCGGCAGCCGCCTCAGCAAGTTGCAGGGTATTTTGCTTGATCAACTCATACTGGCGGGGATCCATAATATCCGGTCCCTGTACGGGGATGGGGATCGCCGGGATTGGATCCTTACGATACCAGGGCACCTGCTTGAGTGACTGCGTGTCGATCAACCGTTGTAGGGTGATCAAGCCGTGCAGCAAGGCCTGGGGAGTCGGAGGGCAACCGGGGATATAGACATCCACCGGGATATAACGATCTACGCCAGGCACCACATTATACCCCTCTTTGAAAGGCCCCCCACCGGAGGCGCAGGCGCCCATCGCCACCACGTACTTCGGCTCGGGCATCTGGTTGTAGATACGCACAATCTGCGGGATCATCTTCTTGGTCACCGTACCAGAAACGATCATCAAATCCGACTGCCGCGGGCTGGGGCGCATCACTTCCATCCCAAAGCGAGAAAAATCGTAACGGCTGGCCGCCACCGCGATCATCTCGATCGCACAACAGGCCAGGCCGAACATCACCGGCCAGATCGACGAACGGCGACCCCAGTTGTAGATTTTATCCAGGGTGGTCAGCGTCATCTGCCCTTCCAGTTCTGGCGGAATGTCGTACTTCGTATTTTCGATATTTTCACGTTTCATGTCACTCATAATGGGTTCGCCTCCTCGAGCCATTCTGAAAGTATTGCCATCAAGATCGCTTCATTTGCCAGGGCCGGGTCATCGCCAAATTCGGGCAAAGCCAGCGTCCAGTGGTAGACGGTTTCCAGCGAGATCTCCTGCAATTCTACGCCTGGGTATTGCGCCCGTAACGCCAGGGCAATCGCATATGAGTCGTCCCAGGTTAGCATACCGCGCCAATTATACCGCCTTTCTGGTGCAGGTCAACCGCCTATTAATCGCAATATATATTTGCGAAATTATCACGAGGTGCTATAATAGCTGCCATGAAGACCGCACGACAGCACGTCCTGGAATATCTTCAGGCTCACCGGGCCGTCACAATCGGAGAATTGAGCCAGGCGTTGAAGACCACCGAGGCCAATATTCGCCACCACCTGAGCATCCTGCAAGAACAGGGATTGGCCAGGGTAGCCGGCGAACGCCCACCGGCAGGCAGAGGGCGGCCAGCAAAGCTTTTTGGCCCGTCCGAGCAGGCGTTAGGAAACAACCTGGACCTGCTGACAGATATCTTGCTGGATGAGCTGGCGCGTGGCTCAAATTCGGATGGGTCGAACGGCTATCTGGCGCGGGTCGGGGGCGAGATGGCCAATCGGATCGCGGGCCAGCGAGGCGCCACAGAAATTAACCGATCACGCAAACCCGCAATCGGCGCAGGAGAAAACAAAAGAAATACCCCCCAGATGACCGATCGGCCTCCTCTGGCGAAAACCGGCGGCTCACTCAGCCAGCGGCTCTACGAGACGGTGCGCCAGCTCAACCAGTACCATTACCAGGCACGCTGGGAGGCGCACCGGGATGCGCCGCGCCTGATCCTGGGCCACTGCCCTTACTCAGCGGTCATCGAGCAGCACCCCGAACTGTGCCAGGCGGACGCCATCCTGCTAAATGCCTTGCTTCACGCCGAGGTACACCAACTCGCCAGGCTGGCGCGCGACCGGCAGGGTATTTTGTATTGTATGTTTTGGGTGGGCAAGCCTGACTCAGGAATCAGATGGCAGTAAGGGGTCAAGGCTTTGCCGTCGCGGTAGGCCGGTTGATTTGACAAGATGAGAAAGTCAATCGAAGGTTGCCTTCTACAGGTAAGATACCTGTCGACACCACGCCATTACATTGAGAGGTTGAGCGCCGGTAAATACCAGGATTGACTGTAAAAATCTTGTTTGTGGGATTTTGGACGGTACCACTGGGAATCGTTAAATTGTACAATGCCCCGTTGTCGCCACAGTTTTCTAAGCTAATAAACACATCGAACCCGCTCTTATTTACGAAAGTCAGCATGGATTTGGTACTTCCCAAACTTGATCGAGGGCATGCCACAGCCTCAGGCGTTGGTACAGGGGTATCGGTTGCTGTAGGAACTTGCGTGAATGTGGCGGTTGGCGAAACAGATGTATCTGTTGCAGTGTGTAGCACTGGCGTATCTGTCACGATAGAAGGTGCTGATGTGCCTGTGAATGTGGGTACAGCCGTGGATGTCAGAGTATGCGTTGGTGCAAGGGTAGGCGTCGCTACATCTAAGGATTTTGTTGCGCAGGCTGCCAGAGAAACAAACACTCCAAAATAGAATAACCAATAGGTGATTATTTTCACTTTTCCTCCTCGTAAATCTGCTTGCAAGCACCGGACCTGCGCTATCGCTGGATGCTTATCTCTGTCCTTCAAACCAAATTTTAGCAAGGATTGGGAGTATCTCCCAATCCTTGCTAATTTCAATCTTAACGCCTGACCAGCGGCAGGTACACTTTCAACCCGCCGTTCAACGAAAGCGTATAACTCATCCCACAGCCGCTGGCGGACGGGTTCCAGTGCCGGGCGAGCAAGTAATATGTCCCTGCAGCAGGGGCAGTCCATTGGATCGACGAGGCCAGAGAACCGCCAAAATCGTCATTGGAAGCCAGCAGCGTAGCGCCATCCGTATCATAAAGATACAGGTAGGTATCCGCTGACAGGCCAAGGCCGGAGGTGCTAAAGGCATAAGTCCCACCTGCCTGAGTGTCGAATTTCATCCAATCCTGGTCATCCGGTTTATGGAAATTGTGCAAATACGCCTGTCCGACAACCACCGGGCGAGCAAAGACCGGGGTATCGTCGTCGGCGGAAGCTGTATTGAGCGGAGTAAGACGGATATCATCGAACCAGGCCATGCCAGTTACATCGCCAGACCAATATCCCAGCCGGGCAGCGACGACTGTCTGAGTCATGGTTTGCGAATTGAAATCCATACTGGCATATGTCCAATCGTTGGTCCCCAACAGACCTGATGTGTACATCCAGGTACCAAACAGACCGATATTGGCCCCTACATCTAACAAACCGGTCTTTACCACATTTTCGGTCTTGATCCAACCTGACAGGCGATAGTTTGTATTCGGCAACAGGGCAACTGACTGCAGCCAACGAATATCGTTGGGCGTGGGAGCGGTCAGTTTGACGCTCTTGTTACCTCCGTAAGCCTGGGTGTCATCCCAGGTGAAAATAGCTTCGCCCATTTTCCAGGCGTCTCTCGTCCAGGTGAATGGGTCGCCGGTTGGCGAATAAGCGCCTTGCTCAAAGCCGCCGTTGGATAGCAAGTTCGACCAGGCTTCAGGGTCTTCGTACAAATCTGGTGCAGCCAGGCAAAACTCCACGCCTTGCGTAGTGATATTGTTGACTTTATCTGGTTCTTGAATCGCGCCAGCGGAATCGGTCTGGGCATATAATGTACCATTCACCTCGCTGGCAGCAGTCACTGGGGCCATTCGCCTGTTTGCGTCAAATAAAGTTAGCGAATCGACCACTGTAGTCAGTGTCACCACTTGCCCAACACGAATTGGATCGTTGACCCAAAACTGCAAAGAGTCAGAATAATCACCTGCCCCTGTAGGCATATGATCCACATACAAATCGGTAAAGAAGCCATTCAGCGTATCCAGGCTGCCCTGATTTTGCACGATCGCGTGCACCAGGGTACCACCAGATGGGTTAGGGTAGGTGCTTAGATCGAGAATGACCAAGTCAGGCGAGCCAGAGGAGGGCGGCGTTTGTGGTTGACCAGCGGCGACAGTTGGCTCGGAGGTGATGTTTCCAAAAGAACCGTAAGAGAAATCTGTCCTCACTATGTTTGAAACTGCTGTTCCAAAAACGTAACCGGCTATTCGTTGAGAACTATAAGCGTTGTTCCCAATCCGTAATGGCGCGGAGGCCGAGTTGACATTTCCATTGCTCATTATCTTTACTGAGTCCAATGCGCCATCGAT
Organism: uncultured Anaerolinea sp.; assembly: GCA_964595435.1. Classification (GTDB taxonomy): domain Bacteria; phylum Chloroflexota; class Anaerolineae; order Anaerolineales; family UBA4823; genus RBG-16-57-11. The sequence goes on along the minus strand of CAZQQJ010000036.1, from coordinate 57,110 downwards.
GTAAAATCTGACCTCTCCACCGCAATTATGGGTAACTGCTATGTGGTGGTAACTGTCAAAATACTTGGGATCGGCCAGGGTACCATTGCTGAACACATGATCGGATGTCCCTTCAACCGACAACTTAAGCCTATCCCCATCCATCATGAAGGCCCAACGCCAGGGGCCTGACCATCCGTTTTCTTGTTGAATCAATTGACCACCATATTGGTGACCGCTCAATCTACGCAACCATAACTCAGCTGTAAAAGCGCAACCCGGTTGTGGCCCAAAGCCAGCATAAATCGCTGGTCGAGGTTCAGGCGTCTGATCGCCTGGGATAAGAATAGCTGGGCCAAATTTTCCTGATTGCGTCCAACTTAATTCCGAACCAATCGTAGCACTTGCGTTGCCTGTTGCATCGGTTGTAGTAGAACCGCTGCCTTCTCGCATATCAAAAACGCGCATGTGGTCCGAATCGATGATAGGGTAGAAAACCCCGTTACGGTCAGCAGGAGGACTTGAAGCCGATGGATTGCCATAGTAAACCTGATGGGCAGTCATATTCGACGCCCCGCCAGGAACGCTGACCTGCGAGCGGAACCAAATGTCAATAGCGCTACTCGTACAATTATCAACAATCCGGTTCAATTCAGTCGTATTATTGTAGACAATGCGCACATCATTACACTTTACCGGGCTTTGAGATGCATCGTAAATATCAGCCGCTGTTGGATTAGTGCCGCTATCGAGATGCAAGCGCACCGGATAACCAGCCAGTAGCGCTACTCCAGCCATGTTATTCAAAATTGTTAGATTGCGTTTGTAGCTATACCCGTTATCCCACCACGGCGCAGGAGGGCGCGCGGCAGGATCGACCTTGATAGAAGTATCTGCAGTAGCTGGATAACTGTCTGGAGAATTTCCAGCTTTATCCATCGAGCGGCAGCGGAAATAATAAGTATGGCCGGGCTGTCCATTGAACAGTTCGTAAGGTTTGCTAGACAGGGCATTGAGAAGCCAGTCGCGCCATTCGCCGCGTGACGAGTCGCGCACCTGCACATCGTAAGATTGCACTCCAGAAGAGTCGTCCGTCCCAGACCAGTTGACCTGGAAAACATTCTCATAAGTTGCCGCGGGCAGCGCCTGCACCTGACAGGTGGGGTTGACCGTATCGATACCAGACCACACATCCGGGCCAGAGTCGGCTGAACCGGCGCTGTTACTGGCGCGAACGCTCCAATACAGTTTGGCGTAATCTTGCAAGAAGGTGTAATCGAAAGAAGTCACCCCCGAAGCAAAGCCCTGGTTGAGCACCGGCGACGGGTCGGCCCACGGATTGGGCTGCGTGCTGGCGCGCAGGGTATAGTTGTCGGCGCGCAAGGATGGGGCCCACTCGAAATGCACCGCACGAGTCTTCCACCAGGTACCATTGTTGGTAGGTGTGGAAGGCGTAAGGAGTTTCACATCAGACGGGCGAATATAAGCGATGCTGTAGCTGGTATCCTTGCTGGCATTGGCGCCCGAATCGCGCTTGACTGCGCTGAAACGCAGTTTATGGTTGCCGCTCTCATATTCTGGCGAGCGAATCCAAAAACCATGATAATTGGGCTGTGTACAATCCGGCCCGGCGTTAGGGCCGTAATGATCGAGCAAACGCCACTCGCCGTTCTCGCTGCCATCCGGCGCTTTGTTCAACCAGGCGTACACCTCCGGCGCCTGGATGCCATCATAGGTGATGTAGATACAAACATGGGTATCATTGGTATTCGGCGAAAAGATGGTGTGATCGCCGATGTATACGCCACCTTTGGCAACGGTGAAATTCCAGGTGTCCTGGCTCCAACCCGATTCGGCGCTGCCATCGCCAGCTTTTACTCGCCAGGAATACGTATTGGGGTTGAACATCCCCGACCAGCAAGCACCGGTCCAGCCGCTGTTGGCTACCACTCCGCCGCCCTGGTCTTTGACCTCGAACCAGTATTGAACAGGATCGCCATCGGGATCGCTGGAGGGGTAGACGCATAATTCGACCGATGCAGAAGACCCTCCGGCGTCTTTCAAATACCAGTTATACGGGCTTTTCAGCAACGGGCGTTCTGGCGGGCGATTGCCAGGGGCAGGCGCGCCGGTCAAAGTATAGACCTCCATCTGGCGTTCAGAGTTGCTCCAACTCAAGTCGCCGTTCTTGGCCAGTTCCAGGGCAATGGCATAATTGCCGCGCGGCAGGCTGGCAGTGTTCCAGTCGAAGCTGATCTCCCACTGGTCGCCGACCTGCTGGAAGTTGGTCATCTCGCGCACCTGGTCGCCAATTACAAAACGCATGGCTCGCAGATCGGAAGAATAACGCGCCCGGCCAACGATATGTACTGCCGAAGCCGAGGAGGGGGATGCCGGAGAGATGTCGAACAGAGTAATTTGCCCGCTGCCAGCGTTGGCCGCTTTGACGCGCACTTTGACCCACAGCACATCCCCGAAATAAGTACCCTGTGGGTTACGCAGCCGCCAACGGCCAACGTAATCTTTGGCTTCAGACGGCGCGGTTAACGGTACGCTCAGGTCAACTTCCTGACCGGGCGCGGTATTCGGTACGTCGATGGAGACTGGTCCGCCCATCTGGTCGCCTTCGATGAAAACCAGTTTGTAATCGCTGCCCCACGTGCTGCTGCCGGTGTTTTTGACACGCCAGGTTTTGTTGAGCGATTGGGCGGGAGACACAACAGTACCGTCAGGAAGGGAAATATCGGAGATGAATTGAGCATTATCAGATCCGCTCAAACCACTTGATATTGGCAGAATTGTGATATATCGCACCTGGTTATCATCAAGAGGTAGATTCAAGTTGGGATAGGCAGAATTCACACTTATTGGGTTGCAAATTACGCCACCCAAAGGTGCATAATGAGGATTACCTGCGAAATCAAAGACATCAAAGCTTATACAAACTCCTGTTTCGGATTGGCCGACGACAGGTCTAGCCTTGGGTAACCATGGAACTGGAAGGAGACGAGACGAATCGATGATTTTCCCTTGGTCATCGTAAAGTGTTTCACCATATGGGTCCCATTCAAAGTACCAGTGATCTGTATTACATGGAGCATTTGGATCAATAGGATTACAACGGGCGATTATACGCCACACTAGCGAGGAGTCGAACCCGGGGTATTGGCTAGCAACAGGGTTAGACCAATTTGTATAGTAAACTGTGGCTCTAATTTCACCAACACCAGCAACATTTAGAGGTCCTGCATCACTATATGTTAGATCAAACTTCACTCTTTCGCCCCGCTTGAGAATCGTTCCAGTTACTGTGGACTGACCACCCCAATTTGAAGTAGGAGAGACAATATCTTCTGACATTGGTCGCCACGCTTCGAGAGCAATATTTGGTTTGTTGATATTCCACCAACCAAGGCCTTCATAAATTTTTTGACCTACGAATGGCTCAGGAACTACTGGCCTGCATTTGCTAAAGTCAGGGAAATTTCCCCCTTCTGTAATAATGTCTATAGATTTTAGGCATTGATGCATGGCAAAATGTAAATGAATTCCTGTATTGTCTGGATTGCCTGTCATTCCTTCTATGCCTATTGGAAGATTAATATCACTAACATTATCTCCAAGGTTAACTATATATTCGTTTAGGTGGCTATATTGCGAATAATAGTTGAATGAAAGATCAGAATATTTGTCATGATGAATAACAATAGTCTTACCGTACAAATATCCAACAGGATCTGTCGCCTGATTGGCCCAATTTCTATAAACAACTTTCCCTTTGGCTACGGCATAGATATTGCCTCCTTCACTAACAGGATTAAAGTCTAGCGCATACGCATCAACATTGGTATGATGACAAACCCCTCTGGTGTCATTGTACCCGCAACCATTTACTCTACCTTCTTCACCACTTTCCCATGGAAGATAGATAATTAGATCGCTAGGTTTTGCCACGCCACTAGAGTTAGGAGGTGTAACTGCAAAGGCATTATTTAAGCCTGTAAGAGTCATTTCCATTGAGAGCATGAATGCAATCGGAAGAATTAAAACAAAAACAAATTGCACTATTATCCTAACAGACCGTTTATTTATTATTAGGGGATTTCCGGGGATCACATTAGCCTCCTAACTCTTCCTAAACACCGTTAGTTATGGATATATCTTTTTTGATCCGAGATCGTTTTGCGTGGCCAGTGTGTTGGCATGGGCGGCAGCGATGTGGAGATGAGTGAAGGTTGCGTAGCAGGGGACAGCGGCGCTTCCGGCGGTGCGGCTGTACACGCCGCCAGATAAATGACCAGGGTCAGCAGCACAATGGCTTTATTCATATTCCTCCCAACCAGCGCAATACAAAAGAACCCAAGGTTATGAACTTCGAGCCGGATCACCCAACGAGGGAAGCAAGGGAATCTACGACAAATCTACATCCCCCCTTGAAGCGGCGGCTATCTTCATTAACTCACTCAGAGCTATTGTTAGATTAGCATAACTGGCAATCATAATCAAGTGACATTCGTCTTAATTTTAGGCAGCCAACCGGTACCGCTTTATAAACCTAATGGTTCCTGCTCGAGATATAAAAACCAGCCGGCCACTGATCCGCCAACGGTTTCCAGTTACACTGGATCCGAAAAGCCCGCACGGCTTTTTATGGTTTTTTTCAAGTGGTTTGGTTTATAATAAAATCATCACATTACCGGTGTTCATCAGCGCTCATCCCATTCATCTTTCTACGCGATTGCAAAGGAGGCCTCGATGCAACGATACAAGATTTCCTCTGGTTCATTAAAACACAAAGCCAACCCAATGTGGGTGTTACCTGCCGCTCTGCTAATCCTTGCCATATTGAGCTGCAATGTGTCGGTCAACAATGACTCCGGACTGCAACAAACCCAGGCCGCGCTGGGCGTACAGCAGACCGTCCTGGCGCAGCAGAATAGCAATATAAGCGCGACGCAGACCGCCCAACAAGCCGCTCGCAATGTTCCGCCCACGCAGCCGCCCCAACCGCCGCCCGCCAACATCCCGGCCACCGAGAATGCCCTGGCCATGCAACAAACCGCCACGGCGCAGATCGTGGCTCCCATTATGGCCGAAACGCCGGTTGCGCCGCCAGCGCAGCCGCCCGCACAGCCGCAGCAGCCTTCTCAACCCCAACCGGCTTCCGCCGATTTCAAAGAATGGATGAAATCCGCGCAAATCCTGGTCTATGAAGATATCGTCGTGGATCCCTCCCTGGCCCAATACGTTAAAAAAGCCCTGGATGGCATGGGATTGCGCTACAAGTGGGATGGCAATGCCATGGGGCGTTTCAAGAGCGACCTGCTGGCCGGCGCGCCGAACGGCCAGCCCTGGGACCTGATTATCGTTGCCTCCGAATGGCGCGAAAATATTTCAGGAGAATATTTCGAATATTTGAACAACGCCCTCAACCAGGGATCGTCGGTCATCATCGAAGCTTTCCACCTGGATGATATTTCTGAAGGCACGGTGAGCACGATCCTCAATCACTGTGGCGTGCAGGTCTATCCCTACTTCCCCAAAACCGATTCGGTCAACGACGTCATCGTCTGGCCGCTGCCCGGGGCCAGTTCTCACCCGGTTCTGACCGACCCCAACGCCGGGATGAGCTTTACCAAGGCGCTCGACACCTGGCTGTGGAGCTACGACCTGGGATCGCTGATGGCCGTGACCGGCCAGGGCGACGCACAGCTCTTGCTTGGCACCAAAGCGCAGGACGCTTATCAAGACGGCACGCTGGCGGTATGCCTGGGCGGGCAGCTTATCCTGCAGACCTTCAGCAGCCATTCTTTCCCCTACCAGACGATGGGGCCGCTTTGGGAAAACTACATTCATAATACGCTGTTGAAGCGTTACCAGGGACAATAAGCGATGGCAAACGGTAATCCATACGGCAAAAGGCCCCGGCGTTGGCAGATTGGACTGGTGATATTGGGCCTGCTGGCCAGCCTGGCGCTGGCAGGCTGCGGCTTTGCCGCGCTCAGCCCCGAACAGGCTACCTTACAAGCCCAGCTCCGAGAAACAGAGCTTGAGCTGAACGTGCGGCAGACTCTACAGGCCCAGCAGGCCAGCCTGCCGCCGCCTGCCAATCCGCCGCCTGTGCTTCCGGCAACCGCCGTACCTACCGTCGCCATCATCGCACCTGAAGCTACACCGACCCAGCCGCCTCCCCCGCCCGCTGAGGCGACCGCTCCACCCGAAACGGTTCCGCCCCAGGCCCCGGCCACACTCGGCCCGGAAGAGATGCAACAACGGTTGAAAGATGCCAATATCCTGCTTTACGAGGACATGGTCGGCAGACTGGACACCAACCGCTACGTTAAAGACGCCCTGGAGTATATGGGGTTAGCCTATAAAGACGTGGGCAGCGCCAAAGGTTGGCTGAAGGAAGCATTGGATAGCGGCCCAGGGAACGGTAAACCCTGGGACCTGGTCATCATCGCCCTGGAGGACAAGAATCTGGGTGCGCAAGGCGAATTCTTCGAATACGCCCTGCAGGCCATCGAGCGTGATGCCAATGTCATCCTTGAAGTATGGTATCTCGACCGCACCTACACGGGCTCGGCCAGCACGCTGCTGGAGCGGTGTGGGGTGCGTTACCAGGCGGACCGCAAAAAAATCCCGCCTGCACGCATGGTGATGTTCGCCATCGACCCGGATAACCCCTTACTGAACGCGCCGAACACCGGCCTGTCCTTCACCGATACATTGGGATTTTGGTGGGACTCGGTCAACAAAACCACCTACGATACGGGCGACCTGGTAGAGCCGATCCCTGGGAAAAACGCTATCCCCATCCTGGGCGTCAACCCCGATTCCCAAACCAGTCACGTTACCCTGACGGAGTGTATGGATGGCAGGCTCATCTTACAGACCTTCTCCTCGCATACGCTGACCTATAACGCCGATGGCCCCTTGTGGGAGAATATGATTTACAACGCCCTGCGCAACCATTTTTCCGCTGCGCCCTGAAGTCGAATAACCACTGCACCAACTTTCACAGGCTAAAACGAGGTGCTCACCAGGCAGATTTACCTGGCAGGCGCCTCGTTTTTGGATATGGCAGGCGCCTGGAACAATTCATTTCTCCCGGCCGTCTTAGATAACAGAATACGAACTACGCCATCGTATCCCGATCCACCATCTCCTGTTAACTTATCTACGGAGGGTTCACCATGTCCAAACGCCGCCTGCTATCGATCGCCCTGATCATCATCGTTCCTGTGCTGGTCATCGCCCTGTGGTTATCCATAATCTACATCAGCGATTTACCGGATCGCATCAGCCAGCATGAAACCATCATCCTGGGTCAAAATCATTTCACGCCAGGCAGCCAGACTGCCCTGCGCGTGGTGGTGCGCGACAGCAAAGATGGCGCGCCGCTGCCCGAATCGCAAATCCGGGTCTTCCTGCAGCCACAAAATGGCGGGCAAAAGATACCCATCTATCAAGGCGTTACCGATCCACAAGGTTCGGCTAACGTGGCCTTCAAGGTTCCAGACGACTTAGAGACCGACCAGACCCTGATCGTCGAAACACAATCGTCGTTAGGATCAGATTACGTCGAGCGCCCCGTCACCGTGGAGCGCGATTACCGCCTGTTGCTCAGCAGCGACAAACCCATCTACCAGCCCGGACAGGTCATCCACCTGCGTGTCCTGGGATTGAGCGCCTTCGACCTAATGCCCGCTGCAGACCAGAACCTGGAAATTGTCATCGCCGATGGCAAGGGCAATAAAGTCTTCCGCAAGAACCTGACCACGTCTGAGTATGGCGTGGCAGCCGTCGATTTCCAACTGGCCAGCGAAGTTAACACCGGCGCCTATAAAATCACCGCCAACCTGGGCAATACCAGTTCCGAAAAAACGGTCAATGTCGAGAATTACGTACTGCCCAAGTACAAAATCACGCTCAAAAGCGATAAAACCTTCTACCTGCCCGGCGAACACGTGCAGGGCACACTGCAAGCGGGTTACTTCTTCGGCAAGCCGGTGGACGACGCCGAAGTACACATCGTCGGTTACACCTTCGATGTACAGCAAAACCAGGTGCTCGACCTGCAGGGCAAGACCAACGCCGAGGGTCGTTTCGACTTTGAGTTCGACCTGCCCGCTTACCTCGCCGGCAGCGACCTGGAGGGCGGGCTGGGGCGTTTTTACCTGCAGGCCACGCTGACCGACCAGGCCAAACACAGCGAAAGCAGCGACCTCTCCCTGCCGGTAGCAGCCAGCGCCCTGGTCATCGAAGCCATTCCAGAGGGCGGTCAATTTCGCCAGGGCGTCGAGAACATCCTGTACGTGCTGACCAGCTACCCGGATGGCGCCCCTGCCGAAACCGGCCTGACGCTGACTTTCTATCAAAATGGGCAGACGCTGACCGCCCAAAGCGGCCCTTACGGGCTGGCAGAGATACGCCTGACGCCAGACAACCCTTACCAGGAGCTATCTATCCAAGCGCGCGATGCGCAAGGCAATATCTCCCAACGCGAATTCTACTTCCAGGGCGAATACCAGGAAGAGACCGTGCTGCTGCGCCCGGAAAAGCCGGTCTACCGGGTGGGGGATACCATGTCACTCACCCTGCTGACCTCACAGCCCAAAGGCACCGTTTACCTGGACATGGTGCGCGAAGGCCAGACGGTCAGCACCCGCAGCGTGGAAGTGAGCAATGGGCACGCCGAGGTAGCCGTCGACCTGACGCCCGACCTGTACGGTACCCTGGAATTACACGCCTATAAAATCCTGCGCTCCGGGACAATCACCCGCGACACACGCCTGGTCGTGGTAGACCAGGCTGGAGATCTGAACGTGTCGCTGACCCCGCAGTTCCCAGGTGGCGCCAGCGACTATCGCCCCGGCCAGGATGCCGGCCTGGACGTTCAGGTCGCCGGGCAAGATGGCAAAGGTGCACAGGCGGCATTGGGCCTGGCCATCGTCGATGAAGCCGTCTTTGCCCTGGCCGAACAGGATCCCGGTTTCGCCAGGTTGTATTTCCTGCTGGAAAAAGAGCTGCTCCAGCCGAAATACGACCTGCACGGCTTCAGCGTGCCCGACCTGGTGAAGGGCGTCCCGGTGAGCGCCCAACCCACCCTGGATGCCATCGAAAGAGCAGCCCAGGCATCGCTGGCCGATGCCGCCGCCGGGCAATTCGCTGCCGGTGCGGGCAGCTTCAGCCTGCAAGCCAATTCACACCAGGACGCCATGCGCCGCGCCGCCGAGCTGCAAGGGAAATATTTCCAGGCGCTGAGCAAAGGGCTGTTTGCCGCTGTGTTGATCCCGCCACTGGCCGTAACCTTCCTGAGCGCCTACCCGTTGTGGAAGCAAAAGCGCCTGGGGCGCAGCCTGGTAAGTGTGCTGGTAGTTCTGCTCTCGCTGGCCCTGCTGTTTCTGCTCTGGCCGTTGGGCGAAGAAAATTCCTGGGCTACCACGCCGCTGGAACGGATGGAGGTCTTCACCAACTGGCTGGGGCGTGGCAACCCGGAAATCTTTTTGCTATGCACTGCGCTGCTTGGCCTGGCGGGTTTCATTATCCTAGGGGTCGTCGCCTGGCGACGCAAAGATTCCCTGCTGGGTTGGAGCCTGGGGCTGCTGCCGGTATTCATAATTGTTCTGGCCTGCCTGGTCTATGTTGCGACAAACGCATCGAGCGGCCCCCAGGAATCCGCGGCCTGGTTGGCTCTCGCGGCAATCTTCTTGTTGCCGTTGGCCCTGTTTCTGCGCGGCGCAGACTACGCCTGGGAACGCCAGGCGCTGCCAGCCCTGGCTGCGCTGGCCCTGGCCATCTTGCTGCTCATGGCGCCATTCCTGGCGGCGCTGGCGAGTTATCAGGTCGGCGGTAATGCAATGAGAAAGGCCGCGGGCGGGCCGGTGCTTGTAGAAGAAGTAGCTCTGCAAGCCGTTCCGTCGCCCATGGCGATGCCGGCCATGGCCGGAGCGGCGTTTGACGCCGAGGCGGAAAAGAAAGCCGAAGGCGGCGCAGCCGCCAACGCCACAGCCGCCGAACCGCCCCGCCTGCGCCAGTATTTCCCCGAGACCATGCTCTGGCTGCCCGGCGAGGTGACCGACGCCAGCGGCGCCCTGCACCTGGAATTCCCTGTGGCCGACAGCATCACCACCTGGCGGGTCACCGCCTTGGCCTCCACCCAGGATGGCCGGTTGGGATCGGCAGTCACGCCGTTGCGTGTCTTCCAGGATTTCTTTATCGACCTGGACTTGCCCCTGGCGCTGACCGTCGGCGACGAGGTCGCCATCCCGGTGGGTGTGTTCAACTATATGGCCGAAGAGCAACAGGTGCGCCTGGAGGTGGAGCAGGCAGATTGGTTCGAGCTGCTCGACGAGCCGAGCAAAGAGATGACCATCGCCGCCAATGACATCAGCGTGATCTATTTCCGCATCCGGGCGCGGGGTTTCGGCCGCCAGCCGTTCAAAGTCACCGCCTGGGGGTCAAAGATGTCGGATGCCATCCAGAAAGAAGTGCGTGTCTTCCCGGATGGGAAGCAAATCACCTATACGCAGTCCGACAGGCTGTCCGCAGAGACACCTGTACGCCAGAGTGTGAACATTCCCGCCGAGGTGATCCCAGGCACGCAGACCCTGATGGTCAAGGTTTACCCCGGCGTGCTCAGCCAGGTGGTAGAAGGGCTGGACAGCATCCTGCGCATGCCCTACGGCTGTTTCGAGCAGACCTCCTCGACGACCTATCCCAACGTGCTGGTCATGGATTACCTGAAAACAACCAACCAGGCCTCGCCCGAAACGCAGATGAAGGCCGAGGAATATATCAACCTGGGTTACCAACGCCTGACCACCTTCGAAGTGCAGAGCAGCGGCGGTTTCTCCTTGTTCGGTAACCCACCCGCCGACCGGATGTTGACCGCCTATGGCCTGCAGGAATTTGCCGACATGAGCCGGGTGCACGACGTCGATCCCGCCTTTATCCAGCGCGCCGCCGACTGGCTGCTCTCACAGCAGGCCGGAGACGGCTCGTGGGAAAACGACCGCGGCCTGGTGCACGAAGACACCTGGTCTAAACTGGAAAATGACCGCCTGCCGGTGACTGCCTACATCGCCTGGAGCCTGGTGGAGGCCGGTTTCGGCGACCAACCGGGCACCAGGAACGGCATTGCTTACGTGCGCGAGCGCCAGGCGCAAGCCAAAGACGCCTACGTACTGGCGCTGGTCGCCAACGCCCTGGTTGCCGCGGACCTGGACGAAAATGGCAAGATCAGCGATGCCACCCAGGCGGTTCTCGACCGGCTGGCTGGCATGGCCGTCGTCGAAGGCAGCTCGGCTTACTGGCCCAGCGGTGTGGCAACCTTCATGGGCAGCGAAGGCCAGACCGGCAGCATCGAAACCACCGCCCTGGCGGCGCTGGCCTTCCTGCGCTCTGGCTCGCATCCCGACCTGGGCAACTCGGCGCTGACCTACCTGGTATGCCAGAAAGACAGCTTCGGCACCTGGCACAGCACACAGGCCACCGTACTAACGCTGAAGGCATTGATCCAAAGCATCCGCGGCGGGTCAGAAAAAGTGGACGCCACGGTAACCATCACCCTGAATGGCGGCCAGCAACGCACCCTGCAGGTAAACAAAGACAATTTCGACGTGGTGCAGTTGGTTTCATTCGACGACGTAAACCCTGGCAAGGAAAACGCCGTGGAGATTTCCACCACCGGCGAGGGCAATCTGATGTACCAGGTCAGCGGCAGCTATTACCTGCCGTGGGACAGGCTGGCGCTATATCCTGAACTGGCTCAGCCGGAGGAAGCCATGTCCATCCAGGTGAGCTACGATCGCAGCGAATTGAACGTCGACGATACCGTGACCGTCAATGTCACCGCAAAGCTTACCCAACCGGGCAGCCGGGCCGAATCGGCGCTGGTCGACCTGGGCCTGCCGCCTGGCTTCAGCGTACAGGCCGAGGATCTGCAAGCGCTGGTAACCCGCTTCCAGGATACCCCCGCCGATTACCCCGATCCCAAGATCGAACGCTTCGAGCTAACCGGGCGGCAAATCCTGATCTACGTCACCAACTTGAGCGCCGGGAACCCGCTGCAATTCAGCTACCGGCTGAAAGCCAGATTCCCCCTGGTAGCAAAGACGCCATCCAGCAACGCCTACGACTATTACAACCCGCAGGTGACCGGAGAAGTGGCGCCGCAGGTGCTGGTGGTCAAGTAGACAGGCAAATCAACCGCAGAATAGAACCGGGGCCAGCCCCGGTTCTATTCTGCTTGATTGAGGAAAACTGTCACCTGGCAAGCCGACCCATCGTGCGGTAACACCAACGGGCCGCCGGAGAGCGGAAGATCGTCCGTATGCACCCGGGCGCCGGTGCGCAGTTCGATCGTGCCGCTGAAATTCTCACTATCCAGTTCAGGCGAAACCCTGTGCGCCCATACGGCGAGTTCCTGCACCTGTTCGTTCGGCAGGCAAAACGTAACTTGCTGGCAGCCAGGGAATTCCCCGGAGGCCCCCTGAACCGGCGGCGCGCCCTCACCCGGTTGGCAGTTCACCTCGAGCGGCTGGGACTGCCCGCCGGCCAGGCTGTTGAACACAAACTGGCCCGGCTGAGAGGTACCGGCGCGTAGTTCGACCACATGGCGGCTGGTGAAGGCGCCTTTCCGCAGCATGGATACGCTGATCGCCAGAGTAGCCAGGCCAACGATCAAAGCCAGCAAGCGGGCGACGGGTGTCTGCCAGATCACCAGACCGTGCAAAAACAAGCTCGCCAACGTTAGTGCGTAGATGAAGCCTAATAACAGTGGATTACCCAAGAAGCGGTACACCTTTTCGGGCAGGCGTTCACCCTTGCGGCGCGAAGCCACCAGCAGCAGCACCGGGAAGATCCCCGCCAACAGCGGCATAATCAGGGTTCCAACGATACCCAGGACTTCAGAAAATGAACCACTGCCGGTAATAGCAGCCCACTCCGCCAGCAGGAATACTGCCCCAACAGGGCTGAGCGAAAGGGCTATTCGCCCGCGTTCGCTGGAGAACAACCTGTTCAACAGGCCCGGGCCTGCTGCCAGGCTCTGCGCATCCAGCCCGCCCACCTGGGCGCCTTCCTGCTCGCCAGGCGCAGCATCATCCATACCAAGCGCCTGCCAAATCTTCGCCGAGCCGGTCTTCACGCTGCGCGAGCGAAACAACACCTGGTAATACACCCGCCCATTTTTCTCGACTTCACCGATCAGGCCCTCATCCTCTAACAGGCCCAACAATTCGCTGGCGCTGGCCGGATCGACCCCCAGGCAATCGCATAAGTCTTCGATGCACGAAGGCCCCTGGCGCATCAGCCAGGTAACCAGTTCACGCTGCTCCGGGTCGAGGTCGAGGATCGCCGCCATGCCCAGGCCAGTCGTATCCCACTCGCCCTGGTAGGCCAGGCGCATCGAGGTATCCACTCGGATGCAGGCGCTCTTCGGGCTGCTGCGAATGACGTCCAGGGCCAGGTTTTCAGGCACTCCGGCCAGTTTGGGCCAGCGCGCATACAGGCTGTTCAATTCCCAGTGATCCTGGGTATGGAATTCGATTTTCTGGTTGCGCCCTTCCAATTGAACTTCCAACTGCATGCGCAGCCGGCCATTCTCCTGGCCCAAATACGACAGGCAAAATACCGCCGCTTGCGCTTGCTTCTTGCGGCCAGATAGCAGCAAGCGGCCCTTACGCGCCGGCAGGGTGATCACCGGGTGAACGCGTCGCGGCAACCGTTCGCGCACCAGGTTGAACACCACAAAAGTATACTGAATAACCCCCAGCCCCATGCCCAGGATAACAAAGATGGTGCCCAATACATGCACTGCGCCACCCGCCCGCCGGGCCAGCGGGGCCAGAGCGGTGCTCGTTTCTGCCGCCAGAGCTTCGGGCGAGAGCGAGCCGTTGATCGCCAGGATAAACAGAACATAGATCAAGATCGCCGTACACTGCGCAGCCAGTACTCCGTACATCAACGAACGCCCTCCCGGATCTTGTTTTAGCACCGGCCGGGCGCATACGCCGACCGATAGGTGACCGAAATACACAAACATGATCACCCCAAACACCAGCCCCAGGATCGAGGCATCGAACGGGCGCCCTCCAACGAAAGGCAAATTTGCATAAGCCAGGTAAGCCGGATCGATATAACGGAAACCGAACAGGCACAACACCAGCAAAATCAAGAGATTCACGCCGCTGATCAGCAGTGAGAGCGCCACGGTCATATCCAACTGGTTTCGCGCCACGATGTACAGACCAGCCGCGAACAACAGGGCGATCCACACTCCGGCGTGTATGTGCGTCAGCGAAGCCAGGGTCGAGGAAACCCCCAGATAATATGCCAGCACCACCAGGATAACCAACACAAGCGTGGCAAAGGACAACAGTTGCGAGCCGGCCTGCCCCAGGTAATCTTGCACCATGCGCCCCAGGTAGGCCTGTCCATAACGCATCGATCCGCTGCGCGTGATCGCTTCGGCATAGAAAACAACGGTGATGGCATTGATCAGGCCGAAGAAAATGAGCAAAGCGATTCCCGGCAGCGGGCCAAGTCCGGCAAGAGCAATCGGTACCGCCAGGATCCCTCCCCCCACGACTTCAGTGAGAGTCAGGGCAAAAGCAGTCCAGAAAGGCGGCATATTTTCCAAGCTTCCGGCAAACCTGGCCCACGCCCAACGCGCCCGCTCCAGCAGGCCGACCTGCGGTGCGTAGATCGAATCCAGGGACTGTTTGTAATAACGTTGGTAGGCTTGCTGCACCTCGGGGCTGTCCCATGCCAGCACCCGGCGCATACCCGGCACACTTTGAGCGGTGAAGGTATATTTCTGGGCCATGACATGCGCCAAAGCTGCCCGCATGCGCGGCGTTTCCGGCGCCAACATGGCCCACTGGGAGGCAAAACGCTCAATATCCTGGATCGATGGCTTGAACGGTAGAGGCCGGGCCTGGCTGAACGCATCCAGGAAAGCTACCTCACGTTCTTTGCCCACTTCTTCGCTCAAAAATTGGTCCGTCGCCTGTTTGGATTGGGCAACCAGATAGGTCGTACGCGCCTCGATCGTAAACAGCAACATATGCGCACGGCGATCGACCAGCCCACCCAGTACCTCGTCACGCGAAAAAAGGTCCGGCAGGCGATCCTGCCCCTCTGAGCCTGGAGATATGGAGTTACCGATTTGTGTCATGGGGTTTTCCTCGGTGGTTTGCTGATTTTGTATGTCGTGCGGACGAAATCCAGGTCGGCACGCAAAACCCCTACCATCTTCTCTTTCAGGCAGCGATGAATTCGGATGATAATGTCCGATATTATAAGCCTGAACAAGGCCACCAGCAGCTTGAATCGGCAAAATAACGCATTAAAAAAGTGTGGCCCTGCCAGGCAGGGCCACACTTTTTGTTGCTAGAATTTATGGACAGGCTTGCAATGAAGCATCATCCACATACATAGAGGTCACCCCACCGTAGCCATTATTGTATGTCCCCCACTGCAACTGGATCGTCGAACCGATATAACGCGCCAGGTTGAACTGGAAGTAGCGCCAGTAGGTCTCGTTGGCGCGCCGCCAGAGCAGCGTGTCGATCCAGTTGCCCCACTGGTCGAGCACCAACAGATACTGTACATCGCCCGCCATCGCCTCCGGCCCCAATTCGGCCGCCGTCGGCGAGGTTTCAGCCTTGAGCGCTGCCGCTTCGGGCAAGCTGGCAGCAGACGCCTCACCGCTCATCGAATAGGCGAAGAAGCTGAGCACCGCGCTGCTCATCCCTGCCGGGATGGACACCGTCTGGCGAACGTCCGAATAAGCATAGCGATTGTGATACGAGTAATAGATGCCGGTGCGCATCGAGCGATAACCGGTATGCGCCAGGAAGGTGGAATATCCGGCCGAAAACTCCGTCAGCGGGATATACCAGGCAGTATTATTCTCAAAACCACCGTTGGAAATCCGCTCAGAGCATTGCGTTGGCGGAGGCGGCGCGGCACATACATCCAGCGTGACATCATCAACATACATCACCGTACGCCCACCATAGCCATTGTTATACGTGCCCACCTGGATGCGGATCGAGCGCCCCGCATAGCGGGCCAGGTCAAATTCGCGATACAACCAGCCGGAGGCGTTCTTGGGTTGCCACCACAGCAGGGTCTCGATGATTGCACCTGTGCCGGGATCGAGCAGCAGCACATACTGGGCGTCTGCCGCATCAGGAGCCAGGGTCCCCTCGGCCCAGACGGTATCTACCGCGGGCGCCCCAGCCGTTTCAGAGGCATCCGGGCTTTCGGGCGCAGCCATTGCATAAGCTTCTTCGCTGCGCGGGTACAACCGCATGCGCAGCTTGGCGCTGGTTGCCCCGGAGGGGACGTATACCGTCTGCCAGGCATCCGAGTAAGAATATTCATTGCTCCAGGAGGATAGAGGAATACCGGTGCGCATCGAGCGATAACCAGTGTAGGCGGTTTCTGCCGAATAGGCCGCCGGGTAAGCCGTATAAGGGATTCCCCAACTGCCGTTATATTCGAAACTGCTGTTGCTGACCTGGTTGGAGCAATTGGCCGGCGGCGGGGGCGGCGGTGGCGGTGGCGTGTTATTACAAATCTGTAGTGAAACATCGTCCACGTACAACGCCGTCTTGCCATCATAGCCGTCGTTGTAGGAACCAACCTGGATTTTCACCGTACGCCCGGCGTAGGCGCTCAGGCTGAAGGGGTGATACGTCCAGAACTGGTTATTGCTACGGAATATCAACAACGTGGCGATAACTCCGTCCGTTGCAGCGTCCAGTAACTGCACATACTGGCTGTCGGCAGCCATACTGGTATCGCCAAAAGCCGGCAGGTCGAACCCGCTTCCTTCGACGGCCTGCGGGGCCGCGGCCGCCTCGCCAGACTGTGGGAACAACCACATCCCCAGGTTGATGGTCGCCCCGGCGGGCAGGTAGATGGCTGGCGTGCGCACGGCCGAATAACTGGCTACATTGGCCGACCAGTCGCCCAATCCGGTGCGCGCCGAGTAAGAACCGGTGTGCGCCACGGTCGTCGAGCGCGCAGATGGATAGAAATAGTAACCGCCGACTGTCCCCTCCAGCAAGTTCCACCAGCCGCTGGCCTCGAAACTGCCGTTGGTCACCATCTCGCTACACGCGGCTACGGCAGTGAAGTCCTGGTTGGTCACGCTGCCAGAAATATTGACATCCAACGTAGGTGGCGAAAACAGATAGCCGTCCTTGTAAGCCGCCAGAGAATACTGGCCATCGCTCACATCCAGGGCATACGAACCATCCGAGCCGGTCAAAGCGGTGTGTCCATTTTGGTCGGTAACCACCACATTACTGAGCGGGCCGGCGCTGGCATCCGTCACCTGGCCGCTGATCTGGTAGGGATAAGGGCGTGCGATCAACGGCAGGAAAATCGTGGTGCCGGTTGCCAGCGGTTCAGGCGTCGGCGGCGGATCCCCTGCCGCAACCGGCAGCGCGCCCGTCGACGCCAGCAAAAGCGATAAGATAAGCACCAGACGAGTCAATGTGTACATTTCAGCTTTCTCCTTAAAGATCAGACGATCCAGCGCGGCAGATTGTTTCTCATCATAGGGCAATTCGCCCACAGGCGCGTAAAATTTGCGTGAAAACCGCCCTTCAACACGAACTGCGGACCACGCGGTGCAATTACGGGCGAGGATCTAAGGCTGTTTTCTGAGCGCCGCCCCTATCCAACTGGGATAGAGAGCGCGCCTGGGTAAAAGCCGTACCTATACTGATCGAAAAAAGCAACACAATCACCCCCATTGCTACCCAGTCGTATACCGTTAAGGTCCAAAACAGAAAACGCAGCGAGGGGTTCCCAACGGCGTATACCAGCGCATTGGCGCAGATCGCGATCAGGCGCACTTCGGTTGGTCCCAACTTGCCGTAGGAAAGAACAAATTCTCCCTTAACGCAAGTTCGCAGGAAGACCATCACAGAAAGCGAAAGATAACCGATCAACGCCAGGCAAGCTAAATTGAAGCGCACGTAGGGCGACAGGCCGATCCCCAGGAAAATGAGCATTTCACTGTAAACATCGACGACGTGATCGATATAGAAGCCATAAACCGGGCGTTCGATATGCCGGTAGCGCGCCAGCGTGCCATCCAGGCTGTCCCCGAACCAGTTGATCACAAAGCCCAGGCTGGCCACCCACAAGAAGCGTCGATCGTAGAAGGTTAACCCATAACTGAAGAAAATCGTCAACGAGCCCAAAACTCCAATCGCAGTCAACACATCTGGTGTGACCCAACCGGGCATCCGGGATGCCAGCCAGCGCAGTACAGGGCGTTCAATCGGGCCGGTCAGGGTATCGAGCACTCGCTTGTGGGAACGGATATCAGGCATATAAACCTCTCAGCAAAAAATTTCCGCCGCCGTTTCTGGCCAGACCGGATAGTTTACCGCCCACTGGTATGGCGCCTGGCGAACAATTTCGACAGCTCTTTCCAGGATCATCTCGGCGTTATACAACATTTCGCGATGGCGATCATCGAATGCGCGCATTTCCATATAATCAGATGTCAGGATATGATAGCAACCATCCGCGTCCAAAATGCACCCCATGAGGATAAGCGGGACCTGCGCTTTCAGAGCCAGGTAAACGTGTTGCGTGGGTACCATCGCCGGACGCCCGAAAAAAAGCGGGCGATATTTCAATCCCGGCATCGGGCGATCGATGCCCGTTAATACGGTTGCGCCACCCTGTAAACGGTGGATCACCTGGCGGATGTTGCCCAGTGTGGCGGGTAAGATTTCCAGCCCCGCCTGGCGGCGGAATTCATGCTGCCACTCTACAGCCTGGTTGGCCTCGGGCAGCGAAAGGGCCACGCCGCGCAGACCATGATAGGCTGCCGCCTGCGAAACCAGATCGAACCCGCTCATATGCAGCCCGGCCACTACCGTACCACACCTGCCCTGCCGTGAGCGGTCGATCACCTCTTCGATCTGGGGCGTAAAAACAACCCGCTGTTGCATGGCGGCTGCATCACCCCAATAATGGAACAATTCATAATAAGCGCGGGCAACATATGTCAGGCATTCCTTCACCACGGATTTCATTTGGGCGGGCAAAAGAGTTCCGTTACTCACCACCCACTGGTTGGCATAAATTGCCTGCACGAGGGGCATTTGCGACTGTGAAGCGATACGACTGGCAATCCATCCCCCCAGGCGATACCCCATAGAAGGCGGCATACTACGGCTAAGAAGCAAGGCCAACTTTCCCGCCCGGCGGCTGTTCAGTATCGCCTGCAAGTCCATAAGACTATTCTACCATACGAAAACGAAAGAGCGCCCCGGGCGGGTCTGGCCAACCCAGGGCGCCCATCCATCAGCCGTACTTATTTCCAGGTGTGAATTGTGGGCAGGTTCTACAATTCACACACCAATATCCCTATCGTCCTTCCTTGTTGCACGTATTGAAGAACAAATTATCGGGTATCTTCCTGTATTCATCCGCATATCTCACGCAAGACACCGCATCCGTCCAGGTATTTTTGACACACACCTCCATATCCGGCGAGCGTGTCATATAGATGGGGACGTTGTACCAGGTTTCGTAATCGCCATCTTTATTGGTTTTAAAGTTACCAATGCGGAATGATTTGCCTGTGCGACGGTCAGAAATGCGCACATAGTAGGGTGTCTTGGGCAAAAAGTTTTCCACAGATACGTAGATGTGGCTCAGAGCAGGCACAACCACCAGCTTGGGTTCCGCCTTATTTTTCTTGCTCGTAGTTGTCGTTGTTGCAGAGCCGCCCGGAATGCACAATACCTGGCCGACGGTAATGGCATAGGGTGCATTCAGGTTGTTTGCTTCGGCAATTTCCTGCCAGCTAATCTGATAGAAATTCGCCAGGTAATAGACCGTGTCGCCCGCCTGTACGGTATGTTTATATTTGCAGGTCACTGCCTCCACTGAGGTTTGCGGCAGGAGACCTGCCAGCAAGGTGATCACCAGCACCAGGCTGAACACCAGGTAGTGAGGCCGGTTTGAATTCATTTCTAAATCACTCTCCATTCGTTCGACTCCTTTATTGTTTCGCCAGGCAGTCCAACTGTCTTGGCTTTGAGGGTAGTCATTTTCAGCCTTTAAGTATAGCACCATTTAAGGACATTATACCTTAGAAAATTGCCGATTGCCATTCCCGGCGCTATAATAGGCGCCATGCAACTCTATTTTATCCGCCATGCACAATCCCAAAACAACGCCTATTACGACCAGCTCGGCAACCACACCATGCGCAACGAAGACCCGGTTGTGACCCCGGCAGGCCAACGCCAGGCTGCCCTGCTGGCCGAATTCATCCAACAACGCGGCCCGGGCTTTGCAGCCAGCAGCCAGGACACCACCAACGCGGGCGGCTTTGGCCTGACGCACCTGTATACCAGCCTGATGGTGCGCGCCGTTGCCACCGCGTCCTGCGTGGCAGAGCGCCTGGGGCTGCCGCTGGTCGCCTGGCCCGACCTGCACGAAGGCGGCGGCATCTACCTGAACGACCGCCTGACCGGCGAGCCGTGCGGCTTGCCCGGCAAACCGCGTTCTTACTTCGAAACCCATTTTCCGGCGCTCATCCTGCCGGAATGGCTCGACGAGACCGGCTGGTGGAACCGCCCCTTCGAGTACCCGCCGCAGCGCCCGCTGCGCGCCCGGCGCGTGCTGGAAGAACTGCTGCGCCGCCACGGTGAGACGGATCATCGCCTGGCATTTTTCAGCCACCGCGGCTTTTACAATCACTTCATGGCCGTGCTGCTGGCCTGGGCCAACGGCAGCGCAAGCCCACCGGCCGTTCCCCTGGTTGTGGAACAACACGACGAAGACGTGCCCGCCAGTTCGCAGGCGCGCTTGTTCTTCGAGATGAACAACACCGCCATCACCCGCATCGATTTCACCCCGGGCGAAGTGATCCTGATCTACCAGAACCGTATGGAATTTTTACCCGGGGACCTGGTCACTTGAGAGGTTATTTTCTATGATGTGTGCGGCGCACCGCACACATCATAGAAAGTCTTTTAGAAGCATCCCGTGTGATGGTCAGCTTTTTCGAACAAAGCGCTCCAGCACCTTTTTCACCACAGAAGCGGCTCCAGCGCCGGGGTTGAGTAAAGCATTTACCACCACCTCGACGACATCCGGGGCGATATTCTCCAGCGTTTGCAGCCAGCGCCCCAATTTATCCTGGTTCGCCTGGTCGCCTTTGGCGGCTTCTTTCTCAACACGCTGGGCGGTTTCGCGCAACTCATCCTTATCCACGCGAGGGTCTTCGGGCCGCGCATCGATCTTGCGGTATACCGCAGCAAACAAGGCGGCCAGCTGGTCGCCGCTCACGCCCTGGCTGACGTAAGCCTGCGCATTGCGCCCGATGGCGACCCCGGTGCTGCCGGTAATATTGACGTCGAATTTGTCGCCTCCCACCTTATCGCCCTGCACCTTGTCACCCCCTACCTTGTCGCCATGCACCACATCGCCGTAGACACGCTTGTCCCGCCCGACGAAATCGCCGCCGCCGGTATTTACACCGCCGGCAACGTACGCGCCGCCGCCGGTAGAAATCTTATCTCCCTGCACGGTGTCGCCGTACTGCTGCTGACCGCCGATGTGAATGGGCGTATCCTTGCCGCCGACCACCGTACCGACGACCGCGCCGCCCTGCCCGACCGTATCCACCTTCTGCTCGACGTTCGAACTCAGCCCAGGCGCAGCCCCGCCGGACAACAGACTGCCCGCCACCTGGCCGCCTTCGACCTTGCCCACATCCTGGCGCACGGCCACCCTGGTCCCGCCAGGTTGGCCGGCCTCTGGAGCGGCCTGCGTCGCATTGACAGGTTTGCCGCAATTCACACAAAACTTTGCATCGTCGCTCAGTTCTTTGCCGCAGTGAATACAAAACATCGCCGACCTCCTGTTTCATTCAATCACACTTTTGCTCCACAACTGGCGCAGAATTTCGCATCCGCAGCCAGCTTCGCGCCGCATTGTTTACAAAAACCGCCGCCGGCGGCCACAGGCTTGCCGCACGTGCCGCAAAAGCGGGCGTCATCCGGCAAGAGGCTGCCGCATTGCGTACAAACCCTGCCGCCTCCACTACCCTGTGCCTTGCGTTCAGGCACATCCATGCGCAACAGATCGCGCAACCGCGATAGATCGGCAGATCCTCCGCTGGCAGGGGCACCGCCGCCCACGTTGTCGATCACCGCTCCAATCATCACCCCGCTGACCGTATCCGCCTTCTCGCGCACCTGAAGCTGGCCGCCGCGCAGGTTGACGGCGTAACCGCCAATCACCACCCCTTCGACGCGTTCACCCACCTGCACATCCACCTGCACCACACCCTGGCTCATCTCGCCGACCACTGCTCCCACCACGCGACCATCCGGTTCCACTTTGCGAAACTGCAGTTCCGTGCGCGCCAGCGCCTGCTGCGCCTGTTCGACCGCAGATCGTTCGCCGACCGCGTTGAAAACCATTCCATCGCCGCCGCGCAAATACAGCACCGGCACGCCCCAATCACGCTCGGTTGAGGTCGTGACGTTACGCATCGCCACCCGCCCTGCTGCCACAGCGTAATCCAGCGGGTAGCCAGCGACCAGCGCCCGGTATAACGCGCCGCTGAAAGCCGCCGCGGCGTCATCTCGCACGGTAAACTGCATCGCCACCACCGCCGGAATGCGTGCTTTGAGCAGCGAGGCAGCCACGCTGCTCCACACGTTATAGTTGTCGCGCCGTCCGGTTTCGCAGGCGCCCAACACCACCAGGCGCACGCCCTGGCTGCGCAGCAGTTCGCCCAGGCGGTCGGCAGCCAGCGGCAAAGCCTGGTTGCCCGCGTCGGCCAGGACGATCCCGCCTTCGCCAATTGTGCTGCCAAAGGCCGGCCCCATGCGTTTGGTGAACTCACCGTGCCCGCTGAAGTGGAAAATATCCGTACGCTCCGCCAGGGTCAACGCGTCCGCCAGTGTTTGGAGCGTCGCGCCGCGCACCCCCTGCACTCCGCCAGCAGCATAATCCGGTAGATAATCGACGCGCAAAGCAGGCGCCTGCGCCAGCGCTTCCTTCAACGCCGCTTGTTCCTTGGCCAGGTTAGACAGCGGTGGATAGCCTTCCGGCGAAGCCATCGCCACCAGCACGCGCCGCGCCTGCACCGCGCCGAAAGTATCCGGCGGGACGGACAGCGGTTGGTCGCGTACAATCGATAGGCGCGGGTCCAGCGCCAGGAAACTGCTGGCGGTCTTCTCACCGCGCACGTCCTGAATATACAGATACTCCCAGGGATAATCGCTCAGTTCGTCGGCCAGGCGCAGGCGCAGGCGCAGGCCCTCCCCTTCCCGAAGACGCAGCAGGCTGGCGCTGAACATCTGGCGGGCATAGGGCGGCAGCAGCAGCCCGGCCAGCACTTCGCCCAGCTCGATCTGGCCGGCCACGTCGCTATCCAGCTGGCGTTTTTCCAGTTTGCGCACCTTTCCAGGCAAATCCGCCGGGATGGCGACAAGTTCTTTTTTCTCTCCTTGCCCGACCAGCGAATCGAATACCTGCACCGAGAACTGGCTGACGACGCCCTGGTCATCCTTCTGGGTCACTTCAGCGACCAGGAGAAAATCCCGATAACTCGAAATTGCCATAGCTACCTCCCGACCTGGCCTTCAGAATTCAATTTCAGCGATCTGTTCGAAATCGATACGCACATCCATCACGCTGCTGGCCTGCGCATCCTCCTCCATACCATCCGCCGCCCCGGCGCGCTCCCCGCGCCCGCACAGCGAGCGATACACACAGAAGGCACACCGCTCCTCGTGCGCCGTCGGTGGGAAATGCCCGTCGGCGGGCAAGAGAGAGCGGTCACCCGCCTTTTCTACAGAACCGCCGGGCGTACTGCTGGCTGCCGCCAGGCGGTTGATCTCTTGCACCAGGGATTCCAGGTAAGCGCGATCTTCCGCAAACCGCGCCGTATTGTAAGAGAAATGTTCCGGCTGATCGGGGAAAGCTGCAAACCAGTAGACCATCTCGATCTTCTCCGCCGGAACGGGCTGCCCGCCGTTGAAATGCGCCCCGGCCAGCGCCAGCAGACACTGGTAAACTCGCGTTTGCAACCGTCCTTCCAGCCAGGGGCGCCGCGGGCGCTTATGATAAGTTTTCCAATCGTAGATGATCAACTGCCCCCGCGGGCCCGCCGCGATCAGGTCATACTTGGCCACCAGGCGGCTGCCCTCCAGCGGGGCAAAGAGGCTCACTTCAGGATACTGGGCCGCAAAGCGAACACTGCCGGACCAGGCGCAGAAATTTTCCCACCACTGGCGCAGCTCATCATCATGGATCATGGCGTCCAGGCGTTCGTCAGGCACTCCCACCAGGCGCTGGTGTACCAGGCGGTGAAAGCGCTCACCCTGCTGGATGGTGCGCTCGTTCTCCAACGCCGGCTCGCTTTGAATCGCCGGCCAATCCAGCCGCAACAGGTAGCGCAGATAAAAACGCCGCCGGCAATCCACAAAATCCTGCAGGCTGCTCTGGCTGAAAGTAAGGGGCAAATCAGGCATATTCCTCCAGGAAGTTTTGCAAAGCAACGAAGGGCAGCGCTGGCTGGCGTTTGCCATCCCGGCCGCTGTTCCAGGTCACCACCAGATCCCGGCGAGCACGGGTAATACCCACGTACAACAGGCGCAAGCGCTCGCGTGTATAGTCCAGGCGAGCATCCAGGGTGGCCCGGCCCTCTTCATACCAGGTGTATTCGTCCACATCCAGGGCGGCCCGTAATTGCGCCAGGGCCTCGGCCTCCAGGTTGAGACCATCCCGGGCGAACCATTTCTCTGAGATGTAGGTATCTCCCGTCCGAGCAGACGGGAAATCATAATTGTTCACCGACATCAGGTAAACGCGATCCCACTCCAACCCTTTGGCGCGATGCATGGTGGAAACGACCACTTTGCCCTTGTAACGATCCGGGTCGAAGCCCATATCGTCGTCGCTGAAACCCAGGAAGCGGCGCTCGTTGCGGGCAATCACCGCCAGCTCGGTGCTCAATTCCGGCAAACGCCAGGAGGGATGCGCCTGGTTGGCCTGGCGCAGCAGCACGGCCAGCTTGTGGGCTACGGCCAGCTCGGCCGGTTCGTGCAACACATCCTGGGCCAGCGTCAACATCATCTGGTCGATCGGCAACAGGATAGCATTCTGCCAGCGCCGCACCAGGGCGCGAAAATCTTCCAGCGCGTACGCCCCCGATGCGGCAAGGCCCATCTCGTCCAGGGCCATCTCCAGGTCGGCCAGCCAGTCACGCTCGGCAGATGGCCATACGAAATCCTCTACATGTTCGATCTTGCGCAGCAGTTCAGCAGCGCGCTCGATCTCGGCCCGCGCCTGCTCGTCGTCGCGTTCGGCGCGGCGCCAGACGCGATACACCGTGGCCAGCTTGCGCGCCGAACCAGGATCGGCGAGATAACTCAACAGGTTGCCCAGCACGCCCGCCGAAAGCCGCGTCGATGTCGAAGAACGCAACAAGCCATCTTCGAAGGGCAGGCCGCGCCGCCGCAGGGCGTCGACCAATTCGAAGCCGCGCTCGTTGCGCGGCGCCAGCACCGCCACCGTCCAATCCGGGTGGCCGGGCAGCCATTGTTCCAACGAATCGACGACCGCCTGGATCTCCTCCGCCGGGGCATATTTCTGCGCCACCAGGCGGATACTCGCCGGATCGCCCGCCGGGTTGGGCTGCGGGTCGTCATCCGGCGCGGGCTCGATCCACGGCGGTGCAGCCAGGGCATCCCGCACCGCTTCTACAGGATGATCTTTCATCGTCCAATCCACCAGGTAATTGGCCAGGTCGATCAGGCTGAACGTCGAGCGCCCCGAGTTGGGCAGAAAACGCGGCGTCACATCGCTGCGCCGCAAAAACTCGCGCAAATATTTCGGGCTGGCGGTAGTGAATGTCTCATAGATCGCCTGGTTCGGATCGCCCACCCGCACCCAGTTGCCGCCCTCTCCAGCCAATGCGGCGAGAATTTCTTCTTGCAAACGGCTGCTGTCTTGCGCCTCATCTTCCAAAATATACGGCCAGCGATAGCGCAAACGGTCCAGGTAGGCCGGATCAACCTCCAACGCCAGGATCGCCAGCCGGATCAGGTCGTCGAAATCGACCGCCCCGCGATAAGCCAGCGCCCGCTGGTAATCCTCGTAAATCTGGCAGGCCATGCCTGCCAGCGGCAGCGGCAAGGGCAGTTCATCCAGGCGCCGGCGCAGCCGCTCCGGGGTGAGGCGCTGGTCTTTGGCATAGCGCACCAGGCTGAGAGCGATATTGCTCACCAGGTCGGGGAGCTGCTCGCGGCGCACCCAATCCCGGCGGCCATCGTCCAGGTCGGCGTTTAGATAATCGTCCAGGTCATAGGGATGGCTGCGCAGCCAGGCCTGGGCCGCCTCGACCCGGATGGCATCCGCCTCCCGTTCGTCCACAATCTGGAAATTGTCGTCCAATCCCACCAACCCGGGGCGTTCCCGCACGATATCGTGCGCCAGGCCGTGCAGCGTACGCACCCGGTAGCCCATATAAGGCAGCAGCCCCAGCCCTTCCACAAAAGCGCTTACCCGCTGGTAAAAGTTCTCCACCGCCGAATTGACCAGGGTGACCACCAGCACCTCCTGGTCATCGGCCAGTTCTCCACTGGCCACAACCTGCGCCGCCAACAGAGAAAGCGTCCAGGTTTTACCGCTGCCCGGCACCGCCGATACACCCATCTTGCCGGAACGATATCGCAGAATCTCTTCTTGAGCGGGTCTCAACTGTACCATCTGGCTGCTCACCGCCTGCTATTCACTGCCTGCTGCCGGCTGATTCCTGAGCAAACGCTGCAAGGCCTGTAACAGCGGCCCACGCTGCTCGTAACCCTGCTCGCTCAGTTCGCTCAACCCCAGATAGACTGCTCTGCGACAGCGGCGCAGCAGCCCCAATACCAGCCGTTCGAGGCCATCCTGTCCGGCAGCCACCTCGTCGGCATCGGTCCACAGGCGACCCGGCTCCCAGCCGCGGCTGAGCACATACGGGTGGGTGAGCGGCTGGTACAGGCGCTCGGCCCAGCCGCGGCTGCCCACATCCAGCCAGAACTGCGCTTCCACAGGGCGATTGGTCATCAAGAACGTATATGCCGGCGCTAAAAGCACAGCGTCCTGTGCTTCGAGCTGCCAGCTTGCCACGTATTGGGCGGCAATGACCCCGTCCTGTACCATCAACAGGTATTCTTTGCCCAGGGGAACGCCCGCCTCCTCCAACGCCGGGCCGGCCACCCAACGAAATTTCCGCACCGACTCGACCAGGTTGGCCGTCACCCGCCCGGCATCGTAACTGGCATGGAAACCAAAACCCGGCTGCGAGAGCACTTCGCCAAACATGCGGCTCAGGAAATAGTCGAACGCCTCGTCGGCATCCCCATTTGCAGCCAGCCAGTCCCGCAATTGCTCGTATCGCTCGCCCAGGCGGTAAGTGATGCGCTCCTGTACTTCGGCGCGAATGCCATCGAATGAGGCGAGGGTGGGCGCCCCGTTGCGCACGCGGTAGACGATCTCGGCCAGGAGCTGCGCCCGCACCAGGTCCATATCCTGGACAGCCTGCACCAGTGCGTAAGCCACGTCGAATTTACTCGGGCGGATACCCCAATCCGGATAGGCCAGCGCAGCCAGGGTGAGCAGGCAATGCGTCGCCGGCTCTTCACGCAGCGAGCGCGACGGGCGGTGCGAACGCGCCGGGATGCCCACCGCCGCCAATCGCTCAACCAGTGAAAAGCGCAGCGCATCCGAAAGGAAAGGCGCCAGTACCACAATCTCACCCGGCTGCATTCCCTGTTCAACCACCAGCTGGCGGATTTGTTCCGCTACCCAGTCCAACATCTGCGGGTAGAAACGGGTATACGTATAGACCAGCGCCGGCAGCCGGGCGCCGGCTGCGGCCTGCGCATCTCGCGCTTCATACCCCGCCGCTGGTCCTCCGCCATCCATCGTCCGTGGCGTGCCCTCCGCCGTTCGCCGCCCGCCGTCTAACACACTCGCCAGTCCCGCATACAGCCGCGCCATCTCCACCGACATCACCAGCGACTCATCGAAAACCAGTTGCGCGTTGCACAAGTCCTTGAGCGCATAGGTGATTTGCGGATCGGCGCCCAAAAAACGCCGGTAACCGGCAGCGTGGTCATAGATAAGCAACGCCGAGTCGAAAGACGGCAGCCACTGGCGCAGCAGATCGTGAGCAAAAGGCGTGTCTTCCTCAAGATTATCGAAGACCAGGTGGCGGTAAGTGTTCTCCAGATACTGGCGGCACTCTGCCAATGGCCACAGGTGATCGCG
The DNA here is from genome assembly GCA_964595435.1 of uncultured Anaerolinea sp. Classification (GTDB taxonomy): domain Bacteria; phylum Chloroflexota; class Anaerolineae; order Anaerolineales; family UBA4823; genus RBG-16-57-11. The sequence continues at coordinate 28,799 of CAZQQJ010000036.1, read as the reverse complement.
AAACACCTCCACCTGCAAAGAAAAATCGAGCAGGTTGTGCTCCAGGCAGAACTGGCGGAACAGCCCGGCCGCAGTTTGCACATCCTCGTACACGCGCGCCTGGCCCGGCTCGCCCACCCAGGCGGCTTTCAATCGTTCGCCGATCTGGTGAAATGGGAAACCTGCCACGGCGGCCTTGTTCAGGTTATCCAGCACCTGGCTGTACAGGCGGTTGCGGTCGATCGTTACCGAGTCGAACATCCCCTCTTCCAAATGAGGGCGCAGCAGGTAAGCCATGTAGTATTGCGCCGTTTCAAGGGTGAGGAAAGTGGGCAGCAAGTCTGGCCGGGCGAAGCCAACCATCCCAGCAGCCAGCGGCCAGAACAACTCCACCATCCGTTGCGCCAGACCGCCTGCTGTCAAGGCCTGCACCGGACTGCCCGCCGCGGCGCTCTCCAGGCGCAAGGCGGAATCATAAGGTCCAGCCAGGGTACGTTGTGGGACGAGCAAAAGCACCGTACCGCCAGGCGTGCCCTGCCCCAACAACCATGCCAGCCGCGCCGCGGCCGCACTGCTCTTCCCCGTACCGGCTGGCCCTTCCAGGAAAATCCTGGCGTCCCGAGGCAAAGACAGGAGATGGCGTTGCGACTCGGTCAAATCCATGTCCATCAACACCCCTCCCCCCGACCCGCCAGGTAAACTTCCATCACACATCTCTTGCAATCGAAGATCAGATCGAAGACATTCCCTTGCTCGTCGGTCATTTGCAACGGCCCGGGCAATGTCCTGGCGCCGCTCTCCTTCAGACAGGCGCACAGTTGGCGGCGCAAACAATAACGAGTGGTCATCACCTTGCGCCCGCGCATCTCCAGCCCGGATTCCACCGCCAGCTCGATCTGCTCCACGCCGTGGCGGCGGTAGAACGCCTCCGCCTTCTGGTTGAGCACATTCCCCCAATAATCCAGGCGCTTTTCCGGGTAAGGGAAGTCGTTCTTCAACGCTCCACCCTGACGCCGCAGGCGCTGCGCCAGGCGCGCCGCTTCCAGCGCGCTGGCCGCCCGGCGGCGCAGGTCATTCAGAACAGCCAGCGGAATAAAGATCATCTCAGCCAGATCGAGATGAATGTCCCCCGCGGTAAAGATCGTGCCGCCCAGCCTGCCAAGCTGGCGGGTGACCGCCTCGGCCATCTGCGCTGGCTTTTCTGCCGGCACACAGGCCGCCGGCGCCTGGACTGCGACGCGCACGCCATCCTCATCCACTGCTTCCAGGTGTAAATGACCACCGGCATAAGCCAGGCGGAAATCGACCCGCACCAACCGCGCCGCGTGGCTGCGTTCCAACGCCAGGGTGAAAGCATGGTCATGATTGCGATAGAGCGCCAGCCCCGGGCGCAAACCGTCCATTTTCTCGGGGAAGATTTCCCGGCCGCGCACCTGGTTGACCAACGTACCGCTCAACTCGCGGTTGGCGTCGAAAAAACACAGTCCGTCACCCGGGTGCAGCGGAGGCGAGGTCTCGTCCAGGGTGAACGAGCGCTTGCCCACTGCCTGGATTTTCCCCAGGGACTCGCCGGTCGATTTCGGTGTATCCAGCGATGCCATGCCATCTCCGCTCTGCGAGTCGGGTGGGCCAGGCAGGAAATAGGTCGTATAGCCGCGATTGAAAGTCCTGGCAAGATCAGGAGTGAAATCGTGCTGGCAGCGCCCCGAAGCTGCCGGGCGCAGAGCCATTTCGTCCAACAACGCGTCCAGGCGGCGGCGGTATGCCGCTACCACATTCATCACGTAGTCGCGATCCTTCAAGCGCCCCTCGATCTTGAAGGATGTCACACCAGCCTCCAGCAGGTCTGCCAGGTGATCGGAAAGGTTCAGGTCGCGCAGCGAAAGCAGGTAGCGGTCCTGCAGCCGCGAGCGGGCCTCGCCATCCAGCAGAGTATAGCGGCGGCGGCAGGGCTGTGCGCACTGGCCGCGGTTGCCGCTGCGCCCGCCCAGGGCATACGACATGGCGCACTGCCCGGAATACGAAACGCACAACGCACCGTGAACAAACGTCTCCAGCTCGATTGTTGTCTCCGCCCGAATGCGACGGATCTGCTCCAGGGTCAATTCACGCGCCAGGATCACCCGCTGGAAACCGACCTTTTCCAGGAATTGCACGCGTTCCACTGTATGATTGTGCATCTGCGTACTGGCAAACAGCGGCAGCGGCGGCAGATCCATCTCCAGCAAGGCCATATCCTGGATAATCAGGGCATCCGCGCCGGCCTGGTAAAGCTGCTCTACCAGGCGGGAGGCATCTTCCAACTCATCGTCGTACAAAAGCGTGTTCAGCGTCACGTAAACGTTGGCCCAGTAGCGATGGGCATAACTGGCCAGCGCCTCGATATCGGCCAATGAATTGCCTGCCGCGGCACGCGCCCCGAAACGCGCCGCGCCGATATACACCGCATCTGCCCCACAGTTGATCGCCGCGATGCCGGTTTCCAGGTCTTTCGCCGGAGAAAGCAGCTCAATCAGCAAGCATCAACCTCCGCAACCATCGATACTTTTGTAGGGCCACACCAGAAAATCAGGCATCCGGCGGCCGCAGCGAAGGCCCGTAACGCACCAACAAATATTGGTTATAAGCAGTCCAAGCGACCAACATATATGCCAGGGCATAAAAGGCATATGCCAGGCCCAGCGCAGCGACCATCATCGCCAGGTCATCCACCGGATAAAACATCTCCAGGTAGGCCTGACCCCAACTCGATGCATCGCCTTCTGCCGTCTGGTGCAAAAAGACAGTGCCCAGCGCGCTGAGACCCAGCATCCCCGCGACTGCTCCAACCACCCACAACGCCTCCCGTCGCCGGCTGGTCTGATAAACAATGCGATACTGTGCACAAAAGACGTAGAAGCCAGGCACATGCAATGATTATAGCACAGGCAGATCAATTAGCATGGCGAGTGCCAATCGCCTGAGGCGCTCATGCCCTACTAAATAGCGTCGCCTTCCTGCCATTCAACCTTCAGAGACCTAACGTAACGGTTGTGCAATCAGATGCGATTGACTGTACGGTTTTTCGAAAAATCTTTGCTTTTTAAGCCGTTTTTCGTGATACGGCCACTGATTGTACAAAACTTAGGCTAAGGTGAATACCTTGGATTGGTGGTGAAAGATTGGCGAACATAAGATTCTGCTTTCAAGGTTGGTTTAGAGTGCGCAAGAATTCTAGCTCGAAGCGCTGGCGGTCGGCAGAAACGGCGTAACGCATCGGAGCTCCGCTTTCGAAGAGGCGGGTCAATCCGCTGCTGGGGCCAGGAACCGAATATACCTTGACCCGCCCTTCCTTGAAATATCCCAGGCTTTCATCCGCCAGTAATCCGGCTGCCAGGGGATCCCAAAAATAGTACAATCCGCCTGCCACAACGTCCAGTTTATATTGGAGCACTTGATAGGCAAAATCTGCTTCAAGAGTATGTCGGTTGGCTTGCAACAAACGGTAAAATTCCAGGTCGGCTGGGACCTGGTTGGTCACATCCAGGGGCACCAAGGTCAGAGGTACGCCCGACTCGAAAACGATTTGAGCTGCCAGGGGATCAATGTAAATGTTCCACTCCGCCACCTGGTTGGGGATGCCCATAAATCCAACATTGCCCAATACTTTCAAAGCCCCTCCCATGATATAAATCATCTCCACATTTGCCAGGAAGTCGGGATCTTTCTGTAAACCATCGGCCAGGTTGGTCAACGGGCCCAGGGCCAGCAGAGTTACTTTTTGCGGGGATTGCCCCAGGGTTTTGGCAAGCAAAGTTACGGCATTCTGGCCAGGAGAGGGCGGTTCTCCTTCCGGTAGGGAAAGACCAGCCATATTATCGGCAAGCTGGCGCCAGGCTGCAGGGAAAACGTTTTGCCCTTGCAGAGGGGTCTCGCGCCCGCAGGCAACCGGGATGCCCGTCTTATCTGATAACGCTACCAACCCCAGCGCGTTGCGAACGCCGGGTTGGCAATGGGCTTCGCCGGTGCCAGTGACAGCGATGGCTTTCACCTCGATATCCGGCCTCTGCAGAAGGAACAGGATGGCCATCCAGTCATCCGGGGCCATGTCGGTGTCGATGATCACCGGGCGCGGGGCGGGACTGGCAGGCAGCGGCTCAAATTTCAGCCTCTCAGGGCGCGTCGGCAGAATAAATCCCACTGCCAACGCGGCAAAGCCCAACACGATGATTGCCAGGAAGCCTGCCCACTGCAATCGCGACCGCCTGGATTGGAGGGGTGCATCTTCTGTCCAAAGGCCGCGGCGCAGCACGGCCTCCAGAATGGCGAAGGGCAGCAACGCGGCTCCCAGGATTTGCAGGTGCAGGTTGATCAGACTGGGCCAGCCCGGGTTATCCAGAAAACTTTCGAGAAAAAAACAAAACGGCAGCAGCGCCAGGGCGACGATCACCCCGCCTGTCTGGCGGCGCTGCACGCTATCAGCCTGGCGCAGGTAACGGTAAACCTGGCTGCCGACCCCTGATAGCAGCGTGAACAGCAGGAGCAACATGACGATCGGAAACAGGGCGTCGCTGCCCGCAATACCGGCGAGAGCAAACAACAGGCCAACGCTCAGGGAGACAGCCAGCCAGCCAAGCCAGGTCGGGGCAAAGCGCAAGTTGGGGAATAAGAAGCCGAAAAGGATAAATTCCAGGAGCGCCACTGCACCCAGCAACACGCTCAACCCCATCACAAGCTGATCCCAGGGGGATGGCACTCCCAGCTGGCTGCCTATGCCGGTAATGAGTAATCCTGGAAGTAACGCCATCAGCAGGGCGGTCAGGTGTCCAGCCCAGTTGGGGGAAGGGGATAAAGAAGCCACCTGGCGAAACACGATGAAGGCTGCTATCCAGGCCAGCGCCGATGCCAGCCAGCGCAAAACTAACACATAGAGCAGAAAGACATCGTAATCCATAAACGATTTGACGGCGGGCAGGCTGTTGAGCGCCTGCCAGTCGCCCTGCAGGTCGGACAATCCGACCCACAAGTAGATCAATTGCACCAGCCCTCCGGCAACAGCCAGGACCGGTCCAATCCGGGAGAGGAGGACCTGGCGGCGATTTCGATCACGCAGGATATTCATTTTATTTTCTTTCGAATGCGAGTCTGGTCCGGCCTGGCAGGCGGGTTGTGCAGCCAGGCGGATACCTTTTCTGGCTGAAGAGTTTCACCTATTGATGTGGAGTCAAAGGCTCCAGGTCAGTCTTATAGCAAATAGCCCTCGAGAAAGTCTGCAAGGCTTTGGCAGCATTATAACACCGGCGGTAAAAAAAGCCGGTGGATCAATTTGCCCAGACAAAAGGGCTGACCCAACGACTGGATGCCTTCAGTAAGCCATTCCTAGATGCGGAGTTGGAATTGCTGCGCAAACAGAAGAAACGGTTGACGATGGCCGAACAACCTCAATCGCCCGAAAATACGTTCGACGCCCGAAAAATGGAGATCAAACGCCGGGTGCAGGTGATCGCATCTGATTGCACAACCGTTATACAAAATTCTGCAGGACCCACAACGTCACCATTCCCACCACGATCGTCAACATCGCACTGCGCGTACGCCACGCCACAACCATAGCCAGCAGGCCGGCAAACAGACGAGCGTTGCCCAACGAAACGTCCAGCTTACCTCCTGGGATCAGCAACTCTGGCACGACAATCGCGGTAAGCACCGCCAGGGGCACGTAACGCAGCGCGCGCCGCACAAGGGATGGCACCGGTCGTTGCCCAACCAGGGCGATGAACGACAGGCGAGTCGTAAAGGTAATCAAACCTGAAATAACCAGCACCGGCCACAGATTCACGGCTGCACCTCCCGGCTTCCCCAGGTCTCCACCAACAACCCGGCCAGCACGCCGGCCAGCGCTGCCGCCAGCAGACCCAGGCGATACGGCAGGTGATACCCCAGGAAAGCCGTCAGCCCGGCGCACAGCGCAGCCGCCACCCCTGGGCGGTCCTTCAAATTGGGGATTACCAGGGCGATAAATGTCAAGGCCAGGGTGAAATCCAGCGACCAGGCAGCCGGCACCGCCGCCCCCAGGAAAATACCCGCCGCAGTACTGAGCTGCCATGAACTCCACAGCGCCAGCCCGGCGCCCAGGAAGAACCAGTGGGCATTTCGTCGCGCCTCTACTGCATTGGCATCTGGTTCTTCTTCCAATACTTCGTAGTGCAAGATGGTCACTACGTACGCTTCGTCGGTCAGCAAATAAGCCAGCAGCGCCTTCCAACCCAGTCGTAAATGCTGCACATATGGCGCTACCGAAGCGCTATACAACGCATGGCGCAGGTTGACCACCGCCACGGTGAGGATCATCACCAATGCCGGCGTGCCATTGTGCACCAATTGCGTCAGGACGATCTGCGCCGAGCCGGCAAATACCACCGACGACATGGCCTGCGCAACGTTGGCTGGAACGCCGGCGTCCAGCGCCAACACACCGTAAATCATGCCAAAGGGAACCACGCCAATCAGCAGCGGCAGTTCGGCTTTGACTCCAGCAATGAATTGCGAGAAACGTGATGACATGCTTAGACTTTGGTTTATAATATCCAGCAGGCTGAAAGACCATATTATAACTGACAACAGACTACTGACCCAATTGTGGGCAGCAGAGTTTGTCAGAGGAGACAACCTATGCTTTCTCGACGGATCGCCTCTACCTCCCTTGCAATCCGCATAGCTGCCCTTGGGCTGGTTAGCGTGGTGCTACTGGCAGCCTGCACTGGGAGCGCATCACCCACCCCTGCTGCCCCAACGGCGACGCTTCCACCGCTCGAGCCGGCGGTTACCGTAGTGCGCGGCACACAAGCGCCGCTTGTCACCGCGGCAGCGCCGACCTCTCCCCCAGCCGCGGCGGGCAGCGGTAAAACTGCCATCCTGGCCTACATCCAGGATTTCGACACCCTCAACCCCATGTATGCCCAGGCGCTCTCTTCAATTTATACCCAGCCGTTGTGGAACTGCCGCGCCTGGAACTTCGACGACCAGAACAACCCCATTCCGCTGCTGGTCAGTGAGCTGCCTTCCCTGCAAAACGGCGGCATCTCCGCGGATGGCAAAGTGATTACCCTGAAATTGCGCGATGACATCACCTGGTCGGATGGCACGCCGATTACCGCCCAGGATTTCGTCTTCACCTACCAGATGATCACCGATACGAAGAATGCGGTTAACGTCGTCTCTCCTTACGACCAGGTGGAGAGCGTGACCGCCCCGGACGAGCGCAGCGTTGTGGTCACTTTCAAAGCCCCCTATGCTGCCTGGCTCAGCGCTCTGTGGCATTATGTACTGCCCGCCCATGTGCTCCAGCCGGTCTTCGAACAGGAAGGCTCGCTGCAAAATGCCGCCTGGAACCGCGCCCCCACGGTGTGCTGCGGGCCGTTCGTCTTTCAAAGCTGGGATGCGGGGCAATCGGCACGCTTCACGGCCAATCCGGGCTACTGGCTGGGCAGCCCTCGCCTGAGTGAGATCCAGGTGCGCTTCTTCGCCGATGAAAACGCCAAAGCCGAGGCGCTGAAAAGCGGCCAGGCCCACCTGTCGGTTTTCTTGCTCAACGCGTCGCTTTACGTGCCCGGCCTGCAACAGGCCAATGTGACCATCCTTCCGGTCAACTCGGGTTACTATGAGGGCATGTTCTTCTTCATGGATCCCACCAACGGCAACCCCGCCCTGCAGGATGTACGCGTGCGCCAGGCCATTGCCTACGCCATCGACCGGGAGAAAATGGCCCGGGAACTGACTGGCGGCATCTCGCAGGTCGTCGCTTCTTACTGGCAAAACACCCCTTACATCGACCCCAGCATCCAGCCCTGGCCCTATGACCCTGAAAAAGCCAGGAAGCTGTTAGACGAGGCTGGATGGGTGGATAGCAACGGCAACGGCACCCGCGACAAAGATGGAGACGAGATGGTCTTCACCTACGGCACCACCACCAGCCAGGTGCGCCAGTCGGTGCAGCAAAACGTCCAGACCATGTTGGCCGAAGTGGGCATCCGTCTCGACCTGTTCAATTACGACTCGGGGGTTTTCTTCCAGGGCTACAACGAGGGTGGCCCGACAGCCACCGGGCAGCTCGACTTGTTCGAATATGCTCCGCGCACCAAGAACTATCCAGATCCTGGCAGCAACGATTTTTTGTGCAGCCAGATCCCCTCCGCCAATGAAATCGGCGAAAACTGGTCCTGGTTGTGTGACCAGGAACTGGACACCCTGCTCCAGGAGCAGGCCGCACAGATCGACTTCGCCCAGCGCCAGAAGACGCTGCAAGCCGCCAGCAAACGCGTTTACGAGCAGGTCTATTTCCTGGGCTTTTGGAACGACCCGGACATCTGGGCAGCCAATCCCAGCCTGATCAACGTGCGACTGTCCGGCATTACCCCATTTTTCAACGCCGCTGAATGGGATATTCGGTAACGCTTATCGGTAGAAAAAATTGCGGGCTTCACCCGCAATTTTTTCTACATAAGGAAACTACCGGATATCAGCCAGAGGATGTAGAAAAATAGCTCATACCATGCCATTTTTTGATATATAATAAAATCACAAAGTATGGTTTGCAGTGCAAGTAAGCTGAAAAGTATCCTGTCCCTCATGCGCACGAATCAGTAAGCTGCCTGTGCCCGCAAACCACACAACTACGGCGACCATTGACCAGATTGAAGCCTACAGATTGTTCAGATAAAGGAGGTGTTCCGAAAACCAAATAAACCGGAAATTGACAGCTTTGTAAAGTATTGCGCGCGTACACGCCGCGATCATTCACGGTGTGAATGCCAAGAAACGGTCTATAGCGCAAGATAAAATAACATTTTATGCTGTTCATTGAAGGAGGAGAAATTTCATGTCAACGCGAAAATTCGTTCGTGTGACCCTTTTCTGGCTGGTCATCGCCAGCCTGGTACTTTCAGCCTGCGCGCAACCCGCCGCTCCTACGCAAGCCCCCGCTCCCGCCAAAACCGAAGAACCTGCTCCGGTCAAGACTGAGGCCCCCGCCCCTGTCGTGACCGAAGAACCTGTGAAAACCGAAGCGCCCGCAGCAACGGAACCGCCGGCCCCTGCTGCTGAACGTAAGGTAGCCACCTTTATCTGGACGCAGGAGTTCGACACGCTGAACCCACTGTATACCAACATGTGGTTTGTGACCGTGCTCTTCCCTATCTACGCGTGCCAGGCCTGGTGGTTTGACGATCAAAATAACCCAATTCCCAACCTGGTAACCGAAATTCCATCCAAGGCAAATGGCGGCCTCTCCGAAGATGGCCGCACCATCACGCTCAAGCTGCGCGACGACATCAAATGGTCAGACGGCACACCGATTACTTCGGCGGACTTCAAGTTCACCTACGATATGATCATGTCGGACAAGAATGCCGTATCTTCGCGCAGCCCCTTCGACCAGACAGAGTCCTTTGAAACCCCGGACGAACGCACCGTGGTCGTTACCTTCACGCAACCTTTTGCGCCATGGATGGCGCAACTGTTCGCCGGTATGGCTGGCGCGCCCCTGATCCCCGCCCACGTCCTGCAGCCCGTCTTCGAAAAGGATGGCACGATCGACACCGCCGAATGGAACAAAGCGCCCACCGTGGGCTGCGGTCCGTTCGTCTTCAAAGAATGGGAATCCGGCAGCTTTGCCCGCTTCGTACCCAACGAGAACTACTGGGGGACCAAACCCAAGCTGGACGAGCTCTTCTTCCGCTTCGTGCCCGATGATGCCTCGCAGGTTGCCGCCTTGAAGGCCGGCGATGGCGATGTGGGCACCTTCTTCGCCATGTCCGACATGCCTGAATTGGAAGCGGCCGGGATCGTGATTATGAAATCCCTCTCCGGCTACAACGAAGGCTGGTACCTGAACCAGCACCCCGAGAAGGGTAACCCGGCGATGCAGGATGTCCGTGTCCGCCAGGCGCTGGCCTATGGCTTCAACCGCCAGAAGCTGGTGCAGGATCTGCTGCTCGGCCGCGCTGAAGTGCCCGCCACTGACTGGGATAACACGCCATGGGAGGATCCGAGCATCGAACCCTACCCGTACGATCCCGAGAAAGCCAAGGCTCTGCTGGAAGAGGCCGGCTGGGTGGATAGCAACGGCGACGGGGTGCGCGAGAAGGATGGCGTTGACCTGGTGCTGAAGTACGGTACCACCAACCGCGAAACTCGCCAGGATACCCAGGCCGTAGCGCAGCAAGAGCTGGCCGAAATCGGCATCAAGCTTGACCTGCAGAGCTTCGACGCCGATATCTTCTTCGCCAGCTATGCTGAAGACGGCCCATCGGCCAACTTCTCGCTGGATATCATCCAATACTCCGACTCGCCGAACTCTCCTGATCCCAATACGGTGGTCTGGCGCTGCGCTGAAATCCCCTCCGATGAGAACCCCGCTGGCGTGAACCCCACGGGTTTCTGCAACGATGAATTTGAAGCGCTGTGGGCCAAGCAAGAGACCCAGGTTGACTTTGCTGAGCGCCAGCAAACGTTCCACCAGATCACTAAGATGATCTTCGACCAGGCCTACTGGATCGGTCTGTGGCAGGACCCGGACTACTTTGGCTTCAGCAGCCGCATACTGAATGTCAAGATGTCCGGCGCTACGCCGTTCTTCAACGTTACCGAGTGGGATCTGGCTAAATAGTTCTATCCCAGGCTGAGTGCAGGCACAATGCGCCTGCACTCAGCATATTTGGAATTGAGTCATGACACGCTATATCATCCGGCGTCTGCTACAGGCTATCCCCCTGCTGTTTATCATCAGCCTGATCCTGTTCATCCTGATGCAAAATATGGGCGACCCGCTGGCCACCATGGGCGGGCGCAAAGTGACCCGCAAAGAAGACCGCGAGCGGCTGGCGCGCCAGCTCGGGCTGGATAAGCCCGTGATCGTGCAATATCTGTACTGGCTGGCCGGCAACGATTGGGCAAAATTCGACAAGGATGGGGATGGCGTAGCCGAAACGCCCGGCACGCGCAAAGGCGTGCTGCGCGGCGATTTTGGCATCTCGCTGGTCAACCGCCAGTCGGTGACCAAGGTGATCGGCGAGCGCCTGCCCAACACATTGCTGCTGATGCTGGTCTCCGAAGTGGCGGTGCTAACTTCGGCGCTGTTGATCGGCATCTATTCAGCCTTGCACCAATACTCGAAAATCGACAATACCATCACCGCGATCACCTTCTTTTTCTATTCCATGCCGGTGTTCTTCTTTGCCCTGGTGATGATGTATATCTTTGCCGTCAATTTCAAGAAATGGGGGCTGCCCTACCTGCCCACGGTGGGCATGTTCGACCCGGAAGTCGGCCAGACGACAGGCCAGTTGATCTGGCACATGGTGCTGCCGGTAGCCACCCTGTCCTTCGGCTTCATTGCCGGCTACAGCCGTTACACCCGCAGCACGATGCTGGAGGCTTTGGGCCAGGATTACGTGCGCACCGCCAAAGCCAAGGGCCTGCCGCGCCCGGAAATCATCTATATCCACGCCCTGAAAAACGCCGCCCTGCCCCTGGTGACCCTGGTCGCCCTGGACTTGCCTTTCCTGCTGGGCGGGGCCATTGTCACCGAGCGCATCTTCGGCTGGCCGGGGATGGGCCGCCTGTTCCTGGATCACGTCGATCGCTCCGATACGCCGGTGGTGATGGGTATCCTGATGATGATCGCCCTGGCGGTGATCGTCTTCCAGATCATCGCGGATGTGCTGTACGCCTGGCTGGACCCGCGCATCCGCTACACTTAGAAACAAAATAAAAAGACCATGACGGAAACCACAATTCCACAACCTGGCGGCGCTGTCGCCGCACTGTCTCCTGACGAACTGGAAGCCCCACCGCTAACCCTGGCGCAGCTCACCTGGCGGCGCTTCCGTCGCCACCGCATGGCCATTTTCGGAGGCGTCTTCTTGCTCTTACTGGTGCTGTATGCTTTTGGCGGTGCCTTAATTTACAGCGAGGCAGATGCCAACCGCACCAATACCGGCGTTCGTTTGCAGGCTCCCACCCACGAACACCCTTTCGGCACCGATACCGTCGGGCGTGACATCCTGGCGCGCACGATTTATGGCGGGCAAATATCGATTATCATCGGCCTGACCGCCATGATCGTAGAGATGTTCATCGGGGTGAGCATCGGCGCCCTGTCGGGTTATTTCGGCGGCAAGCTGGACAGCCTCCTGATGCGCTTCACCGAGGCGGTGTTGGTCATCCCGCAGATTTTCCTGCTGCTGGTGATGGCTAAATACTTCGCTCAATCCATCCCCAACCTGACCATCTTGGGGCGTACCTTCAGCGGCAGCGTGGTAGTGATCGTCTTTGTGATCGGTATTACCAGTTGGCCCTACCTGGCGCGCATCGTACGCTCCCAATTCCTTTCGATCAAAGAGAACGATTTCGTCCTGGCGGCACGCGCCACCGGCGCATCCACCAGCCAGATTATCTTCACCCACATCCTGCCGAACAGCATTGCTCCTATCATCGTGGCTGCCACACTGAGCGTCGGCGCGGCGATCACTCTGGAGGCGTATATCAGCTTCCTGGGGATGGGCGTACGCCCACCCACCGCCACCTGGGGTAATATGCTGGAAGGCGCCTATAACTACATTGAGAGTGCCTGGTGGCTGTGGTTTTTCCCCGGTGTATTGATCGCCGGGATTGTGCTGAGTATTAACTTCCTGGGCGATGGGCTGCGCGACGCCTTCGACCCGCACAGCCGTGCTGCCTGAGACAAGGATCATTCGCCCATGAAGGATAATCTACTGCTTGAAGTTCGAGACTTGCGCACCCGCTTCCACATCGCCGAAGGCCGGGTTCACGCCGTCAATGGTATCTCGTTCACCATCAATGAATGCGAGACATTGGCCGTCGTCGGAGAAAGCGGCTGCGGTAAATCGGTGACCATGATGTCAATCCTGCGCCTGATCCCTATCCCGCCAGGCGAAATTGCCAGCGGGCAGGCCATCTACCGCGGCAATGACTTGCTGAAACTCAGCGAGAACGAGATGGAGCATATCCGCGGCAAAGAGATCGCCATGATCTTTCAAGACCCGATGACCGCCCTCAACCCGGTGCTCTCCATCAGACGCCAGCTCAGCGAACCGTTGCGCGTTCACCTGCAAATGGATAATGAAATCGCCCGCTTGCGCGCGATTGAGCTGCTCGAACAGGTGGGCATCTCCGATCCGGCGCAGCGCTTGAACGATTACCCTCACCAGTTCTCCGGCGGCATGCGCCAGCGCGCCATGATTGCCATGTCCCTGGCCTGCGCTCCCAGCCTGCTGATCGCCGACGAGCCGACTACTGCCCTGGATGTGACCATCCAGGCGCAAATCATCGAGCTGGTCAAGCGTCTGCGCGATCAGTTGGGTATGGCAGTGATCTGGATCACCCATGACCTGGGTGTAGTGGCCGGGCTGGCTGAGCGGGTCATCGTCATGTATGCCGGCTTCATCGTCGAAGAGGCGCTGGTCGACGATCTCTACGAAAACCCGCAGCACCCCTACACCCTGGCGTTGCTGGCTGCGCTGCCGCGCGTCGACCGCCGGCGCGACCGGCGCCTGAATTCCATTCCTGGAGCGCCGCCCAATTTGTTGGTCGAACCGCACGGCTGCCCCTTTGCCCCGCGCTGTACATTGGCTTTTGAACGCTGCTTCAACGAGATTCCCCCGCTGCAGACCGTTGGCCTGAAACACAAGGCCGCCTGTTGGTGGGATGTCAACACAGGAAAACCCAGATGAGCGAACTAGCGGCTTCCACCCCCCTGGTGCAGGTACAAAACCTGGTCAAACACTTCCCGGTCACGCGCGGCCTGATCATCGAAAAACAAATCGGTTCCGTGAAAGCGGTGGACGGTATCAGCTTCAATATTGCTCGCGGCGAGACGCTCGGGCTGGTTGGCGAAAGCGGCTGTGGCAAAACGACCGCCGGGCGTACCATCCTGGGGTTGTACCCGCTCACCAGCGGTTCGGTAACCATTAACGGCATCTCTGTTCACCGGGTTCAGCGCGATGAACTCAAAACCCTGCGGCGCAAGGCGCAGATGATTTTCCAGGATCCCTATGCCTCGCTCAACCCGCGCTGGACCGTGGCCGGCATCATCGGCGAGCCGCTGCGCATCCACAAACTTCTCTCCACCGAGCAAGAACGTTCGGATCGTATCCGCGAGTTAATGCTGCTGGTGGGCCTCAGCCCGCGCCTGTTCAACCGTTTCCCCCACGAATTCTCCGGCGGGCAGCGCCAGCGCATTGGCGTGGCGCGCGCCCTGGCCTCTGAGCCAGAATTTATCGTCTGCGATGAACCCATTTCGGCCCTGGATGTTTCCATCCAGGCCCAGGTGGTCAACCTGCTGGAAGACCTGCAAGACAAGTTTGGCCTGACCTACCTGTTCATCGCCCACGACCTGAGCATGGTACGCCATATCTGCGACCGCGTGGCCGTCATGTACCTGGGCGCGATGGTTGAGCTGGCCGAACGCAACGAGCTTTACGAAAACCCGCTGCACCCTTACACCCAGGCGCTGCTTACTGCGGTTCCGATCCCTGACCCCAAGAAAGACCGCGCCCGCCAGCGTACGATTCTGAGCGGCGAAATCCCCAGCCCGATCAACCCGCCAACCGGCTGCCGCTTCCATCCGCGCTGCCCCATCGCTATGCCGCGCTGCTCGCAAACCCAACCCGAGTGGCGAGAGGCAGCCAGCGGGCATTGGGTCGCCTGCCACGCCGTGTGAACCACATACATTGGGGCGGAATGCGCCGCACGTCTACAGTCGTTCTGATATTGCTCATCCTGCTTTCCCTGGCCGGTATATTCGTTGGCACTGCCCAGGCCAGGCCAGTTCTGCCCGCGCGCACCGTTAAATCCACCTTGTGTGGCAAACTTGCCTTTTTAGAGGATGCCAAGACCGGAACCAAGCTGATCGGCCTGATCCCGTGCGGGGAGAGCCGCCCAATCATCTTCCAACGCCGGCCCAGCGAACTGCTCGAATACTACCGCTTCAAGGAAGTGACCATCGTCTCGGGCCCGGAAGTACGCAGCGAAGCCTATGGCGTTATCCGGGATTACATCACCCGCTTCGATAGCTATACCGCGATCAACAGTTGCGCCGACTGCCGTCCATCGATACCTGGCGCCAGCGCTGCCGGCAGCTCTCCAGACCTGGCATGCAGTGATTGGGCATTGGGATACGTCGCCGTCGCCAACCCCGCGCTGGCAGCAATGCCCGCCTTCCAGGAAATCGGCCAGAACCTGGGGTATTTTGCCAAAGGCCAGGTCTTGCGCCGCAAGTGCGGCCTGGAAATCGGCTGCCAGTCCAGAGAGATCGGGCGACAGCTTGGCAGCCGCCTGGGCCCTTTGCTGCGCCAGCAAGGGCTGACCAACCCGGATGTGGCTGGCCTGTTGGCTGGTTTGCTATCAACCCCGGATGAGACGGGGATTTGCCAGGCCCCTGGTTCGCTGGTCTTAAACGTGCTCATCAGCCTGAACCAACAAGGCTACGCCATCGATGCACTGTCATCCAGCGCAGAAGCCGCTTTCCTGGCTGTTGATGCAGGAGGCGCCCGGAGTGGCACGGACGAGCAAGGCGATCCTGTCAGCGAAATCCCTGGTTCGCAATGGATCGCCGGGGAGAAAAGCAACTATCTGCTGCTGCCTGCCGGGAAGCTCGCCAGCCTCAAGCTGCGCGGTACCCAAAATGGCGCGGCCACCCTGGAAGCCGTACTCAACCGGGGTGATCGTATCCAATACGTGTTCTTCAAAAACTTCCCCGTCTACGAAGCGACGCTGGGTGAACTGGACCTGGGCGCATCGCCGCCTGTCTTGCGACTGGATGCCTGGGGCAAAGGGCAGTTCCAGTCGCGCCAGGCTACCTTTGCCGAAGATGGCGGTCTGGTCATCGCCCGCGTCACTCCCCCAACGCCATCCCCTACCGCTGCGCCGCCTACCGCCACCATCGAGCCATCGCCCACATCCATGGCGTCGCCAACCTTCCCGGCCACTGCCTCGCCTGTTCCCGCCGCTGCTTCTACCGCCCTGCCCACGCCAACCCCCGCGCCGCAATCGTCACCCGGCAACCTGTGTCCATTGGCATTTGGCATAGCAGCGTTGCCAGGGGCGTTATGGCTTGTCAAACGACGCACATCGCCCCGGCCCATCATTTGACCGGGTAAATGCCCGACATCTTCGCCCCTCACCGTTGCCCGGCAGCGCAGGCAGCTATTGGGGCCAGGGTGATCCAATCAGCAAGAGGTGCCGAACCGGTCAACGTTTCAAGCTGCGATACTTGATGCGGTGCGGCTGTTCGGCATCCAGGCCCAGCCGTTTCTTGCGGTCGGCTTCGTAATCCGACCAACTGCCCTCGAACCAGCGCACCTGGCTATCGCCTTCGAAAGCCAGGATGTGCGTGGCAACGCGATCCAGAAACCAGCGATCGTGGCTGACGACCAGCGCACAGCCGGCAAAATTCTCCACTGCTTCTTCCAGCGAACGCAAGGTGTTCACATCCAGGTCGTTGGTCGGCTCATCGAGCAAGATCACGTTGGCGCCACGCGTCAACATTTTTGCCAGGTGGACGCGGTTGCGTTCTCCACCCGATAAGGTCCCCACCTTCTTTTGTTGATCGGCGCCCAGGAAATTGAAACTGGCCACATACGCTCGCGAGTTCATCCGCCGCTCGCCAAGCGGCAGGTAATCCTGGTCCTCTGAAATTTCCTCCCAGACCGTTTTCTCCGCGTCCAGATCCTCGCGCGACTGATCGACATAAGCCAGCTTGACCGTCTGACCGATCCGTATCTCACCGCTATCGGGCTGCTCCTGGGCTGTGAGCATACGCAGCAGCGTGGTCTTGCCTGCGCCGTTCGGTCCTACAATGCCCACGATACTCCCCGGCGGGATGCTCAACGAAAGGTTATCGACCAACAGACGTTCACCATAACCCTTAGAGACGGTCTCGAATTCGATTACCTTGTCGCCCAGCCGTGGGCCGGGTGGGATATAGATTTCCAAATCTTCGCGGCGCTTTTCAAACTCCTGGCTGAGCAAGCTTTCGTAAGCCGTGTAACGCGCTTTACCTTTGGCCTGGCGCGCCTTCGGAGACAGGCGAATCCATTCCAGCTCGCGTTCCAGGGTCCTCTGGCGCTTGCTCTCGGCGCTTTCTTCCTTGCGCAGGCGCTCCTGCTTCTGTTCCAGCCAGGAAGAATAATTGCCTTTCCAGGGAATGCCATAACCGCGGTCCAGTTCCAGGATCCAACCTGCCACGTTGTCCAGAAAATAACGGTCGTGCGTCACCGCGATCACGGTTCCCCGGTATTGCTGCAAATGGCGCTCCAACCAGGCCACCGACTCGGCGTCCAGGTGGTTGGTCGGCTCATCGAGCAGCAGGATGTCCGGCTCGGTGAGCAGCAGGCGGCACAACGCCACCCGCCGGCGTTCTCCACCGGAGAGCACGGCCACCGGCGTATCACCCGGCGGGCAGCGCAAGGCGTCCATGGCCAGTTCCAGGCGGCTGTCCAACGTCCAGGCATCCACGTGGTCAAGCTGTTCCTGCAAGCGCGCCTGCTCCTCGATCAAAGCGTCGAAATCGGCGTCCGGGTCGGCAAAACAATTGTTCACCTCGTCGAAACGCTGGAGCAAGTTCGTGATCGGCTGCACTGCCTCTTCCACCACCTGTTTGACCGTCTTATCCGGATCGAGTTCCGGCTCCTGGTCGAGCATCCCCACCGAATAGCCCTTGGAAAACAAACGCTCACCGGTGAAGCCGTCGTCCTTGCCGGCAATGATCCGCAGCAGGGTGCTTTTCCCCGAGCCGTTCAATCCCACGACGCCAATCTTGGCACCATAGAAAAAGCCCAGCGAGATATCGCGCAGCACCTGTTTATTCGTCGGGGGGAAAACCCGGCCAACGCGCACCAGTGAAAAGATTACTTGTTGGTCATTCATGTTGCAATGCAATCCTCGAATATAGAACAGAGTGGGGTTTCAATAACCCCGATCCAGAGGGTAGTTATACCACACATCCAGGCCGGCAACTGCCAGATGTCTGGAGCGCAGAGCAAGGTTATCTGGCCCGCCAGAAGCCTTACCAGGATGGGCTATTTTACATCTGCACTGGCTGTTGCTACGATAGCCGGAAGATTTGGCACCGCCAGATAATAGGTCAAAAAGCGGACCACTTCCTCGGCGTCGTATCCTGCCAGGTTCTGCGCCCAACGATAGCCAATCGACTGGTAAAGCAGCTCGACATTGACCACAAGCGGCCCTTGCACCCCGCCCAGGTCGAGCGCCAGTTGCAGGGTATCGCCGCCGGCCGCGAAGTCTGCATCCTGGATTGCCTCGCCATACACCGCGATCTCAGCCGGCGCCTCCGCTTTATCGAACCCGGCCGGCAGCAGGCGGTTGTCTTTCAGATACCGGGCGCCGTGCAACAAGCGAGTCGTGACCTTACCCTGCGTGTCGCCCATGATCGCTTCGTAGATTTGCACCTGTTCGGGGGCGTTGAGCATCGTGTAATGCGGCTCGAATTTCGTCGCATCGTCGTCGTTATCGTTGTGGACGATCTTACCGTCCGGGCCAAAAGCCCCGCTCTCGAAGACCGCCTTTCCCGCCGCATCCTTCACCACCACGTGCAGCCATGCACGCCGGGAAGGATAACTGGCCGGGAGCTTGTGCCCGGTCTGCGATTCGATCCTTATTGCGCCGGTCAGTTTTCCACCATCCAGCTTCATATTCTCCAAAGCCAGCGTTGCGGTGCGATTCCGCAATAGATCCAGGGCGCCATCCACGCCCGCAGCGAAGTTTTTCGAACTGCTGGTTACACCCATCTCTTCACCAAAATACTGGAACATGCGCCCCAAGAAAACATTCCCTCCATAGAATGTGTGCTGCGAAAACGGGTCGCGTTTCGGTCCTCCGGTGATCGATAGCTGGACGCCGCCTTGCGCGGTGGGCATGTGACAGGCCTGGCAAGAAGCTGTATCTTTATACGCGCTGTGCTGCCATTCGCTATACGGCATTTGCTCGGGAAACTCGCCCGCCACCTGGCCCTTCTCGTCCAGGTAGGGAGTAAACAGGTTGTGGCAGGTAGCGCATATTTCGGATTGCGTAACGTGTTCACCCTTCAACGGCTTGAAGCCGGACGCCCCTGCCATGATCGCCGCCGGCTGTGCGTCGATCTCGAAGCGCCCATAAGAGCGGCGCTCGCCCATCGCCAGTTCTTTATCGACGGTATACCCGCCGCTGAAACTCTCTGTCAATCCCAGCTTCTCGGATTCGATCTGGTGGCACAGGTTGCACGACACGCCATCCATCGCCAGCGCATGCGCCGCATTGTCGGGGTCGAACAATCCCCCATCCAACACGGGCGCCGTCTGGGCGCCAAAATGCGCCGCCGTCGCAGGCATCGGCATATGGCAGGTAGCGCATTTATCCTCGATGGTATCCTCCAGGTCCGGCGCATCCAGGGTTTCACTGCGCGCGGTAGCCAACCAGTACGGGTCACGCGCCGCGTTCGCCATGCTGGACACACTCCACGCCGGCCCAACGGAGACATCCTTCCCTGCCTCATCAACCATATTGCTATGACAACTGATACACAACCCCGCTCCGGCAAACCAGCTATCGCGTTCCATGGGCAATTTTCCGCCATCGAACTGCGGCAACGGCGGTAAATCGACCGGCGCAATCACACTCCCACCCGCCGGCGTGGGTTGTATTGCTGGCAGCGCCTCCGCTGTACGACCAGCTTGCACGGGCCGCGCCGCCACGGACGGTCCTACAGCCGGCGTGCTCACCGGGACAGCCGGCTCACCGCAAGCCGCCAGTATCCACACAAACAGCACAAGAAGGAACCCTGTTCGTCTCACGACCAACCTCCCGCTCGATCAGGTTATCGAAAATTGCGCCCCCCGATCTCACCCGGCCTTTTGCATATTCACCAGCCGTACTCCGGCGTGATGGATCTGCCGGAAACTGCCCCCCTGCGACAGGATGCGCAACACGGGCTCGATGGCTGTGACCACCGCGCCGGAGATAACATCCACTCCATAATCGAACAACACCGGGCTGAGTGGCGTGCTGGGCCCCAGCACAATCACCTGCGCCTGCGGATCACACAGCGCCAACAAACCCTCCAGGGTATGATTGCCCAGGGTCATGCCGGTGATTGCCACCACATCTGCGCGCGGCAGCACCTCCGGCGCGGCCGCGGCCGGCAAGTCCCCCTCTCCGGGAACCAGCTCCAGCACCTTCAACTCCCCCACCTGTGAACGCAAACGCGGTATAAAGGGAAAGTGTCCTATCAGCGCCACACGCTTTCCCTGCCCATAGCGTGCGATCACTTCTCCCGCATTATCTTCCCGCCACAGGTGAGAACTGCGCGGCAAAAGCGCGTTCAGCGCTGCAATGCCCACACTGGCGAGCGTGGGCTGCTCGCGATGCGCCAGTTCAGCCAGTCCGCGCCCGGAAAGCAATTCCAATTGCCCTGCCTGGGGCACATCCGGGCCATCATGATGCTCGCCCCCTGCACGCAGCGTGGAGGCCAATCCACAGCGCTGGACACCGCCGACATCCACCACCACCGCCGTCCAGTGCAGCCCAATGCGTACGTCCAGCACTTCGCCGTCCGGCAGCGTTTCCAACAAATCAGCAATCAATTGCATTGCGTTCCCTCCGTCCCATAAACTGTGTCATTTTGAGTTAGCTTACTACAGAAATAGACAGTCGTCAATCAAGATGAATGAGCGTAAACAGAAATTTTTCGCCAATTTAGGTTTTGACACAGACCAATTTGAATGATAAAATAGTTAAGGTTGTGTTATGAATCCCCCTGATTCTACCGACAGTGCCCAAACGCTATCGCGCGCTGAAAACTGGCAATCGACCGCGAAAAGTTAGAGGAAATATAAACCCATGGAAAAAACTCAGAACGCATCCGTTGATTCGCAAAACATCAACCGCCGAGAGATCATCAAAGTGCTGGCCGCTTCGGGCGGCGCTCTGGCTGCGGCCGCTTTCCTGCCTGGCAAATGGACCAGGCCGGCGGTTGGCTCTGGAGTGCTCCCCGCGCACGCACAGGCCACCTGCGGCAGTGCCACACCCACCATCACACGCGCCGTGGGACTGATCATATTTGACCAACCCATCTATATCACGGTCCAGATGTATTTCCAGGACCCGGAAAACATCGTTTCGGATGACGATCTGATTGCCTACTCGGTGGATTCTCCCTGTGGCTCTACACAAGGTACCCGCTCCTTCGCCAGCACCGACTGGGCGCAGGGTCAGGCAAACTTCAATATCAGTCCTTTCAACTGCAACGAGGGCGAACTCTGCTTGCGGATCATTGCCAACGGCTGCACCAGCAACCAATACTGCACAGAACTCGGACGGCAACCGATCCATTAGCGAATGAGAGATCAGCAGCCCCCGGCAGTTTTGGGAGCTGTCGGTGAGAATACTCTGTTCTCCCAGAACTATCCCAATAGCGTGTTTTCTGATCGTTGGGTGGACAGTCGCCAGATTGGGCGGCCGGCCACCCAATTTATTTGCTTCAGATGAGCAGGATCGTTATCTTCACATCCGGTACTCTGGGTGATCACTTGCCCTTTATCGCCTTGGGGCAGGCGCTACAAAATCGCGGCCAGAGCGTGTGCCTGGCGCTCAACCCGGCCATGCAAAACTATGCACAGCGCGCCGGGTTGGAAAGCGCGGCGCTGACCGACCACTTGCGCGGCCCCGAAGAGGCCCGCCAGAACGCCTGGGCCTGGAACCACTGGCGCGATCCCCGCACCCATCCCGGCGCCGGGCCTTTCGACGCCAACCAGTTCGCCACCCAGTGCGCCGAACTGATCGAACTGAGCCGCGACGCCGATCTGCTCATCACCACCTCTATCCGCACTCACGGCTACGTCGTTCACAGCGCCACCGGTCTGCCCTGGCTCACCATCTCGATGAACCCCTTCCATTTCTGGCTCCCACCCACGCCAGACGAGCGCCGCGCCCGCCGGGAACAACAGCTCACCAGCGTGCCTTTCTTCAAAGAATTGCTGGCATATACATTTGCTGAGCTGGGCATACAAAAACTCATTCCACCCTACTCGCCAGCCTGGTTGTGGGGATCGCGAGTCTTGCTAGCCAGCAGCCCGCATTTCAGCCGCCCGAACCTGAACCAGCTCCAACCCCAGGCCACCCTGGAGATGACCGGTTTCTGGTACTACCAGGACCCGGACTGGGAGAACTGGCAGCCCGACCCGGCGCTGGCCTCCTTCATGGAGCGGCGCCCGCTGGCGCTGGCCTTCAGCAGCCAGCCCCTGGAAGCACCTGGCGAAATACTCGCCCGCCACGCCCGGGTTGCCACCCGCCTGGGCCTGCCGCTGCTCGTACAGCGCGGCTGGGCCGGCTTCTCAGAGGATGGTCTACCAGCAGAATGCGACCCTTCCCAGGTCTTCTTTGCCGATTTCCTGCCCCACGACTGGTTGTTCGCCCGGGTTGCCGCGGCTATCCAGCACGGCGGCATCGGATCCATGGCCCGCGCGCTACGCCAGGGCTGCCCCTTGCTGGTCGAGCCCTTTGGCAACGACCAGTTATACAACGCATCCCGCGCCGCCGAACTGGGCGTGGCTGCCGCGCTGCATCCTTTCAATGCCACGGTAGATGAATTGGTCAAGGCGCTGGCCGAACGCGTGCTCATCCCCGAGACCCGCCAGCGCGCTGCCGCCCTGGGATCCCTCCTGCGCGCCGAAGATGGCCTGGGCGTCGCCTGCCAGATAATCGAAGGCCATCTTCAGCAGGCTGGAGGCCAACGTCCTTTTGCCTGGCGCGCGCCGCTGCGCAAAATCGATGCCTCCGCGGGGCGATCTCCAATGGCAGGCAGTCTTGAGGAGGCAAGCTCCATGATGACCCCTATCCCCAAAATTCTGCACCAGACCTGGAAAGATACTCAACTGCCCGCCGAGCTGGCCGAATTTCAGCGCACCTGGCTGGAAAAGCATCCCGGTTGGACCTACAACCTGTGGACGGATGCCGACAACCGCCAGTTCATCCGCCAGCACTACGTCTGGTTCCTGCCCATCTACGATGGCTACCCCGAGCACATCATGCGCGTGGATGCAGTGCGTTACTTCATCCTACACCATTTCGGCGGCGTATACGTCGACCTGGATTTCGAATGTCTGCAATCGGTGGAGCCTTTGCTTCAAGACCATGCCCTGGTCTTCGGCCTGGAGCCACAGGCGCACCTGGAAATGCGCCAGCGCGCCGGTTATCCCCTGGATCGCATCGTCTGCAATGCCTTCATGGCCTCTACGCCAGGGCATCCCTTCTGGGAATACGTATTCAAGCAACTGATCTCTTATCATCGCGCCCCGGAAGTTCTGGATGCCACCGGGCCATTCATGCTCAGCCGCGCCTGTGCCACGTTCGTACAACCCGAAGCAATCTACACTGCACCGCCAGAATTGCTCTACCCCATCGAAAAAGAGCGTCCGTGGGGCCAGCTTACGGACGCAGAGCAAGAGCACATTCGCCAGACTGCCTTTGCCATCCACCATTGGATGGGCAGCTATTGGAAACTGGTTGCGCAAACCCGACGACAGCCGGTGAGCGCCACGCTGCTCTCGCGAGGCAATACGGTCAGCCGGGCGGTTATCAACCTCGAGACTTGCCTGGCCGAGTTATACCAGAAGCCAAGCCTGCCGCGCATCTCCGCCCTGATGGTGACCCGTGACCGGCCCGCCCTGGCGATCGGATCGATTCAGTGCTTCCAGCGGCAGACGTATCCCAACAAAGAGTTGATCATCGTCGATGATGGCCCGGATGACCGCTTGCAAAGATGGGTAGAATCGACGCACGATGAATGCTTGCATTTCGTCCATTTACCCGCGGACGGCCAAACCCTGGGGGAGCTGCGCAACCTGGCCGTCGCTCGGGCGAGCGGCGATTACGTGGCGCAGTGGGATGACGATGACCTTTCTGCCCCAAATCGCCTGGAGATCCAGATGGCGCTGATCCACCTGTTAGATGCCGAGGCATGCTTACTGGCCCGCCACCAGATATGGTGGCCTGCCCTGCGCCGCGCCGCCATCTCGGACCAACGCTACTGGGAAAGCTCATTTGTATGCCGGCGGGAGGCGCTGCCCGCCTATCCCGCTCTTCGCCAGGGGGAGGATACCCCGGTTATCGAGCAACTGATTGCCCAACAGCGCGTCGCCATCCTGGATTTTCCCCGGCTCTACACGTATATCTCCCATGGGAACAACACCTTTGCCACCGGGCACTGGGAGGCGCACTGGCGTTTTGCCACCGCCAGCTATGAAAATGACCATTACGATATCTGGCTGCGCCAGTTTCAGGAACAGGTTGGCGTCGATCTATCACCCTGGTTGGATGCCGCTCTCGAACCTGCCGCCCAGGCCTCCCGTTCACACCCGCAGCCACCGCCCCCAGCCAAAGCCCAGGTACTGGCCAGCGCCCCACCCGCCGCCGGGCTACCGCCCCGCATCCTGATCCTGACCCCGGTGAAAGACGCCATGCGTTATCTGCCCGCCTTCCTGGAAAAGCTGAGAACGTTGGCCTTTCCTCACGACTATATCTCGTTGGCCTTCCTGGAGAGCGACAGTCAGGATGGCACCAGCACATACCTGGCCGGAGAGTTGTCTGGCTTATGCCAGGAATTTTCCCGCGCCGAACTGTTTCGACGCGACTTTGGCCTGCGTTTGGAAAGCAAACGATGGGAAAGCAGCACGCAATATGAGCGGCGGGCTACCCTGGCCCGTAGCCGCAACTATCTGCTCGCCCAGGCACTGCACGACGAAGCGTGGGTGCTATGGGTAGATGCCGACCTGGCCCGCTTCCCACCCGACATCATCGAACAACTGCTCGCCTCTGGCAAAGACATCGTCACCCCCAATTGCCTGGCGCTGGGTACCAATCGCAGCTTCGACCTGAACACTTTCAAACTTGCCCCCGGCGCGGAAAAACTCGATTGGCGGCCCTACATCGTCGATGGCATCTTACAGCCACCGCCGGGGTTCGGGCGGCTATACCTCTCCGACCTGCGCGCATACGACGCCGTGACCCTGGACGGCGTGGGAGCGACGATGCTGCTGGTGCGCGCCGACATCCACCGGGAGGGGCTGGTCTTTCCCACCTTCAGTTACCACGGTTTTATCGAAACAGAAGGCCTTGCCTTGATGGCCCGTCACATGGGCTATCATTGTTGGGGATTGCCCAAAGTGGAAATATTTCACCCCGCCGCTTAAACCCACTCAATGCAACCTTGCTCGGCAAACTGTTGCAGCGTTTCGGTCACGTCGCTGGCAATAACCTCCGCCGCCTCGGGATAAGCGCCCTGCAGCATCTGGGTCACATCTTCGACCGTGTGCTCGCCGTCGCACAAATACCAGATCAGCGAGGCGGTCTGGTTGAAGTGTAAAATTTTGGTCTCAGCCGGATGGTACAACAACATCTCATTATCCAACAGCTCGAGACGGAAATCCGCTTTACGTCGGGGCCTGTCCGTCAAATCCATAGATATCTCCTCAGTTGACTCTGCCTCAATCAGGCACAGTATCCAACATCTGACCGCCATAGTTTATCATCTTCACCGAAATACAGCTAGAATTTGTTCTCATTTTGTGTTATGCTAAAACCTGATGCCAGCCAGCCATTCCTGTTGCAACGGTCCATCTCCCGAAAATCGCCAGGCGGAACGCATCCTGGGGTTATGCGCCCGTGCGCAGGGCAACCCGGCGTTGTACTGTCACCTGGTCGTCGAAACCGATGATTTTACCCGCTGGGGGCAAATCGTCCCCCTGGCCGAAACGCACGGCCTGGGGCCGCTGCTGTATACTCACCTGGGACAGATCAACGCCCTGGTGCCAACTGAAACGCGGCACTTGCTGATGGGGCTGTACCTGCGCCACCGCCACGCCAACGCAGTCCGCGAGCGCGTGTTGGGCGAAATCTTGCGCGCCTGCCAGTCGGCCGGGATCGATATCCTGGTGCTCAAAGGGGCCGCCCTGGCCTACCTGGTCTACCCGCAGCCGGCGTTGCGCCCCATGCGCGATATCGATGTGCTGGTGCAGGAAAGCGACGGTGAACGCACCCAGGCAACGCTGGCCAGCCTGGGCTTCGACACACGCCAGGATGCATTCGGCAAATTGCCCGCCGGCCACCACCACCTGCCCATCGCCAGCCAGCGAGTCGACGGGCTGAATGTCAGCGTAGAAGTACACACCAACCTTTTCCCCTCCACGCGCTACTATCGCTCCATGCGTTACGAAGACCTGATTGGGCAAGCAGCCGCTTTTCAGGTCGATGGGTGTACTGCCAATACCCTGGGGTACGAAGAGATGCTCTGGCACATTTACCGCCACGCCCTCGGCCCGCCCTTGCTGCTCTCGCCGCTGCGTTTTATCCACCTGGCAGACCTGGCCAGCCTGGTCGATAAATTTGCCGCACAGCTCGATTGGGAAAAGCTGAGGCAGTGCTACCCGGGGCTGTTCAACGCTCTGGCCAACCTGCACTTCACCAGCCCCTGGCCCGACCCGGTGTTGGCACAATTTCACCTGGATGCCCGCCGCCCGCCGGCCGATCCCGGCCTGGATTACCCCGGCTGGCCGCGCCGGCCGTTGGTGCGCCCGGGCCGCGGCGTGCAATGGCAGGTGTTAGCCGACACGTTCAACCCGCCGGAGTGGTGGTTGCGGGTCTTTTATGGCGCGGGAGGCAGCGCTTCCCGCTGGTGGCAACGCTGGGTGCGCCATCCCTTCCACATCCTGGAATGGGCCGGCCATTACGCCCGAGAAAGCCTGCAGAAAAAATTCGCATGAAGACGCGCCGCATCCACTTCGCATCCAGCATCCTGGAGGTGGCCTACGACGGGCCATCTTCCCAACAGGTGCTCGATTTTCTTTACCAGTACCTGCCACAGCCCGAATATTCCGGCCCGCCGGTGCATCCACCGCACTTCACCTACCGCCTGTCTGCTGACCAGGAAAACGGCAGATTGCGCCTGTACGTGGGCGACCGATTGGAAAGCGAAATGACCGCCGCCGAGATGGCGGTATACCTGATCAACCAGACTTGCTACCACCTGGCCTATCATAGCTGCGGCGGCGTTTTGCTGCACGCCGCGCTCCTGAGCCGGGCGGGCAAGGGCATCTTGCTCCCCGGCAAGACCGGCCAGGGCAAAAGCACCCTGGCCGCCTGGCTGATCCACCAGGGCTTCGATTACCTGACCGACGAGCTGGTTTATATTCCAGATGGGTCGTCCGAGTGCCACGGGCTTACCCGTCCGCTCAACCTGAAGAGCGGCGCCCGGCCGCTCCTGCAGACTGTCTTCGGCCTGCCGGAAGAGAACCCAACCATCTGGCGCAGCAGCAACGTGGACCTGATTCCGCCCGAACTGCTTGGGCCGGTCCAGGTGCTCCGTGAAGCCCCGCTGCACACCATCCTGTTCCCCAACTTCCAGCCTCAGGCCACCTTCGAATTACAACCCCTCTCCCGCGCCCAGGCCGGCCTGGCCCTTATGCAGTGCCTGATCAACGCCCGCAACTTACCCGAACACGGCTTTCCCGAAATCACCCGCCTGTCACGCCAGGTGCCCGCCTACCGCATCACCTACCCCGGGTTCGATCCATTGCCAGGCGCGCTGGGACAACTATTCGCGACATCGTAAAGTGCAGTTCATACACAGGAGGCAGCTTTGAAACGCACAGGATTACTCTGTCTGGCTGCTTTGCTCGCGGCAGCATTGGCCTGCAATATCCCCCAGGGCGCCACGTCCCGCACTACGGCAACCCCCATGCCGACCTCCGGGCCACCGCCTGCCTCACCGACCCAGGTACAATTAGCGCCGCCATCGACGGCGATCCCCCCCACCGCCGCTCCTACTGTCATCTTCGTTACCCCACCCAGCCCAACCCTGCCTGCGCCGCCCGCTGCCACAGCCACTCCGCCAGCAGAGACGAATGTCACCCACGCGGTGGTATTGGTTGCCGAAAACGATGTACTCAACGTGCGCCAGGCGCCAGGCGCCGACAGCGCGATCATCGACCGCCTGCCCTTCGATGCCACCGGGGTGGTTCTCACCGGGAAACAGTCGCCGGTTGGCGACCAGCGCTGGGCAGAAATCCAGCGCCCGGCGGGCGGCACCGGATGGGTGAACGCCCAATACCTGACCGAATACATCCCCCCGGCGACCTTTTGCTCCGACGACCGCCCCGCGGCTTTGTTGGTTGAGCTGGGCAATGCGTTACGCCAGCGAGATGGAATACAGCTCGCCCGCTTGGTCAGCCCCATCCACGGCCTGGATATCACCTATCTACGCACCGGAAACACCGCCAATTACACCTCCGACGAAGCGCGCTGGGTTTTCGAAAGCGATTACCAGACCAACTGGGGCGTCCACCCGGCCAGCGGCAAACCCATCCAAGATACTTTCCAGAATACCGTCCTGCCCGATTTGCTGGATGTGCTCGACAGTTCCTATACCACCACCTGCAACAACCCGACGCTGGACGCCGGCAACTATACTTATCAGTGGCCCGCACGCTACCGCAACTTCAACGTTTCCTCCCTGCACAAGCCAGGCCCGCCGTCCAACGAACTCTCCTGGCGCACCTGGTTGGCCGGGATCGAATACGTCAACGGTCAACCCTACCTCTTCGCGCTGGTACACCTGTTTTGGGAACCATAGGCTAGGGCATCAACCAGGAACAATCCGCTTTTGAGATTCGTCGTAGTCATGGTGCATTCTGTCAAAAAGATCAGGCTCAATTCGTTCGGTATCACAACATTTAATCGTGGTCATGAGCACCACTTTTTGATAAGTTCTAATT
>CAZQQJ010000035.1:0-85881 GCA_964595435.1 uncultured Anaerolinea sp. | reverse complement strand
TTTGCCATCCTTCGGTCTCAGAACTGAAGTCACCGACACTTTTGCGTTACACTCTACCTGGCTGGCCTTTCCTGAGCCTGAACGTAGTATAGTATAATAAAAGGCTGTGCGCCGACGGCGCACAGCCTTTTATTATGGCAATATTTTGAATTGCGCTACGCGCAATATAGGTAAAGGTAAATACATGGAAATCGGTTCAATCGAACAGGTCGATATCGACCAGCAAATGCGCGCCGCGTATCTGGATTACGCTATGAGCGTGATTGTAGCACGCGCTCTACCTGACGCCAGGGATGGGTTGAAGCCTGTACACCGGCGGATCCTGTACGCCATGCACGATATGGGCATCCGTTCCACTACACCCTACAAGAAATCCGCCCGTATCGTCGGTGAAGTTTTGGGTAAATATCACCCTCACGGCGACGCTGCAGTATACGATGCGATGGCTCGACTGGCGCAAGATTTCTCGATGCGCTATATGCTGGTAGATGGCCAGGGGAACTTCGGCTCGATAGACGGTGATGCGCCGGCTGCCATGCGGTATACCGAAGCTCGCCTGGCTGGAATGGCCGAAGAAATGCTCGCTGATATTGACCGCCAGACTGTTGACTTCAGTGATAATTTCGATGGCTCTCTTCAGGAGCCGGTTGTTCTGCCAGCGCGCCTGCCCAACCTGTTGTTGAATGGTTCTTCCGGCATTGCCGTCGGCATGGCAACCAATATTCCCCCCCATAACCTGCGCGAATTGTGTTCGGCCATTGCTTACCTGATTGACCATTACGACAACCTGGATGATTTGCCCATCGAAGAGTTGCTTAAACTTGTCCCGGGGCCTGACTTTCCGACAGGCGGCATCATTATTGGTGAAGAAGGCATTTCCCATGCCTATAGTACTGGCCGCGGTCGCATCGTCTTGCGCGGTATGGCCCACATCGAAGAAATGGGTAGCAACCGCCACCGCATCGTCATCACCGAAATCCCCTTTCAATTGAATAAGTCCGGTCTGCTGGAGCGTATTGCCGATCTGGCACGCAGTGAAAAACTGGATGATATCAGCGACCTGCGCGACGAGTCCGACCGTCGTGGTATGAGCATCATTATCGAACTAAAGCGCGGCGCGCAACCCAAGAAGGTGCTCAACCAGTTATACAAATATACACCTTTGCAGTCTACCTTTGGTGTGCAAATGTTGGCCCTGGTGGATGGTGAGCCACGCTTGATTTCGCTGAAACGTGCCTTGCAGCTTTTCATCGAACATCGCCGTGAGGTGATCCGCCGTCGTTCGCAATATGAATTGGGTAAGGCCCGCGATCGGGCTCACATCCTCGAAGGTTTGAGAATTGCTTTGCAGCATCTGGATGAAGTCATTGATACCATCCGCAAATCACCTGATGCCGAAACCGCTAAAGAGCGCCTGATGCAGCGTTTCAGCTTGAGTGAGCGCCAGGCTCAAGCCATCCTGGATATGCCCCTGCGCCGTCTGGCTGCCCTGGAGCGGCAAAAAATTGAGGATGAGTATCAACAAATTCTGGAGCGTATTGCCTATCTGGAAGATCTTTTGTCTGATCCGAATAAAATATTGTCGGTGATCAGGGAAGATATGCAGGTCATCGCCGAGAAATATGGCGATGACCGCCGCACGCGGATTGCACGCGAAGCGCGCGAGGAATTGCACGAAGAGGATCTGGTTCCTGACGAGCCGGTGCTGATCAGCCTTACCCAGCGCGGTTACGTCAAACGTATGGCAGCCAGCGTATTACGTGCCCAAAGCCGCGGCGGGCGCGGTGTCACCGGCCATACCACTAAGGATGAAGACGAGGTATTGAGTGTGATACCTGCCCGTACGTTGAACACCGTACTTTTCTTCTCCGATCGCGGTAAAGTCTATTCCGAGAAGGCCTATCAGATCCCGGATGCTGACCGCACCGGGCGCGGTATCCCGATCGTTAACGTCCTTTCGCTGGAAGCAAACGAAATCGTCACTGCTGCGGTGGCTGTACCACAATTCGATGGGGAACATTTCTGTATTATGGTTACCCGCTACGGACGAATTAAACGCATGGCTTTGGATGAATTTGCCTCCGTACGTCCCTCTGGCTTGATTGCTATCTCCCTGGATCAAGGCGATGAGCTTGGCTGGGTGCGCTTGACCTCGGGAAAAGATGATGTGATCCTGGTCACCGAACAAGGCCAGGCGCTGCGCTTTTCAGAAGAAGAAGTGCGCCCAATGGGCCGTACTGCCTCTGGCGTAACTGCCATCCGTCTGGCCGAGGGCGACCATGTAGCCAGTATGGAAGTTGTCGAGGAAGGTGGAGATTTACTGGTAATCACCACCCGTGGCTATGGCAAACGCACATCCTTAGGTGAATACCCCGTTAAAGGGCGCGCTACTGGCGGTGTGCAGACGATTGATCAAAAGGCCCTGGGCCGCATTGGCCCCATCGCGGCTGCTCGCGTCGTACAGGAAGCAGACGACCTGACAATCATGTCGGCGTCAGGCGTCATCCTGCGCACCAAAGTCAAAGATATTTCGCAGACCGGACGCGCCACGCGGGGTGTGGTCATCATTAACCTGCCTACTAATGATAGCGTTGCCTCCCTCGCTCGGGTTGCAGATTCGGATTTGCGTCGCGCAGGGGCCAATGGCGCATAACGGGTCATATGGCCTATCAGTGGGCAATACGACCGGTGCAGCGTCTTGTATATAAATCAGTAAAGGAAAGGCGGCACAACTTTACCGGTTACCAACAGGCAGAAGATACTGAGCAGGCACGATGCCACCAGCAGCAAGATGGCCACAATGAAAGTCTGCACGGCCGACATGCCTAGAAAACGTACGTTGCTCGGGATAGATAGCGATGAGGATGCTGGCCGTTCTGGCTCTTCCTCTGTGAACGACTCCTCGGCTTGTTGGCGAAAATCATCGAGCATAAAAGCTCCTCCTTCTACTTTTTTCTTTATTAGATAACCCGCACACGCAGTTCGCCGGTATGCAGCACGAACTCCACCCCATCGTGATCGCGCAGCCGCAAACAACCTGTTGCGTCGATTCCCAGTACCAATCCCTGGCGAGGGGGTTCGCTTTGGGTACTGCTGCCTGCCAGCACCTCTACCCACTCGTTTTTGAAGGCCAGCCAATCATTCCAGGTGGCCAAAAAGGCCGGCTCAACGATGCGATTGCGCCATTCGATCAGGCCCTCTAGCACGGCCCGCAATAGTTCCAGGCGCTCCAACGGGTGCCCCAGGGCGGCTTCGACACAGGTCGCCGGGAAAATCACTTCTTGAGCCGGCGGTACCGCCTGTGGGGCTACGTTGATGCCAACACCTAGAATGACGGCCGAGAGTTGTTCTCCTTGCCAGTGCGCCTCCGCCAGAACACCGGCGGTCTTGCGCCGCTGCAACAGCACATCGTTCGGCCACTTAATCTCGGCGGCCAGTCCATAGCTCTGGCGAAGCGCCTGGCATACTGCCAGCGCGCCCAATGCAGTCAGCCGCGCCAGCCGGTCTGGCATATCCATTTCACCTGGTCGTGCCCCAGCCTTCTGGTTGCCTGGCTCATCCGGGCGGACCCGCAGCACCAGGCTGAAAGCCAGCGCTGCCCCGGGTGGGGTGAACCATTTGCGCCCCTGCCGGCCTCGCCCGGAGGTCTGCTCATCTGCGATTACTAGCGCCAGATCCCTTGCTCCTTCGTCTGCCCATCGCGCTGCTTCCGTATTCGTCGAGCCAATCTGCTCGAAATAACGGATATTACCCAATGGCAGCCCCGCCAGGGTCTGTTCCACCTCACGTTTGTCCATCTACATTAACGTTCCACTTCTTCCACTTCGGCGTACCAGCGGAGCCGGGTGCCTACTCGATCACGTGCTTTCCAGTGCAGTGGTTTAGATATCTGCTTCATTGCCTGGCGTATGGCTTCGATCCGCTCTTGCACCACAATGATCTGCTCCGAGTTCAGGTTATGATGTTCGTTTTGTAATATGCGCTCCAATCGATTCAGGTTCATCATTGTGGTTGTGTAGAGACCCCAGTCACGCGCACAAAGGCGGGCGATGCGATCCAGATTGATCACACCTTCGTCTCCAGTACCCAGCGAATTATCCAGCAATAAAGCAATCAAATCCATCGCGTCCTTGCGATTCAGTTCCACGATCTGTGTTTTCGAGAGGAACAACTCGGCCAGCGGCACCGTCACCGGGTGGATGGTCAGCCGGTCGCGCATTGGTAGCTTATGGCACATCTCAAAGTCGCCGATGAATACATCGATATGTCGCCCGGAAAGCGTATCGTGGTAAATTTGCCGCCGGTTGCCGTTTAGTGTGTTAAATGCCCGGTCGGGTATATATCCCATAGCAGTGAAAAAAGACGCCAGACGCCGGTGCTCGTTTCTCGGGGCGACAAAATCGATATCTGGATACTCACGGTGGATACCCAGGTGCTCCATATTCTGGCTGTGCATCCGCACAGCCAATCCGCCAATCAGTCGCAACCGCAAGCGTTCGCGCTGCGCTTCATCCATTAAACGATTTGCTTCTTCAACAATGTTCATCAATGTAGACATAGTGTGCTCTATTCGACTGGAATTTCCTTGTGGACTTTGTCAATATCGATCCCTTCTTGCTTGCGATAGCTACGGAAGAATAGATAAATGCCCAGCGCCAGCGCATACATTACGACCATATAGATCACTGAGCTCATATTGTGTAAGCCGATCCCGTACAGCGGGGCCCCTCCGTTGATCCACTTGTCGAATAACCAGAGGACCAGCAAGAAGGTCAAAAACAAGGAAAAAATTGCCCCTGCTACGGTGATCAGCGGCACTCCAAAGACCTTGTATTTAACAATGGGCGACGCCTTATATAATTCGGGCTTGCGGTAGGGCAGCAGCATGGCAGCGATGGCCGTTCCCAGGTAGGTCACTGCGATCACCAGGGTTGAGTCTAACGTCAGGCTTTGGAAATTCCATACATTCCAGGCATATAAGGCCGATACGATCAAAGATGGAATGACCATCAGCATTAATGCATAGATCGGCGTGCGCGTCCGTGGCTCGATCTCGGCCACCTTTTCGGGCAACAGGCGGTCAAACGCTGCCGCAAAGATCACTCGCGTGGAGCTCAAAAAGACGGTCCCCGACCAACCAAACCACCACAGGCTCATGGCTAACAGAACGACAAATTGTACCAGGCGGTTAGAGGTCAAAAACACAGCCAACAGCGCCGGGTATGGCCACACCGGAAGCGGCGGCATCTGGTCGGTGTAACCCCAACGGTAATTCCACCACGCGCCATTGGCCTGGTTGTAGAAATCCCAACCGATCGTTTTGCTCACCAGCATCAATAAGACCGCCCCCAGGATCGTTGTGACGATCAAAGCCATTGCCATACCCCAGAAATTGCGTTTGAAATCCGAAGCGCCGCGCACCTCTCCGTATAGGGTGGCGCCCCAGTTAGGCCACAGGTTGAAGAAGACGATATACGGCATGGACAGGAAAATTGCTGCCAGCCCGCCGCCGAAAAGGGGCATGGCCGCGCCGGCGTCCGTGCCAGCCTGTACGGTAGCGTCATATATGCCTGCCTGTGCCCCAAACATCGCTGCTCCCTCGCGCTCCAGGCCGGCCTGGAAAGCTTGCGGTGATCCAAAGAGCAAGAGTGCCATCACTACCAACAGGCCCAACATGCCGCCCCAAAAACAAAAACGCTGCACGCGAGCATACCACTGCATGCCGGCTGCGATGTAGAATGTCACCAGGGTACACAGGATCACGCAGGCAGCAAACAGCCCCGCTGGCGATTGGATAAACCAGAGCGCCATATCTCGCGCCCCCAATACGCCCATCAACGGGGTTATGACCATGTAGCGCAGCATATCACCGTACAATGGTACCCACAGCCACAGGATGAACCACCAACCGGTGACCGCCAGGACGAAACCGATGCCACCGCCCAGGATACGGCTTTGCCAGATGTAGTCGCCGCCCGAACGGGGCATGACGGCAATCAATGCAGCGTAGGTGATGACTTCGAAAAGAATTAGAACGCCGCTGATGACCAGCGTAGGGATCAACCCACCCTGCAAATAATACATCTGGCTGAATATATATAGCCCCAGTGTAATCAAGTTAATTGAGAAAAAGGCGTACACAAAAGCGTCGAATACGGACCAGGAACGTACCAGGCCAGTCGCCTTGCGCACAAACAGGGATGTGCTATCCGTTGCCATTTTTTTGCTCCACTTTATTTCGATCTATTCGGTAGATGCAGTACATTTGAAGGTGTGGCGCACCAGGGTGCATACCACCTCACCCTTGTGTTAACACATAACTATCGATCTTGTCGCGCCCAAGTTTGGCCAGCGCCCCCAGCAGGCTGCCCTGTTCATACATGCTGCCCGGGTTGATGCATAGTGTGCGCCCGATGCGCGTCGCCCCGCGGCTTTCGTGGATATGTCCGTGCAGCCCCAAAAGCGGCTGGTTTTTTTCGATTGCCTGGCGTAGCGCCCGGCTGCCTACCGGAACCAGGCTGCTGCCGGCATACTTCGGGCGCAAGTTTTCGTCCAGTTCGGCGGCATCGTCCAGCATGGAGCCATACGGCGGGACGTGAACGTTGAACACACTGCTGCGCGGATTTTTCAACCCGGCAACCATTGTCTGGTAACGCGTTGCCAGCGCGTCTTCGCCCTCCTCCCGGTAGGTGTGCCAGGGGGTGATATTGCTCCAGCCAGAGCTGATCATCTCATGGTGCTTATCCAGTTGGATCACCTCCCCTTCGGCCAGGTGTACGACTGGCGAAGCGCGAATCACCGCGTCCACCTCGGGCATGTCGTCGTTGCCCGGGCATACATAGCAGCGAATGTTGCTGTCTTTTAACTTGCGGGCGGCAAAATCCAGCCATTGCTCCACTGTCTTTAGCGCTTCGCTCAGGAACAGGTCGTTCACCTGCTTCGGATCCTGCTTGAATGTTTCCACTTCCTCCAGTGATGTGCGATACGGATAATACCCCCGGCTCTTGATGCGTTTGGCCATCTCCTGCACTTCGTCGTCGCTATGCAACTCGAAGCGCTGTTCTAATAGGGTCACCACGTGCGTGCCATTTCCCTGGTAGATGATCGGCACAATTGCTTTGCCGGTCATGTCTCCCCCTAGAATCAAAACGTCCGCCCCGTAAAACTTCCCTGCATTAATAAATTTATTCCAACAAATATCGGACCCATGTACATCGGTCGCAAAAAAAATCGTCGTCAAGCAGCAGTATCCTCTCCTGTAGTATTTTGGCGAAACTGCATCGCAAGGACGAATTATAACAAAAGATTGTGAGTGCACCCTTGTGGATTTGAGCTGTACCCTGCCAGGGCGTATGTTGTACAGATTGCGGTTCGCAAAGCCATGTTGTGCTTTGCGAACCGCAATCTGTGCGGTCAAAACACAAGCTGCTTCCGGGCCGCGCAATACGGCCCAGGTATCCAGATCGACTTTTAGGTCCTGGCCTGGGCGCAGGCGCAGGGTATAGGTTTACGTAAAGAGCCCTGGCTCAGATCGAAATGACCTTGCTCGCCTGGAATTGCGCTTCGATGATGTCGGTCATCCCGCCGACAATGCCTGCCTGGACCTGATCGATCAGGTTGAAGAAATTCAGGCAGGTGCTGCACAGGATCAGGTGGACGCCTTTCGCCTCTAGCGACTTGAGGGATTCCAACACCGGCGAGCCGCTGACCACCAATCGTACGCCTTCGGTGTAAAAGCAAATCGCGGCGGGCAGGACATTGTTTTCGTCCAGCAGCCTGAAATAAGTCTGGATCAACTTTTGCTGGAGTGCCGGGTCGGCATCCCCCATGCCATTGCGTGTGACCAGAATGACGGTTTCAGAATTTGGAATTGTCATGAGTGAACCTCCTGAGAGATGAATTTGCGCACAGTTGCTTGCTGTGCGTGGTTAAACAAAAAGTCGCCGCTGGCGAACGCAGGCGGCGACCCAGGAGGGTTCACGTTTGAGTTAGCATGGCGGACGAATCCCGCCATGCTCCTGCGTAAGCAAGCATTGGGTCAGGCGCAATCCTGCGCCCAACAACAATGTTCAGGTCTGGCGGTGATACATTCGCATGCTTTGGTTTCCTTATTTCAAGGCATCAACAATCGCCTGGACATTATACTTCATCATTGCGATATAGGAAGGTGCTTTTCCATCTGGCCCGGTAATCGAATGGGTGAACAATTCACTGACCACTTTTACCCCGGTCTCTTCGCTGACCTGTTGGGCCAATTGTGGATTGCTGCCCGTTTCCAGGAAAATGGCAACTGCTTGAGTTGCCCGGATGTGATCGACTAACCGTGCCAACTGTTGTGCCGAAGGGGATGCATTTGTGCTGACAGATGGGATAATCGTCCCGATGATCTTAAATCCATAACGATCGGCGAAATAGCCGAAGCTCTCGTGGTTGGTGACGATCAGGCGGCGCTCTTCGGGGATCGTAGCAATCTGCTGTTTGATCCATTGATCCAGATCATTCAATTGGGCGATGTAAGCGGCAGCGTTCTGCGTATAGATATCTTTTCCTGTCGGGTCAGCGGCAATCAATCCATCGCGGACGTTTTCCACATACTTGACCACGTTGAGCGGGTCGAGCCAGAAGTGAGGGTCACCTTCATGGTAATGGTGCCCACCCGCTGGACCGGCAAAGAAAGGTGTCGTCTCGCCAGCCAGCCCGTTCAGGGCAATAACGTATTCGCCGGCTCCCATGTCCAGCAGAATACCGTTTTTTAAACCGGCGCAATTCAGCGCCAGTATTTCTTCTGCTTCGACCTTTGCCCCGCTGGCATCGGTTACCGCAACCGTTCCGCCATTGGCGGCAATGATAAATTCGCCCTCTTCAGCTACGTCCAACCTGACGAAACCTGAATAACTGCTGCCAACAGGGTTGAGCTTGAGCAATAGCAATTCGGCCTCGTGCTCATGTTTTTCTCCTTCATGAGCGTGCTCATCGTGCAGTTCCACCGCGGCGGCGGCATCCATGCCGCTGGTCACCTCTTCTTCCGCAGCTTGACCTGCAAATTGCGCGCACGCTTGCTCGGCTTTCTCCTGCGGAGACAAAACAATTTCCTCGCCCTCGCGTGCTTCCCGGCTGGTAAGCCCGGCTGCAGCTTCAATGAGCCTTCGCTCGCCTCCGGTGTTCTGAATCGTCTCGTTCAGCCATTCCTCGAAACCGGCTCCATTGACGATTAGCACCTGGCTATCGGCGATCTTTGCCACATCCTGCGGGGTAGGTTCAAAGGCGTGTGGATCGAGGCCTAACGGCATCAGCGTTTCGACTTGCAAACGATCACCGGCCACGTTCTGCGCGATGTCGCTCAGGAAGGTCTCAACCGCGATGACCTTGATCGCCCCTTGCGGCTTTGCGGTGTTTGGCTGGGGTGATAGAGCCGCGCTCTGGCAGGCCGAGAGCATTGCCCCGGCCATTGCGAGCAACGATAGAAATGTAATGATTATCTTTTTCATTTAGAACTCCTTATTGATCTCTTGTTTTTTCCCAATACCTGCTGGCAGTGGGTCAGGGCAAGAGAGTTATTGGCAATTGGCGCACAAGCCGTGCAGTTGTAGCCAGTGTTCGTGGATAATAAACCCGCTCTGAATAGCAACCCTGTTCATCAAATCGCTCAGGTCATCTCCAGCGAAATACACTGTTTGCCCGCAACGTGTACATAGCAAGATGTGCTCATGCCCGTTGGCAGCGCGTAGGTAAGCATGGCAGCCGTTGGCCTGGTGGACTCGCTGCACCAGGCCCAGTTCGTCCATTTTTTCGAGCGCGCGGTAGACTGTTACCAATCCCATCTTGGGGTATTCGCGTCGTCCCAGGTCGAAGATATCCACCGGACTGAGGGCACGCGTAGCGCTGGCGAGTATCTCAACAATCACTTTCAATGGCCTGGTCAGCCGGTAACCGCTGGAATGCAGTTTGTCCAGCCATTCTTCACTGAGAGATGGGGTAGAAGGATTATCCATATTGAAATTGAAAAGCTTTATCAATTATAAAGCAATATGTCGCCCTGTCAAGAGCGCAGCCACGGCTGGTCGCCCAGATTTAGCGATCGGTGCAGGAATAACACGGATCGATGGAAGCCTGGATCAGGGCTGCATCCGACAGACTGGCGCCGCGCAGCATCAACCGTACGGTGGGCATGTTGTTGAAGCTGGGGGTGCGGATTCGTACTCGCGCCGGGATGTCGCTGCCATTGGATGCCACACAATAAAACACTTCCCCACGCGGCCCTTCGATGCGGCTGGCTTCTAAGCCTGGCGGGATGGCGGCGGCGAACTTGCTCCCTCTCCAGGGCCCACCTGGCATCTGTTGGATCGCCTGGCGGATCAGGCGGCAGCTTTCGATCATTTCCAGGGCGCGCACGGTCAGCCGCGCCAGCACATCGCCCTCCTGGATGACGGGAACATTGAATGACAGCTCAGCATAGGCAGCATACGGTGCAGCTTTGCGCAGGTCTTGTGCCAGACCAGATGCCCGCGCTACTGGGCCAACTGCACCCCACGACCGGGCTTCTTCTCCGGAAAGTATGCCGATCCCGGCACAGCGCGCCCGCACCGTGCGATCTGTCGTAAATAGTGGAATGATCGTGCGCTGTAGCTCGTTTTCGACGCTGTTCACAATTGCCAGGATGCCATCCGGGTCAACCAGATCGCGGTTGACCCCGCTAATGCAATTCATGGCATAGTTCACCCGGTTACCTGAAATATACTCCAACGCATCCATGATTTGTTCGCGCAGCCCAAAACATGTCATGAAAATTGTTTGAAAGCCGATCAGTTCAGCTGCCACGCCCGCCCAAAGGATGTGGGAATGTAAACGCTCCAACTCGGCAACCACCACGCGGATATACCTGGCGCGATCCGGCGGCTGGATTCCCGCCAGCGCCTCTACCGTCTGGCAAAAAGTCAGCGTGTGGACATTCGAGCAGATACCGCATACTCGCTCGACCAGGGCAATCGCTTGAATATAATTACGCCGTTCTGCCAGATATTCGATGCCGCGGAAGTTGAACCCCACGTGCAGGATTGCATCCTGCACCGATTCGCCCTCGCAGAGCAGCTCCAACTTGTAAGGTTCTTCAAGGGCCGGGTGATAAGGCCCAATCGGTATGCGATAGCTCATCTGGCCTCCTCGCCATCCAGGAAGATACCTGGCCGATCGTCCGGGCGCAGCATCAATGGCCGGGTTTCGTCGCGCCCCATGAAATCGATCGCAAAATAATCGTGCACTTCGCGCTCCACCCAATCCGCAGCCGGGCACAGCGCGGCGATGCTGGGTATGCTGCCTTCATGTGTGATAGTGGTAAGACTGAGAAGCTGCCCTTCCAAATCCCAATGATAATCCAGGCGGCATTCGCCTCCTGGAAAGGGGCGAGCGGTGAGCGTAACGAAGCGCCCGTGATGCTTGCCCATCCAGCGCGCCAGGCTTTCCACGTCCAGGTGGGAATCTTCTACCCAAAGACCGGCGCCGTGTATTTCCCAGGACTTGATAATGCCTAATTCTTGGCGAAGACATTCCACATCCATAGTTTCACCGCTCCGTTTGTTGGATAAACCGGTAGGTTGCTGTCTCCTGGCGGCAGCGCAAGCACTGGCGGCTCCACTCCTGGATAGAGGGCGAAATCTCAGGAAAAGCGCGCCCGAATACCTCGCCAGATACTGGTTGCGCTGGCTGTCCGCAGCGCGTGCAGACGGGGTATTCTATCTGCAAGATGGTTTTGATCTCACCCTGTTTCACATAAATGGGTGGGTGTCCTTCAGACATGGATAACGCCTGCACGGGGCAATCCTCCACACAGCGCC
The DNA here is from genome assembly GCA_964595435.1 of uncultured Anaerolinea sp. GTDB lineage: Bacteria > Chloroflexota > Anaerolineae > Anaerolineales > UBA4823 > RBG-16-57-11. The sequence continues at coordinate 74,050 of CAZQQJ010000035.1, read as the reverse complement.
CGCAAAAGGTGCACTGCGCTGGCTCATAGGCCCATTCGTAATCTTTCACCCGTCCTGTGACGCAGATTGCTCCCGGCGAACACACGTACGCGCAGGTCGCGCAGCCGATGCAACGCGCCGGATCATTGTGCACCAGGCCGCGGTACCCTGGGGGAATAGGCGCGCGCCCTGGGAAACGCACTGTCAAGGGGTTTTTATTCAGGTTCTCGAAGAGTAGATGCAAGATATTCACGGTGCTACCTCCCCACGCCTGGCAGCATCAGGACGAGGATGGACAACCCGGCCAGGGCGAGCGTCACCAGGCTGTAAAACTGAATGGCCTGCTTCACTTTCAGGCGGGCTGTTCCTGCGGCAATTCCACTGACCAGGAACACAGCCAGCAGCGAGAAAATCATAAACAGCGCCACATCAACCGGCCACAGCCCGCTGTGCGGCATGGCCAGGCATGCTGTCAATCCAGCCAGTACGGTCCATTCCAGGGTGTGAGCCAGTTCCCACAATGCCAGAGTCGGCCCACCATATTCGGTCAACGTCCCGGTGTAAATCTCTTGCTCCGCGTTGGGTTGAGAAAAGGGATTGAGCCGCAGACGAGCTGGCAGGCATATCAGTATTGCCAGTAAAGCCAGCCCGCGCGCTGGCCCCCATGGTGCAGCAGCGATCTCTGATACTTGCATGCTGTCGGAGGCGGTAGCCAGCACTACCAATCCGATCAGGAATGGCAGGCCATGGATCAGTCCCAGGGCTGCCTCACGCGCTGCGCCAACCTGGCCAAACAGTGAATGGGAAACAAAACCGGCCAGCACATTGAGCAGCGCCGGCATTTCCAATAAAGCCACCAGAAGAATTAAATCTCCTGTGAATCCATCCTGCCCGGGCCAGGCGGGCAGTATTGCCAGTGTTACGAGCAAAGCTCCTATTGCCAGCAGTGGCAGACTGATCACCAGGATGCTTTCCAACCCTCCGCCAGCCGGCCCGCGTTTGGCAGCCAGCTTGATGAAATCGAAGAAAGGCTGGAAGAATGGTGGGCCAATCCGCCGCTGCAAGCGGGCGGATATTTTTCGCTCCAGCCACTGCATCAGCCAGCCGGCTGGCAGAGCATAACACAGGCCTGGGAAAATAAATAAGCTTACCACTGTGGCGACAAAATTCATTATCTTGTTACTCCCATTGGATGTCGCTTGCTTTCAACGTTTGGATGCCAGGATCTCGACAGCCCTGGCTATTCCCTCGATCATCGCATCCGGGCGCGGTGGGCAGCCGGGAACGTATACATCTACGTGCAGATAACGTTCCAGCGGCCCAACCACGACTGGACTACCGGCAAATACATTGCACGACGCGGGGCAGGAACCGAGCGCTACCACCACTTTGGGCTCCAGCACCTGGTCATAAATAGTCTGCAAAGCCGGCAGGCTGTTACGGGTAACTGGCCCAGAGATGCACAAAATATCTGCATGCCGCGGGCTGCCTTGCAGGCGAATGCCGAGCTGTTCGACATCGTAACGTGGCGTCAGGCAGGTCAGCAGCTCGATATCACACCCGTTACACGCCCCGGCGTTTAGGTGAAACAGCCAGGGGCTGCGCCGGCGGGCAATCTGGATAAGCTTTCCCCAAAAATCCATCTTAGCCTCCAATTGCTGGTGCCAGCGCGCTCAATAAACCCGGCCAACAGCCTGAAATCAGGATAACCAGAGCCAGGGCAACCAGGGCAATGATCAGGGGTAGTGCTTCGTTTCTGGGGGGCGAGGCTGTGTCATTCTCTCCCCACCACACTTGTATCAGGACGCGTGAATAAGCCAGCAGTGCCAGGCCAGTTGCCAGCAACAACGCGGCGATGGCCCAGGTGCCAAACCCGTATGTAGCCAGGTAGATACGCCAGCGGGCGACAAACCCCAGGGTAGGCGGCACACCTGACATTGCCAGTGAACCCACCAGAAAGCCAAACGCTGATACCGGATACCGTCTGGCTAGACCCCTTCGCGAGGTAGATAGTGGCCCTTCGGCTTCCGGCGCAATCAGGCTGCTGAACAAAAGGGCCTTCGCCAGGGAATGTGCTGCTGCCCCCACCAGGGCGCCTTTCAGCCCCAATGCCCCCCCGGCAGCCAGCGCTACCGTTAGATATCCCAGGTCTTCAAGTGTTGAAAATGCCAACAATCGTTTGACCTGTCTCTGTGGGAGCATCAATACTGCGCCGGTCAGGGCAGTCAGGATACCCAGGATGAGCCAGGGGCCGGCCGGCAAAAAGATCCATGGCTCTGTTTGGCGCAAAGTCCACAATTCGCCAAAAGCAGCCATATCTACTACAGCCACCAGCAGGCCAACCAGGCTGGCAGGGGCCATCTCCGCCAGTCCGGGCAACCAGAAATAGAGTGGGATCAGGGCAAGCTTGAGAACGAAGCCGGCCATCAACAGCGCACGAGCCACGCCGCCATTGCCGGCATCCAGTGCCAGGGTCCCACCCAGAAATACCCCCGTCGAGAACAGAACGACCAGCAAGAATGGGAAGCTTGCCGTGCGGCTCTCTTGCCTGCGCCAGGCCAGCCACCACACCAGAAAAGCAGCCAGCTCCAGCAGAACCAATCGTGGTCCGGCAGCCTCGACGAGCAAGCCGGCCAAAGCCATCCCGCCGCTGAACGCCAGGCCGGCCAAAGTCAGTGTGTCCAATGTTACCAGCGAGGCGGAAAATAAGCCTGCCAATGCCAGCCCACAGGCACAGGCCATGACGATCATCCCCTGGCGGGTGGCGGGGCCGGGCAGTACATGCATAAATGGCATTTCGGGAATGGATGCAACTGGCACAGCCATGCCGGCCAGGATCAGCGCGATAAGGACCAGCGGTATACCGTAAACCGCGTGCTGCTCCAAGCGCTGGCTGAATCGCCCGGCGACCTCCGCAACTCCCACCAATCCGCGCCCGATGGCATGATAGGTACGGTCAGGATCGAAATACTCGTAGAAAGGTTTCAGCGAATCGGTAAGAATTGCCGAAAAGTCGGTGGCTGGTAGCCGGCCATCGCCGCTCAAAGGCTCTCCGCCCGTAAATGGAGTGGAGAGCCCTTTCCAGCTACTGCCAGCAGAAACCGGCGCAAGCGCGACTTGAACGGCAGGCGCCGGGCGTCTTGCGTAGAAAAGATAGACGGCTCCGCCTGCGGCAACTCCAAGCACGGCCAGAATCAGACCGCTTGCCGTCCACCATTCGCTGGTAACCAGGCTCAAGCGGGGCCACGAATATCCCATTGCCGTAAGCGCCGGGGAGATTAATCCCCATACAGCAAGTTGCGGCGCAAGACCGAGCGCCAGACTGCCGGCCGCCAGAACTCCCATCCCCCAACGCATCGGTGCAGCAGCCTCATGTGCCAGGCCGGTCGTTTCGGTTTCCGGGCCAAGAAAAACGGCGCTGGTGGCCTTCAACATATAAAATACGGTCAGCATGCTGCCTATCCAGGCTGCCAGGGTAGGGATGATCTGCCCGGCCTGTAAGGCGGCGTTATATAACATCCACTTGCTGATGAAACCGCTCAACAACGGTATGCCAGCCACGCTACTGGCATTCACCAGCCAGAAGAGCATTGTGCGGGGCATGGAACGACCCAGGCCGCCCAGCCGGTTCATATCGCGCGTGCCTGTGGCGTGCTGCACTGCGCCTGCGCCCAGAAACAGCCCGCCTTTGAATAAGGCGTGGTTCAGGCAATGCATGAGGCCGGCCGCCACTCCCAGGGGGGTGCCCAGCCCTAACCCGACAATCATATATCCAATCTGGCTGACGGTAGAAAATGCCAGCAGGCGTTTCAGGTCTGTTTGCGCCAGGGCGAATAATGCGCCAATTATGATTGTGATAGCGCCAAGCCAGGTCACCGTTATCCCCCAGGCCTCTGGCCAGGGGCCCAGGCTGTGCAGGCGCGCCACCAGATACACTCCGGCCTTGACATAACAGGCCGAGTGCAGCAGGGCGCTGACGGGTGTGGGAGCAGCCATCGCGTCGGGGATCCAGGTATGCAGCGGATATTGTACCGACTTGGCCGCCGCGGCAAGCAGGATGAGCAGGAATAAGCCGCCGTTCAGCGATCCGAGCAGAAGGGGATCAGTCCATGATGTAACCCCTGCCTTGATGTACAGGGTCAAAATGGCGGCCAGTAGCCCATACCCGGCCAGGTGCGTCATCACCAGCACTTTGCGCCCCCCGGCGGCTGCTTGCGCATTCTGGTACCAGAAACCCACCAGCAAGAAAGAGCACAGCCCGATCACCTCCCAACTCACGTAGAGAACGAGCAGGTTCGCGCTATAAACCAGGTGCACCATACCGGCGATGAACAACAAAACCAGTCCATAAAATCTTGTGGCAGCCGGCTCGTGCTCCATATAAGCGATAGAATACAGCAGCACAGCCGCACCGATGCCAGTGGCGATCAAGGCAAAAAGCAGGCTCAGGCCATCTACACGGTAGTCAAGGAAAAAGGGTCCATCCCAGGTATTCAGGACTGCGTCGATCGCTGTTATCCGCCTGATCATTGGCCAGATCGCAAGTACTGCACCCAGGGCGGTCAGGTTTCCCAGCAAAGCCAGCCAGCCTTTGCTGCGCGGCGAAAGCCAGCGCGCCAGCACCAGTTCCAGCCCGGCGGTGGCGAGCAAGACATAAAATGGCAGGATTACCAGGACATGTAATGGCATCCTTACCTCACATAACCGGTCATAGTTTTATGCGATCTGTTACTGGGTAACCAGATCGATGGGTTGATCGTTTTGTTTGAAAGGTGCAATGCGCCCCCAGGGCGCATTGCACCCGCGCAAGATCCTTGTAGAGGCTTTGACGTGAGGCATAACCAGGTATCTGGCAGTTGAGCAAGCCACTTACCCGGATCGATTGCTATTGTCTCAGACGGGCAGCCCCAAATTAACGCGTTTGCTGTTAATGTGCGCCTCCATCAAGTCAGCGGCTTTGAATGGATCGGCCTCCACGGCGAACTTGCCGCCCACGACGCCTTCTGCCCCTCTGACCAACAGGTCGGTGACCGCCGGCCCACCCAACACGGGCGGCACCACCCCCAGGACAGTGAAAACACCGCTGGCGACCGCGTAGGCCCCAATCGCCACAGCCTTCTCACTCATCCATTCTGGAGCAGCCGCTGCCACTGGCAGGTCGCTGATATCTACCCCCAGGGCGTTGGCGGCTGCCGCGCAAGTTACCAAAATGCGGCTGTTATCCACGCAGGAACCCATGTGCAGCACCGGTGGAATACCCAACGCTTTGCAGACTGCCTTGAGACCATCTCCGGCCAGTTCTGCTCCTTCGGGCAGCAGAAGCCCTGCCTTGGCGCAGGCGATCGCATTGCAGCCGGTGGTCACCACCAGGATGTCTCGTTTGATCAATTCTTTCACCAGATTTACGTGCCCGTAGTCGTGCTTTTGCTTGGGGTTGTTGCATCCCACAACGCCCGCGATGCCGCGGATGCTTTTGTTCGCGATGGCCTCGATCAACGGTTGCAGGCTGCCGCCGAGTGCGCCGACGATGGCTTCTACGCTGAAGCCGACTACACACTCAGTCTTAACGTCTGGGATGTGCACCTGCCCTGCTTTGCGGAAACGGTAATTTTCCACCGCAGTACGCACAATTTGTTTGGCAATTTCGTAGCCATGCTCTTCGTGGAATTCGATATGGGTGAAACCGGGGAATTTGGCCTTGGGCGAAGTAGAGATCAATTTGGTGTGGAAACAGCCTGTCAGGTTACCCAGCGCCGGGAAAATGCACTGTACATCCACCACCATCGCTTCGACCGCGCCGGTCATGATAGCCAGCTCTTGCTGGATAAAATTACCTACTGAAGGTACACCCTGGCGCATCAGCACCTCATTACCCGTGCAACAAATGCCGCCCATGTTGATTCCTTTAGCGCCGTATTTCTGCGCCAGTGCTACCAACTCAGGGTCCATGGCGGCTGCCACGATCAATTCCGAAAGCGTCGGCTCGTGACCATGCACAATGATATTGACCATATCGGCCTTCAAAACACCCAGGTTGACCGCTGACCGTTTGGGAGTAGGTGTACCAAACAGCACATCCGACAGCTCTGTGGCAATCATCGACCCGCCCCAACCATCTGCCAGCGAGGTGCGCAGGCCGTGCAAGATCAGGTTGACCGGGTCGTTGTCCACGCCGATGTGCGTGCGGTGCATACTTTCTACGACCTCGCGATCGATGCCGCGTGGGGTGATATTGAGTGAATTCCATAACGCCTGGCGTTTCTCAGGAGCGCGATGTGTGAATTGCAGCGCTCCCTCCTGCTGTCCAAATTCCGAATAAGCTTTATGTGCTACATCCTCAGCGATCTCTTCTTTGCTGCGTCCTTCGGTGGGAATGCCAAATTCTGTTGCCAGGGCCATCAGCTTGGCCTCGTCTTTCACCTGGTAACCACTGGTTTTGCCTTGAGCTGTCAGCAGCAGGGTGTGCGCGATATCGCGACCGTGATCGGAATGGGAGGCTGCACCAGCCGCGATCATCCGGTCGATGAACCGTGCTACGATGATGTCGGCTGTCGCGCCACAAACGCCTTGCTTTGGACCGACCTCATCGAAGGGGGTGATACGGCAAGGGCCCATCGCACAGTTGCGGCAACACAAACCCAACTCACCAAAACCGCACTGCGGCTGCATGGCTTCATAGCGATCCCAAACTGTGGGCAGGCCCAATTTGCGGGCGTGATCCAGCATTTCATGGGTGGCGGGATCGATGCTTTTTTCGAGAATGTCAGGGCTATAGGTTGTCATTTGAGAAATCTCCTTAGAGATCGTTTGAACTTAAGATTTTGAAAGATTCGATTGGGCTTTGAGTGCTTCCAGAAAACGTTGCGAGGAAGTCTGCATGGCGTTTTCCATGACCTGGGTCGGTTTTGCCAGGCTGATTGCATGAGTTGGGCAAGACTCAATGCAGGCCGGCCCGCCAGGGCGATCGACACACAGGTCGCATTTTGTTGCGGCGCGTTTGCGCCGGGCACCGACCATCTGGTCGGCGATCTGAATGGCGCCAAAGGGGCAAACCATCATGCACAGTTTGCAGGCGATGCACAGATTGAGATTGACGGCAGTATGAGCCGCTGTCCGATAGGTTGCCTGGGTTGGGCATACTTTAACACAGGGAGCATCCTCACATTGCCGGCACTGTGCAGGAAAGCGTACCTCTGCTACCTGGACTACCCGGGTGCGCGGCATCAGCGGTTCTCCAGATAACACGGCTCCAAACAGGGCGCCAGAGCTTGTATGCGCTACTGCGCAGGCCAGTTCGCAAGTGTGGCAGCCGAGGCACCGCTCTGGGTCGACCATTAGAAAAGGTCCTGATGAATTACTCATGTACTTAACCTCCTTCGTTTCTTGCCTGGGGAGAGTCAAACGCGCGGCTATTTGACCGCACTGGTTATGGGTATCAATGCTCCTATTCTATAAAATTGTGAAATGAGTTACTATACACCGGGTTAGGTTTTCTGACCCCTCGAAAGAGGGGTGTTTACCCCTCGGATGGGGGAATAATTACCCCGTGCAACGCTCTATAACAGCCCCTGTTTTTTTGCCAGCATCACCGCTTCGACGCGGGAGTGCGCGCCAAGTTTGGCGAGGATTTCCTTCACGTATCCCTTTATTGTATTTTCACTCAGATGAAGTTGTTCGCCAACTTCGCGATTCGTTAGGCCTTGCGCGATCAGGCGCAGGATTTCCAGGTCGCGCAAACGCAAGGCGTCCCCACTGACCGAGCGGTGTTGCACCAGGTCGGTCAGAATCCCCGCCGCTCTTGGGTCCAGGGCTGCGTGCCCCTCGACCACTGCGCGAATTTGCTCGCGCAGGCGTAAATCTTCGGCGTCCTTGACCAGATAGCCGCGCGCCCCGGCTTGCAGGCAGGCATTGACCAGATTGGGATCGATAAACGCAGTCAAAATAATAACCAGGGTTTCCGGGCTGGTCTGCAGGATGCGCTGGCATACGCTGACCCCGTCTGTATCGGGCAGCTTCAAATCCAGCAAAACCACTTGTGGTTTGAGATGAGTGGCCAGGCGGATAGCTTCGTCTCCGTCGCCCGTCTCGCCAACGATCACAAAGTGTGGATCGGGGTCCAACACTAAATGTAGCCCCTGGCGTACGATATGGTGGTCATCGACGATCAAGACCCGGATAGGTACCATTTTTGTGTCAGACATCTTGCACCAGGGGAAAACGCGCCTTGACCATGACCCCCTGATCGTCGTTGTTCGCAATGAAAAACATCCCATCTGCCTGGCTGGTAATCTGGCGCATTGTGGCGACACCGAAATGCAATCCCCGGTCGTCCGCATCCAGCGCTGTGGGGTTACCTAACCCTACACCGTCGTCTTGAACAATCACCATAACCGTTTCATCGTCGCAAGCCAGGCTGACCATTACACTGGCAGCGTGTGCATGCTTACGGATGTTGGAGAACGCTTCACAAACGATGCGGTAAACCGCCTCCGAGATGAGCGGTGGCAACGTGGGAAAGCAAGGCATGACGATCAGCGTTGTCGGAATACCTGTCAAAGCCTCAAATTCGTTGACCTGGTTCTGAATAAGTTGCACCAGTCCATCACCATTGGATAGAAATGGGCTGCGCAGTGCGAAAATTGCACTGCGCAGCTCATCGCTGCTGCGTGCCGTCAGGCGGCGGATTGTCTGCAAGTTTTGCCTCAAGCCATCTTCGGGTGGTAGGATGTTCAGGCATGCCTCCGCTTCGAGGCCGATGCTGAAAAGCATTTGCACGACGGTGTTATGTAACGCCTGGGCGATTCGCTGGCGTTCTTTCAAGCGGGCCAGCTCCTCTGACCTTGCATACAGGCGGGCGTTTTCGATTGCTACTGTTGCCTGGGATGCAAAAGCCACCAGCAATTCCTCCGCATCTCGTTCCAGAACTGGCCCGCCGGGCTGGTTGCCAACAAACAGCACGCCCAATGAGCGCTGCTTGGCCATCAATGGTGCAGCCAGGAACGGGCCTACCACCGGATGGCCTGGCGGAAAGCCAGAAAATTCTTTGTGGGCGCGCACATCGTCCATTAGCAAGGGTTTGCGTTCACGTAAAGCCAGCCCCAGGATTCCATTGCCCGTCGGCGAGCCAGACATTTTACCGGGCCAGCCGCTGACCTTGAAATATTCGATGTTGGTGAGTTGTTCATCGAAAACCAACAATCCGCCCATGTGCGTGTGTAAGAGCTGGCTCGCCGAATCGACAATTTGTTGCAGCAACGGTTCAAGCTCGAGTTGTGCGGCCATGGAATTGCTGACCTCCATCAGCCGCGAAAGGTGTTCGACTCGTCGAGAAAGTTCCTCGGCTACTGTGCTGTCTGCCGTTTCTTTATCCTCTGCCAAAGCTCATCCCTTTCGGTCTCATTCGAGAAGACTTTTCAATGCCACCCGTTGCCCGTCGCTCAATTGTCGGTAACTGTGCAAATCGATCTCACCCGCCGCGATATGTGGCCATTCTTGCTCAATTTCTGCCTTCAGCCAGGTATCCAGGTGGAAAGCACCCAGGTATTTGCGCAGCTTGGGTATCGTACGTTTGTAACGCGCGAGAAGTTCACCTTTCGTGACCGCCACATCGATGCTCAATGTCTGGCTGCTTTGCAACCTCACCGGCCCAAGTTCGAGCGTGGCTGTCGTATCATCATAGATCCAGCTCACCTTCTTTGCCGTACCGTTCACCTGCGCTGCCACCCGATCGGGGCGCCTCACACAACGCACCCGTAACCGGTAATCGCGTTGCGCCGGTATGATCGACAAATCCCCTGTTGCCGGAGAAATGGCCAGGTTCATGGATTTGCCGTTCCACACCTGGGTGAATGTCGTCAGCGCATATTCGCCTTGCTCATAGGCCGTGGTTTCACTATCATCTTCATACAGGTCAAACCGCCCGTTTGCCCCCGGAAAAACCTGCAAATGCAGCGTTTGTAGGCTGGCAACGCTGCCCCAGGTGGTATCTGGTGCCATCGGGACGATCCCGCCTGCGCGGGCATAAACCGGAGTGTCCATCAAATCGCCGTAAATCGTTTGCCAGCCAGGCAACATATACTCGCCTGTAAAGAAATCGAACCATTCACCCGGCGGTAGCCATACGATCTGGCGGCTCAGGTGTGTGTCGCTTCCGGCCGGTTGAGTGAACGGTGCTGCCAGCAACTCACTGCCGAACCAGTATTCCTGGGGGCAGCGATAAGCTTCGTCGGCTTCTGGGTGCGTATAATACAGCGGTGTCACCAGCGGTATGGCCGTCGTGTGGTTGCGCCAGGCCATTGAATACAAATATGGGAGTAGAGCATGCCGCAGTCGCATGGCTGCCGTGGCCGCCCCCGCTGCTGCCGGGCCGCGCCCCCATGGTCGTCGCTCATGGTACGGGTTATTCGTACTGTGCAGCCGCAGGATCGGGCTGAAAACGCCATACTGTACCCATCGGGCATATAGTTCGTCGTCTTCGATGCCGCCCATGTGGCCACCGATATCGTGGCTCCACCAACCATATCCTACGTTGGCTGCAGCAGCCGTGAAATAGGGTTGAAAATCCAACGCCTCCCATCCGACCACCGTATCGCCGGAAAAACCAATCGGATAGCGGTGATTGCCCAGCCCGCCCCAACGTGAGAAGATGAACGGGCGTGTTTCGCCATCCCGGCCCAGGTCGTAGAAGTGCAGGTGGTTGAGCCACCACAGCGGGTCCAATCCAGGCAGGTCGGACGCCATTCCCTGTTGCCAGTCGATCCACCAGAAATCTACACCCTGCGCCTCGAGCGGGTGGTGTAGCAATTCAAAATATCCGCGCATGAAGTGCGGGTCGGCACAATCGAACGGAATCGGGGCGCCGGCCTGCGCATCGCGTCCCATGAAACGCGCAAATTGCTCGTAGGCCGCCTCGTGCGGGTGGATACCTTCTGCCGGGTGCAGGTTCAGAGCGGTTTTCAGGCCCAGGGCGTGCAGGTTAGCAATAAAAGCGGTTGGGTCAGGAAACAACGTCCGGTTCCAGGTATAGCCGGTCCAACCGCTGCCGGTGTCTCCGGTTTCTGTAATATGCCAGTCCATGTCAACAATGCACACAGCCAGGGGAACCTGGTGTGCCCGGAATTCCTCCACTAGTTGCAGCAGTTCTTCAGCCGAATAAGCCCAATAGCGGCTCCACCAGTTGCCCAGCGCCCATCGTGGAAGCAGCGGCGTCGCTCCTGCCACGCGGTTGAAATCCCGCAAGCAGGCCGGGTAATCGTGGCCATAGCCGAAGAAATACAAATCCAATACCTTGTTTGCCGGGGCGCCTGCCTGGGGCAGGCGCGGCGTCAACCAGCCCTCCGCGTTGAAAACCAGTGTTTGCGAATCGTCTACCACCGCCCAACCGGAACGTGCCATTAATCCCGGCTCCAGGCGGACGCGCCCTGCTGCCTCATCCAGAGTGCGCGCCGTACCGCCCAGGTTCCTGCCTCGCCGCGGCGTATCCCCATAATGCCAGGTCTCTCCGGTAGCTTTGACCAATATAGATAATGATTGCGGCGTAAAGCCCTTTGGCGAAACCTGATAGCGTAAAAGCAGATGCTGCGTTTCGATTTCTATTTGCCCGGCTGACGAGCGCAGCGAGAATTCGGGAACAGGCAGCCGGCGCCACCAGAAAGCCTGGCTGGGGCGATCTTCGAATTGCTCCAATGGGCTGTATTCCATGCGGATCAGCCGGGAGGTGAGCACGGTGAAGCGCGCTTGCTGCGCGGTGACCACTGCCTCGGGTGTGGGTGAAGCGGCAAAGATATCTGCCATATACCTAACCTAAATCCGGCTGGTCGCGCAGTTCGACCCGCCGCCGGCCGGCATTGTGTAGTTCGAATACGACCAGCTCGTTCTCGCCCTGGTGTAGCACTGGCGCAGGAATGTACAAGGTTTGCTGTGGACCACGGTTCCAATAACGACCCAGGTTGAAGCCGTTCACCCATGCCACACCTTTCACCCAACCTGGCAGCGCCAGGAAGGTGTCACCCACCTCTGCCAGGTTAAAAACCCCGCGGTAAAATACCGGAACGCCTGGACCGGCCTGGCCCCCAGGATGAGTCATAGATGTGAATTTGAGTCGGCTGATGTCATCCATCGGCAAAGGGAATATCGTCCAGTCGAAGAGAAAGCTATTCCCCAGGCATGCCCCGCCCAGGATACCTTTACGGTCCATCAATTGGGGGCCGAAGTTGACCCGTCCCATGTTTTCGACCAGAATATCCAATTGCACATTTCCCTGTGCCAGGTACAACGGTAACGCCTGGTCCGGTGTTGCCCGTTCCAGCACACCCATAGCCTGCCCATCCACGAATACCTGGGCGCGGTCGTGTAAGCCACGTAGTGTTAATGTCGTCTCGCCATACGGCGCGGCTACGCGCGCCCGGTAAAGGATGAAACCATAATTTTGATCCAACGCCTCCATAGGTCGGGGTGCTGCCTGCTGCACGGGAGTGGAGAGATCCCCCAGTGCATCGAATAAAGAAACTGCCTGGTTCAGCACCACAGCGCCTGGAGCGATCCGCCGCGCCGGTTCGGGCAGGGGTAAGTCCGGTAGGGGCGCGTATTTACCGATCACCTGCCTCAAAGCTTCATACTTGGGTGTGATTTGACCATCCTCACTCAACGGCGCGTCGTAGTCGTAGCTGGTCACATCGGGTTGGTATGTTTCTCCATCGACGTTAGCCCCGTTCATGAAGCCAAAGTTAGTGCCGCCATGGAACATATAAAAATTTACTGAAGCGCCCGCGCCCAGCATCTCATCCAGCGCGGCAGCTACATCCTGTGCGGGGCGGATGTGGTGGGCCTCTCCCCAGTGATCGAACCAGCCGTCCCAAAATTCAGTGCACATCAACGGCGCTTCCGGCTGGAACCTGCGCAGTTGGGAAAACGCTCGGGATGGCTGGTGAGCAAAGTTGACGGTCTTGTAAATCTCGGGTAGTGTACCAGCATGCAGCATATTGCCTGCCTCGCCATCCGAGGTGAACAGCATACAGTCGATACCCCGGCTGCGCAGGCCATCTGCCAGGTAACGCAAATAAGCCTTGTCGTTGCCATAACTGCCATATTCGTTCTCTACCTGCACTGCGATGACCGGCCCGTCGCGAGTGATTTGCAGCGCGGCCAACAGAGGCAGCAATGCATCATAGTAACGGTCAACAGCCTGTAGATATGCCGCATCACTGCAACGTATCTGCATGGCCGGGTCCTTGAGCAGCCATGCCGGCAGCCCGCCGAAATCCCATTCCGAGCAGATGTATGGCCCTGGACGCACGATTACATATAGACCAAGAGCTTCCGCCTGCCGGATGTAGGCTACCAAATCCAGGCTATCCTCGAAGTGAAACTCGCCCGGTCGAGGCTCATGTAAATCCCAGGCCACGTAGGTCTCTAACGTATTCAGCCCCATCGCACGTAGTTTGTAAAGCCGGTCGTGCCAGTAGGCGCGCGGCACACGGAAATAATGCATTGCCCCGGACAAAATACGGAACGGCTGGTGGTTCAAAGCAAAATGATCGCCTTCAACAGAAAAAGTTCCCATGTTGGTTATCCAATCTTCACGCAACGCATCGAGATAGAGCCCATTATGACCTGGCCGGCAAAGAAACTCACCGGCTCATCCGGGCTTTGCACTGCCAGCACATATAGCAATGGCAGATAATGTTCATCTGTCGGCACGGCCAGGCGAGCAGGTGTGCCCATTTGTGAGTAATTGATCAGGGCCTGGTGGTCGCCGGCCAGGATGCGTTGCTGCGCCCATTCGTCGAATGCCACTGCCCAATCGTAGGCGCCGCCGTCCCAATTCAGCAGGCGTAAATTGTGCACCATATTGCCACTGCCTACGATCAGTACCCCGCGTTGGCGCAGGTTGCGTAGCTCCTGTCCCAGGGCATAATGCGTTTCGGGAGAAAGTCTGTAGTCCAAACTGAGCTGCACTACTGGGATATCCGCCCGCGGGAACATGCGGCATAACACAGACCACGCTCCGTGATCCAGTCCCCATTCCAGGTCGGGGCGCACTTCCTGACGGTGTACACTCTCTTGCACCAGGCGCGCCAGCTCTGGTGAACCCGGTGCAGGGTAACGTACCTCGTACAATGCCTTCGGAAAGCCGTAGAAATCATAGATGGTGCGTGGTTGCTCCATTGCCGTGGTCTTTACCCCGGATGTCTGCCAGTGCGCCGAGATACATAGGATTGCCCGAGGGCGGGGCAATGTCTTTCCGATGTCCTCCCATGCCCTGCTAAAGACGTTATCTTCGATGGCATTCATCGGGCTGCCGTGGCCGACAAACAGGGCTGGCATCGCCAAACTTGTGGGATGATCAAGTGTCATTGCAAATCACTCCAATCACTTTCTGCGTGCAATCAATTATAACAACACCCGGGGACCGGGTGAAATGAGGTTCGGAAAATCATAACGGCGTGCGCCAAAACCGCACGCCGTGTGTTGGCAAACACCCCTTTGCAAGGGCCTGGTTTAACTTATGCGCGCCGGCAGACTAACCCAACAAGGCTGCGATCTCCCGATATCCTGCCGTCAGTGGATGGTCAGGATATTTCAGTGCAAAGACTTCCAGGCCGGCTAACAACATCAGGTCATCGGAATGTGGCAAGATCGCCGCCACCTTGCAATTGTAGACCTGCTCGGCGTGGGTCTTCAATCCGTTGAAATCTACCGTCGTGGGCGCTTTGTTAATGACCAGGTACATCCGCGGCACGCCCAACCGGCGCGCTACGTCCACTGCTACTGCGGTGCCCTGGTAGTCCTGCTGGTCTGGGCGCATGAGCAAGATCAGGATGTCTGCGATGGCCATGGTCAGTAGAGTTTCCTCGTTGATCCCTGGGCGCAAATCAACCAACAGCAGGTCCAATTTTAGTTTCTTTACCAGGCTGATGAATCCGTCATTGAGCAGCCCCACATCGTACCCTTCGCGCAAGACACGGGCAATCTCGTTGACCCTGGCGCTGGCAGGCACCAGATAGACTTTGCCTGGGATGACATCGCTCAACTGGCGGGTGATATCGTAAGCGCAATCCTGGATGCTGCACTTGCCCCACAAATAATCGTTCAGAGTGTACTTGATCTGCCGGTCATTCATACCAAACAGCATGTGAATGCCAGGCGAATGGACATCCGCGTCGATAATGCCAACCCGTTTGCTCCGCAAAGCCAGCAGCGCCGCCAGGTTAGCTACCAGACCAGAACGGCCGGTGGCACGCCGAAATGAGTGTACAGAAATTACCTGGCTCATTTCGCTACAATTACTCTAACGCCTTCCACACGTCGCGCGCCACCCGGTATTTACGGCCCGATCGAGCCTGGGCCATCTGTGGGTAGAAACGCTGTGTGGCTTTGACTTCCTCAACCATGTTCTTTTCATTCAGGGCATCCAGCAACTGCTGTGCCTGGCGCTCGTCACCACCCAGGTACTGGCCCAGGTCCGGTGCCTGAAATCCGCTGTTGCGGATCATCCACGTCAGAGCATGGCTCAGTTCGTCCGAGATGTTCAGCAGGTCGTTCATATCGATGCCATCTCGCATATCCAACTGGCGTACTTCTACCAATAACTTCTTGAAGGTCTTGTCGTCCATGGCTCAGGCCATAATCAACGCAGCAACCTGTTTGTACTTGGCTGTAAATGGGTGGTCCGGGTATTTCAGAGAGAAGATGCCCGAACTGGCCAGCATCATCATATCATCCGAGTGAGGCAAAATCGCTGCCACGTCGCAGCGATATTTTTCTTCGGCAAGCTGTTTCAATGCGTTGAAATCCAGGCTTTCAGGGGCCTTGTTGATCAATAGATACATTGCTGGCACGCCCAATTTGCGCGCTACGTCCACTGTGACGCTGGTGCCCTGGAAATCTTGCTGGTCAGGGCGCATGATCAACAGTAAAATATCCGAGATCGCTACAGAAAGCAAGGTTTCCTCGTTGATGCCAGGGTGGGTGTCGATCAACAGAAAGTCCAGGTTCAGATCATCAATCAAATCATTAAAACCATCATTCAACAAGCCAACATCATAGCCTTCGCGCAGGATGCGAGCGATCTCGCCAGCCTTGATACTCGAAGGGATCAAATATACCTTGCCTGAAAGATTGCCTGGTAAATTGCGGGTCACATCGTGGGCGCAGTCTTTGATGTTGCATTTGCCCCATAAATAATCGTTCAAAGAATGCACCATCTGATCTTCGTCCATACCGAATAAAATATGGATTCCCGGTGAATTGACATCCGTATCAACCACGCCCACGCGCTTGCCCTGTTGGGCCAACAAAGCCGCCAGGTTTGCCGTGGTGTTCGATTTTCCGGTACCGCCGCGAAATGAGTGTACGGAAATAATTCTCGACATAGCTTATCCTCCTGCTAAAGTAATTTTATCTGGATTTGCTGTCTGGCTTTTTGGATGCTGACTCGCCGCCACTTGCAATGCGCCCATCCAGTGCACTCCAAACATCTTTGCCGAGCTGGCTGCCCGCTTTGCGCCGCAAGTTTACCCGGTAACTGGTGAACTCACCTTCACCGTACCGCGTCAGCCAGTTTTGCTCCACCAATTTTGCCAGGGCAGCGTCCAATTCGGTTGGGCTTAATCGCCCACTGGCATCCATCTTTTCCACTGCTTTGCGCAAATCACTATATTTCATCACCACCTCGCGCAGCATCATACGCATCACTTTGCGTAGATTGGGAGGTAATTCGGCGATTTCGATTGGGCTGATGCCCTGCTCGCGTTTGCTGATTTCCAGTTGTTGCTGCAGACGGTCAAAAATATTGCCCATATCCGCCTCCTGACGTAAGGGTGACCAAACCCGGGTCGTCCCTGTCTCGCTAATACAACTCGGGCATGCCGATTGGCTCAGGTTGTGGTTCGCAAATGCCACACCAGATTACATTTGCCACCGCCAATCCTTTGGGGGTTTCCTGTCCACCCAGGAACATGGCCAGGAAAGTAGGCATATAACTGGCGTGATCCTTGCACACAAACCGCCCACAGAACTGGCAAGTCGCCCGCGCTGGTTGATCGCATTTCCAACAATACATAATTGCTCCTCCTCAAGCTTCGATAATGTGCTGCGCAACCTGGCGGATCGTGCGCGACCAGTCATGGTCAGGCTTGTATAACGAAAATAGATCGGCGCTGGCCAGGTCGACCATGTCCTCCGAGAGTGGCAGCACTCCCACTACCGGAACGCTGTATTTGTTTTCCACTTCAAGGCGCACTTGTTCTGGATGGTACTTGCTCAATACCTTGTTGACCACCAGGAGCAAATTGGGTACTTCCAGGTCACGGGCGATGTCTACGGTCACAGCCGTGCCCTGAATATCTTGCTGATCTGGCCGCATCACTAACAGTAAAACGTCCGAAAGCAAAACCGAGAGCAAAGTTTCCTCGTTCAGCCCCGGGTGGGTATCGACGAACAGATAATCCAGGGCCAGCTTCTGGCACAAGTCATGCATGCCCTCGTTCAATCGGGCAACATCATAGCCCTCTTTTAGAATGCGGCTGATCTCGCCGCCGTTGATGCTGGAAGGCACCAGCCACAGCTTCGCCCCGGCCAGCTTCTGCCGGCCTGCCGCCGCGCCGGGGTGCTCGCCAATCGAGTAGGCAACCTGATCGATTTCGCACTCGGCGCGCAGATACTCGTTCAGCGTATGCCCCATGCTGTTCCCATCCAGTCCGAAGAGCACGTGAATGCCCGGTGACTGGATATCCGTATCGATAATTGCCACGCGATGACCAGCCAGGGCCACTTGCGCAGCCAGATTGGCGGTCAGGTTAGATTTACCGGTTCCGCCGCGGAAGGAATGGATCGAAACAATTTTTGACATATTTATTCCTCAAAAAAATGATTCCGAAACAATTTAGCAATCATGCCCCAGCACACCGGGCTACCAACTGGGGCGCTTTACTTGTCCATTGGTGGATCTGTTGGCGGGGCGCCGGACGGACGCGCCGCCATGCGTTGGCCCAGGCTGGCAAACAGATTGGCGCCCGTGCTGCCAGCCGTCTGGCGCGCCTCGATGCGCTCCTGGATGCGTCGCTCCAACAAGCCAAAGAGCGGGCTGGTCTGTTCAGGGAAAATCTGGCGGACATACAACATCACGTAAGGCCCTAACTGGCGGCGCACGGCGTCCATTTCCTGACGCAATTCATCCATCTCTCTTGCTACCGCCTGGCGCAGTTTTTCATCGGGCAGCTTCTCCAACGTCTTGCGTTTAATGCCCAGCCTTGCCTGGATCATCAGGAATTTTTCGATCTGGTCACCTTTCTCGTCGCCAAAGGTCTGGCGCAATGGCTTGAGCAGCTCGCCTACATCTTCCAACTTCTGCACGACCCGCGCCTCACCGGCAGTCACCCGGTCGGCCATCCCCAGCTTTTCCTCGATCCAGTGGCGCTGTTCGGCCAGGCCGCGGAAGATCAACCAGGCGATCAGTCCCACTGCGGCAAGGGCCAGCACCGTCGAGGCTAGCAACACCATTCCACCGCTCAGTCGAGTGACCAGGTTATTGAAGACCACGTGTAAGAGGATTGCTGCTATCAAGCCTGACAGCGCCACGCCAATTTTACGATAGCTGCGCTGGAAGCGCGATAACCCGACGCTGACCCCGGTCAAAGCAGTGGCCGAAGCGTGCATCAAGTTGGTCGAAATCACCCGGCTGATCGCCGTGCCCAGGCCGGCGTCACTGGTAGCCATGATATATTCAAAATTCTCGAACACTGCGAAGCCAATGCCCACGGCAAAACCATAGATCGCACCATCTACGAAATAAGTGAACTTCGGCCGGCGCACCAGGTAGAAGAGCACCAGCGCCTTGAGCACCTCCTCGGCAAATGGCGCCGAATACTGGATAATCTCGTCCCGCGTCAGGATGGCGTTGAAGTAGATATAGCGATTTACATAACGGGCTAAAAAGAACGCCGCACCCCCCCACAAAAAACACGCTACTACCCAGCGAAACGACCCCGACTGGTACAAATCCAGGCTGAAGATTACATACAGCACGACCACCGGGATCAGCACAGCAATGACGTAGGGGATATATTGCATAGGGGTATCTTACCCCAATTTAGCAGTAGGTGCAAGACTCGTTCAGATCTGCCAGGTCTTGGGAAATATGCAGATTTGAACGACCAGGGGAAGTTATCGGGATGTGCAGAGTTGTTGTGAGATTTTCCCGAAAATTGCGTTATGATATTAAATACGGTATTTACTCTTGGAGGATGATTTTGGATGAGCTGAAATTCCCGGCAGGAGAATTAGCCCTCAGCCAGCGCGGTGTTTTTAGCCAGTTATTCAACCAGGTAAATGCACAGCTTTATCGTTATTTGTACAGCTTAACTGGCGGGCCGGCTGAGGATGTGGATGATCTCGTGGCCGAGACATTTGCACGCGCCTGGTCGGCGCGCGAGAGTTTCCAGGGCGATTTCAATGCTGCTTTGCATTGGCTGCTGGTAATTGCCAAAAATCAGGTGATCGACGTATACCGGCGGCGGAAAACTTCGGGTTCCTCTGAGGCGTTGGACGAAGTGGGAGAGTTACCTGCACCCGATGCAGACCCGGAAACCCAGGCGCTTGATGGTGAGCAGCGCCGTACCTTGTGGCGTTTATTGCAATCCTTGCCAGAAGAGGCCAGGGAAATATTGGTGCTGCGATATATGCTCGACCGGCCGGTTGGCGATATCGCGGCTTACCTGGGGAAAAAAGAGACCGCCGTCTCGATGGTCATTCACCGGGCGTTAAAGCGATTGCAGCAAAGTTGGCCCCTGGCTGACCTTTTATTCCGCGCCACGAGCAAATCAAATGTTTGAAAGATCTTTCCACTATTTGGCAATCGGCAGGATGCCAGGAAGTGAATAACGGAATGAATGCGCTCTTGATCTACCCCGAATTCCCAGATACGTTCTGGAGTTTTAAACACGCCTTGAAATTCATCCGCAAACCGGCATCCTTGCCGCCGTTGGGCCTGTTAACTGTAGCGGCTATGTTGCCTGAGCATTGGAAAAAACGCCTGGTTGATCTGAATACGGACAGGCTCACTGACAAGGATCTGGCCTGGGCCGATTATGCCTTTGTGAGCGCTATGGTGATCCAGCGCTCTTCGACCCAGCAAGTGATTGACCGCTGTAAAGCGGCCGGCCTTAAGGTGGTCGCCGGGGGGCCGCTCTTTGCCAGCGAGTACGAGCAATTCGAGCAGGTTGATCATTTCATCTTGAACGAGGCTGAATTGACCCTGCCGCCTTTCTTGAGAGATCTGGAGCAAGGGTGCGCTCAACGGATTTATTCCTCTACCGGGTTTGCTGACATACGCCAGACACCTGCTCCGTTGTGGGAACTGGCCAACCTCAAGCGCTATGCCACAATGGCAATCCAGTTTTCGCGCGGCTGCCCTTTCAATTGTGAGTTTTGCAACATTACTGTGCTTTTCGGTCACCAGCCGCGCCTCAAAACGGCTGTGCAGGTGCTCGGCGAACTGGACGGTTTGTATCGCCTGGGCTGGCGGGGTGTTGTCTTCTTCGTGGATGATAACTTGATCGGAAACAAAAAGTATCTCAAGGAGACCCTTTTGCCGGCCTTGATCGAATGGCGCAAAGACAAGACCGGCATGGCGTTCAATACCGAAGTCTCGATCAATATAGCTGACGATGAAGAGTTGTTGCGGCTGATGGCAGATGCCGGGTTCGATACCGTTTTTATCGGCATTGAGACCCCTAACGACGAAAGCCTGGCTGAGTGTGGCAAGAAACATAACCGCAAGCGCAACCTGATTGAGGATGTGCAGCGGATCCAACGCAGTGGCTTGCAGGTGCAGGGTGGGTTCATCGTCGGCTTCGACAGCGATACCCCTTCGATATTCCAGCAACAGATCGATTTTATCCAGAAAAGCGGTATTGTAACGGCTATGGTGGGACTTCTGCAAGCTCCTGTAGGCACCCGGCTTTACCAGCGCATGGAAAGAGAAGGGCGGTTGAGCGGCGCACTTTCCGGGGATAATGTGGATGGCACGACCAACATTATCCCCAAAATGGGCCTTGATGTACTGCACAGAGGCTACCGGGCGGTCATCGATTATCTATATACACCGGAAAACTATTATGCGCGCATCAGGACCTTTTTGCAAACCTACAAGCCGCCGAAAATTACCGTTCCGATTGACCTGTCGCACGTGATTGCCTTCTTCCGTTCCATCCTTCAGTTGGGTATTATCGGCAAGGAACGCTTGTATTACTGGAAGCTCTTCCTGTGGACTCTTTTCCGCCGGCCAAGATTGTTCCCTCTGGCGATCACTTTTGCTATCTATGGCTATCACTTTCGCCTGGTCAGCGAGGCAGTGAGGCATAATGGGCCGGTTGATGATCTACGGATCACGAGCATTTGAAAATACTCGTGGTCCGCTTGACCTCTTGACAATCGCCCCAATATCCTGTATAACCAGAATTGAACATATGTTCTGGGAGCCTGGCGCCCTACGCCGGTGCGGCTTTTCCTGCTGCCTCTTTACCAGCGTCAGGAGTAGAATTGTTTCCGGGTCTTTTCGCCAAACAATTTCCCGATTTCTGTAACGGTTTGTTTGTTATATTGAAAATGCCATGACCACAGTAGCTGATATTTTAGATCAGATGACTGTCGAAGGGGAGCTATACGAAAAGCTGGAAAGCGGCGATGTGCGTTGCTATGCCTGCGGCCATCGCTGCCTGGTTCGCCCTGGACGGCGCGGTATTTGCCAGGTACGGTTCAACCGGGATGGCAAACTGTACGTGCCCTGGGGCTATGTGGCTGCTCTGCAAGTTGACCCGATCGAGAAGAAACCATTCTTTCATGTACTGCCCGGCGCAGATGCCCTGACCTTTGGCATGTTGGGATGTGATTTCCACTGCGAATACTGCCAGAATCACCTGACCTCTCAGGCGCTGCGCGACCCTGCCTCCGATCAGGCGGTGGGACTGGTCAGGCGCGTCTCTCCGGAGCAAATGGTTGCCTTTGCTCTGCGCAATGGCGTCCAGGTGATCGCCTCTTCCTACAATGAACCTCTGATTACCTCTGAGTGGGCGGTAGGCATCTTTCGCCAGGCCAAAGCATCTGGCCTCAAATGCGTTTACATCTCCAACGGCAACGCCACGCCAGAGGTATTGGATTACTTACGTCCGTACCTGACGGCTTACAAGATCGATCTGAAGACGATGCAAGATCGCCAATATCGCCAATTGGGTGGCGTGCTCGATAACGTGCTGCAAAGCATCCGCCGGGCGCACGATCTGGGCTTATGGGTGGAGGTGGTAACGTTGGTGGTGCCTGGTTTCAATGACAGTACTGAGGAATTGATGGATGCTGCCCGCTATATTGCCTCCGTTTCACCGGATGTCCCCTGGCATGTGACTGCTTTCCACCCCGATTACAAAATGATCGACCCGCCGCCTACCTCGGTCAAGACCCTGCTGCGCGCTGCGGAGATCGGTCAGGAGGCCGGGTTGAGATATGTCTACGCGGGCAACATTCCCGGTCGCACTGGCGAGTATGAGCACACCTTTTGCCCTGATTGCCGGGCACCCCTGGTGGAACGTTATAGCTATACCATTCGGGGCTATAAATTGACAGGCCAGGGCACCTGCCCGCGGTGCAGGATGCCAATCGCTGGCGTGTGGACAGACCAGCCTGAACAGGTCCGGGTTGGCGGTTTTGGCATGCCACGCCCTCTGTGAGAATTTTTTACAGGGTGTGCAGCGGCATACAGCGCACACCCTGTAAGGGCGCGCTTATCGATGCACCTGGGCGCGGACGATGTAGCGATTGACCCCACCAAAACGATATTTATAATCTTCATCGCCACGCATGAAATCGAAGGATTCGCGCTGGTGTTCAATGGCCCATTGGATCAGGTAACCCAGCAGCACCCAGCCAGGGGAAACATCGCGCAGGGCAAAATTGAGTCCCGAGTTATATACCCAGATGTGCCCGGCATAGTCGAAGTTGAGATAACCGGCGGCTTTTTGGCCGCCTACCTCGAGGAAAGCCAGTTGCAGCCAACCAGCCTTGAACGCGGCATGTACCGAGGCTTTCATCTGGGAGCGCATCACGCCAGTCAAGAAATGTTCTTTGTCCGGGTCTTGCGCCATCAGCTCCATGAAGCCATCCATCTCTGCATCCAATTGGAGTTCATCCTGGACGATATACCAGCGCACCGCTGGTTCATACTCTTCGGCGCGGCGTATTTTGCGTCGGATTTCGTGACGCTGCTTTTTGTCGATGCCTGCCAGGTAGGTTTCCCAATCGCCGGGCAGAGGGATATAGGGGCAGGGCTGCAACTGTTGTTGCTCGTAATTCCAGCCGCGCTGGCTGGCTGCTGCCTGGATGGCCTGCAACGTTGGGGAATTTTCTGGCAGGTTGTACAGATCGAGAACCTGCCAGTCTGGAGCTTTCTCAGAAGACAGGAAATCGAACAGGGCTTCAACGAACGCAGGTAGATCGGGTGTGCGTACGATGAAATCCAGGTAGTCGGAAATTTCGATGCTGCCCAGGAGCAATATGGCCGGCACCCCCTCCCGATTTTGGGTGAAAAACAAGGGAGCGATTCCCACCAGTTCGCCATCATCCTGGCGAGCGATGACCATCATGAGACGGCCGTGCTCCCATTCGCCGCCGCCCAGGGTCTGCCACCAGGTGCTGAGGTATTCATAGCGCAAAAACGGCACGTGACTTGCACTACAACAGGCAAGCAGTTCGTTCCATTCAGTCGAAAGTTGATCGGTCCCGTCAAAAGTATCCAGAACTTCGATATGCATCATTTTATCCTGTGGTGTTTTCATTTTCCCGGGTTGTCAACAACCGGAATAAAGCCAGTTGGAATGCATTATCCGTAAAGGAAATAAGTTGCACATAGCCAACCCGCAACAAATTGCATTTTACCAGTATAATGGTCTTCAAGAGAGTCAAACCTGGTTCTTACTCTGCTGATCTATGCCTGCTGTGCTCGATCTCAGTCTTATACCTGTAGCCCGCTACGCTGGACAGGATTATCCTGATCTGTTGTGTCTGTACGCGGCGACGCCTCCGCGGCGTCCTGCCCGTGGCCGAGAAGCCGACCGGTTGATTCTGTACCTGGCAATGGCAGGCAATGCTCCGCTGCCGCCTGGCAAGCAAGATGAATTGTTGGCCGGGCTGGCCAGGCTGTATTATGCCACGCCGGGCTCAGCTACCTCCGCCATGCGCAAGGTGGCTGAAGAATTGAACAATTCGCTGCTCGAGCGTAATCTGCGCCTGGCCAGCAGTAGCCGCCAGGGGTTAGGTGTGCTCACACAGGCGGTCGTGCGCGGCCAGCAATTATACCTGGCGCAGTCCGGCCCGGCGCATGCTTTTCTGGTCGCCGCCGGAGAGACTTTGCATTTCCACGATCCAGAAATGGCCGACCGGGGGGTAGGACAGAGCCGGGTAACGACGATCAGCTTTTATCAGGCGGTTTTGCAGCCCAATGATACTTTGTTGCTGGCAGCACAACCGGCGGCGGGATGGAGTGCGGACTCGTTGCGCGGTTTTCACGGACAGGGGCCGGAGAGCCTGCGACGGCGCTTGTTGCCTGCCGCGGTCAGTGATGTCAATGCGGTGTTGATTCAGGCGCGGAGTGGTAAAGGTGTCTACTATTTGCCACGTGCTCCACAACCGAAGCCTTCTACTGCAGCGGTTGGGCAGCCTGTTTCCGGGTCGGCGACTGAACAGGCGCAGCAGACAGGCGAGAGTGTCGGGTCGTCTGTGCAGTTACCACAGCAAGAGGCTGTGGCTGCGCTGCCCGTGGAAAGCCCGGTGGCGAGCGCAGTGATTGCACAATCACCCCCGGCCTCTGTGGAAACTGTAGATGCTGGAGGGGAAGGATCGGCTCCGGCCCAAATGGCAGCTTCACCCGAAACAGCCGCGCTAACAGCAGATATAGCGGCTCCGACGGAGTCATCCGTCGCTCCGGCTCCCGTTCGACGATCTGTGCCTGGAGCGGTTGGACGTGCCCTGGCCGCGACGTTCGTGTTTCTGTTGGATGGTTTGCGCCGGGTAAGGCGAGGGATCCGGGCGTTGCTGGTGCGGATGTTGCCTGAGGATGCGTTTGCCTCAATACCTTCCTCCGTAATGGCATTTATTGCCGTAGCGATCCCGCTCATTATGGTGACGGTGGCTGGTGTCGTATATACCCGCCTGGGGAAATCTGCTTTGTATGTGTCGTATTATTCGCAGGCGCAGCAGGCTGCTACACAGGCCCTGGCTCAGACAGATGTGGGCAAAAAAAGGGCCGATTTGCAGACCGCATTGACATTATTAGGCGAGGCCGAGGCGCATCAGAATTCTCCACAATCGGATACACAGACGTTGCGCCAACGTGTACAAACAGCGCTGGACGAACTGGATTTGGTAAAGCGAGTAAACTACCAGCCGGCGATTATCGGCGGGCTGCCCGCTTCGGTGAATGTAACGCGCATGGTAACGTTGGATGACGATTTATATCTGCTGGACAGTGTCAGTGGCAGCGCGTTGCGCGCCGAATTGACCAGCCAGGGTTACCAGATCGATTGGGCTTTCCAATGCGGACCGGATGCTGAAGGTGCATCGTCCATCGGCCCACTGACACGTATTGCCATCTGGCCGCCAGGTTATAAACCGCTGGCCAGTTTGCTGGGTATGGATGCAAATGGAAATGTATTGTATTGCCAGCCGGACCAGCCACCGCAGCTCGACCGCCTGGCGTCCCCTTCCGTGGATGCGTGGGGCAAAATGGTCGGCTTCAATCTCGACCTGGGCGATACCTATGTGTTGGATTTGCCATCCAATGGTCTGTGGATTTATTGGCGCAGCAATTTTGCCGAAGAACCGAATATGTTTTTCAATGATGAAATCCCGGATTTGCAGAATGTGGTCGATTTCACGGTCAACGGGGATGATCTTTACTTGCTGAATGCTGATGGTGGGCTGGTGTTATGTGTGTACAGCGGCATTCAGGGTATCCCAACACGCTGCTCCAAGCCATCCTACGTCGACTTCCGCCCAGGGCGCGAGAACATGCCGCTGGTGCCTCTTGCCCCGTTCACCCAGATTCGAAATACCCAGCCGCCTGACCCGTCGCTCTTCTTACTTGAATCGCTCAACCAGGCTATTTATCATTTCAGTCTGCGCAACCTCGCCTTCCAGGACCAGTATTTGCCTGATCCCCAGAATGGGTTGCCATCCCAGCCGGCGACTGCTTTCGCGGTGGACAATATCCACCGGAACCTGTTCCTGGCGGTGGGCAACCAGGTTTATTACGCTGTTTTGCCATAGCGCGGGAGCGCCACTGACGTAAACCATCGGCAGCGTTTTGTATCGCCTGTATTATCTGGCAAGGCTTTCGTCTTTGAACAGGTTACGCGGGTGCGATGCATCAGCCACGCAAAACGATCTCGGATCAAAAAAGCCGCGCGAGCCGTGCAGGTCACGCAAAATCGGCTATCAAGAACGAATTACCCATCAACTGGTCACTTATCACTCAAATAAATCAAGGTGAGCGCGTAGGCCAGGGCGTCAGAGTGGCAGTAGGCAGGGCGCTGCCATCGTTGCCGGGCGTCGTCGGTTGAAGGATGGGGACAGGTGTCAGTGAGGATTGGATTTCTGGGACTGGTACGGTAGCTGATACTGCCAGTAGGGTGCGGATGGGAACCGTAGTTGTCGCCGCTGTTGGGGTGTTGGTGGCTTCGGGCGAACGCCGCATGAAGAACACGTACGCGCCAGCCAGGATGGCGAGAAGGATAACCGCCAGCACGGTACCTGCCAGGCACGTGAGCCAGAGATAGGAGCGATTTTCGCGACGTGGACTGGCTGGAGTTGTTATTGCCGTTGCCACTGGCACGGTCTCGGCGAATGTCGATGGCGGCGCAGCGATGGGCATTTGCAGGGCAATAATGGTGATATTATCGTGGCCGCCGCGGTGATTGGCCAATTCGGTCAGCGTATTGAGCGCATCTTGTTGCTCTTTGTCGCGGAGTACTTGCAGGATTTCGTCTGCCGAGACCAGGTCGGTCAGCCCATCGCTGCACAGGATAACCTGGTCGCCGGCTTTCAGGTGCGCCCCCTGGTTGGCCAGCATTTGTTCGTCGCTTTCGCCTTGCGCCAGGCGCAGGCGGGTATCAGGCTCCACCAGTTGTTGCGAGCCCAGGTGCCGGCGGATTACATGGGCGTTCGGATGTCCACGGGCTTGTTCCGCGGTCAGCAGACCGGCATCCAATGCCTCCTGGATCCAGGTATGGTCAATGGAAAGTTGTTGGATGGTTTCATCGCGCACCAGGTAGATGCGCGAATCGCCCACGTAAGCAACGTGCAATTGATCGTCGATAATCCAGGCGCAGGCGCAGGTTGCGGCCATGCCGCTCAGGTTGATGTCCGCGCTGGCTTTTGACAAAATCGCCTGGCTGGCGCTTTGGACGGCTTCGCGCAAAACAGGCAGGGGCTGGGCACCGTCGCTGCTTGCTACTACCTGGCTGATCGTTTCTACAGCGATTTCTGCTGCCACTTCCCCGCCGCGATGGCCGCCGACGCCATCGCATAGTACCGCGAAGATGGCGGGCAGGGATTTCTCATTCTCTAACCGGAATGCCGAAACCGCGTACCGATCCTCGTTGTTTTTGCCGCTCATGCCAGGATGGCTGCAGGCAGTTACGCGCAGGTGAGATCGTTCAGCGGGGATCAAGCCGGCACCTCCTCGTCTGTCTGCTGCGCTGCGGCCGCTCCGGCGGGTTCGACCACTACGACCGGCTTGCGCACCTGGGTGGGCGTGCGCAGGGTGAAACGGAACCCGACGCGCCCAATGTGCACCAGGTCGCCATGCTCCAGGCGAGTACCCTCGCTCGAGACAGGTGTATAGTTTACCCACGTACCGGCGATGGAACCCTCGTCTGCCAGGCGGAACGAGCCATCTTCCAGGTGTGCCAGGCGAGCATGCCGCGCTTCAACCGATGGGTCATTGAGCGTTAGAGATGTCTGGGCCGGATTACTGCCCAGGATGATTTCTTCGGAGGTAATTGGGATGGGTGGCAAGGTGTCTCCCGAATCAGTATCAAATACTGGGACGAGGAAGGCATACGCTTTCGGTGCGGTATGGTGCTGCGACCATTGCAAACGGTTCATCCAACCCGGGACGTGATGAGACGGCGATTCGCTCGCAATATGCACAGGTTGGGTCACCGGGTCAGACCGGCGCCGGGTTTGCGATGCGCGCAAGGCGCGCGGCCGCAGCCGCCCACCCACCACCATCACCAGGAACAAAACCGATCCTGCCAGCAGGACGGCAAGTGCAGAGATCAAGGGGAGGCTGTTTTGGAACATCGCGAAGGGATTGGATGCCAGGCTTTCGACAGTCACCCGTACCGGGATCTCCATGCTAGAGCCATTCAGACCGAACGCGTCGCGCACCTGGACGGATAATTGATGCGTCCCACTGGTGGTATAGGTCTCCAGATTCCAGTTGAACTGATCGAAAGGTGGCTCCAGGTTCTCGTCGACCAATGCGCCATCTACGAACAACGCCGTGTAGACCAGTGGGCGTTTACGTCCGTCGGGGAAGTCAAAGACTACCTGCAAGACCTGAACTGCCGGAGATATACCTTCATCCGAGATATCAGCCTCTGCGGTTTTGCCGCCCTTCGGGCCGGGTTGGCGGACGATCTCGATCGGCGGAGCGACAAAAGCAGGCTGTGGCGCTTGCAGGTTGATCTCAAAAATCTGAGAATTACTTTTGACGGGGCCGCTGTCGAATTGCACCTGGGCAACGACCTGATGTGTGCCGGCAGCATTGGCGCTGGATTGATATTCCGCCAGATAAATGGTGCGCAACGGCGCCAGGTAGGCCTCCGGGCTGGGCAGAGTTTCTTCACCTGTAAAGGTAAAAAAGTCACCACCAGTTGCCGCTGCCAGGGACATCAGTTGCTGTACGGCCTGTGTGACGACAGCCCCGCTGGATGAGACCAGCCAGATGTGAATCGGGACTTGCTGTTCTCGCGCCTGGGCTACCAGGTTTTCAATCGGCTGGCTGAGCTGGCCTTCCGGCGGGGAGGTAATGAAGAGGATGGCGCGCCCCATACCCGGGCGAGTCGAGATGTCCGATGCCAGGGTAATGGCCCGAAAGAGTGTGTCCAGGTTGGGGCTGGCGGCACGCGCGTTGACCTGATCGCTATCCAGCGCTTCAAGCCAGCGCGCTGCGTCGGTTGTGTGGCTGACGCTGGCTCCATTCGTGATGATCAGGCTCAAATCGTCGATGTCGGTGCCCATGCGGCTTTTCCCCCAGTATCGCAGCGCCTCTTTGATCAGGTCGTAACGGGAAACAGCTTTATTGTTGCGGATGGCGAAGGATGGCCCGGGGTTGATGGCTACTACCCACTGGGCGCCGGGGCGCTGTTCGACCAGCCGCGTCGCTGGAATGGGGGCGCCATTTTCGATCATCTGCACCTGCTCTGCCTTCAGTCCATAGACAAAAGCTCCCTGGGTATCGTGAACATCCAGGTAGGCGCGGATGAAGGGGAAATCGCTGGCGTCCGGCGTGCTCAACGTAACGCTCCCACCTTCTTGGGCTTGTGCCTGTAATGGCAACAGCCATACCAGTAACGATAAGCAGACCAGGATACTGATCCGTTTTGGCATATGGAGATTTTAACACAAGAAAGGTGGATTTTGTCATTTTGGATGGCCCCTGAAGGCATTAAAGGTCTTCAGGGGCTACGTTTCAACGCGATATTCCGGGAGAGCCAGTGTGTAGAGCGCTACAATGCCGGTCCGGCTAAAATTTCTGGAGCCGGCATGATCTCCACTGCTGGCCTGCCGGTCAGCCGCAGGTAGGCCAGCGTCCAGACGCTCTGCATGTAGGTTTGCAGGATGCCCTGCAGCACCAGCAGCACGGGCAAATAAGCTACCAGGCACACCAGGCTGATGGCCAACCCGGTCATCATGGCATTTCGGGCACCAGCGAAGGCGGTCATGACGAAGGGCATAGCAACTGCAATCATTGGCATGGCAATGATCATCCCACCGATGAAGCCGATACCCAGGCCCACGATCAACCAGATCAGGAAAAAGTTTACGAAATTCGCTCGCAGCACTTCCCAGCCACGGTGCAGCCCGGCCACGATGCCCATGTCTTCGACGATGATGGCATTGTGTACTACCTGGAGCAGCAGATTGACCAGCCAGCCGAGCGGCATCAGGATACAGCACAGGCAGATCATGAAGGCAATGATGTACCCACCCATCATTGCCAGGTTTTCATCTCGGGCTGCATCGGTGGGAGATATGTTCATGCTGGTGAACGCCATGACCAGGGGGACGACAATCAACGCGATGATTACTACCGTCAATACTAATCCTACGGCCAGGTCGAGGCCAAAGATGCGCCAGAAGTAAGGCGTGCTATCGCGAAACACACCGCCAAAAGTCAACGTAGTAGCCTGCGGCTGATCTGCCTGGAGGGTGCCGCGGATCAGACCGATGCGGCCGATTGTGCTCAAAAAAACCGTCAGTGCAACCAGTACCAGAATGACCACCACTGCAATGACAGCTACCATGATCCATGTCTCTTCAGGAATTTGCTCGAAGAAGCGTTCTACTTCAGGAATTGGAAAGCCTCCTGGAAGTTCTCCCGAGGAAGAAGGAGATCTGTTGCTGCCCTGGAAGTTGAAGCGGTTGCCGTTATTCGAACAGCCTGCCAGGATGCCAAAGATCCATAAGATTTTGTGTTTCCAGGTGATTTTCCATGCCTTAGAAAGGATTTCGCCGAAGTCCATAACGCCTCCTTGAGCGACGCTTTACCATTTGACAACTCTTAAGCCGCTCGTGCCTTGCGGGCCACGCAAGAATAGCGAGTATCTGGTGTACACACTGGCCCTGATGACTCAGTAACCGGTTACTCTTCACTCAAACAAAATATACGTTCACTCCCATTCGATGGTCGCGGGCGGCTTGCTGGTTATATCGTATACCACCCGGTTGACGCCTTCGACCTCGTTGACGATGCGGTTGGCGATGCGCGCCAGCAAATCATAGGGCAGGCGCGCCCAATCGGCGGTCATGAAATCTTCGGTGGTCACCGCACGCAGTGCGATGGTTTCGTGATAGGTGCGATGGTCACCCATCACGCCTACCGAACGCACCGGCAGCAAAACGGCGAAAGCCTGCGCCGAACCGGCCAGCGAACCAGCTTGTGTTGACATGCGCAACAGGCCAGCCGCGGACAATTCGCTGACCAGGATGTCATCAGCGGCGCGCAGGCGGCGGATGCGTTCTCGGTTTACCTCGCCCAGGCAGCGCACAGCCAGCCCAGGCCCGGGGAAAGGCTGCCGCCAGACCATTTCAACGGGCAGGCCAAGCGCTTCACCCACGGCGCGCACCTCATCCTTGAACAGATAGCGCAGCGGCTCGACCAGCTCGAAATGCATCTCTTCAGGCAAGCCGCCGACGTTGTGGTGCGTTTTGATGCGGTGCGCCTGGGCGCGGTCTGGGGCGCTCGATTCGACCACGTCCGGGTAGATCGTGCCCTGTACCAGGAAAGGAGGCATGCCCAGCTTCTCGGCCTGCGCCTCGAAAATGCGGATGAACAGCTCGCCGATGATGCGTCTTTTGTGTTCGGGCGCGGTGACTCCGTCCAGGGCCTGCATGAACTGCTCTTCGGCATCCACGGTGATCAGCTCGACGCCCAGCCTCTCGTGCAATGCTTGCTGCACCTGGCTGGCTTCCCCCTGGCGCAGCAGTCCGGTATCTACGAATACGGCGGCTAACTGGTCGCCTACGGCGCGCTGCACCAGCGCAGTAGCCACGCTGGAGTCGACGCCACCGCTGACGGCCGATAGCACTGCCTGCTCCCCGACCTGCTGGCGCACGCGGGCCACGCTTTCAGCGATGATCGATTCGGGCGTCCAATCCGGGCGCGCCTGGCAGATTTGCACCACAAAGCGCCGCAGAATGGCGCTGCCCCCTGGCGTGTGGTGTACCTCGGGATGGAACTGCAAACCGTAATAGCCCCGCTGCACGTCGCCCATCAAGGCCACCGGCGAGTTGGCGCTGCGCCCCAGCACCGTAAAGCCTTGCGGCGGTGTCTCGATGCGGTCGCCGTGCGACATCCACACGGGCTGCGTTCCGGTGGGGGTAAGTGGATTTTCGATGCAGGTTTCAACTTCAGCCGGCCCGTATTCTCGCTGGTTGGAAGCTGCCACTTTGCCACCCAGGGCGTGGGTGAGGGCCTGCATGCCATAGCATATGCCCAGTACAGGCAGCCTGCTCTCCAGCACATAGGGCGGTATAAAGGGCGCTCCCGGCTCGTACACCGAGGCCGGCCCGCCGGACAGGATAAATCCTTTGGGGTGCAGGGCCAGCACTTTTTCAGCGGGCGCATCCCAGGGGAACAGCTCGCAGTACACCTGCGCCTCGCGCACCCGGCGGGCGATCAACTGGGCATATTGCGAGCCGAAGTCAAGGATAGCAATCGCATCAGTCATGGGCAGGTAATCCGTTGTTGAGTCATTTGTGAATAGCTGCCTGGGCGCACAGGACGCAGGAATGACCATCCAGCCTATGAACAATCAATGGTCTGTCTACTCGCAGAATTCGATCCGGTCATTTTCCATCGAGCGGACGCAAGCCAGCGACTCGATGGGCACGCCCAGGTGGGAGAGCGCCTGGCGCCCGCCCTCGAACGATTTTTCGACCAGCGCGCCGATGCCGACGACGTGCGCCCCGGCGGTTTCGGCCAGCCGCACCAGGCCCAGGATGGTGGCGCCGCTGGCCAGGAAGTCGTCGATGATTAGCACCCGTTCACCTCCGGCCAGGTATTCGGGTGAGACGATTAGCTCGACCATACGGCCTTTGGTGTGTGAGGGCGAGAGGGTCAGGAAGACCTGGTCAGGCATGGTGATCGGCTTGTGTTTGCGGGCGTAGACCACCGGTAGGCCCAGGTGCAGGGCAGTGGTCAGCGCCGGGGCAATGCCGGAAATCTCGGCGGTGAGCACTTTGGTGGCGCCGATGCTGCCGAAACGGCGGGCGAACTCACGCCCGCAGGCATCCATCAGGCCGGGATCAACCTGGTGGTTGATAAAGCCATCGACCTTGAGAATGCCATTTCCCAGATTTTTACCTTCGCGCTGGATACGGTCTTTGAGCGCTTGCATATGGAGACTCCTTAATGGTTTTCAGGGCATCAATCGAACGCGCCCATTGTACATCAGTTTGCGCACAAGGGGGGAATTTGTTCGGACAAGCGATTTCACAGACAAATTGAGGCAAGGAAATTGATATTGAAACGGCACTGATTTTGCGCAAAAACCGATGGAAATTGGCTCTGGTGCGCGCCTGAAGTAGCAAATTTGTCGCAAATCCGGCGTTTTGCCTTTCCAAAAAAATCGACTTTTGAGTGCTATGGCGACATTAAATTCCTTGTCTCGATTTATCTGCCAAATCTCCTGTCCTCTTGTCCCCCTGGTCTTTTTACCTTATACTAAATGCTGATTTTAACTGGAAGTTATCACGTCTAGCCTTGTGGTGCGGGTGACGCTATACGCCACACATACCACAAAAAAACATCTTGGGAGATGCACCATAGCCGCAGAAATCCCAACCAACCGCATTGGCATCCTCGTCGGCGGAGGCCCCGCGCCGGGCATCAACGGCGTCATCTACGCCGCTACCATGCAGGCCTTCCAGAACGGACGCGAAATCATTGGCCTCTACGACGGTTTCAAACACCTGATGGCCGGCCAACTTGTGGGTATCCCGCTCTTGCCTGCGGCCGTCGCCTACATCCACCAGGAAGGCGGATCAATCTTGCGCACCAACCGGGCTAACCCGACCCGCTCAGAAGAGGCCCTGCGGAGCTGCGTAACCACTTTGCTGGATGCCGGCATCACCTCCCTGGTGTCGATCGGTGGGGACGATACCGCCTTTTCGGCCTCGCGGGTTGCCCGTTATGCCCAACAGACCATGGGCGTCAGATTGAGCTCCGTTCATGTGCCAAAGACCATCGACAATGACCTGCCCCTGCCCGAAGAAATCCCCACCTTCGGCTTCGAGACCGCCCGCGCCCTCGGCGCGCAGCTCGTCATGAACCTTAAGCGGGACGCCGCCACCAACCAGCACTGGTTCCTGGTGATGACCATGGGGCGCAAGGCC
Organism: uncultured Anaerolinea sp.; assembly: GCA_964595435.1. GTDB lineage: Bacteria > Chloroflexota > Anaerolineae > Anaerolineales > UBA4823 > RBG-16-57-11. The sequence goes on along the minus strand of CAZQQJ010000035.1, from coordinate 39,901 downwards.
GGCCACCTGGCGCTGGGCATCGGCAAGAGCGCCGTTGCCACCGTCACCCTCATCCCGGAGGAGTGGACCGGGCGGGAGGTCCGCCTGCAGGAAGTGGTCGACATCCTGACAACTTCGGTCCTCCTGCGCATGCTGGATCACAAGCCCTACGGGGTAGCCATCCTGGCAGAAGGCATCCTGGAAAACATGGCCCATGAAGACCTGGAGACCCTCGACCACGTCGAGCGCGACGAGCACGGCCATATCCGCCTGGCCGAAGTCAACTTCCTGGACATCCTGAAGTGCAACCTGAGCCAGGAGCTTCAGCGGATGGGCGTACAAATGCGCTTTGTCAAGCACGTCCTGGGCTACGAGTTGCGCTGCGCCCCTCCCTGCGCCTACGATGTGGAATACACCCGCGCCCTTGGCGAAGCCGCCGTCGACTTCTTGCTCCAGGGTGGTACCAATGCCATTATCACCCTGCAACGCAACCAGATCGTGCCTATCCCTTACGACGAAATGATCGACCCGGAAACTGGCCGGACCGAGGTGCGCCTGGTGGATACTACCTCCTTCCGCTACCAATCAGCCTGCAAATCCATGGCGCGTCTGAAACCCGAGCACGCCCGCGACGACGCCCTCTTCGAGCGCCTGTCTGCCCTCACCAGCCTGACCTGCCCGGAGTTCAAAGCCCGCTTCGGCTACCTGGCCGGCGCTTCCCCCCGGCCATTCTGAATGAAACCCCTTCGCCTTGCTTTGTGTTTTCTCGGGCTGCTATTGGCCGGCCTGGCCGGCATCACCCTCAGCGCACTCACCCTCGGCGGTTATTCACCCAACATGCTGCTTGAGCTTGCCGCCGGGGAGACCCCCAGGCTAAAATCACGGCCTACTTACAGGCCATCCAGTCGGGAGACCGGACCGCCGCGCTGGATGCCTGGATTCACCCTTCCCCTGCCGCAGCGAGCTACGCCGGATTGAGTGAGCGCCGCGACCGGATAACCGATGAGCTTCTGGCCCGTCAAATCAGATGCTTCACGATCTTCGAGCCAGAATGGTGGGGCACCTGCTGCGAGCCAGGTGTCACCCGCCACGCTCGAAACACGGGCGGCGCCCGCGTGTGTGCAGGTGCTGGGTTCACAGGGCAAACCCTGGTCCTACACCTTCGACGTCTTCACGAACAGTAAGTGGATTAGTTATGACCAACGGCAAATCATTCTCTATCCGCGTTCTCTTAATGGTGGGTTTTGTGCTGCTGGTATGTTTCATTACTCTACGAGCAAACTGGCGGGTGTGGGTTTACCCTTCTGACCAGCCTGCTGTGGCTAGCCCATACCCCCGCCCAAATTCGAGTGACCTAACCTTTGCGGGGCCAGGTTGTATTGCCGAAAGGTCGGGGCGCATCAGTTTACGCCTGCCTCCTGGTTGGTACGCCGATACAGGAGATGGTTTTATCGACCTGGCGAATTACGATCCAAATCAATTACGTTTTGACCATGGCCGACCGCTCAATCTACCGTCCGGCGCTTTCCATGCGCGAATATGGACTGCTGAATTAGCGCCAGGCCAGACCCTCGAAGAGCGATTTCGCCAGCAGATCGATCAGCCCACAGGCTCTGGCTTGATAGAAAGGGAATGGTTAGATATAGGTGCGATTCTGCCCTTTGGATGTAAACACCCTGATCCCTTGCACCTGATTGCGCCGTCCGCGCAGGGAATGCGAATCGTGACTGATTGCCGGGCCAATCGCGCTGATCCGTGCAATTTGATCCTTCAGTATGGCCAGGGAACGCAGATTGCTATAGTAAGTATCTTTGAGAACCGTCCATTTTCCCTGGCAGAAGCGCTGTCTATCCTGGGAAGCCTGGAGATGCCTGGTAATTGCCCCAGATTGGACATGCAAGGACAGTCACCCACGCCTGCATCTTCTCCCTATCCAGCCCCATCGCAAAATATCGCCCCAGTTGTTTCTCCGTACCCCGTTCCGCCTCCGGCTACTGGCACCCCCTACCCGGTCCCCCCAATACCAATCCTGGCGTTTCCCTCTCCTGTTCCGTCCGTCGCCATAGCGCAGCCGCCCCCCGCGGTTTGCGCTGCCAATCTGTTGCCGACACAGGCCGCGCTGCTTCCGGAAGTGACTGAGACGGTCACGGCAACTGTCTTTGAACTGCTCCATCCCATCCAACGCGACACGCGCGCGGTGGTGTTCAGCGACATGCGGCACGGTTGGGTCGCTAACGGGCGTTCGATCTTTGCTACCCAGGATGGCGGCGCAAGCTGGGCCTGGCTGGCCGACCTGGAAAGACCGGCGCAAAGCCTGGATTTTTCCTCACAGGCGCGTGGCTGGGCGGTCACCACTGGCGGGCTGTGGACGACGCAAGACGGTGGGAAAAGCTGGAATGTAGTCAGCCTGCCGGTTCAGGCGATTAGCGGCACTTTGCCAATGCGCACGGTCGACTTTGCCAGCGAGCTGCGCGGTTGGGTGGGCTTGCGCCAGACCGCCTTGCGCACCTCGGATGGCGGGCAAACCTGGGGAGAGATCGGCCTGCCCTGCCAGGATGTCTTGGGGCGCTATCCGCAAGGCTGGGAGTATTACGATTTCAGCCTGGTCGGTGAACAGGATGCCTGGTTGGTGTGCGGCGGCGAGCCGACCGGCGCCGGGACACTGGCATTCAAGTGGCTGTTCAGAAGCCAGGACGATGGGCGTACCTGGCACAAAGTGGCCGAGGGCGCGCCGGAGAGTTTTGCTTCTCCTCAAACTGCATCAGACTCCGGCCTCGCCTGGGGGTATTGGCCAGACCTGTTCTTCCTGGATGAACAGCATGGTTGGATGGGTACCGTGCGTACTGGTTTGCTGGCCTCTTCAGACGGTGGCTTTACCTGGGTACCTGTACGCATGCCGGTTAGCGAACAGAGCGCGGCCGCCCCGGTCTTTTTTTCGCCAGACAGCGGTATTGTCCTTTCGACAGGTGGGCTCGCTGTGGTCTGGAAAACAGGGGATGCAGGCCAGACATGGACGCCTGTTTTTCCCCCGCCGTTGCCTTTTGGGGCGGGGTTTGCGAACGCGTCGTTGGGCTATGGGATAGGGGGATGGGTATCGCCCAGCGACATCCTGCGTACGCAGGACGGTGGCCGTACCTGGGGACAATTGAGTGTGCCGGGCAAAGCGGTGGAAACGTTTAGCAGCCTGGAAGAAGCAGATGAAACCTGCATCCGCAGTGTATCAGCAATTGCCTTCCTGGATCGAGAGAACGGCTGGGCTTTGGCCGGGTCTTGTGCCGGCCCGGCGAGCAGTTTATATCGCACGAGCGATGGCGGACAAAGCTGGCAGCGCCTGCCGGCAACCCTGGGACCGGCAAGCGACTACCCCTGGCTGTCCTTTGTGGATCAGCAGACTGGCTATATTGGCAATACATTAGGCCAACTCTACATCACCCGGGATGGCGGAAACAGCGTGACCCTGCTGGAGCCGGCGGTCGATTACGATAGCCATTACCAGTTCATCAGCCGGTCTGAGGGTGGCAAGATCGCCAATGGGCAATTGTTCCTGACTGCGGATGGCGGCTGTTCCTGGGCGCGCGCCCTGGGTGGGTATAAGGTCCTGGCATTCGATCTTCTGCCGGGCGGTAGTATCTGGGCCAAAGCATACCAATGCCAGGAAGGCGGCGATACGAGCCAGTCCTGCAAGATGCTGCTTTTGTACAGCGCCGACCGCGGCCAACGCTGGAAATTATTCCACATCGATCTGGGGGAGCCCCTGGAAGGGGATTTGTATAACCTGGCAGCTTTCGATTTCATCGACCCTCAAAATGGCTGGATGCGCCAGGGCGACCACCTGTATCGAACCTCGGATGGTGGAATGACCTGGGAGCAGGTGCGATAAAGCCGCGCAGTGTGCTAAAATACAGGGCATGCTGGTCTTGGCCTCCAATTCTCCACGCCGCAAACAATTGATCGCCCTGGGCGGTTGGCCCTTTACTGTTCTGGCTCCGCAGGTGGACGAGCGCGTTCTGCCGGGTGAAGTGCCCGGCGATTATGTGCGCCGCCTGGCTGAGAGCAAGGCCAGGGCGGCATTGGCCTTGCTGCAAGCTGAAGCGCGCTGCGAGGCGTTGGTTGTCGCTGCGGATACCGCAGTGGTTGACCGGCTGGCGGATGATGCTGAAGGCAAAGCCCGCTACGAAATCATGGGCAAGCCAGCCGACGCCGCGGACGCCGAACGGATGTTGCGCCAGTTGCGCGGCCGGATCCACCAGGTGTTCACCGGGCTGGCAGTGCTGCGGGCGTCTGATGAGTATTTGGTAGAGCAGGTCGTGATCACCGATGTGCCGATGCGCCCATACAGCGATGAAGAGATGTGGGCCTATATTGCCAGCGGCGACCCGCTGGACAAGGCCGGGGCGTATGCCATCCAGCACCCTGGCTTCAACCCGGTACGGAATTTGCACGGCTGTTATGCAAACGTGATGGGCCTGCCTCTCTGCCACCTGGCGAAGTCTCTGGGACGTTCGGGGCTTTCTCCCATTCCTCCGGTTTTCAGGGCGTGCCAGGAGGCGCTGGAGATCCCCTGCCAGGTTTATCAGTTGGCGTTAGAATCGGGATTGTCCGGTGGACAACCTGGCGCCCGGTTATCGGATCAGGAGAAAGATGGTCGTGCGTGATATGCGGGATGGTCGCAATTTCGTGATGCGTATGGATTGGTACAGGCTTACCTTGGTTGCGCTATGTGTGTTGAGCCTAGCGACCGGCTGTGGCACATTGCCCCTTGCCACGCCGGCTAATTTGACGCCTGCCCCGACACTGGCCCTGCTTCCAACCGCCACGGTGAACAGCGCTGAGGTGAAATCGGTCGCCCAGGCTTATCTGGACGCCTGGAAGCGTGAGGATTATGCTGGCATGTACCCATTGCTCACCGCGGTGAGCCAGGATGCCATCCGTGCAGAGGAATTCACCCATCATTACGATAGCGTTGCGGTTGAGGCTGCCCTGGGCGGGATAGATTATGAGATCCTGTCTGTGTTGGTCAACCCCGATAAAGCCCAGGTGCGCTACCAGGTGACACTGCACAGTATGTTGGTTAGCGATATCACCCGCCAGACAGTGATGAACCTGCGCCTCGAGAAAGGGCAGTGGCGGGTAGAATGGGATGATACCCTGGTGTTGCCCGAGCTGCAGGGCGGCAATTATTTGGTGATGGATCGCGGCGGGTATATTCCTTCACGAGCCAATATTTACGATCAACAAGGCCGCGCTCTGGTAGCCCAGGCGGACGCGACTGCCGTTGGTCTATACCCCGACCAGGTTGACCCCAAGAAAGCCGACCAGCTTTTTGCGACCTTATCGGACCTGACCGGTGTACGTGTCGATACCATCGATGCATTATATCGTAGCGCACCCATCGGCGCGGGCTGGTATATCCCTGTCGGAGAAGTGTCCGCCGAGAAGATCGCCAGTGCTTTCACCGAACTTTCCAGCTTGCCCGGGATGATGATGCGCCCTTACAAATCGCGATATTATTACGAAGGCGGTATTGCTCCCCATGTGGTGGGTTATGTCAGCGCAATCCAGCCGGATGAAGTGGGCGAGTATAAGCGCAGAGGTTACCAGCCTGATGAGCGGGTCGGGCGTAGCGGTCTGGAAAAGTGGGGTGAGACCTATCTGGCGGGCAAGCGTGGCGGTGCGCTGTATGTATTCAATGCCCAGGGCCAGCCGGTGACGCGCCTGGCCGAATCGCAGGCCGGGCCTTCCCAGGCAATCTATACCACCCTGGACCGTGATTTCCAGGTGGCTGCTCAGCAGGCGTTGGCCAATTTTCGCGGCGCGATCGTGGTTTTAGAGCGGGACACCGGTCGCGTTCTGGCGTTGGTTTCGTCGCCGGGTTTTGATCCCAATGCCTTCGAGCCGATCAATTTCAATAGCTCGCAACTGTTGTTCAAGATCAGCAGCGATCCCGAACAGCCGCTGCTCAACCGTGCCACTCAAGGCCAGTACCCCCTGGGCTCCGTGTTTAAGATCGTTACAATGGCGGCAGCCCTGGAGAGCGGGAAATATACACCTGAAACGACCTACCAATGCGGCTATTTTTTTGAGGAATTACCCGGCGCCCGGCTGAATGACTGGACGTATGATTACTATACCACGGATGGACGTACCATCCCCAGCGGCCTGTTGACTCTGCCGCAGGGCCTGATGCGTTCCTGCAATCCCTTTTTCTGGCACATCGGGCTGGATCTTTATAACCAGGGCTTGACCACTACGCTGCCCAGTATAGCGCGAGGCTTTGGGCTTGGCAAATCGATGGGCTTGGTGGGCATGGAAGAAGAAACCGGGCAGATTCCCGACCCTCAGAATATGGTGGATGCCGTGAATATGGCGATTGGGCAGGGCGCGATCCTGATCACGCCCATGCAGGTGGCGAATTTTGTGGCCGCGCTTGGCAACGGCGGCACATTATATCGCCCGCAGGTCATCGAACGTATTGCTCCACCCGATGACAAGGCTACCCAAATCTTTAAACCTCAGGTAATCGGCCAACTGCCGATCAGCCAGAATACCCTGCAAGTCATCCAACAAGCCATGATTGGCGTCGTGCGAAATGAAAAGCCGCGCGGTACGGCCTGGCACGTCTTTACTGGATTGGATATTCCTGTAGCGGGAAAGACTGGCACTGCACAAACAGGGTCGGACCGTCCGCACGCCTGGTTCGCCGGATACACTTTTGCCAGGCGGCCGGATAAGCCCGATATCGCTGCGGCCGTTATTGTTGAAAATGCAGGAGAAGGATCGGATTATGCCGCGCCGATCTTCCGGCGGATTGTCGAATTGTATTTCAGCGGGCAGCCTCAGAAACTGTACTGGTGGGAATCTTCTTACAACGTGCCCATCACGCCAACCCCTACTTCATTGCCGGGTACTCCGTTACCAGGCACCCCCGCGCCGTAGATATATCCATCTTTGACCGAAGGTCATTTTGCGTGGCCTTGTAGTGTGGGTAGTGTGCAACACTACCCACACTACAAAAGAAAGACTTATGCGAGGCTTTGTCGTTCGTACACAATCGGGTTTTTATACGGTTGAGACCGATGCCGGGCTGCTGACGTGCCAGTTGCGCGGCCGCTTGAAAAAAGGGCCCCGGCAGGGGGACGTGATTGCGGTGGGCGACTGGGTGCAAGTGGGAAGGTTGGAGGCGCGTACCGGCGTGATTGAAGACGTCGAACCGCGCCAGCGTGTCTTTGCGCGCATGGCGCCTGATCCTCAGGGTGAATATTTGCAAATCCTGTTGGCCAACCTGGATCAGGTGGGGCTGGTCTTCGCTTGCGCCGCGCCGGCGCCGCGCCTGGGTATGTTGGATCGTTTCCTGGTGATTGCCGAAAAACAGGGCGTCCCGGCGTTGATTGTGGCGAATAAAACCGATCTGGTGGGGTTGGAAGCGGCAAAAGATACTTTTGAACATTATGTCTCATTAGAATATGATCTGATCTATACTTCGACGCGGTCGGGTCTTGGCGTAGAAGAACTGCGCCAACGTCTATCGGGCCGGCTTTCGTTACTTACCGGGCCCTCTGGTGTGGGAAAGTCCAGCCTGCTGAATGCCGTGCAGCCGGGTTTGGGTTTGCAAGTGCGCCAGGTCAGCCAGACCACCAGCAAAGGCCGGCATACCACGGTGGTGCGCGAATTGTTCCCGTTGGATGGTGGTGGGTACGTGGCCGACACCCCCGGCTTGAAAGCTCTGGCTTTGTGGGACGTCGAGCCAGATGAATTGGATGGCTATTTTCCGGAGCTGCGCTCACGCGTGGCACAATGTGCTTTCAGCGATTGCACCCACGTACACGAGCCCGGTTGTGCAGTGCGCGCCGCGCTCGATCAAGGAGAAATACACCCACTGCGCTATCAATCTTATCTGCGCATGCGGTTCGGTGAGGATGAATGAAGTTATTTTTGTAATACCTGAGGGATAAAGATCAGCCTGTTGACATGTGCGTGGGGAGGCGATTATAATCTTCCTTTGTTGGAGTGAGATTTTAATGATCATGCGGCAGGTAAATCGAAATCAAAGCATTACAGGTGGGGGATTTTTTGAACCTTTGAACCATTGGGTTGGTATCTTGTATGATCTTAATCGAGGTGTGTATCCGAGATTCTTTCTTATGCCCGAAAGAGGAATCTCGTAGGTTCTTTGTGTTACAATAATGGCCCGTACCCTTCCGGCGCCATCATAAAATTTGTTCGGAGGAGAAGCGCTTTTCATGGAGCAGAGCAGCACTCGTCAGCCTATTCTGCAGGTAGAAAATCTTGAAACACGGTTTAAAACATCGGATGGAATGGTTTATGCGGTAAATGGTGTCAGCTTCGACCTGATCGAGGGGGAAAGCCTGGGTGTGGTAGGTGAAAGCGGATGCGGCAAGAGCGTAACGATGATGTCGTTACTGCAATTGATTCCTTCTCCGCCTGGACAGATTGCCAACGGCCGGGCATTTTTCCATGGTAAGGATTTACTAAAACTAAAGCCGGACGAAATCCGGGATGTGCGCGGGTCGCAAATCGGCATGATCTTTCAAGATCCAATGACCTCGCTGAACCCGGTGTTGACCATTGGGAAGCAGGTTTCTGAGCCGTTGATGCTCCATCTCAAAATGAGCAAGGCCGAGGCTCTGGAGCGCGTGGTCGAAATGCTGAAAATGGTGGGTATTCCGGAAGCTGAGAAGCGTCTGAACCAATACCCTCACCAGTTTTCAGGTGGTATGCGCCAGCGGGTGATGATCGCCATGGCCTTGTCGTGCAGCCCGCAAATCCTGATTGCGGATGAGCCAACCACGGCTCTGGATGTGACCATCCAGGCGCAGATCATGGACTTGGTCAAACGCCTGCGCGAAGAACTGGGTATGTCGGTCATCTGGATTACCCATGACCTGGGTGTGGTGGCTGGTTTGGCACACCGGGTGTTGGTGATGTACGCAGGCTTTATCATCGAGGAAGCTTCGGTAAAAGAGCTGTATGCCAACCCGACGCACCCCTATACATTGGGTTTGCTCCACAGCCTGCCGCGCATGGATGAAGACCAACATCGCCGGCTGGCAGACATCCCTGGTTTGCCGCCGGTGCTGATCGAAAAACCGGTCGGCTGCCCGTTCGCCCCACGTTGTGCCTATGTGTTTGATCGTTGTAAAGAAAATCCTCCCCTCATGGAAGTCGGCGCAAAGCACCGCGCCGCCTGCTGGTGGAACGTTAGCGAAGGGAGGGCACGCTAATGACCTCGAACAACGATGTCCTGCTTAAAGTCGATCAATTGGTGATGCATTTCCCGATTCTGAAGGGTTTGCTTCAACGCCAGGTGGGCGCGGTGCATGCGGTAGATGGGATCAGTTTTGATATTCACAAAGGTGAAACTTTTGGCCTGGTGGGCGAATCAGGGTGTGGCAAATCGACCACTGGACGGGCAATTTTGCAGCTCTACCGCCCCACTTCGGGAAAAGTCTATTTCGAAAACATCGATCTGACCACTCTCAAAGGGGAAGAATTGCGCAAGATGCGCCGGCGCATGCAGATGATCTTCCAGGATCCGTATGCCAGCCTGAACCCGCGCATGAGCATCGCCGAGATCGTCGGCGAGCCGCTCCAGGTGCACGACCTGGCGAAAGGCGCTGAGGTGCAGGAACGGGTCAAGGAACTGCTCAACGTGGTGCGGTTAAGCCCCTCGTTCGCCAACCGTTATCCTCATGAATTTTCAGGCGGCCAGCGCCAGCGCATCGGCATTGCCCGCGCTCTGGCGCTCAACCCCGATTTCATCGTGTGCGATGAGCCGATATCGGCTCTGGACGTTTCGATCCAGGCTCAGGTGATCAATTTGCTGGAAGACTTGCAGTCCAGTTTCAACCTGACTTACCTGGTCATTGCGCATGACCTGTCCATGGTGCGCCACATCAGTGATCGTATTGGGGTGATGTACCTGGGTATTCTGGCAGAGCTGGCCGACCGTTCTGAGCTTTATCGCAACCCGCTGCATCCGTATTCGCAGGCGTTGCTCTCTGCCGTTCCGGTGCCCGATCCGGTCGTGGAGGAAAAGCGCCAGCGCATCATCCTGGAAGGCGATGTACCCAGCCCGGTCAACCCGCCGTCTGGCTGCCGTTTCCGCACTCGCTGCCCGTTGGCTAAAAATATTTGTGCGGAAAAGGTGCCCGAGTGGCGTGAGGTTGCGACCAATCACTGGGTGGCCTGTCATTTGGTGTAGGGTTGAGTAATGAGTGATGAGTAATCAGTGATCAGTGAACAGTCACTGAAGTCCCGATTACTCATTGGTTGATTACCGATCACTCAGATTTGAAAGGAGGTGGTTTCTGGGAACGCAAAATGATAACTGGTGAACAGACGCTCATTCAATTCGGTTGAAAGATCAGACAATACCAATTTTCTTTGAGGAGAAGAAACATGCGTACCAAACTGTTTGTGATTGTCTCGCTGTTGGTTTTGGCGAGCATGGTGCTGGGTGCATGCGCCCAGCCCGCCCCGGTCGTCCAGAAGGTTGTCGAGACCGTGATTGTCGAGAAAGAAGGCCAGAAGGTCGTTGAGACTGTAGAAGTGGTCAAGACGGTCGAAGTGCAGGTGGCTGCCCCCGAAGAGCCGAAGACCCCTGTGCTGCGGGTTAACCTGCAGACCTACCCTGACATCATCGACCCGCAGAAGTCGTCTTTCGTGAACGAAATTGCGCACCTGCAGATGATTTACGAAGGCCTGACCCGCCTGAACGAGAAGCTCGAGACGGTGCCCGGCGCGGCCGAGAAATGGGAATACAACGCCGACGCCACTGAGCTGACCTTCACCCTGCGCAAGGACCTGAAATACAGCGACGGCAGCCTGCTCAACGCCAAACGCTTCGAGTACTCCATCCTGCGCAACATCAACCCCGAGACCGCTGGTGAATATGCCCAGATCACCGACGATATCGCCGGCGCGTCCGAATGGCGCACTGCCGATACCGCGGCGGAAGGCTACGATGCCGAGGCGCTCAAGGCTGGTGTCAAGGTCCAGGCCCTGGACGCTGCTGGCCAGCCCTGCGCCGATTACGAGCAGGCCGACTGCCTGACCCTCAAGGTCGGCCTCAAGCAGCCCGCTCCCTACTTCCACACCGTGCTGACCCTGTGGGTCGCCTACCCTGCCAAGGAAGAGAACATTACCGAAGGCGGCGAGAACTGGTGGAACAGCTCCAAGTACCAGATCGGCAATGGCCCCTTCGTGCTGAAGAGCCTGGAGCCCTTCGTGCGCGGCTACTTCGCCCCGAACCCGAATTACTGGGGCGGCCAGGCCTCCTACGACCTGGAATACAGCTACATCACCGACACCGCAGTGTCTTTCGAGGCCTACAAGAACAATGAGTTCGACATTGTCCCGCTGGCAGCCGAAGACCTGGCCACCGTCCAGGCCGATCCGCAGTTGAGCAAGGAAGCCAATATCTACCCCGGCTCGTGCACCTTCGCTCTCATGTTCCACCAGCTCAAAGAGCCCTTCACTGACCCCAAAGTGCGCGAGGCGTTCAGCTACGCCTTCGACCGCGAGGCCTGGGTGAAGGACGTGCTCAAGGGCCTGGGTTCCCCCACCCTGACCTGGATCCCCAAGGGCTATCCCGGCTACCAGGAAGGCGAAACCCGCTTTGGCTTCGACCCCGAGAAAGCCAAGCAGGCAATTGCTGAGTCGAGCTACGGCAGCATCGACAAGCTGCCCGAGATCACGCTGACCTTCAGCGATACCCCGCGCAACCGCACCCGCAACGAGTGGCTGGCGGCCAAGTGGAAAGAGGTGTTGGGCATCGAGGTCAAGCTGAACCCGGTCGAGTCCACTACCTACACCGCCCTGACCAAGGATATCAACACTGCCCCGCAGACGTTCATCCTCGGCTGGTGCGCGGACTACCCCGATCCCCAGAACTGGTTGAGCGTGTACTGGCACACCGGCGCCTTCGGCGAGCGGATTGGCTTCTCCAACGCGGAGATGGATGCCATCATGGAATCTGCCGACAAGGAACTTGACCCGGCCAAGCGCGCTGAGCTGTACCAGCAGGCGCAGGACATGCTCGTTGGTGGCGCCTTTGTAGCCTTCGCCTGGAACAACGTCAACACCTACCTGGTTAAGCCGTGGGTCAAGGGTGTCGTTCAGACGCCTCAGGACTCGGGCTGGACCGGCGTCCAGGCTCCGTTGTCCATCACCATCGACCAATCGATGATGCCGTAAGTTTTTCATACGTTTGCATGGCCCGCCCCCTGGACCATGCAATATAAGATCACGCCTGGCCGGTCATCCAATCAGGATGGCCGGCCAGCGTTATTTTCCGCTTCATCGCCGGGCGCGCCTTCGCCGGCCCGCCTGGACGGGTTAGCAGTTTGCTGATTTCTGATTGCTGATCCCTGATTGCCCAGATAAAAATTGAACCGGAATCGAACTTGCTAGTAAAACATTCAGGCAATTGAAACAAACAAGCTGTTACGTTATCTGGCCTGCCCGGCACGTTTTGCTGCAGGATGATGCTGCTGAAGGCTGATACCTGACAGCTGAAAACTCATCTAAGGAGGTGTACTTCAATGACAACTTACATTATCCGCCGCTTTCTTTGGCTGATCCCGGTGCTGGTCGTTGTGGCAGCCATCACTTTCGTGTTGATGCACAACACGCCCGGCGGCCCCTGGGATCGCGACCTGAACGCCCGCCAGGTGGACTCCACCACCCAGAAATTGCTCAACGAGCGCTACGGATTGGATAAACCGCTCTGGCGCCAGTTCGTGGCCTATATGATCGGTGACTTCAACTCCAAAGGCGAATGGAAGTGGGGGCTGGTCGGCGGCAATCTGGGGCCATCTTACCGCACCCGCGGTCGGGATGTTCAGGATATTCTCTTCGAAGCGCCGGAAGGCAAGCCATTTTACTACAGCCGTTTTGGCTATTCGCTGCGCCTGGGTCTGATTGCCTTGACCGCTGCCGTGCTGATCGGCATCCCACTGGGCACTTTCGCGGCTTTGAAACAGAACAGCATTGTTGACTATGTCAGTTTGTTCATCGCCACCGCCGGCATTTCTGTGCCCAGCTTCGTGATCGCCATCTTTATGATCATTATTTTCGCTTCCACCCTGCACCTGATCAGCGTGGTGCCCAAAGACTGGAGCGACCCGCGCGTCTGGATCCTGCCGGCCACGGTGTTGGGCTTCAATACGTTGGCCCTCACCGCCCGCCTGACGCGCACTTCGATGCTGGAAGTGATGCGCCAGGATTACGTGCGCACTGCCCGCGCCAAGGGCCTGACCGAGCGCACGGTGGTCACTATCCACATGATCAAGAATGCCCTGATCCCGGTGGTGACTATCCTGGGCCCGGCTCTGGCTATCCTGGTTACCGGCTCTTTCATCATCGAGACCATGTTCAGTTTTCCAGGGATGGGGCGCGCCTACGTGCAGTCGATCCAGCAGCGCGACTATTCGATGATCATGGGTACCACCTTGATCTACGCTTTCCTGGTGGCCTTTGCCAATTTGAGCGTGGATTTCGTCTACGTGCTGATCGATCCGCGCATCCGTCTAGAAGAGTGAGTGAGACCCAGGTGAGGTAAACCATGACTGTAGAAACAACAAACCCAACCCAAAGCGGCATCGTAGACCTGGCCGCCATGCCCAAGGGCCGTAGCCTGGGCCAGGAGGCCTTACAACGCCTGTTTCGCAACAAAGCCGCCGTGCTCGGTATGGTGATTATCGCTATCTTCTTGATCGTGGCGATTTTTGCACCCTCTATTGCCCCACACGACCCTCTCAAGATTAACAGCGGCAAGGATTATCTGCCGCCCGCCTGGATAGAAAAAGCGCAGACCGGCAAAGCCGGCGACCCGGCCTTTATCCTCGGCACCGATACCCTCGGCCGCGATGTGCTCAGCCGGGTGATCTATGGTGCGCGCGTCTCGATGGTGGTCGGATTTATCCCCACTGCGATTGACCTGGTTCTCGGCATCATCATCGGACTGCTGGCCGGCTATATCGGCGGGCGCACCGATAACCTGCTGATGCGCCTGACCGACGTGATCTACGCCTTCCCGGATCTACTGTTCTTTATCATCGTTATGGTCTCGCTGCGTGACTCCTTTATCGGGAATCTAATGAACGGGCTGTTCCTCTTATTTGCAGCCCTGGCCATCATCAACTGGGTGGGTATTGCCCGCCTGGTGCGCGGCCAGGTGCTCTCGCTCAAGCAAAAGGAGTTCATCGAAGCGGCCCGTTCCATCGGCGTGAAGAGCCCACGCATCATGACCCGCCACCTGCTGCCTAACACGATCGGCGTGCTGGTAGTTTCGGCAGCTTTCCGCATCCCTGCCGCGATCATCTCCGAAGCCGTTCTGGGCTACCTGGGCCTGGGCTTGCGCCCTGCCACCGACTCTACGGCTACCTTCATCACCAGTTGGGGCGCCTTGCTTCTGGAAGGCCAGACGGCGATCAACGCTCAGCCCTGGATATTGCTGGCACCGGCCATCTGCGTTGCCCTGGTGGTGCTGGCCTTCACCTTCCTGGGTGACGGTCTGCGCGACGCCCTTGACCCGCGCATGCGCGGCACGCAGTAGCTAGTGATCTGTAGTCAGTGATCCGTCGATGAGTAATCAGGTCATGGGGAGCATCAGGCATCGCCCTGAGCGCCAGACCTGATTACTCATTTACCTATTAACCTATTACGGATCACCCATAATCTCACAATTTAATGGTATGATTGTTTAAGTTATCTTTGTCGAGCAGGATGTGATGTCGAACACTGGCGATCAAGAATTGATTGTGCAGCTTCAGCAGGGAAGCCTGGAAGCTTTGGGGCAACTGTATGACCGTTACCAACGTATGGTCTATCGGACAGCGCTGGTGATTGTAGGTGATCCAGACGCAGCGGCGGACCTTTCGCAGGACGTTTTTCTGCGCTTACATCGTTTTGCCAGCCATATCGATGCCCAGCTTCCTTTGGAGCCCTGGCTTTACCGGATGACCGTGAACCTGTCTTACACCTGGCTGAAACGCAGCCGGCGCTGGTTTCAGCCCCTGGAAGACCTTGCCGACTGGCTTTCCGGTTCGTGGCATTCTCCCCACGACGTGGTGGAAATGCACGATGATTGGGATCAAGTGCAGCGTGCAGTTTCACGACTGCCCTTTCAGCAACGTGTGGTGATCGTTTTGTATTATCTTAACGACCTGACCCTTCAAGATATTGCCCACATTCTGGATGTGCCGGTTGGCACGGTTAAATCTCGCCTGCATTATGGCCGGCAGGCATTGAAAGGGCATCTGGGACTGGAAGGCCTTGCAGATAGTGAAGCGTTGAGCGGCGTGGATTTATAGATATGTACGACGAAATGGATCGGTATCTGAGCCGTTGTTTGAAGAATTGGGCCGCGCGTTGGCAACCGCCTCGTCACGGGCGACAGAAGCTTCTTGACGCGATTGTCAAACCCGAATCCTCCCAAAAGCCTTTCGTAAATTACGTGCTTTCTAAAGATCGCCCCGTAGCGTTTGGCGGCGACCCCGACCCCTTGATGGCCGCACTTTATTCGAATCGCTGGCTGGGTGGATCGTTCACTTTGTTACAGGCATGGCCGTTGCATATGGCAAGCCTGGTTAATGTAAATGCCTGATCTTTTGTGAAGGGGTAGTCTGTTGCCAGGTAGTCAGTGTTGAGCAACCAATAACCGGGCGACCAGGTAATTCGCTTTGCCTGGTCGTTTGATTATTACCCGTTGGCTTCTGATTACCGATCACTCATCGCAGATTACCGTGTGACTTTTATGCTGCGTCTTCTCTCTAAATTTGGCTGGTTGTTGGTTGTAGGTGTAGCTGTGTCCTTCGCTTGCAATTATCACCCGGTGCCGTCCTCCATACCAGCCGCTCAGGCCAGCCCTGTGATGGCTACCGAAACCGTTGCGCCTGCTTTCACCGCGCCGGCCTCGCGTTTGTTGACCATCTGTATGGGACAGGAGCCGACGTCGCTATTCCTGTATGCCGATGCCTCGGCTGCGGCGCGGGGGGTCCGCCAGGCAATCTACGATGGCCCGTTTGATCTGGTAAACTACGATCTTGTTCCGGTGATCCTGGAACGCAAGCCGGCGTTGGCGGATGGCAGCCTGGCGCTGGAAGCTGTCCAGGTGCAGGCTGGATCATCGATTGTCGATAAGGATGGCCGGCTGGTAAAGCTGGCTGAAGGCGTTGCCTATCTGCCATCTGGTTGCAACGATGCCAGTTGCGCAGCCACCTATACCGGCCAGCAGCCGGTTCAGATGGACCAATTGGTGGCGCGCTTCCAGCTAAAAAGCGGTCTGCAATGGTCGGATGGTTCGCCGTTGACTGCCGACGACTCGGTCTATTCCTATGAGGTGGCGCGCAGCCTCTATCCACGCGCCCGCGCTGACCTGCTCGAGCACACTGATTCCTATCAGGCTCTGGATGAGAACGGGGTGGCCTGGCGGGGAGTGCCAGGCTATCGCTCTGCGATGGCAGTTTCGGCTTTCTTCACCCCTTTGCCGCGTCATGCCTGGGGTGGCCTGGCGCCGGCAGATATGCTGACTGCCGAAGCGGTGAACCGCAAGCCGTTAGGCTGGGGACCCTATGTGATCGATGAATGGACGGCAGGAGACCACATCACTTTAAGCCGCAGCCCGGCTTATTTCCGTAGCGCAGAGGGTTTGCCGGCTTTCGACCGCTTAGTCTTTCGTTTCGTACCTGACCGGGAGCAGGCGCTTGCAGCCCTGCTTGCTGGAGAGTGCGACCTTCTGGATGAGGGGTTACACCTGGAAACTGAAACGACGCGCCTGGCCGAGCTGCAAAGTAGCGGCAAGGTGAACCTGGTTTTCCAGGCGAGTACGGCCTGGGAGCATGTCGATTTTGGCTTGATTTCGGCCAAAGATCCTCAGAATGGCGGCCCATTGCCTCTTTTTCAGGCAAGAGAGGTGCGCCAGGCAGTGACGCA
Source organism: uncultured Anaerolinea sp. (assembly GCA_964595435.1). Lineage (GTDB taxonomy): Bacteria > Chloroflexota > Anaerolineae > Anaerolineales > UBA4823 > RBG-16-57-11. The sequence continues at coordinate 22,966 of CAZQQJ010000035.1, read as the reverse complement.
GTGCATCGACCGCCAGCGAATGGCGAACGAGTTGTTCGCGGGTAAATCGGAAGTTCCGGATAGTTATGTCCCAAATGCACACCCCCTATTCAGCCCCGATGTAAAGCGTTATGCTTTCGACCCCCAGGCCGCGGGGGCATTGCTCGAATCGTCCGGTTGGGTGGATAGTGACGCCAATCCGGCGACGCCCCGCATCTCGAAAGGCATCCCTGGATTGGTGGATGGCACGTCTTTCGAGTTCGATTTTTTGACCACCGATGAGCCTGAAAAGCAGCGCGCCGCCCAAATTTTGCAAGAGTCGTTGGCGCAGTGCGGGATTAAAGCGAAAATCAATAGCATACCGGCCCAGGCGCTGTTTGTCCCCGGGCCGGAAGGGCCAGTCTTTGGGCGCAATTTTTCGCTTGTGCAGTATGGGTGGATTTCGGCGTTGGAACCGCCGTGTTTCCTTTACATGACACAGGAAATCCCCGGTTCTTATCCGGCTTATCCCAAGGGATGGGGAGGGGCCAATGCTGCGGGCTACAGTAATGCTGAATTTGACCGCGCCTGCCAGCAAGCGCAGACCACGCTGCCCGATTCGCCCGAACACCGCGCCGCTCATTTCCAGGCCCAGGCCATATTTTCTCAGGATTTGCCGGCGCTGCCGCTTTATCAACGGCTCAAGCTCGTAGCGACGCGCCCCGAACTGTGTGGGGTGACGGTTGACCCATCTTCGGAGACGGCTTTGTGGAATCTGGAGAGTTTTGGCGTGGGGTGCCCGTAACGGAATTGCCGTCACCGGGATCGTCAATTGCGCAGGGCAAGCATCAAGAAGAGCAGGCCAACGGATATCCAACCGCAGTATTAGAAAAATAAGCCACTTCGTGGACTGAAAATACTCCACCCCCCTCGTCGTTCCGCCCTGTTTTGATATATACTCGTAACTGCCTCCGGTGGGTATGACCTTCTCACGAAGTCTTTGCCTCATTGGGGTGGATGTGGTATATTAACATGCACCAAAACGATAAATATAACTTCTGGATAGTAAGTGTTATTTGCTAAAGGAGGTGATCGCCACGGGGATAATGCTGATATGTTTGCTCAATTTTGGAACCAATTGACTATTTCAACCCGATCTACTTTTTTGGAGGAGAAAAATGAAAGCTCAACGTAAGTGGTTTGCAGTCTTCAGCGTTCTGCTGGTTTTGAGCATGCTGCTTGGCGCCTGCGCTCAAACGCCGGTAGAAGTGGTGAAGACGGTAGTCGTTACACAGGAAGTGATGGTCGAGGGCAAGCCGCAGGTGCAGGAAGTGGTGGTCACCGCCACGCCGGAGCCGACAGAGGCCCCGCCGCCCACTGCTGTGCCGCAGGCTGCGGACACAGTCGTGCTGGCGATGCAGCAAGAGCCTGACGATCTGCACGACATCATCGGCTCGATGTCGGCCCGCACCTATGCGACTTCGCCTTACATGGTCGGCTGCATGGCCCAGAACGAGAAGACTGAGTGGGTCAACCTGGGCTGTGATGGCGATATTCCGACCCTTGAGAATGGGGGCGCGGCCTGGGTGGGCGAAGGCGCGGACAAGCACCTGGAAGTTACCCACAAGATCAAGGAAGGCTGGCGTTGGACGGATGGTACTCCCGTCACATCCAAGGACGCGGTTTATTACTGGTCGTTGTATATGGATCCGACTGTGGAAGCGGCGGATCGCACCTTCTACGAAAAAATTTATGAAGTCAGGCCGGTGGATGACCAGACCTTCGTGGTCGCCTTCCTGAGCGAAAACCAGGTTAAGGCAGCCGTCAAAGGCGAACTGACCGGCAACGTCGACTTCAAATCTTTCCAGGCCGATTACGAAGCCAACTACTCCAATCAAGCCGGCCCGGTGGTTGACCCGGTTTACTGGTTCTGGTATAAGTGGTATCCAGAGCATGCCATGGGCAGCATCCCGGGTGCAGAGCAGAAGGGTCTTGACTGGACCACTATCCCTGGCGATGGCGCTTACTTTATCAAGGAATGGAAGCAAGGTCAGGAACTCGTCCTGGAGAAATCCGATAAGCCCTTCCCGTTGGGCGATGCCAAGATCAAGACGATCATCTTCCGCTTCTTCGCCGAATCGGCGGCCGTATTGTCCGCATTACAGAACGGCGAGGTTGACGCTGCGGTCAGCGCCGTCGGTGGCCTGACGGTGGCCAATGCTCCCGACCTGGACAAGATCGAGGCGGCCGGCCTGTACAAGGTCTTTTACGAGCCCAACTATAGCTGGGAGCACATCGATATCAACACCACCAAATTCCCCTTCGATGACGTGAAGGTGCGCCAGGCGATGTACTACGGCATCGACAGGCAGGCGCTGGTCGACAAGCTGTACTTCGGTAAGCAGAAGACCACTGACCTGCCCATCCCCCCCGGCCTGTCGTGGGCTTATACCGATAGTTATGTAAAGTACCCCTATGATCCAGAGAAGGCCAAGGCGCTGCTGGCTGAGGCGGGCTGGGACTGCTCGGCGATGCCCTGCACCAAGGATGTGAACGGCGAGACCAAGAAACTGGAGTTCACCCTGATGACCACCGACCGCGCCGACCGCCAGGCCCTGGCGCAGGTGATCCAGGCACAGCTCAAGAAGATCAATATGGGCGTCAACCTGCAGTTCTTGTACGGGCGTGGCCTGTTCGCGGTCTGCTCGCAGGGCGGCCCGCTGAACTGCCGCACCTTCGACGCGGCGATCTATACCTGGTCCACTGGCGACGATCCGGACCACATGGGGCTGTACAACTGCGCCGCCATCCCGACCGAAGAGAACGGCTATGTGGGCCAGAACTACTCCGGTTTCTGCAACGAGCGCGCCGACGAGCTGCTGATCATGAATGCTCTCGATCCCGAGGTCAGCCTGTCGCGCGAGAAGCGCAAGCCGGTCATCGAAGAGTTCTACAAGATCTGGACCGAAAACGTGCCGGTTATCCCGATATTCTCCAACACGCGTGTCTGGGTCGTGCGCCCCGGCTTTTTGAACTACAAACCCGGTGCGACCCAATACGGCCCGGATCCCTGGAATGCCTGGGAGTGGGAACTGTCTAAGTAAGATGTAATTCGATAAAGTGTGCGTCGCGCAGCAACGCACACTTTACAAAATAGGGACTGTGAGGCGTGTACGCCATGAAGCGACGTATGCGCCTCACCAGTCAATTTCATGATCCGCGGGTGAGCGATCTTGTGGAGCAGGTGCGATGACTAATTTCATAATTCGCCGGACGGGGCAAAACTTCGTCATGCTGTTTTTCATCTCGATATTGATTTACCTGGTGCTCAACCTGGCGCCGGGCGGGCCTTTTGACATGCTGGCGTTAAGCAACCCGCGCATCACCCGGTCGATGCTCGACCGGTTGAACCGGCTGCTGGACCTGGATAAGCCAGTACTGCCGGGGAAATACTGCCCGGTCAATGCGGCCGGCGAGCAGGAGGCATGCCGTTTCGATCGGGGGCGCTATTTTCGCTGGCTGGGCAAGGTGTTGCAGGGCGATTGGGGACAATCCTGGACGATGCAGAAGGGTACGATGGTGACCAAGATGATCGGCCAGCGCCTGGGGTATACGATTTTGTTAATGGGCCTGTCCTTATTCGTGGCGTTGTTATTCGCCATACCCATCGGTGTGATCTCGGCAGTGAAGCAATATTCCCTTTTGGATTATGTCGCTACCACGATTGCCTTCTTTGGCCAGTCGATGCCCACTTTCTGGACTGGCCTGATGGTGATGGCGATCTTTGCTGTGCAGCTCGATCTGTTTCCCACCGGTGGAGTGCGCACTACGGGGATGCCGGGCGATATTGTCGAGGCCTTTGGACGAATTTTCTCCTTCGGCAGTAAATATCCCGACCTGGCCGGCAAGGAGGTAGCTGCCATCCTGGATGGCCTATGGCACGTGTCGCTGCCGGTGATGGTGCTGGCTTTCTTCAATATGGCGCAATGGACACGCTACACGCGTGCTTCGATGCTGGAAGTGCTGCGCCAGGATTACATGCGTACGGCGCGCGCCAAGGGCCTGGTCGAGCGGATGGTGATCCTGAAGCATGGTTTTCGCAACAGCTTGATCCCTTTGATCACCTTGCTGGCGCTGGTGCTTCCGGGACTGTTCGGTGGGGCGATCATTACCGAGTCGATCTTCTCCTGGCCGGGGATGGGGCGCATGTATATCGATGCCATTTCTAACGTCGACTGGCCGGTGGTGCAGGGCCTGCTGGTGATTACAGCCACGCTGACTGTGTTCTCCAATTTGTTGGCCGATATCCTGTATGCGGTGGTCGACCCCCGCATCCAGTACAGTTGATTTGGTGGAGGAAGGTGGAACATGGCAACTGTGACTGCTGACCTGGCGCGAGGCAGGCAAGCAAAGGCAGTGGATAAGCCCGTCAGTGTGTGGACCCTGGCCTGGAGCCGCCTGCGCAGGCACAAGCTGGCAATGTTTGGTCTGATAACCCTGGGGTTGATTACCCTGGCGTGTATCTTTGCCGCGCTGATCGCGCCGTACCCGTACGATGAAATCAACCTGGATGAATCCTTCCTGCCGTTTTTTTCGCCAGGGGTAGAGGGAATGCCGGCGCACCTGCTGGGCACGGATAAGCTGGGGCGGGATATCTTCTCGCGCCTGTTGTATGCCGGGCGCATTTCACTGAGCGTGGCGCTGGTGGTAACGCTGGTTTCAGAACTGCTGGGAACGATTATCGGCGCGATTTCCGGCGCGGCCGGGGGGAAGGTGGATACGGTGTTGATGCGTTTCACCGACCTGATGCTGACCTTGCCGCAGCTCCCCATGCTGCTGATCTTATCGAGCAGCCTGCGCCAGTTCGTCGAGCTGCAAGAGTTCCTTGGCTCGGGCCTGAGCGTGGTCATTATCGTCTTCGTGTTGGTGTTTTTTGGCTGGATGGGTACTGCTCGCCTGGTGCGTGGCAGTGTGCTCAGCCTGCGCACCCAGGATTTTGTCGAAGCGACGCGATCGCTGGGCGCCAACCGGGCGCGGATTGTTTTCATGCACCTGATCCCCAACTCGATGGCGCCGATCATTGTCTCGGCCACGCTGGCTTTCGGCGCGGTGATCATTTCCGAGTCGGCGCTTTCCTTCCTGGGCTTTGGCGTGATGCCCCCGGTGCCCACCTGGGGAAATATGCTCAACGAAGCGCGCAATTCGCCCCTCGAATATCTTTTCGTTCAGGCGCTCTCGCCGGGCTTTATGATCTTCCTGACCGTGCTGTCGATCAATTTTATCGGCGATGGCCTGCGAGACGCGCTCGACCCGCGCCTGGCTATCTAAAGTGTTTGAAGGCCTACGCCTGGTGGGAACATGAACCGGCCCGGTAGCAGCAGCGCATTGGTGAAGTTGATCCTGGTGACCATCCTGTTCGGGGTGGTTATCTATTTCCTGACGATTGTATTTGTCACCCAGGATGCCCTCTGGTTCATCAGAGGATTCAACGAAAGGCCGGTGCGCATCGTTGTTTATCATCATGGCCAGCGCTCGGAATGGCGGCCCCGTGATCCAGGCTATGCTCTGTTGGCTGAAGCAGTACGTCGCAGCCTGGATGGAGGCGTGGTGCGCCAATCTGGGATTGGAATGGGAGATAATACGTTGCAGGATGCGTATGCCAGGTATGTGAGCGTAGAGGCTTTTTTTAGCAAACCGGTTAAGCTGCATGCCCATTTTTACACCGGGCATCCTGACCATATGCTTTTTCCCATCACAGGCCGCCATTCTGAATTGACTGTGGTATATTTGGGCGATAGCGGCGGTTATCGTGTAAATCCGCCGGTGTTAAAAACTGTTCAACCAGTCCGCGATGCGCTGGTACAATTAGGTATCTCGCTAGATGAGTGACAGGTAACCTGCACACGGGGCAGGCTGTTTAATTGACCTGGCGGTGAAGCTGCCGCCTTCTAGACCGATAAGGAGAAATTTGCATGGCGTTGGAATCGCGATCTCCACAAAATGATAAAATTTTGGAAGTCAAAGGACTGAAAACGTATTTTTATACTGAAGCCGGTGTGGTGAAAGCCGTGGATGGCGTTGATTTCTCGGTCAAACGCGGCGAAGTGCTTGGGTTGGTAGGCGAGTCTGGTTGTGGAAAGAGCGTGACTTCGTTCTCGATTATGCGCCTGGTGGGGGCCCCTGGGCGTGTTGTGGAGGGTGAAATTCTGTTCGAAGGTGTTGACCTGCTCAAGCTCTCCGAAAAAGAGATGACCGACATTCGCGGCAATCGTATTTCTATGATCTTTCAGCAACCGCAGAGCAGTCTCAATCCAGTGTTCAAAGTGGGCGACCAGATTGCCGAGGTATTGCAAATTCACCGTGAGATCAAGAAAGGCCAGGATTGGTCGCGTGCAGTCGAGCTGCTTCGCCTGGTGGGCATCCCGGATGCGGAACGCAAAGCACATGCTTTTCCGCACCAGATGTCAGGCGGCCAGGCGCAGCGTGTGATGATTGCTATGGCCCTGGCCTTGAACCCGGAGTTATTGATCGCCGATGAGCCAACTACCGCTTTGGATGTGACCATTCAGGCCCAGATTCTGGATCTGATTCGTGCCCTGCGAACCGAATTGCAGACCGCGGTTATTTTGATTACGCATGACCTGGGTGTAATTGCTGAAATGGCCGACAACGTGGCAGTCATGTATGCTGGCCGGATCGTGGAGCAGACCGACGTGAAGACGTTGTTTGCACAGCCGTTGCACCCCTATACGAAGGGTTTGATTGCCTCGATCCCCATCCTGGGTACAGTAAAAGACCGCCTGGAAGTGATTCCGGGTTCGGTGCCGAACCTGGTTAACCTGCCGCCCGGTTGTCGTTTTGCTTCGCGTTGCAAAGCGTACGAGGAATATAACCTGGAAATCTGCACACGAGTCGAGCCGGAATTGACAACGGTAAAGCAGGGTCACTCAGTGCGCTGCTGGCTCTATTTGGACCACGAAAACCATCGCGCGCCGTTAAGCGTAGCATAATTGCCTGAAGCATAATGATAGGGCTATCCTGATCATAAGGAGACAAAGAACTTATGAGTGAACAATCTGCAGGTGTAAAAACGATCGCCAAAAAATCTGACGATCAACACGACCTGGTGACTGTCAAAAACCTGGTCAAGTATTTTCCGGTGCGAGCTGGTTTGTTGCAGCGCATTGTGGCCTGGGTCCAGGCAGTAGATGATGTCTCGTTCGTAGTGAAAGAAGGTGAAACGCTTGGGCTGGTGGGCGAGTCGGGATGTGGCAAAACCACCGTAGGGCGTACGATGCTCCGGTTGATCGAACCTACTTCAGGTGAAGTGCAATTCGACGGCGTTGATGTTTTAAAATTGAAGGGGAATGAACTCAAGGCAATGCGCCGCAATATGCAGATTATCTTTCAGGATCCTTACGCTTCGCTCGACCCGCGCATCCCGGTGGGCGAGTCGATTGCTGAAGGATTGCGGATTCATAGGATCGGCACTAAAAAAGAACAAGACCAGATCGTAATGGAAACCTTGAAAAAGGTGGGGCTGGAGGATTATCACGCCAGGCGTTACCCGCACGAGTTTTCGGGTGGACAGCGCCAGCGCATTGGTATTGCCCGCGCCCTGGCGTTGCGCCCGAAATTTATCGTCGCCGATGAGCCGGTCTCCGCTTTGGATGTATCCATACAATCCCAGGTGTTGAATATCCTCAAAGACTTGCAGCAGGAATTTAGCCTGACTTACCTGTTTATTGCTCATAACCTGAGCGTAGTGGAGCATATTTCTGACCGGGTAGCGGTGATGTATTTGGGCAAGATGGTTGAGTTAGCGGACCGGATCGAACTGTATGAAAGCCCATTGCATCCCTATACTCAGGCGCTAATGTCGGCGATTCCAATCCCAGACCCGACCATCAAACGGGAGCGAATTATCTTGCAGGGTGATGTGCCCAGTCCGTTAAATCCGCCCAAAGGATGCCGTTTCCACCCTCGCTGCCCGGTGGTAATGGATGGATGTTCACAGGCAGAGCCGCCTTTGTTAGAGGTCAAACCGGGCCACTGGGTAGCCTGTTTTCGAGTAACGTAACTGGGAGTAACGGTATTTATGCATACATATCGTGTTTTGATTGTGGATGATCAGCGGGATGTGCGCCGTGTGTTGCGCGCCGGATTGGAGACACTCGGACACGATATCAAGGTCATCGACGTGCCTTCGGGCGAGGAAGCGATTCTGGTCATCTCGCGCCAGCCAATCGATCTGCTGGTTTCAGATGTGCGCTTACCAGGGATTTCTGGCCTGGAGTTGAAGGAGCGCGCCCAGGTGCGCAACCCCAATTTGCGTTTTATCCTGATCACCGGTCTTCTGGATGCCAGGACCCGTCAGGCTGTTGCTGATGCAGGCGCCGATGCATATTTTTTCAAGCCGGTCGAAATGACGCCTTTTTGCAATGCCGCGCTGGCTTGCCTGGGGTTGGATGATGAGGAAGAAGCGCTGGTTGAAGAAGTACCCGCAGAACAGATTTTAGAGCCCCTACCTCAGCTAAAACGGGTGCAACCGGCTGAACAGGTTTTCGTCCAGGGGGCTGAGAAAACAGTAAGCGGTGGATTGGCCGAACACCTGTCCAGCTTGCTCCAGGAAGTGAACGCTGCTTGTGTGGTTTTGGCGAACGATTCGGCTCAAGTGATTGCCCAGGCCGGGGCCTTGCCCGAAGGCGCAAACTCTCCCGATTTGCTCCTTACGGTGATAGCTGCTTTCAATGCAGGAAACCAGGTGACATCTCTGCTTCGGGGCAGTCAGCCGCAGGACTGGCTGTATTTTGCCGGCCAGGAGCACGATTGTTTTGTGACCTCGATAAGCCCATCGGTAGGTTTGGTCGTGCTGGTGCCGCATGCTCCGTTACAGGGGCAGCGCGTTGCTGACCTGATCGGTGCGATGCACAGAGCAGGTCAGCACTTGCCTCGGAATTTGCCCGACGCCCTGGCTGCAAGTGATGGATCATCCTCTGCGCCGGTTGTGCAGCAGGCGCAAGGGCCAGAGGAAGGGGAGACCAGTGACGAATTACTTTCCACGTTGGATGCGATTTTTGGCTCAGCAAAAAGCGATAAGATGAAATCTGAAGAAGTAGACGCCTTTTGGGAATCGGCAGTGGAGGATGTTGCCAGGGGGGCTAGCAGCCCCGATACGCTTTCTTATGAACAGGCGCGACAACTGGGTCTTGCGCCAGAAGAGAATTGAAGTTAAAATGCTTTTCGCCATACTCTGATCGTGTTGTGAGTTTGGTGATGTGAAACGTCAATTGGGGCGTTGTGCAATGGCAGCACCGCGGACTTTGGATCCGTATATCCTGGTTCGAATCCGGGCGCCCCAGCCTGGTTTTTGTTAATAGATTTCTCGAAAGACGGGCTGCACATGGTTCTGATCCAGATGTGACGCTCGTTTTTTCGTCCTTGAGGAGAGCATATGAAGATTCAATCCGTTATTCTGGCAGCCGGTCAGGGGACGCGGATGCACTCCCAATTGCCCAAGGTATTGCATCCTCTGCTGGGCCATCCAATGCTGTGGTATAGCATTGAGGCAGCTCGCCAGATTGTGGAGGCCGACCCTGTTGTGGTAATTGGCCACGGTGCAGATGAAATTCGCCAGGCATTCAAGACCGGCGCTCGTTTTGTTTTGCAGCAGCCGCAGTCAGGCACTGGTCATGCTGTCCAGCAGGCGGAGCAGTCGTTGCGTGGCGAAGCTGATTTGCTCCTGGTGAGCTATGGTGATATGCCACTGCTTCGCGCCGAGACCTTGCAGCGCATTGTTCAGGCCCAGGTCGCTCATTCTGGTCCGATCACCATGCTGACCGCTGTGGTAGACGACCCGCGTGGTTTTGGGCGTATTATCCGTGATGAAACCGGCAATGTGCAGGCGATTGTCGAAGAGGCGCAGGCCTCGCCGCAGCAACTGGCTGTACGGGAGTTGAATGCCAGCGTTTATTGCTTTGATGCGAATTGGTTGTGGGATGCGCTGCGTCGTGTGCCGCTTTCACCGAAGGGTGAATACTACCTGACCGACACCATTGGAATAGCGGTAGCAGAAGGGCGATCGGTTCAAGCATTGCGTTTGGACGACCCCGAAGAAGGCATTGGTATCAATACGCGGGTACATTTGGCTGAAGCGGAGGCGGTTTTACGGCAGCGTATCAATCGCCAGTGGATGCTCAACGGGGTTACGTTGGTCGACCCGGCCACTACATATATCGAGCCCGGCGTTACAATCGGCCAGGATACGGTCATCTGGCCCAATACTTACTTGCAAGGCGAGACGATCATTGGGTCAAGCAGTACGTTGGGACCCAACACGATCGTGCGCAACAGCCGGGTCGGCAAACACTGTACGATCCTGGCTTCTATCTTGAAGGACGCCAGGGTGGAAGATCATGTCGAGATGGGGCCTTTTGCCCACCTCCGGAAGGGTGCTCACCTGGGCGAGGGGGTGCACATGGGGAATTTTGGCGAGGTTAAAAATTCGGAACTGGGTCCAGGTACGAAGATGGGCCATTTTTCGTACATTGGCGATGCAACCATTGGTCCGAACGTGAATATTGGCGCCGGGACGATAACCTGCAATTATGATGGCAATCACAAGAATCCGACTGAAATTGGGGCGAATGCTTTTATCGGTAGCGATACAATGCTGGTAGCCCCTGTAAAGATCGGTGAAGGTGCTCGTACAGGGGCAGGAGCGGTGGTTACCCGGGATGTGCCGGATTACACACTGGCAGTTGGCGTGCCGGCACGTTCGATACGGAAATTGGAGAAACGTGACTGAGGCCATTCTGTCAGTTGTTGGTTTGATTTTGGTGTTAGTGCTCGATCTTGTAGCGATAGCAGCTCGGGCGAGTTTTGCACAGGCATCTTATGCACGTTTGTTGGCGCTGCGTGAGCAATTTGGCGAGGGGTTGCAGAAAACCCTGGCTTTGCTGCCGGCGATGCCGCGCTTGCGCGCCAGTTTGAACCTTACCCTGGTGATAACACGCTTTCTGACTGCAGGACTGACAGTAGCGCTTGTGTTATGGCGTCCTGTAGATTATCCGGTGTTAGCGGCTGTGATGGGGTTAGTCGTAGCCGGGTTGTTGCTGTTCTGGTTGGAGTGGGCCATTGAGAAAATGGTTTTGCGCAGCGCAGAAACATCGGCTTACCGGTTGACCGGTTTTGTACGTCTCTTGATGAGTGTGCTGACGGTGTTATTGGTCCCGTTGGCATTATCGAATGAAGCCAACTGGCCTGCTGAATCACCCGGCGCAGTGACTCAGGATGAATTGAAGACCCTGGTGGATGTAGGGCAAGAGGAGGGGCTCTTCCAGCAAGGCGAACGGCGCATGATTTATTCGGTGATCGAGTTGGGTGATACCCTGGCGCGTGAAATTATGGTGCCGCGGATCGACATGCTTACTTTGGGTGTGGACACCCCTTTACTGGAAGCTGTGGACGCCATTTTGCAGGCAGGTCATTCACGTATACCGGTTTACGAAGACGCTGTCGATAATCTGCTGGGTTTGTTATACGCTAAAGATCTGCTTCGCGCTGTGCGTCAAGATGATCGCCCTGTATCGTTGCGTGGTTTGTTGCGCCCGGCTTATTTTGTGCCTGAGGCGAAAAAAATCGACGAATTACTGGCGGAGATGCAAAGCCAGCGTATCCACATGGCGATTGTCGTTGATGAGTATGGAGGCGTGGCTGGCCTGGTGACGTTGGAGGACATTGTCGAAGAAATCCTGGGTGAGATCCAGGACGAATATGACCAGGGTGAAGAAGCGCCGTACCAGAAGTTGCCGGACGGCGGAGCGATGTTTTTAGGGCGAATAGGTCTGGATGACTTTAACGAAATTATGGGCAGTGATTTGACCAGTGAAGAGGCTGATACCCTGAGCGGCTATATTTACGACCAACTGGGCCATGTGCCAGGCGTTGGAGAGACGGTGCTGAAAGATAATTTGCTCTTGACGGTAGAGCATGTCAGCAACCGCAGGATTCGCAAGGTGAGCGCACATTGGCTGTCGCAAGATGCACAAAGCGCGGAGGAGCCAGATCATGTTGAACGATGAAATGCGTAATCAGTTGATTCATGCAGCGTTGGAAGCCCGGCAGTGGGCATATGTACCTTATTCCAGGTACCCGGTTGGGGCAGCGCTGTTGGCGAGTTCTGGTAAGATCTATTCAGGGGTGAATGTTGAGAACGCAGCGTATCCTACCACCATGTGCGCCGAACGAGTGGCAGTTTATAACGCCGTTTCGCAAGGCGAGCGCAGTTTCCTGGCGATTGTGGTGGCGACATCCAACGGCGGGTCACCTTGCGGTTCCTGCCGGCAAGTGCTCGCCGAGTTTGGCATGGAAACACGTGTTCTCACTGTGAACGAACACGGCGATGTGATACTGGATGCCAACCTGTCTGAACTGCTCCCTGGCGCTTTTCGCCCTGAGCATTTGCCGAAAAAACAGGCCTGACTTTCCTGATCTGAAAGAGTGTCATCGACTCGGGGTCGCTGTTACCCGCGCCACGAGCGTCTGAACAATCCAACCCTGGGTGCCATCCGGAGCGAGAATCAGGCTCCACGGGATACCATCTTTTTCGGCTGTTTCGGGCAGCAGGATCACCAGGGTGCCGTTAGTCAGGAAACCGATGGTTTCGCCGGCAGGTTCGCGGCGAATGCGTACCCCTTCTGGTACATCTGCGCGGACGATCGCCAGGATAGGCGTTGGCGTCGGCGTCAGGCTGGGTGTAGGGGTGAGTGTTGGTGTGTGAGTAAGCGTCGGCGTAAGCGTGGCTGTAGGGGGGACTGGCGTCAGGGTTGAGGTTGGCGTGGCCGTCAGGGTTGGCGTTAGGCTTGGGGTTATCGTCGGTAGCCCAAATCTGGCGCTCAACACTGCGCTGGCGCTGCTCAATCCAATCAACAGGATCACACTCAAAAGGGCCACGGCGCCGCCGAGGGTATAACCGAACAGGGTCAAGGGGCGGAACCCCATTACCGCCAGGGTCAGCGCGCCGAGCACGATGCTCCACGCCAGGTGCAGCGCGAATACGACCAGCCCGTCCGGCCACAAGTGTGGGATTTGTGCGCCTAATCCGAAACCGGCGGTTGCCAGGGGAAGATAGATTTCATAGGTCAATGCGACGCCGACCAATGCGATGGCAGAACTGCCATTCTCACTATGAACAATCGCTGCTGTAGCAAGGACAGTGCTTACTGCCAGCACCAGGAAGTTCAGCCAGTAGACCCGGGCATGGACGGAAGCCAGCTCGGCTGCGATTGGAAATCGCCCCAGGCTAAAGGCGCCTATCAACCAGCCTGAGGCAAAAACGATCAGGCAGCCTATCAGCAAGCCCATCAGGTTGCGCATGAACAGGTTGGTTGAGCCAATGATTGTTCCTAGCGCCACACCCACCAGCGGTGCCATCAATGGAGCGAAAGCTGCCCCCAGTACCAACAGGGCAGTCGAGTCCAGCAGGAGGCCGGCCCCCAGGATTGCCCCCGAAATCAATGATAACAGGAAGAAATCGTAGGATGGCGCTGCCCGGTGTGCTATCCGATCCAGGAAAGCAGCCCGTTCGTCGGCATCCAGGGGTGCCAGCAGACGGTGTGCTCTGCGCCGGCGCGCCGGCGGGAGATCGTCGGGGTTATCAGGATGTTCTTCGATGGTTGGAAAATTCATTTTCTCAAGCTTGCTACCAGGCGCAGCGGTTTTTCTAGCAGTTCCAGGGCGACATGGATATTTGGAGCGACCAGATCGGCGGCCAGCAATGTTTCCGTGGCCACACCTTCTTGCGACAATACGCAGATGCCAATTGCTGCGCACTGCAACATCCCGGCGTCATTGGCGCCTTGTCCAATGGCCACCACGCGTTCGGCGCCCAGGCGGCGCACATAAGCAGCTTTTTGTTCCCCCTCCGCCCCGGGTTGGATACGAACTGCCTGTAGATTGAGTTGCTGGTCGATAAGAGCCTGGCGTCCATGAGTATCGGCGGTGAGCAAATGTATTTCAAGACGGTCACGCAAATGGTTCAAGGCGCGCGCCATGCCTTCGAGCAGTTGCCCATCCAACGCCAGAGTACCATTGACATCGCTGACCAGGTGTTCCAGTTGGATCAATCCTCTTCCAGGAATGTTCAGTTCGATCATAGGACTATTATAACCGTTTCATCTCGTGTAAAATAGTATTTCTTCTACGATGTATGTTGTTGCGCATCGCATATAATAAATTGAAGATGAGATGAAAAGTCGCTCACGAACCTCCCGTAGGTTCTGAACCTGCGGGAGGTTGGGGCCACACATAATGACTTTCAGTCAAAAAGTTTTTCAGGTGCAATGTACGAAGAATACGTGCACTGCACCGGCCACACAAAACGGCTTTCAGCCAAATAAGGGAATACCGGATGTTGTATGGGTGTCGGTCGCGCCATACAATACCTGGTCGCAAAATGAGATCCTGGGAGTATCATCGTGAATTCTTTATCTAGCCATCGCGTTATCCGGATTTGCGTCCTGATCTTTCTTGGCTTTGGGATGGCCGGCTGCCGTCTAAAGCCTCCAGCCAACCCAAGTGTGACGGCGACAACTGCTGCGCAGCCTACCCCTTCGGTTACTTTGCCCGTTGTGGAGACCCCTTTGCCGTTGCAGACAACCGTGCCATCGAAACTGGTTTTGTTGACTCTGCCAGGGGCCGATCCGCAACTGGCGGCGAATTTGCAGACAGTTTTAACTGAACTAGCTGCAGAAGGCGGGCTGACTCTGGAAGCGCGCACACAACTGGCCAGTCTGGACCTGGAGCCGGAAGTCGGTATTTTGGTGGCTGCGCCGCCAGATCCCGGCATGCTTAACCTGGCTGCAGCGAATCCCCAGGTGCAGTTCATCGCGGTGGGTATCCCTGGTTTGCAACCCGCGCAAAACTTGAGTGTGATTGGTTCTGGCGGTGAGCGGCCCGACCAGCAGGGTTTTCTGGCCGGTTATATGGCGGCAACCGTTACCCCTGATTGGCGAGTGGGCGTAATCAGCAGGGCTGATACGAACGCGGGTAAAGCTGCCCGGAACGGTTTTACCAACGGGGTGGTCTTTTTTTGCGGCTTGTGCCGCCCGGCTTATCCGCCTTTCATCCAATATCCTTTGTTTGTCGATTTGCCTGGCGGCGCATCGGCCGCCGACCAACAGGCTGCTATCGATACCC
Source organism: uncultured Anaerolinea sp. (assembly GCA_964595435.1). Classification (GTDB taxonomy): domain Bacteria; phylum Chloroflexota; class Anaerolineae; order Anaerolineales; family UBA4823; genus RBG-16-57-11. The sequence continues at coordinate 7,810 of CAZQQJ010000035.1, read as the reverse complement.
TGGTTGCTAATGCAGTGAAGACGGTGTATGTTTTCCCTGGCGCAGGTGATAACACGTTGTTGGAAGGGCTGGCACAGGCGGGGCTAAAGATCATCGGTGGGGCCAGGCCGCCTGCCTCGTTGACGGGGCAGTGGGTGGCCTCGATCCGCCCGGATGTGCTTGTCGCTGTGCGCCAGGCCTGGTCGCGCTTGATGGCTGGCGAAAAAGCAATTGGATTGGATGTGCCCGTCGCCATCACCGACCAGAATCTTGCTTTGCTTAGCACGGGTCGCCAACGCCTGGTGCAATCTTTGCTGGACGATATGTTGGCTGGTTTTATCGATACCGGTGTGAACCCGGAGACGGGCGACCCGCGGTAATCGGTGATGTTCAACTGTGAAAAGCCATACAAACTTCTTGGAAACTCTTTTCCTCATGGTAAAATATGAGAGTCAATTAATCAAACGCACGATCGGAGTAATAGCCACTTATGACCACTGTTCTTGAACTCCGCGGCATTACCAAGCGCTTTCCAGGTGTGTTAGCGAATGATCATATTGATCTGACCCTGGAGCAAGGCGAAATCCTCGCCTTGTTGGGGGAAAACGGCGCTGGCAAAACTACCCTGATGAACATTCTTTATGGACTTTACCAGCCAGACCAGGGCGAGATTTTCGTCCGTGGTCAGCCGGTAACCGTCCACTCTCCCAGTGACGCAATTCGTTCTGGGGTTGGCATGGTGCACCAACATTTCATGCTCGTCCCGGTGTTCACCGTGACAGAAAACGTTATGCTGGGTGAGGAGGCCACGCGCCTGGGCGGCTTCCTTAATCGTGCTGAAGCTGCCGCCGAAATCAGCCGGATTTCTGAGCAGTATAACTTGCAGGTCGATCCGGGCGCATATATCAAAGATCTACCGGTCGGTGTGCAGCAGCGTGTTGAGATCATCAAGCTGCTGTACCGCCAGGCAGATATCTTGATCCTGGATGAGCCAACGGCTGTATTGACGCCGCAGGAAGCAGATGAGTTATTCAAGATCATGCGCTTCCTGGTCGACAAAGGCAAATCGATCATTTTCATTACGCACAAGTTGCGCGAGGTGATGGAATTTGCCGACCGGATCACGGTTATCCGCCGGGGTAAAGTAATCGGCACGACGCGCCCGGCAGATGCAGACCAGTATAAACTGGCGGAAATGATGGTAGGGCGCGAAGTGAATCTCGAGTTGGAAAAAGCCCCTTCGCAAGTGGGTGAGACCGTCCTGACGATTGATAAACTGGTCGTGCTCGACCAGCGCAACCAGGTGGCGGTGGACGGGGTGTCGTTTGATGTTCGCGCAGGCGAGGTGTTGGGGGTGGCGGGAGTGCAGGGGAATGGCCAGACCGAGTTGGTGGAGGCGCTGACCGGTTTGCGTTCATCGCAATCTGGCAAGGTAACTCTGTTAGGCACCGAGATCACCCATGCCCGGCCGCGCCAGATTACCGAGCTCCAGTCGGCGCACGTGCCGGAGGATCGCCAGCGGGATGGGTTGGTGCTGCCTTTCACGGTTGCCGACAACCTGGTATTGAATACCTATTACCAACCACCGTTCACCAAAGGTGTGGTAATGGATCAGGTGAAGATTTTGGAGCATGCCGATGAGTTGGTCGAACAATTTGATATTCGCACCCCGAATGCCATCACCTCGGCTGGCTCGCTTTCGGGCGGCAATCAGCAGAAAGTGATCGTGGCACGCGAGTTTTCACGCCCACTCAAGTTGCTGATCGCCTCGCAACCCACACGTGGCCTGGATGTTGGTTCGATTGAATATATTCATGGGCGTATCCTGGAGAAGCGCGACCAGGGCTGCGCTGTTCTGTTGGTCTCATCTGAATTGGATGAGATCATGAACCTGGCTGATCGCATCGCGGTCATGTACCGCGGTAAGATTGTCGATGTTTTGCCTGCCGGATCGGTGACCAAAGAACAGGTCGGCCTGCTCATGGCCGGCGTCAGGCCAGAAAACCTATAAAGGAAATTCTTTATGAGCCAAGAAACCCCTACACCGCAGACGCAACCTCCTGAAAAGAACGGTTTGCAGATCGTTCAAGAGGAGTTGCTCAAACAAGTAACGGGCCGCGCTCCGGCACCAGTTTCGCGCTGGCAGCGCATCTGGCAGGTCGTAGCCATCCCGTTTCTGGCCATTATCACCGGCCTGTTATTGGGCGGCCTGTTCATTGTTTTCACCAGCCCCGAATTTTACACTGCCTGGGGACAATCGCCCATCGAAGGCTTGAAAGCCGGCTGGAATATTCTTGTGCAGTCTTATTCATCGCTGTTCATCGGCGCGTTTGGTGATCCGCAAAAGATAGCGGCCGCCATGCAGAGCGGCGAACCGGAAGCGTTGCGCAAAGCGTTTTATCCCTTCTTCGAGAGCCTGGTAGCGGCCACGCCGTACATTTTTGGCGGCCTGGCGGTCGCCCTGGCTTTCCAGGCTGGCCTGTTCAATATCGGCGTTGAGGGCCAGATTTTCATGGGGGCTATTTTCTCCGCCTATGTGGGTTATGCCTTTACCGGCCTCCCTGTCGGCGTTCATATGATGTTGGCCTTCTTCGCCGGGGCGATTGGCGGCGGATTGTGGGGCCTCATTCCTGGCTGGTTGAAAGCCAGGACCGGTGGACACGAGGTGATCAATACGATCATGCTCAACTATATTGCTTTCCGGATAAGCGATTGGCTGCTCACCGGTCCGATGAAGCGCCCGGGCTCGCCAAACCCGGTCAGCCCCACCATCCAGGATTCGGCGAAGTTGTTCCGTTTTTTCGGCGATCCTATCCGCTTCCATTTTGGTTTCTTCCTGGCGCTGCTCATCGCCTGGCTGGCGTGGTGGTTTCTCTATAAGACGCGCTGGGGTTTCGACATGCGAGCGGTGGGCCTCAACCCACATGCGGCGCGCTACGCGGGTATGATCGTTTCCCTTACTACCATCGCCGCCATGACCATCTCTGGCGCATTGGGCGGGTTGGCGGGGGCTAACGAAGTCCTGGGTGTGAATTATAACCTGGCCATGGCCTTTTCTTCGGGTTATGGTTTCGATAGCATCGCCCTGGCGTTGTTGGGCAAAAGCCACCCCTTAGGCGTGGTGCTGGCTGCGCTGCTGTTTGGTACTTTGCGCAACGGAGCGACCAATATGCAGCTCAAAGTGGGCATCCCGGTCGATATTATCTCGATCTTGCAGGCCTTCATCCTGGTCTTCATCGCCGCCCCGGCGATTATCCGCTCGCTCTATCGCCTGAAGAAAGCTTATGGCGCGGGCGAGACGATCAGCCTGGGCTCCTGGGGAGGGAAGTGAATCATGGCAACCGTAGCCTTACGACGCGAAATCGAAATGGTTTCTCCAGTTCGCCAGCGCATCATGGGCGTTTTGTTCTTGCTGTCTGGTGCCGCGGTCTGGTATTTCTTCAGCCGCCCGTTGAAGGATGGCCTGGTTACTAAATTCGGGATGACACCGGGCGGCCTCAAGGCGACGATCCCGGATATGCTGCTGCCTACTGAGGCGACCCTCAATGTCCTCGCTGTAATCTGCGTGTTGTTGGGGCTGATCCAGTTGATCAGGCCGGGCGGTTTTGGCAAGTACACCAACTGGATTCTCGGCCTGGTGGCCGGGTTGTTCATCTTTGCCTTTCTGACCTGGGCGGCCGCGGGCAAGTCGCTCAACCTGGCCGGCCTGCTGAATACCACCCTGTCGAAGGCGGTGCCGCTCACGCTCGGAGCGATGTCCGGAATCCTGTGTGAACGCTCCGGCATCGTCAACATTTCCATCGAGGGCATGATGCTGATGGGCGCCATGGTCGGCGCGCTGGTGGGTAGCATTACCGGCAGTTTGTGGATCGGTCTGATCTCGGCGGTGCTCTCCGGGGCGCTGCTGGGGCTGGTGCTGGGTGTGCTCTCGATCAAATACAAGACGAACCAGATTATCTCCGGCACGGCGATCAATATTTTTGCGACGGGTATGACTTCTTATATCTCCGCCAGGTTTATGCAGACGAACCAGGAGCTGAATAATCCCGGCACATTCACAGCCTGGGAAATCCCAGGGCTATCGCGCATCCCGTTCTTCGGGCCGATCCTGTTCGATTCTAACCTGTTTGTCTATTCTATGTTCATCCTTCTGGCGGTGGTGCATATCGTCCTGTTCTACACCCGTTGGGGGCTGCGCATGCGGGCGGTGGGCGAGCACCCACGCGCCGCGGATACGTTGGGCATTAACGTCTTTCGTACGCGCTATATTTGGGTGACGCTGGGAGGAATGATGGCCGGGTTTGCCGGGGGCTACTTTACTCTTGGATCGGTGGGTCGCTTTGACGAGGTGATGACCGCCGGGCGCGGCTTTATCTCCCTGGCGGCGATGATCTTCGGCAACTGGATGCCTTTTGGTGGGTTTGGCGCCAGCCTGCTGTTTGGCTTTGCCGACTCGCTGGCCTCCAAGCTAGCCATCCTGGGCATCAAGATCCCCTCGCAGTTCCTGCTGATGGCCCCTTACGTCGCCACAATGGTGGTGCTGGCGGGGGTGGTTGGTCGCAGCCAGGCGCCTGCCTCTGAAGGCGTGCCATACGAAAAAGAAGGCTAACGAAAACAGAACGGCCGGGTGCACCGGCCGTTCTGTTTTATGAATAAGATGCGACGGCGTCGACCATCGCCAGGATATTCTCCGGCGGCACCTCGTCAATGGTGTGTACGGCTGCCAGCATGTAACCTCCGCCTTGCCCCAGAATGCCGGCAACGCGCCGTACCTCTTGCTGTACCTCTTCCGGCGTGCCGTGGGGCAGGATGCGCTGCGTATCGATCCCCCGCAGAAGACGATGCGTTTCCCGTAGCGCCGCTTCAGTTCGGCCAGGTCAGCCATCTTGCCCGCCGAGGTCTGGATCGGATTGAGAACGTCCACACCGATCTCGATAAAATCAGTGATCAGGTGGAATACGTCTCCATCGGTGTGGAAGAACACCTTTGCTTTGGTGCGTTCCTTGATGAAAGCGATGTAATCGGCATGCACCGGTTTGAGCATCTGGCGGTACATTTTGGGAGAAATGAGTAAGCTCTCCTGGGTGTCCAGGTCGTCACCGATCTTGATCAGGTCCACGTTCTCGCCCAGAGCGTCCAGGAAATGCCCCATCAGGGTCTTGCACAATTCGGCGTTCTTGCGTAGCAGCGCCTGGGCGAACTCGGGATACAGTGCCAGATTGAGTAAAAACTTATCCATGCCCTGCATGGCGAAAGCCCGTTCCAGTGGGAAGAGCAGCCAGGGAGTAGCCAATATGGCATACTGGTTTTCTTCTGCCAACCGGCGGGCGCGCTCGCTCACGCCACTCACTCGGGCAGGATCATTCATATCTGGCCAGGGGTAGCGTTCCAGCGCTTCGATGGCGTGTTCTTCGGCCAGCGGGTGTATGCCAGGGAACCATACGCCATCTTCGATTTCCTTTGCCCCGCTGCCCCAATCGTCGATATAGTCGCTGTGGGGCGGACGCTCCCGATTGCGGCGGTAAGTCTCCACCGGAAAGCGGTCGTGCACGCCGCGCACGTCGCCGCGCAGACGTTGCAGCGCGGCCTCTTCGGGATCGGCGGTGCCCAGCTCGGGCCAATCGTAAAGATACGTATCCGCTGCCTGGATGCCAAGCAGCGCCTTCAATCGCCGGTAGGGCGCATCTTGATCCCTACGGCATTGCTGGCGCCGATGACAACAGGCCCGCGGTCCGGTTGTTCGTGGTTTAGAGCGGCGAGCACTTGTTCGCGTGGAGTAAGAGTCACACCTTGTCCTACTTTCTTTGAGCCGGGATCATTTTGCATCGAAGGCGCATTATACGTTTTCTTCGTGCGTTGCACCTCAGCAACTTTTCCCTTTAGTTATCGATAGTAAATACCCGTTCGGACTGCGGATAAACGCCAGCCGTAATCAGGCCCATACACCAGTTTTGTGTGCTTTAAGAATTATAACACTTGCAGATCTGGAAGATATCACCTTACCTCCTTACCAGCGGAAGGTACACGTATTGGGGGGGAGAGTAATTGATCGCTAAAAAGATTGGGGTAACATTTTCGTCGGTGAGGTAAGGTGGTTCGGTCACTGGCAGAACATAGTAGGCAAAATAGGCATACGTGGCGTTATCGATCGTTGCTAGTGAGGCGGCCTTGACGGAGTATCCGTAACCGGCGCTACCACTCGTGGTGAACGAAATCATTTCCTCATTGACACCCCAACGGGTTCGCGTCAGGAAGGCCTGGCCGGATTGGGTGGTTGTCCCATCGTAGTAGTAAAAGATGACGGTCGAGACTTTTGACCCCTGGGGCAGGAAAACCGGAGCGAGGTACACGCCCGGGTCGCTGCCGCCGCCTTCGCTGTGTGCGTGGAAAAAGTTATAACCTGAATCGTAATAATCGAGGTCATCGAAGAAACCTGTAAAAGCCGGGTTGGATAAGGATAGGGTAGGATAGATTTGATTGTTTGGAAGTGTATACTCAATGGTTACCGAATAGAAGCTGTTTACAACGTTTACTTTCCATTCCGGTAGACTCAGCATGATATGGTAAGCGTAATGTGTATTGTCGATGGTGGCGTAAGATATAGCGGTTGTGGGAGTTTCTACTGGCCCCGTAGAAGTCGGGCTGCTGGCTACGGCGAGCTGGTTCGGGTTCCCATCCGTGTCGACCCGCCTCAGCCAGACCCAGATCGATTCAGTGGGATTTGAATCCCAGGTATGAATGGTCATCTTTGTCACGGTTGCCCCGTCTGGTAACTCCACCTGGGACAGGTAATTTCCAGAGCCGCTGCTGCCGTCCTCGTAGCCCCGGTGGACAAGCTTAGCATTGTACGCGTCGTAGTTGTACCCCCAGGTCGAGGGCTTGAAGGTCCCACTTGGGATGGAAAGGATGTCGGTTGAGGATGACGGCCGGTTGTAACGGATGGTCGCGCCACATCCCCAAACGGTGTCCCCACCTTCGGGCGGAAAAGGCACATTCAGTTCGACCCAATAGACAGAGGTGGCATTATTTATGATTGGATTACCGATTGAGGTTGTCGAAATCGTTTGATATCCACTGTTACCCCAGCTCGATAATGACACTACTTCAACAGGCGTAGCCGAATCCAATCCGCGGTAATAAAGTGTGGCCGTCGCGTTAGCCTCCACCAAATCATGGAAGCAGAAGGATACCTGCGTGATCTTGGCTCCGTGAGGCAAATGCACGGCAGCAATGAAATCAGTACTCTCATAGGCGACTGACCGAAGCAGTTTGATATACCGCCCGTGGTTTTCATAGTTTTCTGCCTCACCCTCGGGAAGAAAGGCTGCCGCCGGAATGGCCAGATAATCTGTGCCGGCTGTAGGCGCCTCGGGCGCGCCTGGCGTGTCTGATCCCTGCGCCGGTTGGGAAGGCAGGGGCGCAGCAGCCACGTTCCCGGCGGAAGAAAAGACGGCCAGGAAGACAACGATACAGAAGAGCGAAAGCATTTTGTTTTTCATAGCGAATCTCCTCGTTTGAGTCATGCATAGTCTGGTTGTTTGACGATAGATCATATCTCCCTATGGCCGTTTTGCTGACCACAGCGCGTGGGCAGCTTGCTGCATAGCCTGTTTTATTGGATAAGGAGATGCCAGCTGTGTTATTCGGTGGGTCGATGGTTGCCGAATCGCTACCACATCCAAGATGAGCCTGTTTTCCCGATTGTATGACTTGCTCCGTATTAAGTTATTGAGATTGCTCCAGGTAAGTGTTGTGCGCAGCGATGAGAGCGATGTCCAAAAGCTACTCGCACTTCGTGGGCCACACAAAATGATCTTTCCGGCTAGCCGTG
>CAZQQJ010000034.1:967-88768 GCA_964595435.1 uncultured Anaerolinea sp. | reverse complement strand
CCCACCTGCGCCACCAGGCGTTGTATTTTTCGCAGGATTACCGCGCCAACCTGGATGCGATCTTCAAGAATAAAACGTTGCCTGAAGAACCGTCTTTTCACTTGAATGTCCCTACAGTTACCGATCCCGGCCTGGCGACTGAAGGGCACAGCCTGATCTACGTGCTGGCTCCCATGCCGAACCTGGAGGCGCAGATTGACTGGAACCAGGCCGCGCCCGTGGTTCGCGAAAAGTTGTTGGCCCGTTTGGAGCGCATTGTCGACCCGCATATTCGCCAGCATATCGTCTGGGAGCGCCAGTATCGTCCCACGGATTGGCAGCAGGATATCAACGCCGTCCTGGGCACGGCCTTTGGATCGGTGGCGCATGGCTTTTTCCAGTCCGCTTATTTTCGCCCCAATAACAAGGCCAGCAACGTGGATGGCCTGTACTTTGTTGGACAGGGGACCTATCCGGGTATTGGTATGCCGATGGTGATGATCTCGTCCCGTTTGGTGACGGAAAGGATTGTGCAAGAATGGGCGTGAGTGGACAACTCAACCGTGCCAGCGTTTTCGAGCGGTGGCAGGTGATGAAACCGGGCATTGCCTCTCAGCAAGATTATGCCATCTGCCGCCAGATTATGCAGGCGGCCAGCAAAAACTATTCGTTTGCCAGCGGTTTTTTCCCGGCGGATAAACTTCATCACGTCGAAGCCCTTTACGCCTTGATGCGCGTGGGGGATGACCGGGTGGATGTGGCGCATCGCGGCTTCGCCTCGCCATTGGAAGCCATCGAAGATTGGGAAAGGGCCTATTGGCGCGCTTTCGAGCAGGGGGATAGCCCTGATCCGGTCATGCGCGCCTATTTGAATACTACTATCGAATGTGGAATTCCCAGCCAGACCATGCAGGCTTATTTTCGCGCCATGAAAGACGACCTGACGACGACGCGTTTCCCGACTTTCGACGACCTGGTTTACTACATGGAAGGCAGCGCCGTCCCGGTCGGCAGGGCGATGACCCATATCTTGGGCGTCAGGCCGCCCTACCGGGTTGAAGATGCGCTTCCCGGCGCCGACAGCCTCTCGATGGCCATGCAATTGAGCAACTTCTGGCGCGATATCGGTGAAGATTGGGATATCCAGCGTGTGTATATCCCCCGGGAGGACCTGGCGCGCTTTCGCTATAGCGAGGCCGACCTGGCTGCCAGGCGGGTCACGCCGAACTTTGTCGATCTGCTCGAGTTCGAAATGGCGCGCACGGAGTGTTTCTACGCCCAGGCGCGCAGCAGCGTCACCATGCTTGCCACGGGGCGTTGGGCGGTGATGAGCGGTCTGGAAATCTACCGGGCTATTCTGAACAGCATTCGCCGCAACCGCTATAATGTCTTTGCCCGCCGGGCGGGCAGCAGCAAGGTGCGCAAGATCGGCCTGGCGGCGAAAGCCTGGTGGCTTACCGGGCTTCGGGGTCGCCCATAGATTGGCGCCGGTCGTGAACTGTCCCTACAGGCAAGGCGAAGTGCTGCGGATGGTGAAGCGCATTGCCGTGGAGCGCTGAATCGCATGACTTATTTCGGCGTCTTGCTGGCCTTTATCGTGCCGCCGTTGTCGGTGTTACTGGCCCTTGTGCCGCGCGACCTCTGGCGCTGGCTCGTTCGCCGCAGGGACATAAAAGTCGAATGGCTGCCTTACTGGGCAATCCTGGCGCACGCCGGCATGGCGCTGCTGTATACCACGCCATGGGATAATTACCTGGTAGCCACCGGTGTGTGGTGGTATGCTCCCGACCGGGTAATCGGGATTCGCCTGGGGTGGGTGCCCATCGAAGAATATACCTTCTTCGTCCTCCAGACCTTGCTTACCGGTTTGTGGACCGTGGGGTGGATGCGCTGGGGCCTCGAAAACCGGGTAAATGTGCCCGGTCGCCGCAGTCTGCGCTTCGCCTCGACCCTGGTCTTGTTCCTGGTCTGGTTCGTTTCCATCACGCTGCTCTTTTCCGGCTGGCAGCCAGGCGCCTACCTGGCGCTGATCCTCTGCTGGGCGCTGGTCCCCCTGATGATCCAGGCGGTATTTGGGGCGGATATTTTGTGGGCGAACTGGAAACTGGTTTGTATGGCCATCCTCCCGCCAACCCTGTATCTGTGGGTAGTGGATGCGCTGGCGATTGCCAGCGGCGCCTGGATCATCGATCCGCAGCAAACAGTCGGCTGGAGGGTCGGCAGTCTGCCCATCGAAGAGATGGTTTTCTTCCTGCTTACCAACGTCATCGTCGGGTTCGGGGTGATCCTGGTGCTTTCGCCGGCCAGCCCGCCGCGTGCCAGGAAATGGGCTGTGCTGCGCTGGCTGCTGGAACCATCCCGCGCCGGCGAGCGGGGCGTTCGCTGGCGGCCCCCTATGGCAGCAGCAGGTAGAGATTCCGTTCGACCAGCAGCAAGATCACGATATCGGCGTGTTCCTCCTGGATGAAGCGGTCGACCAGATTGCGATGCGCCACCCGGTTACCGGGTAAGCCGGTGAACCTTTCTGTGAACCGGCTGAAGTGCTCTGCCAGCAACGGGCTGACGGAGAGGCCAAAGGAGTCGGAGATGACCAATACAGAAGGAGTGGTGACGTGGGGGTTGTGCCAGGAACGCAGGCTTTGGGTTGGATCGGTCCTGACCAGCTCGGCGTGGCGCTCATATTTGGGCTCCAGGCCCACCGTTGGCTCGATCCAGCGGCCGCGCATGGTCAGGAAATTGGCCAGGTCCCCGGAGAAGGTTTGCTGGGTTAACGTAAAACGATCCAGCGGCCAGGGTTCGAGATTTGGATCGATCGTGTGCATATATTCCATGATGGCTGTATAGGCCGCGTAGCTACCCATGCCGTTCCAATGCGTATCGGTGCGGTAGAAGACCTGCCCCTGTCTTTTGGCTTCCAGGAGGGCTTCCCGCAGGTCCAAAATTGCCGTTTTCCCGTGCGCTTTCATGTGTTCGATAAGCTGGTCGGAGCGAGATTCCTTGCCAATTTTGGTAATGTTGGCGGGCAGGTACTCGGGGTGAATGGTCTCTTTATTGGGTGCGATGACCACCAGCAGGCGGATGCCCTGGGCTCTGAGCCGCTTGTCAAGAAAATCCAGGGTCTTTTGAAGCTCGACCAGTTCTTCTTTTGTAAAAGGCTGGACGTCCTGGTAATCGTCGATGTTGTTCCGCCCGGTGTAATACAGCCAGCCATCCTGGCCAATGATTACGGGCGGGAGCACCTTTTCTTGGAAGAGGTAAATGCGCGCCAGGTAAAACAGGTGGATAAAACCGTTGCGGGGGAGGAAGCGATCGCCGAGAAAACCATCCAGGCCGGCCGTGAAATTGAACAGGTCCGTTGGGGTTTTGACCTCCGGCAGCGGGTTGGGCAGGCGGTTCTCGGAGCCTGGCAGGTCCCTGACGCCCAGGATTTGCAGGATCATGCTGGAACAGATCAGCGCCAAAAAGGCAGCCACGAAGAAAAGATCGCCGCGACTGGGTCTGGTTGCAGGGTCGGATGGCACGCTGTTCATCGGCGGTCAAAAACGAAAGTAGATGTAGGCGTTGTAGGTAGAATCTGCCATAACGATAATCGCGGCCAGGAACAGGCCAGCCAGGAAGATGTCTGGCAGCGCCTCCAGGGGCGCAAGCCATTTCCTCTGCTGCGGCAGGGGTTTCAAAGCCCGCGCCAGGGCCGGGGCCAGGGGCGCCGAAAGGAGGACGGCGGCCAGCAAAGCGAGCTCGATGCGTGCGTTGACGATCGGCGTGGCCGAGAATGGCAGTGGGCCGGCAGCCTGCGCCAGACCGGCCAGGCTTTTCAGATAGCCGAAAGCCTGGGGCAGGCTGGCGGCTTTGAAAAAGACCCAGCCGGTTATCACGATCGCCAGCGTATACAGGTGGCGCAGAGGAGCCCAGGCGGATTTGAGCCAGCGGCCCAGCCCGGCCACTTCGATGGAGATGGCCAGCCCATGCAGCAGGCCCCAAACCAGGAAATTCGGCGTAATGCCGTGCCACAAACCGGTCAGCGCGAAAACAATCAGCACATTGGCATACTGCGCCAGGCCGGGGGCGCCTCTGCGTTTGCGCTCCAGGGGATAGAAAAGGTAATCGCGGAACCAGCTTGAGAGGGAGATGTGCCAGCGCCGCCAGAAATCTGAAATGCTCTGCGCAATATAGGGATAGTTGAAATTCTCGATGAACTTGAAACCGAACATTTGCCCCAGGCCGAGGGCCATATCGGTGTAACCGGAGAAATCGAAGAATATTTGCATCGTGTAGCAAATGAGCCCCAGCCAGGCAATATCCAGGGTGCGTTGTGTGTCGGGCAGGGAGAATGCCTGGTCGGCGATCGGCGCCAGGGTGTCGGCGATGAGCAGCTTCTTGCTGAAACCGATCACAAAGCGCCGGGTGCCGGCTGCCAGGCCGGCCAGATCAACCCGGCTCTGCGGGAACTGGCTGGAGAGATGCCCGTAGCGTTCGATTGGCCCGGCGATGAGCTTGGGAAACATCAGCAGGTAGAGGGCGAACCGGGATAATTTTTGCTCGCTGGCGCAGCGCTGGCGGTAAACGTCGATCAAGTAGGCGAGGGCGGTAAAAGTCAGGAAGGAGATGCCCAAAGGCAGAAAAGCGTTCCGGCTGAAAGTTGCCAGCCATTCACCCGGCAAGCTGATCCCCAGCCTTTGCAGGATCGAAGCGGAGTAGGCCGAAAGGATTTTGAACCCGGCCAGCCACGCCAGGTTGAGTGTTACGCCGGCCAGCAGGATGCGCCTGGCTTTGGCGGGCTCGCCGCGCCGCGCTTCGATCCACCGCCCGAGCAGGAAATTGAGCAAAACGATGAAAAGCAGGGTGAAGAGCAAATAAACCGGTTCTCCCCAGGCGTAAAATGCCAGGCTGAAAGCCAGCAACAAGCCATTGCGTATGCGCCGGCCGAACACCAGGTAGAGGATCAAGACGAGCGGGAGGAAGTAGAAGAGAAACGTGGGCGAGGTGAACAGCATTTAGGTAGGCCCGAGACAGCGGGATGAACGGGTAGATTTTACCATACTGGCGAGAGCGGACCTTTGCAATTAATGAAGAGAAAGGGGGATTGGATAGGTGCCGGCAAAGAGGTGTAAAGCGCCTCGTGCTGGCGCAGGTGCCGGCTTACCGGCTGAAATTTCGTTATTGCTTGGCGCTGAATCGCTGCAGCAAACGTTCCAGGATCAGCAGTGTTTTGGGTTGAATTTTTACCAGTTGCAGGCCGGTGCGATAAAATTCAGGGTCGGTGTCCGGCTGCCTCCAAACGGCGCGCACCACTAACCCGAGTTGTTCTTCGTCGGCGAAGCCATCGGGTAGATCGACGCACACTTCATACACTTGTTGGAGTTTAAGGGGTACATTCCCTACCAGCATGGCCCCGCCGGTGGTCATGTCAACCAGGTAACCGAGCATGCGCCCGGAATTACGGTCGACCACACGCGAAAAATAGGTTAAGAATTTTCGTTCTTCCCTGCGTCGCTCATCCATAAGGCACGTCCCTTAGAGATGTATTATAGTTGCAACAAAGTAAATTGCAAATAGTCCTAATGTCATGGGTGTGCAAAATACTCATTTTTTGCGGACGTAGATTGGATTGCTAAAAATCCAACCGCGATTTTTTCCCATGTATTCCAGGTATACTTCTACCCGGTAGGCTCCTGGCTGGCTGGTGATATAGGCGCAGTGCTGCTGTCCTTTCCAACTCTGGATCACTTCTCCGTGGCGGATCAGGCGGCACTCAGCCGGGCGTGGCAGGCGGATCTGCAGGGTGACGCCTTTTTGTGAGGAGATCTCCTCACCCATCACTGCGTTTTGTTCGTACCCGTGGGCAGTAAAGCGGAACCCTCGCGTTGGGGCAGGCAGGTCGTAACCGATGAAGGCGCGCCCACGCCCCAGCGCCTCTAAAATGCGCCGGCGGTCGTTTTCGATCTCGCCGCTCATCGGCTGGTCGACCAGCAAGTGGGTATTGATGGTGCGGAAATGGAAATCGAATGGAAATGCGACGCGGTGCAAAGGTCCCCAGCTTACTGGAAATGCGTGAGCGTCGGAACCGCCGATGGCGATGATCCGTTGGCCGGCGGCGAGCAATTCATCCCAACGCTGTAAGGCCGCTTTGAAAGGGCCATGTGCGATGCGGTTGGGGTTATAGATGTAATAGAGGGCGTGCAGCTTGCTTTTCAGCAGCGACTTGAACTCTGACATCGCATTCCACAGTTCGATGCCCGTGTATCCTTGCACCTGCCAGTCTTCCCAGGAGATATCGGTCTCGCCTACTGCGGGCGCTGCGGGGTCAACCGGATGAGCGATGAAGGAGAGACCGCCAGCCTGGCGGACATGATCCAGCAAGCGGCGGGTATCCCCCGCCAGGGTGGCCAGCTCTCGCCCGGCGCCGAAGACCAGCAGGTGGTTCTTTTGGGGCTGGCGCGCCTGGTCGTGGATCTCTTCGCCAACCAGCAAAACTATCCGGCGATCTCCTTCTGTGTAATAATCCTCGGGGCCCTGGACGTATACGTTATGGTCAGTGACAATCACCGCATCCAGGCCGGAGCGCATGGCGGCGGCGGCGATCTCGGCGTGACTCAACTGTCCGTCAGAATACCGGGTGTGCATGTGCAGGTTGATGAGTAGCTCGTGCATGGCTGCGGAGATGGGTTTGACTATTCTGAAGACGGAAGGTATAATCAGCCCGTTAAAGAACCTGCTATTGAGGTTGTTCAGGAGGCTTGTGTGAAAACTTATATTGATATCGCTTTGATTATAACGTCAATTGCCCTGATTGCCAGTGTCATCTTGCAAAGTAAAGGTGCTGGCCTGGGTGGATTGACTGGCAGCGATACCGGCGGTGTGTTCACGGCCCGGCGTGGCGTTGAAAAAGTTTTGTTCCGCGTGACGATTGGCCTGAGCGTGCTGTTCTTTCTGCTGGCGATTATGGCTTCTATCGTATCGTAGAGGCCGGCGGTAAGCAGCGAAAGGATGAAAAGGGGTGTTTTTGCTACGTTGGCGCAGCAAAAGCACCCCTTGCATTCCCTCTACTCTGAAAGGTGAACTTTGAGAAAGATTCGCTGGCAGCTTGTTGTCGTGGTGTTGGCTTTAGTGGCAATTGGTATCTTGCTGTTCAGCCAGCAGCAGACGGCTCTACCGGGGCATTCGGGAGAGGATCAGCCGGTTAAGGGAGGAATTTACAGCGAAGCGTTGATCGGCTCCCCGGGGCGTTTCAACCCGGTGCTGGATTTTTACAACCCGGTTGACTATGACGTCGACCGGCTGATTTACAGCGGCCTGATCCGCTTCGACGATCGCGGTCTGCCGCATGGCGACCTGGCGGAAACCTGGGGCATCTCGCAGGATGGCAAGGTCTACAATTTCTCGATTCGCGCCCAGGCTGTGTGGCACGATGGCGCGCCGCTAACCAGTGACGACATCATCTTTACCGTGAATTTGTTGCGTACCGCGGAGCTGCACGCGCCCGCTGATCTGCAAGCATTTTGGGGACAGATCGAAGTCGAAGCGCTGGATGAAAAGACGATCCAATTTCGCCTGCCAGAACCCTTCTCGCCTTTTCTGGATTACCTGACCTTTGGCATTTTACCGAAGCATCTCCTGGAAGGGGTGGCTCCCGCCGCGCTGGTCGATGCGCCGTTCAATTTTAGCCCGGTGGGCAGCGGCGCCTATCGCTTCAACAGCCTGATTGTAGACAATGGCAAAGTCACCGGTGTGGTGTTAGATGCTTTCGCCGACTATTACGGGGATCGCCCGTATATCGAGAAGGTAATTTTCCGCTACTATCCCGACGAAGCCTCTGCCCTGGCGGCTTTTGATAATGGCGAAGTCCTGGGCGTCAGCCAGATTTCTGCGTCGACCCTCCCACAGGCGCTGCGTGATGAAAAGATGCAGTTATTCACCGGTCGTTTGCCGCGCCTCAGCCTGGTTTATCTGAACCTGGATGACCCACAACTGCCGTTCTTTCAGGACCCCAAAGTGCGCCGGGCGTTGTTGCTGGGCATTAACCGGCGCTGGATTGTGGACCGCATCTACAATGGGCAGGCGATCACTGCCAACGGTCCCATCTTTCCGGAGAGCTGGGCTTATTATAGCGGCACGGAACAGGTGGGCTTCGATCCAGATAAAGCGATAGCCCTGCTCAAAGATGCCGGCTATACTGTCCCGGCCGAAGGCGGAAATGTGCGCGCAAAGGAGAACGTGAAGTTGTCTTTTGAGCTGGTGTACCCCGAAGGCGATTTAAACCAGGCCGTGGCCGAGCGGATCAGCCAGGATTGGGCCAGGATTGGTGTGCAAGCCAAACTGGTTGCCGCGTCTCCGGATAAACTCGTGGCGGATTACCTGGAGCCGCGCACCTACCGGGCCGCGCTGGCAGAGTTGAACTTCGCCCGCTCACCCGATCCCGATCCCTATCCGTTCTGGCACCAGGCGCAAATCTCCGGTGGGCAGAATTACTCGCAGTGGGATGACCGGCAGGTGAGCGAATACCTTGAGCAGGCCCGGGTGCTGGATGATCTCAACGAACGCACGAAGCGGTATCGTAACTTCCAGGTACGTTTTGCGATCGAGATGCCGGCTTTGCCGTTGTTCTACCCGGTGTATTCCTACGGCGTCAGTAAGGACGTTCGTGGAGCGAGCATGGGTCCACTCTACGATCCCAGCGACCGCTTCAGCACCCTGGCCGTCTGGTTTTTGCGCACCGGCACGGTAGCGCAGGCCTCCGGCTCTAAATGAGCGGATAATCGTATATGCGGCACGAAGTGCCGCATATACGATGCTATTCTATCAGGAGGTGCGATCGTAAAGCCAGCGGTAGATGCTGTATAGCTCGTACACGCGGCGAATGTAGTCGCGGGTTTCCACAAAGCGAATGACTTCCAGGAACAGGTCCGGGTCATCCGGGGCAAGCTGCAACCAGCGATCGGCATTGGTCGGGCCGCCGTTGTAGGCGGCCAGGGCTGCAAAAAGATCCCCGTTGAAACGATCCCGTTGAGTGGCGAGATAATCTGTCCCCAGCGTCAGGTTGACCAGCGGGCGGACCAGGTCTTCTGTGGCGTAATTCTCAGGCCATCCCAGGTCTCTGGCGATGTCTTCTCCAGTGGCCGGGATGATCTGCATCAGCCCATTGGCGCCGGCAGACGAGCGCACGGTGGCGTCGAACAGGCTTTCCTGGCGCACGACGCTGAACAGGAAGATCGGGTGAAAGCCGTATTTTTTGGCCAGGGGGATGATCAGGTCGGAATAATAGGTTCCAAAGCGGATGTGATTGAAATAAACCGGCGCGTTCAACGTCGCCGCGTCGTCCATGCCGGCAATATCCAGCACCTGGCGGGTGGTCAGGACGCCCGGCCGGTAGACGTTCATGGCGATCAAATAGTTTGCCAGTTGGTAAGATAGGGCGGGGTCGAGCTGCGCGGACAGGCGCACGCTTTCGAATTCTGCGCGGGCGTCATCGTACAACCCCAGTTGCCAGAGCTCTGCGCCGCGCTGGATGGCGGGGTTCTCGGCCAGTGATCCTGCTGTGGACAGGTTGGTCCCCTCGGGGAGCGAGAAGGTCGAGCGCATCCAGGCCTCGGCACGCGTCCGCTCGTTGATTGGGTCGAGGGTAATGTCGTAAGAGAGCGGGGCGTCGAATGCGGGCCGCTGGTAGAGCAGGTCGCGCGCCCGCTCGCTGTAGTAACCGGTGGGGTCGATTTCAGCCGCTTTTTCCCAGGCGGCGCGGGCGGCAGCGGCATCCCCCAGCCCGAGCTGTGCTTTGCCGCTCCAAAACTGGGCCGCTGCCCGGTCGTATAGAGTGCCTGCCTGGGCCAGGTAGCGTTGGAAGGCGTCCAGGGCGAGGGGATATTCTTTCAAGCGGTATTGGGTAATGCCGGTGAGGAACAGCGCCCGCCCCGAGCGTTCGTCGCCGGGGTATTCACGAGCCACCCGTTCCCAAAGCTCGGCGGCCTGCTTGATTTGATCGTCTTGTTCGGCAATCGACGCCGCGTCGAAGAGAAATTCCGCCGCCCGCCCGTGGACGGGATATTTCTCCACGAACTGCAGCAAAGTCTGCACGGCCTGCGGGTATTGGTCCATGTCGTGCCAGAGCGTATACGCTTTCTGTTCCCAGGCGTCATCCCACAGGGCGTGGTCTTTGTCGTCTTGGATCACCTTATCCCAACGCTGGACGGCCCCGGCGTATTCCCCCTGTTTGCGCAGGGTCAGGGCATAGTAATACTGGGCTGTCGCCGGGTCGCTGGGGTTGCCTTGCAGGTAGCGGTCCAGGGCGGCCAGGGCCGGGCCGTATTGTTTGGCGTAGTAATCGATGATGCCGCGCTGTAGCTCGTCCACCGGGATGCCGGCGTCGACCAGGATGGTCAGGCAGGCATAGGTATTGTAGGAGGTCGGGTAATTTTGCACGGCGTCCTGGCAGGCTGCCGTGGCCTGTTCGCCTTGCCCCAGGGTGGTGTAGATTTCGTTCTTGCGCAGGTCGATCAGGGCGCGCGTATTCTCGTCGCTGTTGCGCCCGTAAAGGTCGTCGTATAAAGTCAGCGCAGTGGGAGAATCGCCCGCCAGCGCGTAGGAGCGCGCCAGTTTCAGGCGCAGAAAGGTCTCGTCCAGGTGGCTCGGTCTGAGCAGGGCCGCCTCGAAATCTTTGACCGCCGCCGGGTAGTCTTTGGCGGCGAACCGGGCATCGCCGCGCAGATCCAGGATATAGGCGTCGATCAGCCCAGGGCGCAGCTCCAGGTACTTCGTATACGCCTCGGCGGCCTGCTCAGGATGCTCCTGGGCGGTGGCTACCTGGGCCTGCAGGAAATACGCCTGGGCCTTGTGGGCGAAGTCGGGATATTCGGCCAGCAGCTTTTCCAGGACCAGCGCAGTCTCGTACAGGTTGCGTTCCATCCAGCGCGCCTGGGCCGTGCCCAGCAGGGCGGCGGCCCGGATTTCGCTATCTGTGGTGTTTTTGTAAGCTGTCTGGAATTCTGAGAGGGCGGTTTCCCAATCGCCGTTGAACAGCGCCTTATCCCCGCTTTCGACGCGCGCCCTGGGGATCGATGTCGGCGTAGGTAAAGGGGTAGGGGTGGGACTGGGAACGGCGGTAGGCGCCAGGGCCGTCGGCGGAACCGGGGATGGCGCGGGTGTCGGTGGGGCGGGGGCGGCCCGTGTGCAGGCCAGGATCGCCAGCCACAGGATGGCCAGGGGAAGCAGGTTGATTTTTCTCATCGGAGTGACTATATCAAATCGGCGCGAACGTGTCAAGCCGGGCAGATGGCGGCAAATTTCGGTCGAGAAGATCGTATGATGAGGAACATTTTCGATGCCAATGGCCGCCGCGATAGGCGGAAATTTAAGGTAAAATATCCATTTGTGTGTTTGAGCCGATGATTTTTTGACGATCAATTGTGACGTATGGATATCCTGCTGACTGGTTCTGTTGCCTTTGACTATTTGATGACTTTCCCCGGTTATTTTCGGGATCACATCTTGCCCGAACGGCTGGATTCGATCAGCCTGTCCTTCCTGGTCGATTCGATGAGGCGGCTGCGCGGCGGCGTGGCGCCCAACATTGCGTACACGCTGGCTTTGCTTGGCCAGCATCCCCGTTTGTGGGCTGCGGTGGGAGAAGACTTTGAAGAATATCGCGCCTGGCTGGAGAGCCACGGGATCGATACGCGTGGTGCGCGCACCATCCCCGATGTGTTCACCGCTTCCTTCTTCGTGAATACCGATCGCGCCAACGCCCAGATTGCCAGCTTTTACCCCGGCGCCATGGCGTACGCCGCCCGGCTTTCGCTGCATGAGCTGGCCGGCGCTTTCCCTGACCTGGTGGTTATCTCTCCCAATGACCCCGAGGCGATGAAGTTGTACGTGAATGAGTGCCAGGAGTTGAAACTCGCTTATCTTTACGATCCCAGCCAGCAGATCGTGCGCATGACCGGCGATGAGTTGAGCAGAGGCATTCGGGGAGCACTGGCTCTGTTTGTCAACGACTATGAATATGCCCTGGTCCAAAAGATGACCGGCCTGGATGCCGGAGCCGTGCTGCAAAATCGCCCGGATGCCTTTGTTGTCGTGACTTGCGGCGAGCACGGCGCCACGATTTATTCCAACCACGGCACGTTCAACGTGCCCGCCGTGCCGCCGGAACACATCGTTGACCCGACCGGCGTCGGAGATGCTTTTCGCGGCGGCTTCCTCACCGGTTACAGCCACGGCCTGGATTTGCAAACCTGCGCGCAGATCGGTTCGCTGGCGGCCACTTATTGCCTGGAGCAGTGCGGCCCGCAGACCCATCACTACACCCGGCAGGAGTTTGTCGCCCGCTTCCGCACCGTGTTCGACGACCAGGGCAAACTGGATATTTTGCTTTGACCTGGGGAGGGCGACGGAAACCCGTCGATGAATTACCAGAAGCGCCCACCAGGATTACTCAGTAACCGATTACTCGTCATTGAAACAAGTTGCTCGCAAACCTGACAGGTCTTAAGAATAGGACCGAATCATCGTGCGCCTGTAAAGACCCGTCAGGTTTGGGCCACACAAAATGACTTTCACTCAAACAAGGAGATTGGTTTGTTATGGAAAACTACGATGTTCGTGATCTCAAACTGGCGGAAGGCGGGCGGCGCAGAATTGAATGGGCAGAGCGAGAAATGCCCGTTTTGCGCCTGATCCGTGAACGGTTTGCGAAGGAGCGCCCGCTGCAGGGCCTGCGGATTTCAGCCTGCTTGCACGTAACCACTGAAACAGCCAACCTGATGAACACCCTGCACCTGGGTGGTGCAGACGTGGTTTTGACGGCGTCCAATCCGCTTTCCACCCAGGATGACGTGGCCTCTTCGTTGGTGACGCATTTTGAAATCCCCACCTACGCCATCAAAGGCGAAAATAATGTCACCTATTACAAGCACATCCGCGCCGCCCTGGATCACGAACCCCACGTCACCATGGATGATGGGGCGGACCTGGTGAGCACGCTGCACAAAGAGCGGCGCGATTTGCTGCCCACGGTGGTTGGCGGCACGGAAGAGACCACCACAGGCGTCATTCGCCTGCGCGCCATGGCCGCCGATGGGGCGCTGTATTTCCCGGTGATTGCGGTCAATGACGCTCAGACCAAGCATTTCTTCGACAATCGTTATGGCACCGGCCAATCGACGATCGATGGCATCGTCCGGGCGACCAACGTGTTGTTGGCTGGCAAAACCTTCGTGATCGCCGGTTACGGCTGGTGCGGGCGCGGCCTGGCCATGCGGGCGCGCGGCATGGGCGCTAACGTGATTGTCACCGAAGTGGACCCGCTGCCTGCCCTGGAAGCGGTGATGGATGGGTTCCGCGTGATGACCATGGCCGAAGCCGCGGCGATCGGCGATATTTTCGTTACCGTTACCGGCGATCTAAATGTCATCGACCGCCACCACTTCGAGGTGATGAAAGACGGGGCGATCGTCTCGAATTCGGGGCACTTCAACGTCGAGATCAACATCCCTGCCCTGCAGGAAATGTCCGTCGACAAGCGCCTGGTGCGGCCCTTTGTAGATCAATACGTGATGGCCGATGGGCGGCGCATCAACCTGCTGGGTGAAGGCCGCCTGATCAACCTGGCCGCCGCAGAAGGCCACCCGGCCAGCGTGATGGATATGTCTTTCGCCAACCAGGCGCTCAGCCTGGAATACCTGGCCAAGAATGCCAGCCAGCTGGAAAAGCGCGTTTACAGCGTGCCGGCTGAGATCGACCGGGAGATTGCCCGTTTGAAACTGGAAGGCATGGGCGTACAGATCGACGTGCTGACGCCTGAGCAGGTCACCTATCTCAATTCCTGGGAAGAAGGCACGTAAGCCATAATGCAACTGTGCGACACGCTGTATGCAAGGTATTCGCATATGGCGTGTTGCCCGTTTTTGCTTGAACGAAAGAAAGGCCGCCATGTTTTTCGCCAGAGCACAGCTTGACGCATTCGAAGACCAGAGCCTGGCTGCATATGCCTGCCGCAGTAAGAACTCGCGGGGCCGGGCCTATGCAGAAGACGAGCCGGAATACCGCACCGCGTTCCAGCGTGACCGGGATCGTATCCTGCACACCACCGCGTTTCGCCGCCTGGAGTATAAGACCCAGGTGTTCTTCAATTACGAGGGCGATTATTACCGCACGCGCTTGACGCATACGCTGGAAGTGGCGCAAATTGCCCGCACGATTGCCCGCGCCCTGGGGGCGAATGAGGATCTGGAAGAGGCGATTTGCCTGGCGCACGACCTGGGGCACAGCGCCTTCGGCCATTCGGGCGAGGTGGCGCTGGCCCGTTTGATGAAAGATTATGGCGGCTTCGACCATAACAAGCAGTCTCTGCGCATCGTCACCACCCTGGAACGCCGCTATCCGGATTTCCCCGGCCTCAATCTTACCTGGGAAGTGCGCGAAGGGATCGTCAAGCACGAATCCGAGTACGATATTGCCGACGCAAGCGATTACAACCCCGAACTGCGCGGCCACCTGGAAGCGCAGATCGCCAACGTGGCGGACGAGATGGCCTATACCGCCCACGACCTGGACGATGGCCTGCGCTCGGGGATGATTGTCCCGTCGATGTTGGAAGGCATCGCCCTGTGGGAAATCCTGCTGGAGAGCGTTGGGGTGCGGGATAGCGAACTGGACGATATGGCGCGCCATCGCTTGATTCGCCGCCTGATCGGCATGGAGGTCAGCGACCTGGTGCACACCACCCACCAGCGCCTGCGTGACAGCAACGTGAAATCAGTGGAAGAATTGCAGCGTTTGCCTTATAATGTCATCAGTTTCAGCGAGGACATGCACCGGCGCAACCGCCAGCTCAAAGATTTCCTCTACAACAAGCTTTACCGTCATTACCGCGTGGTGCGCATGCAGGTCAAGGCGGAGCGGATCATCACCGATTTGTTCCAGGCCTATCGTTCGGAACCCACCATGCTGCCCACGCACGTGCAGGCCCAGGTCAGCGAATTTGGCCTGGAGCGTACCATCTGCGATTATATTGCCGGGATGACCGACCGCTTTGCCGTCGAAGAGTACCAGAAGCTGTTCGATCCGGCGATCAAACCTTAATGGGAGTACGAAAATGAGCGACCAACCTTATCTTACCGCTGAGGGCGCGGCCCGTTTGAAAGCCGAACTGGCGCAATTGAAGGGGCCCGAACGAGAGGCGATTTCGGTCCGCCTGCGCTCGGCAATTTCGATGGGTGATCTTTCTGAGAACGCGGATTATCACAAGGCGAAAGAAGACCAGGCCTTTCTGGAAGGGCGCATCCAGGAATTGGAATACATCCTGCACAACGCCATTATCGTAGAGGAAAGCGATGGTCCGCGTGAGCAGGTCGAAGTGGGGGTTACGGTGACCGTGCAGGAGGACGATTTCCCACCGGAAACCTATTACATGGTCGGCGCCAAAGAAGCCGACCCGCGCAATGGGAAAATCTCGAACGTGTCACCCATCGGGAAATCGCTGATGGGCAAACGGGTGGGGGAAGTCGCCGAGGCGGAGACGCCGGGGGGCGTCGTACGGATGAAGATCATCAAGATTGAGTAAGCTCATCACGCCATGTAAAAAGTGGGTGGTGCCCGGCACCACCCACTTTTTTTATTGACCCAAACCTGACGGGGCTTACTGCCCCATCAGGTTTACGATCTGCAATTCTAAGCGAAACCGCTGGCTTACTTCGGCCAGATGGCCAGTTCGAGCAGCAGGTGATCGAAATAGCTGTCCTCGGGCATGGCGCCTTCGCCGTAGCCCATGTCGACCACGCGGGCGACCATGGTCAGCGTCTGCGTATCGAGGGTAAAATCGCCTCCGGCGAAGGCCTGTACCGCCTCGCCTTTGGCCGCCAGCCGCTGGCGGATGGAGTCATCGTTGAAGGCGTGCGCGCTCATCAGCACCTTCGTGACGGTCTGGATATCGTTCTTATCGAACAGCCAGACTTCGAAAGCGGTCACCTTTTTGGGATCGCCTACGCCGATTGATTCGGAGATGCCTACACCGCACTCGCCCAGGAATTCACCGTTCTGCGTGTCGATGCTGAAAGAGTCGTCGAAGAGGTCATCGCCCAGCTTGTAAGACGCCATGAACTGGACAATCGGCGGCTCAGTCCCCTGGGCGGCGTAATCCGTCGTTGCAGCCTGGCGGCGCGCCTCGGCGGCTTGCTGGGCCGGGGTCGGTTCGGTGGAACCGCTTGGCTTGTAGCGCGGCCTCAACAGCAGCAAATAGACTGCCACGCCGATCAGTACGATGAGCAGCACGCACAGCAGCGGCAGCAGGATGCTCAGCCAGTTGAAGCCTCCTTCCACTGCTGCTGTCGGGGCAGGCGCTGCGGTGGCGACCTGGGTGGTAAAGCTGGCGATCAGCTCGGGGCTCAGGCCGTTGGGGTTCTGGGTCACCTGGGCCAATACGTCGCCGGCTTTGGGCCCCAGGCCCTGGTAGTACAACTGGGACTGGGGAACGTTCATGTTGGCGCCAAAGTCGGCGATCAGCATGCGCAGGTAAACCTGCTGCCAGTCGGCGCTTAATTGGGCCGGGGTGGCATCGATCCACTGTACAGGCCACACAAACCAGCCCAATACAACCAGGCCAAATAGAGTCCCGATAATCAGGCCGATAACTCCCACAGTAATCGGGTTTTTAATCAGGTCAGTGCTTTTATTCATCTTGTCTCTCCCTGATGAGGCTAAGTTCCTCGATCATTTTCTCGGGCACACGGCGGGCAATCTGGAATTGCGATTTCTGGCTTTTCGCCAGCTTGTTCTAATTTTAGACCATAGTGGCGAAATATGCAAGAATTTTTTCATTTTTGTGGGCCTGTTGTGTGTGCGCTGCGCAGCGCCGCACACACAACAGGGGAAAACTTTCAAGATCCAGCTCCGACAGGCAATCAGGATGCAAGACTCATGCCGCGTTGGCCATTTCGTCTGCCGAAACGTCTGCCATCACCTGGTCCAGCGAGAAACGCTCTTCGCACTGGATGCACTGGGCGTTATGCTTGTCGGCGATAACCAGCAGGCCGCCGCATTCCGGGCAGGGGCGGGGCAGCGGCTGTTTCCAGGAGGTGAAATCGCAGTTGGGATAGTTGGCGCAGCCGTAGAAGATGCGGCCTTTGCGGGTCTTGCGTTCCACCAGGTCGCCGCCGTCTTTGGGGCATTGCACGCCGATTTTCTCCAGCCAGGCTTCGGTGTGGCGGCAGTCGGGGAACCCCGAGCAACTGATGAATTTGCCATACCGCCCCCAGCGGATGACCAGCTCTTTGCCGCACTCCGGGCAGGCGCGCCCGATCGGCTCGGGGCCCATGTTGTGCTCGGGCATATTCTGCTCGGCCGCTTCGACCTTTTGCGAGAAGGGCCCGTAGAACTCGCGGATCACCTTCACCCAGGGCAAATCTCCAGTGGCGATGCGATCCAGTTCTTCTTCCATGCGGGCGGTGAAGCCCACGTCCAGGATTTCGGGGAAGTGTTCGATCAGCAGATCGTTGACCAGCAGCCCGGTCTCGGTGGGGGTGAGCCGTTTGTTGTCGCGCACGACGTAGCCGCGTTGTTGCAACGTGCCCAGGATGGGCGCGTAAGTGGATGGGCGGCCGATGCCGTTCTCTTCCAGGGTGCGCACCAGCGAGGCTTCCGAGAAACGCGGCGGCGGTTGGGTGAAATGCTGTTCCGGCAGCAGCTTCGCCAGCCGTTGGGCCTGGCCTTCGCTGATGCCGGCCGGAATGCGCGTGGTTTCTTCTTCCTCGCTTTCCGGCTTTTGTTCTTCATCCCGGGCTTCCTCGTAGACGATGAGGAAGCCGTGGAACAGGATGGCCGAACCGGAGGCGCGGAACAGGTAGATGTGTCCGCCGTTTTGGCCGCTGACTTCTACGGAGAGTGTATCGTAGACTGCGGCGGCCATTTGCGAGGCCACGAAGCGCTGCCAGACCAACTGGTAGAGGCGGAATTGGTCCCGATTCAGGTAGGGGCGCATCGCTTCCGGCTGGCGCAGGACCGAAGTGGGGCGAATTGCCTCGTGGGCTTCCTGGGCGCCGACCGCTTTGGTTTTGTATTTCGGCGGCTGGTCGGGCAGGAACTTGGCGCCGTAGCGCTCTTCGATGAACTGGCGGGTTTCATCTTGCGCAAGCTGCGAGACGTTGGTCGAATCGGTGCGCATGTAGGTGATCAAACCCACGGCGCCCCCCTGTCCGATGTCGATGCCTTCGTAAAGCTGCTGGGCCAGGGCCATGGTGCGCCGCGCCGTGTAGCCCAGGCGCCGGGAGGCCTCTTGCTGCAGGGTGCTGGTGATGAAGGGCGCCGATGGGTTGCGCCGGCGCTCGCCGCGTTTGATCTTGGTGATCGCGTAGCTCGCCTGGTTGAGCGCCTCCACGATGGGCTGGACGACGGCCTGGCTGTCGAGCACCGGCTCGCTGTCATCGACGCGGGCCAGCTTGGCCTGGAAAGTCTGCCGTATTCCTTCGGGCTGGAATTCTGCGGCAATGCTCCAGTATTCCTGGGGGTTGAAGGCGTCGATTTCGCGCTCGCGTTCCACGATCATGCGCAGCGCCACAGATTGCACCCGGCCGGCAGAAAGCCGGCTGCGCACCTTGCGCCAGAGCAGCGGGCTGAGGTTGTATCCTACCAGCCGGTCCAGCACACGCCGCGCCTGTTGGGCATCCACCAGCGACATATCGATCTGGCGGGTGTGGGCAAACGCTTCGGCTACGGCCGGCTCGGTAATTTCGTGGAAAACCACCCGTTGTGTGACCTTGGGGTCGATTGCGGCTGACTCCATCAGGTGCCAGGCGATGGCCTCGCCCTCCCGGTCGGGGTCGGTTGCCAGGTAGATTTCGGCCGCGTTGCTGGCCAGGCCCTTCAATTCTCTCACCACGGCGCGCTTCTCGTTGGGGACGCGATATTTGGGCGTAAAATCGTTTTCAACATCCACCGAAAGCTGCGAGCGCAGCAGATCGCGCACGTGCCCTACCGAGGCCTTCACGGTGTATTCTTTACCCAGGAAGCGCCCGACGGTGCGGGCTTTGGCTGGCGACTCGACGATCACCAGCTTCCCGGAGCGCTTGGGCTTGCGTTCTTCAGGGCTGGGAGGGATCATGCCCTGGTGCGCCTCGGTTTTGCCCATGCGAAAAAGAGTGGTATGGCACTCCGGGCAAACACCGCGCGTGGCGGGTGTACCGCCCTGGGTAAAGACGGGTTGTGGATCGACGATTTCACGTTTGGTCTTGCATTTTACACAATACGCTTCCACTGAATTTACCTCCTTACTGGGTTGGCGCCTGGCTGCTCACGCATCGGGCGCTCGAAATTGCATATCCTGTTGCCTGTCCTCACGCGCAGGCTGGTTCAGACCTGGTATTCTGCTTCCTGGTCATATACCGCGACGTAACGCATCGCGCCTACCTGGCGCACCAGGCCTTTTAATTCCATCATGGTCAGCGCAGCAGAAACCTGTTCGATGGGCATATCGGCCTGGATGCCGATCTCATCGACGTGTAGCGGTTCTCGCCCCAGCAGGCCGTATAGACGCGCCTCGGTAGCGTCAGCCGGGAGCACCTTGCGGGCGGCGCGGTGCTGTTCTGCCTGCGAAAGGTTGAGCGCCTCCAGGACGTCGCTGGCTTGCAGCAATAGCTGCGCTCCCTCCTGGATCAGGCGGTTGGTCCCCTTGCTTTGCGGCGCGTAGATATTGCCCGGTACGGCAAAAACTTGCCGGCCTTGCTCTGCGGCAAAGGCGGCAGTGATCAGCGCGCCGCTTTTTTCGCTGGCTTCGACAACGATCACCGCCTGGGACAGGCCGGAAATGATGCGGTTCCGCGGGGGGAAATTGCCCGCCTCGGGTGGGGTGCCCGGCGGATAATCGCTGATCAAAGCGCCGTTTTCGATGATTTGTTGGGCAACACGGGCGTGTTCCGGCGGGTAGATCTGGTCCACGCCGCTGCCCAGGACGGCCAGGGTACGCCCGCCGTTCTTGAGCGCCGCCTGGTGAGCGATGATATCCACGCCGCGCGCCAATCCGCTGACGATAACCACTCCGTTGCGCGCAAGCGCCGCGGCCAGTTCTTCGGCCACCTGGCGCCCGTAGGCGGTCACGCGCCGCGTGCCCACTACGGCGATGGCCCAGGCGTCGGCTTCCTCGATCTGGCCGTGAAGGTAGAGCACCGGAGGCGGCTGGTCGATTTCGCTCAGACGGCGCGGGTATCCGTCGTCTTCCCAGGTCAAAACGGTAATGGCTTGTTTTTGAATGGTTTCCCAGGTGCGTTCCAGGTTGCCGCTGGCGCGTACCCGCAGGATGGTTTCGACCAGGCGGGTGTGCAGTCCGGCTGCTTCAAGGTCGGCGGCGGATGCGTGCCAGGCGGTCTCGGCGTCGCCGAATGCCTCCAGCAAGAGGCGCACGCGAGCCGCGCCAATGCCCTTGACCAGATTAAACCCTACCCAGTAATACTTCGCGTTGTCCTGCATGGTGGTTGCCAGTTCGTGTGCAAATTACGGAAGAAACCCCTCATTGACACACACAATACCCAACAATCGCTAAAGGCCGGGCAGCAAATGCACCCGCATTTCGCCCTTGTGTAGATCGATTTCTTGCACGACGTCTTCAATTGCCGGCAGCAGGCGTTCCTGGCCGGTGGGGGATCGTACCACGTAGATATCGTTGGCTGGCGTATCCATGATTTCGATCACCTTGCCTAAATCCTGCCCGTCGTCGCTGATTACCTGTAAACCGAGCAACTGGTGGTGATAGTATTCTCCCTCGG
Organism: uncultured Anaerolinea sp.; assembly: GCA_964595435.1. Classification (GTDB taxonomy): domain Bacteria; phylum Chloroflexota; class Anaerolineae; order Anaerolineales; family UBA4823; genus RBG-16-57-11. The sequence continues at coordinate 68,048 of CAZQQJ010000034.1, read as the reverse complement.
GCAGCTCTGGCCGGTCATGGGTGGGGACGAAGACCAGTTCGTTGCGCAATTCGCCAACGCTTTCGGGGGTCGAATATTCATCGAATGACAGGAGCAGCGCCTGGCGATGCGGGCGGCGGCTGCGAATGCGCAGAGGGCGTTGGTTTTCGCCAACGTAAATGACGACGCCCGGCTGCAAGCGCTCCGGAAAGTCTGTGATGACGTCCATCAAGATTTCACCGCGCACCCCGTGTGGGTGGCGCAGTTTGCCCACTACCAAGAAGGCAGGCTCGCCTGCTACAGGCGAGCCTGCAGGTTGCTCGGAAACGTTCGACTTTCTCGCTCCAGCCATGAGCAGACCGGGGTGGATCAGTTCGGCTCGATAATGTCGAGCGTGGCGCGCTTGCCTTCCTGGGCAGCCGCAACGCGCAACAGGGTGCGGATGGCACTTGCCACGCGCCCACCGCGACCGATGATACGCCCCATATCCTCTTTGGCTACTTCCAGGCTGATAATCACCTGGGGGCCGCGGCGGAAATGGGTAACAACCACTTGTGTCGGATCATCGACCAGGGATTTGGCGATGTACTCGATCAATTCCTGCATGGATTACCTCCGGAGAGAGCCTGAAACGCGGGGCCGGTAGCGCCGGGCTAAGCTTTCTTGGGTACAGAGCGTTCTGTCTTGTTGCTGATATTGCGCGACGCTTCAGCAGCCTTCGCTTCAGCCAGTAAAGTTTCCAAAGCCTCGCCCTTCTTGAAGCGCTCGTAGCGCTCCTGCGCGCCGGCGCTCTTTAGAATGGCGATGACTGAGTCGCTGGGTTGCGCGCCCTTGCTCAGCCAATCGTAAATGCGATCTTCTTTGATCTGGATGGTGGCTGGCTGAGTGCGCGGGTTGTAAAAACCCAGGATCTCAATGAAACGGCCATCGCGGGGCGCCTCTTTGTCGGCTGCCACGATGCGATAGCTTGGCTGGGCTTTCAACCCGACTCTGCGTAGACGAATACGAACCATATTAGTGTCTCCTTCACGTTCTCAAATGTTTGCAAGACTGCCTGGGGCTGCTGGAGGGACAAGCGATAGAGGGAAAGCGGAAGGAGCGCTAAAACTCGCTTGGGGCCCGGAGGCAAAGCTGGGCGACAGTCTATCTCCTGAATCAGTATCTTTCTTGCATGGCCTGGTGATCAGGTCCTTGCAACCACGGTGCGCTATCCGAAGATGCGCGGTAGACCGCGCATGCCGGATTTCTTCAAAGTTTTGAAAAGCTTTTGAGCTTCCCGAAACTGTTTCATCAGGCGGTTGACATCCTGGACCTGGGTGCCTGATCCTGCGGCGATCCGCCGCCGCCGGGAGGCGTTCAAGATGTCGGGACGCCGGCGTTCTTCTCGCGTCATCGAGTTGATGATTGCTTCGGTCAGCTTGAGCTGTTTTTCGGCATCCTGCGGGGATACCTGGCGGGCAAGCTGTCCCATACCGCCCGGGAGCATTTCCAAAATTTGCCCCAGCGGGCCCATCTTGCGCAACTGGCGAAGCTGGTTGGCGAAATCTTCCAGGCTAAAATCGCCCGAGATCATCTTCTCGGCCTGTTCGCGGGCTTCTTTTTCGTCGTAGGCTGCTTCGGCGCGCTCGATCAGGCCCAGGATATCACCCATGCCCAGGATGCGCCCGGACAGGCGAGCCGGGTCGTAGGCTTCGAAGGCATCCAGCGCCTCGCCCGTGCCCAGGAATTTGATCGGGACCCCGGTCACCGAGCGGATCGAGATGGCCGCGCCGCCGCGGGCGTCGCCATCCAGCTTGGTCAGCATCAGCCCGGATAGAGAGATTGCCTCGCGGAAACCTTTGGCAATGTTCACCGCTTCCTGGCCGATCATCGAATCGACGACCAGCAGAATCTCGGCCGGGTGGACTTTGCTTTCGATAGCGCGCAGCTCGTCCATCAAGGCGTTATCCATTTGGGAACGGCCGGCGGTGTCCAGAATGACTACCGTATAGCCGCCTTTCTGCGCTTTATCGACTGCCATCGCTGCCAGGTCGGGCGGTTTAACCCCGGCTTCGAAGACGACGGGTATGTTCAGGCGCTCGCCCAGGGTTTCCAGTTGGCGCACCGCGGCCGGCCGGTAGGGGTCGCAGGCCACCAGCATGGTGCGCTCGCCCTGGGAACGCAGCATGCGCGCCAGCTTTCCGGCGGCGGTGGTCTTTCCAGCGCCTTGCAGTCCGACCAGCATCAACGTGCGCGGTCTCGGGCCGCTCAGGTTCAGCCGTTCAGCCGGGCCGAGGGTGTTGATCAGTTCTTCGTGGACGATCTTGACCACCTGCTGGCCCGGATTGAGCGCTTTGGAGACTTCTTGCCCGATGGCGCGTTCGCGCACGCGGCCAACGAAGTCTTTTACGACGGCGTAATTGACGTCGGCTTCGAGCAGCGCCAGGCGCACTTCGCGCATGGCAGCGTCTACGTCCGACTCGGATAGCTTACCCCGGCGGCGTAGGCCCTTAAATACATCATCTAAGCGTTGGGTCAGGTTCTCAAACACGGCAATGCATTTTAGCCTGGAAGCGTCTACAGGTCAAGGTTTTATATGAAAGAAGAGCCGTTCGCAGCCATAAAAATCGACTGCGGACGGCGCCAAAGGCGTGCAAAATTGCTCGGTGCGTAACGATCCCTCGATTTCAGTGTTATGTGATTGTACCATTGTTTTACGAAAGGAGTTATAAAAGTGTCAAAAGTTGCTATTGTCACTGATAGTACTGCATATATTCCAAAAGAATACATCGACCGATACAACATTGCCGTTGCCCCGCAGGTTCTGATTTGGGGCGATGAGATTTTTGAAGATGGGGTCGATATTTTGCCCGAGGAGTTTTATACCCGCCTGAAAACGGCCAAGGTCATGCCCACCACTTCGCAGGCCACCCCGCAAAGTTTTCATCGTATCTTCAGTAATCTGTTGGAGCAGGATTGCGAAGTGCTGGCAATCTTGATTTCCGAGAAACTATCAGGAACAATTACCTCGGCCATCCAGGCGAAAGAAATGTTTCCTGGGGCAAAGATCGAAGTCATCAACTCCTGGACGACGGCTATGTCCCTTGGCTTTCAGGTTCTCGCCGTAGCCCAGGCCGCCCGGCAAGGGGCAAGTATGGAGGAATGCAAATTGCTTGCCCAGAAGGCGCAACAGCATACCGGGGTGGTGTTTGCTGTGGATACGCTGGAGTTCTTGCACCGCGGCGGGCGGATCGGCGGCGCCAGCCGTTACCTGGCCACGGCATTGAATATCAAGCCGATCCTGGAACTGGTCGATGGGCGTGTGGAGGCCATCGAGCGGGTGCGCACGCGTGCGAAATCGGTCATGCGCCTGCTCGATCTGGTGGATGAGCGCATCGGCAGGCGAGTGCCCGTGCGTATGGCGGTGCTGCATGCCAACGCCCCGCAGGAGGCCAGGGAACTGCTCAAGCTGTCCGAAGATCGCTTTGACGCCATCGAAGGTGTTTTCTCGGAAGTCAGCCCGGTGGTGGGGACGCACACCGGCCCGGGAACGATTGGCTTAGCATTCATGGCCGGGATGTAAACACTCGCTAGTATAATATAAGGGCTGTTGGATCATCCCAACAGCCCTTATATTTTTTTCTTAAAGGTCCGACCAAACCGATGCTTGATTTTCCGACTCTGACTTTTTTACCAGTTGATCAGCTATTGATCCACGAACTTCACGATGAACAGCGCGTGCGGCCGCTCCTGTTGCGCGTACGCTCCAGCGGCGTGTTTCGTAATCCTCCCATTGTCTCGCCGCTGCAGGATGGAACCTCGCGTTACATGGTGCTGGATGGCGCCAATCGCGTGACCGTGCTGCGCGAATTGGGGTATCCTCACGCGCTGGTACAGGTCGTCGCGCCGGACGACCCTGGCCTGACGCTGCAGACCTGGAACCACGTGGTTTGGGAACTGAACCCGGCGCGTTTTTTGAGCGGCATCCGCAATATCCCCGGATTGCGCCTGGAACAGGTCGATGGGCCGGGAATGGAGCCCCTCCTGGAAGGGGATTGCGGCCTGGCCCTGGTGCAGACCTGCAAAGGTCGCACCTACGCCCTGTGCAGCACGCACCAGGATCTGGAGCAGCGCATCGATTTGCTCAAGGCCATTGTCGCCAGTTACCAGAGCCGTTCCCGCCTGGATCGAACCAGTGCGCGTGAGGTGGGCCCCCTGGTGGATATTTACCCATCCTTGAGCGGCCTGGTGATATTCCCTCGCTTCAGCATCTGGGACCTGCTGCGGCTGGTGGGCAAGGGGCATTTGTTGCCGGCCGGCGTCACCCGTTTTATGATCGCGCCCAGGGTGTTGCACTTGAATTATCCATTGGAAGAACTGGCCGCCGACAAACCCATTGAGCTGAAAAACCGGGCGCTGCAGCATTGGATCCAGGATCGCCTGGCGCACAAGGGGGTGCGTTATTACGCCGAACCGACCTATTTATTCGATGAATGATACCGGCCAGGCAGATTACAGCGCACAGGTGACCCCCACGGCCCTCGCTCGAAAAAACGAGGACCTGTCATTCCCGCGCCTGGAAATCGTCGACCTGGCAGCTTTGTGCGTCCACGAGTGGTATGACGAGCAGCGCACGCCGCCGCTCGTGCAGCGCATGCAGTGCGGTGGTATTTTCCGCAACCCGCCGATTGTTGCGCCGATGGAGGATGGCAGCGGGAGATACCTGGTGCTGGACGGCGCCAATCGCACGGCAGCGCTGCGCGCCCTGGGAAGCCGCCATGTCCTGGTGCAGTCCGTACTGCGCGGCGATCCGGGGCTGCGTCTGCGTACCTGGAATCACGTGCTGTTTGGCCTGTCGCCGGTTGCTCTGTTGGCCGGCCTGCGCGCCATCCCGGACCTGGACGTGGCCGGGAGTGACGAAGCGTATATCGATTTACCCAGCCGGCATTCGGTGGGCGTTGCCCTCCTGCAAACGCCGGATGGGCGGGTGTATGGTTTGAGCGCGCCGACACTTGACCTGGCCGGCCGTATTGCCATGTTGAACGCCATCGTGGACACCTATAAGCGCATCGCTCGCCTGGATCGGACGACCTTTGCCGAGGTCAGCCAGCTTGGCGATGTGTATACCGATCTGACCGGCCTGGTCATCTTCCCGAAGTTCGATCTGCGCGACCTGGTGGAGATTGTCAACGCCGGCGGTCTGTTGCCGCCGGGGATTACCCGTACCACGGTAGCTCCACGGGCGCTGTATGTCAACTTCCCCCTGGATAGGTTGCTGGGTAACGAAACGCTCACCGAGAAAAACCGCCTGCTTCAAGAACTGGTTGAGCAGCGCCTGAAGCAGGGGCGTGTGGCATATTATGCCGGGGCGACATATCTGTTTGACGAATAATATCCGCTCACGACTGAAGCAGAATCAGGAGAACAATGGATATCTTTTTTGCTGACTTATCCGAGGCGCCTCTGCCGCCGGACGAGGTGCGTATAGGCGATTTGCGCGCCGACCCTTATCCGGATGGCAAACGAGTGCGCGTGCACCTGGAAGTCTTGCCTTTTCAAAAACGCCCCAGCGCCGACCTGGTGATCCTGGATGAAGGGCAGCGCGAGATGGCAACGGCCAGCATCGTCGAAAGCGTGGCGCGCAAGACGGAAATCGTGATGCACCTGCGCGGCGCACGGCCGGGTGGGCGCTATACCCTGCACGTGCAGCTTTATTACGCTTCCATCGAGCCGCCCGCGGAGGCGGGCGCTGAGATCCAGCCCATCGAGCGCAAGCCGGTCGATCAGGCGCAGGTTACCTTCGTACTGCCCCTCGACCAGGGAGCGCCGGCCTGAGCGCGTTGCCTTATGAAATTGCTGTTGCGCCTGCGCCCTTTCCTGAAGCCTTATACGCCTCAGGTCTTCCTGGCATTGCTCGCCACCCTGGCCCTCACCGGGCTGATGCTGGCCATCCCGGCCATCATTCGCCAGGTGATCGACGTCGGCCTGTTGCGCGGCGAGGTACAGTTTTTGTGGCAGGCCGCCCTGGTGCTGGTCGGTATCGGCGCCCTGCGCGCTGCCTTGAATTTCATCCTGCGTTATGTGAGCGAGTGGATCGCCGCGCACATCGGCTACGACCTGCGCAATCGCCTGTACGATCACATCCAGCACCTGTCTTTCAGCTTTCACGACCATACCCCTACCGGCCAGTTGATCAGCCGCTGCATCGAGGACGTGCGCGCGGTGGAACGCTTCACCGGTTTTGGCATTGTCGAGCTGATCCGCCTGGCGTTATTGATGGTGGGCATTGTTGCCCTGCTGTTCTGGCAATCGCCGCGCCTGGCGCTGATCGCCTTGCTGCCGCTTATTCCCCTGGCCGGGATCACCATCAGCTTTGGCCGCCGTATTGGCCGGTACTTTTTCAAAGTGGATGTCGCCCTGGGCGACCTCTCTGCTCAGGTGCAGGAGAACGTGAGCGGGGTGCAGGTGGTGCGCGCCTTCGCCCGCGAGCCGCACGAAATCGAGCGTTTCTCCCGGCGGAACCGTATCCTGTACGATGCCCGCGTCGAAGTAAACAGCATGTGGGCGCGCATCATGCCCACTACTCATTTCCTGGTCGCCCTGGGCACGATCCTCATCCTGTGGTTTGGCGGTGGGATGGTGCTGCGCGGTGAGATGACCGTCGGCGAGGTGGTGGCCTTCAATAGCTACTTGCTGCTGCTGGCCGCGCCCACCCAGCAGCTTACCTGGCTGGTCAACACCGCTGGCGAGGCGGTGGCCGGTTTGCAACGCAGCTTCGAAATCCTGGACCTGGCCCCCGAAATTCGCAGCCCGGCGGGAGCGTTCGTGTTGCCCGCGCTGCGTGGCGAGGTGGTCTTCGAGGACGTCTTTTTCCAATACCGGGACCAGGTGATCCCCGCCCTGGAAGCCATCAACCTGCACGTCGAACCCAACCAGGTGATCGCTTTGATCGGGCAGACCGGCTCGGGGAAGTCTTCGCTGGTCAGCCTGATCCCGCGCTTTTACGATGCCAGCCAGGGTGTGGTGCGCGTGGATGGACAGGATGTGCGTACGGTGGAATTGACCTCCCTGCGCCGGCAGATCGGCATTGTCTTGCAGACCTCGCTGCTCTTTTCGGTGAGTGTGGCCGAGAATATCGCTTACGGCCGGCCCGAGGCGACGCAGGCGGAGATCGAGGCCGCTGCCCGGGCTGCCCAGGCGCACGATTTCATCCTGGAACTGCCCGACGGCTACCGGACGGTGGTTGGCGAGAAAGGGGTGACCCTGTCCGGTGGGCAACGCCAGCGCGTGGCGATTGCCCGCGCCCTGCTGATGGACCCGCGCATCCTGATCCTGGACGACTCGACCTCCAGTGTGGATACGGAAACCGAGCAATCCATCCAGCGCGCTCTGCAATCCCTGATGCAAGGGCGCACTACTTTTGTGATCGCCCACCGCCTCTCGACCGTCCGTCGCGCCGATTTGATCCTGGTGATGAAAGATGGTCGCATCGTCGAGCGGGGCAGGCACGGGCAGCTTTTGCAGCTTGGCGGCCTGTACCGTGAAATCTACGACTTGCAGTTGCGCAGCCAGGAAGATTTGAGCGCCGGAGCGTTGGACGTGCTGTATCCTGAAACCAGCGTCGCCGGCAGAGGGGCAGCCTGATGGCACAGATGTCGGCCCCTGTAGAAGAAGTCTGGCTGAAGAGCTACGACCACAAGCTGGTGCGGCGGCTGGCGGGCTATTTCCGCCCCTACACCGTCTCTCTGCTGGTCTCCCTGGCGCTGATGCTGCTCAATTCGCTGGCAGCCGTGGCGGGACCTTACCTGGTCAAGCTGGCCATCGACTCGGGCATGGACGCTGGCTCGCCCGAAGCGCTGCTTCGCGTGGTCATTCTGTATCTGCTGGCTGTCTCGGTCCAATGGCTCTCGATTTATCTGCGCATCAACATTATGGTGCGGGTAGGCCAATCCATCATCTACGACCTGCGCGGCCAGCTTTTCGAGCACTTGCAGCGCCTGTCCTTGAATTTCTACAGCCATTTTAGCGTAGGGCGGGTGATTACCCGGGTGATCAACGATGTGACCGTGCTGCGCGAGTTCATCACCTGGGCCATGCTGGCTATCGCCCGCGACCTGTTCACCGTGATCGGCATCCTGATCGCCATGTTTGCCCTCAACGCTCGCCTGTCGCTGGTGACCTTCCTGATTCTGCCGGTGATGGTTGGCGTTACCGCCGTCTTTCGCAGGCAGGCGCGCCAGAACTACCGCCAGGTGCGGGCGGCGATCAGTTGGGTAAACTCGGTGCTGGCCGAGAATATCAACGGGGTGCGCGTGGTTCAGGCTTTCTCACGGCAGGGTGTGAATTACACCTTTTTCAGCGGGGTGGTCAACAAGAACAACCTGGATGCCAACCTGAAGGCGGCGCGTGTGGCGGCGGCCTTCCCCTCGGCCATCGACCTGCTGAGCGCGGTGGCCATCGGGCTGGTGGTCTGGCTGGGCGGGATGGCTGCCCTGGGCAAATCCGCCGGCGCGGCGATCACCCCGGGCGTGCTGGTGGCTTTCGTGTTGTACATCGAGCGCTTCTTCGATCCCATCCGCGACCTGAGCCAGCGCTACGACTCGTTCCAATCCATGCTGGCCGGCAGCGAGCGCATCTTTGCCCTGCTGGATACGCTCCCCGAAGTGAGCGACGCCCCCGGCGCGCTCGACCTGCCTCCCCTGCGCGGCGAGGTGCATTTCGACGGCCTGTCTTTCCACTACCCCGACGACCCGAGCCTGGTGTTGGATGACATCCATTTGCACGTCGAAGCAGGCAAAACGGTAGCCCTGGTAGGCAAGACCGGGGCGGGCAAATCCACCCTGGTCAAGCTGGTCAGCCGCTTCCACGATCCCACCCAGGGGCGGGTGCTGGTGGATGGTTTCGATCTGCGCCAGGTGACACAGCGCAGCCTGCGCAGCCAGATGGGTATCGTGCTGCAAGACCCCTTCCTGTTCTCCGGTACGGTGGCCGAGAACATTCGTTTCGGGCGGCTGGAGGCGAGCGACGCCGAAGTGGAGGCCGCGGCGCGTGCCGTGGGCGCTCACGAGTTCATCGCCCGCCTGCGCCTGGGCTACGATACCCCGGTCGAAGAGGGTGGGGCGGTGCTCTCCGTCGGCCAGCGCCAGTTGATCTCCTTTGCCCGCGCCCTGTTGGCCGATCCGCGCATCCTCATCCTGGACGAAGCCACCTCCAGCGTGGACATCCAGACCGAGCAGATCATCCAGCAGGGCCTGGCGCGCCTGCTGCAAGGGCGCACCGCCTTTGTGATCGCCCACCGCCTGTCGACGATCGTCAACGCGGATTGTATCGTGGTCATTCAGGATGGCCGGATTGTGGAGCAGGGGACGCACGCGGAACTGCTCGAGCAGGGTGGCGTGTATGCGCAGTTGTATCGGATGGGGTTTGAAGGGGGATAGGCAGCAGTCAATCGATGCAGATGACATGCTGCGGGGCGTATTGCAGGGTGAAACGCTGCAATACGCCCCGCTCGATCGTTCTATGCTGGTTTACGAAGCCCTGGTCTCTGCAAGGTGCTTCTGGTAAGCCTTCCATCCCGGGCACCACGTCGTGTGCCAGCGCCACAACCTGGCCATCAGCGATTTCGGCTTCTCCTCTGCTTTCTTGCGCATTGGGCAGGTTTCACAGGCGAACGTTTTTTCGGTTTCCTCGCTCATTTTCAACTCCTTATTTGGTATGAACCGTTTTGTGTGGCGGGCGGATGCCATCCGCCCCTACAGCTTTTTTGGCTGAAGGCCGTTTTGTGTGGCAGGTGAAGCAATCAGATCATCTCTTATTTTATACGTGTAAGGGGTGCGTTGGTTGCTGCCGCTATTATCGCAGAGTCTGCTCCAAAAGTCACGTGTCAAACGTCACGATTTGCTCATATTGTAGGGGTTGTCCAAAAAGCGCCTTAATCCGCCCCATAGCTACTTTGCCGTAACCGCCAACGTCGCTATGTAATCCTCGAAGGCGATCTCCTGCTCTGGCGTTTCCGGGTAAGGCGCCACTGCGTACAGCTCGAATCGGTACTCTTCTGTTTCCCCCATCGACTTCATGGGCAGGGTGGAAAGGGTTACTGCGACTGGCGCCGCCTCACCGGTCTGCACCTCCAACCGAATGCGCGCCTCGCCGCCCCACTCGCACACCACGCTTTTGGGGCAGCGCGAGTCTTCTTCCACCTCGGCAAAACGCACCTTCAGCTTGCCGCCCTCCAAGGTGGCCGTTTCGCCGCCCCTCAATTGGAAAGGGCGCTCCAGCCTGGACGGCGCTGCGCTGTCCAGGCGCGTCACCAGTAAGGTGATCACGTATGCCTCGGGCGGGATCGTTTCGCCCAGCTTTGCCGGGCCGGGCTCGACGTTCTGCAGTTGCATCCAATACTCCCCGAAGATGCCCTTCGGCCTGGTCGGCATTGTGCTGACGATCAGGCTGTTTACCGGCCCGCCCGCTTGCTGTACCTCGAGCAGGGCGAAGGCCTCCCCCGCCTGGACGCATTGCACGTCGCTTGGGCAGCGTGTGTCGCCCTGCACTTTCACGAAGCGGATCACCAGCTTCTCCGCCTCCAGCGTGGCGCTTTCGCCCACGCCCAACCGGAAGGGTTGTTCGAGCGCCGCTGGCCCGCTGCCGGCCGGCCTGGGCACCGCCTGCGGCCTGCTGCCCGGCGTGGGCACCGGCGTGGGAGAGGGCATGGGGGGCTTCGGCGGCTCACGTTCCAGCGTGGTAGAGTCGGTCGCCCAAGGGTCGGCGGCTTTTGTGGGCCGCGCTGGCGTGGCTTGCGAGCCGCTGCCTGTTTCCGGCGCCAACGGCGTCGCCGTCGAATTGCCGCCGCACGCCTGGCCGAGCAGCGCCAGCAGCACCAATAGGGTCGTCAAAGGAAACCTGCTTTTCATTATTTGCTTCCTGTACCGTTGCCCGAACCTGCCGCAGGTTCTGAACCTGCGAGAGGTTAGCGAGAAACTATTTCCATTTCCAGTCCGGCGGACGGGCTAATCTGGAGAATCAGACGTTGAAATGTTCCGGTTTTATTCAACATGACCCGATCAAAAAAGTCTGTTATCTTCTATTTTCTGTATATTACCATATATATCAGTGTATAATTTGACAAACACATTTGGAGGTGCCCCACGTCAACGCTAAATTTGTCCTTATTCCAGGCTCCCAGGCCCATAGGGAACACCGGTTTTTGAACCGACTGGTAATGAGAGAGTATCTCAGATTCCAGATGAGTGGAAAACAATGCATCAGAAACGTCTCCTGGAAGGCGAAGAGGAGTATAAATGAAAATCGCTGGCATATATTCTTTCAATGGCGGGAAGGAAGTCTTTGAATCTCAATTTGCTACCGAGCTACGCGAAGTGGAGAAAATCATTGCTGCTGTGGATAGTGAACAGCATAAGACAAAGACCAGTCGTGAGAAAACAATGCCTGGAAAAGCACCCTACAGCCCTCGCTCGCTGAATAAGGCATTCAAAACCGAATTTGAATCTCATGATTGGCAAAAATACAAGGTTCAGTGCGATTACCCCGTTGAATATTATGTGCCTGGTTATATTTCTCCATCCCAGTCTAAAGGGGCTTTTCGTGAAATTGAGATTGTTCCTCTCAAGGTCTTTGCGGATGATATGTCGACTGGCGTGTCTTATTTTGAACAGTTCGTTTGGGACCTGGAGCATCGCGGCATTGCAGATATCGATATCCCTGTACTCATTTTAGGGATGGCTTCATAAAAGTTTTTTCTATTGTGTGTGCGGTGTACAACGCCGCAAGCATAACATGTCCACACAAAATAACCTTTGGTCAAATAGGAGCATACACCCCCATGTCCAGTACCGTCTACTTTGGCTCCGCCCGCCAGGGCCGCCTGACTGCTAAAGAAACTCTTCCCGCCAAGCTCGACCTGATCCTGGAGCGTTTACAGTTGCGCGAGCGCGTCAAAGGTGAAAACGTCGCCATCAAAATGCACACCGGCAATAGCATCGGTTATTCCACCGTCCATCCCGTCTTCGTACGCAAGGTCGTCCAGGCGGTCAAGGATGGCGGCGGCAAACCCTTTATCGTCGATGTCCCCTGGGACGTCAGCGGCGCTGAGACGCGCGGCTATACCCCTGAGACGGTAGGCTGCCCCATTTACCCTGCCGCCGGCCCGGAAGAGAAATACGTCTACCTCCACGAGCGCCCCTTCAAGAATATCCAGACCTGGCAGGTCGCCGGCGCCATCCAGGACGCTTCTTTCCTGGTCGACCTGGCGCACGTCAAGGGCCACCCGAGCTGCGGCTTCGGGGCCTGTATTAAAAACCTGGCCCTGGGCTGCATGGCCGGCCCGACGCGCAGCGCCATGCACGACGCCATGCACTTCGATCCCTACTGGTTCCCCGAAAAATGCCCCGATGAGGCTACCCGCCAGGCGATCATGGCTGCCTGCCCCTTCCAGGCCCTGGTGCAGGACAAGGAGCGCCCCGACCATCTGCACCTGCACCCCGAAGAGTGCAACGCCTGCGGGCGCTGTTTACAGGTGGCCCCTCCTGGCAGCCTGAAGATCGACGCTGTCAATTTCCGCGCCTTCCAGGAAGCCTGCGCTATCAGCGTGGCGATTACCATGTCCACCTTTGCCCCCGGCAAAGCTGTGCATCTCAGCCTGGCCACGCACATGACGCCCCTGTGCGATTGTTTCGGTTTCACCACCATGCCCATCCTGCCCGACGCCGGCATCTTCGGCTCGGATGACCTGGTGGCCATCGACCAGGCAGCCCTGGATGTCATCGCCGGCTCCCGGCTGATCGAAGAGAATATCCCCACGGCGATGGAAGTGCACACCCGCGAAGGCCACCCCTTCCGCTGGCTGCACGGCCCGCTCAAAGACCCTTACGTGGCCCTGCAATACGCCGAAGCCCTGGGCGTGGGCAGCCGCCAATACGAACTGGTGGATGTGTTCCCTGTCGAGCAGTTCGCCCGCGGCCCGGCAGGGTACGTGCCTGCAAAATAGCTTTTTGTATGACGAGAGTGGGCGGTGCTGTGCACCGCCCACTCTCGTCATGCCCAATTGCTCTGTAAATTGGTTTACTCTAATTCCCCGAGCAACTTTTCCAGGTCGCCGTAATCGTAAGGCGGGCGTTTACGGACGGCCAATATATCGATGGTGTTTTCGGCTTCGCTGATGGCATAAAGAATGCGCCAGTTATCCATGCGCAGGCGGCATAACTGGTGCTCGGGGGCGGGGAAATCAAGCGGTTTACTTTGGGGCGGGTGAGGTTGATTGGCCAATTCCCGGATTGCCTTGCGTACACGCTGGCGAACGTGTCCTGGCAAAGCCTTGATTTCGGCCAGGGCTTCGGGAGTAATATAGACATCGTAACGGCTCACTGGAGTTCCTTATCGACCTCATCCCACTTAAGCCAACCGGCGCGTCTGCGGTCTCCGTCGGCGGCTTTCAGTTGATCGAATGCGTGGCGGGCAACTTGAACATCTTCCAGAGTCTCCAGCCATTCTACCAACGTTTCCCAATCGTCGGCGCTCATCACGGCCAGTCGTTTGCCTTTCACGGTTACGAACTGGACGGATTGTAAAACTTCGCTGCCAGTCATAAGCCACCTCACTTCTTGCCCTTTTACACTACTGTTTACCGGGCTGCTCTCATCCTGCGTATCACAATAAGCTGTTATTGCAATTGCATTATAACCTGACTTGCCTACCAGGGGCATGATCTGCTGGCAGCGCAGCAGGTCGTTGGGGCAGCTGTAGAATTGCCGCCCTGAATTGACCCTGTGGTGGGCAGTATTGCATTGTACTGCCCACCACGAATAAGTTGCGCGGGTGCGTTGCACCTGCCACGATACAAAATGATGCGGCAACTAAACTAAAGCGCCGCGCGCCTTTCCTTCATAATCTCCAGAGCGCGCTTCCAGCTCTTGATGAACATGCTGCGGAAGAGCAGCACCGGCCCGAAGTGCTCGAACTCTTCCACTTCCAGGCCGTCTTCCAGGTAGCCGCGTTTGAAATCCGGCAGCTTTTCCATCAACTCGTCGATCACCTTCTGCGGCACCGGGTTGAACAGGCGGTAGACCACCGGCGGGTTCTGCTCGATCAGCTTGTCCGCCGTGCCTTCCCAGTTGATCGTGCAGCAGATCCTGCCGCCCACCATCTCGGTGAAGTGCTGCAGGCCGCGCGCTCCGCCGGCGATGAAGGTGCAGGGGTACTTGCGCTCGATCATCATGTCGTACACCTTGCGCGCCACGGCCATGCCGCCCTGCCACAGCACGTCCGGCGAAATGTCGATCTGGTTCTCACGCACGTAGTTGCCCAGGTAATCGTCGTAGATGCCGGCGATGTGCGACATATAGAACATCGGCTTGTGCCCGTTCTTGTTACTGACTTTCTGGTAGGTCTCGCAGATGTGCACGAACTGGCTGACGCCGAAGATCTCGGTGGCGTTGATCGGGATATTCTCTTCGATCATGAGCTCGATGGCTTTCAGCCCCGAAGCAGTGGTGGGTATCTTGCAGCAGATATTCGGGGAGAGCTTGCTGTTGGCCAGCGCATCCCGGATGACCACCTCCGGGTCGTCTTCGTTGATCGGGTCGCCCTGGATGCTGACGTAGCCGTGCTGTCCGCCGCTCTTCTCGAAGAGGGGCATGAACCTCTCGGCGATGGGCTTGACCATCTTGCGCTGGAAGACTTCGGCGGCTTCCCACTCGTTATCGGTCTCACGGATGGCTTCGTCGAGCAGGGCTTCGGCGTAGGCCTTTTCCTCGGGGTGGTCGAGCATCTTTTGCGTGTAGGATGGGTTATTGGTGCAGCCGAGCGCGCCATGCTCGAGCGCCATCTCCGCCTGGCGGCGGGTGGGGTTGTTGATCCAGAACATGGTAGGGGTCTGCTCGGTCACTCGCAGGAAGTAAGGTTTCATCGTAAATTAACTCCTTTCATGATTCAAGGTCATTTGCATTGTTTGGCAGGTTTGCGGTGCAAAGATCGCCAAAAATCCGTCTTCATCCGTCCGCGTTCATCCGCGTCAGTCCGCGTCCCATTTTTCTTAATTGAAAGCGTTTTACAAAGCTGCCAGCACTTCGCTTGCCCGCTCCATGGCCAGGCGCGGGCTGGAAAGGATCGGCGCGGTCTGCTCCTCTGCCGGGATCAGCGCCGCTACCCGGGCCATCGAGGCCTGCGCCAGGATAACAACATCGTTGCGGGAGGCCAGGCCGCGCAGCACCTGCAGGATCATCTGGTCGTGAGCCGCCGCGTCGCCGGCTTGCAGGGCGGCAAAGGCCCCTTCGACCAGCGCCGACTCGACCTGCACCGTCACGCCCAGGGCTGCGGCGCGTTCATACACCAGCTCGGTGGTCGGCTTTAGCGTGGTGGGCACGGTGGCCGCCACCCCGATGCGCCGCCCGGCGTGGATTGCTTTTTCCACCATCGGCTCGTCGATTTTCAGCACCGGGATGCCCACCAGCGGGCGGGCGGCATCCACGCAGGGCGAGATCGAAGAGCAGGTGCACTGCACCGCGTCGGCCCCGGCCCGCTCCGCGGCGACCACGTGGTCGGCCACGCGCTGGAAAATGAACGGAGAAAGCCCGCTCTGCGCCAGCACCACTTTCAAAAGCATTTCGTCGGCGATGTGGAGCGTCTCCACCCCTGGCAGCAGTTCCTTCGCCAGGTCGTTGAACGTCCCCACCAGCGATGGCACCGTGTGCACAAAAGCCAATTTCTTTGTCATGGTATCCTCCTGGAATATGGCTGAATTGGGCAACCCCTTCAGGGGTTGCCCAATTCAGAAAAAACTTACGCCAGGGCCAACCCTGGCGCCTCGATCATCTCGGCCAGTTCGCTCAAGAAGCGCGCCGCGCGTCCGCCGTCCAGCACGCGGTGGTCCACTGACAGGCTCAGGTTGAGCATCGCTGCTGGCACCACCTGCCCGTTCTCCACCAGGGCGCGCTCTTTGATGCGCCCCACCGCCAGGATCGCCGCCTGCGGCGGGTTGAGGATGGCCTCGAAGGCGTCGATGCGGTAGACGCCCAGGTTGGAAATCGTGAAGACGCCCTCTTCAAATTCCTGCGGCAGCAGCTTGCCCAGCCGGGCGCGTTCTGCCAGGCCGGCCCGCTGGCGGGCGATCTCGGCCAGCCCCAGGCGGTCGGCGTCGCGCAGCACCGGCACCAGCAGCCCGTTGTCCGTGTCCACCGCAATCCCGATGTGCGGGCGGGTGAATTTCTGCAGGCCGTCCGGCGTCCACTGCGCCATCACCAGCGGGTGGCGCGGCAGCAGCCGGGCGCAGAAATGAACCAGCAGGTCGGTGTAAGTCAGGTGCACTCCCTCGCGCTGCTCCAGGCGGTTCAACAGTTGCTGGCGCAGGCTCACCAGCCCGCGCCCGTCGACCTCCACATGCAGGTAGAAATGCGGCGCGCTGCCAAAGCTGTGCGTCATACGCTCGGCCACCAGCCGCTGGATGCGGGTAAACGGCTCGATCTCGGGCGCCGGAATGGGGGAAGATGCGGGGCGCGAGCCAGTCGCCGCGGGGGAGGGGGCAGCCGCGGCCTGCTCGACGTCCCGGCGGGTGATCGTCCCGCCCGGGCCGCTGCCGCGTACGCCGGCCAGGTCCACGCCTAGGTCGCTGGCCACGCGCTGCGCCACCGGCGAGACTCGCCCGCCCGGCTGCGCCGTCCGGGCCGCCGCGGCGGCTTCCACGTTCCACGCCACCACGCGCCCGCCCGGCCCGCTGCCCTGGACGTGGCTTAAATCCAGCTCCAACCGCTGCGCCAGCCTGCGCGCCGCCGGGCTGGCTTTCACCTTACCCCCCTGGAACTTTTTCTCTGTGCCCTCTATGTCTCTCTGGTGAGGCCCCTTTCCGTCGCCATCTTGCCGGGCGGGCGCTGCCATAGTGCTGCTCGCCGCCCCAACCGCCGGCGGCGCCTCGCCGATGTGATCCAGCGCCGCGCCCTCTTTGAACAGGTAGCCGATCACCTCGCCGACCTGCCTCTCCTCCCCCGGCCCGGCGGTGATCTTGCCCAGCACGCCGCTGTCCATCGCCTCGATTTCCACCGTGGCTTTGTCGGTTTCGATCTCCAGCAGCGGCTCGCCGGCCTGCACCGTCTCGCCTTCCCGCTTGAGCCACTGGATCACGGTGCCGCTTTCCATGGTCAGGCCCATGCGGGGCATCACGATCTCGCTCGCCGCGGCGTTCATGACCGCCGTCTCCCTGCCAGGACGCGTTTCACTGCCGCTATGATCCGCTCCTCGTCCGGGATGGTGGCGAACTCCAGCACCGGGCTGAACGGGATGGGCACGTCCATCGCGCCCAACCGCTCGATGGGCGCATCCAGGTAATCGAACGCTCCCTGTGCAATCACCGCCGCCAGCTCTGCGGTGACGCCGAAGCGGTTATAACCCTCGTCCACGATCACCGCCCCGCCCGTCCTGGCCACCGATTGGATCAGCGTCTCTTCATCCAGGGGGGTCAGGCAGCGCGGGTCGATCACTTCGGCGCTGATCCCCTCCGCGGCCAGGCGTTCGGCGGCCGCCATCGCCGGGTGGATCATGCGCGAGAGCGCAACCAGGGTTACGTCTTTGCCTTCGCGCTTGATGTCCGCCTTGCCGAACGGGATCAGGTATTCTTCCTCGGGCACCGGGCCTTTGATCTTGTGATACATCACCTTGTCTTCGAAGAAGATCACCGGGTTGGGCTCGCGCAGCGCCGTCTTGAGCAGGCCCTTGGCGTCGTAGGGCGTCGAAGGCACCACCACCTTGACGCCGGGGACGTGGGCAAACCAGGCGTGCCAGCTTTGCGAGTGCTGCGCCCCCGAGGAGCGCCCGCCGCCCATCGTGGCCCGCACCGTCATCGGCACCTGCACCTGCCCGCCGGTCATGTAGCGCATCTTGGCCGCCTGGTTCACGATCTGGTCCATCACCAGGGTGATGAAGTCGCCGAACATGATCTCCGGCACGGGGTGCATCCCGGTCATCGCTGCGCCCACCGCCAACCCCACGAAGCCTTCTTCGCTCAACGGGGTATCGATGACCCGCTCCGCTCCGTATTTCTGGAACAACCCCTCCGTGGTGCGGAACACGCCGCCCCACGCGCCCACGTCCTCGCCCATCACGAAGATGCGCTCGTCACGCGCCAGCTCCTCATCCAACGCTTCACGAATGGCCTGTGCAAATGTCAGCTCACGCGTAGACATGTTCGCTTACCTCTCTCACCTCGGGGAATGGGTCCTGGCGGGCCGTTTCGACCGACGCCTGGACGTGTTTTTCTACCTGGTCGCGCATCGCTTCGATGTCCTGCGGGGCCAGCGCCTTTTTCTCCACCAGCACTTTCTCGAAGAGATGGAGCGGATCGCGCGCCTTCCACGCCTCCATTTCCTCCTTCGTCCGGTAACCGGTGCCGGGTTCGCCTACGTGGTGGCCGCCGTAGCGGATGGTGTGGCACACCAGCGTTGCCGGTCCTTCGCCGCGCCGGGCGGCTTCTACCAGTTCGCAGGCTGCCTGGTATACCGCCAGCACGTCGTTGCCGTCCACCTCTACGCCACGCATGCCCATCGCCTGCGCCCGCCCCGCCAATCCCTCGCCGGAGACCAGCTTTTTCCAGTTGGTGAACTGGGTATACTGGTTGTTTTCGCACACGTAGATTAGCGGCAGCTTCCACAGCACGGCGATGTTGGCCGTCTCGTACCAGATGCCCTGGTTCACCGCCCCATCCCCGAAGAAAGCCACGCTCACCCGGCCCTTGCCTTCCCGTTTGGCGGTGAAGGCGCTGCCCGCAGCGATGCCCAGCCCGCCGCCCACGATGCCGTTGGCGCCCAGGATGCCCAGCGAAACGTCCGCGATGTGCATTTCGCCGCCCTTGCCCCGGCAATAACCGGTGACCTTGCCCATCACCTCGGCCATCATCGGCTCCACGCGCCCGCCTTTGGCGATGATGTGCCCGTGGCCGCGGTGCGTGCTGGTGATGGTGTCATCTGCCCGCAGCGCCATGCAGACGCCCACCGGGGTGGCCTCCTGCCCATCCGAAAGGTGCGCCAGCCCGGGCATCCACCCTTTGCGGTATACCTCGAAAACCGTCTCTTCGAAGGAGCGGATGGTCAGCATCCGCCGGTACATCTCAACCAACAATTCCTGTCCCAATTCAACTTCTGGCTTTACTTGT
Organism: uncultured Anaerolinea sp.; assembly: GCA_964595435.1. GTDB lineage: Bacteria > Chloroflexota > Anaerolineae > Anaerolineales > UBA4823 > RBG-16-57-11. Next base: position 48,943 of record CAZQQJ010000034.1, on the reverse strand, counting down.
AATGCATCCATATCCTGTCACTCCATGACGTAGGCTGATTGTTTCGTGTGACCTGAACAGCCAGGTCTCACCTCAGGCTTCTTCCCATGCCTGGCGAATAAACGCGGCCGCTTTTTCCACGCCTGTCTTGCCCAGGCGCGAAGCCTCTTCCATGCAGATCCACCCGTCCCAGCCGTGGCGCTTCAACCCGGCGAATAACTCCCGGAAGGGTGTGATGCCGGTGCCCAGCAAGACGTGGTTCAGGTCGCCGTGCGTGGCGCTGTCCGAGGCGTGGACGCTGGTAACGCGCCCGGCCACTGCTTCCAACAGGGCCAGCGGGTCGGCGGCGAAGGTGGCGGCGTTGCCGGTGTCGAAATTGATGCGCAGGCCGCACCCCGCTGTCTGGCGGGCGATCTCCAAAAAGATGTCCGGCGGCTGCGAGAAATCGGTGTACTCCCAGGCGCCCGGCTTGGCGTGGTTCTCGTAAACCGGCGTGACTCCCAGGCCCTGCACGCGCTCCACCAGGCGCGCCAGGCCGTCGACCGCCCAGCGGATGCCCTCCTCCCGCCCGGTCTGTGGGTGGGCCTGGCCAGCGGTAACGCGCACCAGCTCGGCGCCCAGGTCGCTCGCCACTTTGCAGACCTCCACCTCCAGCTCCAGTTCCTTTGCCCGTTGGCCGGCGTCGGGGTGGGTGAAATCCGGGTAGCTGGTGACCATCGCCACCTGCATCCCCGCCGCTTCGATATCCCGGCGCAGGGCCGCAGCGCACGCTGGCGTGCGTTCGGGGACGAACAGGATGCTCAGGTCGATGGCGTCCAGCCCGGCTTCGGCGCCTATCCTGGCCCATGCGCCCAGGCTCATCCTGCCGGAAATAATGTCAGAGAAAAATGAAACCGGTAAACAGCTCAATTTCATCGTGTTTCACCCATCCATTTGCGCATTGCCTGGATCGTCTGCTGCCCTGCCGTATCCGGGTCGGGCAGCCCCAGCAGCTCTGCCGAAAGCCAGCCGTCGTACCCGGCCTGTTGCAGCGCGTCCAGGATGGCCGGGAAGTCGATCAATCCCCGGCCCGGCGGCAGGCGGTTGTTGTCGCCCAGGTGGGCGTAGAACAGCCTGCCCGCCGCCATCACCTGGCGGTACGGCTCCGTCCAGGAGGCCTCTTCGATGTTGACGTGATAGGTATCCAGCAGCAATCCCACTGCCGGATGGTCCACCTGCTGGAGAAACGCCAACCCCTGGGCGGCGGTGTGGATCAGGTCGGCCTCGTAGCGGTTGAGTGGTTCCAGCGCCAGGCGCACGCCCTGGACGGCGGCGCGCTCGCCGGCTTTGTGCAGCACCCCGGCCAGTTCGTTGAGCGAAGCCTGCTTATCGCCTACAGCCCTGCCCCGGAAGCTGCCCACGGTAACCACGCCCGCGCCCAGCCGCCCGGCCAGGTCGATCAGCTCGTCCAGCCGCCGGCGCGCCAGCGCGGCCACCGCCGGGTCCGGGTTGAGCAGGGTCAGGCGGGCGGCAAACGCCATCCCGCCGCTGGCGACCGCCGAGACCTGCAGGCCGCGCCCTTTCAACTGGCCGCCCAACGCCCCCGCGTCCAGGTTGGCCGGTTCGGTGGTAATCAACTCGACGCCATCGTAGCCCAGCGCGGCGGCCTTGCCCAGTTTTTCTTCCAGGCTGCCGGAAAGCAGCGCAACCGGCACTGCGGCGGGGACTTCGGGGGTTTGGATGGCCAGGGCGAGGCGCATTTCAGGCCACCCCGAAGTGTTTTTCGATTTCGCTCAACGTGTCATCGATGATGTTGAGCATGTCGTTGATTTGCGCTTCGCTGGTCACCAGCGGCGGGGCCAACAGCATCATATCGCCCAACGCGCCATCGATGGTGCCGGTGCAGGGATAGGTGACCAGGCCGCGCCGCAGCGCCGCCTCTTCGAAGGTGCTGCTGGCCCGCTGGCGCGCCTCGAAGGGCTGTTTGCTCTCCTGATCCTTGACCAGCTCGAAGCCGAACATCATCCCTTTGCCGCGCACGTCGCCCACGCTGGGGTGCTTTTCCATCAGGTCGCCCAGGCCCTTCAAAGCCTGCTCGCCCCGCTGGCGCGAATTTTCCACCAGGCCGTGCTCCAGGATGTAGCGGATCACTGCCATCGCCCCCGCGCAGGAGACGGCGTTGGCATTCAACGTATGCCCGGCCTTGAATGGCGAGTGGTTTTTCTCCAGGGTGGCCCAGACCGGCTCGCGGGCGATGATCGCCGAGAGCGGCGTGTAGCCGGCGGTCATCCCCTTGGCCGTGGCGATGATGTCGGGGGTTACGCCCCAGTGCTCGATCCCCCACAGTTTGCCGGTGCGTCCCCAGCCGGTCATCACTTCGTCGGCGATGAACAGCACGTCGTAGCGGTCGCAGATCTCGCGGATGCGCTGGAAATAACCTTCCGGGGCAGGCGCGCAGCCCAGCGCCGCGCCTACCACCGGCTCGGCGATGAAGGCGGCCACGTTTTCCGGCCCTTGCTGGCGGATGGTCGACTCCAGCGCCCGCGCGCACAGCAGGTTGCACGCCGGGAAGGTTTGCTCGAAGGGACAGCGGTAGCAGAAAGCCGGCGGGATGTGCGGCATATCCACGTACATCGGCTGGAAGGTGCGCCGCCGACCGGTGATCCCCGAAAAACCGGCCACCGAGATGGTGTTGCCGTGGAAGGCCTGCCAGCGGGTGATGATCTGGTACTTGGAGGGTTTGCCCTTTTCCACCCAGTATTGGCGCGCCAGGCGCACGGCGTCGTCGGTGGCGTCGGTGCCGGTGCAGGTGACCCACACCCGGCTGTTATCCTTCAGCTCACCCGGCGCCAGGCTCACCACCAGGTCGCACAGTTCGAGGAACTTTTCGTTGCTGAAAGCGTGCGCCGGGTAGAACGAAAACGCCTGCGCCTGCTCGTACATCGCCTGGGCCACTTCCATCACTCCGTGCCCGATGGTGGTCACCACCGACGAGCCGCCGGAGCCGTCGATATACTTGCGGCCCTCCTGGTCGTACAAATAAATCCCCTCGGCGCGTTGGATTACCGGAAAGGGACGGTCCCAATCGCGGTGGACGGCATGCACATTCGGTTTGGTCATAGGATGCTCCTTTATGAAAAATGGGACGCAGACCCACGCGGATGAACGCGGACGCCTCTATGTTCGGTGCGCTGCACCTGAGCAGGTGATTGGACACTCAAGCGTCCAGGATCGACGCCGCTAAAATGTGTTAACGTTTCCACATTCGAGGATACCACAAACAAGGGTGAGAGTCAATATGGGCAAACGACGCAATACTCGAAACATCTCACGACGGAACACCTGTGCCCAGGTAACGATTGAACGACTCTCGCCCTGAGATGTCTGGTTTTTTTTTTGATGGGGCGCGGACGGGCGCGGATGAACGCGGATTCTTATCGTCATTTTGTGCAGTCCCCATCTGTGCGTAAAACTTATGGTTTCAGGGTAAGCGGCGCCAAACGCCGCTTACCCTGAAAGGAAAATATTCCTCGCTTGACATCCTCTTCTCAATTATGCTATCATGGGAATAAATCCGTAATCGTTTCCACATAGTCTAACACGGGAGGCACATTGCGATGAACCAGCAAGCTCTTGACCGCCTGGGCGATTTCTGCAAGCAGCACAAACTGTCTGCCGCCTTATTCTCCAACCCGGCGACGCTCACCTGGCTGACCGGCTACGCCCCGCCCATCCAGACCGGCCCCAATCCCTTCGAGGGCGGCCCGGCCCTGGGCTGGTACCTGGACGGCGGCCTGACTCTGGTGCTTTCGGATATGGAATCCGGCGCCGCCCGCGCCCAGGGCGCCGAGGCGGTCGATTACCTGGCTTACACCATCGACGCCCCGGTGGCCGGCTTTGCCAACCAGGCGACCGCGCTGCAGGGCGTCTTCTCCGTTGGCGCCGGTTTGAAAGGCGCCGTAGGCGTCGAATTGAACTTCCTGCCCGCTGCTTTCCTCGGCTTGCTCAAAGACGCCCTGCCCGGCGCGACCATCTTCCCGCTGGACGGGCAGTTCGACCTGCTGCGGGCGGTGAAAACACCCGAAGAATTGGCCCGCATCCGCGCCGCCCTGAAGTTGTGCGACCTGGCCCAGGCCGAGACCCAACGCCTGATCCGCCCCGGCCTCAGCGAAATCGAAATCTGGGGCCAGTTGAAGGCCAGCCTGGAAGTCGCCGCCGGCGGGCGGCTGCCCCTGCTGGCCGATTTCGTCGCCGGCCAGCGCACCGGCGAGATCGGCGGCCTGCCGGGCGACTACGTGCTGCAGGCCGGCGACGCGGTCATCGCCGACATCGTGCCCCGGCTGGATGGCTACTGGGGCGACAACGCCGGCACCCACTTCGTCGGCGAGCCGGGCGCAGAGCTGCGGCACGTTTACCAGGTCGTGTTGGAGGCGCTGCGCAAGGGCATCGCTGCTGTCAGGCCGGGCGTGCGCTGCTGCGACCTGGACGATATGCTGCGCAGCGCCATCCGTGCCCAGGGTTACGAGCCGTATCCGCACCATTCCGGCCACGGCCTGGGGACGACCTTCCACGAAGAGCCGCGCATTGTGCCCTACAACACCCTGGCCCTGCAGCCCGGCATGATCCTGGCCATCGAACCCGGCATCTATCTGCCCGGCCTGGGCGGCGTGCGCCTGGAAGACGCCCTGCTGGTCACCTCCGATGGCTGCGAGGTGCTGACGGCGCACCTGGGCAATTGATCCTGCATTTCGCGGTAGGGCCGGTAGGGGCAAGTCTCAGACCTGCCCCTACCCATCGACCCATTCCCATCACTCAAGGAGACCCTTCTATGTCCGATCGCAAAAAAGTTGTTGTCACCGGAGCCTCCTCCGGCATCGGTTATGCCACCGCCCAGCGCTTTGCCCGCGAAGGCTGGGATGTCTGCGTCACTGCCCGCCGCGCCAAATCGCTGCAGGACCTGGTGGCCACCTTCCCTCCCGGCCAGCACCTGATCTGTCCCGGCGATTACAGCGAACTGTCCACTGCTGAGTCCATCGACGCGGCGATCAAAGCACATTGGGGCCGCCTGGACTGCCTGGCCAACGTCGCCGGGGTGTATATGGCCGCCAAAGTGGTCGATTCTCCGCTGGACGAATGGCGCAAACCCTTCGACATTATGATCAACGGCGCCGTGTACATGACCCGCATGGTTGTGCCTTGGATGAAAGACGGCGGGCGCATCATCCACTGCACCTCCATCCACAGCGGGCGGGCGGAGATCGGCTCCAGCGCCTATGCCATGGCCAAGGCTGCCATCGACCAGTACGTGCGCGGCCTGGCCATGGAGCTCGCCGGGCAGAACATCCTGGTCAACGCCGTGGCCCCCGGCTTCATCCGCACCGAGATGAGCATCGTCAACGGGGTCAGCGAACTGGACGGTGAATGGTTCCGGGTGAATTACGTCGAGAACAACCACCTTGCCATGCGCCGCCCCGGCCTGCCCGAAGAAGTCTCCGGCGTGTTCTTCTTCCTGGCCGGCCCGGATGCCACATACATCACCGGCCAAGTGATCACCGTAGACGGCGGCCTGACCATTACCTTCTAAAGAAAATGCTGATTCAAGGCACTACCCACGACCACCTCGCCCTATGGCTGGAAAACGACCAACTGCGCGTCGGCCTGCTGCCCCACAAGGGCGCCGATATCTTCGAGTTCACGCACCGTCCCTCCGGCGTCCAGTTCTTGATGCAGACGCCGTGGGGCCTGAAGCCGCCATCCTCCCAGCCGGCGGCCGATTTCCTGGACAACTACGAAGGCGGCTGGCAGGAGCTTTTTCCCAGCGCCAACGACGCCTGCGAATACCGCGGCCGCAGCATCCCCTTCCACGGCGAAGTGGCCCTGCTCCCCTGGCAGTTCCAGGTGCTGCGCGACGATGAACAGGAGACGGCCGTCCATCTGTCCGTAACCTGCCTGCGCACGCCTTTTCAACTGGAGCGCACCCTGCGCCTGCGCCGCGGCGAGAGCCGCCTGTTCGTGCAGGAAAAAGCGACCAACATTGGAGATGAGCCGTTCGAGTTCGTCTGGGGCCACCACCTGACCCTGGGCGGCGATTTCCTGGAGGATGGCTGTTGGCTGGATTGCCCTGCTGCGCGTTTATCCACCCCGCTGCAGTTGTTCGAGCCGCAGACTGCCCGCCTGGCCGCCGCCCAGGACGAGCCCTGGCCCCTGGCCCTCGGCCGGGACGGTGAGCGCATCGACCTGCGCTGCATCCCCGGACCGCAGGCCCACACTCACGACGATGTCACCCTGGGCGGCTTGTCGCGCGGCGCCTATACGGTAACCAACCCCCGCCGCGGGCTGCGCTTTTGCCTGGAATGGGACGCCGCCGTATTCCCCTGGGTGATGTTCTGGCAGCCCTACGGCGGCGCCGACCTGCCCCCCTTAACCGGCACCTACGGCGTGGGCCTGGAACCCTGGAGCGCCCCCTCCCCCCTGGCGCAGGCTGCCGCCGCCGGCCAGGCCCGCCAGCTTGCCCCTGGCGAATGCCTGGAAACCGGGCTGGTCGCTTCGGTGCAAGAGGTAAATGGAACGCAATAGACACCCCCATATCTCGTCACTCAGCGAAGGATTACTTTCATCACATGCGCCCCAACCTCCCCCGCCCCCTCGAATTCTTGACCCCTGACCAGGTCCACGACCTGCACCAGGCCATCCTGCAGGTGCTGTGGGAAGTCGGCGTGCGCGTCGAATGGCAACCTGCCCTGGAAGCCTTCGCTTCCGGCGGCTGCCGCGTGGAGTTCGACCGCAGCGTTGTACACATCCCCGAAGAAGTCCTGCAGCGCGCCCTGTCCACCGCTCCATCCAGTTTCACCCTGCACGGCCTGCGCCCGGAACGGGATATCCCCGTTACCCTGGAAGACGTGTACACGGTTGCCGGCTCGTCGGCGCTCAACGTGCTCGACCTGGACGGCCAGCGCCGGCCGGCCACCCTGCAAGACCTGGCCGATTTCACCCGCCTGATCGACGCCCTGGAGATGGCCGACATCATGCACGCCATGCTCGTGCCCCAGGAGATCCCCCAGGCCGGCTTCGACCGCATCCTCTTCGCCACGATCATGCAGAATACCGGCAAGCATTATTACTCCCAGGGGCAGGGCGGGCAAAGCGTGCGCGACCAGGTAGAACTGGCCGGCATCCTCCAGGGAGGGCGCCAGGCCGTGCGCCAGCGCCCTTGCTTCAGCTTCGTCGTCTGCCTGAATTCGCCGTTGGTGCACACCCCTGAGCGCGTCGACGAGATGATGGTCTGCGCCGAATATGGCATCCCTCTCTGGCTGGAGGCTACCAACATGATGGGCGCCACCGGTCCCATCACCATCGCCGGGGCGCTGGTCGAACATACCGCCAACGCGCTGGCCAGCCTGGTCCTGGTACAGCTCCTTGCCCCCGGCCACCCCTGCATCTTTGGCGTCGCTTCGGGCGGGTTCAACATGCGCTCCGCTACCTACGTGGCAGCTTCCCCCGAAGCCGTGCTGCTGCACTGCGCCACCGCCCAGATGGCGCGCTTCTACCGCCTGCCTTTCGAGGGCAGCTCCGGCATCGATAGCTGCCTGCCCGATGCCCAGGCCGGCTACGAGCGCGCCATGCAGGCCGTTTCCTTCGGCCTGGCCGGGGTCAATTTCATCCACCTGGCCTTTGGCATGCTCGACCAGCTCCTTACCTCCAGCTACGAGGAAGCAGTGATCGCCGACGAAATCTTCGCCGCCGCCTTTCGCCTGGCGCAGGGTTTTGCCGTCACCCCCGAAACGATCGCCCTGGATCAGATCAAAGCTGCCGGGCCGGGCGGCCAGTTCCTCAACCAGGATTACACCCTCTATCACTACCGCCAGCACCAGTGGCAGCCGCGCCTGACCGCTCGCCTGGAGTGGAACGAATTCCAGCGCCAGCACGCCGGCAAAGATATGCGCCAGCGCGCCAACCAGCGGGCGCGCCACCTGCTGGCCACGCACCCCCCGCACGTTCTTGATGGAAAACAGGCCGCTGAGCTGCAGCGCCTGGCCCGCGCCCAGCAGGAGCGCTGTGCATTCCGCGCTTGACAATCGATTCATTTCATGCTAATATGATTGTGTAAACGTTCTCATATTGTCCTTTCCGTTCCCACCTATCCATTGAGGAGAAAAGACATGAAAAGCATCGTTCGCATTCTGGTAGCTCTGGTCATCGCCGCTCTGCTGATAACGAGCTGCACCCCCACTGCTACGCCCCCGCCTGCCGCCCAAAAAACCGAACCCCCGGCCGCTCAAGAAACCAAAGCGCCCGAAAAACCCGCCGCTGAACCGGTCAAGCTGGTTGTGTGGTGGTGGGGTGAGCAAGAGGCCCCCGGCGCGCAGAAGTTCATGGACGAAACCATCGCCATGTATCAGAAAGAGCACCCCAATGTCACCATCGAGGCGGTGCTGCAATCTACCGATACGCTGATCCCCTCCTTCCAGTCGGCTGCGGCCGCCAAGGAAGGCCCCGACATCCAGTATTTCTGGGGCGGCGTGTGGACCCTGGAGAACGCCTGGTCTGGCGCTATTATCCCGCTGGATGACCTGATCCCCGCCGATGAAATGAAGCACTACATCAACAACTTCGAGCGGGCTTACGATGGCAAACAGTGGGGCATCGGCTGGTATCTCTCCGGCAACCCGATGGTCTTTAACCCCAAGCTGTTCGAGAAGGCCGGCCTGGACCCCAAGAATCCCCCCAAGACCTGGGATGAGCTCAAGACCGCCTGCGGCAAGCTCAACGACGCCGGTGTGGTGCCCATCGCCGGCGGCTTGAAGGACGGCTGGTTCGGCGGCTGGCTCTTCTCGATCCTGGCCCGCCAGACCCACGACAGCGAAAAAGCGTTCATGGATGCCGCAGTAGGTAAAGCCAAGTTCACCGACCCCGAATTCGCCGAATGGTGGTCTCGGGTGAACGAGCTGAAAGAAGCCGGCTGCTGGAACAAAGACATCAACTCGTTGGATTACCAGCAGGGCCAGGATATGTTCGTCCAGGGTAAAGCCGCCATGATCTTCGGCAACGATACCTTCCTCAAGGGTTGGGCCGATACCATCGGTTGGGAGAACATGTCTGTGATGATGGTCCCCAAATACGCCGATAAGAAACTCGCCAACACCTACGTCACCACCGCCCAGGGCTGGGGCATCACCTCCTGGTCCAAGCACCCCAAGGAAGCTGCCGACTTCCTGATGTACATGCACACCACCGACCGCCTGAACGCCTGGTTCAAATACACCGGTGTTCTGCCTGCGGACGATCGCCTGGACACCAGCCTGATCGACCAACCCATTCTGAAGCAGATCTTCGAGTGGGACACCACGGTTTCCGGCCCCAACCTGGAGAATTTCATCCCCAGCATGTTAGACGAACAATCCAACTTCGCCGGAACCCAGTTGCTCTTCTCGGGGGATAAGACCCCCGAAGAGCTCGCCAAGCTGGCTGAGGAAGTCGCCGCCAAGTGGCGCGAGCAGAACCCCGAGCAAATGAAGAACTTCGAGGCCTGGGCCAAATAATTGACTCCCCGTGATGAGTGGCCCGAAAACGGGCCACTCATCACCTCTTTGAAGCGCATGCGCAAACTCGAACCCTATCTTTTCCTGGCTCCAGCCCTGGCGGCCCTGGTCCTGGTTTTCGGTTATCCGATTGCCCGCCTGACCGTCTTGAGTTTCCAACGGCCCACCTCCGGGCAGATGGCCTTTGTAGGCCTCACCAATTACCGTTCGATTCTCAGAGACGACGTCTTTCTGATGGCCGTGAAGAACAACCTCACCTTGCTGCTCTGCGTGCCGGTGATGGTGATCGTGGCCCTGGTGCTGGCCGTCTTCCTGTTCGAGCAGATCCGCGGCTGGAAATTCTACCGCACCACATTGTTCCTTCCCTATCTTCTGCCGATCTCCGTCGTTGGTCTCATTTTTTCATACATCTTTCAACTCAGCGGCGTGCTCAACGAATTCCTGATCTCGCTCGGTCTGGAACGTTTCGCCCTGGACTGGCTGGGCAGCACCCGCTTGGCCTTGCCTACTTTAATGTTCGTCATTATCTGGAAAGAGGTCGGCTTTGGCATTGTGCTCTTCCTGGCGCGCCTGATGTCGGTCGAAGAAGAGCTTTTCGATGCCGCCAAAATCGATGGGGCCAACTGGTGGCAATTGCAGTGGAATATCACCGTGCCGCAACTGGCTTCGGTGATCGAATTCTTTTCCGTGGTCTCGGTCATCACCATGCTCTCCTGGGTGTTCAACTACGTGTATGTGATGACCGGCGGCGGCCCGGGCAATGCCACCATGGTCACCGAGTTATATATCTACCTGAGCGGCTTCCGTTATAACCAGATGAATATCGCCTCTGCCGTCTCGGTCTTACTGCTCTTGATTACCGGCGTCTTCATCTTCCTGGAACTGCGCCTGCGTGAACGCTCCACCGTCATGGAGGTGATGTAATGAAGTCCAGGTACGGCCCCATGTACTGGTTCGGGATGTCGCTGCGCCATCTCTCCCTGATTCTTGCCACCCTGCTCTCGCTCTTCCCGATCTACTTCATGGCCGTCACCGCTTTCAAGACCCGGTCGGAATACATCGCCGATAAATTTGGCCTGCCGCAATCCCTGATCTGGTCGAATTTCAACACGGCCCTGGCGGGGGAGAAATTCTTCATCCGCTTTGCCAACAGCACCATCCTCACCGTCGGCGCGGTGAGCCTTTCGCTGATCATTGCCTGTCTGGCCGCTTACGCCTTTGCCCGCATGGAATTCCCCGGCAAGAACACCCTGTTCAATATCATCCTTTCGCTCATGGTCGTTCCGCCGGTGGTCATGGTCGTCCCGCTGTTCGTCTCCATGGTGCGCTGGCATCTGGTGAATACCTACCAGGGCACCATCCTGATCTATACCGGTCTTTTGTTGCCCTTTTCCATCTACCTGATGACCAACTTCTTCCGCGCCATTCCCCACGAGATCATCGAAGCCGCCCGCATCGATGGCTGCTCCAGCCTGGGCGTTTTCTGGCGCATCATGATGCCCCTTTCTGCCCCTGCCGTGATCACCCTGGTGGTGGTCAACGCCCTGTGGGTGTGGAACGAGTTGTTGATCGCCCTGGTGTTCATGCAAAAAGACGAACTGAAGACCCTCATGGTCGGCATCGCCGCGCTGCGTTCGCGCAACTATGTGGATATCCCCGCCACCATGGCCGGCCTGTTGATTGCCACCATCCCGATCGTCATCGTGTATATGTTTGGGCAGCGCTACTTCATCCGCGGCCTGACCGGTGGGGCTGTGAAGTGAGATGGAGCGGGGGATGAGCATGCGGGAGCGGGCGCTGGCAGCCTTGCGCGGCGAAATGCCGCCACGCCTGCCGTTCATCACCCGCCTGGAAACCTGGTACAAAGGCCATACTCGCCGGGGCACGCTGCCGGAGCGCTTCCGCGGCCTGTCGCTGGATGATCTTCACCGCGCCGTAGGGGTCGGGCGGTTGAAGTTTTCGGTTCCCTACGCCTTGAAGCTGCACGGCGTCGAGTTGAGCGTGTCGCTGAACGGCGAGCCGCGCCTGCATACCACCGCTCCGTTGGTCGAAAATTTCCCCGGCATGTGGGATTTCGTCTCTACCGAACGGCCCGGCGTGACCGAGACCGTCCTGCGCACCCCGCGCGGGACGCTTACCTTGCAGCACGTGCTCCTGGAAGAAAACGTGCAGTCCGGCACGGACCCCTATCTTAAGCGCCACCTGATCCGCAGCCCGGAAGATTACGCCGTGGTCGAATATATCCTCGAACGGGCCGAGTTCGTCCCCTTGTTCGATAAGATCGCCGCCGAAGAAGCGCAACTGGGCCAGCACGGTTTGCTCGTGCCGCTGTTGCAGCGCATCCCCTTCCAGCAGGTTTTGCTCGAATACCTGGGCGAGACGGCCCTGTTTTACGCTTTGCACGACCAGCCCCGCCAGGTGCGCCGCCTGCTGGAGCTGCTGGATGCGCAACTGCTGGATGTCCTCCCCCGCCTCCAGGCGTTGGACGTGCCTTACGTCGAATTCCCCGATAACCTGCACGGGCTGATGACCAACCCGCGCCTGTTCAAAGAGTTTTGCCTGCCGGTTTACCAGCGTTACACCGCAATCCTGCACGGACAGGGGAAAAAGGTGGGCAGCCACATGGATGGGGATGTACGCCCGCTGTTGCACCTGGTGCCGCAAACCGGGCTGGATGTCTGCGAGTCCTTCTCGCCTGCCCCGCTGACCGCCTGCACCTTTGATGAGGCCTGGAGGGCCTGGCAATCTGGCCCGATGATCTGGGGCGGCATCCCTTCTCCCATCCTGGAAGAAGGCGCCAGCCAGGCGGATTTCGAGGCCTATCTGCAACGGCTGTTTGCCGCCATCGACCGCCCGCTGATCCTCGGCGTGGTAGACCTGTTTATGGTCCACAACGACATTCGGCGCGTGGAAGCCATTGCCCGCCGGGTGGAAAGCGACGCCGTTCTATGGCCGTTCGATGCTCAGAAAGAGAGTGCCCCATGAACAACGGCATTCCGACGCGCGCCAGCCTCAAAGACATCGCTGCTCGCGCCCAGACTTCCATCGCCACCGTCTCGCGCGTGCTGAATAGCAGCGGCTATTCTTCCGATGAAATTCGCCAGCGGGTGTTGGATGCCGCCGAAGAACTGAACTACCAGCCCAACCTGCGCGCTCGCGGCCTGCGCCAGCAGCGCAGCCACACCATTGGCCTGTTGATCCCCAACCTGCTCAACGCTTATTACACTGCCCTGGCGGATGACATCAGCCAGTTGCTGAATAACTGTGGCTGCCAGTTGCTGCTCTCCTCCACTCGCGACGATGCGCAGGTCGAGCAGGCCGTATTCCGGCAGATGGTCGGCCACGACGTGGATGGCCTGATCTGGGTGCCGACCCAGGGCGAGAAGAAGCTCATCGATACCCTCATCAGCCGGCGCATCCCGGCCGTCTCGATTGTGCGCAAGGTGGAAGATAACCGCCTGGATACGATCGTCTTCGAGGATTTTGCCGGCGCGCATGCCGCCACCAGCCACCTGTTGCAGCTTGGCCACACCCGCATCGGTTTTATCGGCGGCGACGTATCTTACAGCAGCAACCACGACCGCTGGCAGGGCTATCTGAGAGCGGTGGAAGATGCCGGGCTGGCCGTAGACATGGAGCTCGTCAAATTGGGCAGGTTGCGCGGCGCCTGGGGGTCCATCGCCAGCGATGAACTGCTGCGCCTGCCGGACCCGCCGACGGCCCTGTTCGTCGCCAGCAATGCCATCATGCCCGGCGTGATGAAGACCTTGCGCCAGCATGAATTGTCCATCCCGGAGGATGTATCGTTGATCTGCTTCGACGACCTGGATTGGTTCACCTTCTCCAGGCCGCCCATCTCGGCCGTCTCTACCAGCCACTACCGCCTGGCTGAAGCCGCTGTGGACCTGCTGCTGCAGCGCGTTCAAACCCCTGCCGACCTGGACAAGCCGTCTGTGTTCATGCAGATCAATTTCGAGTTGATCCTGCGCGCCTCCACCGCCGCTCCGAAGTGACCTCCGGTTTCGTCTGTGCAGCAGATCGGTCGCGACAACCCCTCTGCCTTTTCCAACTCATTACGCATCCACGGATCCCTCGTTGACCGATACCTCATTACCTGATTACCCATCAACCAACTACCCACCCAAGGAGAAACGATATTATGAAACCCGGCGCCCGCAGCGGTACATTCACCGTCATTTCGGAAGATGTAGTCGAAAAAATTTACCAGGCCTCGTTGGATTTGCTGATGGAGCCTGGCTTCTTTAGCGAATCCGATCTGTTCCTGGATATCTTTGCCAAAGGCGGCGCCAAAGTGGACCGCACGGAGCACACCGTTCGCCTGCCAAAAGAGATGGTCGAATGGGCCATCCAGTCCGCCCCCAAGTCTTTCGTGCTCTACGGGCGGAACGATCCAGCTATGGATTTGCAGATCGAGCACGGCCGCACCTATTACGGCATGGGCGGCACCTCCGAGCCGCAGTTCTGGGATTTCGAAGCGCGCCGTTCGCGCCCGCCCACCAAGCAGGATATGATTAACAACACTCGCGTAGGGCACGCCCTGGCTAACATCGATTTCGTCCAGACGCTGTGCATGTCGGGCGACCAGCCCACCAACCACATTTTCTTCCACGATTTCGACGCCATCTTCCGCAACACCACCAAGCCCACCGTCATCAATATCCTCGAGCGCCCTTTCACCCAGGCCCTGTTGGGTATGGCTGCGGCTGCTTCCGGCGGCGAAGACGCCCTGCGCCAGAAGCCCAGCATGTTGGGCATCGTCACCCCCGTATCCCCGCTCAAGATTGCCGTGATGAACGAAGGCTTGCTGGATGCCGTACTGGCCGGCGTACCCATCCTCTACTCCCCCGGCCCGCTGATGGGCGCCACCAGCCCCGCCACGGTCGCCGGGACGGTGGCCCTGACCAACGCCGAAGTGCTCTTCGGCGTGGCGCTCACCCAGTTGATCAAGCCCGGCGCGCCGGTGGTGCTCAAGCCGGATACCGACGTGTTCGACATGCGCACCACCCAGGTGACCTACGGCAGCCCCGAGCAAAACCTGGGCAAGGTGGCCATGGTGCAACTGGCCCGCAGGTACAACCTGCCCATCTATGGACTGGGCGGCGGGGTGGAGTGCAAGCTGCCGGATGCCGAAGCTGCCGCCGAAGCCATGCAATCCATGCTGCTGGTCGGCCTGGCCGGCATGACCCTGTGCCAGAGCCTGGGCAGCCTGGCCTTCGGCATGTACGGCTCGCCGGAGATGGCCGCCATCTGCGACGAGATGGCGCGCATCATCAAGCGCATCCTGAGCGGCTTCGAAGTCAACGACGAAACCCTGGCGCTCGACGTGATCCGCAAGGTGGGCTACGGCGGCAACTTCCTCGACCAGGAGCACACCGTGCGTCACTTCCGCAAGGAGCTGTATTTCCCCTCCCTGTTCGCCCGCCAGACCATCGACGAATGGATCGCCGCGGGCAGCAAATCCATCGACCAGGTGGCGCACGAAAAGGTGCAGCGTATCCTCTCCACCGCCGGCCCGGTGGAACTGCTCCCCGGCGCCGACGCCGAACTGGAACGGGCGCTGCAGCGGGCCATCGCCGGCCGGCCGGAATAACCGCCTGGTTAGACGCGGACCAGAGCAGGACGCCGCCGATCTTCTCCCCTCCCGCAGGCTTTGGATCTGCGGGAGGGGCATGTGTTTGGCTTAGTTGTGTTAGACTCTCTAGCAGTTTCTTGCACTGGTTGAATGGTGCCTGGAGGGGTTATGCCGCTTGCAATTGGGCAAGTTTTGTACGACCGTTATCGTATCGATGGGATGTTGGGCCAGGGTGGGATGGGCGCAGTGTACCGCGCCTGGGACCTGCGCCTGGATATTCCCCTGGCAATCAAAGAAAACCTGGACGCCTCGCCCGAAGCGCAGAAACAGTTCGGGCGTGAGGCGCAAATCCTGGCCCGCCTTTCGCACCCCAACCTGCCACGTGTCACGGATACCTTCTTCATCCCCGGGCAAGGGCAGTACCTGGTGATGGATTATGTCGCCGGAGAGGATTGCGAAGCGTTGCTTGCACGCCTGGGCGTGCTGCCCGAGCCGCAGGTGCTGGACTGGATCGCCCAGGTATGCGACGCCCTGGCGTACCTGCACAGCCAGCCGGCGCCGATCATCCACCGCGATATCAAGCCGGCCAACATCAAGATCCGCCCGGATGGCCGCGCCATGCTGGTCGATTTCGGCATTGCCAAAGTCTACGATCCGCACCTGGCCACCACCATCGGGGCCAAGGCCGTCACCCCCGGTTTCAGCCCGCCCGAACAATATGGCGGCGGCACGACCGACGCCCGCTCGGATATCTACGCCCTGGGCGCCACGCTGTACACCTTGCTCACCGGGCAACGGCCGCTCGAAAGCGTGGAGCGGGCCATCGGTAAAACCATGCCCGCACCTCGCCTACTGAACGGAGGTATCAGCATGTTTGCCGAGCAGGCCATCTTGCGGGCGATTGAGGTATCTACCGATCGCCGCTTCCAGACGGTAGAAGAATTGCGTTCTGCGCTCACCCAACCATCCGGTAGCGCTCTATTCCCGGCCCTGGCCACTCGTAAGATCACGCCACAACAAAGAAGGGCTATCTCGCCCTGGATCTGGTTGGCTATACCCGGCGCCGCTCTCTTGTTGGTGATTGTCTTTTTTTCATCCGGGAGTTTCCAGAGAGTGCCTGCTACGCCCTCGCCGGTTTCAGGTTCGCCAACGGTCGCCAGGCCCGTCGCCGTGTTGCCGATCCAATCCAGCCCTACCCGGTCTCCAACACAAGCCGCCACGCGTACGCCGTTGCCCGCCAACCCTACTCGCTCGCCTACCTGGACGGCCACGCGCCGCCTGCCTACTGCTACGTCGCCAGGAGTGCTATTCGACGATTTTTTAACGCCAGCCCATGAGGGTAAGTTTGATCCTCATTGGTGGGCGTTCTTTAAAGGTTCGCCTGTCAACGATTGCTCTGCGTCCCAGGCCGGCGGCGCCCTGGTTGTCAGCCAGGTTAATGGCAGCCTGGACGCCTTCTGCGGTCTGCGCACCCTCGAAGCCATTCATTGGCGTTTGCAGGACCTGAGCCGGGTGGAGACGCGCTTGAAGCTCGACACGAAAACCGGCCAGGGCTGGGCGGCAGCGGTGATCGACATTGAGTCCAGGGAGATGGATTGGTCAGTCACCTGCCACGTGGGTCAATTCGGCCAGGAAGACCCTTACCGCATCTGCTGGACCTCGGAGTGGTCGAAGAATTCCAACGGCCCTGAGGGACCGAGCGGGTTTAGTAAAACCCAACTGGGTCAGTGGTATGACTTCCGTATCGAAGTTGACCCCAGGACGGCGGTTTTCAGCTTCTACATCGATAACCGCTTTTATACCGCCTATACCCCGGCCTTTGCCGCCCGGTTGAAGGATAACACCTTTACGGTCACGATTGGCGTGAATGGGCAGGCTGACACCACCTCGGCCGGCGCGGTCGATAACGTGCTCATCAGCCCTTACCATTGATGCCCGCAGCGCATTTTCTTTCCGTCGCGCGGTCTTTCATAGCAGACCTGCTCGCCGACTGCCTCGGCCACGTCTGGCACCGCTCGTCCCGCCCTTCACCCTGGAAGTTGCCTTCGGCCCGCTCCCGGCCTTGCCCGGCGGCCTGCGCCTTTACAACGACCTGGGCGACGAAGTGCTCATCGGCTGGGATCGTGCAGCGGGCGTGCTGTGCCTGGATCGTTCCTGTTCCGGCGTCATCCCGCACCCCGCCTTCGCCCGCCGTTACACCGCGCCCCTGGGCGCCGGGGAGTGCCTTACCCTGTATGTCTTTGTCGATTCCTGCTCGATGGAAGTCTTCGCCAACGATGGCGAGGCGGTGATCAGCGTTCTAATATTTCCTCGCAGCTCGCCCTGGAAGGTGGATCAGTTTTGTTGTATATTATAGGTAGGCCGGTAGTAATCGAGCGCTTAGATCGTTGTGCTTCGTTGAGGAATCCATGTCCCTTCTCAAAAAGACCCTTCTTGTTGTTGCCAGCACGGTAATCCTTTCCGTGATCGTCATCTATCTCACGTCACGCGCGACTCTGTTGCAGGGTTACGAAACAATTGAAAGGGACGATACACGGGCGAACGTCCTGCGCACCGTCAACAGTTATTACGATCAATCGAAAACGCTGGTCATATCTGCTCGCGCTTATGCGGTGTGGGACGATATGTACAATTTTGTCGAGCAGCCAGAGCCGGAATTTCTGGATTATCTCAGCCTGACCCCCGGTTTATTTGCTACCCACCAGGCAAACCTGATCGCCATCCTGGACGTAAATTACCGGCCGGCCTTTTTGAAAATGTACGACCTGGAAACCTTGCAGCCGCTCGCCATCCCATCCAATTTATCAGCCCACTTACAGCCCGGCAGTCTTTTGCTCAACCATACCTCTGCAACCCCCGAAATTAGCGGTGTGGTCCTGCTGGATGGAAGACCGATGTACATGGCTTCGCTGGCCAGCCTGCGCACCGATTTCACCGGGGAACCACGCGGCGCGGTAATTTTTGGGCGCTACCTGGACGATCAAGTTGTCTCGAAATTAGCCGAAACAACCCATCTGAAAGTATTCACCTATCTTCCTCATGCGGAGGACCTGCCGGCAGATCTTCAGAACGCCGTCGCTGGCCTGGATCGCGAACCTGTCTACGTCCAAAACCTGAGCCACGATACGGTCAGCGGGTACACCTACATCAAGACAGTGGATGGGCAGCCAGCTTTCATCCTTGAAGTGGAATTGCCCAGGAGAATTTATTCCGAAGGGGTCACCAGCTTCTACTGTTTCGCTGCCTATATAGCCGCCGCGGGGCTGGTTTATGTCGTTGTCTCTACCCTCTTGCTTCACCAATTTGTTCTGTCGCCGTTGACCGGTATCAGCCAGCAGATCAGCGAAATTCGCGCCAGCGGTGATAATTCGAAACGTCTGGTGGTTCAGGGGACAGACGAACTGGCCCGGTTGGGGCACACGATCAACGGGATGCTTGCCGTTCTCGAAAGCCGCACCCGTGAGATCGAACTCGCCAACCAGGGGCTCGAGTCTTTTTCCTATTCCGTTTCCCACGACCTGCGCGCCCCGTTGCGCGCCATCGACGGTTATATAAAAATCGTCCTGGAGGACTACGCAGCCCAGTTGGAGCAAGATGGGCGAGACTGTCTCTTGAAAATAAGAGAAAGCGTCGAACGGATGAACAGGCTCATCGATGACCTGCTGGCTTTTTCGCGCTTGAGCCGCCAGTCCCTGAATAAGCAAACGATACAGACGGAAGACATTGTCCGCCAGGTGCTGGATGAACTGCGCCCGGAATACGCCGGGCGCCAGGTAGAATTTTCGATTGCAAACCTGCCTGACTGTGAGGCCGACCCATCCATGCTGCACCAGGTTTTTATGAACCTGGTGGAGAACGCCATCAAATATACAGGCCGGCGTGAAATGGCAAAAATCGAAATCGGCTCGTTGAACGAGAACGACGAGGCGGTCTATTTCGTCAGAGATAACGGCGCCGGGTTCGACATGCGCTATGCCGGTCAACTATTCGGGGTCTTCCAAAGACTGCACCGCCCGGACGAATTCGATGGCACCGGCGTTGGCCTGGCGATCACCCACCAGATTATCCAGCGGCACGGGGGAAAAATCTGGGCCGAGGCTGAAGTGGACCAGGGTGCCACCTTTTACTTCACGCTATAAACCCAACCGTTCCTACTCTTCCACCGGCACGATCTGCTGGCAGCGCGGGTAATTGGGGCAGCCGTAGAACTGCCGCCCCGCGTTGGCCCCGTACCGCGCTCTGCGCAGCGCCATGCGCACTCCGCATTTGGGGCAAAGGGGCGGCCCATCCTCCGGCGAGACCGGTTCGGCCGGAGCAGGCGGTTTGGGTTGCGGCCGGCCCTGCATGGCGTCCCGCAGCATCTCGCTCAGTTCGTCCGCCTGGTAAGACGCCCGCACCGGCACGCGCACCAGCGGCAGCCCTGCCGCGGCGAACACCTGCTCCACGAACGCATCCCGCGCCACGCGGTCTGGCCGCTGGTGGCTGGAGTCGTCCAACTCGACCCCCGCCAGCGGCAGCAAACTGCCCGGGCTGCACAGCAGAAAATCCACGTGCTTGCGGTTGATCTTGCTGATATACGCCTGGTTCTTCTCCGGGTGGGGGACGAAGAAGATATCGTCCAGCGAGACCTTGGGGCAGATCACCATCCGCTCGCCTGTCACCCCCCGCAAAGCGCGGTAGAACTCGTTCTCTGCGGCGGAGAGGAAGTCATCTCGCAGACGGTAAGGCAAATCGCCCGGAAACGAGGCGGCTATTTTCGCCGCCCGGCCAAAGCGTCGCAAGAGACGCGGCAGACAGCCAGGTGAATTTTTCGTCATTAGAAGCCTCTATCATTCATTCCGAGGAGCTGCGGTCTAAAAACCCCATTCATGGGGTGCTGTTCAGTAGCCCGGCGAGTTCATCGCCGGGCGGACTCATCACCTGAATTAGCAAACGATACCACCCGCCGCACTTCTTCGATGACCTTGCTCTGGCTTTTACTCAGGCTGAGTTGCCCGTCGCTCAACATGTCGAGTTTGTGTTCCAACAGGTCCATCATCCGCACGAATGCCGCGCCCTCCGCATCGAGCGTGTCCTGCGGCAGGGTAGCCTTGAGCAGGGCGCTCAGTTCGACGGGCGCCTGCCGGTCGAAGAAATGGTAAACGCGGAAGCTGCCTCTTGCATGCGTATAGATTTCGAGCAAAAGGTTGCGCATACGCTGCAAGATTTCCAGGGTATCCCAGAAATAGCCGCGCTGCAAGGCGATCGCTGCTACCGGCAGGTAATAGATACAGCGATCCAGCAAGGATTGCAGGTCGCCGTGCGAGTCCGCCGGATGGCGGTTGCGTTCAGCCGCAGCCCGGATGGCCGCGTCATCCAATTCGCCGGCCAGGATCAGTAAATCGTCAACGATGGCGGGTTTGGTGGTGTCCAGCGTGTGGTAACGCACGGACATCTGCGCCAGCGACTCGAAAACGGCATCCCCGGCGTCGTCGTCATCCGGCACGATCAGCGCCAGCTTTTCGCCGAGCGGAAGGAAGGCGCCACATAACCGGCGCAGCTCCTGGTGCGCGTCGATTGCCACGCCATCTGCCACGATAACGTCCAGGTCGATGTCCGAAAAATCGTCCCAGTTGCCCCGCGCCAGCGAACCGAACAGCAGCACCGCCCGGATGCGCGCGTCCCCCTGGTAAAAAGAAACGATCGCCTCCAGCATCGCCTGGTGGCGTGAGTTGCCCGGGTAGCTCATCAGCTTACAATTCGATCTTCTTAAACAAGTAGGTGATATCCCCAAAATCCACCGGCATCGCCATCACTCCGCGCGCCGGGATCAGGTCGCTCTCGGAGGCCGGCAGCCCGCCTGAAATATCGCCCAGGTAAGCCGTCACCGGATCGGGGCCCTTGAAGCGCAATCGCACCACGATCGCATCCTCGCCCAGCCCCAGGAAGGCCATGTAGTAGAAATCGTCGCTGGTTTGGGACGCATCGATCGGGTAGGCCGTGTCGCCCACCACCACCTCGACCAGGTTTCCCGATGGCACATACAGTTGCAGCTCGCGCGCCGCCCGCGGCGAGTGCAGCGCCACGCTCACCACGCGCTCGTTCCCCTCTCTCTCTTCCGCCAGCACTTCGAACTCCGGCGCGGGCAGTCCGCTGGGCGGCGCGCCGGCGGTCAGCCGCTGGCGCGCCGACCAGGGGTAGATGGCCTGCCATTGGAAATCGCGCTTCGCCGCCAACGATGGGGGCAGTCCGCCCAGCCCGGGCCGGGGTGAGATATAGGCCTGTCCTTCGGAGAGCTTTTCCGTGTAAACCAGGTTGAGCGGCTGCGGGTTTTCCTCCGAGAAGGGCGGGGTGAAAAATGCCGCTATCACCGCCGAAACCACCACCAGCAATGCGCTGGCCAGCGCCATCGACCGCCGCATGCCGCCGCTTTCCGCCGGCTGGGCGAACAGCGGCAGCAGCGCGCTGAATTGCACGCCCAACGCCAGGGCGATTGCCACGGCCAGCTCATATCCCACCAGCTCCTCGAAGGTCAGCGCCAGCCCCAGCCAGACTGCGCCTGCCAGCCACGCCGCCAGCAAGAACGCCAGTTCGCGTACGGGCAGGCCGCGCCGCGCCACCTGCCCGATGCGGCCCGATACGACCGCCAGCCCGGCCAGCAGCGCCGCTCCCAGCGCCGGAATGATAAACGCCGCCGCCATGCCGGGCAAGGTAAGCCCCAGGATCAGCCCCGCCAGCGCCCACGCCGCCCAGGTTCCCAGTCCGATCCCCCAGGCGCCTGCCCGCCGGGCGAAGAACCCCGCCGCCAGCAGGCCGCTGAACAGCGCCGCTCCCCATACCGCCAGGCGTGTGGACAGCGAATAAGCGTACCACGGCGCGGGGTTTGCCGCCATCAGGCTGATCAGCGCCGCCAGGGCCCAACCGAGCAGCGTCGCCAGCAGGATCGTGCTCACCCCGGCCAGCGCGCCCCATGCCAGGGCTGCCGGGCGCAGCTCGCCGCGCCGCGCCAGTCTGATCGCCGCTGCGGCCAGGATGGCCAGCGCCAGCAGCGCCAGCGGCGCGGTCAGGATGGCCGGCCATTTCACCAGCCACAGCCCGAACAGGTCCATGTAAACTGCGTCGCCGGTTGGCGGCGCGCTGTCCAGGTTTTGCGCAGCCAGGGCGCGCCCCGCCGCCAGGACGTTTTCTCCCTGGTGCTGCAAGGAGGCCAGGCTCAGGTTGTCCAGGTTGTCCAGTGGGGTATGATAGGCGTTGGCGTTGGCCGCGAAGGCAAAATTCAACCCGGGCAGCCCGGCGTCTTTGAAAACCGTCAGGTCGGTATCGTTGGGCAGCATCTGGTACAGCTCGTACGCCAGTGAACTGGCCACCGGATAGCGCACCGCCTGGGCGTAGGCGTCGATCAGCCAGGCGTTATCCGGCCCGGCTTCGAACAGGATGCTCTGCCCGCGCGTCCCGCGAGCCTCCAGGTTGATCACTGCGCCGACCTCTCGCGACAGGGGGTGCTTCATAAAGGCCCGCGCCCCCAGCAGGTTCAACTCCTCGCCGTCCGTGATCAGGATGACGACCGGGCTGCGCGCCGGCCCAAGCGTTTGCCAGGCGCGGGCGACTTCCACCAGCGCGGCCACGTTGGCCCCGTCGTCCGCCGCCCCCGGCCCGGCGGTCGCCGAGTCATAGTGCGCCGCCAGCATCAGCGCCGCTCCTTCGCTTTGCCCCGGCAGGCGGGCGATCAGGTTGCGCACCACCGCGCATTGCAGCTCAGCGGGCGCAGAATCGTCGCAGCTTAATGCTTTCTGCTCCTCCATCGAGATACCCAGCGCGGCGAACTCGGCGATCACCTGCTGGCGCATCCGCTCGTGGTCGGGAGCGCCCACCGGGTGCGGCGCCTGTTCTCCCAACAGCCGGACCAGCACCTGCCGGGCGCGCTCCGCCGAGAACTGGTTTTCCAGGGCCGAAGCCGGCAGCGCCCGCGGCGGCTGGCGCAGTGCGCCGACCATCACCAGGGCCAGCAGAAAGATGCCCAGGCCAATGAATAGCCAGCGTGGGTGGGGGAAAGCGGGGGCGGTAGATGAAGACATGGTGGGAGCATTCCTTGTTTGAGTGACAGGTAATCAGTCAATGAGTAATCGTTTTTTTTACTGGTTTTGTATGGCCCGCAGCGCGCGGGCAACTGATGGATCGAAGGTCATTTTGTGTGCCGGTGCATTGCACGTGTTCTGCATGCATTACGCCTGGTTCGCTAAACCTGCCAGGCGCCAACCAGGATTATACCCCGGTTGTCAGGCTGGACGGAGATCGTTTCGCCGGGAGCAATTTGGCTGCCGGGATCTTTGATCTGGCTACGGCTATTGAAACGCCTGTTTGCGCTGAATCTGGAGCGGCGCGCGGCCAGCCGTGATATACTAAAATATGCAAACACGAAATTTCGGTTCAACAGGTGCAGCGTTGCCGTTTTTAGGCCTGGGCTGCCAGCGGTTGGTGGATACCGCCAATTGCCTTGAGAGCGAGGCGCGCCGTGTCCTCGAGGCGGCTTACGAAGGCGGCCTGCGCTATTTCGACGTGGCCTGGGTTTACGGGCTGGGCCAGGCGGAGGCGCGGCTTGGCGGACTGGCGCGCACCCATCGCTCATCCATGTGGATCGCCACGAAATCGGCCGATCGCACCCGCTCTGGCGCGTTTCGCCAACTTGAGGAGAGCCTGGTTCGCCTGCAAACCGATCATGTCGATGAATGGCGGCTGCATAATCTTGCCACCCTCGAAGAACTGGATCAATGCTTCAGACCGGGTGGGGCGATCCAGGCGGCCATACAAGCCAAAGAGCAAGGCATGGCGCGGGCGATTGGCGTCAGCGGGCACACCCACCCGCGCGTGTTGAGCGAAGCATTAAGGCGTTTTCCGTTCGATAGCGTGATGTTCCCGGCTTCGGTGCTCGATCACTTTATTTACAGCTTTGAGGACGAATTCCTGGCGGGTGCGCAGGCCGGCGGAGTCGCCACGGTTGCGATGAAAGCCCTGGGCTTAGGCAAGTTAAGCCACCTGTTCGATCGTGCCCTGCGTTACACCCTGGGCTTGCCGGTCAGCATGGTGGTGGTGGGCTGCTCCAAACTGGAAGAGCTGGAGAAAGACCTGCGGGTAGCCGAAGGGTTCATTCCGCTGGACGAGGCCGAGCAGCAGGCGCTTTTCCAGGCGGTTCAGCCCCTGGTTACGCCGCGCAACGTACCCTGGAAAGCTCAGGAGTGGGGCAGAACGGGGAAATGGATCGAGCCTTGAAAGCAGGCGGCCAGGCGCTACTCCTGCCCAACAACCTGGCGGACGATGTCCACCAGTCTTTCGGGCGCTCCGGGCGCCGGGTCGCTCAAGATGGGCAAAAAGACCAGCCGCCGGTACATCTCCTCGGTGCGCGGGAAATCGCCTTCCCGGTAGCCGGGATAATCGCCCGAGAGCGGTCCCCGGTTGCGGGTAAAAAGATCATAGCCCTGTGCAAACAAAGGCAGGCGGTGCAGCAGCGGGTAGCTTTCGGCGCCTGCCGCTGGCGCCCCTGCTGCGTTCAGCGCGGCGATGAACGCGGCGGTCGAACGCCCGGACTGGCCCTGTGGCTCGTGAAAGATCGGGAAACCGTAAAAGCCCGCCCGTTGCGCGCCGGGATAGGTCTTGACCAGCTTCAGCGCGGCAACGCCCGCCAGCCCTTGCTCGACCGCCTCGACGAAGGCCTGGCGGCGCTGGTTCAAAGTGGGCAGGCGGGTGAGCTGCACCCCGGCAAGCGCGATCCCCAGCGGGTGAGCGCGCAGCTTCATTCCCAGGCCCAACGGCTGGTGGAGGGCATGTTCTGGAAGCGAGAGGCTCCCCATGCGGCTGCCCTGGCTCACCAGGCAGGCTCGCTCGAATACCTGTGGATCGTCGGTAGCCAACACGCCTCCCTCCCCGGCGCTGATTGCTTTCGCCCCCTGCAGGCTCCAGCAGCCAACGCTGCCCAGCCTGCCGGCCATACGGCCATTGAAGCTGGCGCCCGGTGCGTGCGAGCAGTCCTCTACCAGGGGAATGCCTGTCTCCTGGTGGAGCGTATCCAGGGAGGCCATGTCGCACACGTAGCCCCATAAATGAACGGCAAGGATGGCGCGGGTGCGAGGCGTGATCTTACGGCGCACATCTTGCGGGTCGATCAACATCGTCTCCGGGTCGCTTTCGCAGAAGACCGGGCGCGCCCCCAGCAGCAGGGCAGGGCCGATGCTGTTGATCCAGGTATAGGTGGGACAGATGACCTCGTCTCCCGGCCCAATTCCCAGCCCGAAATAAGCGCAATACAGCGCGGCTGAGCCAGAAGCGGCCGTCATCGCGTAGCGAGCGCCGGTCCATTTCTTCCAGCGGGTTTCGAACTCGCGCACCGCTCTCGTGGCCCCCGAAAGCTCGTTGCGCAACGCCGCCTCGTAAACAAGCTGCGCTTCAACTTCGGTGATCTGCTGCCAGGAATCCTGCAGGCGGTCATCCATTATGCCGGCTTCACCCTCCCGGCGCCGCCACCACGTACAACCGCGCCGGCCACGGCCACACGTTTGCCCCCCCGCAGGTCACCAGTGTCAATTGCTCGCTGGGCGTGGGGCCCAGGAACTTGAGATGCTTCTCGGCCTCCGCACTGGTCTGGTTGATCCAGCGCACCTTCTTCACCAACTGCACCGTATAGTGATACTCACCCCCACCTTCGGTATATACGATGATCAGCGCGCCAGGGGCCAGCGACTTGATATTGACGAACACCCCTTCCCAGGCGTAATAGCCGTTATCATAATTGTGCCCCATGAACACGATATTGCCGCCCTCTCCCGGGTTGAGCGATGTGACCGGCTGTCCCACCAGGTCGGCCCGCTTGGCGGTGGCAAACAGCTTATCCGTATTCCAGTCCAGCCTGCCCTGGGCATTGGCGCGCAGCTCGAGCGGCACCACTGCCCGGTCGATCCCCAGGCTGGGGATCACCAGGCGCACCGGGCGCCCTGTAGACAGGTTTGGGGCGGGCGCAGGCGGCGGTTCCGGCGTGGGGCTGGGCTGCGCCTCGGGCGGCGGATTGGGGCTTTGCTCTGGCGCAGGATACTCGCCTCCCTCTGGCGTTGCGGTTGGCTCGACAGGCAGCGGCGGCTCGGCCGGCGCGCCGGGCTCTTCCTGGGGCGGCAGCGTCGCTGCTGGCGTGGCGGTTGGCGCAGCCAGGGCCGTCTGCAAAATAGCCAGCGGTTCGCCCTCGCCTTGCCCTCGGCTCTGCGCGGCTCCGGCCGCAGTGGGCAGCGGCAGCGTCATGCGCTCGGCCACCACCAGGCTGTACTGGCCTGCCAACTGGTGGGCTGCCAGCGCCGAGCGCGTCCAAAATAACCCCAGCGCCACCAGGGCCAGCACCCCGCTGAGGATGAGCAAATCACCCAATGCCTGTCGCCAATGCTTGCTTTTCATCGCCTTCTCCGGCCCGCTGATCGCCCAGGGATTCTGCCTGTGCCATTCAGCACAGGCAGAATCCTCGCCTGCTCATGCTCGTTAGGCCGTCTTGCGGCGCAGGAACAGGCCCGCCAGCACCAGCAGCAGCGCCGCGCTGCCCACCAGCGCGGCAATCATTGGCGCTGGTAAGTCCACGCCTGTGTTGGGTGGGTAGCCAGGATAATCGGCCTGGTAAGTGACATTGCAAACCCACTGGCCGTTCTGGTTGGTATATGCGATATTGTAGTACGTATAGCCGCCCGGTCGGATGCTGTACAGTACGCCGCCGCCGTAGCGCCCACAGACCAGGTCGTAGATCACGTAGTGCAACTGGTCTGCGTTGCTGCAGGCCCACGGGCTGGCGTAAGTGCCGTTCCCGCCCGAGGTGATGCCGGTGTTGCAGTAGAACGTGCCCGCTGCCAGCACGGCGAAGGGGGACATCAGGGCGACCAGGATCGCCACTGCTAACGCGATGCGCATTTTAGACATGCTAAGTGCCTCCGTTGTCGCTAAAGGATTTGCCTGCGAAGGCCCGCCTTTGGGCCGGCCTGCCAGGATGGAAACCATCGAATTTTTGGGTAGCCCATCGCCGGAGATGGGCGCCCACCATACCGGGCGCTCGCCGTTGTTCAGGATCAAACGTCTGGCGGCGCCCCTGCCAGCCCCGGCGGATTGCCGGCGACCGGAGTCGGCGTGTAAGGAAGGGCCTTGTTGTCTCAGGGTGAACTTGCCGATGTGCCTCCTTTCTGTACCGGTGCAGGTGAATTCATCTGCTGGTAAGCCTGTTGAAGATAGGTGCTTGCCAGGCTGGTGGTGGCCGGGTCGCGGCTGAACTGCTGCACCAGGATGAACTCGTTGGCTGCCTCCAGCGGGCGGTTCAACGCTTTCAACGCCAGCCCCATGTATAGATGCGTAATGGCGTCGCCTGGTTCCAGGTCGCGTGCAACTTGCAGTTCGGCCAGGGCTTCTTCTGGATGCCCCTGCAGCACGGCCACTACCCCCAGGCCCTGGCGTGCCAGCGCCATCTCCGGCCGGGCCGCAGCCACTTCTTGCCACGCCTGGCGCGCCGCGGCCAGTTGGCCTTGCTGCAACGCCAGCGCAGCCCACTGCGCCCGCGCCCCATACAGGGCCGGATCGATGGTATAGGCGCGTTGCAAAGCCGACATCGCCCCCTGGTGGTCGCCTACAGCCAGGTAAGCGTCTCCCAGGTTGGCCAGCGCTGCCGCGTAGCCGGGGTCCAAATCGATTGCGATTTCTAAATAACTGATTGCCGTCGCGGCTTGCCCGCGCTCCAGCAGCATCGCCCCCAGGTTGTTATACACCGAGGGCAGGTGTGCATCGAGCTGCAAGGCGCGTTGGAAGTGCGCCAGCGCCTGGTCTGGCTGGCCTTGCTTGTAAAGCAAATAGCCCAATGCATCGTGCAGCGCCGCCGAATCGGGGCGCAGACCCACTGCCAGTTCCAGGTACGTCTGGGCCACATCGGGCCGCTGCGCGTGCAGCGCGTTTTGTACCATGAATGCGTCGATCCAACCGGCTGTAACCGGCCCCAGGATGACCGTTGCCAGCGCCAGGCATACCAGCAGGAATAACGCCGCCCGGCGCCACTGGCTTGTCCGGCGCCGGGCATTTTGTCCGTTTTGCTCCCAGGCCAGGTAGCGCGCCGCCAGCCACTCGCTGCGTGAAATTTTCCACAGCGTGGTGGGCACCAGCGACCGGGCGCCGAATGCGCTGGGAACCCCGTAGCGCATCATCGCTTCGCCAAACGATTCACCTTTGCCGACGGTGAGCACTTGCCCGGAAGTATCCTGTAACATCACCTTCCCGCTGGTTACAAAAGACAGGCAGTCGCTGCGCTCGCCCGGGCGCACGATCCACTCGCCCGCTGCCAGTTCCACCCGCTGGGCGTGATCCAGCAAAAAACGCAGAGCCTCACCTGGCAACCCGGCGAAGATCGGCAAAGATTGTAACTGCGGAGTGTCTTTCACTGGCATACCTGAGTTTATCCATCCATACCGCCAGAAGACATAACGACGTTCTGCTTAAGTTTATCAAAAAAGCCTGAATTTTACCAGTATGGATAGAAAATTTATTGAGTACAGGCGTTTGTCTTCTCCTCTCTATTGTGCAAGGTTCATACCAGCCCGGCATAAAACAGTATATAATTCTGCCTGCCTGAGTAGGATACTGGATCGGTAGATGACCTGGATCTTCTTTTTCCTCTCGATTGGTTTGCGATTCGCTGCCGCAATCGTGGTGCTGCGTTTTATCCCCTTGATAGGGCGCCGTACGGTCTGGGTGTTGGTCGCTCTGGCGTTGGCGTTGGATGGCTTGCGCCACTTGAACCATTTGCTGGCTGGTGGCATGGCCGGTACCGGACTGTCATTTCATCCTGCGTTTTCGGTCGTCCTGGATCTACTCGTTGCCGCGATTCTGTTTCTTGCCTCGTTGTTCGCTTATCGTTATTTTCAGCAGTCTGCCCGGGATCGCCAGTCGCTGGAAGTGGAAGGGTGGTTCCGTCGCGCCACGTTTGATGCCTTCTCGGCCAGTATTTGCGTGCTCGACCAGAGCGGCACAATCCTGGATGTGAACCGCGCCTGGCAAGAATTTGCCCGCGTCAATCCGCCCCTGGCCGCCAACGCCTCCGTGGGGGCAAATTACCTGGAAGTGTGCGATGCGGCCGCCGGGCAGGAACCTGTCGCTGCCCAGGTGGCCGCTGGCCTGCGCGCCCTGCTGCGCGGCGAGGGGGAGCATTTCGACCTGGAGTACTCCTGCTTCGCGCCTGGCAAGGAACAGTGGTTCACCGCCCACGCGGCGCGTTTTACGACCCCGGGTGGCTTCCACCTGGTCGTCGTTCATGAAGACATCACCCAACGCAAGCTCGCCGAGCAGGCGTTGCGCGAAAACGAGGAGCGTTACCGCCTGATCACCGATAACATGCAAGATTCCATCTGGCTGATGGATATGGATCTGAACCTTATCTACATCAGTCCTTCCAGTGAACGGATGCGGGGTTTTAGCGTGGATGAGTTGCGCCAGATGTCTCTGCACCAGCACCTCACCCCCGCTTCCTTGCAGCTTGTTATGCAGACCATGGGCGAGAAGCTTATTCCCGAAAACCTGGCCGATCCTCAGCGCCAGATTTCTGCCCTCCTGGAACTGGAATTTTACTGCAAAGATGGCGCCACCATGTGGAGCGAAAACGACCTGGTCTTGCTGCGCGATGCTGCTGGCCGCCCGGCTGGCATCCTGGGCACCGGGCGGAATATCACCCGCCGCAGGCAGGCGCAGCAGATGCTCGAAAAACGCGCTGCCCAACTGGCTCTGCTCAACGAAATTGGCCGCCAGGTCACTTCGATTCTGGCGGTGGATGACGTTCTGCAGCGCGCCGCCCAATTGACGCAACAACTCTTTGGCTACCAGCACGTGGGCATCTTCATCTGCGAGAATAAAAAGGCCATACGCCGGGCGCAGGCGGGGGAATTCGGCGTCCTCTTTCCCCCGCACCACATCCTGGCCTATGGACAGGGCATGGTCGGCTGGGTGGCGGTCCACGGGAAAACCTTGCTGGCCAACGACGTAAGCCGCGAGCCGCGTTACGTCAATCTGTACCCCGATCGCATCTTCACCTGTTCAGAATTGAGCGTGCCGATCAAGCTGGGCAACAACATTCTGGGGGTGCTGGATATCCAGAGCACCGCTTGCGATGCCTTCGATGAAAACGATGTGCTCGTCATGGAAACCCTTGCCGGGCAGGTTGCTGTGGCGCTCGAAGACGCCCGGCTATACACCTCTTTGGAACAGGAACTGAAAGAGCGCAACCGCGCCGAGCAGGAGACGCGCCGCCGCGCCGAAGAGCTGGAAGCCCTGGCGCAGGTCTCGGCGGCCATGCGCGCTGCTAACCGCCGCTCCGTTATTCCCCCGGTTATTTTGGGACAACTGCTTGGCCTTTTCCAGGCCAGCGGCGCCGCGCTGATCTCTCAAGATACGCTCAGCGGCGATTTGATCGTCGAAGCCGCGCAAGGCTTGTGGCGCCCACGCCAGGGAATGACCTTTCCAGTGGATGAACACCGCCCGGAAATCCAAGCCTTGTTGGCCCGCCCCTACTTTAACAACCACGCTCAGGACCTCATCAGCCAGTTTCTGCCGGATGTGATGCCCTCCGTCCATGCCCTGGCCGGAGCGCCCCTGGTCGTCGACCAGAAGTGTATCGGCAATCTGTGGATCGGCCGCCAGGCCGATTTTGCCGAAGCCGACTTGCGCTTGCTCACGGCCATCAGCGATATTGTCGCCAATGCCATGTACCGCTTATCTTTGCACGAAGACCTGGCTGCCCAGTTTGAAACTCTGCAGAAGACCCAGGCCCGGCTGGTGCAATCCGAAAAACTGGCGGGTATTGGCCAACTGGTAGCCGGCGTGGCTCACGAACTGAACAACCCTCTCACTTCGGTTGTGCTCTACGCACAAATTTTACAGCTTCAAGCTGGCGATAGCGCCCTGGGCAGGGACCTGGAACGCATCGTCTCCGAGGCGCAGCGCGCCAGCAAGATCGTGCACGGTCTGCTCGAATTTGCTCGCCAGCGCCCTCCTGAACGCAAGATGACCCAGGTCAACACTTTGTTAGCCAGCGCAGTCGATTTGCTTTCCTACGAGCTTCGCATCCACAATGTGCGCGTGGAAACCCATTATGCCTCCGACCTGCCCTCCACCCTGGTCGATCCGCACCAGATCCGGCAAGTTTTCGTTAACATCCTTACCAATGCCTACCAGTCCATCAGCGCCAGCGATCCGGCTGGTGGGGTCGTGCTCATTCGCACCCAGCTTGGTCCGGCGCTCTTTGGCCCCATGCCCCCAGATCGCTCAACCGTCATCCGCATCCAATTCCACGATGATGGCCCGGGCATTCCCCCAGAGATGTTGCCGCATATCTTTGACCCTTTCTTTACGACCAAGCCGCCGGGACAGGGCACCGGCCTGGGTCTTTCGATCTGCCATGGCGTCATCGGCGAACACGGCGGGCACATTTGGGCAGAGAGCGAGCCGGGCAAGGGCACCGATTTCTACATCGAGCTTCCCGTTGTGCTGCTTTCATCGCCGCCTGACGCCGCGTTGGAGAGTGCGCCCGCAGTTGAGAACTCCAACGAACGGCCGCCGGGTGATCGCCTTCTGTTGATCGACGATGAGCCGGCCATGTTGGTCGCCATGCAGCGCGCCCTGCAACGCTCTGGTTACCGGGTAGATGTGGCCAGTAACGCCCGTACTGCCCTGGTCCGGCTGGAGCGCACAGCCTATGACTTGATCGTATGCGATATTCGCATGCCAGAGATGAGCGGCGTGGAATTCTACCAGGTTCTGCACGAGAGCCACCCGCACCTGGCTCAGCGGATCATCTTTGCCACTGGCGACGCGGTCAGCCCGGCCACGCGCCAGTTTCTTGATAAGACCGGCGTGCCCTGCCTGCACAAGCCTTTTGGATTGAACGAACTGGTCTCCGAAGTCAACCGTATGTTAGAAGGCGAAGTATGGTGATTGCCGGATCGGGATAGAATTTTATCGCTGCCGCCGGGCCAGGCTGATGTAATAGAGCAATTGCATGATCGAAGTGATTGCTGCCGCAAGGTAAGTCAGCGCCGCGGCGCTCAATACCGCCCGGGCGCCTGCCGTATCCTGCACGTTGCGCATCAGCCCGGCTTCCTGTAGCAGTTTCAGCCCGCGCCGGCTGGCGTCGAATTCCACCGGCAGGGTCAGCAGCGAAAACAGCACCAGCAGGGCGAAGAAGAAAATACCAATCCACAGCAGCCCGGTCATCTGGAACATCAGCCCACAGAAGATAGCGATGTACGAGATCGTCGGGCTGAACTGGATTGCCGGCAGCAAAAAGCCGCGCGCTTTGATCAGCGCCGACCCGGTCTGGTACTGCTGCACGTGGCCCAGCTCGTGAGCCGTCACCGCCATCGCCGCCACCGAGGATTGGGACGCCACCGGGTCCGATAGTCGCACCACGTTATGGACCGGGTCGAAGTGATCCGCCAGCGCGCCGGGTGCGCGCTCCAGGGGGATCGCTTGCAGCGAGGTACGCTCGAACAGCAGCCGCCCTACCTGCACCCCGTTTAGCCCGGAACCGTTGCGCGTCTGGCTCCATTTCGTGAACGTGGCCTGTAGATAGAGCTGCACAACCAACGAAACCAGCAGGGTGGGAATGAAAACGTACCAAAGATAGGTCGGGTCGAAATAGAACATGCGCTCTCCTGCGTTTAGCCCCAAATTTCTCGATAATTCTCTTTGGAAAAATTGAAATCACCGCTCTTGCGAAGTTGGGTGGCCAGGCCGGCGACCGTGATCGCCAGCCAGAATACCAGCCACAGGATCGAATCGTGCAGCACCGGTTGGATGATATTGCCCATTGCAGCCAGCTCCACCGGCCGGACGCGCCCGATTAGCAGCAGCGCCGCCAGGATGATCGCATTTGCACCGCCCAGCGCCGTCAGCAACATCACCACCAGCTTGTGCAATTGGTAGCGCAGCGTCAGAAATACCACCACCGCCGCCGTTGCAAAACCGGCGGCCAGCAAGATCGGCTCTGCCTCCACGCCGATGGATCGCAAGGCGCTTGCCCCGACCGCGAAACCGATCGCCGCGGAGACGAGTACCACGCCCAACTTAAAAAACAAGTAGGAGAAAATAGCCACAAATAGCCCGGCGGACAGACCGGTCACCCAACCGGTGGTTGTGGCCAGGAAGCCGCCGCCCAGCACCAGGCGTGTCGCTTCGGCGCCCAGCCAGAAGCCGCCGAAGAACCCCCAGATCGGCAGAAACACCAAAAAGAATCGGTAGCCATAAAAACACAAGGCGATGCCGAGCAGCGCAGCAAAACCCGCCAACAGAACGGTTTGCAGCATAACTTCCTCTCCTCTCTTCGTTGTCTGTAAGGGTGCGCCCCGCTGGGACGGAGTGCACCCCCGAAACTCAGCTTAATTAACCCGCTCCGCCAGCCTGAGATACGCCGCAGCGTCACTCAACCAGGCTTGTACGGCCTGCCAGTCCACCGCCAGGGATACCCCTCCGCCGGGGAGTTGCAGCCTCGGTAGGGTGGGCAGCATGGGCGTCGGCTCATCGACCGGTCCTGGCAGCGGCCCAGGTATCGGCCCTGGCAGCGGCCCCGGCATCATATTAACGGTCAACTGGCGATTCTCAGTATCGCCGGTCTTGATGCCTAACGCATCCAGGCTGTACACGTAAACGCCGGCAGCCGGGCAGTCGCCGCCCTGGTAGCTGGTGGGCGCATTATCCAGGATGATTTGCCCGTTCCGTGACAGGCGCACCACCCGCACATCCCCGGTAATCTGCCAGGAGAGCGTGGCGCATTGCCCCTCGTCGATGTTGTTCGGCTCCACATTGAAGAAAATAATCTGTGGGTCCGGCGAAGCCGTAGGCGGCGGCGGAAGGGTGGGATCCAGGATCGGAATGACCATCACGGAGCGTTGGGCGCTGGAAGTTCCGCCTGGCCCATTGGCAATCACCTGGTAGCTGGCCGTGCCCGGCGTCGTCGGGCAGTCCGAAGTGCGCCCGCGGGCGGGAGCGCCGTCCCACAGCACCAGATTGTCCCGCTGCAAGCGCACCGCATTGATCGCCCCGTAGATGTCCCAGGTGATATCCACGCATTGCCCCACCTGCACGGAGCCAGGGTAAACGTCGAAGCGCTGGATCAACGGCTTCGGCAGCGGCGTGGCCGTTGCTGGCGGCGGCACCTGGATCGCTACCCACAGTTTTTGACCCAGGGCCAATCCTTGCGGGTTATATAGCGCCCAGTTGCCCCGGTATATCCCTGTCTGGATCGGGGCGACCAGGTTGACGTACATATCGTAGGTCCCACCTGGCGGCACGACCGCCAGGATCGGAGCAGGCGCTCCGCCCATGCTGGCAGCCGGGTGGTTTCCGTCGGCGTAACGCAGCGTGTAGCCCGTATTCCACGTACAGGTGCCGGTGTTGCGGATGCGCCAGCCTTTTTGGAAGGGAGTCCCTGGTGGAAGCAGCGGCACCGCGGTTATGTTGTAATCCGGGTAAGTCAGGTCGGCCACGAAGACCATGCCGTCGATGCAGTAACCGGGCGGGGTCGCGCTTGGCTGCGGCGGAGGGGGTGGCGTGGGCATGGCCGGTGAAGTGGGCGTTGCAGCAATCCCCGGAGTGGGGGTCGGCTGCAAATCTTCGGCTTTCACCTTTAGATAAATTTCGGCCAGTTGGGCAATGCGCCCCTCGTTTTGCAGCGCGATCAGCGCCTCGCTGATCCTGGCCTGTAGCGTTGGGCTGCCTTTGCTCATCGCAATTGCATAAAGCTGCTGCGAAATGCCCTGGCCCACTACTTTCACCCCACCTTGCTCGGCGAAACTGGCTGCCGGGTTGAAGTCCATCACCACCAGGTCGGCGCGCCCGCTCCTCAGGTCGCCCACGGCGATGTCGGCCCGCGGGTAGACCAGCAAGTCCGTCGCCGGCATCTTGCCCGTATCCACCAGGTTTGTCTTGATCCACTGCTCGTAGACCGAGCCGCTTTCCACGCCTACCCGCTGGCCGGCCAGTTGCTCCGGCGATACAACCGCAGGCACCTGGCTGTCGCTTTTCGCCAGCACGCCGTCTTTGCCGACGAAATAAATGTTCGAAAAGTCGTACTGCGCCAGGCGATCTGGAGTTACCGAGATTGCCGAAATCGCCGCGTCGATTTGCCCGATCTGCAGCGCCGGTCCCAGGAACTCAAAAACCAGGTCCTGGAAATCTACCTGCACACCCAACTTGCGGCCCACCTCGCGCATTAAGGCAATGTCGAAACCGTCCAACTGGTAAGAGTTATTGTAATACTCGAAGGGTGGGTACCCGGCTGCCGTGCCGACCACGATGTGTCCCCTGGCCTGGATGCGCGCCCAGGCAGCATCGGCTGCGGCCGCGGTGGGAGGCAGTGTCGTGGGATGCGTTGGAGAGGCGAACCATTGCCGGATTGCAAGGACACTCACCAGGGCGCACACCAGGCAAGTGATCGTTGCCAGCAAGATCAACAAGACTTTTTGGGATTTTGGCAGATTGCTGAACATCAAACACTCCTCCTCAGTCTGGTTCCAATACCAGCTTGCGTGTTTGCAGAGCAAACCTGACCTATTTTATCATGTCAGCACTCGAATAAGCCACCCCGTCTATATCAGGCCATTCTACGCCAACACGATTTGCTGGTTTGTTATCATCACGTGCCTATTGTACGGTAAAGTAGAATGTTGCGCCTGCCCCGGGCCGCGCCTCGGCCCAGATGCGCCCACCATGCCGGTGGAGGATGCGCTGTACCAGGGCGAGCCCCACGCCGCTGCCTTCGAATTCATCGACCCGGTGCAAACGTTGGAAGACGGCGAACAGCTTGTCGGCGTAACGCATGTCGAAACCCACCCCGTCGTCCTTGACGTAATAGACAGGCGTGCCGTTTTGGTCGGTCAGGCAGCCTGCTTCGATATGCGCCACCTGGCGTGGCCGGGTGTATTTGAGCGCATTGGAGAGCAAATTGACCCACACCTGCAACAGCAGGTCCGGGTCGCCCTCGCACGGGGCAAGATCGCCCACCAGGATCTCTACCTGGCGGTCTCGTCGTTCGTGAGCCAGCATTTTCAGCGCAAGCCGCACCAGCTCAGCCGGCTCGACCGGTCTCTTGTTCAAAGGCTGGCGGCCCATCCGTGAGAAATTGAGCAAGTCATCGATCAACCGGTTCATCCGCTGCGCGCTGGCGCGAATTTGGGCGATCATTTCAACCGCCTCACCTGGCAAGTCGGCGGCGTAATCGATCTGCAAATACCGCGCATACCCATCGATCCCCCGTAATGGCGCGCGCAGGTCGTGCGATACAGAATAACTGAACGATTCCAAATCCTTGTTGGCTGCTTCCAGTTCGGCGGTGCGTTTGACCACCCGCTGTTCCAGCTCGGCGTTCAAACTGCGCACCTCTCTCTCCGCTCGTTGGCGTTCCAGCAAGTTTCCGATCGCGTCGCCAACCATCCTCAAGTGCGATGCATCGCTATCCCGCCAGGTAACCTGGCGCAGGTGTGAGTGCAGCCCGACGAGACCGGTAACGTAGGATCGCTGGCCGCTGATCGGCGTCAAAAGCACAGATTGTGCTCCCTCTTTCCAGACGTTTTCCCGGTCCGTGACGGCTTCGGGCGGGTAATCATCCAGCGTGTTGATCCGCACGGTTTCGCCTGCCATCAGCTTGCTTTCGGTCCACGCCAGTGTTCCCAGGGGAATATT
The DNA here is from genome assembly GCA_964595435.1 of uncultured Anaerolinea sp. Classification (GTDB taxonomy): domain Bacteria; phylum Chloroflexota; class Anaerolineae; order Anaerolineales; family UBA4823; genus RBG-16-57-11. The sequence continues at coordinate 12,154 of CAZQQJ010000034.1, read as the reverse complement.
TTGATAACGTTGCCTGACTGGCGGAACGTGCGGCGCGCACCATTCGTAAACTGCACTCCAGGTCTGCCAGTCTTCTGCGATTTCCACGATATAGGCATGGTCGCAGCCGGTGAACTCGCAAATTTCCTGCAAGCTGGTTTCAATACTGGCATCCATATCGTAGTACGAGCAGGACGCAAAGCGGGTGAGCATGCGCGTCATCAACTGGTCGAATGCAAGCTGGCGCTGCCGGGCCATCTCGGCGAGCTTGTGTTCGGTAACGTCGAGCACGATCGAGCCAATGCGATATCCGTGATCGGTTTTTATCGGAAAGGCCATCTGCTGGATGAAGGTGCTCTGGCCATCCGGCCGGTGTATCTCTGCCTCAATTTGCCGGTTGAGAGTCGGCGCTTGTCCCGTCTGGATGGCCTCCATGGCCCTGGCCTTCAAATATTCGTAACGTTCTGGCGTGCGCCGTTCCGGGGGAATAAACTGAAATTGCATTTCATGATACGGCTGGCCCAAAGCCTCTTCACGCCGGATGCCCCCAATGTGCTCCATGGCCTGGTTCCATTCGATGATCATACCGCGCTCGTCGATCAGAACAAAGCCTTCGGAGGCCTGTTCGATCATCGTACGAAATTTCTCTTCGCTCTCCCGCAGCGCGTCCTCAGCCCGTTTGCGCTCGCTGATATCACGCGTGATCGAAAGGATGCATGGCTCGCCGTTCACCTCGAGCAGTGTGGCAGACATCAGGCCGGTCTTCACCGTTCCATCTTTCAGGCGAAATGGCGCTTCAAGGTTGGTAACCCCACCGTGTTGGCGCACCCCTTGCGCCAACCGCTGCCGGTCCTCCGTGTTTGCCCAGATATTGAGTTCCAGAGACGTCTTCCCATGAACCTCTTCGGCTGTGTATCCGGTCAGATCGGTAAAACCTTGATTGATTTCGATGAATAGCCCATCTGCCAGGCGATTGATGTTGATCGAATCGGGCGACGTGTGAAAGACTTTGGAGAATTTTTCCTCGCTGGTGCGCAGCGCTTCTTCAGCGCGTTTGCGCTCGGTGATCTCGATCAGCGACGACATCAGCAGGGTCTCTTCCTGAAAAGCCAGCGGCCGGACCGAGAGCAAAACCCATGCCAGGCTGCCATCTGCTTTTTTGACGCGCAGCTCGTGATCTTTCAAATGCCCCTGCTGCTGAATTTTCTCCAAGACGATCTGGCGGTCCGCAGGGTCGGCATAATAGCTCAGGCTATCGGTCAATTTCTCCTGCCCAAACAGGTCAGCAAAACGCTGGTTGGTATACACCACGCTGCTGTCGAAGCGGGTAATAACCATCGCGGTAGGAGATGTCTCCAGGATCAGCCGCTGGCGCTCCTCACTGGCCTGTAGTGACGCCAGGGATTTGTGCAGTTCTGCCAGCGTTTCACGCACCTGTGCGGTCATGTGATTGAACGCGCCGGCCAGGGTGCCCAGTTCGTCTCCGCTCTGTACAGAAACCTCCTGCTCCAGCGCCCCCGCGGCAATGCCTTGCGCGGCGCGGGCCATTTGCTGGATGGGGCGGGTGATTGCCCGGCTGAGCGCCAACCCGAAGAGCAGCCCTGCGCCAACGATCGCGCTGAAAGCCGCCAGCACCCCCAGCAGAGTCTGTGTTACCAGGGCGCTGCTCGCCCGGCTTTGGAAGGCGAATTCACGGTTGATCCGGTTGGCAATGTCCGCTGCTCGCTCGTCCACTGCCTGCCCGTATACGTCCAGTTGGCGGCTGGTCAGGTCGCGCTGGCGAGCGGTAAGCCCTCGAAGGTCATTGAACCCCTGGCGATAGGCGATGACCGCTGCACGAATCTCGCCAACCAGCGAGCGAGAGGCCTCGTCTCGTACGCTGGCATTGAGCAGGTCAAAAGTAGAAAGGATTGTTTCGAGATCCTGGTTTACCTGAGTAGCGATTGACTCGTCGCCGGTTGCCAGGTATTGGATCACTTTGACCTGCATCTGGCTGAAAGTGTCGCGGGCCTGGCTGGCATAATGTGCGGAGGTAAAATCCAGCGCTTCGAAGCTGTTATCGCGCAGCACAGCCAGTTTTTCCACGCTGGCCGCGCCTTGAACATTCAGCACGTGGGTAGCAATTTCCTGGCGAGTGGCCAACAGTTGGAAAATTTCCGCAAAGGCAGATGCAAACCTGTCGAAACTGTCGCGCATCTGCGCCTGCCACTCGGCCTGTTCGCCGCCCGTGATCGTCCGCTCGGCCTCGTTCAAAAGCATCTGGGCATCCGCCATGGCCTGGTTATATTTCTCCAGGTCGGCAGGATTTTGGCCCTGGGAGATGTACTGGTTGGCATATAAGCGCAGGCGTTGAATTTGCACTGCCGTTTCTTCCGCCAGCGCCCGTTCCTGCGCCAGTTGGCCGGTGAGGCGAGTGACCGTGGTATTGACCTGGTCGAGCCGGACGAGAATAAAGGCGCCCACAATGCCCACCAGCGCCAGTATCGCCACGTATCCGGCCAATATTTTGACGCCAATCTTTAAATTATGGAAAAAGGCAAAGGGGCTTTTCATCCTCACCTATCGGTACTTGCCTGCCAATTGTTTGACGATGGCGATGTTGCTCTTGTCCACAAAACCCGGCCCGGTGGGTGTGATGGGTGAGGCGGGCCAGATGCCCTGGCGCAGGTAAAGCGTCAGGAACATCACCGCGCTGTAGCCTTGCAAATAAGGCTGCCCATCGATGGCGAACAGGGTCGTACCGTTTTCGATGGCTTCGGCCACTGCCGGGCTGAGATCGAAAGTACCGTGCAGTATTTCGCCGGGCTTGCGGCCAGAGGCTTCCAGGTAGCGATAAAAAGATATCGCTCCCGGTTCTACCGCGCCTAACGTCAAAAATGCATTCACCTGTGGGTGAGATTCGGCATAGCTTCGAATTCGCTGGAAGGCCTCCTCCGGGTCGCCGCTGGAATCCAACACTTCGGCCTTCAGGCCCTCCTTTGCAAACGCGTCGCTCATCCCCTGGCAGCGGGCATCCAGGGCCACGTGCCCCATCTGGTGATTGACGCACACCCCGGCTCTTGCTCCGGCCTTCATCAGGCGATACGCGGCCAGGTGCCCACCTTGATATTCGGCCCGGGCATCCACTCCAAAGAAGGAAAGATAGGGCAGATTATCTTTCACCGGCCCTGCTGCGGTGTCGTAGGCCACCACCGGGAGACCTGCCTGGATGGCCTGCAGGATCGGGTTATGCAAAATTCTGGAATCGGGCACGGTTACTCCCATGCCATCCGGGTGCGCCACGATGGCCTCTTCGATCAGCGCCGCCATTTTGTTCAGGTCGAACGAATCTGGCCCCCAGATTTCGACTTGCACATTCATATCCCGCGCTGCATCTCGAATGCTTTGCTCCATGACGCACCAATAAGCATCCCATGTGCATAAAGCATGCTGCACAAAGATGAGGCGGATCGGCCGCTCGGGATCAGCCTGGGTGTGCAGGCTGCCGCGGTCCACAAATCTTGGCCCGGTCGCCGTCACCGGTAGCGCCGGCCTCAATCCGTAACGGTTGACCATGCTCAACCAGAATACCGCCTCGTACCCCTGCAGATAAGGTTGCTGGTCGATGCCAAACAGCGTGGCGCCATTCTCGATGTTTGCGGCAATCTCCGGGCTGAGATCGAAGGTGCCGTGCAGGGTTTCTCCTGGTTTGAGCCCGGCTGTCTGGCTGTAGGCGTAAAAAGCCGCCGCGCTGACCGGACCGGTGGTCAGATAGGCGTTGACCTCGGGGTGGGCCTGGGCGTACGCCAGGATATCTTTTTTCGCCTGGCTTACCTCCATCGTCGTCTCGAGGATATCTGCTTTCATGCTTTGTTCGTTGAAAGCGTCCTGGAACCCCTTGCATTTCGTATGCAGAGAGGTCAGGTCCGGCGCGTGGATGATACAGACCCCCGCTCGGGCGCCAGCTTTGATCATCCGATTCCCGGCCAGGTAGCCGCCCTGATAGTTGTCCATCCCCAGGTGTGTCAGGTAAGGAAGATCATCCTTGATCGGCCCTGCGCCCGCATCGTAACCGACGACCGGTATGCCCGACTCGATTGCCCGCAGAATCACCTGGCGCAAAACTTGTGGGTCGCTCACTGTCAATGCAATGCCATCCGGTTTTGCGGCCACCGCCTGGCCGATTTGCGCCGCGGTCTTTTCCAGGTTTACCGAGTCCGGGCCGAGAATCTCGACCGTCACATTCATCTCTCGTGCTGCATCCAGAATGCCCTGCTCAACGGGGCACCAGTACGGGTCCCAGGCGCAGCGGGCGTGCTGCACCATGATGAAATGCAGCGGCTCAGGGTACGGTTCCGTGCTGTCAAAAGAAACCCCGGTGGGGCGAGCATCCTCAGACGACGCGATCACCGGTGCAGGCAAAGTTGGTTGAACAGTTGGCCGGAGTTGGGATGTTTTTATCGCCAGCGGCGTAAAAGTGGGCCGGCTGGTTGGGGCAGGCCCCGTCACGCGGCCTGCGGTGGCGTCTTTCCCGCAAGCCGTGAGCAGGGCAGCGAGAAACACGGCCAGCGCGGCCAGCCATATCTTCCTGGTGGTCGTAAGCAGCCGTTTCCCTGAATCCTGTGGGTAAGTGTAAGGTTGAGTAGATGAAGTGCCCAAACCTGTGTGACTCATACGCGTCGATCCATACCTGGTACAGGATTTTAGACAAATGCAAAAGCATTATAGCATGAATAACACCACCCTTTCTTCACTCATCCGGCGGAGCGTTGACCTGTTGTTCAGCCAGGCCTCCATCGAAAGCGATCCGGCGTATGGGATTATTGACCTGGGCGCCTCTGGCGTGGCCGACCTGGGCGAACAGCACGATCGTTATCTGGCCGGCGAGATTGCGAAGGAAAGCAACGTATGACGCGCCGGGTGTTCGTCGATACCAGCGCCTGGGTGGCGATTGCTGACCGGAGTGACTTGCATCACCCCAAGGCGGTTGCCTGCTACCAGGGGCTGTTTCGTGAGGCTGAACTTTGTGGTCATGCACCCATCTGGCATTACGGAAGCTTTTTCGTACGACCAGCACTACTCCACGGCGGGATTTATACTCGTTCAATCGGCCTGATCGCTCGAATGCTCTGTCTAAGCGGCGTCAAGTACTGTCAGGAATTCGATGGGCGTCAGGCATCTCCCACGAATTGCTCACCACCTCATCCGCTGCCGCCACGATCTGCCGCTCTCGTACCAGGCCGTGCACGGCCCGCATATACGGGTACATCAGCGCATCCCGTTCCAGGAAGGGTACACGCTGGCGGATCAGCGCGTAGGCCGTTGCCGTGCCGCGCCCCAGGCGCGCTTCTTGCCCCAGTTCCTTGCGCCGGAAGTCGATGCCCTGCGCCGCGGCCAGCAGTTCGATGGATAGGATGTGCTCTACATTCTCCAGGATGGCTGCCGTGTGCAGCGCGGCTGTCAATCCCATGCTGACGTGGTCCTCCACGTTTGCCGAAGTAGGGATGGTATCCACGCTGGCCGGGTGCGCCAGCACCTTATTCTCCGCCGCCAGCGCCGCCGCAGTATATTGCGTAATCATAAACCCGGAATTCAGCCCGCCGTTCTCGGTCAGGAAAGCGGGCAGTGTCTGCGCGTTGCTCGCCTCGTCGGTCAGGCGCATGCAGCGTCGCTCGGAGATGTTGCCGATCTCGGTGAGGGCGATGCTCAGATAATCCATGGCGATTGCCAGCGGCTCGCCGTGGAAATTGCCGCCGGAGAGCACGCAAATTTCGTCGCTGGCTTCGTCGATGAACAGCAGCGGGTTATCCGTCACTGCGTTCAGCTCCAGGTCGATCACCCACTTCGCATAGGCGATGGCGTCCCGCGCCGCCCCGTGCACCTGCGGCATGCAGCGCAGCGTGTACGCGTCCTGCACGTTGGCCGGATCGTAGGGGCGGGTAAACTGGCTGCCCTCCAGCAGGCCGCGCAGATACGCCGCACAATTGGCCTGCTGTGGGTGAGGGCGCAGGCGTTGGATGCGCTCATCGAAGGCCAGCGGCGTGCCGTGCAGCGCCTCCAGGCTCAGCGCCCCGGCGATATCCGCCAACTGCGCTGCGTGCCGCGCCCCGCTCACATTCAACACCCCCAGCGCGCACATCACCGCCGTCCCGTTGGTCAGCGCCAGGCCCTCCTTGGCGATCAATCGCGCCGGCTGCAGTCCGGCCCGCCGCAGCGCCTCGCCGCCCGGCAGGGTTTCGCCCTGGTACTCGGCCTCTCCTTCGCCGATCAACACCAGCGCCATGTGCGCCAGCGGAGCCAGGTCGCCGCTCGCCCCCAGCGAGCCTTTGCGCGGGATCAGCGGATGTACCCCGCGGTTGATCAGCTCCAGCAGCAGCTCCAACGTTGCCGGGCGAATGCCGGAATGGCCGCGGGCCAGTGTATTCGCCCGGATCAGCATAATCGCCCGCGTGGTGGGGATATCGAACGGCTCGCCCACGCCCACCGCGTGGCTGAGCAGAATGTTGCGCTGCAACTCTTCTACCTGGTCCGGCGGGATGATGCGATTCTTGAATGCCCCAAAGCCGGTGGTGATGCCGTAGGCGATCTCGCCGCGTGCCAGCAGTTGCTGCACGGCCTGGGCGGCGCGCGCCACCTGTCGCCCCGCCGCCTCGCTCAATGCCAGCCGCGGGCTGCCGGGTTTGCCGTATGCCACGGCCAGGGTGTCTTCGATGGTCAGGCTTTGTCCGTCGAGCAAGATGTTTTCGTTCATTGTGAGTTACCATTAACCTTTACCCGGAGCGCCCACGCCTGCACTTCGCCCGGCGCGATGCTCCCTACCCGCCGGTTTTCGTATGCCCGGACCAGGCTGTCGTAATAGCCGTTGGAAGGCTCCAACGCGGCGACCGGCTCCCGGCTGTAGGCGCCTTCGTCGATCCAGATGCCCAGGTAGGGCGCCTCCTGCGCTGACCATTCCAGGCGTAACGTGCTGCCGCTGCGCCGGTCATCCAGCGCAGCCCAGGCCGCCGGCTCATCGGGCGGCAGGTAGAATTTGCGGCAGTCGCGGCGCGTTGCCGGGCCGATGTGCTCCAGTTGCCAGGCTGTGCCATCCGAGGTGATGGCGTGAGGCCAGGGATAGCGCCTGCCTGCCTCGCCCCACACCGCTGTGTCGATCACATTGATCACCGTGCGATTTTGCTCCGGCAGCCGGATGGCCGTGTCGTCGTCCACCACGAACTGCGGATGCGCCGCCCACAGATAATCGAAGCGCGCTTCACCGAGATTTTCCAACCGGTAAGCCAGCTCCAACGTTCCTGCTTCCAGGAGCGACGCCCGTCGCCACAGCCGGTAAGGCAGGGCGCGCCCTGCCGCGCTCAACAGCAGCCCCTCTGCGTCTGCCTGCTCCACCTGCCAGGGCAGCGACCAGATTTCACCGTGGTCGGGCAGCGCCTGGCCCTGGTACGCGCCGGCGCCGGGATAAGCGCAGGCGACGATGGTAGGAAACATCTCATCCCAACCGCTCATATCCTGGTCGACGAAACTTTCCCCGTAGACCAGTGGTCGCAGCGGAGGTACCGGGGCAGCCAGCCATTCGCGCCCGGCGCGTTTGTCGTACAGCGAAGCGATCTTGGCCCCCCGTTCGGGCAGAAAAACGGCGCGCAGCGCCTCGTTCTCCAGCGCCCAGGCGGGCAGGCCGTGCCAGGTTGTGGTAAAGATTTTGTTCAAAGGTGCCTCTCGATTGAATTGGGGATGCAGACCCTAAAGATCTTCGAGACCTTCAGGGTCTGCATCCGGTTCTAAATGACGATGCAGGGTTGCCCCCAGGTGGTTAGCGTCCAACGCCAGGACTTGTGCGAAGTGCTCTTCAGCCGCCTCCGCTTCGCCCAGGCCCAGGTAGCCCAGCGCCGCCATGTAATGGCAGTGCTGCCGGTTGCGCCGCGACAGGTCCTCCTCGAACACCAGGAAATCGGGCAGCGACACGGCAAAGTAATCGATCTGCACTGCATCCTCCATGTGGGCCAGCCCGTAATCCACCAGCTTGCCGAAGATGCACTGCGCATCCTCTTCCCGGCCGAGCTTGCGCCGCGCCAGTCCCTGGTAGAAAATCATATCCGGGGGCTGGTCGTTGTAATACATCGCCGAGTTTGGCTCGCTTAACCCCACCGCGGCGCGCTCGAAACAGGCCGTGGCCTTCTCTGTCTCGCCCGGCCCTTCATAGGCGCAGCCCAGGTAGTAGAAGATATTGTTTTCCTGCGCTCCGTAGAGCTTGCCTTCGCCCAGGTTGGGCGGGTAGACCTGCGCCTGCTCCAACGCCTGGATGGCCGCAGCGTACTCACCGGCTTCGATCCGCTGCCGGGCGATCTCGACCAGGCTGGCCACGTACTGGCCGGTCACCTTGCCTTCGCCGCCCTCCCAGGGATGGAAATTGCGGCTGGACAGGATGGCGTAAGCCTGCTCCGGCCGGCCCAGCAGGTTGAGCAGCGTGACGCGTTCGAGGGTCAGGTCATCGCGCCCGGCCACCTGCTGCGGGTATTGCTCCAGATGAGCCAGCCGCTCTCGCGGGGTCCGGTTGAGCTTCTTGTGCAACTGGTCCAGCTCGAAGAGCAGGCGGCTGTCGCTTGTGTCCAGCTCGAAAGCCGTCTTCAGACTCTCCAGGGCGCGCTGCGCATCGCCTCGTTTGTTGTAATAAGCCAGGCCCAGGTTGCGTTGGGTCGTTGGAAAGGCCGGGTCCAGCTCCCGCGCCCGCTCCCAGCAGAGGATGGCTTCGTCGTACCGGCGGTGGGCATACCAGAAGTTGCCCAGGTGATACGGCGCTCGCGGGTCGTTCGGGTTCGCCTGCATGGCGCTTTGCAGGATGAGCACGTCTTCCAGCCGGTTTGGGAAACAGGCGCCCGGCGGCAGGGCGGCGGCCTGGCGGAAGGCTTGCGCTGCCGCTTCGGGCGCGCCGGCCTGGGCATACACCCAGCCCAGCGTGTAACGGGCCAACGGGTCGCTGGCCGGCGCTCGCTGCAGCAGGTCGATCGCCTCCTCCCACAGCCCGGCGTGGGCGTAATCCAGGGCGATCTCGATTGCCGTCGAGGCGTCGCCTCGCGTGAACCGGGCGAAGCTATCCTCTCCGTCCAGCAAATACATTTCCCATAACGCCCCATATTCCAGTGGATCGGTTTCCAGGCTGTGCCGGGCTTCGTCTTGTGATGCAGCCCGCTCTCCCTGCCGGCGCAGCAGGGCGATCTTCAGATGGCGCGCCTTGTGATGGCGGCTGTTGCCCACCAGGCTCTTTTCGAGCAAGGCCAGGGCTTCCGCATAGCGCCCTCCCCGGCTGGCCAACCGGCCCAGTTCGAAAGTAGCCGCCTCCTGCCAGGCGGCGTTCCAGGTCGCTTTGTAGAAAGCGTCGCAGGCTTCCCCATAACGCCCCTGCATCCGCAGGGATAATCCCAGGTTATAGAATGGCTCGCCGTCGTAGGGGTTGGGGTTGCGCTGGGTCAGGCGCTTGATCGCTTTGCGGAAATACGGTTCGGCCTCGGCGAACTTGCCCCGCCGGTAGAGCAGCAACCCCAGGGCGTTGTTGCAGCGGCTGTCCAGCGGGTCGCGGCGCAGCGCTTCTTCGTAATACGGCTCCGGCGCCCAGGTGGCGTGGCGGTATTGCTCCAGGTGCAGCCCGTTGAGGAACAACTCCTCGTTGGAAGCGATCTCGTGCGGCGGGCGAGCGGGCGTAGCCGGGGCCGGGATCGGGCGCCTCTCGTCCGGCGGCGGGGTGAAAGCAACCAGTTCGGCGTCCCCATCCAGCACCGAGATGCGCAATTCCTGCGCCCGGATCCTGGCTGGCAGGGGGACCGTCTCGTGCAGCACCCTTTCTGGGGAGAGGGGCAGCGTTTTCTCGAACAGCGGCCGGCCCTTGTGCGCCAGCCGGACGGTAACCGTGCGCTCCCGGCTGACATAGGCGCCGAGGCGCGCCTGCCCGCCCTCGATTTCCAGGTTGACCACCGCTTCTTTGGAAGCGTTCTTCGCCGGTCCGATCTGCTGGTAAGGCATGAAGATTTGCGTGAAGCGCTTCTCCTCGCCCGGCTGCATCCAGGAGAAATCCGGCTGGTTGTCGGTATAAGCCCCGCACATCAGCTCGATGTACGGCCCATCCTCGTCGGTCAACTGCCGGTCCCAGGCCCGTCCGAAATCGCCGTTGCCCCACGTCCACTGCTTTTTGCCGGGCACCACGTGATGGTCGGCAATGTGCAGCATCCCCGCCCGGGCGCGGTGGTCGTAATCGCCGATGAAATCGTAGTTGGAATGGTAGGCCATGTACGACGTGGGTACGGGGATATTCTTGTAGCGGCTGATATCCGTCCCCGGAAAATAATTGACCTTGTAATACACCCCCGTGGCGATGGGAAAATCCGACACGTCCCGCTTGCCGTGATCCATCACCGCGTGTACGTCCGGCGGAAAGACCGACTCGTACTCATCGTGGACGTGCACCGCCGGGTTGGCCCACCACAGGAAAGTCTGCGGTTCGCTGGTGCGGTTATAAAGCTGCACCTGGGTTTCCAGGTAGGCCCGCCCCGGGTACAGCGTGAAACCGTGCATACCCCGCGTGCGGAACATGCGTTCGATCTCGCTGCACCACACCGTGCGGCTGCCGTCTGCGTTCTCCACGATGCGCCAGTCCAGCGGGTCGAAGGTGCTCGGGCGGTGGTGCTGCGGCCAGTTGAACTCGATCCCGCCCGAAATCCATGGCCCGGCCAGCCCCACCAGCGCCGGCTTGATCACCCGGTTGTAATACACAAAGTGATAGCCGCTGGTCTTATCCAGCGCCATCTGCACCCGCCCGCCGATCTCCGGCAGGATCATGATCTTGAGATAGCGGTTTTCCAGGAAGACGGCGGTGTATTCTTGGTCGACCTTCTCATCGAAAATACGGTCGATCACCGGGTGTGGGTAGACGCCGCCGCTGCTGCCCTGGTAGACGCGCTTTTCCAGGAACATCGGATTCCTGTCCGCCGCCCCGGTGGGGTAGGTCGGGATGGTGATGGTTTCGGACCAGGCAACTACAGATTCGGATCGATGGGTCATGATATTATGTCTCTGTCGAAGGCAATTGCTGCCAGCCGGTGCGGTGCACTTGCAAAGTGCGCTGCACCTGTGGGTCGTGCCGCTCCAGGTGCAATGCACTCTGGAAGTGCAATGCACCCTACCGCAATCCGGTGCGGTGCACTTGCAAAGTGCGCTGCACCTGTGGGTCGTGCCGCTCCAGGT
>CAZQQJ010000034.1:0-867 GCA_964595435.1 uncultured Anaerolinea sp. | reverse complement strand
GCAATGCACTCTGGAAGTGCAATGCACCCTACTGCCAGATCTAGTTTTCTAATGTTTTTAAATAGGCCGCCACCTCCTGTGGAAGCTTGCGGGTGCGCAGATAATCCATGACAAACTCAGTATATCGTTGGGGTGGATTGAAATGCGCACGGACAAATGCATGGTCGACCAACGTTCCTTCGCGTTGCTCGATCCATTCCAGGTAGTTCGAGTAAGGCCAATCACCTGGTTCAACCACCAACCCATCTTTGACCGGGTTGGCATGGATGTAGCGGCACAGATGCAGCATGTGGCCATCTTGCGCCACCTCTTTGACATGATAGGAACCTTCGAACAGGGTGCCCGAGTGCTGGTAACGTTCGTTGTACGCTTTCGAATAGCTGTTAAACACACGCTGTGACAACATTCCTGCTGGCTGATCGCCCTCCTGCCGGATGAGAAAGTGATAATGGTTGGGCATCAGACAGTAAGCCAGCACTGTCAGCATCAACTCCTGGGTGTATTTTTTGATTTTACGCAGAACGAACAAATAATTGTCCGGCTCACGGAAAATTGAAAGCCGGTGGCTGCCGCGATTGTAGACGTGATACACGGAACCAGGTTGGTAGGGAGGCCGTTTTTGTGCCATAAGCAAGCAATCTCTCGTCGGATGCATACCGGTGCGATGCACGTTCCACGTGCGTTGCACCTGCGTCTTTCGCTCAAATGATACTTCATAATCCGGTCAGCTGCAACCTCAGAGGCCACGCATACTCATCCCACCTGGTGCGATGCACGTTCCACGTGCGTTGCACCTGTAGAGCCCGCGCCGCCCAGGTGCAATGCACCCCTCAGGTGCAATGCACCCCCCAGCCGGCGGTGCGATGC
>CAZQQJ010000033.1:0-88777 GCA_964595435.1 uncultured Anaerolinea sp. | reverse complement strand
TCTGCGCACTGATTACGTTTTACGTAATCTGTCAATTCTCGAGTCGAACCCTCCTTCCAGTCCATGTATCTCCCACTGCCTATAACCTTCAAACTCCATCTCTCTTCCACACCGCTCACATTTCGGTTTCTCTACCTGGCTACCTGTGTCTCGCCCATTCACCAGGATCTCCAACGTCTCTCCCATCAATTTCCGCCGTTCTTCTCGTACTTCCGCTTCGATTTCTCCAAAACTCGCTTCAGGGTGTTGGTCATACCAGCTTTCCAGCCGATCAAACGCTACTCCAGCCTTCTCTAAAAACATGGCCCGTCTTCGATCTCGCGATTGTGTGCGCGTCATTTTTCCCTCCGTATCCGTAATTTTTCCCCCTTAGTTTACCTTATTTCCTACCTCTAGTTACCGATACTTTTGCGTTACACTCTTCAGACTGTCGCCTACTTCGCAGGATGAAAACTTGTGATAGAATTGTTGGCATTGCGGAGGGATGGCCGAGCGGTCTAAGGCGACTGTCTTGAAAACAGTTGTGGGTAACACCACCGGGGGTTCGAATCCCTCTCCCTCCGCCAGGTCTTTTATTTGGGGTGGTTGCAGCGCGCAGCGCTGCAGCCACTTCAGAGTTATACAGATGCACGAGCTATCTGTCACCGAGAGTATTCTGGAAATAACCCTGCGCCATGCGCAGCAGGCGCGGGCGCGCCGGGTAACTGCCTTGCACCTGGTGATTGGCCAACTGGCATCCATCGTAGATGACTCCGTCCAATTTTATTGGGACATCATTGCCAGAGGCACCCTGGCGGATGGGGCTGTGCTTTACTTTCGCCGTATCCCGGCCGAGATGATGTGCACGGTCTGTAGTACGCGCTATGTCCTCCCGACGGATGACATGGCCTGTCCGTCCTGCCACAGTACGCAGGTCAAAGTCGTATCGGGCAGCGAGTTTTACCTGGATTCGATCGAGGTCGAGTGATAGGAGTATTATGCCTCAGCGAGTTGCGGTTATCGAACATATCTTGAATGCCAACGACCAGTTGGCTGTGGAAAACCAGGCCCGGCTGGATGCACACGGCGTGCTGGGGATCAATATCCTGGCATCGCCGGGCGCGGGCAAGACCAGCGTGATTTTGCGTACTATCGAGGCACTGGCTTCGCGCTTGCGGCTGGGCGTGGTGGAAGGTGATACGGCTGCGGTGACCATCGATGCCGACAAGGTAATGGCAAAGGGCATTCCCGCCGTACAAATCAATACCGGCGGCGATTGCCATCTGGACGCAGTGATGCTCAAAGCTGCTCTGCCGCAGCTCGACCTGGCGCAGCTTGACCTGCTCATCGTTGAGAACGTGGGCAACCTGATCTGCCCGGCGAATTTCCGCCTGGGCACGCATAAGAACGTGCTCATCGCCTCGGTGCCGGAGGGCGACGACAAGCCTTACAAATACCCGGGCGTGTATCGCGGCGTGGATGCCTTGATTATCAATAAAATCGATTTGCTGCCTTATATCCCCTTCGATATGGATTACTTCCGGCGTGGCGTTGAAATCCTCAGCCCCGGCCTGGTCACATTCCCCCTCTCCTGCCGCACCGGCGAAGGGCTGGAAGCATGGGCCGCGTGGCTACAGGGAGAAGTTCAAACTAAGGGACATCTATCAGTTCATCTCCGGGCAGGTTAATCCAGAGCAGGTTATGAAATTACACAACGCCCACATTCACATCCAGGGGATCGTCCAGGGGGTGGGGTTCAGACCGTTTGTCTACAGCCTGTCCAATCGATTGTCGTTGACCGGCTGGGTGCGCAATACCTCAGCAGGGGTGGAGATCTGCGTGGATGGGCCGCGTGAAACTTTGGAGTCTTTCCTGCAAGCGCTGCGCACGGAAGCCCCGGCCCTGGCGCGCATCGATGACCTGAGGGCGGAATGGGGCGAGCAGGGTGGTTTCTCGTCTTTCGAGATCCTGCATTCAGATGCCATCCCCTCGGCTTTCCAGCCTATCTCGCCAGACGTGAGCATCTGCCCGGACTGCCTGCGGGAGCTGTTTGATCCCGGCGACCGGCGTTACCGCTACCCCTTCATCAATTGCACCAACTGTGGGCCGCGTTTCACCATCATCCAGGATATCCCCTACGACCGGCCGAACACCACCATGTCGGCCTTTCCGATGTGCCCCGATTGCGCCGCGGAATATGCCGATCCTGGCGACCGGCGTTTCCATGCCCAGCCGGTAGCCTGTGCGGTCTGCGGGCCAACGGTGTGGTTGGAATACACCGGCGAGACGGCACCGGCCAGTCATGGGGATGCGGCTATCCGCCAGGCGCGCGACTTGCTGCGGGCGGGCAAAATCCTGGCGGTCAAAGGGCTGGGCGGTTTTCACCTGGCCTGCGATGCCACTGACCCTGCGGCGGTGGGCGAGCTGCGCCGGCGCAAGCTGCGCGTGGATAAGCCCTTTGCGTTGATGATCTCCAGCAGCGAGGTGGCGTCGGTGCATTGTTGGCTCAGCCCTCTGGAACTGGGCCTCCTGGAAACACGCCAGCGTCCGGTGGTGATTGCCCGCCGGCGGCCGGAATCGCCGGTAGCAAGCGAGGTGGCTCCGGGGCAGAATACCATCGGCCTGATGCTGCCGTATACCCCGCTGCACTACCTGCTTTTTGCCGATCCAGAGCAGCAGCCGGTCGTATTCAACATGCCGCCGCTGGTGATGACCAGCGGCAACCTGAGCGAGGAGCCGATCTGCACGGCCAACGACGAAGCGCGCCGGCGCCTGGCGCCGCTGGCGGATGCCTTTTTGATGCACGACCGGGAGATTCACGTGCGCTGCGACGATTCGGTGGTGCGCATGTTCCCGGCGGTCCTGCCGGCCATGCGCAAAAACCCTGGCGCAGCAGTTTACCCGGTGCGGCGATCGCGCGGCTATGCCCCGGACCCGCTGCGCCTGGCAGTGGATGCGCCGCCGCTGCTGGCGACCGGGGCAGAGCTAAAAAACACCTTCTGCCTGGCGCGCGGGCGCTATGCTTTTCTGAGCCATCACATCGGCGATTTGGAAAATTATGAGACGCTGCGCTCGTTCGAAGAGGGCGTGGCGCACTTCGAGCGCCTGTTCCGCGTCCAGCCGCAGGCAATTGCCTATGACCTGCACCCGGATTACCTGGCGACCCGCTATGCCCTGGAGCGCGCAGAACGGCAGGGCCTGGCCGCCATCGGTGTGCAGCATCATCACGCCCACATCGCAGCCTGCATGGCCGAAAATGGCCTGGACAGCGAACAGCAGGTGATCGGCGTGGCTTTCGATGGCACGGGTTATGGCGAAGATGGAGCCATCTGGGGTGGTGAATTTCTCATTGCCGGTTATGCGAGTTGCCAGCGCGCGGCGCACCTGGCATATACGCGATTGCCAGGCGGGGATAAAGCGGTGCGTGAACCCTGGCGTACCGCCCTGGCCTGGCTTCACACGGCAGGCATCGAATGGGATGCCGATCTGCCGCCGGTGCGCTATGCCAGCAGTCTGGCCGGGCCGTCCATGCGTCCGTTGGATGTCTTGAGCCAGCAGTTGCACACGGGTCTGAACGCGCCGCTCACTTCCAGCATGGGGCGGCTCTTCGACGCCGTGGCCGCGCTGGCCGGTCTGCGGGCGGTGGTGAACTACGAAGCGCAGGCGGCAATCGAATTGGAAGCGTTGGTGGATGGTCGTGAGCCGGGTTATTATGCCTGTGATTTGCGCCAGGACAAAGACGGCATGATCCTCGATCCAGCGCGCCTGCTGCACGGTGTGATCGCTGACCTGCGCAGCGGCGAAGGTCAGCCGGTGATCGCCGCCCGCTTCCATAGCGGGGTGGCGCGCATGGTGTGCGATACCTGCCTCGAACTGCGCCGGCGTTTTAACCTTACAGAGGTTGTGTTAAGCGGTGGTGTGTGGCAAAATACTTTCTTGTTGGCTTTGACTGCCGGCTTGCTGCAGCAGGAAAGGTTCAACATTTATATTCATCGCCAGGTGCCTGCCAACGATGGTGGGCTGGCGTTGGGCCAGGCGGTAGTGGCCATTGCCCGGTTGAATTCTTAACTTGGAGGTATTCGAAATGTGTCTTGCGGTGCCTGGGAAAATTGTCGAGATTTATGAACGAGACGGGATGTCCATGGGCAAGCTGGATTTTGGCGGCGTCTTTCGTGAGACCTGCCTGGCTTACGTCCCGGAAGCGAAGGTTGGCGATTATACAGTGGTGCATGTGGGTTTTGCGCTGCACCTGATTGACGAAGCAGAGGCGCTCGAAACGCTGGCGTTGCTGCAAGAGATCGAGAGCCTGGGCGGCGAACCGGGCCTGGTCGGTACACAGGAAATTGGGGAATGAAAGCCGTTGATGCCTACCGGGATGCGTCGCTGGTGCAGGGGGTGATGGATGAAATCCGCCGCAGCGTGACTCGCCCGTGGGTGCTGATGGAGATCTGCGGCGGGCAGACGCACGCCATTCTGCGCCACGGCCTCGACCAACTGTTGCCCTCGGAGATCGAACTGGTGCACGGGCCAGGCTGCCCGGTGTGCGTTACGCCGCTGGAATTGATCGATAAGGCCCTGGCTATTGCTTCACAGCCCGAGGTGATCTTTACCTCGTACGGTGATATGCTGCGCGTTCCAGGTACGGGGCGCGACCTGTTTGCCGTGCGGGCGGCGGGCGGCGATGTGCGCGTGGTATATTCGCCGCTCGACGCGGTGCGCATTGCCCAGCAGAACCCGCAGCGGCAGGTGGTCTTCTTTGCCATTGGTTTCGAGACCACTGCCCCGGCCAATGTGATGAGCGTGCTGCACGCCCAAAAGCTGGGCCTGAAGAATTATTCTGTGCTGGTATCGCACGTGTGTGTGCCGCCCGCCTTGAAGGCTATCCTGTCTGCCCCGCATCGTCGGGTGCAAGGGTTTCTACTCGCCGGTCACGTCTGCGCAGTGATGGGTTATTGGGAGTACCCTGCGATTGCTCAGAGCTATGGCGTGCCGATGACGGTGACAGGTTTCGAGCCATTGGATATTGCCCGGGGCATCTTGAAAACGGTACAGATGCTGGAAGCCGGCCAGGTGGCAGTGGAGAATGCCTACTCGCGGGTGGTGACGATGGAAGGGAACCGGGCGGCGCAGCAAGTGATCGAAGGGGTTTTCATGCCGTGTGATCGCAAATGGCGCGGCATTGGCCCGATCCCTGAAAGCGGCTGGCGCTTGCGCCCGGAGTGGGCGGCCTTCGATGCCGAGGTACGCTTCGCTGTAGAACAGATCCAGCCGGAAGAGTCGCCGCTGTGCATCGCCGGGCAGGTGCTGCAAGGCCTGAAAAAGCCGCACGAGTGTCCTGCTTTTGGCGTGCAGTGTACCCCCGAAACCCCGCTGGGTGCTACGATGGTCTCGGCGGAGGGGGCGTGTTCGGCGTATTATCGTTACAAACGGATGGCATAAATGTCCTTATGTGGTATGGATGGCGTGCAGCGCTGCCCACACCACGCAAGGTAGGAGGAATTCGCAGCATGGGTATCGAAGAAGGGCCGCTGTGTCCGCTGCCGCTGGCGCATAACGAGCGCATTGTGATGGGGCATGGCAGCGGCGGGAAGATGTCACACGATCTGGTGGCGCGGTTGTTTTTGCCTCGCCTGGATAACCCGATCCTGCGCGCCGGCGATGACGCCGGCGTCGCCTCCATCGGCGATCATGAGCGGGTGGCCATCAGCACCGATGCGCACGTGGTCTGGCCGCTATTTTTCCCCGGTGGAGATATCGGCCGCCTGGCCGTGTGTGGCACGGTCAACGACGTGGCTATGCTGGGAGCGATGCCGTCTTTTCTCACCGCAGGGTTCATCCTGGAAGAAGGACTGGAGATGCATCTGCTCGAGCAGGTGGTGGCCTCGATGCAGGCTGCGGCGCAGGAAGCCGGGGTGCAGATCGTCGCTGGCGATACCAAAGTGGTGCAGAAGGGTAAGGCGGATGGTTTGTATATCACCACGGCAGGCGTGGGCCGGGTGGCGGAAGGGGTAACCCTGGGCGGCGCGCTGGCTCGTCCCGGCGATGTGATCATCCTTTCCGGTTCGCTCGGCGATCATGGCATCGCTGTACTGGCCGCCCGCGGCGAATTGGGCTTCGAGACAGATGTACAGAGCGACGTTGCTCCGCTCAACCACCTGGTCGCGGCCATGTTGCAGGCCAGCCGGGAAATCCACGTGCTGCGCGACCCCACGCGCGGCGGCCTGGCTACGACGCTCAATGAAATTGCCATGCAGTCTGGCGCCTGCCTGCAGATTACCGAGACAGCCATACCGGTGCGCCCGGAAGTGGCCGCGGCCTGCGAGATGCTGGGCTTTGATCCGTTGTACGTTGCCAACGAAGGCAAGCTGGTCGCCATTGTGGCGCCGGCGCAGGCCGGCCAGGTGTTGGAAGCCATGCGCCGCACGCGCTACGGCGAAGGCGCGGTGGTGATTGGCGAAGTGTTCGCCGAGCCGCCTGGCCGGGTGTTGATGAAGACCCGCCTGGGCACCACGCGCATTGTGGATCGCCTGGCAGGGGAAATGCTGCCGAGGATTTGTTAGATCCGATTCATTTCCGCCTGAGCCTGTCTGCCAGTTTACGGAAGATGGCAAAGCGGTCGTATACTGCGCTAAAGATAATCAGCCCGCCGAGGATCGCCAACGGCAAGTACCAACCGTTGAAACGCCCCGAATAACCGAAGATTACCAGCACCCCCCTATTGTGATCAGCCAGACGCGTGTCTGGAATGGCACGCCTATTTGGGCAGGCCTCTCACCGCTCAATGCTGCCTGAAAGACCCGTTCTAACAAATCTGGCGCAGCCACCCCGGTCTGGCGCAACACCTCCTGCCCGCGGTTGAAACCGACCAGGGCAGGGATGCCGGCGATTTTTAGCTTGCGCAGCACCTCAGGATGCTCATCGGCGTTCACTTTCCACAGGTCGATTTGTCCCTGGTATTGCTTCCCCAGTTTGCCGAGCGTTGGCTCGACCAACTTGCACGGACCGCACCATGGTGCCCAGAAATCTACCACCACCGGGCGTGGGTTGTTTTGAAGATGCTCAAAGAAATCTTTGTCTGACAAGATTCTGCTCCTGATCTGTATTCTACCGGGTATTATCACCCAGAGCAGTCACGGTTCAGCGATGGCGAACAAGAGACATTACTTTCGGGTGAGCAGCGGCTTCCTGAAATTATCCACCTGTTCTCAATCCACTCGCTGCTTTTTGCGCGCCACCTTATGCTCGTACATGCGCTTATCCGCCTGCTTGACAATATTCTGGATAGGGATACCCGGGTCGCCCGTGGCGGCCCCCAACGAAAAGCTGACCGGGAAATCGGGGTGTTCGCGGTTATGGGCTTCCAGCCTGGCCAGGACGCGCGTCGTGGCTTCCTGGGCACCGGCCGCGTTGACCCCCGGCAGGAGCACGGCGAATTCGTCGCCGCCGATGCGCGCCACGGCGTCTTCGGCGCGGAAGGCCGAGCGCAGCACCCCGGCGGCCTGGCAGATCAACCTGTCGCCGGCCTCGTGGCCCTGGGTATCGTTGACCTGCTTCAAACCGTCGATATCGATCAGGATGACGCTGAGTTCACTGCGGCGGCCCTCCTCCAGCACCATGATCATCGACTCGAACAGGTTGCGGTTGTATAACCCGGTCAGCGCGTCGTGGATGCTGCGGTGGATGGCGTCCATGAAGATGTCGGTGGTGTAGCGGATGCTGGCGCTCAGCCGGACGAGCATCTCCATCACCAGCTTTTTGTCTTCCAGAATCACCTGTTCAAATTTGTCCGCCGGAAGCACCCACAAACGGCAATCGGTTTCGGCGCGCGCACTCAGCGTGCGCGGCTTGTGGTCGATGACCGCCAGCTCGCCGAACAGGCTGCCATCGGTGAAGGTACGCACGGCCACGCTGCTGGCGGCAGGATCGAAGACGACCACCATGCCGGTTTCGATGAAAAAAACTTCCTCGCCGGGGTCGTTTATATAGAAGATGATTTCGCCGGGAGCATAAGTGCGTGGCTTGAGATATGCGGCGACGCGAGACAGGCCGGCTTCAGACAGCCCCTGAAACAGATGGATTTTGTGCAGTGCCGGGTTGGCCATTGTTCTCTCCGATGGTGTTTGTTCCAGTTGTAGATGCATCGATTTTAGCACGACAGATGCCGCCAGGGGAGTGTGAAACGAAAAATGGACCTGCCAATCCATTTTCTCAAGGCAGTCGCCATTTCAGATTTTGGGGTGATTCTACGACCAGACTGGCTGTATAATCGTACAGATCGATTACGGAGGTTGATTATGAATTCACGGGAACGTGTTCTTACTGCTCTAAATCATAAAGAGCCAGATCGGGTACCTTTCGACATGGGGGGCACGGTTGTTACCGGCATTCAGGCGAAGGCTTATCGCCGTTTGCGCCAGTACCTTGGCCTGCCTGAGAAAGAGGTCAAAATCATCGATATTCTCCAACAGCTTGCCGCGGTGGATGACGATGTGATGGAGCGCCTGGGGGTGGATGTGCGCAACGTATCGCCCCGGTCCACGGCCAGCTTTCAAATCGAGATCAAAGAGACCGGGGATGGGAGATACACCTATTTCTACGACGAGTATCACGTCGGGTGGCGGATGCCCAAAGATGGCGGTATGTATTACGATATGTTCGAGCACCCGCTGAGTGGAAACATTACCCCGGAAGACGTGGACCGCTATCAATTGCCCGACCCGCTCGACCCGTCGCGCTTTGCCGGGTTGCGGGAGGCGGCGCTCAGGGTGCTCAACGAAGAACAGCGTGCTTTGATCATCGGGAATATGTCGGCCGGCATCTTCGAGCTGTATATGTGGACGCGCGGTTTCAAAGATGGCTATGCCGACTGGGCCGGCAACCCCGGGCTGTCCAGGAAAATGCTTCACCGTTACATGGATCTCCAGCTTGCCTATTGGGAAAAGATGTTTGACGTGATGCAAGGTATCCCGATCGATGTGGTGCAGATGGCGGACGATATTGCCGGCCAGAATGGCATGCTAATCTCGCCCAAATCTTACCGCAGCCAACTCAAGCCGTTCCATAAGGAAATGTTCGATTACATCCATTCGAAGTGTGACGCCAGGATTTTCTTCCACTCCTGCGGCTCGATCTGGCCGGTGATCCCGGATTTGATCGATGCCGGTGTAGATGCACTCAACCCGGTGCAGGTCAGCGCTGCCAGCATGGACTCGAAAGCCCTGAAACAGGAATACGGCAAAGACATCAGCTTTTGGGGCGGCGGCGTAGATACGCAGAATGCGTTCGACGAACGGCATACGCCTGAAGAAGTGCGCGCCGACGTCCGCCGGCGTCTGGAGGATTTCATGCCAGGTGGGGGTTTCATTTTCAATACGGTACACAACATCCAGGGGAATGTACCGCCGGAAAACATCATGGCGATGTGGGAGACGGTGCAGGAATACGGCAAGTATTCGTGACCGCCTCGAATCCTACTCCGAAGAGGTCGATTACTTCCCAATCCAATTGAGTTCTTCCCTCAAATTGTCCAGGTCCCACTCATTTTGTTGCTCGTCATGGTTTTCAAACAGGAGGCGGTGCCCATATTCAGAGATTTCGCTCACTGTCCATTGGCGATGGTAAAACCCGATCACATCCGGGTCGAGCCTCACCTCGCCGGCAGCGCTGCGGTATCCCGCCAGAACCGGGTATGAAGCCGGATCGTCGAAGAAAACGTGGTCCTTCTCCCAAAAGACCAGGTCGCGCTCTGCTGGCGCCAGGATGATGTCATCCCAATCGATCAAGTAGGGCGTTCCTGCGCTGCTCACCAGGACATTCCCGGGCGTTGGATCGCCGTGACAGATGCAATATACGCAGGGCGCCTTGCGCGCCTTTTCTTGGAAAAGAAGGATTTCTTCTTTCAGCCCTTCCAACCGTTTCCTCACCGGTCGCAAGATGCGCAGCGCTTCTCCGGCTGCACCGCTTTGGATGGTTTGCTTGTTGACCGCCTTGATAATTTGGTCGTAAGTTGCACTCCCCGGGATATCGAACTGCTCGACTCGTCTGCAATCTTCGCGCAGTCCCTCACAGTTATGGATGCACGCCAGCAACTCGCCTAACCTGTAGAGAGTTTCTGTTTTCGACTGTTGCTGGAAGAGAGACGGGCCTTCGATAAAATCAAAAAGCGCTGCCGGATACCCGCCCAGGCTGGATATTACTTCACCCGAACGCGCCGGTAAGGGATAAGAGATATTCTCGATCCCATAGTCGGCGTGCAACCGGTATACCAGCCGGGCGGCCCAGGCTGGAAGTGGTTTCGTGCGGAAGAGTTTCAAGAAATAAGTCTGCCCATCGCCTCCCTCGACACAATATCCCCACGAACACTCGCCGCGTGGTACAAAACGCATCGCGCGCACCTGTATCTGATAAGCTTCTTCCAGGGATCGTTGTAGTTTCTCAAGATCGATGGCCGGGGGCGTCTTCATAGAGGTGTCAACGGGTGTTTGTCGGTTTTCTCGCGGGAGTCCCATGCATTATAACTTCATCAGCTTGAGCGTTGAAGGCGATGATTATCTTCCCATCCCCGCGGGAATTCTCGATACACAAATGGGGCTGGCCCGGAAGGCGCTTCTGGGCCAGCCCGGTATGGTTATGGTGCTCTTACGGATTCCCGCTGAAAAACTTTTCCATCAAGCCTGGCTGAGCGTTGAACCACGCGGTCTGTGCCAGGCGATAGGGCAGATGCAGCGCCAGTCCCAGCAAGAGGCCGGCCCCCAACGCCTTCCAGCGGCGATGGCGCAGGGCCTCGACCAGCGTATCCAATACCGCCAGGGTCATCAAGATGTGACCGATCTGGGCGATCAGATTGGTGCCGCTCCAGGAGAAGACGAACAGGCCAAGCGTGCCCCAACCGAACATCATCACCGATGCGGCGATCATGACCAGCGGGCTGCCGGCCACGAAACCTGCTACCCACAGGGCAATGCTCGGCGCGCAGGAGTTCATCATCAGCCAGCCCGGTACACCGGTCTTCATGTAGACCAGGAAGACAAACGTCGAGTTGATCGCCATCAAAGTGTTGGCCAGGGCCAGGAGCCATCTCCAGCGAGTGCGCTGGTAGGGAGCATCAATCTCCAGCGAAGCCGGTATATCGACCAGGGTGACGTTGTGCGTCATCATTTCACCTCCACCTTTTCTTTTTGGTGACTTTATGTTGTGTGCGGTGCGTAGCACCGCACACAACATAAGAATCGTATTTCAGGCCTTTTCCACCGGGAACTGGATCTCGGCCACTGTGGCCGCCGGGTCGCTGCCCGGTTCGGGCCAGTGCAAATAGATCTCCCGGTTGGGGCCGGTGATCTGGTAACCGTTGGTTTCGATCCAGCGCATGATGGCTTCATAAGCAGCGCTGATCTCTTCCATCCGCCCCTGGTGGATCACGCAGGCCATGTTTTCTACCAGGGGTGTCTGGTATACCTGGATTCGCCCGTCGGGGTGGACCGTACCTGTAATCGGAACGGCCACCTCGGCATCGATATCCTGCTCGCGGTAGCTGTGATCGTGCCATACGGCATAGGTCGGGCCAACCGGGCGGGCACTGCCCTGGGACATCACGTAGTTCATCAGTTCTTCGATGAGCTGCCCGGCCTGGCTATAGCTGGGGAGTTGCTGGCGCAGAGATGCTACCAGCGCCGGTTTGGACTTTTTAAGGATTACATCGTAGTTGGACATTGCAGCCTCCTGTTCGATCTGTTTTAGCCGCGCTGCCACCCGGGCCAGGCGTGCCTGTTCCTCTTGCAAGTGCTGTTCGATCTCGGCTTGCTTGAGGCGCAGCATGCCGCGCAACTGTTCACTCGGCAGCTCGCCTTTGAGCAATTGCGCAATTTGCTCCAGCGAAAGCCCCAGGTCTTTGAGCGCCAGGATGCGGTTCAGCCGGGCGAGCTGGGTTGCAGAGTAGTAACGGTAGCCGCTGAAACGGTCTACCTGGACCGGCTTGAGCAGTCCCAGATCGTCGTAGTAACGCAGGGCCTGGACAGAAACGCGACTGAGTTTTGAAAAATCTCCGATCTTGAGCATGGTCGAACTCCGCGGGTTTCAAATGGAAAGCTTTCATCTGCGCTATAGCATACACCCTATAGCGGCTATAGAGTCAAGGGGAAATAGTGAATACCTTAACCATCTCTTTGCAGTATTGTCAGGGAAGTGAAGGGTAATCATGGGGTGAACGTCAAGCAGATCAGGCGACTTTTTGGTATCCTATGGACAGTTGGTGCAGGCGATTTCTTTCTTCTCCTCCTTTGCACAGAGCCGGACGTGGTGTCCGGCTCTGCAAATTTAACCGGATATCTGGTAAAATTGAAACAAAAGTTCTAAGGAACTTGTCCCGTATCGTGCGCGCGGCGCATCATAGATTACAGGTCCAGATACGGTCATCTATGGCCAAATAAGTTCTACGCACAGATGTGGACCACGCAAAATGACGGTAAGAATCCGCGATCATCCGCGTCAGTCCGCGTCCCATCAAAAAAGTTGCTCGCAAACCTGACAGGGCTTAATAGGCGCACAATGGTCTGGCGTCATCATGAAGACCTGTCAGGTTTGGGCCACGCAAAACGACTTTCAGTCAAAAAGAGTGAGAAGGAAAGATGGTTTCTGTCACAATTTCCAAGCAGACGGCACGTCGTTATGTATTAGGGAAGCAAGGTTTGTGGCCGGGTCGCCGGTGGGCCGGCAAAGACGGTACAGCCCAGGCATTGCAGGCCATTGAAGCTTTACAGTTGGACCCGCTCAATGTAGTTTCACGCAGCCACGATATCGCCTCCTGGGGGCGTATCCTGGATTACCAGCCAGAGCATTTGGATCAAGTTGTCTACCAGGAGCGTGGTTTCTTCGACTATGGTGGCAGTCTATTCCTCTACCCAATGTTTGAATTACCCTATTGGCGGTTACAGATGCAGAGGCGAGAGCAGGCGGGGTATTGGGCAGGATATGCGCAAGACCACCAGAGCGTCTTGGATGAAGTATATGGCGAACTGCGCGAACGAGGCCCGTTAGGCAACCGCGATTTCGATGGGAACCGGCGCGTCAATAGCTATCGTGGCCGCAAGGATACATCTGTGGCGTTGTATTATCTGTGGATTACCGGTGCGGTAATGGTACACCACCGGCAGCGCTTTGAACGGGTGTACGATCTACGGGAGCGAGTCGTTCCACCGCAGATGGATTTTGTTGCCTCACAGGAAGAAGCGGAGGATTTCTTTGCCCACAAAGCGGTCGCCTTCATGGGATTGGTGCGTGAGCGCAGTTGGGCAAATAACGTTGCGGACGCGATCTACCGGCGTTTGAGCCGCGAAGAGGCACGGCAGTGGTTGGACCGATTGGTGGAACGTGGCGATTTCGCGCCGCTGCGAATAGAAGGCTCTAAAGAAACCTGGTATGCTCTGAGCGGCGATTTGCCCCTGATCGCGGCAATTGAGGCCGGAGAAATTCCTGGTAGCTGGCAGCCGTTGGCCGGTACAACGCAGGAAGAGGTGGTGTTCCTGGCGCCACTCGACATTGTCAGCGCACGCGGGCGTGCGGCCTGGCTGTTTGATTTTGAGTACGTCTGGGAAGTGTATAAACCGGCTTCGGCGCGGCGTTGGGGTTATTACACACTTCCTGTTTTATATGGCGACCAGTTGGTGGCGCGGCTGGACCCTAAGCTTGACCGTTCCACCTCGACGTTGCAGATCAATGGGTTTTGGCTGGAAGACGGTGCTCCTTTAGCTGACCCAGGGTTTGTGCATGCCCTGGCAAGAGGATTGCTAAGCTTTGCCCGGTATCTCCGTGCTCAATCGATACAGATCGATGCCATCACCCCGGCGCTTTTACGCCAGGAAATAGGAAAGATAACAGGGGAAGTGCTTCAGGTGCGAAGCGCCTGAAGCACGATTACGATATACGGGTTATTCGCTTTGTTTAGCAGGTTCGGGGCCGCTGGTTGCTTCCGGTGTGCTGGCCGCTGTCAGGGCGCTGGCGCCCAGGCCAATCTGTTTGACGCCGGCCCGGGTCGCGGCGTGGCCTGCCGCGGCGAGTTCGTCCGAAACCGACATGCTGGCCATGCCTTCTTTCAGGTCGGCCGCCGCGGCCTGGGCCATTTCCTGGCCGGTAGCGGCTAACTCTTCACCTGAGCGCATGCGCATAAAGCCTTCCTGGACTTCGTTGGCGCCCAATTCGGCAACCTGTTGGCTGGCGGTTTTTATGGCGCGGGACAGGCGTTGGCCGCTGCGCGACTCGAATAACTCATCCAGCGCATGGGCTTTCAAGCGGCGGCCTATGCCGATGAGATACGTACCCAGGCTCTTCAGTCCCAGGCCGTAAATCATCTCGCCAGCCACCGATATCTGCCCGGCCATCGCGGCCAGGTCCATGCCATCGTTGAGATCTTCCTGGCTCATCGCTTTTACCACCTGGCTCAGGCCGGCAATATCTTCGGCGGCATACAAGGCGGCCTGGCCCTGGGCTACATCCTGGATACCGGCCTCGCTGGTTATGTCACCGATGGCCGTCATACTTTCGGCAGTAGCCAATGTTTCCAGACCGCGGGTGATCTGGCTGGCGCCACTTGCGGCGGCAGTACGGCTGGCGCCGGCCAACTCACGGGCGGTTTCGAGGGTCTGCGTCCCGTTGGCCAGTGCAGCCAGGCCTTGCAGAGCGGCGATGTCGCTGGCAGTTAGCGCCTGTTTCGGTTTGGGGGTCGCTTGATCGGCAGATTGTGTATCCACAGGCGCAGCAGGCGGGGGTTGCGCAGGTGCTTTTTTCTTGCCGGGTTTACGCTTGGTGGGGGGAGTGTCTGTCATTGTAAGAAATTCCTTCCTTTGTGTTTGAACAGGGATTGAGTACTCAGGCCGGGTGCCGAGATGAGCGCGATCTATATGGCATGGCACTTTAGCGAAATTTGGTTGTCAGGAAGTAAGTTGCAACTTGCCTGGGTTCAGGGTTAATTGCCCTGCTGTAAACAAGGCAGCAACCGGGCCGCCAAGCTGGTTAATATCGTGCAACGGATCGCCTTCCAAGATGGCCAGGTCGGCAACCTTTCCGGGCTGGATCGAGCCAAAATCTTGTTCCACACCCAGGGTATGGGCGCTATACAATGTAGCCGCGCGCAAGGCGTCAGCGGGTGTAAAACGCATTCGGCCATTTTCCGGATTGAGCAACAGGCATAGCAGAGCCAGTTCCAACCCGACCATAGCCTCTGACGCCGGAATGGCGCCGGCGTCTGTACCACAAGCGATGGGAATACCTGCGTCTAGCATCATCATCAGGTTGTCAATACCCTGGCTGATGTGTCCGCCCCAATAGCGAAAAGCAGAAGACATATCTACCACGCCAAACATTTTGAAGCGGCTCTCTCGGGCTTTTGAGAACATTTCTGCTGCGCTGGACCCAAGCCCTGGAAGCCAATATTCTTTCATCAGCGAGTCAAAGTTCTGGGCGCGCCAGGCATCCAACCGTTTCAGGCGAGGGTGATCCTGCCAGGGAACATTGGGCAAAGCCCAAGATAAGAAATAAGTCAGGCTGATCGTTGGCTCGATGATTGCGCCAGCGTTTTTAAAGGCAAGAATATCGCCCGGGCTTAGTGCAGCATCCAGCGGCAAATGTGCCAGCGATGTGACACCGGCTTGAGCGCCGCGGCGAAAGCTATCTACGGTCACGTGGTGCATGGTGCAAGGGATTCCGCGGCGACGGGCCTGGTCAGCAGCCGCGGCCAATTGAGGCAAAGTCATGACCTGTGCGCCTGGTTTGTAAGTCGGGACAAACTCGCGTTGATCATAGAGCTTGATGCTATCGGCTCCGCGTTCCTCGATTGCACGGTCTACCGCATCACGTACTTGTTGGTCGCCCGCATCGGATGGAAAGACGACGACTCCGGATGCGGGGTTACTGTACTGGATATACTTTGCGCCAACCACAAAAGTGATCAAATAGTCAAATAGACCGGGTGGTGATGAATAGGTGCCGCCGGGCGGGGTGACCAGGACGCTCTGGTAGAGACGTGGCCCAGGGATCTGCCCTGTGGAGACGCGGTCTTTCAAGGTGTGATTGGGCCGTAAGTCAGTGGTCAGAGCGTCGCGCAGGTGCAGAATACCGCGCACCTGGCAGTCCGCCAGATTTTTCTCGATCTGATTTCCAGCCAATTTGCGGGCCAGGGACATATCCCGGATGGTAGCCAGCATGGATGGATATTTCATCTGCAGATGGCAATGTGTATTGAATAATCCCGGAATGACGGCTTTCCCCTGCAGATCAATATAATAATCGGGGTGCAGGTCGTCGGGTTCGCCGGGTAGCCCGGGCAGGGTCTCGATGCGGCCATTTCGCAGGGTGATGCGCACGTTGCCGGGCAAATACTGGCCGCTGACCACGTCGGCAATGCGCCCATTGTGTAATTCAACCCTTGCTTCAGGAGGCGCTACTTGCATGGTTGTAGGTGTTCTTAGCTCCATGCCGGCAATTGTAATCGCGATTTCATTTTTGGGGAGCAGTTTGTCAGCTTGCGAGTTGACGGTAAATCTCAAGGACATGTGGCGTGGATGGAAAGTTACAGTTGGCATAATGTCGAAAATTTCAGCCGCTTGACTTTTCGTTTTGTTGCGCTATACTTGAAAACGATAACAGCTTGGTTTTGTTTTCCTAAAAAAGAAAGGAGAAACGATCATGGCAAAGAAAATTCTGCATCTCGTAGGGGATTATGTCGAGGATTATGAGGTTATGGTGCCGTTCCAGGCGCTACAGGCAGTGGGCCATAAGGTCCATGCTGTGTGCCCGGATAAGAAGGCAGGTGAGAAAGTACGCACCGCAGTGCACGATTTCGAGGGAGACCAGACCTACAGCGAGAAACCGGGCCATAATTTCACGCTGAATTTCACCTTCGACCATGTGAAGCCGGAAGATTACGATGCCCTGGTCATCTCGGGAGGCCGCGCTCCTGAGTATATCCGCCTGAACGCCAGGGTGCTGGAGATTGTGCGACACTTTTTCGAGCAGAGCAAGCCTGTCGCGGCGATCTGCCATGGGGCGCAGGTGTTGATCGCCGCCGGGGTGGTGAAAGGGCGCAAAGTCTCAGCCTATCCGGCGGTAGGTCCGGATGTGACTATGGCCGGCGGCGAGTACGCCGACATCCCGGTGGATAAAGCCGTAGTAGATGGCAACTTGGTCACCGCACCGGCCTGGCCGGCGCACCCGGACTGGATTGGAAAGTTCCTGGAAGTATTGGGGACAAAAATCAGCGCGTAAATCAAACGGCTCATTTCTGTGGGCTTACGGGCGCCTGAGGCGCCCGTAAATTTTGAACAGGATCAGGTCATCGATGCACCCGGTAGGAATCTTATCAGCTATTTTGTCGGCCGCTGTGTGGGGCAGTGCTGATTTCTGCGGTGGGTTAGCCAGCAGGCGCAGCCGCCCATTCCAGGTGGTTACGCTGACCGCAGTCAGTGGCGCGGGGGTTATGGCCTTGTTGGCATGGTGGCGCAACGAGTTGTGGCCTTCCCCCCTGGGAATGGTATGGGCAGTCATTGGAGGAATCTTGGGCGGTGTGGGAATTGCAGCTTTGTATCGTGGCCTGTCACTTGGGGATGCCAGCGTTGTTGCGCCAACTGCGGCTGTAGTTGGCGCGATTGGACCGGTGGTGGTGGGCGCTGTATTAGAAGGATTACCGGACGTTGCCCAGTCGCTGGGTTTATTTTTAGGCCTGGGCGGGATCTGGTTGGTTTCGGGTGCTTCGCTGAATAGCAGAAACCGGCCGCGGGCTGGTTTTGGAATGGCAGTGTTGGCTGGCCTGGCGTTTGGCGGTTTCTTTGTGGCGATTGCCCAGGTAGGTAAAGGATTGATCTTTACACCTTTAGTCCTGGCCAAGTCTGCCTCGTTTGGGGTTGCAGTGATCATTCTGATGGTACAACGCCTGCGTCTGCCTGCTCCTGGAGTATACCCTTTGGCGATTTTAGCTGGTGTGCTGGATGCCGGCGGTAATGTGCTCTATCTGTTGGCGCGCCAGTATATACGGCTGGATGTGGCCGCAGTGCTTTCTTCTATGTATCCTGCATCGACGGTGTTCCTGGCTACTTTGATCCTGCGCGAAAAAGTCAGCCGCGAGCAATGGGCCGGTATTTCGCTGTGTTTGGCGGCGCTTGCACTGATCGTGCTTTGAAAGGTTATTGCGTGAAAACGATCCACTAAAATGGATCGACTCGGATTTTGAATATCCTTTACGGCGAATGCCTGGGGATGTGTGCTACAATTAGCGCGTAGGAGAGAGGCACATGTTATGAAGATTGTCATGATTGCATCTGAGTGTGTACCTTATGCCAAGACAGGGGGGCTGGCAGATGTGGTCGGGGCCTTGCCGAAGGCATTAAATGCCCTGGGGCATGAGGTCATTGTGGTAATACCCAAATATTCATTCATTGATCACAAACGGTTTGGATTACAGCCATTCTTAAGTCCGATGGGTGTCTGGATGGGAGACTCCGAAGAGTGGTGCTCTGTACATTATGCGGACAACGAAGGCGTCCCCGTATATTTCATCGAGGCAAATAAATATTTCGACCGTTCAGGGCTGTACCACGATGCCGAATTTAACGATTACCTGGACAACCCCCGTCGTTTTAGTTTCCTGACCCGCGCCGGGTTGCAGTTATGCCGTGATAGCGGTTTTGCTCCTGACATTGTTCACGCCCATGACTGGCAAACGGCACTGGCTGCAGCTTATCTGAAGATATGGCATTGGAACGATGCAATTTTGGGCAACGCGGCCAGTGTGTTGACGATCCATAATGTGGCTTATCAGGGAGTGTACAACGCTCGCGATTACGTTTACCTGGGACTGCAATGGGGCAATTTCACGCCCGAAAAATTCGAAGACCACGGGCAAATCAACTTTTTGAAAGGTGGTGTGCATTATTCGGATATTGTCAATACCGTCAGCCCAACCTATGCCCAGGAAACACGCACGCCACAAGGTGGTTACGGTTTGGCGCCTTACTTGAATAATAAGGGCGAGAACTACGTGGGC
Source organism: uncultured Anaerolinea sp. (assembly GCA_964595435.1). Lineage (GTDB taxonomy): Bacteria > Chloroflexota > Anaerolineae > Anaerolineales > UBA4823 > RBG-16-57-11. The sequence goes on along the minus strand of CAZQQJ010000033.1, from coordinate 69,771 downwards.
ATCTTAAATGGCGCGGATTATACCCGCTGGAACCCGGCAGAGGATTTGCTCATTCCAGCGCGCTATTCGGCCAAAGATCTGGCTGGCAAAGCGGTATGTAAGCGTGAGTTGCAACGGCGTTTTCTGTTGGATGTAAAACCCGAAATCGCTGTGGCTGGCGTAGTCAGCCGCCTGGTATCACAAAAGGGCCTGAATCTGTTGGCTCAAACAATTGAACGATTGGTGAGCAATATGCTGGTTCAATTCGTCATCCTGGGGTCTGGTGAGAAAGAACTGGAGCAGTTCTATGGCGCACTGCCCGCCCGCTACCCGGGGCGAGTTGGTAGCTATATTGGATATCACGAAGAGTTATCTCACTGGATCGAAGCCGGAGCGGACCTCTTCGTGATGCCTTCGCTTTACGAACCCTGTGGGCTGAACCAGATTTATTCGCTTAAGTATGGCACTTTACCGATTGTGCGGGCGACGGGCGGTTTAGACGACACGGTACGGCAATATGATGAACGCAATGGGACAGGGACAGGTTTTAAGTTTTGGGAGCCGAGCGCTCAGGCACTGTATTACGCCATCGGCTGGGCGATAAGCACCTATTATGATCGCAAAGAACACATGCAGCAGATGATTCAACAGGCAATGGCGCAGGATTTTTCCTGGGACCTCAGCGCGCGCCAATACGTGCAGCTTTACCAGCGAGCAATTGCGAATAAACAAGTCTTAGGCGGTTAGCAGACAGATTGTTGAAACAGAGAGTTTCAGGCATAACATTGTTAGAGGTACGATATGGATTCAAGCGGGTCATCTAATGTTTCAGGAGAACAGCCGGAGCTTCCTTTGGCTGCGAATCTGAAACGATCTGGCGCAGGTGAGAACGAATGTGGAGGGGAATGCCCGTTTACTTCGCGCACCTTTGTCTTGTTAGAGCGAATTCATATCGAGCCCACGGCTCATTTTTACCAGGCGCATCGAGACGATTTTAGAGTTTTTGTTGAAGAACCTTTCCAACGGTTGATGCGCCTGGCAGCGCGGTTGCTGCCGAGGGCCGTAACGGAGGTTATGGAGACCGAGCGGAAGGTCTTTTCGCGTTTTGTCAAAAATGATTTCGGCCAGGGCGGGGCGTGGGACTTCTATTGGGGGGCGTTTTATCCCAAAGGCGGGCGGCGCACACAGGCGCCACAGCTTTCGCTGTGGTTAAACCATAAGCGTCTTGAGATTGGATTTTATATCGGCAATTATGGTACGCGCTCGCGCGAGCGCTTTCAACGCAATTGCCAGAAGTACGCCGAGCAACTGGTGCAGCTCTTCGACCCATTGTTGGTGGAGGGTCGTATTTTGCTCGGGGCGCAGGATAACTTCGATGTGGATGATGGTTCGGTGGTCGTCAAGCAGCAAATTACCTGGCGCGATTGGCTGAACGACCCGGCATCGGGTGATTATGATGCGTCGCTAATTTTTCCGAGGTCTCAGGTTTTGAAGATGACTCAGGCGCACCTTGTCCAGGAAATCGCCTTGACCTATCGAAAACTTTTCCCATTGGTGCTGCTGGCGACTTCAGATGATCCTCTGCCGGCGATTGCCAGCTACTTTGAGGAAGAAGGCGGTGTCGAAACGACATCGTACCCGGAGTATTCCTTGACGCAAGTTTCACAGGCCACGGGATTTGATGAGATGAGGTTGACGGAGTGGGTACAGGCCATCGAACGCAAGAAGCAAGCCATTTTCTATGGCCCGCCGGGTACGGGGAAGACCCACCTGGCAAAGCAAATTGCCTTGCACCTGGTAGGGGGCGGTGATGGGTTCATTGATCTGGTTCAGTTTCACCCATCTTATACTTACCAGGATTTTGTTCAAGGTGTTTACCCGAATAGCTGTTCGGATGGCGGGCCAGAATTGCCTCTGCCATCTGGCCGGTTTGTCGAATTCTGTGACCAGGCCAGCGCGCGCCGCGATGTGTGCGTTTTCATGATCGATGATATCCATCGCGCTGATCTGGCGCGGGTCCTGGGTGAAGTCGGTTATTTATTGGAATATCGCGATGAGACGATCTTGCTCGCCAGCGGCAGGCAGTTCAGAATCCCGGAGAATGTACGTGTATTAGGGACAATGAATACCGCTGACCGGGCTGTAGACAAGTTGGATCATGCTTTGCGGCGCCGTTTCGCGTTCCTGGCATTAGCGCCTGACTATACAGTTGTGCGGCGTTACCACGCCGGACAGCCGGTTGGTCTGGATATCGATGGGCTAATCGACGTATTACAGCAAGTCAATAGCCAGATCGGTGATTGGCGTTACCAGGTGGGGGTCAGTCTATTTTTGCAAGAGAAACTGGCAGAACAAATCGAGTCGATCTGGAAGACGGAGGTCGAGCCTTATTTGGAAGCTTATTTTTCAGGCCAGTTGGAACGGATCGATCCATTTCGTTGGGAAAAGGTTCGCGCTCGGATTGTATCGTGATGGAATGGTAGATGGAACATTATTTTGTTGAAGGCTTATTTGTCACCCGCAAGGGTTTGAAGAAGTCTCAGAAGAGTGGCAAAGTTGCCCAGGTAGATATTGAGCCATTCTCTGTCGACTTTTGGGCGAATAGCCCGGCAGACGCGTTACAGGCGGCAACGCAGATGCTGGAAGGGGGGCAATGGCTGGAAACGCCAAAGGTAAGCACCACTTCCGAAGAGCAGCGCATGCGAGCGATGGGGGCTCCACAATTGCCTGGCTTTTCGGCGCCGGCGAAGAAGAAACGCAAACCTTAGGCGCGCGTTATTGCGCCCATGGATATAAAGTTCGCAGGGCGTCTATTGTAGCCGGGTCAGGTGCCAGCAGCCAGAGAGCATCGTTCTCATTGCTAAAAATGCAGGTCGTTTGTTGGATGGATTGCCAGCAGGTTCCTGGCCGGCCTTCCATCTTTGCACCGCGGAAGCGATTGTCCAGGTGGAAAGTAAGGGCTTTAACGAACTCCCGGGTGTCTTGGGGTGTATCCCACACCCAATGGATTGCCATGGCGGTGCTGTCGATATTTTCAGAGTAATAGACCTGGTAATGGTCGCCTTGCCATCCCGCCGCGGCGGTGAGGCCTTCACTTTGGGGAACCTGAGCTGCGATATCGGCGCCATAGCTCAGGATTAGATAAGTGGTCCACTCGCCGAGTACATCGCTTTTCAGCAGGCGCCACTGTGGTCCGAGAGCGTTGCCTAACGCGAGGTCTTGAAACAGGAGTGGCGGTTCGGCAGAAATGTATTTCTCGGGATGAAGGATTTGTTCGGTGCTGTCTGGCAGCCGCTGGTAAGCTTTATTCACCTCGGCCCAATTGCCACGCTTATGCAAGTATTGGACGAATTTGAGGCCGTATTCGTAGGGGAAGTTCAGGTCCTCTGCAATGTAAGGGGGGGGATTTTCATCGGGTTGTGAAAATACTGGCGGCCGATAGCGCAACAGATCGCGGTAATCCTGGGGCGTGGCATATTGTAAAGCCCATTGCAACATTAGCAGAGTTGCATCGCCTTCGACGAGCGCCTGGATCGCTGTGCAGCGCTGCTCATTGCTCAAGCAGCGCGGGTAGACGCCCATGCCGTCGATGTTGAAATGCTGATCGGTGAGAGCGTGATCAAATTCGTGCGCATAAACAAAATGTTCCATGCCAGAAAAAGTCAGGCCCAACACGAAAATCTGCTTGGTCCAGGAGATATATACGCCGCCGATGCCATCCACAAATCCGTTCAGGGTGTAATTGACCAGATCGTAGGATGGCTTGATCAGGCCCATCGTGCTGAGCACTCGCGCTTCATCTTGCAGCTGGTCGCGGATGGTATCGTCAAAAACGAGATCAGAGAGGGCCTGTTTGGCGCGGTCACGTGTAACCATGTAACGCGGCACAGACTCCAGGATCTTCAGACCGCGTAGATCGGCCACCTCTTGCTCGATGCGATCCATACGTGCGTTGTCCGTAGGAGCTGGTGGCATCAGTGTGCTGGTGCCGGTGGGCAGTGGAGTGGGAGTAATGGTCGGGGTGAAAGTCGGTGTTGGGGTAGTAGTCGGTGTCCAGGTCGGTGGTAGAACGAGGCCAATCGACACAGCGGTTGGTTCTGGCGGTTGGGTCAGGGTGGCTATACCAGCCAGAGTTGTCGCCTGGAGGGGAGCAATTTCTGCAGCATTCTGGACAAAGGTCTGTACGGTCAGGTACGCACCTACGACGCAGACCAACGCCAACACGCATAGAGAAGCGATAGTAATCAGAATGGCGATGGTATTCTTTTTTCGTTTTTGGGGCGGTGATGCAGGCTTTTGAGCCTCCTCGGGTGTGGGCGGTTCGACTGTTTCGACAGGTTCCACCGTAGCCAGCGGCGCGGCCTGTATTGCTGGCTTTATTGGCTTGAACCGTTCGGCCTGTATCTCCTGGCCGGGAGACACAGGCGCTACGGTCGAGGAAGATGCCATAGGTGGAGGGGCTAATAGATTATCCAACAATGCCTTGGCTTGTGGGTTGTTAGGGTTAATTTGCAGTACGCGACGATAACAATCGATCTGTTGTCGAGGGCTGTTGAGCGCCATGCCCAGTAACAGCCAACCTTGCTCCGAGTTGGGCGATTGGCGAACAAAATCGATCAGCAGGGCGCGAGCAGCTTCGGGTTGCCCAGCCAGGAGGTAAGCCTTTGCTTGTTGTAGAGAAATGGGTTGTCCGGCATCCATGGGTGTTCCTCGGTTCGGTCTTTGCAGCCCATTATAAACCAACCTTATGGAAACTTTACCGTAAAGTAAGCTATATCAGGTAAAATTCCAGCAATGATTCGACCTGGCTGGCGCCCGGTGGCGCTATTTATCGTGGTTATTTGCCTGACCGCAGTTCTCTATCTGTTTGGTGCATCCCGGTGGTTATGGGCGTGGCTGGCAATTGGCCCAGCGGTTTCTGTCTGGGCGTGTCTTGTAGCGCTGGCAGACCGTCCGGTACCGGTGCTTGAACGGAATGCTGAGCAGCTTTGTCAGGCCAGGAAGATTGTCCAGTCGTATGGGCGCACTTCGATGGCACACTTGTCGTTGCTCAATGACAAGAACTATTTCTTCAGCCCGGGAGGCTCTTTGATATCGTACTCCGTTCTGAGGAGAGTGGCGATCACATTGGGCGATCCGATTGGCCCGGTTCAGGACGCCAAAGCTGCGATTGCTGGCTTTTGCCAGTTATGTAGCCAAAAAGGCTGGCTGCCAGCATTCTGCCTGACTTCGGCAGAGTATCTGGAAATCTACCAACAGCTTGGTCTTTGCCAGCTATGCCTGGGACATGAGGGTATTTTGGATTTGGACCGGTTTACCCTTAGAGGCAACGCGAATAAGACTTTCCGGAAACGGTATAACCGTCTGACGGACATGGGGTACCGGGTAAAAATTATTGACCCACCGCTCCCAGACCCGGTTCTGGACCAGTTACGCCAGGTCAGCAATGAATGGCTGAAGATGGCTCATGCAGCAGAAAAACAATTCTTTCTGGCGCGCTTCGATGATGCCTATATTCGTAATGAACGTATTGCGGCAGTCTATACCCCTCAGGGCATCATCAGTGCTTTTGTTAATCTGGTTCCAGAATATCAGGCCAACGAAGTTAGCATTGACCTGATGCGACGGCGCAGGCGCGTGGAGTCGGGGACGATGGACTTCTTGTTCGTATCTCTATTTCTCTGGGCGCGAGAACAGGGGTATGAGACCTTCAATCTGGGTTTGAGCCCGTTATATGGAGTGGGTGGGAAACCTGGACAGCCGTGGATTGAGCAATTGATCCATCTTGCTTACCAGCACGGCAGTTTTTATGATTTCAAAGGGTTGAATGGTTTTAAAGTCAAATTCCACCCACGTTGGACGCCGCAATATTTGATCTATCCGGGTCTGCGTAACCTTGTGCGGGTTGGCCTGGCTGTAGCAAAGATCAATGCCGGGGATGGAGAAACTTTGTGGCAATATTTCAGTAGCCGTCCGAAGCATGTACAACCTGATGACGTGGAATCCTTGCCTGGGGATTAGACGTAGATTGCAGATGTAGCCCGTGCAAAATAGATGACATTCATCGCGCCAAGATAAATTTTTGTCGATTATAATATCAACCGGTGGGGTGCAAGCGTTCAAGGTTGTTATGATCAGGAGATAAGAGACACAGGAAATTGAAAATGGCAAGCGATCATGCGAAGTTCATTGGAGTCGATCTGGGCGGCACGCATCTGCGAGCTGCTGTTATCGATGTCCTCACCGGTCATGTGGTCAATCTGATTCAGACAGCTACGCTGGCGCGCGAAGGGCATGATGCAGTGATGGCGCGGATGGCTGACCTGATTGAGCAGGTCATTCAGGCAAGCGGCACGCCCAAAAATGAGGTTGGCGGTGTGGGGATTGGCGCTCCAGGGGTGTTAGATATCGAACATGGCGTCGTGCTTTTCTTGCCCAATTTGCCAGGCAACTGGCCAAACGTCCCGCTGAAAAAGGCCATCGAGGAGCGCGTGGGACTGCCCACGCATTTGCTAAACGATGCTCGAGCAATGACTTTTGGCGAGTGGAAATTTGGCGCGGGTCGAGGGGTGGACACCATGGCCTGTTTCACTTTGGGAACAGGTATTGGCGGCGGCCTGGTTATTCATGGCAGGCTGCACCTGGGCATCGGCGGGACGGCCGGCGAACTTGGTCACCAGACCGTGGACATGGATGGGCCGCCGTGTGGTTGCGGCAACCGCGGCTGTCTGGAAGTGTATGCTTCTGGTCCGGCGATTGCGGCGATGGGTATCCGGGCGGTCGTGCAGGGTTTCACGACCCGGCTTGGCGAAATGGTGGGTTACGATTTGAATTGCATTACGCCCGAGGTAGTGTACAAAGCGGCGTTGGCTGGAGATGCAGTGGCGCGAGAAATCTTTGAACGGGCCGGGACGTATCTTGGAGTAGCTATTTCAAACGTGTTGGTCGCAGTGGGGCCGCGCAAAGTGGTGATCGGTGGTGGTGTGTCCCAGGCGGGCGAATTGCTCTTTGCTCCGATCCGCCGCACTGTCCTGGAACGAGTGCACACCATGCCAGTGGATCAGGTTGAGATTTTGCCTGCCGAATTAGGTACCAATGCCGGCCTGATCGGTGCAGCGCGATGGGCTAAAGAACAACAGCAATAACCGGAGGAGTTATGACAAAAACGGTTGTTATCGTAGGCGCCTTGGACACCAAAGGCGCGGAGTTTGCCCTGGTGAAAGATTTGATCGAAAAGCAGGGGCTCAAGACCCTCGTGGTAGATTTCGGCGTGATGGGCGCCCCCGCATTTTCGCCAGATATCAGCGGCGAGGAGGTCGCTCGGGCAGGCGGTGGTGACCTGGTTTACCTGGCTTCAGGGGAGCATAAGGATGAGGCGATGAAAGTGATGGCTGCCGGTCTGCGCCAGGTGGTCGAGCGACTGTACCAGGAAGGCAAGCTGGATGGCATCCTGGGAATGGGCGGGACTGGTGGCACTTCGATCGCCACGAACGCGATGCGGGCTTTGCCGATCGGCGTACCCAAAGTGATGGTCTCCACCATGGGTGGCGGCGATGTATCAGCTTACAGCGGTTCAAAGGATATCACGTTTATCCCATCGATTGTGGATGTGGCCGGCATCAACAGCATCAGCCGGGTGATTTATGCCAACGGTGCTGGGGCCATTGCCGGCATGGTAAAAGTAGAAAAACCCGAGGCGGAGGGTGAGAAACCGCTCATTGTGGCTTCGATGTTTGGCAATACCACTCGCTGTGTCGACCGGGCGCGGAGCGTTCTGGAAAATGCCGGGTACGAAGTATTGGTCTTCCACGCTACCGGAGCGGGCGGTAGAACGATGGAAAGTTTGATCGCTGATGGTTATGTCGTTGCGTCGTTAGATATTACAACTACGGAACTGGCAGATGAGGTGTGTAGTGGCGTGTTTAGCGCTGGGCCGGAACGCTGCCTGGCTGCATCCCGCAAAGGTATCCCGGCGATCCTGGTTCCTGGTTGTGTAGATATGGCCAATTTCTGGGGTATCGAAACGGTGCCAGAGAAATATCAGCAGCGTAATTTGTATCAGTGGAACCCCAGCGTTACCCTGATGCGCACAAACGTCGAAGAGAATATCAAAATGGGCCAGATGCTTGCTGCAGCGGCGAATGCGGCCACTGCAGCGGTGGCTGTGCTTTTGCCAAGGAAGGGTGTTTCTATGCTGGATAGCCCTGGCGGGCAATTCTGGGACCCTGAAGCAGATCGGGCATGTTATGAGACAATCAAGAAAAATCTCAAGCCAGGTATTCCAGTGATCGAGATGGATGCTAATATCAACGACCCTGAATTTGCAGATGCTTGCGCGAATACCCTGCTAAATATGCTAAAGAAGTAAATGAGGAGAGAATCTTATGGCAATCCCACGTGAAGAAATCTTGAAGCGCCTGCATGCCCAGGTCGCAGCAGGCGTGCCGATTGTAGGCTGTGGCGCCGGAACGGGTATTTCTGCCAAGATGGCCGAAGCAGGCGGAGCGGATATCATTATTATCTATAATTCGGGCCGCTATCGCATGGCTGGGCGTGGCTCACTGGCTGGCTTGATGCCTTACGGCGATGCCAATGGCATTGTTGTCGAGATGGCATCCGAGGTCCTGCCAGTGGTTAAGAATACGCCGGTATTAGCGGGTGTGTGTGGGACGGATCCTTTTCGCCTGATGCCGGTATTCCTCAAGCAACTCAAGGAAATTGGTTTTTCCGGTGTGCAAAACTTCCCCACCGTCGGCTTGATCGATGGCAATTTCCGCGCCAACCTGGAAGGCACAGGAATGGGCTTCGACAAAGAAGTTGAGGCGATTGCCCTGGCCCACCAACTCGATATGTTCACCTCGCCCTACGTGTTCGACGCGGATCAGGCAAAGGAGATGGTCAAAGTGGGTGCTGACCAATTGGTTGCCCATGTTGGCCTGACTACGGCTGGCTCGATTGGCGCCGCAGTAGCCCTGACGATGGATGATGCGATCGGCCGGGTGATGCAGATTGCGGATGCTGGCCGTAGCGTGCGTAAAGATTTGCTGGTCATTTGTCATGGTGGCCCTTTCGATGAACCGGAAAATGTGGCGGTTGCCTTGCGTCGGATGCCAGATATCCAGGGCTTTTTCGGGGCATCCAGCATTGAACGCCTGCCCACCGAGCGGGGAATCCGTGGCCAGGTTCAGTCATTCAAGGGAATCAAGCGTACCTGAAAGTAGAGTTGTAAGTTTTTAGTCAGATCTAAGTTGATTGGCGGCTGTACAACGCAGCCGCCAATCAACTTAGGGTTTGATGGATATGCCTGGTGATAACCCGTTGGTTTTAATCGGAGTGGTTGGGTTGGCGTTTTTTCTTACCGGCCTTTCAAAGGGTGGGCTGGGTGGGACGATGGGGTTTCTGCTGACGCCATTGTTGACGCTGGTAATGCCAATGAACAAGGCAGTAGGCCTTTTGCTGCCCATCTTGATACTGGCAGATATTTTCGCTGTTGCCGCTTACTGGCGAGGTTGGGATATCAAGAGAATTTGGATTCTGTTGACCGGCGCGATCGTTGGCGTTACCCTGGCTACATTCGTATTGACGAGTTTTCCGCCCGAATGGCTACGTAAGGGGTTGGGTGTGTTAAGCCTGTTGTTCGTTTTATATCGTGTGTTCGAGCGGCGTATTATGCAGGCCCTGGCATATACGCCGCGTAACTGGCACGGTGTTTTAGCTGGCTCCCTGGCCGGGTTTACCTCCACCCTGGCACATTCTGGTGGACCACCCATTACGATTTATTTGATGCTTCAGAAGATTCCGCCACAAACCTTCATTGCTACAACAGCTTTGTTTTTCGCTGTGTTGAATTGGATCAAGGTTCCCTATTATTATTTTGGCGGATTGTTTGACTTTGGTCTGTTGTTCAAGTTGACCTGGCTGGCTCCCTTGACAGTATTGGGGGTTTTATCTGGCAGGTGGCTGGTGAAACGTGTAGACCGTGTCGTATTCGAGCGGATTATCCTCGCGTTGTTGTTCGTCTCGGGCGTCTTGTTGCTGGTTTAACCATAGGCTCAATAGAAGACTGGCGGCGCATTCTGGATGCTTGTTTGTCTGAAACCTCTAAGTTATAATCATTTTTAACAAAACACTGGATTGGATGCATGCGTAGTATTTTCTACGGCGTGAGCGAAATTGCGGCTATTCGTCCATGCAAGACAGGCGTATAATAAATATAATGGATGAATGTAAATAAGCTGATGATGAGGGTGCTATGGGTCAGGAGAAGAACGATCAGGATTCTGATGAGCGATACGGTTTGAAGTTCGTCTTTGAGTCAGGAGAGTCGAAAGTTTTTAACTCTTTGCCGATTTCGCTGGGTCGCGCAGAGCAAAATAATATTGTGCTGAATGATGATACGGTTTCAGCAATGCACGCCAAAATTTATTACGACCAGCAAATTAAGGATATTTGCATTGTTGACCTGGATTCATTGAACGGTTTGTTCATCGAAGGCCAACCCACGCGCAAAAACATCCTTTATGATGGCGTGCAAATCAGGTTGGGTAAAGTGGCGTTTACCTTTCGCGATACGGGCTATATTCATCCTTCATAGCCCTGGTTCATGACTGAAATAGCCCAGGAGAAACGAGATGGTTATTTGCCCAAATTGTCAGGCAGAGAATCGATCGGGCGCAAAGTATTGTAAGAACTGCGCGATGCGTTTGCCTGCTTCATCGTCAGTTACCCGACCTATCGAACTGGATCCAACATTGTTGGCAAGCGCAACGTCTCAGACAACTCCTAAAGCGAGTCCACAAGTAACGCGACCTTTGAATTCTACTCCGCGTAGCGGGACGCGGCCTTTGTCACCTGCCAAATCCTTTTTGCGCCGTCCAACCGGGGCGATCTTTGGCGACCTGTATGCCAGTGAGAATGTCATTTTTAGCGATGAACAACAGCATCGTTATTTGGTGCGGCAGGTGGATGTTCCCGATGAATTGCAAATCCGTGCCTGTCCAAATCCTTCTTGTGGGGCGGTGTTCCCACCTCGTTACTCTGCTCCAGAACAATTCTGCACCGACTGCGGAAGTGTATTGGAGAAAACTTGTAATGATCTGATTTTGATTGAAGCGCGGCTACAGGTGCCGGACAGTATTGTACGAACGGCCGCGAAAGGGCTTTCACATAGCAGCGTGCGGGCGCCCGTGGCTGCATTTGTCGAACACCTGGCCGGTGTCCCCCGGCATTGCCTGGTTGTGCCACGCGTGAATAGTTTGGAGAGAGGCCCCGATACTTTGCAGGCCTTGAAGTGGGGCGCGGGCCTGGCCAGAGGCCTGGATTATTTGCAAGAGAATGGCATTTCCTTCGGTGGACAGATCGATAACAGCCTTTTTGGCCTGGTTGGCGACCGGGCAGTGTGGGCTAATTTCACGAATTGTCAACATCACTCGGACGGCTATATTACGGACCGCCAGCTTGATACTCATGCACTGGCGGCGCTCGTTTACCAGTGGTTAACTGGTGAGAGCCATTTTGTATATCATCCTAATTTGACACCAGGTGTGAATTATGTTTTTGAACAGGCCTTGACCTCTTCGGCGGTCAGCAATGGGATCGAGCTGGCGGAACTTTTCGATAAAGCTATCGAGGAAATGGCCTTTCCCCAATCCGTCGATTTCCGATTGGGCCGCCGGACGCATGTCGGGATGGTGCGGACGCTGAACGAAGATAGTATCTTGACTCTGGAACTTAATCGCGTTCAACAATCGGTAAGCCAACCGTTAGGCATCTTTGTGGTGGCGGATGGTATGGGGGGACACGCAGCGGGTGAGATAGCCAGCGGTACAATTATCAATATCATTGCGCAGAAAGCGATCAAAGAATTGTTACCAGCGCAGTTTTCCCGCAGTGGCAAACAGGACTGCCAGAAATGGTTGGTGGAGACGGTGGAAATGGCCAATGCGGAAGTGTTCTCACGGCGCAAGTCGGCAGGAACAGACATGGGGTCCACTTTGGTGACGGCAGTGGTTGAAGGGAACACTGCATATGTGGCCCACATCGGGGATAGCCGCGCTTACTTGATCAACTCGACCGATATTCGCCAATTGACGACAGATCACTCACTGGTTGAACGATTGGTTGCTACGGGACAAATCACACGCGAAGAAGCCCGTCACCACCCTCAGCGTAATGTGATCTATCGCACCATCGGCGATAAATCCAAAGTCGAGGTGGACGTATCTGTGAACACGTTGGCCGTGGGAGATTATTTATTGCTTTGTTCGGATGGACTTAGCGGAATGCTCGAAGATCGAGATATCCACAAATTGGTTATCGATTCTGTATCACCTCAGGCAGCATGTGACGCGTTGATCCAGTCAGCTAACGCGGCGGGAGGCGATGATAACGTCTCAGTGATTATAGTAAAGATCACCCAACCTTGATGTAGTCCGATCATTTTGGGCGAGCCAAGGAGCGCAAAGCCTGAGATGAAAGTACTCAAGAAGGAGGTTTGCAAATGTCTGCGATAACTTGCCCATCTTGTAATGCAACGGCGTTGCCTGGGGCAGCGTTTTGCGATCATTGTGGCTATGACTTGAGAACAGTTATGCCCGAAATTGCGCCCTCTCCAGCGCCTCCTCCCAAGCCCGCACCTGTGGTAACTGCGGATGAGAAGGCGGTTTGCCCGGTTTGTGAATTCTCTAATGTGAAAGGTTCTTTATTTTGTGAATATTGTGGCGCTCAACTGGCGCAGGGGCCCAAGATTGTTTCTCAGGACGCCCCTGTCCCACAAGATGCGCCTAAACCTGTTGCAGGTGGACGCCTGGTGATCCAGGCAACGAACGTTTCTTTCCCCATTTTGTCAGATAAGCAGGTTCTTATGATTGGTCGTGAAGACCCCGTGGGTGGGGTGTTTCCGGATATCGATTTGGAGCCACATGGTGGGCACGATGCCGGGGTGGGACGCCGCCATGCACAGGTGATCGTCAAGGGAGATCAAATCTATATCGAAGATCTGGATAGTGTAAACGGCACGATGGTCAATCGCCATCGCGTCCAGCCTCACCAGCCATTTTTAATCCATCCAGGTGATGAAGTGCGCCTGGGAAAATTGGTGATGGTCTACCAGGGAGGTTGAAGCGTATGCGTATTTGCCCGGATTGTCAGCTTCTGGTTGATGAATCGGCCAGGTTTTGCGATAATTGTGGATATCCTCTTCAGCCGCAAGAAAACGCACCGTCTGTGTCTCAACCAGACGGTGAAGGTGCTCGCCGGCCGGATGTGATCGCTGATGGAACGGTTGCCAACAACGTTTTACCAGGTACCTGTTCTGCATGTGGATACCAAAATGTACCCGGGGAAATGTTTTGTCAGAATTGCGGGGTGCAACTCGCGCCTGTGCCCAGCACTCCCCCTCCGCCTCCGAGGCCAGTTTCGGGGTCTGCATCTGAACAAAAGATCAAGCCAGGGCAGGATATTTCTTATCGGCCAACGGATATACCCTCCCTGCAGCCAGTGCAAGCGCATATACCTGTGGGCACATGCACTCTCTGTGGGCATATCAACGGGCCTAGCGATGCTTTCTGTCAAAATTGTGGCGCTCAACTTGTTCCAGCTACTGCCCCGTTTGCGGCTCCTATGGCCCCCGGTAAGCTTATCATTAAGGAAGGCAGTGTGGTGGTTCCACTGCCGATAGGTAAGAATGAAATCTTGTTGGGCCGTTCGGATCCAGTGCGCAATATTTTCCCTGATATTGACCTGACGCCCTATGGCGGTGAGAAAGCTGGTGTTTCGCGCCGGCATGCGCGATTGGTCATGCAAGGTTTTCAGATGTATCTGGAAGACCTGAATAGCACCAATTTCACATTTCTAAACCAACAGAAGTTACAACCTGGGCAACTTTATCCGGTCATCCCCGGCGATGAAATACGCGTAGGGCTACTGGCAATCGATTATCGTACGGACTGAGCTGTTTATCAGAGGAGGCACTCAAATGATCAAACTTGCCGCGGCAGCTCTGACGGATCCTGGCCGGCGCAGGCCGATTAATGAGGACCAGGTTTGGTCTCAAGTCTATTTATCTTCCCGTGGAGACAGTATTGGCCTGTTTATTGTGTGTGATGGGATTGGCGGGCACCTGGGCGGTGAGTTTGCCAGCTACTGGGCGGTGGAATCTGTGAAACGAGAACTGGGTGATTTGTTTTGTCCCGGGGACCCGCGCGCTACGGTACATTTGACCCCCGAGGAGATCGAAGCCTCGTTGAACGGCACGGATTTGACGCGTTTATCGAGCATCAGAAAATATGAAAAAATGGTAGAGCAGGCCATCCAGAAAGCAAATCAGGTGGTCTATGAGTATGCCCAGCAGAAGCCACACCAGGCAGGCGACGCGGGTACAACCATCAGTATGGTCCTGGTGATCAATAGTTGGGCGATTGCAGCGAATGTTGGAGATAGCCGCACCTATCTTCTTCACGATCGCCAGATTCAGCAAATAAGCAAAGATCATTCATTAGTGGCTACACTGGTCGCCAGCGGCCAGATCAAACCTGAAGAGATTTATATCCACCCACAACGAAACCTGATTTATCGATCCTTAGGGCAAAAGCGAGATGCCCAGGTGGATACATTTATACACAAGGTGCTGCCGGGTGACTATTTATTGTTATGCTCAGACGGATTGTGGGAGATGGTGCAGGACGATAATTTGTTAGCCCGCCTGATCCTCGAAGCCGAGACATTGGAGCAGGCATGTGCCAAATTGGTGGATACCGCCAACATCGCCGGTGGGGAAGATAACATCGGGGTGGTTGTTGTAAAAATTTCCTGAACAGGTACCAGCCACACACGATGACTTTGCAGCCAGGAGCGATACTTAATAATCGCTATCGTATCGTTAAATTACTTGCACAAGGGGGATTTGGTACGCTCTATCGCGCATGGGATACGACATTAGGACGCCCTTGCGCGATCAAGGAAAACCAGGATGCTGCGCCTGAGATTCAGCGTCAGTTCCTGCGAGAAGCAAAGATTCTGGCCAACCTGAACCATCCGAATCTGCCCCGCGTGACCGATTATTTTATCCAAAATCAGGATCAGTATTTGGTGATGGATTATGTTGAAGGCCAGGATTTGCAGGAAATGCTTGACCAGCGCGGCAGCCCGCTGTCAGAAGACCAGGTTTTACCGTGGATAAAGCAAGTTTGTGATGCGTTGAGTTATTTGCATTCTCAGAAGCCGCCGATCATTCATCGCGACATCAAGCCGGCCAATATCAAAATCACGCCTGCCGGTCAGGCCATGTTGGTCGACTTTGGGATTGCCAAAACGTACACTCCTCACACGAAGACTACGGTTGGGGCACAGGCTGTGACAGCCGGTTATTCGCCTTATGAACAATATGGCAAAGGTACCACCGACGCGCGCAGCGATATCTACGCATTGGGCGCCACGTTTTATACTTTGCTCACTGGTCAGGAACCGCCGGAGAGCATTCAACGTGTGGTGCGCGATCCACTCCTTCCTGCCAGGCAGCTTAATCCGGCAATATCTTTGAGGGTATCTTCGGCGCTGATGCGCGCATTGCAAATGGATGCTTTGCAGCGTTTCCAAAACGCGGCTGATTTCAAGCTGGCTTTGTGCCCACCTCAAGCTGCATTGCATTCACGTGCTCCGTCTCCTCAGCGATTCAATTCTCCGGCATTCTCGCCGCCTGCAGGTCCAGGGGCTGTTTCTGCACCTGCTCCGGGCCACGGTTGGGTTGGGTGGCGGGCTCTGGCAGCGCTGGCCATCGGTCTTCTATCCTTGCTTGTTCTGGTTTTGCTGGTGATAACGATAAATAATCGTAACACCCATCGCCCGGCTGCCATTTTAGAAACGTCAGGCTTGCCTGCATTGACCGTTTCTCCTCCAAGTGATTCTCCGCTAACCGCCTCACCAGAGCCAACATTAAAATCAACCGGTACGCTTTCACCCACCTCTACGCCTTTGGTTTACGTTGTGCAAATTGGGGATACCTGTTCAGAGATTGCCCAGCAGTTTGGGGTGTCCACTCGGGACATTGCTGCGCTGAATGGCCTGCCGTCGGATTGTGGAATTATCTATGCCGGGCAGAAGTTACTCCTGCCCGCCTCGGCGCATCTGGCGGTGGAAGTTATTACACCGACAAGCTCTTCGACCCCTCCCCAACCATTGGCTACACAAGTTTCAGACATAGATGGCATGGTGATGGTTTATGTTCCCTCCAGCCCATTCAAGATGGGCTCTGCCGATATCGATGCGGATGCCAGCGATGAGGAAAAGCCCCAACATATTGTCCATTTACGCGCCTATTGGATCGATCGTTATGAAGTGACGAACGCCATGTATGCACGATGTGTCCGAGGTGGCGCCTGTATACCCCCTGAAAAATTTTCATCGAAAACGTATGTGGCTTACTATAATGAGCCGGGGTATGAAAATTATCCGGTGATCTATGTTTCATGGAATGATGCCCAGACCTATTGCACCTGGGCCGGACGGCGGCTGCCGAGCGAGGCGGAGTGGGAGAAGGCAGCCCGCGGCGTGGATGGGCAAATTTATCCCTGGGGCGACCAGACACCCGCGGCTAACCTGGCGAATTTTGGTGGACAGGTCGGCGATACCAGCCGGGTGGGCAGTTATCCAGATGGCGCCAGCCCGTATGGTGTCCTGGATATGGCTGGCAATGTGGCCGAGTGGGTGGCAGATTGGTATGGTGAGGATTACTATGCCGAGTCTGCTTATAGTAATCCTACAGGACCACAGTCGGGTGAATTTCGTGTATTACGTGGCGGCTCGTGGTTTAACATGGCGCGTACAATGCGCTCGGCGTTTCGCCTTTGGAACTACCCGGGTGTGCGGACCGATACAATCGGGTTTCGTTGCGCTAAGTGACAAAATGTGCGTATGGTGAAGGCCGGATGTGGCGGATTGGCAAGGATTGGGGTAGAATTAAAGGGACAAGAGTCATCCGTGTTTCACCTGGCACAACAATCAAAAGGAGGCCCTTATGAATTCCGTATTGTGCTCACAGTGTGGCACGTCAAATGCTGCACAAGCGCGTTTTTGCGCGCAATGTGGTAAGCCACTGCCCGCACAATCCACAGGTGGGTGGGCTGGGCCGCCGGTCTGCCCGCGATGCCAGGTCCCGATCCGTTCCAGTGCTCGTTTTTGCCCTTCATGTGGCTATGATCTGGTCCAGCCAATTGCGACACCTGGCCCTGCGGTTGGTACGCCATTGGGTGGAGCGCAAGGAATTCCCGGGGGAACATCAGGCGGGCCGAATGCCGGGCCGTCCACCCCGCCAGGTGGACGCACGGTAATGATGAGCGATCTGCAAGGCGAAAATACGTTGATTGTACGTTGGATGGGGGGAAATACGCAGCGTTATCCCATATCCAAGCCGGCCGTTACACTTGGACGGGCGCCAGATAACGATGTAGTGATTAACCACCCGGCTGTATCCGGGCGACATTTGAGCCTGTCTATTCTACCGGGTAACATGAGCGTGACGGATTTGAATTCTACCAACGGCACGCTATTGAATGGACATCGTATTCAGCCGAATGTGCCAACCACGGTGCAATTTGGTGACGTAATGCGTATCGGCGATCTCACTGGTAACTGGATCAGCCTGGGTTTGGAAAGCCCGGCTGGTGAGGCCCTTCGTACCCTTGCGTTAGGCAAGTTGGATCTTTCGCGCCAGGTTGACATTACCATCGGACGCGATCCTGGAGCATATTTGCCCTTGAATCACCCCACGGTTTCTCTCCACCACGCCAGGATTTTCAAGCAGGGCAATACGCTTGTCATCAAGGACCTGGGGAGCACGAATGGAACTTTTGTCAATGGCAAGCGCATTACGCAAGTTGCTTTGAATAGCGGAGACGAAATCCAGATTGGACCTTTCAAGCTGGCTTATGATGCCCAACAGCAGAGCCTGGCCCAATCCATGCATATGGGACATCGTATCGATGCGATTCGCCTGGGGCGTGAAGTGGCGGACAAGCGCATGATTTTGAAAGACGTTTCGTTGACGGTTAACCCGGGCGAATTTATCGCTCTGGTCGGTGGCAGCGGCGCAGGCAAGAGCACGCTAATGAAAGCGATGAACGGGTATGAGCCGGCCAATCACGGTCACATGCTGCTGGATGCCGAGCCGCTGTATTCCAAACTGGAACTTTATCGCACGCAGATGGGTTATGTCCCCCAGGACGATATCATCCACCGCATATTGCCGGTCAAAGTAGCGCTTTGGTATGCGGCAAAGCTGCGCTTGCCGGATGCGCGGCCGCAAGAAATTCAAAGCCGCATTCAGGATGCACTGCGGGCAGTAGATATGGTGGAGCATGCTGATAAACCGGTGCGCGTGTTGAGCGGCGGTCAGCGCAAACGAGTCAGTATTGCCGTTGAGTTGCTGGCGCGCCCAACGCTATTTTTCCTCGATGAGCCAACCTCCGGACTGGACCCAGGGTTGGAAAAGAAGATGATGTATGACTTAAACCGGCTGGCCGATGAGGGTCGTACAGTGGTGCTGGTAACTCATGCCACGGCAAATATCTCGCAGTGCGATCAGGTGGCTTTCTTATCCCAGGGTCGGCTTTCGTTTTATGGCCCGCCGGATGATGCCCTGAAGTTTTTCAACGTGCAGGACTTTTCTGATATCTATCTGAAACTCTCACAAGAAGTGGATCCGGCGAAGGGCAAGCCGGTACCACAGGAATTGCAGCCTTATTACCAGCCCAAGCAAGGCGCACCCACTAAAGTAAATGCAGGAGTTTTATGGGCTGAACATTATCGCCGTTCGGCCCAATTCCAGAAATATGTTGCCGAACGGCAAAGCAAGTTGAAAAGCGGTGCGGCAGCTCTGGCGGGGGCAGCGCAACATCTGAGGAGATCGCGCGATTCTTTTATACGCCAGACGTACATTCTAACTCGCCGTCAATTAGACCTGATCCGCTACGACTGGCGCACCTTGTTCATCTTGCTATTAATGATGCCGCTGATCGCAGTCTTATTTATGGCGGTCAGCGAACGCCAGGATCTGACAGGTAAACCTGGCACGACTTCAATGATTAAGTTTGAACTGGAAAATGAGGTAGAGAAAAAGATAACTGAGTGGGAAAAGAAGCCTGCTGCCACCAGAGGAAAAATTGATGATGCTACCGAGGTCAATTATACCCCGGTGGAAAATGCCCAAACATTGGTAACGATGCTGGCGTTGGCGCTCACCCAGGGCGGTACGTTTGTCGCAGCTTATGAGATTGTCAAGGAGCGTGCCATTTACCGGCGTGAGCGTGCCGTCAATCTGAGCGCCCTGGCTTATGTTTCTTCGAAAGTTATTGTCCTGGGTATGTTCGCTGTTTTTCAGGTTGCCAGTGTGTTACTGATTATGAGTCTGGGGGTCGATTTTGATTTACCTGGCGCAGTTTTTAAGCAGAGCGGCATCTTCGAGATATTTGTTACTTTGTATCTGGGAATGATTGCCAGTATTACCTTGGGCCTGTTTGTTTCGGCCATTGTCCCGAATACGGATGTCGTGTTGTATGCCATCCTGGTGCAGTTGTTTGCCCAGATCATTCTGGGTGGAGCGCTGTTCCCTATTGATAGCAAAGTGGCTTCTGCCGGAACCGTTGCTTATTGGACTACGGATGCTATGGGTACCACAGTGGATATCAAACAGTTGAACAGCGAAAGCTTCGCCTGTCAGGCTATCGAGAATTTCGATCAGACGCCGGGTGCCAAACGCTACATCCCGAATTGTTCGCCAGCAGATACCACCCTCACGCTGGATTATTCTCACACCCCTGAGCATATAATGGTCATGTGGTTGGGGCTGATTATCCATGCGTTATTTTGGTTTGTAATGACGATTGTGATACAGATGCGTAAGAAAGCAGAGTAACTATTTTGGCTGCCTTTTGCCAGCTTTGCGGACAGCGGATAACCGGGCGGGACCAGTTGTTAAGACATCGGCAGTGGCCCCCGGAGATGTCATTGCGCGTATGCCAGGAGTGCTATAAAAACAAGCCGCGCTGCCGGGAATGCGGCTTGCCGATGGCGACTACTTCGCCAAATGGCGTGTGCGTGACTTGCAGTCAGTCGCTGCGCTTTTGCCTGGCGTGCGGGCGCCCGGTTCACAAGAAATATTATGAATTCGACGGCGTTGGCCCTTATTGCAAAGAGTGTTATGATAACCGTCAGCCGTGTGACGTGTGTGGCGCGCCACTGACCAACGAGCACTGGCAATTGTCAGATGGGCGATTGGTGTGTGCTCATTGTCATACCACGGCTATTTATTCGCCAGATAACGCAGTAATTCTGTATGAGGAAATGAAAAAACTGGTCGCTGATCGCCATGGCCTGTTACTTAATGTTCCGACTGGTCTGGCATTGGTAGATCGTAACCAGTTGCGCGAGATCATCCGCCAACAAAGGTTGGCTTCGCAGCCGATCCCACCCGCCTCACTGCCGGCAGAAGCAAGAGCTTTACCTCCCGCCATCGCCCCTGCAGGAAACCAGACTTTAAACCCGGTGCAGCTTCCGGGAGAATCTGTATGCAGTGGATCGTTGGTCCACGAGGCAGACGCGCAGCGTATCCTGGGTCTGTACGCGCGCCGGGGGATGCGGCGTGGAATTTATATCCAGACCGGGCTACCACGCATGCTTTTCTTGCAAGTTGCGGCCCACGAGTATGCCCATGCCTGGCAGGGTGAGAATTGCCCAATGCTGCGGGAAGGGCTGGTGCATGAAGGGTTTGCCGAATGGTTGGCGTACCGGGTGATCGGTGATTATGGATATTCAAAAGGCCAACAGCGCATGTTGGAGCGCCAGGATATCTATGGGCAAGGTCTGCGATGGGCCTTACAAATAGAGGCGAGTCAAGGCGTAAGCGGTTTGATCGAAGTCTGTCGTAAGACAACCTGATGGCTACTTTTTTATTATGGCTGCTCCTTTGAGTATTACCTGTTCACTATCGTCGAATGTGGTTCCGGCCAGCGGTGGGCCGCGATTGGTTTACCTGCTGGTCGAAGTCGGCGGTGGCGAAAACTCCCAGGCATTGCCCAGTAATCTCGGCTTTGTCATTGACACCAGTGACTCGATGCGTATTCGGTTGGTTACAGACCAGCAATTTGCCGAGTTAGTGCGTAGCGGTCAGGCGCAGGAGGTGATGACAGATGGCGTGCCTGCCTATCAAATCTCCTCGATTTCGAGTGAAACCATGAGTCGTTTGCCGCGGCGTATCGATTATGCGGCTCAGGCGTTGTTGATAGCCAATGAATATTTACGCCCGGTAGATCAATTCTCTTTGGTCGCTTTTGCGGCACGCGCTTATTGCATGATCCCTTCGATATCAGGCCGTGAACGTTATCGCCTGCAACAATCTGCCCGTGAGTTGGAGTATCTGCGCCTGGGTGAAGCCACGCATATGAGCGAAGGGATGGCGATGTCTCTGGCAGAAATCCAACGCCAACCGTCCAGGCAATATGCGGGACGTATGGTTCTGTTGACGGATGGCCATACGTTGAATGTGAATGACTGTTATGAGTATGCCCGGCAGGCCCGGCAGGCGGGAATAAAAATAACTACGATGGGTATCGGGGCTGAGTTTAATGAAGACCTGCTAATACCACTGGCTGATATGACGGGCGGCAATGCATACTATATCGAAACTCCTGACCAGCTTCCCGATGCCTTTCGCAAGGAGCTTGGCTCTGCGCTCAGTATCAGTTACCGTAATGTCGAAGTGAAATTGCAATTGACGCGAGGCGTTGAGCTTCGCCGGGTACATCGTGTTTTGCCCGAGTTAAGCGTGTTTGATCAGGGCCCAGATTTGGGCGGCAGCTATGCGCTTTTGATTGGCGATTATGATCCTGGTATGCCAGTGGCATTGCTGCTTGAGCTTGTCTTGCCGCCCTGGCCGGAGGGTAACTATCGCCTTGCCCAGGTGCTGTTGACCTGGGATGATCCAGATGGTATGCAGGAAACGGTAGACAAGGTATCGGGTAATGGTAGCCGGGTCAATTTGCGACAGGATGTTATTGTGAACATGGCAAAACAGGCCACAGCACGCCTGGATAGCCATGTGATGAGTATCGTCGAAAGAGTCGGTGCATATAAAATGGGTACACAAGCTTTAGAGGTTGCTCAAGAAGCTTCGCTTTCGGAAGATCAGACGGCAAAGGACGCCGCGACAGTGCGTTTGCGGCAGGCAGCTACGCGTCTTCTCGATATGGGAGAGACCGTTCTGGGAAATGCGATGCTGCAACAGGCTGAAACGCTGGCGCAAAGCGGCAACCTGGATCCAGAGGCAACGAAAAGATTACGTTATGAAACCCGGCGATTGACTCAGCATCCTTGAACGTCGGGATGTTGGCCCGGTAGGAGGTACGTAAATGGCGACAATTACCTGCCCGAATTGTGGTAAGCCGTTGCGACCCGGTTCGCGATTCTGTGGCAATTGCGGCACAACGCTGCCCTCGTCACCGCGACAGGCTGCAGCGCCCGCTGCAGAGCAATCTGCCGCCGCGACATGCCCGCATTGTGGCAACCCGTTGCGTTCCAGTGCGAAGTTTTGCAGCGTTTGCGGTAAGGCTGTTGAGACAGAGAGCCATTCGGCGGTAACGGTAGCCGCACGCTCGGCATCAACGGCAACGGGCACGTCGGCTGAGCATGCCAGGCCGCCATCGCCTGCCCCCCGGCCGGCGTCGGCGGGCGCGCCACCAGCACCGGCGCGCAAGGCTGCCCCGGCGGCGCGCAGCCGTAAAGGGGTGATTTTCGCGGCGGTGATTGGGTTTGCCTCGATTTGCGTGGTTTTGGCCGTGGGTGGATATTTTGGGGCCAGGCAACTGGGGTTCATCGGCAAGAAGACAGCAGTGGCCAGCGTGGCACAAGGAACAGCCACACTTCCTGTGCCGCATGCGACCACAGCGCTTGTACCGGCCGTGCCGGCAACGGCAACCCCGCCAGTGCAGATGCCTTCTCCAGGCGCCGTTCTTATGCCAAGCCCGACGTTGCCCGCTGCCTCTCCGACATTGCCTCTGCCGACTCTATCTCCACAACCATCCGTCGTCGTTGAAACTGTTCCGTCAACGGTCGAAGTATTACCTACCGCCACGTTCACCGTTGCGCTGACCCAGGCGAGCGAGGCGTTTATTGATGATACTTTCGCCGATGAGAGTTGGAGAAGACATTGGCTTGCCTGGGGGGATCCGATTCCCTTGCCGCGCAGTGGTGGGGGTGGAAGCTGGTTATCACTGACGGCGGTTGATGTTCCCGGCGATGCTGGAATCACCTCGAAGGCGGAATATCCGATACCCAATGCACCTGGTGTTGAGGTCGAATTTGATGCCACCCTTGATAGGAATTCCCTGGGTAGTGTCTTTTTATTTGATTGGGACCCGAAGAGCAACAAGCGCGATCCTGATAATTCTCTCGCCGGGGTAATTCACCTGGAAATAAGACGCCAGCGGCTCTTGCTAACCGTGTCAGGCTCGAGCACGAAATGCGAAGTCGAAGTCGATGCCTTACAGAAGCGTACCTACCTTCTTCGCCTTCTGCCAGGGCAGGGGGTTGAGCTGTATCTGGATCAGGCTGATACGCCATTGTGCCCGGCTCTGGTGATGGGAATGGAGCCGCGCCCGGGAAGTGTTTCGTTTTCTGGCAGAGGGGACTTGACGCGAGTTCGTGTGTCGGTGCCTCCCGTGCCATAAGGAGGGTTATATTTTATGGAAACGCAGATCTGTCCACATTGTCACCAACAGCATCGCAGTAGTGCAAAGTTTTGCCCGGCGACCGGCAAGCTGATCCAGATTGAGCGCGGCAATGTCGGGCCGCAAGAAGCCGCCGGATTAACCGGCAGGCTGCCAGCCAACGCATTTTTGAACAATCGCTATGTGATTTTGCGTAAAGTCGGCCAGGGCGGAATGGCGGCTGTTTACCAGGTGTCGGATACCTGGAACCCTGGTCCGACCTGGGCCATCAAAGAGATGAGTGATGCTGCGCTCAACGCTGCAGACCGCGGTTATGCAGTACATTGTTTTGAACAAGAGGCCAACTTGCTGCGCGCTCTAAACCACCCGAACCTGCCGAAGGTTACGGATGTGTTTACAGATGGTGGTAAGCATTACCTGGTGATGGAATTTGTGCCTGGACGGACGTTGAGTGACATGCTGCATGAGCGCGGCCAGCCATTTTCAGAGATGGAAATATTGTCTTGGGGCAGCCAGTTGTGTGAGGTGCTGGCGTATTTGCACAGCCAGAATCCTAAGATCATCTTTCGCGATCTTAAGCCGGGAAACATTATGGTTACCCCGGCCGGACAGGTTAAACTGATTGATTTTGGGATCGTACGTTTTTTTAAGCCCGGGCAGCGTGCAGATACAATGGCTTTGGGTACGCCCGGTTACGCATCCCCCGAAGCGGCCGGTGGGCAGACGGACGAGCGCAGCGATATCTATAGCCTGTGCATGACGCTGCATAATTTGCTGACTCTCCACGACCCGGCGCAATCGATTTTTAATCCCCCACCCGTACGCAGGTTGAATCCATCGGTCTCGGTAGAATTAGAGCAAATTTTGATGCGCGGTTTGCAAAATCCGCGGGACCAGCGTTGGCAAAGTGCTCGCCAGTTACAGGCCGAGTTGATGCGATTGTCTTCCGGCATGTCCTATGCCCGGGGAGCGATTGCACAAGTCGAGTTTGTCGGACCGGCAGGTGCGGGGGCGGCTGCTTATAGCGGAGGCTCCACCTATCCTGCCGGGGCGGGTACCCCGGCAGGCTGGTCGCCGACGGTTAGTGGTACGATGGCCACGCCACCTCCACCGAACAGTTACCCTGTAGGTCCTACAGGCTATGGGCCGCAAGGTACTGTCCGGGCGGCGCAGCCTCCACCCACTTCGCGTCCGACGACGCGCTTGCTGATGGCGGCAACCCATTTGAGTTATAAGCAGGTAGCAGCCCTGGGCGCGGGATTACTGCTTGGGATC
This sequence comes from uncultured Anaerolinea sp., assembly GCA_964595435.1. Lineage (GTDB taxonomy): Bacteria > Chloroflexota > Anaerolineae > Anaerolineales > UBA4823 > RBG-16-57-11. The sequence goes on along the minus strand of CAZQQJ010000033.1, from coordinate 44,803 downwards.
GTTGCAGCTACCTGGTTGTTGGCCCCGCTATTGGATCGCCTGCCTTTCAACTGGAATTATGTGCCCATTGTTGCTGTGTTTGGAGCGTTGGGTTATGCAGCTTACCCCCGGCGAGGGGTGGCGTTTCTCAGCCATGCAGTTTTGTCCAGCGTGCTGGTTGCTACTGTCTGGGCGCAATTGGGCGCGCAGGGGTACGGTTGGACCTGGCTGTTGTTCGGCGCTTTAGCCAGTGGAGTGTTCATGGAAATCTGGGTAGCTTTTTTGCCCAGGATTAAAGGGAATTTGGGTGCAGATGGCTGGAAACGCGAAGTGGCCTGGGTCAGTATCATGGCAACGGTTGGCGCGTCGTTATTCCTGTGGGTCGTCAGTCGGGGCATTATCTCGATTGACATCATCCGTTTGTTGATGGGGCTCGCTCTGGGCTGCGCTGGTTGGTTTATTGGCGACCTGGTTCAGCAATTCTTACTCTATCGTCGCTCTGGTGCCGTTTGAGCCTTCAATTGCAAAGGAGTCAAAAAATATGCCTTTAGAGTCTGGTCAGGTGTTGAATAACCGTTACCGTATTGTCCGGTTGTTAGGCCAGGGCGGATTCGGAGCGGTATATCGCGCCTGGGATACCAACTTGAACCGGCCTTGTGCGGTAAAGGAGAATCTGGATACTTCTCCGGAGGCTCAACGCCAGTTTACGCGCGAAGCAACTGTGTTGGCAAACCTTTCCCATCCTAATCTGCCACGCGTGACCGATCATTTTATTTTGCCTGGCAAGGGGCAGTATCTGGTGATGGATTTCGTTGAAGGGGACGACCTGGCTTCGATGCTCAGCCGCCAGGTTACACTGCCGGCCGAAAAAGTACTGACCTGGATTGGACAGGTGGCAGATGCGCTCGGCTACCTGCACGAGCGCCAGCCGCCTGTAGTGCACCGGGATGTGAAACCAGCGAATATTCGCGTCACCCCCGACGGGCAGGCGATGTTGGTGGATTTCGGCCTTGTCAAAGTGTATAACCCGAATTTGCGCACCACGCTCGGCGCGCGGGCGGTTACGCCCGGCTATGCCCCGCCCGAACAATACGGACAGGGACATACCGATGGCCGCACAGATCTATATGCTTTAGCTGCTACTTCATACAACTTGCTTACTGGCAAGGATCCTATGGAGAGTGTGCAGCGTATGGCGGGTGGCCAGATGCCGCTGGCTCACCAGGTAAATCCGCAGATCCCCGCATATATTAGCATGGCAATTGAACGTGCAATGCGCCTGGAGCCAGATCAGCGTTTTCGCACCGTGGCTGAATTCAAAGCTGCTCTGGCGATGCCCGCTCCCCCCTCTGTAGTGGTGAGGCCGGCGTCTGATGTATATGGCCGCCAATCGCCTGTTATCCCACCGACACAGGTCGCTCCGGCGATGGCGCCTCAGCCGGCGAGGGTAGCCCAGGCGCCAGCCGCGGCTGGCGGCCGGCCTGTTTCACGCCCAACGGCTGCTCGCCGCCGAGGTTCTAGCGGGATGTGGATTGGCGTGGCTGTAGTTTTGTCCTTGTGCCTGGTTGGCGTTGTGGTTGGCAGTTTACTCATAGCGAGCGACCAACAGCGGGCTGCCCAGCAGACCGCCGACGCACAGTACCAGATAACATTGGCGGAACGTGTCAGGCTCACCTCTACAGGGCAGGCGCAGGCGACGCAGACCGCCGATCTTGCTGTTTCAGCGACCCGCGGGGCTGCTGCCACTCAGCAGGCGCGCAGCGATTTCTTATCTTTTGTGGATGCCAATCGAGTGCTGGTTTATGGACCGGCGCAGGATCGCTTACCCCACGAGCCGGCTGACCAGTTGATTGAAGCGAAGGATGCTGGCGTTAACTTGCGCGATTTTGTCGTGCAGGCGCGTTTCTTCAACCCTTATAACGCTGACAAAGGCGCCTGGGATTATGGGTTTGTTCTACGCCATGCTGCCAAGAATGAACACTTTCGTTTTGTCATCTCATCGGATCGCAAGTGGGAACTGACCAATCACAACGGCGACCCGGATGGTGAGATTGTTGCGGAAGGTGTTCTGGATAACCTGGACCTTAGCGAAAACGGCTCTAATCAAGTGCAGTTGATCTTCCACGGCGAGCGTGGTTTGTTCTACTTGAATGATGTATTTATTGCAGAGTTTAATCTGTCAGCGCGATTGAATCCGGGTGCTGTCTTTATTACCACCGGCAATCGCCAGGGGCATGAGATCGATGGTTATTCGACGAATTACACCGATTTTTCCATCTGGTCATTGCCTTAATGGGAGTTGCCTATGTCGTTGAGTATTGGTCAGGTACTGAACCAGCGATACCGGGTTGATGCACAGATTGGTCGGGGCAATTCTGGAGCGGTCTATTCGGCCTGGGATTTGAATTTGAACACGCCAGTTGCGATCAAGGAGCAACTGTACGTATCTCCACAGGGCGCTCATTTATTTACTCAGCAAGCCAGGGCGTTGGCAAGTTTGCGCCATCCCAATTTGCCCTACGTGATCGATCACTTCAGTATTCCAGGCCAGGGACAATACCTGGTGATGGAGTATATTGAAGGACAGGACCTGCAATCGATGCTGCGGCGCTCAAGCCAGGGGTTGCCAGAAATGCAGGTGGTGACCTGGACCAGGCAGGTATTGGAAGGGCTGGCTTATTTGCATGCGCAAACACCGGTGGTATTGCACCGGGATATCAAACCAGCCAATATCCGTATTACGCCATCTGGCAAGGCGGTGTTGGTTGACTATGGAACTGGTCTGGCATATGACTCCAGCGATGCAGCGACTTTGATTTCGGGATCACCGATCAATTTGCTCCAGGCAGGAAATGCCTATACCGCTCCAGAGTTGTATATCGGGAATGGAGATGTGCGCAGCGATCTGTATGCCCTTGGAGCGACGTTGTATGCTGCACTGACGGGACGCCTGCCATTGGACGCGCTTAAACGCCAGCAGGGCCAGGTTCTGCCTGGTTTGCGCCAACTCAACCCGGCGGTTTCGACCGGTATGGAAGCTATTGTACACAAGGCATTAGAATTGCCCCCAGAACGGCGTTTCCAGCGCGCGGAAGAGATGCGCGCTGCCCTGGCGACGCTGGCGTCAAGCAGTCCACCACGTACGGTTGCATATACACCGCCAGCGCCTCCTCCAGCGGCAGCGTACGCACAGCCGGTGCCTCCTACGGTCCGGGTGGAACAGGAGCCGGCCAGGGAAGAAATTCATGTAGCCCCCAGGCCAGCTTCCCGGCGATTGGGGTTGGTGTGGTTGGTTGTGACCCTGGTGTTGGCGTTGTGCCTGATCGGCGGTATCGCGGGAGGCGTGGGGATGTATGTCTATGCTCTGGCAACGCCTGTCTCTCCTTCGGCCACACCGGTTTCTATCGAACAGGCGGTCAATGCCACGCGGACCGCGCTGGCACCCAGCGTGGCCAGTCCGACAGCCAGCCTGACGGCGATTGTGATCCAGCAGGTCACGCCCTCTGTCACTGTCCCCTTGCCGCCCTCCCAACCGCCGCCCCCGAGCGCGGAGCCAACGTGGACGCCTACGGCTACGCTTATCCCATCGCCGACCCCTGTGCCATCTCTGACTCCATCTTTGAAACCGACCTGGTTCCCGTGTACAGGGACGTATGCTTCTCGTCTATATGCGGGTGATCGGGCATACGTCAGTTTTGACCCCCCGCTGGCGAATCGGGTCAGGGCGCAGCCCAACACGGCTGCTGTGATCGTGGGCCTGGTACAGCCAGGTGAACAAATGGATATTATCGGCGGCCCAATTTGCTCGGATCAGTGGGTGTGGTGGCAAATCCGCACCCTGGCGAGCGGGGTAACTGGCTGGACTGCCGAAGGGGACCGAAGTGGTTATTGGTTGGTGCCACAGCAATAACGTGCTATTTTATGTGTTCTGGGCAGAGCATGGAACGTACAAAATAACCAGGTGCCCTTCGACCGGAAAGGAGAGAAATTTATGGACAACCCGCTACCCGAGCAAGATACCAACCAAAATCAGGATCAAGACGAGCCCCAGAGCGATCTGGAAAATCCCGAAGTTTCAGAACCTGAAGACTTTGATGATCTTTCCTCTCTTTCAACTTCAGATTCCTCGTTGCCGCCCACGCGTATGCAACGCCTGGCTATGCCGCGCAATATGGCGATTTTGGCTGCCCTTTCTCTGGTGATGCTGATTCTGGCGGTTGCCGGTACGTGGTATGTGTTCAACCGGTTTTCAAACCCGGGAACCGACTTACAGTTCACTCCGCCTGCTTCTTTAGATGATCTGGCTGCTGAGTATCCAGAGCTTGCACCGCTTTTGAAGGACCCCAAGCTTGGCTCCGCTTATAAGGACTTTTTTGTCGCCTATCAAAAAGGCGGTCCCGATGCAGCCTATGAACTGGCTCAGAAACGGGGAATGTTGAACGCCAATGGAGATTTGCGCTTGACCCTGGAGTTGGATACGACAGATACCGGCGCTTTGCAAGCCGAGCTGGAGGCCAATGGCATCCAGGTGGCTACGGTTAGCGGCAATTTGATGGATGTGGTTGTGCCGATCGATTTGCTTGAGCAGGCAATGGCCTCTGACTCGGCTGCCGCTCTCTTGCAGGGTATTTCTGGGCTCGAACATATTGTGCGTATCCGTCTGCCGATTACAACAATCCAGGATCAAGGAGGCGTGGAGACCGAGTCGGTGCCGGTCATTGGCGCAACGGAATGGCAGGCAGCAGGTTTCACTGGCAAAGGGGTTAAGGTCGGTGTATTGGATCGTGGGTTCGATCGTTATCGAGAACTCATCGGTACCGATCTGCCGGAAGATGTGGTGGTGCAGTCGTTCATTTCGGGCGTGGAAGCCGACCAGGTGGGATCGGTGCACGGTTCTGCAGTAGCAGAAATTATCTACGATATCGCTCCGGATGCCAAGCTTTTTCTGGCCGCCTATGATACGGATGCCGAGCAAGCTCAAGCAATCGATTGGCTGATTTCCCAGGGGGTGCAGATCATTTCCCATTCGGCCGGGTCGGTGTATGGCCCGATGGATGGTACGGGCCCAAAAGCCAGGATGGTCGCGGATGTCGTTTCCAGGGGCATTTTGTGGGTTAACTCGGCCGGCAATACAGGCCTTACTCACTACCGGGGCACGTTTACCGATACGGACGGGGACGGCTATCATGAATTTGCGCCTGGCGACGAATTGATGGGTTTTGCTCCCATCGGACGCACCGTATTGGTGTTGAACTGGGATGACTGGCAGAATGACACAGAGGATTATGATTTGTACGTGATGGATAAAGATGGCAACGAGATTGCCAGCTCGACAGATATCCAGAATGGCCCGGGATCGGATGCTGCTGAAGGAGTGGTCTACGAATTTAGTGATAGTGGCCCTTATTACGTTGCTTTTTTTGCCAAGAATATCACTCGCCCGGCGGTGTTCGATTTTTTTATGCGAGATGGGGAGATCGAATATTACACGGCGGAACACAGTATTACAACCCCAGGCGATTCCCCCAGCGCGCTGACGGTTGGCGCGACGAACTGGTCGGATGACGCTCTGGAAGATTACAGTTCCCAGGGGCCTACCAACGATGGCCGGCTAAAGCCGGAAATCGCCGCGCCTGCCGGGATTAGCAGCGCGGCCTATGGTGAAACCTGGGTGGGAACCTCGGCTTCTACGCCGCATGTTTCCGGCGCGGCGGCCTTGGTGCTCCAGGCGTTTCCGACTATGTCGCCACAAGAAGTGGCTGACTATTTGAAAAGTAATGCGGTTGACCTGGGTGATAACGGCCCGGACAACGCTTTTGGTTACGGCAGGTTGTGGCTGGGTCCTCCCCCTTCTGCGGCGCCTCCTGTGGTGACGCAGCCGGTTGCGCCACAAGATACCCCAGGTGCGGCTCCAGTGGTCGTGAATACCCCCCTTCCTTCGCCAACGGTGGATGCAAGTGTGCTCATTGCTACTCCGCAACAACGCGTGTTGGGTACGCCAGGGGCGGGTGTTTCGAGCGATTCCACCAGCAGTACGTTAGGATTGCTGGTGGGTTTATTGGCATGTGTGGTCATGCCAGGTCTGTTCGGTTTGGGCGGGGTCGTCTTGCTGGCCGGTGTCTGGTATTTCAGGCGTTCGCAGCCCGCGTATCCCCCGCCTGGGCCGCCGTATTCGCCGCCTCGCGCTGCCCGCCCGGTACCTGGTGGAGTTGAGTACCCTGCTGGCAGGCCGCAACGCCCTCCGGTTAGACCTGCTCTATCCCCCAGGCCATTGCCTGGTATAAACAAAATAGATCAGCCGTTTGCGCCGCAGCAGCCAGCCGCCCCAAAGCCAGCGACTCCTGAAATTGTTTGCCCGCGCTGTGGCAAACGCCAGTCAGCCACGTCGCGCTTTTGCAACCAGTGCGGGCAGGTCCTGGCGCAAGAGGCGCCCGCCGAAGAAAAGCAAGAGGAAATTGGGCGCGATCAAGGCGCCATTTATTGCACCCGCTGTGGCCGGGAGCTGCGCCCAAATAGCAAGTTTTGCCCGCGCTGTGGACAGGCTCGCTAAAAGCTGTGTGTATCGCGCTGCCATTGATTGGTCCCGGGCCAACGTCGCCGGTTTGCCAGGAGTGATTCGTGTCAGGTGTCGAGGGCCAAAAGCCAGTGATTTGGCGCAATCCACCGGAAAGTTTCGCCCTTCAGGTAGATGAGGTCCATATCTGGAGGCTTGGCCTGGATTGGTCTGCCGCACAGATCCAGCAATTGGGGCAGGTCCTGGCGCAGGACGAGCGTGAGCGCGCCGGTCGTTACCGTTCTGAGCGTGACCGGATGCATTTTATCGCCCGGTGGAGTTGTTTACGTTGGCTTTTGGGACGTTACCTGGATGTTCCGCCTTCGGAGATCGGCTTTGCGTATGGCCCATATGGTAAACCGGAACTGGCAGCAGATTTTGTCGGCAGCGATGTACACTTTAACCTGTCACACTCGGCAGGAGTAGCCTTGCTTGGTTTTACTCGCTGTGGCGAAATCGGCATCGATATCGAGCGCATCCGGCTGGATTTCGATGATCAGGCCATTGGGGGGAGTTTCTTTTCATCCGTGGAGCGGGCTGCGTTGGCGGCATTACCCGTTGCGGCCCGCGTGGAGGCTTTTTTTGCTTGTTGGACGCGCAAGGAGGCCTATCTTAAGGCAAGAGGGGATGGTTTGTCGATCCCGTTAGATCAATTCGATGTGTCTCTGGCGCCTGGTGAGCCAGCCAGGCTGCTGGGGGCGCGCGGATATGTTGAAGATATTGCCCGTTGGAATTTGTTCGACCTTAAACCAGAGTCGGGTTATGCTGGCGCTGTATGTGTGTCTGGTACTGTAAATAGCCTGGTCTGTCACGTTTTAGACGATCCACTGGCGTTGAGACTGGGGTAAAATGATAGCCTCGGTTTGTGGGTCTGCTGCGGCTGCTACAGCAATGGACCGGGCTGAATGATGATCTTATGGAATGTAGAGGACAACCCACAGTGGTTGTCTGTCAGGAGGCGCGATGACGCAAGAAACGTTAGGTTATGTAAAATTGGAATGGACCTGTCCAAAGTGCGGCAGCCGCAATCCGGCTACAGAGATCGCCTGTGTAAGCTGTGGCGCTGCCCAGCCGCAGGATGTTCAGTTCGAGCAGGCCCAGGGCCAGCAGGCTACCCAGGATGAGGCGTTGAAGAAGATTGCCGAGGCGGGTGCCGATATCCACTGCGCGTTTTGCGGGACGCGCAACCCGGCTACTGCTGCGGTGTGCGCCCAATGCGGCGCCGATCTCAAGCCGGGCACGCGGCGCGAGGCCGGGCGGGTCGTGGGCGCTTACCAGGCTGCGCCGGTTCAGCAGATCGCCTGCGCACATTGTGGGGCAATGAACCCTGAAACGGCGTTGAAGTGCGCCGGCTGCGGCGCTTCGCTGAAAGCCGCCCTGCCGGCTGCCGCGCCCGCGTCCAAAGCGCCTCCCAAAACCAATATGCTGGGGATTGGTATCGGCGTCGCCGTAATCGTGATCCTGTGTATTTGTGCGATTGTCGGTTATGCCATGCTGTCTGCGCCGCGTGAAAGCCAGGCCGGTGTGGTGGAAGCAGTGCAGTGGCAGACCGCGGTGCAGATTGAAGAGCTGGGTCCGGTCGAGCGCCAGGGCTGGCAGGATCAGGTACCAGCGGATGCGCAGCTTGGCAACTGCCAGGACCAGGTACGCTCGATGCAGGATACGCAGCCCTCCGGCAAGAAATACAACAAAGTCTGCGGCACGCCCTATACGGTGGATACCGGCTCAGGGGTGGGCAAAGTGGTGCAAGACTGCCGCTTCGAGGTGTTGGAACCTTATTGCCAATATACCGTGCAGGATTGGCGTGTGGTGGACGAAGCCAGCCGGTCGGGCAACGATCTTAACCCGGTTTGGCCGAATCCTGCGCTCTCCAGCAACCAGCGCCTCGGCGATCAAAGAGCGGAGTTTATCGTCGTTTTCGAGACGGATAAAGGCCAGTACGCCTATTCGGTGAACAGCCCGCAGGAATTTGAGAAGTTCACCGTGGACAGCGAGTGGACGTTGAATATCAATGCCCTGGGGCAAATCGTTTCGGTGGAGCCAGTGCGTTAGAGTTATTGCTTCCCCGAATCAATGACTGATGTCAGTCTTACGCCCGGCGCACGGGCGTGGTAAGATGGTCGGTACCCATTTCGTTTTGCGGAATTTGATTAAAACGAAATGGAATATGTATTGTGTGGAGTTTTGCTTTGAAGTTGAATGGGCAGTTTTCAAAAAGCGCAAATTCGCTTTCCCGGCTTACCCGGGGCTATTTGATCTGTATCGTCGGCACGATTTTCTGGTCGTCCACGGCGGTCTTCATCCGCTACCTGACACAGACCTATCACCTGCCGCCGCTGGTGTTGGCTTTCTGGCGCGATCTGTTCCTGGCGCTCTTTCTGGGTACAGTTTTCGTCGTTGCCCGGCCGACGCGGCTGCGCCTGGAACGGCGGCACTGGCCGTTTATCTTGTTCTATGGCCTGGTGCTTTCGCTGTTCAATTCCACCTGGACGGTCTCAGTGGCCCTCAACGGCGCGGCGGTCTCCACCGTGCTGGCTTACAGCTCGGCAGCGTTTACCGCCATCATGGGTTGGCGACTGTTTGGTGAACAGTTGGGCAAGGTGAAGATCCTGGCCGTGACGCTTAGCCTGCTGGGCTGCGTGTTCGTGTCCGGCGCCTACGATTTTTCGGCCTGGCACGTGAATCCCATCGGTATTGCCACCGGGCTGGTCTCCGGGCTGGCGTTTGCTTTTTACAGCTTGATGGGCAAGGAAGCCGCGCACCGTTCGCTGAATTCGTGGACGGTGCTGGTGTATACCTTTGCCGCGGCCGCCGGGTTCTTGCTGCTGTATAACCTGTTTGGCGACTGGCTGCCGGCCGGCCTGTCTTCGACGAACCTGTTCTGGCTGGGCTGGCAGCCGGTTGGCTGGCTGGTATTGGGCGCCCTGGCGATTGGCCCCACGGTGGCGGGCTATGGGCTATATACGGCCAGCCTGGTCTACCTGCCGGCCAGTGTGGCCAACGTCATTGCTACCACAGAGCCGGTGATGACCGGCTTACAGTCCTACATTTTGCTGGGCGAGCGCTTCACGCTGCCACAGTGGATCGGCAGTGGATTGATCCTGGGCGGCGTGATCGTGCTGCGCATGAGCGAAAGTATGGGAGCAGAGCAGAGATCGCCGGCGGCTCCCGAAGCGACGGCAAGCGACGCATCGCCATCAGGGAACCCGTCCTCTGCGCTGCCCCAGGATGCGCGCGGATGACCGCGCCTCGCCTGCCCAAAACGCCGTCACGCGCTCTTTGCTGGATGAGCTTCGTTCCGCACCGGGATATTAACCTTTCCTGTATTCATAGGACGAAAGTCACCCTGGATCGGGAAATATGACACTTGTCCCCCCTCCCCCGCCCGTGTTGTACAATGGTATAGAGAGGCCTGGAGGGTGTGATGGAAAGAACGAAAAAACTACTCACCATAATCGTTGAAATTTGCGCATTGGCTGCTTTGGTTGTTGGGATGGTGCTCCTGCTGCGGCTGAGATCGGCCTCGACTGAAACAGGGGCCAGCGCCCCCCAACAACCTTACCTTGCGCCTGCTACGCAGGATGTGACACAGGCCCCTGTTTTACGGCCGGAGATGCCAGTACAGGCTTATCCTGTGCCTGGTCAAGCACCCACGCCGGAAGCCACGCGAGTGGTGATCAAGTCGCCCACCTGTGCTTTCCCCGGCTCCGAGGCGGTTCCCGCGCAATCCGAGGGATCAATCGACCGTTATGAGTTTTCGCAGCCGCGAGTGGTCTTCACCAACGATAAAGCGATTGGTATAGCAGGTTGGCTGCCTGACGGTGAACGTCTGTTGCTAACACGAGATATGCAGAATAACTTAGAGAGTATTGAAATTCTTGATCTTCGTACCGGCGCAGTACAGGTTTACGCAGAGCGATCGGGGGGAAACGGAAAACCGGTATGGCTGGAAGAGCTTCAGGCAGTAGTTTATTCCACAGACGTAAAAGATCATCAAGAACTGTGGATCAGCTACGGCGACCCGCAAAAAGCCGGGCCTATCAGTCCGGATGTGTTTGCACTATCTCTTGCCAGCGATGGCAATGAGGTAATCTTCTTTTCACCGGGCGTTGGCGACCAACCGCAAATCTGGGACGCCACCAGCAAGACAAGCCGGGCCGCCGCGGTGGACTTGAGAGATCGGGCTTATTCCAGATACGGAGAGATCGACCGGTTCCAACCCATACCGGGCGCAACCTTCCAGATTGCTCTGCAACCCGGTGGGGAAAAGGCAGCCTTTTACGGTCATGCACTGTTATTCCTGGCCGACCTGCAAAGCGGGGAAGTCTGCGAGGTGGATTTGGGCGCTGACGGCAGCGGGCCGCGTTCGGCTTGGCAGACGCAGTGGAGCGCGGATGGGCGTTACCTGGCGATGAACACCTGGTCCGGTTATCCGGGGACTATACACCCGTACAGCCAAATCCTGGTTCTGGACACATTGACCGGAGAAAGATATGTTCCAGAGATGGATGCGCCGTTCGTCTATGATCTGACCTGGTCTCTTGCAAATCACACATTGGCTATACTGGGAAAGGTAGACACAATTGACGGTCGCGCAAAGATGGGCCTGTTTCTGATCGACATAAATGGAAAGGCAGTAAGACATTTCTTTCCCGAACAATTCTTTGGTGGAGGAGATAGGGGGCTAGTAGCGTGGAGCAAAGACAAGATAGCTGTTGATTGTACAAGTTGGCCTCAAACCTCGGATGAAATGGCAGAAGGGCGTGTCTGTATCATCGATGTTTCCCAAAAGCCGTAGGAGGAGATGACAATGAGTGGTCGAATTCGGATAGTCGTAATTTGTGCTCTGGCCTTAGCTTTGCTGTTTGATGGATCTATAAGGTCCTATGCTGCTTCATTGTCCGTACCGCCATATCCTCCAACTGTTGAAGTAGAAATGCACGAGCTAGATTCTGATGGCACACGCCTGCCATACCTTTGCACTCCTGGGAACACAAATTTTGGTTGTTCGGCCTATTGTAGGAATTTTGGTGTAGATACCTGTGAGTATGGTCACCCTGCTATGGGTTATCCATATTCGACCAGCACAATTAATTTACCTATTGGATCATACTATCTTCTCGATGTCCTCTCACAGGAAATGAACCCGTGGATATATGACGAGCCAGCTGCTCTGCATGCCCAGGCCATTGCAGCGCGATCTTATGTGGGGTGGAATATAAACAACATTTCCGCTGCTATCAATAACTCAACCGATTATCAGGTATTTGTTCCCTATAAGTTCGACAGCCTGAATCCGTCGGCTACGCCTTTAGAACCCAATACGACAGCCCCTTGTTTCGCCAGTTCCTTGAACGATTATCAGCTTCTGGCCTGCGCGGCAATTGCCTCGGGTAACTACATTGCTCGTGAGGATAATAATCCTTATAATTTGCCGGCCTTTGCCGAGTTCACTTCTGACGTCAAGACCGCCACGCATAATCACCCCCAGGTGGGTACTTTTCCTTATCTTGCGGCCGTCAACGACCCGGTCAGTACGGCTTGCGATTCCAAAGACAACGGGGTCAATTTGGCCGGAATGAGCCAAATGGGGGCCAACCGTTGGGCACGGGGGCACGAATGTTCCAGGCCTGGCGCGCCGGTCGAGCCGGGCAACATCCCTGGTGCAACGTGGAGCGTGCGGTGGAACAATGCTGAGCAAATCCTTTTCCACATCGATGGCCAGGTATTCGCATTTTACCCGCGCGGCTGCTGCTGCGTGATGCAGTGAATGTTGCCGCCGCCGAGCAAAATCTCGCGAGCCGGCGGGCCAACCACTTTACGCTCCGGCATCAGTTTTTGCAGGGCGGCCAGGGCGGGGGCGTCGTGCGGGTCGCCAAAGGTCGGGACGATGGCGCCGCCGTTGCAGAAATAGAAGTTGACGTAGGACGCCGCCATGCGGTCGCCGGCCTGGCGCGGCAGCGTCCCCGCGACGGCATCCACGCCTTCGGCTTCCTCTGGCCGGATCAGCACCGGGGCGGGCTGGTGGATCTTGTGGATTTCAAGTTTGCGCCCGTGTGCGTCGGCGTTTGCCAGCAGGTAGCCGTAGGCCTCGACAGAACGTTCGTACTGCGGGTCGGAGGGATCGTCTGTCCAGGTCAGGGCGATCACGCCGGGGCGGATGAAGCAGGCCAGGTTATCGACGTGGCCGGTGGTTTCGTCGTGATAGACGCCGCGCGGGATCCATAGCACTTTCTCGACGTCGAGGTAATCCTTCAGGCAGCTTTCGATCTGGCCTTTGGACAGATCGGGGTTGCGTCCCGGGCTGAGCAGGCATTCCTCGGTGGTCAGGCAGGTTCCCTCGCCATCCACGTGGATCGAGCCGCCTTCCAGGACGATCGGCGCCTTGTAGCGGCCAGCGCGTTCGATTTCCAATACCTTCTGCGCCACTGCCTCGTCCAGATCCCAGGGGAAATACAGGCCGTTGAACAGGCCTCCCCAGGCGTTGAAGATCCAATCGACGCCGCGCACCCCGCCCCGGCCGTCGACCACGAAGGTCGGGCCGCAATCCCGCATCCAGGCGTCGTTGTTGGCGATTTCGACCACGCGCACCGCCTCCGGAAGCAGGTGGCGGGCGTTCGCGTACTGGTCGGGGTTGGCGCCCACCGTCACCGGCTCGAACTGGGCGATGGCAGCCGCCACGGCTGCGAAGGCTCTTTGGGCCGGCTTGCCCCCCATCCGCCAGTTATCCGGGCGCTGCGGCCAGAGCATCCACGTCCCGGCGTGCGGGGCGAACTCCGCCGGCATGAAAAATCCATCCGCACGAGGTGTAGTGTCAAAAGTTTGCGGCATAGTTCACTCCTGTTGATTGGCTTGAAAGCTGGTTTGCGTGGCAGGGGCGCTGCGCTTGCAAAGTGCGGCGCCCCTGCGCGGTTACTTGCGCCTGGACCACCAGAGCAGAACTTCGCCGGCCAGGATCGTAATCACCACGCCGATCAAAACCGGCAAGGCATAGGCCCAATCCACCGGCTGGCCGGGCACCCAGATGAAGAACAGGATCGCCTGGAGGATGAAGATCTCGCATACCACGGCGATGGCCGCCGCCAGGGCCTTTCCGCCTGGAACCTTAAAGGGACGGTGGATGGCAGGGTCAACGCTGCGCAGTTTCAGAAAGGCCGGGAACAGCGCCAGGTAGGGAAGAAGGAAGATAATCGATGAGAATGCAAATAACGTCCAAAAAAGATCCTCGTTAGAACCGGCCACGAAGCCGTAGATGACCAGCACCAGGGATGAGACCACGCCGGTGATAAGATATGCGCCGACCGGGGTTTTGTTTTCCGGATGCAGCTTGCCAAACACGGCGGGAAGTTCGCCTTCGTTGGCCGCTTCGGCGGCGGTGCGGTTGGCGCCCATCGTCCAGGTGACCATGTTGGCCAGGAAAGTGTACAACGCGCCGATACCCAGCAGGGTCACAACAGCGCCTCCCAGGCCGGAGTCGCCCAGGATGGCCTTGAGCGTGTCGATGATGCCGGAAATCAGGCCCAGTTGGTCGAGCGGCAGAGCCATCAGAATGCCCACCGTGGCGAGCACGTAAAAGAATGCGATCAACGCCCCTGCGGTGAGAATGGCAATCAGGATGTTCCGGCCCGGGTTTTCCATTTCCTCGGCTGCGCCGGACATCAGTTCGAAGCCCATGAAGTTGTATACGATGACCGGCAGGAATGCCAGGCCGGCGTCCCAACTGGGCAGGATGGCAGTCAACGAGAGGTCATTGGCGACCCCGTTGCGCACGGCGTAGATGACGCCGCCGACGCCAAGCACCAGCATGATCGCGGCCTTGATGAACGCGCCAATATTGGGTACCCACTTGCCAGCCTCCAGAGTGATGATACCAATCCATACGGTGAGCCAGGTCATCAGGATGCCGATGGCGATTTGCAGCCACAGCGACATGTCGGGGAAAAACATTTGTGCAAACATGCCGGCGAACAGGATGTAGACGGAGGGCATCCACAAAGCGACGTTGATCCAGTAATACCATGTGGAGCGTGCAGCCCATTTTTCGCCAAAGGCGCGTTTGATCCACACGTACAGGCCGCCCTGCTCGGGGTAGGTAGTACCCAATTCGGCGGTCACCAGGCCATAGGGGATGAAGAACAACACCAGGGTGATGATCCACCAGGAGATGGTGGACGCGCCAATCGAGGCCGAGGCGGCTAACGTGTCGATCACGATGATGGCGCATACGGTAAACAGGGTCATATCCAGACCACGCAGGACTTTCTTGAAATCTTTGGATGTCGTTTGAAGGGTCATTTTGGCACTCGGTGAATGATTTCTGGACGCTCTTGATGACGATGAACTATTTCCCGGTTTGATCGTTTAGAAATGCTTCGATCTGTCCCTTGTGGTAAGCCTTGAGTTCTTCAGATGCTCGCTTCAGGCGCGGGTATACGAAATACACCAGCAGGCCCTTTTCGGTATGCAGCCGGTTTTCGGATTGGTCGAAGATGATCGAGCGCGGGTGATCCATTACGTCGTCGGTGGCTTCTACGCCGCGCGATGCGGGCAGGCAATGCATGAATTTGCAGTGCGAGGGGGCCTTCTCGAACAGTGTCTTATTCACCTGGTAGGTTGGCATGAAAGCTGCCCGGCGTTCGGGGATCTGGTCTTCCTGTCCGACCCACCACCACAGATCGGTGTAGATGAAATCGGCGTTCTTGACCGCGGCAATCGGGTCATCGGTGATGGTGAGCGAGCCGCCAGACTCGGCGCAGTTTTCTTTTGCCCACTTCACCCATTCTTCCGGGGCCTGGTATTTCTTGGGCGCTGCGTGGGTGAAGTTCATCCCCAACCGGGTGCAGATCAGCATCAAAGACGATAGCACGTTGGTCGCGTCGCCGATGAAGGTGACATTTAGATCTTCCAATTTCTTCCCTGCCGGCATGTGCTCGATCATGGTCAAGGCGTCGCAGACTACCTGAGTGGGGTGGTTATAATCGGTCAGGCCGTTAATGACCGGCACTTCAGCATGTTTAGCCAGCTCCGTGACGGTGGCGTGTTTGAGCGTGCGGGCCTCGATAACGTCACACATGCGTGAAAGCACTTTTGCAGTGTCGTACATCGATTCGCGTACCCCCAGGTGGATTTCACCTGGCTTGAGATAAAGCGCGTGGCCGCCCAGCTCGGTCATAGCCACCTCGAAAGAGACACGCGTGCGTGTAGATGGCTCCTCGAAGATCATTGCCAGCGATGCATCCTGCAGCAGCCTGGGCGTGCAACCCTGTTTGTCGGCGGCTTTGATGCGGCGGGTCAGCTCAATCATATCGAGCAGTTCTTTTTTGGTGAAATCTTGCGTGTCGATGAAGTGTCTCAAAGTCATAACAAATCTCCTGTGAACTAAATTTCGTCGGGTTTGATCCCGAAATCTTCCAGAGTGGGCATCCATTCGTCTATGTTACGCAAGATGCGAGGAACTAGCGTATGGCGCGTCACAGTAACGCCGGGCAGATTCGCCAGCGTGCGGCGGATAAACTCGCGCAATTGGTCGTTATCTTTGAAACGCGCTTCGATGGAGATATCGTTCGTGCCTTGCCCAAAGGCCACATAGGTTACCTCGGGCATAGCCATTAACGACTCCAAAACCTGTTCTTCTAGGTCCGGGTCTACCTCGAGAAAGATGTCTGCTGCCGTGACATAGCCAAAAGTGGCCGGGTTCAAGATAGCAGTCAGGCGGATAGCGCCTTCCTCTACCAGCCGGTCGATACGTTTGCGAATTGTCCGTTCGTTTGCGCCCGTGACTCGCGCAATTTCCGATGCCGTCGCGCGGGCATCTTTGTGCAGCGCCTGGATGATGTGATAATCGAGTGAGTCGAGATTTATTTTCCGTGCAGGCATTATATGGTTCCGAAAAGGAATAATATAGTTCCGAATATGTGATTATTATACACTTAATCGGAATAATACGACAGTGATGAAAGTCATTTTTCAAGAGATGATATTTGTCGATTTTTCTGTTTTCCTGGACGAATCTGGCTTGTGTGTGATATACTTGCGTGCGCTCCCGCCCCAGGGCGGGAGATATTATGCCCCTCAGTGGGCAAATCACACACGTTTCCTGACTGGACCGGGCGTGCCGTCCTGGCGGTGCCGGCCTGGAGAGATGGAAACGGAGGAACAACACAAAGGAGAATAGGATATGTCTGTAATTTCGATGAAGGCGCTTCTCGAAAGCGGGGTGCATTTTGGGCATCGTACCCATAAGTGGCATCCGGGGATGAAGCCGTATATTTTCACTGAGCGAAACGGCATCCATATTATTGATCTGCAAAAGACGGTAAAAGCTGTCCAGCAGGCTTACAACGTAGTGCGCGACACTGTGGCGCAGGGCGGCAGCGTGCTCTTTGTGGGCACCAAGCGGCAGGCCCAGGAAACGATCCAGGAAGAAGCTATCCGCGCCGGGATGCCTTATGTAACCGAACGCTGGCTGGGCGGCATGCTGACCAACTGGCGCACCATTCGTTCGCGGGTCAACGAATTGGAGCGCCTGGAGCGGATGCGCGATAAGGGCGATTTTGGCCGGATCACCAAGAAGGAAGCCTTGATCCTGAGTCGGGAGATTGAACGCCTGGAGATGCTTCTGGGTGGTATTCGCCACATGGCCCGTCTTCCTGAACTGCTGTTTGTTGTGGATGTGCGCCGTGAAGCCACCGCTATTCATGAAGCAAACCTGTTGAACATCCCGGTGATTGCCCTGGTGGATACCAATTGTGATCCGCGCGACGTGGATTATGTCATACCTTCCAACGATGATGCAATCCGCGCCATCAAGCTGTTGGTCGCGAAGGTTGCCGATGCGGCGAATGAGGGCCGCGCCATGCGCAAAGACATGGGTGTGGAGGAAGAACCTGTCGTAAGCCGGGCGGTTGTTCCCAGCGTTGAGGAACCTGAGCTTTCGGATGAAGAGTTGCTTGGGGCAGCTACACTGGCAAAGATTTCGACGCGTGTCAGCGTCGCAGCCCTGGATGTTTATGAAGAAGAAGAAGTTGAAGAAGAAGTTGAAGAAGAATTCGAAGATGTAGAAGTTGGAGAAGATCTCTTCGATGGCGATATTGAAGAAGTGGACGAGGAATAATCATGGCAATCACGACTCAGATGATTAAAGAATTACGCGAGGCAACCGGGGTAGGCATTTTGGATTGCCGCAAGGCCCTGGAACAGGCCAATGGCGATTTTGACAAGGCCGTCGACTTTTTGCGCGAGAAGGGCCTGGCGACGGCGGCTAAGCGTTCAGACCGCGAAGCTTCCGAAGGCATCGTCGAGATCTACTCTCATGGCCAGGGGCGGGTGGGTGTGATGGTGGAAGTGAACTGCGAGACCGATTTTGTAGCACGCTCGGAGCCTTTCCGCACGTTCGCCCATGAAATCGCCTTGCAGATCGCTGCCTCGGCGCCGCGTTATCTGCGTCCGGAAAACGTTCCGGCGGAGGTCTACGAGCACGAGAAAGACATTGCCCGCGCCCGCGCCCGCGAAGAAGGTAAGCCCGAAGCGATCCTGGATAAGATTGTAGAAGGGCGCCTGGAGAAGTTTAAAGATGAGGCTTGCCTTTTGCGCCAGCCGTATATTCGCGATGAGAGCATCACCATCGAAAAATTGCTGCTTCAAAATATTGCTGCCATCGGTGAGAATATCATCATCCGGCGTTTCGTGCGTTGGGAATTAGGCGAAGGTCTTCAGTAGTTTGGACGAAAGGCCAACCAGTCGGTTGGCCTTTTTTTCTCTCACCATCTAGGATCCTAAGAAGGCGGCTATGGAGAAAACCTTAAAATACAAGCGTATTTTGCTCAAGCTAAGTGGCGAGTCGCTGGCAAGCCCAAAAGGCTTTGGCATTGACCCGGATCGTGCGGAGGATATTGCCCAGCGTGTCAAGGATGTCCATGACCTGGGTGTGGACGTAGCTATTGTCATTGGCGCTGGCAACCTCTGGCGCGGACGTATTGGCCTGGAGCGAGGCATGGATCGGGCCACAGCAGACTACATGGGGATGTTGGCAACCGTGATGAATGCGATGGCTTTGATGGATGCCATGGAACGCATCGGGTTGGTGACCCGCGTTCAATCGGCGGTTGAAATGCACGCCGTAGCCGAACCCTATATTCGCCGGCGGGCGATCCGTCATTTGGAAAAAGGACGCGTGGTTATCCTGGGTGGCGGGACGGGTAATCCCTATTTTTCGACCGATACTGCTGCGGCGCTGCGTGCTATGGAAATCGGCGCGGACGTACTGATCAAAGCTACCAAAGTGGATGGCGTGTACGATACTGATCCGATGATTAATCCAAATGCCACGCGTTTTGATCATCTGACGTATATTGAGACCCTGAATCGTCGCCTGGAAGTTATGGATAGTACGGCCATATCCCTTTGCATGGATAATAAATTGCCTATCCTGGTGTTGAATCTATGGCACGCTGAAGCATTACAACAGGCGCTTTACGGCGAAAAAATTGGCACATTGGTAACAGACTGATTTTGACCCTTTTCTCTCTTCGGATTTTCGGGTATCCTATAGGATATCCGAAGACTATTGATTCGATTGCGTGGAGGCGTCAATGCTAAAGGATGTTTATAAAGAAGCTGAAGGGCGCATGAAAGGTGCAATTCAGGCGCTTGAAGATGATCTGGCTGGCATTCGCACCGGGCGGGCGCATCCGGCGCTGGTTGAAAAACTGCCTGTGGAATATTATGGTATGCCAACCCCGCTCATGCAGCTTGCCACAATCTCGGTCCCGGAGCCGCGCATGCTTCTGATTCGACCTTTCGACGCGGCTACTCTGAAAACGGTCGAACGAGCCATTCTGGCTTCCGATTTGGGGTTGACTCCCAATAATGATGGAAAACAGATCCGGTTGAACCTGCCACCTCTGACCGAAGAGCGCCGTCGCGATCTGGTCAAGCTGGTGCATAATCGAGCTGAAGATGCTCGGGTAGCTGTTCGCAATGTGCGCCGCGATATGATCAAGGATCTACGCGAATTTGAGCAAGAAAAGATGATCTCGGAGGACGATCTGAAGAAGGGTGAAGAGGAGTTGCAAAAAATCACGGATCGTTATATCGAGGAAATTTCAGCGGTCGGTATGCGCAAAGAAAAAGAGATCATGGAGGTTTGACAGAACATTTCGTTTTGTGCGGGCAGCTCATCCACTTGTGCAAAGCGAAGCGAGAAAAACCTATGGAATCACAAGAAAAAACTGGTTTGCCTGAGGTAATTCCATCTCATATAGCCATCATTATGGACGGTAATGGGCGTTGGGCGCTTTCGCGCGGTTTGCCGCGCATGGCAGGGCACCGCGCTGGTACAGAGAATCTACGCCGGGTAATTGAAGCGTGCATCGAGTTCGGTATTCACTATCTGACGATCTATGCTTTTTCCACCGAAAACTGGGGGCGCCCCGAGGAAGAAGTACAGGGGTTGATGAAGATTTTCGAAGACGTTATCGACCGCGAACTACAGGAATTGCACGATCAAGGGGTGCAACTCCGTCATATAGGTCGTCTGGATCGCCTGGATCCCACTTTTCGTAACAAGGTGTTGCATGCGTTAGACTACACTCGCAATAATACTCGCCTGGTTTTGAATGTTGCCTTCAACTATGGTGGGCGGGATGAAATTGTCAATGCCATTCAGCATATGCTCCAGGAAGGGGTTCGCCCGGAAGATGTGACGATCGATCTGGTCAACCAATATCTATTTACCGCTGGAGTACCGGACCCTGACTTGATCATTCGTACCTCAGGTGAATTGCGCGGCAGTAATTTTTTGCTCTGGCAGGGTGCTTATTCGGAATGGTATTTCCCTCCTGTTTACTGGCCGGATTTTGATAAAGAACAGTTGCGCCTGGCTCTGGAAGAATTTAGCCATCGTGAGCGGCGCTATGGGCGCGTGTCGCCCGTCGACGCTGGAACTGCGGTTTAGATAGCGATCAGGCGGGATAATGGCCACCCGGGTGATCGTCTCTTTGGTCTTGCTGCCTGTAGGTATCTTTGTAATCTGGTTGGGTGGGTGGATCTTTGCGGGGGCGCTCGTTCTGGTGATGGGCTTGGCAGCATCTGAATATGCTCAGTTATTTCGTTCGGGCGGGTTACAACCCGCTCCTGTTTTGTTGATCGCTGGAACGGCATTGCTTGTCCTGGGACGGGCTTTCGACGGGTTTAACAGCGTGCCCTGGTTGGTCAGTCTGGTCGTTTTAGCGGTAATGACCTACCATCTGATCGCTTATGAACGCGGGCGCGACCAGGCTGCCACGGACTTCGCGGTTACTCTTTCGGGGATATTTTATATTGGCTGGTTGGGCGCTTACCTGGTTTCGTTGCGCGATCTGCCGGATGGTCTATGGTGGGTGTTGACTGTATTGCCGGCCGTATGGTTGGCAGATTCGGGGGCATATCTTTTTGGGCGACAATTTGGCCGTCACAAGATGACGGTGCGTTTGAGCCCTAATAAATCCTGGGAAGGATATGTGTCTGGTATCCTGGTAGCGATTTTGGGAACCGCGTTGCTGGCAGCCTTGTGGCAGGCCTGGGCGGGCCGGCCATTGGCGGTAACACCGTGGAAGGGTGCAATTGTGGGCCTGGTCATGGCTGTGTTCCCTACGCTTGGGGACCTGGGTGAGAGCATGGTCAAACGCCAGGTGGGAGTTAAAGACTCGGGCAAGTTGTTGCCCGGGCACGGGGGCGCTTTTGATCGGATTGATTCCTGGCTGTGGGCGGCAGCGCTTGGTTATTACCTGATTGTGTGGTTTTTCTAACAACCGCTGCGCAAATAACCCGAGCGTATAGGACGGGCAGGGTGGCAGTCTGTCCTTCATGCTCCCATGTGTTGCCCGAATCTGGCACCGGAAAATTGACATTTGTTTGTCATCGTGGTATTATGCTGCTTACAAATAAATAGCCCCTGATCGGCGCTCTTATCCAGAGAGGTGGAGGGACCGGCCCTGTGAAACCTCGGCAACCCTGACCGGGTATAACCCGGCGGAAGGTGCCAATTCCGGCAGACGGATGTTCTGGAAGATGAGAGGGCGAACTAAGTTTGTTGCTTGTGTATTGCCCTTTCTTGGTACCCGGAGGGGCAATACTTTTTTATGCTCACAAGGAAAGGAAAATGGAGGTTCGTGTTTCATGAGTACCACGTTTATGAATTCTGCAAGTTTGTTGTTTACTTCTGAATCGGTAACGGAGGGTCACCCAGACAAAATTTGTGACCAGCTCAGTGATGCTGTGCTGGATGCCTGTCTTGAACAGGATCCTACGTCGCGTGTGGCCTGCGAGGCGGCCGCCAAGACAGGCTTTGTGCTTTTGTTGGGTGAGATTACGACTCGCGCCCATGTTAATTTCGATGACCTGGCCCGGCGGGTGATTACCGAAATTGGCTATGACTCGAGCGAGAAGGGTCTGGATGGAAATACTTGTGGTGTGCTGACCGCGATTGCCAGGCAGTCCGGCGATATTGCTATGGGCGTCAATAAGGCGTTGGAAGCCAAGTCTGGCGAGATGAGTGAAGCAGAAGTTGAGGCGATCGGTGCGGGCGACCAGGGCATGATGTTTGGCTTTGCCTGCGATGAGACGCCAACATTGATGCCGATGCCAATTTACCTTGCGCATAAAATGGCGCGTCGCCTGAGCGAAGTGCGGAAGAATGGCACCCTTTCCTGGTTGCGCCCGGATGGAAAAACTCAAGTTACTGTTGAGTATCAATATGGCCGCCCAAAGCGGGTGGATACCGTGCTGGTAAGCACGCAGCATTCCCCGGATATTTCCCAGGAAGAAATCCGCCGGGCGGTGATCGAGCACGTTATTATGCCGACTTTGCCTGCGGAAATGGTCGATGAGAAACTGAAGATCTATGTTAATCCCACCGGTCGTTTTGTGATCGGCGGCCCGCAGGGTGACGCAGGCGTAACCGGGCGAAAGATTATTGTCGATTCATACGGCGGCATGGGACGGCATGGTGGTGGTGCGTTCAGTGGCAAGGATCCTACCAAAGTGGATCGCTCGGCAGCGTATGCGGCACGTTGGGCCGCCAAGAATATTGTTGCTGCCGGGTTGGCGCAGCGTTGCGAGATTCAGGTGGCTTACGCGATCGGTGTGGCGCACCCCTTGAGCATTAACGTTGAGACGTTTGGGACGGGGATCATACCCGATGAAGATATTGCTGGCCTGATCCAGGAGCACTTTGATCTACGCCCCGGCGCAATCATCCGCGATCTGAATTTGCGTCGCCCGATTTACCGCCAGGTGGCCGCCTATGGGCATTTCGGTCGTGATGACCTGGATTTGCCGTGGGAGTTGACCAACAAGGCCGAGGCCCTACGCCAGGCGGTACAGGATAGGGTGAAATTGCCCGTAGCTGCAGATTAGACAACAAAGCAGTTGGGATACGATGCACTTTGTATGCGCATCGTATCCCAATGCAAACCGATCCTGTGTCAAGTACAAGAATCAAGATGGTGATTGCTATGGTAGTGATCACCATCTTGATTTAAGTTAGATTTCTATCCGGTAATTGCGCATCATACCGCCATCCTCATGCTCCAGATTATGGCAGTGATAAAGATACTGGCCGGTGTAATCCTCGAAGCGCAGCAACAAACGCACTTGTTCACCGGGCAGCACCAATAGAGTGTCTTTCCACCCATCGTCGACGAAGCCGGGGTTGAGCGCATTGTAAAGCTCTTTATACCGGCTGTCTGCCTGGCGCTGGATGATCTGAAATTGCAGGCCATGGATGTGCATGGGATGGGGTAAACCATTTCCCCCCATCATCATGCCCATTCCGCTTCCGAGGTTAACAAATTCCCAGATTTCTGTGTCTCCCAGGCGGACGATTTCGTTTTCCGTCACGGTGTCCATTTCGAAGGTACGTCCGTTGATCAGGCCACTCATATGTTGCATGCTGAGTTCAAACCGGCGCGGGTGGCGGGCGTTGACCGCCTCTTGCTGGGAAATGCGCCTTATCTCTGAAAGATGCTCCGGCAGAGGCAGGCGAGGGCCCTTTTGTGCTTCGATGTGAAAGGTCATTACACTAAAGGACGCGCCATTCGGTAGCAAGGCACTACCACCCATCATACCCATCCCCATGCTCCCCTCACCTACCGACGGAAAAGGCAGGCTGACCAGGCGCAATTCATCCCCCGCTTCGCGCTCGCCGAAATCGACCCACAGCTCGTATCGTTCACCGGGGCCGATAGTAAGCGCTTCCCGCGATACTGGTTTCTCCAACAGGCCACCGTCTGTTGCAACGATCGTCAGCGGAGTATTGTCGGCCCAGGCGAGACGGTAAATGCGTGAATTGGAGCCGTTGAGTAACCGCAGGCGATACGTTGCTGCCTGCACCGGCAAGGTGTAATTGACTTGGCCGTTGACTAAAATTCGATCGCCCAGGACGCCGGTCATACTGTCCATCATGCCATTGGGCATGTAGACCAGATTATTTTGGCCATCGAAGGCGCGGTCTTGTAGGATAAGTGGAAGATCGAAATCTGCAGTGGGCAACCCTGCGGCAGCCTCTTCTTCATCCGAAACGATCAGCATCCCGGCCAGCCCAAAGTAGACTTGTGGCCCGGTAAGTTGGTGGGGGTGAGGGTGGAACCAATAGGTGCCGGCGCGATTCTGTATTGTGAAGTCGTAATCGAAAGCGCCTCCAGGAGCTACAGCATAACGTGGCTGACCGTCCATATCCTCGGGTATGTGCAGACCATGCCAATGAATAATCGACGGATCGGGCAGATCGTTCTGGAAATGGATGCGCAGGCGCTGGCCTCGGCGCACTCGCAAAATCGGCCCCAGGTATGAATCGGGTAAGGTCTGTACGGATGCAGAGTCGCCATCTATGATCTTCGCCTCGTATCGCCAGATTGGTGTTTCAGGGCCTGGCAGGATGGGGACACGCCCCCCGCCAGCGGTAAGGGACAATTCCAGGTCAGGTGCAGCAGGCGTGGGTAAAACAGGGGTTGCAGATTGAAGGTCGCCAGAAACGTTTTGAGGCAGACGGGTGCAAGCATTCAGCGTAACGCTGGAGGCAAACGCAATCGATGTCTTGAGAAAACTGCGACGGCTTATTGTCGTGGGCATTGGATCCATAACCAATAATCAGCCAACAGAAATGATTCGCAAACCTGGCAGTTCTTCAAAGGGACTCAACGGTCAGATACCATCGTCAAGACCTGTCAGGTTTGGACCACTCAGAACGGCTTTCAGTCCAATAAAGATGGGACAAAGATATGCAATGTAGAGATGATTGTATCCGGGAAATGTGAAGAACGTCTGAAGATGTTATGATGGTTTGATGAAGGATCAAATCCTTTTGTATCTCAGACGCAGTTATTTTAAAGGGCGTTCCAAACCATGTGCGTTGAGGAGGATTTCGTTCTCCATCAACTCCTGGGTAGGGCCGTCGGCGACAATGCTGCCCTCGTCCATGATTACCATGCGAGGGAATATCTCGCGTACCATATGCATGTCGTGAGTGGAGACAAGCATGGTGATCGGTAATTCTTCGAGCAATTTGATCAACGACCGGCGAGCGCGTGGGTCGAGGCCGGCAGTGGGTTCGTCCAGAACCAAAACCTCAGGTTCCATGGATAGGACGGTGGCTATGGCGATACGTTTCTTTTCACCCATGCTCAAGTGGTGTGAAACGCGCCTGGCATAATCTTGCATATGGACTACTGCCAGGGCCTGTTCTACCCGGCTGCGCACTTCACCGGGCGGCAAGCCTTGATAAAGCGGGCCGAAGGCCACATCGTCGTAGACAGTGGGCGAGAAGAGTTGGTCGTCCGGGTTCTGGAAAACAAGCCCAACACGGGCGCGCACTTTGCCCAGGTTTTCTTTGAGCACCGGTAAACCTGAAACACAAATATTGCCCTGGCCACTCAAAATACCGTTAAGGTGCAGGATCAAAGTGGATTTCCCTGCGCCGTTTGGACCGACCAGGGCTACTTTTTCGCAGGGCTGGATATGCAGGGAGACGTTACGCAGTGCTTGATGACCGTCTGGATAAGCAAAGTTTAGATCATCTATTTCGATGGAATGGTGCATTTTCATTACCTTTGAAGCATTCAAAGAAATATTGCGATGAACAATAAAACCAGGAACAGGCCCAATCCGGCGCTCAGGATCAGCCAGTCCTGGCGCTTCAGGGCGGGTAAAGGGACGGAACGTACTTCACCATCATACCCGCGTGAGAGCATGGCCATGTAGATGCGGTCGCTACGCTCGAAGGCGCGCAGGAATAAACTGCCAGCCATACCGCCGGCGACGCGGCCGCGCCAGGCCATGCTGCCCCCAGTTTTCAGCCCGGGCCGGTCAGTAGCACCGCTACGTGCCTGTCTTGCGCGCATCAAACGCAACGCTTCATCTGCCAGGACAAAGAGGTAGCGCCACATCAGGCCAAAAATGGCGACCAATAACCGCGGGACGCGCACGGCGCGCATGGCTACCATCAAATCCGGAAAAGGGGTTGTGGTCGCCAGCAGGATCGCTGCCTGTACCGATATCCATGACTTTAAAGCAATGCTGATAAAACGTTCCAGGCCTGGTTGGGTGAGCGTCAATGTCCAGGGGCCAAGTGACAGGCTGGCAAGAGCAGCGCCTTGCACGGTAAAGATCACTGGCAGGGCAGCCAGCACAAACGGCAGAGCCAGGGCAGCCCGTTTGAGCACGAAAAGCACTCCCAGCTCTGATAGCACCTCTGCTGAAAGGACCAGCGCAAATAATAAGACATAGACTGGCCAGGCGCCAATTGGGGTCAGGGCAGTCGTTAAAATAAATGCGATGACCAGCACGAACTTGACGCGCGGATCAATCTGGTGGATCAGGCTATGGCTATGCCGGTATGGGTCGAGGAAGTGAATGTGCATTAGACGTTGGTGTGAGCGCGATTACGCCTGGCATAAGCAACCGCCAGGGAAATGCCAAATACAACCAATGTGCCAATAACCCCTGCCAGGATTGTGGCGAGGGCTTCATTACGAATACCTGGAAACACATAGTCGGGGATAATTCGATAAATGGATCCCTGGGCCATATCGAGAAACCCCTTTTGCTCGGCTACCCATTCGAGTCCATCTGGATGAGCGGAAGCCAATGGTGAAGCAACTGCCAGGGCCAATGCGATAACCAGTCCCATGACCCACAAAGCAGCGCTGCCTGTCTGGCGTTGCTGACCTGCCCTGAGCAGGTCGGGTCGGGTAGCGTAGAGCAATCCCAGCGCGCCCACAGTGATCAGTCCTTCGCCGATGCCGATCAACATGTGGACTCCCCACATGGCTGGGATAGCGATATTGGCGGGCGAGGTGCCCGAAAGTGCTAATTGGAGAGCGACTGCCAGAGCGGCTACGACGATGGACATCCAGCCGGCCAAAAAGCCACCGGCAAAGATGCCCCAGTTTTTTGGGCCGGCCAGGCGCCGGATGGTTGCGTAAACGAAATAGGAAACTGTTACACCGATAATCCCCATGTTGAAGATATTGGCGCCCAACGCGAGCAGCCCGCCATCCTGGAAAATCAAAGCTTGAACCCCGACGACTGTGGTCAGCACCAAGATTGCTGCCCAGGGTCCCATCAAAATGGTAGCGATGGCCGCTCCCATCAGGTGTCCAGAGGTGCCCCCGGCAACGGTGAAGTTTAACATCTGGCCCGCGAAGATTGCGGCTGCCAGGACGCCCATCAGAGGCACCTGGCGTTCTCCCAGGTCAGCGTTGGCGCGTTTCAAAGCATAGGCCACCACGATAATGGTCACGAGCCACAATACGATCGAGACGGCCGCGGACAAGAACCCATCGGGGATATGCATGGGTTCGGGGGCAGGTACAGGTGAAAGAAGCATTATTCCTCCTCAAAAGCAGGTGATCCCGGTTGGCAAGCCGGGCATAGGCCGAAAAAGGTCACGTGGATACTGTCGATGCGATAGCCTGTGCTGAACTGGAATTGCTGATAAAGTGATTGCAGCAATGCATGATCGATTTCTTGTGTATTGCCGCAGGCCCGGCAGATGAGGTGATGGTGATCGTGACCTGCAATTTCATAAACGAGCTGGCCATAGCCTACATGGGCAGCCAGCACCAGGCCTTGTTTGGTCAGAAAGTTGAGTGTACGGTATACGGTCGCTTCTGTAATGCCAGGCATCGCGAGCTGCGCTCGCTGGTAGATTTGCAGCGGAGATAGATGCCGGTTTGCTTCTTGCAAAATGCGCAAGATGGCCAGGCGTTGTGGGGTCATTCGATACCCCTGTGCGCGAAGGTTTTCTGCGTAATGATTAATCATGAGAACTTGCTGTTGCAAGTACTTGCAATAAAGATATTATAGCCGCGTTTTATACTCAATTAGATCGTTAATGGTTAATATCTGTTAATACAGACAAGGCCCACCACGTGGGCCTTGTCTGCCAATCGCTGCCGGCTTAACTCAGATGAGGAAAGAATTTTTTGTGTAAACGATCTTTGGGCTGGAAGCCTGTCACACGTTCAACGGGTTGGCCGCCCTTGAAGAGCATTAACGTTGGGACCCCCATTACGGTATAGTCTGTAGCCAGGTTAGGGTTGTCGTCCACGTCCAGCTTGACGACTTTAATCTTGCCAGCCCATTCCTGTGCAAGCTGTTGGACAATCGGATCGAGCTGCTTGCAAGGTTGGCACCAGACGGCAGTAAAATCCACTAAAACGGGCAGGCTGGCCTCGATGACCTCGCTCTGAAAAGTTGCTTCACTCAATTTCGGGATATTGGTCATAGCTGTCTCCTTTGTCATTTTACCATCCTATCAAGGTGAAAACGGAAAGTCAAGCGCAGAAATCAAAGGTTGCGATGTTGACGAGAGCGGGGGAGCGTGATAGAATGCATCCGCATTGCGGTAAGGGCGTGTAGCTCAATGGCAGAGCAGTGGCCTTTTAAGCCATTGGTTGAAGGTTCGAGTCCTTCCACGCTCATCGAAACTGCCTCGGTTTGTTCCGGGGCAGTTTTTGCTTTGTCAGGCATCCGCCTGGTGGCCATAATTTGCCATTTGTTCGCGGTCAAATGACACTGTGGTTGAGGGCATCGATGATAAACTCGTGCCACCAATCCTGTGGCGTCCAGATGCATTCCATGTAACGGAAGGCATCGTCGGCGTTCCACCCCAGGCGCAAAATGCGGTACAACGCAATGAACGTCGAAACGCGTTTGTTGGCCGCACAATGGACGAAGATTTTCTTGCCTCGATTGGCATCCATCAAGTCACAAAAGGCCGTTAGATCTTCCAGAGTTGGGTTTTCCCAAATGACTGGCAGGTGAAGGTATTGCATCTCGAGGGCTTCTACAGAGCTTTTTTCATCTGTCAGGGCGTATTCGGTGTTGGCCAACCCCAGATTAATCACCATTTTGTACCCGGCCTGGGCAATCTCAACAATTTGCGCCTCAGTCGGTTGGCCAGAGGTGGCGATTTCATCAGTAAGTTTTAAATAGTTGTGAATGTCTTCTAACATTGAGCCTTGATTATAACAAAGTTGGGAAGGAGTAAACGATGATTTAATTTACATGAGTGGATCAGTGTAATTTTGGATAACGGGTGGTATGCCGGTCTGGCTTCCAGGGAATTCTTAACGGTAGGAACCACCAAACCTCAAGAGTATTCTAGGTGTATAATGGCGCACATGGAAGATAAATCCCTCGAAGTTATTGCTGGAGAATTGTTGCGTCAGCGTGGTTTACGGCTGGCAGTGGCAGAATCGTGTACCGGTGGGCTCATTGGCCACTGGATTACAAACATTGCTGGCTCTTCAACCTACTATATAGGCGGCATCGTTGCGTATGCTTACGAGGCCAAGGTGCGCCTGTTGGGCGTGCGTTGGGAAACGTTGGAGAAATACGGCGCGGTCAGCCGTGAGACAGTTTTAGAGATGGCGACCGGTGCGCGACGGGCGTTGGCGGCGGATATTGGTATCGCAGTAAGCGGCGTTGCCGGCCCTGGCGGGGGAATGCCTGACAAACCGGTTGGTTTTACCTGGATCGGCCTCAGCGCTCCGGATATCGAGTTGGCCCGGTCTTATACCTGGGACGGGGACCGTCTGAGGAATAAAGAGCTTTCCGCACAAGCGGCGTTGCGCTTGCTGGTGGATTATTTGGAACATTCGATCAACTCCAATTAGGATCATATGGAACCGGTTGAAGTTACTGCATCTTTCGACCTTACTGGCCAGGTCAGGCCGCTGAAATTTAGTTGGAGAGGGCAGACGTATCTGGTGGATGCGACCGGACGACGTTGGACAGATGAACGAGGCCAACATATTCTGGTAATGCTTCCTGGAGAGCGAGTATACGAATTGCTATTCGACCCTGCCGGTTTGCGCTGGTATTTATTGGGCATTTCGGGACGATTACCGGTCGCGTAGCCGATACTTTTAACAGATAATTTGGATGAAATATCCAAAAACGAGTTCTCAAAATCGGTTAAATCCTATAAAATATAGGGCATGCTGTCCTGGACGGGTGGAGTTGCCAATCGTACTTTAATCATCTGTTTGTTAGGAGGAAGTTATGGAGTTCGGAAAAGCTTTTACCTTTGCCTTTGAAGATCAAGATTGGATCAAGAAATTGCTCATTGGAGCGGTGATTCTGCTAATCCCGATCATTGGCATATTCGTTGTGATGGGGTGGATGTTAGAAATCATCCGCCGGGTTATTGTGCACGACCCGCAGCCTCTGCCCGACTGGAGCGACTTTGGCGGCTACCTGATGCGCGGCTTCCAGGCCTGGCTGGTTGGGCTGGTATATGCACTGCCGATGATTTTGATCAATGTGTGTATACAAGGGGCTACGGTTGCCATGCAGCAGAATGGCGGCGATGATACCATGACCGCGGCAGTCACGGTTTTAAGCGTTTGCCTCTCGTGCGTAGTAATCATTTACAGCCTGTTTTTGGGTGTGGTGCTGCCGGCTGCCCTGGGCATTTTTGCCGCCACCGGGCAGTTGGGCGCGGCTTTTCGTATTGGCGAAGTGTTTGGCCTGGTGCGTGCTGCCCCGAGCGCCTATCTGATGGTGTTGTTGGGCAGTATTTTGGCCGGCTTGATTGCTTCGCTGGGCGTTATTTTGTGCGTCATTGGCGTCTTGTTTACCAGCGCATTGGCTTACGTGATCATGGCGCATCTGTACGGCCAGGCGTACAACGTAGCGACTGCTCAGAAGGCTTTACAGCCGTAATGTTTTTGTCCAGGATGTAAATTGCGGGCATCGGCTCGCAATTTACATCCTGCCTTCGTCGAATTATCCCAGCCGAGAGCGCTCTTCTTCGGCGGTTTTGGGATCGAGTTTCTTGAAAAGAGGTTGGGGACTGACCAGCACCTGCCCGGGGGCGAGTCGGCTGGGTTGCCACTGTTTTTCAACCGGGCTGGGGCGGTAACGTAGAACGGTGTGTTCGCCCAACTGGTCCGTTATTGTTTGCGTGTACTGTTCGCCAAACAGCGGCCGCGTGTATCCCAGGTACGTGTGCAGACGCTCGCAGCTAAATGGCAAGAAGGGGGCGAAGAGCAGCTTCAGCGAGTCGATCGCCCGTAGCGCTGTGTAGATTGACTTGGCCGCGGCGGATTTATCGGTCTTGATCTCGAACCAGGGAGCAGCTTTATCCAGGTAGCGATTGACCTCTGCTGCCAGGCGCAACGCTTCTCCCAGTGCGGCGCGCAGGCGCACCGCTTCAAAGTGATCGCTGACGGCCTGGAAACCTTCTTCTATGACTGCAAGGATTTCTTGATCTTCAGGGCGTAATTCGCCTGGTTCAGGCACATGGCCTTCCCAGTGTTTATAAGCAAAAGCCAGGACGCGGTTCGCCAGGTTGCCCCATGTGGCTACCAGCTCATCATTGTTGCGCCGCACGAAATCACCCCAATCCCAATCGGTGTCTTTGGTCTCGGGCATATTGGCGGTCAGGTAGTAGCGCAGGGGATCCGGGTCATAGCGACTCAGAAAATCCAGCCCCCAGACGGCCCAGTTGCGGCTGCCGGAAATTTTCTTGCCCTCCAGGTTCATGAATTCATTGGCCGGCACATCGTAGGGCAGAGTTAAGTGTGTACCGTCGATGCCTTCAAATAACTGGCCAAAAGCTTCACCGGCGCCAAGCAATTGTCCTGGCCAGATTACTGCATGGAAGGGGATATTGTCCTTGCCGATGAAGTAATAGGAACGCGCCTGAGGATCGTACCACCAGTGATGCCACGCGTCGGATTGGCCGTTAATCTGCGCCAGTTCGATCGCCGCCGAGAGATAACCGATAACTGCCTCGAACCAGACATACAGGCACTTCCCGTTCCACCCTTCAACGGGAACTGGAATGCCCCAATCCAGATCGCGCGTGATGGGGCGTCCGCGCAGTCCTTCGGTTTGGATTTGCCCAAGAGATTGGCGCAATACGTTTGGGCGAAGGTAGTTCTCGCGCTGGCGTAAAAATTCGACAATCGCCGGCTCGAGCGCACCCAGATCAAGGTAAAAATGCTCGGTCTCGCGCAGTTCGGGTGTGGAGCCATCAATCTTGGAACGCGGGTTGATCAATAACGTTGCATCCAACAGGCTACCGCAGCCATCACATTGATCGCCGCGCGCATTGGGATAGTTGCAAATGTAACAGGTGCCTTCGACGTAACGATCTGGCAAGAAGCGTCCTTGAGTTACTGCAAACCACTGCTTTTGGCGCTCGGTGTACAGGTAGTTATTTTTCTGCAGCGCCAGGAAGATGTCCTGTGAAACCTTGAAGTGGTTTTCGGTATGTGTGCTGGTGAACAGGTCGTAGGAAATGCCAAGCTTCTCGTATAATTCCAGGAAGGTAGCATGATAATTTTGATAGACCTGCACGGGTGTAGTTTTTTCGGCGTCGGCGCGCACGGTTACCGGTGTGCCGTGTGCATCGGAGCCGGAAACCATGGCGACATGATTCCCGACCAGCCGGTGATAGCGGGCAAAAATATCGGCCGGCAGATACGATCCGGTGATATTACCGACATGGATTTGTGAATTTGCGTAGGGCCAGGCGACTGCCACAAGGATATATTCAGACATATCAGACCTCCAAGAATGCACGATTCAAAACAAAAAGGCTGTCCTGAAAAGGACAGCCCGGTGTTTTCAAAATTACATAGTTTGACTGCTATCTGCCGGCAAGCTGCCCATCAGGCGCGCATAAACATCGCCATTGTGCACATCATGGCCATTGAGTAATGGATGATGGGGGAACAGAGAGTTGCAGGCAGCACGGGTTTGTATCCTTTTTCGATCGATTACTTAACACGATTTTAATTTTTGGGGAGCAATTTGTCAAGAGTCAACTATAATCGCGCAGAAGGCGCGCTCGCGATGGCTGGCGAAGCAGGCGCAATGCTTTGCCCTCGATCTGGCGAATTCGCTCACGAGTGAGGCCAAATTTTTGCCCGACTTCTTCCAGGGTATAAGCGCGGTCCTGGCCGAGGCCAAATCGCAGGCGCAGAACGCGCGCTTCCCGCGGCGAGAGCGTGGCCAACACCTGTTCAACACGTTCTCGAAGCATGTTTTCGTAGGTGATTTGCGCCGGGCTGGGGGCGCTGATATCTTCGACATACATACCCAGCTCAGAGTCTTCTTCTCCTCCTACAGGACTCTCCAGGGAGAGGGGAGGCTGAGAAACTTCCATAATCCAGCGCAGCTTATTGCTATCCAGTTCCAGGTGAGAGGCCAGTTCTTGATCCGTAGGGGTGCGCCCGAGGCTTTGCTCCATCTCTTGTGTCGCTTTGTAGATTTGGCGCAAGCGATCTGCCATATGAACTGGGACACGGATGGTACGGCCTTGATCGGCTATTGAGCGGACAATGCCCTGGCGGATCCACCAGGTAGCATAGGTGGAGAATCGGAAGCCGCGCTGATATTCGTATTTTTCTACGGCTTTTATCAACCCCAGGTTGCCTTCCTGGATTAAATCCAGGAAAGGCACTCCCCGGCCCAGGTATCGCCGGGCAATGCTGACCACCAGCCGCGTGTTGGCCTTGATCAAAACCTCGCGCGCCAGGCGGCCTTCTTGAATCAACGCATCCAGTTCTTTGCGTTTTTCAGGATCGCGACCGCCGGGTCGCGCCATTTCTCGCTTTGCTTGTTGTGCCAGGTCGATCCGTTTTGCCAGCAGATATTCTTCTTCGCTGGTCAGTAACGGTGTCAAAGACATTTCTTTGAGATATAGACTGACTGCATCGTCGTATGAGATATTGTCAAAAGCGGGTAGAGCATCTTCATGAAGGTTTTCTTCGCTGGCTACCACCTCATCTTCTAAAATTTCAATTCCCTGCAGGCGCAACAAAGAAACCAGGCGAAGCAAGTTTGCGGTCTTTCTGGATGCCGATGGATATACTTCCAGGATGTCATCCACAGTCAAATAACCCTGAAGTTCGGCGCGTTCCAGGAGTTTCTTGAAAATTTGTTGATTGAATTGACTATCGCCCGAATGAGCCATAATGGTTGACCCTGAGAGCGGCTGAGGTAGGTATTATTGAACGCAGCGGGTTGGGTGGTGCGATGACATTGAATGGCTCAATCGAACGGAAAATTTTAAGAGTTTAGTCAAGAATCGATAGCCTCATCCTCGTGGTTGCAATGGGTTTCATTCAGGTTTTCACCACATATTGGACAAAGCCCTTTGCATCCAGGTTTGCAAATTGGACTGATCGGTGTGGCAAGTAACATTTCTTCCCGGATCACAGGACCCAAATCGATTTTCCCTGTTTCGGGTAAAAGTAGGCCTGACTGTGTAACAGAGTCTGGCGTAAAAGCGTACAAATCGGTAAAATCAATCTCGAGCAATTGGGAAAATTCGTTCAAGCATCGGACGCATTCTACTGGCGTTTTCGCTTGCATCTTGATTTGTACGAGTAATCCCTGGGCTGTGCGCGTCACGCGTACAACGCCGGTCAAGTCGCTTAGTTCGAGGTCAGGATGTAAGCGGACTTCAGGAAGTTCAAACGGGAAATCCCGCGTATAGCCTACTGTCTGGTGAACGATAAACCCGACGTTCAGTCGAAATACATCATGGCCATAGATCATGGTGTGATTATAACATGGCGTGGCGTCTATCACAAACCACGCGCCGATCAGGAGCCGTTATGTGGAAAATTTTGGTTGCTACGAATAATGTGGGCAAGATGAGGGAAATCCGGGCTTTGTTCCAGGATTGGGAAGTGGAGCTGTTAACGCCAGGACAGGTGGGCCTGGACCTTGAAGTTGATGAAACCGGTCAAACCTATGCCGAGAATGCTGCCCTCAAAGCGGCGGCTTTTGCGAAGGCCTCCGGCTTGCCTACCTTGGCAGACGACTCAGGCCTGGAAGTGGATGCTTTAGATGGTCGGCCTGGAGTACATTCAGCGCGTTTTTCGCCGAAACCTAAAGCCAGCGATGCGGATCGTAGGGCCCTTCTATTGGAACATTTGCAAGGATATCCGCGTCCCTGGCTGGCGCGTTTCCGATGTGTGGTTGCACTGGCTTTGCCTGACAAGGAAATACATTTTGCCGAGGGCGTTTGCCCAGGGGAGATTATTCCAGAAGAACGTGGCACCAATGGTTTCGGTTACGATCCAATCTTTTGGATATCTGACCTGGGCCGTACGATGGCTGAACTCTCTATGGACGAGAAAAATCGTCTCAGCCACCGGGCGCGAGCCGTTCGAGCGGCTCAGCCTATACTCGCTGAACTACTGAAAAATCTATAAATATTGAAAAGTCGCCTTGCGGAACATATTTTTTGAGTTATGATTAGAGTATGCGAACTGCCAGTTCATCTGCTTTAATAGATTGGACTGCTCTGACTGTAAGGTGGACCTACCTGGTCGGTGTGTCCATCTGGTTAGCCTTACAAGGGCAATTCGCCATCCCTGAGCTGATTATTATTGCTGCTGTAAGCGTGGGAAATTTAGTGTTTACCATTTTGGTGGCAGCCAATCAGAGGTCAGTTGTGATGCGCGGGGCCAGCCTGGTGATCGATTGGCTTCTGGTTCATACTTTAATCTATTTAAATGGGGCAGATATTGGCCAGATATGGTTTGGCTTCTTGCCACTGATCTCGGGGGCACTGTACTTCCGTTGGATCGGGGCGATTCTGGTGATCCTGTTCAACGTTGTTTTCCAGATATGGTTTTTTTCAACTCGCTCAACCCCGGAAGAACTCCTTCTTGTCATCGGAATCTTGCTTCCGGTCTCGATTTTGATTGGGCTGGGCGTTGCTTATGGCAGCCAACACTTTTTCGCTGCCTCAGGCGGCCCAACCGGCAAAAAATCGCGCGCTCGCCCAATGACTGAAGCGGAACGACGGGAGCGAGAACGCCGCCGTTCAATTTACGAATTGATTTCAGAATTGAGCGCTTCGCTTAATTATCAACGTGTGTTGGAGACTTCTCTGGAATTGAGCGCCAATACATTGGACGCATTAGAAGCGCCCGATATCGATAAGCTGGTCAGTGCGGTATTGCTTTTTACCGAAGGGGTGCGCAAGGCTTCCCCGGAGCTTCGCGTGGCAACTTCTCGCCATTTGCTGCCCGGTGATCGCGATGCTTCTTTCCCTGGAATGAGCGGCTTACTGGCCTATGCTATTGAAGAAGGCGAAGTAGCGTTTTCTAAGAACGTGGTCGCTGACCCGGAATTGGGGCGTCTGGCCAGTTTGCGAGAGAGCCGCTCGGCTTATTGTATTCCCCTTCGTTCTGGCTTGGATGCATATGGCATTCTTTTGTTTTCTCATTCTGACCCGGAATTCTTTACGCCAGAACGGCGGGAGGTTTTGGATATTGTTGGTAAACAGTCGGTGATTGCCATACAAAATGCGCGCCTGTATCAGGACCTGGAGCAGGAAAAAAATCGCATGATGGAGATCCAGGAAGAGTCGCGCAAGAAACTGGCGCGCGACTTGCATGATGGGCCGACGCAATCTATTTCGGCAATTGCGATGCGGGTGAATTTTGCCCGGCGTCTGATGGATCGTGATCTCAAGGCCGCCACGGAGGAGTTATTCAAGATCGAAGATCTGGCTCGCCGCACGACCAAGGAAATTCGCCATATGTTGTTCACCTTGCGCCCTTTGGTGTTGGAGTCACAGGGCCTGGTGGCTGCGCTCGAATCGATGGCCGAGAAAATGCTGGAGACTTATAACCAGAACGTCATCATCCAGGCAGATACAAGAGTGGTCGATGCGCTTGAGGTCAGTAAACAGGCCGTGGTATTTTATCTGGCAGAAGAAGGGGTTAACAATGCCCGTAAGCATGCGCAAGCGCCTCATATCTGGGTGCGTTTGAAGATGCTACGAGATGGATTAAGCCTGTTGGAAATTGAAGACGATGGCATTGGTTTCGATATCGGTGCAGTCGATGCTACCTATGAGAGCCGCGGCAGCCTGGGAATGATTAATTTGCGCGAACGTACCGAATTGGTGAATGGCGTGTTGCGCATCGATTCGGTTAAAGGGCGTGGCACGCGCATCCAGGTGGTTATTCCGCTCACTGAAGAAGCAGCCGATAACCTTCGTCGAAGCATGTAGTGCTGTAGCCAACTTATGCCCGTTGCCGGTGATGTATATTATCATTTGTATGAAGGCAGTGGTGAGGGCCAGAGACCACCGGTGGTTTTGATTCATGGGGCAGGCGGCTCACATCTGTCCTGGCCGTCTGAAGTGCGCCGCTTACCCGGTTACCGCATTTACGCGCCGGACTTGCCCGGGCATGGAAAATCGGGTGGCCGTGGGATGCAATCGATCCCTGCTTACACACAAGCGATGCTGGATTGGTTGTCCGCGTGTGGATTGCACAGCGCTATTTTTGTGGGCCATTCGATGGGCAGTGCGATAGCCTTAACCCTGGCGTTAGATCATCCGGAGCAGGTTCTGGGTATTGGCCTGGTCGGCGCATCTGCACGTTTACGCGTGCAACCTGAATTGTTGGATTTGACTTGCAGCCCAACCACCTTCCAGGCAGCAGTAGAAATGGTGATGCGCCTGGCTTTCAGTCGCCAGGCATCTGCGCAATTGGTCACCCTGGTCAGCCGGCGGATGCTGGAGACACGCCCCAGTGTGTTTCACGGAGATTTTCTGGCCTGTAATGCTTTTGATGTGATGGATCGCATCGCAAATGTTCAAAAGCCTGCTCTGGTGATGTGTGGAGCCGAGGATCGCTTGACACCGCTGCGTTATGCGCAGTTCCTGTCAACAAATATCCCGGCGGCTTCTCTCCAGGTGATCCCCGAAGCCGGGCATATGGTTATGCTGGAAGAGCCCCGGGTAGTGGCATCTATGCTGGGAGAGTTTCTGGCCGGTATCCAATTTTGATTGGATTGATTTTGATGATAAATTGTCTCTTGCCGATTTGGAGTAGTGAAGGTATAATCGCTAGGCGTCTGGGCGGATAGCTCAGTTGGTTAGAGCACTGCGTTGACATCGCAGAGGTCGTAGGTTCGAGCCCTATTCCGCCCACTTGAAAAATTTATGCACCTTTGGTGTATGCTCAAAACCGCGATGACCGGGACGAGTAACTGGCAACAGGCCCAACAGGGAAAGGAGTCCACCGATTGAGAGGCTCTTATGGGAACTGGCTGGTGAAAACCACCCGTGAGCGTGACCCAGAACCGGGCAATTTGCCCTCAGTAAGGTAAACGGTAACCCCGTTATCGGTTATACAGAGATGCTCCCCTTTCAGGAGTAAATCTGGGTGGAACCGCGTGAACGTTGTTAGGTCTCTCGCCCCAGGATGGGCGAGAGTTTTTGTTTTTGAAAGGAGTATAGAATGGTAGAACAGCAGAACATCCGTTATGAAGACAGTGATTTGTATCGTATTCGTCACTCAACTGCCCACGTGATGGCCCAGGCGGTGCTGGAAATGTTCCCGGAGGCCAAATATACCATTGGCCCGCCGGTTGAAGATGGTTTTTATTATGATTTCGATCTACCGCGCTCGCTCACTCCGGACGATCTGGCTGTGATCGAAAAGCGTATGCGGCAAATTATCGCTGGCAAGCACGATTTCCAGAAGAAAATCGTATCGGCTGATGAGGCGCGGCAGGTTTTCATCTCCCAGCCCTATAAGCTTGAATTGATCGATGGCCTGGAAAAAGGTGGCTTTGATGAATATGGCAACCCGTTGAAGGATAAGGTTGACATTTCATTGTACATCCACGACAAGTTTGTCGATTTGTGCCGTGGACCGCACGTGGAAAATACCCGGCAGATTAATCCCGCGGCAGTCAAATTGATGAGCGTGGCCGGGGCATATTGGCGCGGCGATGAGAAGAATCGCATGCTGCAGCGCGTGTATGGCACTGCCTGGCACACCCCCCAGGAGTTGGAGGAGCACCTGTGGCGCCTGGAAGAAGCCAAAAAGCGCGATCACCGGAAATTGGGCAAAGAGTTGGGACTGTTCTACTTTTCCGAAGATGTCGGGCCTGGTTTGCCGTTGTTCACGCCAAAGGGCGAGATGCTGCGTTATTTGATGGAAGGCTATGTTCGCGAAGTTCAGACGCGCTACGGATACCAGCACGTATGGACCGGGCACATGGTTAAGGAAGACCTGTATCGTCGTTCGGGTCACTATGACAATTATAAGGATTCAATGTTCCCGCCGATGGTGGACGAGAATACCGTCTTCCGGCTCAAGCCGATGAATTGCCCCAGTCACATGACACTTTTCAATGAAATGGGACGCCATTCCTATCGGGAATTGCCGCTGCGCTTTGCCGAATTTGCCACCCTCTATCGTTATGAAAAGACAGGCGAATTGACCGGACTGACGCGGGTGCGCGCTTTGACCCAGGATGACTGCCATACATTCTGCACGGAAGATCAGATTGGCAGTGAGTTTACTCGCTCGCTCCACCTGATCCGGGAAGTGTTGGGACGTTACCGTTTCACCGATTACAAAGTGCGCCTGTCGCTACGCGGTGAAGGAGGCAAGTATGTCCAGGATGACGAGAAGTGGGCTAAAGCCGAGGCCGCGTTGCGAAAGTCTTTGGACGAAAATGGCGTAGATTATTTCGATGCGACCGGTGAGGCAGCTTTTTATGGCCCGAAAGCCGATTTCCTGGCCCGGGATGTATTGGGACGTGAATGGCAGCTTTCCACAATCCAGGTGGATTTCATCCAGCCTTCGCGCCTGGGCCTGACCTATATCGGAGAGGACGGCCAGGAGCATACGCCGGTGGTATTGCACCGCGCGGTGACGGGAACGACCGAGCGTTTTATGGGTGTCATTATCGAGCATTTCGCCGGGGCTTTTCCGGTCTGGCTGGCACCCGTTCAAGCTGTGTTGATCCCCATCGCGGACCGGCATCTGCCTTATTTGAACGAGGTTGCCGAAAAACTCAAGACTGCCGGGCTGCGCGTCGAGGTCGATGATCGCGGCGAACGCATGAATGCCAAAATTCGCGATGCTCAACGGCAGAAGGTTCCCTATATGCTGGTTGCTGGCGATCAGGAAATGGAAAAGGGACAGATTGCACTACGCATGCGTTCCGGCGAAAACCCTGGCCCGGTATCGATAGAAGATTTCCTGGCGCGAGCCTGTCGCGATATCCGGGAAGGAGCATAACATTTCTGCAGGAGATGGGTGTTCATAGTGACGTGCTACCCATCTCCTGAGAAAAACGACTTGCTGGCAGTTGACGATTTAGATGTTTTTTGGTATCATGCCTGGACGTAGTTGTAACCGGGTACAACAAGAGTGAGTGAAAGGAGTGAATTATCAGCGCAATTAACTATCGAGTTAATGAGGCCATTCGCACGCCCCAGGTACGCCTGATTGGAGCTAAAGGCGAGAATGTCGGGGTTGTGGCAGTTGAAGATGCCCAGCGTATGGCCCGGGAAGCCGAGTTGGACCTGGTGGAGGTGGCCCCTAATTCCGATCCACCGGTCTGCCGGATTATGGACTTTGGTAAATTTGTCTACGAGCGAGCGAAGAAAGAACGCGAAGCTCGGAAGGCGCAGACCAAAATCGAGGTCAAGGAAATCCGCCTGCGACCCAAGACGAATGAGCATCACCGTGAATTTAAAGTGCGGGATGCACGCAAGTGGTTGCTGGAAGGGAACAAAGTCAAGGTGCGAATTCGCTTTCGGGGACGAGAAATCAGTTATCCCGAAATTGCGCTCAGCGACTTGAAGGAAGTGGCCGAATCACTTGCGGATGTCGCCATTGTCGAGCAGGCGCCAGCTTTGGAAGGACGCACCATGTTGATGGTACTGGCCCCGGGGAAAGCGCCGAAGAAGAAATAAATCGATTATTGCGCTGTTTTCACCGTTGAATCGTTGATAAGCCGCGGATAGTAATAAAATCCGCGGAATTTTGTGTGAGAGGAGTTTGACTGTGCCACGTAAGCAACCGGATGGAAAGTACAAGATCAAGACGCACAAGGCTACGTCCAAGCGATTCCGTGTGACTGGCTCGGGGAAGCTGGTACGCACCAAGATCGGCAAAAGCCACCTGCGCCGGCGCACATCCAAGCGCACCAAGGCTTTGTTTGCCGAGATGTTGCCCGTTCAGGGGCGCGGAATTGTTAAGCGCGTCCACCGCCTGGCCCCATATCTGAAGAAGGCGGATTAACGTAGCAAAAGCACATCTGCCTGGCAGATGTGGAATAAGCGGGAATAACCCTGATTGTTGCGGCTGTTGGGTGTATGTAACAGGTAGATAAGTTGCTACCGGCGCCCTGGGGTACGCAGGAGAGAGAAATATGACTCGTATTAAGACTGGACCGTATCGTCGCCAGCACCATAAGAAAGTACTCAAGATTACCAAAGGCCAATTTGGTACCCGCCATCGCCTCTTCCGGCGGGCCAATGAGGCTATGTTGAAGAGTTTGTGGTATGCTTATCGTGACCGGCGGCAACGCAAGCGCGACCTGCGCAAGCTGTGGATTGCTCGTATCAACGCCGCGGCGCGGCTGAATGGCACGACCTACAGCCGCCTGATCCACGGCATGAAAGAGAACCAGATCGTTTTGAATCGCAAGATGCTGGCCGATCTGGCAGCGCGTGATCCGAAGGCTTTCGCTGCGGTGGTCGCTCAGGCAAAAGCCGCAAGCTGATTGGATCTCCTCGTAAACACACTACGGGATGGTCAGGTAAATACCCTGGCCATCCCGTTTTTAGTTAAAGCATCCTTGTCGAGTATAATTATCTTCGTATGTGGAGGCAAGATGTCCGAAGATAAGAAACGTAAAATTATTCCGGCACAGGGGGGCGTCTTTAGTGATCTATCCGCTCATATCAAGCTGATCTTCCGTTTGATGGGTGACACGCGTGTCAGCCCGTTTCTCAAACTGCTGCCGATCGGTTCGGCCCTGTATTTCATCATTCCCGACCTGGCGATCGGCCCGTTGGACGATGTGGCAGTGATCTGGCTGGGCACCTATTTGTTTATCGAATTATGCCCTCCGGATATTGTGGAAGAGCATCGTGCAGCTTTACGCAACCAGCCGCTTCCCGGGCAATGGCGCGACCCAGGCGGCGCCCAGGAAGAAATTATCGAGGGGGAATTTTGGGAGAATAAAGAGTGAAAAGCTTTCGGCTGGATCGGTGGCGCCATCGATGGCTATTGGGCTTTGTCCTGGTATTCGCGCTGGGGAGCTGCCAGCTCTTTTCGGATGTGTCGCGATCCCCAGGCGTGACTCAGGCAGTGGAGCCCCCTGCACAGGCGACTACCCCGTCTGTTTTGCCGGCTACCCGGGTTCCTACGTCAGGTGCGCCTGCTGCTACACCGGGTAGCGAGGTTTCTGGGGATGAGCAGCTCCCAGGGGACGGCGATCCATCTGTGGCGATGCTTCCTGAAGCGCGCAACGACCTGGCCCGTTTGGAAAACGTGCCTCGCTATCGCATTGCCCTGGACGTTGATCCGGACGCCGTCCATTTCCGTGGTATTTCCGGAGTGACGTATACCAATACAGAAAATGTCCCTCTGGACGAAGTGTATTTCCGCCTGCTGCCTAATGGACAGAAGAGTTACGGGAACGGTTCGTTGGCGGTGTCTGCTGTGCGTATCGCCGGCCAACCGGCGGAAACGCAGCTTTCAGATAGCGACACTGTGCTCAAGGTGAAGCTCCCCGCCAGGCTCGAGCCTGGCGGGCAGACCACCTTTGAACTGGCCTTCGATGGCGTGGTGCCTGTCGATTTCGGCGGCAATGATGAACCGGCGGGTTATGGCATCTATAACTTCAGCGAGAATGTACTGGCGTTATCCGGCTGGTATCCGATCCTTGCCGTTTATGATGCCCAGGGCTGGAACCTCGATCCGGTTTCAGCGATGGGCGACTCGGTGTACAGCGACATGGCGCTCTATTCGGTAAGGGCCTGCCTGGCCAGCGACTGGGTGGTGGCCGCCACGGGTGTGGTCGTGGATCGCCAGGCTGGCGGTGATCTCACTTGCCAGCAATTCGAGAGCGGCCCGGCGCGGGATTTCTTCCTGATCGCCAGCCCCGACTTTGAGTTGCTCAGCAAAGACGTGGATGGCACGAAGGTCAACGCCTATTATTTACCGAACCATCAAGAGCCTGCCGAACAGGCTTTGCAGATTTCGGCCGACTCGCTGCACATTTTTAACCAGCAGTTTGGTGCTTATCCAAACACAGAGCTGGATGTCGTCGATGCTCCTATGCGCAACGCCCTGGGCGTTGAATACCCTGGTATCGTTTTGGTGGCCTCGCAATTGTATGATACCCCCGATGACCCGTCGTTTGCAGTGGCCACGGCGCACGAAGTTGCCCATCAATGGTGGTACAACATCGTGGGCAATGATGTCTTCGACGAGCCCTGGCTGGACGAGGCGCTGACCACTTACTCCTCCAGCCTGTACTACGAGTTTGGACCAGATGCAGGGTATGCCCAGGGTTTACGGGATTACTGGCAGCAGCGCTACGAGAAGCTGCGCCAGGATGGCAAGGATGACCGTATCAGCGAACCCCTGACCTATTTCGAGGACCTGGGTGATGCGCGAGTGTACAGCGGTGTGGTCTATACCAAGGGAGCATTATTCTTCGATGCCTTGCGCAAAGAGATCGGTGACCAGGCTTTCTTTGGGGCCCTGGCGCAATATTATCAGTCGCGCAAGTACCAGGTGGCCCGGGCAGAAGATTTGTTGAATACTTTCGAGGCGACCGCAGGGCGCTCTCTGGAC
This sequence comes from uncultured Anaerolinea sp., assembly GCA_964595435.1. GTDB lineage: Bacteria > Chloroflexota > Anaerolineae > Anaerolineales > UBA4823 > RBG-16-57-11. The sequence continues at coordinate 1,129 of CAZQQJ010000033.1, read as the reverse complement.
GATTTTTACCAGCAGTGGTTGTATTCTCGCTGACATTGATATAAAAATGGATTTGAAATTATTCAGGCTGAAATCCGTATGGTTGAGCCTGCTGGGTATTATTTTGGGATTGGCGGCATGTAAGCTGGGAGGTACCCCAAAAACTTTTCGGGCAACTTCGTTTCAGGCGACGATGCCTGGCCGTACAGAAACTTTATCTGTGAGCGGATCGCTGGAAATCACGCTCGTACCAACGACTGCGGTTTTGCCCGCTGCTTCGCCTGTTCCGGCAGCCACTTTTACCCCGGCAGCCACGCCAACTCCTGCTCCATTGCGTTTTGCCGTGATCGGCGATTATGGCGAGGGCAGCCAGGGAGAACTGGATGTATCCGACCTGGTCAAGAACTGGAAACCGGATTTGATCATCACCGTGGGTGATAACAATTATCCCAGTGGCGCGGCCGAAACGATCGACGATCACATCGGGCGGTATTATCACGAATATATTGCCCCATACGTAGGCGGTTATGGGCCTGGCGCAGAACAGAATCGCTTTTTCCCCACCCTGGGCAATCACGACTGGGATACCCCTGGGGCGCAGCCTTATTTCGACTTCTTTACCCTGCCGGGCAACGAACGTTATTACGATTTCATCTGGGGGCCGGTGCATTTCTTTGCCATTGATAGCGACTCGCGAGAGCCGGATGGCGTCTCGCCTGTCTCGGCCCAGGCGCAGTGGCTGCAAGCGAGACTGGTCGCCTCGACCTCGCCCTGGAAGGTGGTTTATTTTCACCACCCGCCATATTCTTCAGGCACACACGGCCCAACGGATTGGATGCGCTGGCCTTTCGCAGAGTGGGGCGCTTCGGCGGTGCTTTCAGGGCACGATCACGTCTATGAGCGGCTATCGATCGGTGGCATTCCTTATTTCATCAACGGCGTTGGGGGCGGCCCGATCTATGCGTTCCTGTCGTTGGCGGAAGGCTCGCAGGTGCGTTACAATGACGACTATGGTGCGATGCTGGTGACCGCCGATGAGCGGCAAATGACTTTCGAGTTTTATACACGGGATGGGCAGTTGGTAGATACTTATACCAGGGCAAACGCATCTAAATACTTATTTCCGCCACCCCTTTTTAGGGGTTTAGCG
>CAZQQJ010000032.1:27952-90108 GCA_964595435.1 uncultured Anaerolinea sp. | reverse complement strand
GGATGATTGTCCGCTAAGTTTACACCTTTGACATCAAAATACAACAGTCGAGTGAAATACATATTATCGAAAAGCTGCGGCACGGCGGCTTTACCGACGATACCGGCCAGGTTCTCGAAAGCGCCCGAAGCGCCGAGCAGGCTGTCACTCAGCCAGACGGCCAGCACCCCGACGATGCCCAGCAGCACGCCGGCCACGTAAGGCGACCACAAATCTTTCTGAAAATAGGTTTTGAGTCCGTTCATTTTTTCTCCATAATCTGTCAACCTGCGTTGTCATCGGCCGGCGATCAATCTCCGGCGACGGCCAACAGCAAAGAGCGCGCTTCAGGATCCATGTTGCGCACGCGGCGCACCAGTTCCGGGTCGAGATTCGCCAGGTTGTGAAGCACCTCGTTGGCCTGGTCGGGGTTTTCCAACAGCCGGCGCAGCGAGTGCAGACCAATAGGATTCAGGCGAGCGATCATCGGCAGCAAGGCGGTCACTTCGCTGGAATAACCTTCCACCTGAGGAACAGCCTGGGCGACCACCGGCCTGGCTTTGGGTTTTGCTGGTGCGGCTCCGCGCAGGCGGCGCTCGTTCCAGAAGACGAATACCCCACCGCCAGCGGCAACAGCTACAATGAGCACAACCAGGACGATGTTGCCCCAGTTAACACTGCGTTGGCCGAGGGCCGTTTCGTTATACCGCTGAGAATAGTCAACGACTTCCCCACTGGTCGCCGGCATCACAACCGGCTCACCGGCCGGGGCTGGCGCCGCTGCGGAACCGCCGGATCCACCCGAACCGGCCGGTGGAGCGGCAGACCCGCCGCCTTCTCCCACCGTCACCCCCAGGGCCGTGGCGTAAACCTGCGCCCGTTCCATCAGGTCACCCGGATGGCAGGATGCACACGCCGCCTGGACGTCGGAAAGCGGCGGCACCATACCTGCATGGGCTTCTTCTTTGACCATGCTCTGGTTATTACCGGCATGGCACAGGTAGCAGAAATCGCCGAAGGCATGGCTTTGGTGCCAGCCAGTGCCGTCGCTGTTCACCGGGTCTTGCCCTTGTACTTCGTGGCAGTTCTTGCACGAGGAGGCCTGGGACCCGCATTGGGCGCTCGCTCGAGTCGTTGGCCAAAGCAAAAAGACGCTGGCCAGCGTCAGTGCGCCCACCACGATCATGATCAGGTAAGTATATTTTCGCAAGCGCATTGTTCCTCCTGGTTTTTTAGAGTAACGATGATAAATAGACCACGCTCCTGCAAACAGCCCGGCTATAGGACTGTCGCGAAGTGGGATTTTCAAGATTCGGCGATTGCAGTTGGCTCGAGAAAAGATTGGCTGTCCGCCAGGCTGGCTTGATAGGCCAGGCGATCGCGCAGCACGGCGCGTAACAGATCCAATGCCTGGATCAGGCGCGTGTCCGTCAGGCGATATTCTACGCTGGCGCCCTGCCGCTCAGCTTGAACCAGGCCGCGCTCGCGCAGAATTTTCAGATGGCGCGAGGTAGCCGGTTGGCTGATGCCAATCTGATTGGCCAGTTCGCTTACATTGATCTGATGCTCAGAAAGCATATAGAGAATCAGGATCCGGCGTGGGTCGGCCAGGGCAGCGCACAGGTCGGCGTGGAGTTGGTTGATTTCTTCGGTCAGCGAGGTTTTGTCCATAAGAGCAATACTTTTATGTATACGAAACTCTTTATATGTTTATATCTGCGACCTATTAAACTACGAAATCATACGGGCGAAAGTGACACCTGTCACCCGTTTTTTGTGACAGATATCACATAGATGGGAGTAATGAATAATTCACGGATGCGGTGGTTGACCGCTACCTGTCTGGCGATGACCCCATCGGCCAGTTTGTCATCTTGGGTGCGGGCTTTGACACACGCGCCTGCAGGCTGCCGGAGCATGCTCAAGCCCGGTCTTTTGAAGTGGATACCCCACAGACGCAGGCCATTAAGCACCAAATGCTGGAGAAGACCGGCATCGACTCGAGCACGGTCACGTTCGTGAGCGCCGGCTTTGAGTAAGGAGGATTGGCTCGCCCGACCGGTGGAGGCAGGTTTCGATCCTGGTAAACCGGCTATCTTCCTTTGGGAAGGTGTAATTATGTACCTGCGCTGTGCCAGCGCCCGGCCGAGTTCATCCAGCCTTGCGGGCTGTCACTTGGCGAGCATCGCAAGCCGGGTGAGGAGACGGAGGGCAAGCGCGCCTGGGGTAGATTTGCGACCGCGGTGGTAAAGTAGGGGCGGGTCTGCGATTCCCTGCAGACCTGCCCTTACGACTTCCCCGGCCGCGGATAGATTTCCAGGTAGCGTACCCCCAACGTGAACCCTAAAAGCGCGTAAGCGATGATTCCTATCGCCACACCGATTTCGGTAATCGATGGAAAATAAGACACCGCGACAACGTTTCCCAGGATGCCCGGCGACCAGGCCGGCGGCGCCACCAGGCCCGACAGGGTAATATTCCAGCGATTGAGCACCACACCAACCACCACCAGGCCCAGGGCTAACATTACCAGATTCCTACGTCGGCAAAGGTTGGGTAGCAACAGGATCAACGCCGGGATCAGGCCGCCCAGAACAATCTCTACACCCCAGAAGGTAGCCGTGTAGGGAGTGGTGGCGTTCAAGCGCGACAGAATCGTCGCCGTAGCCGGGGTGTTGCTATAATATGATGTCGCCGCCCAATCCCATAACTTGATGTACAGATAACCCAGGGTGATGAAACCGATCGTACGAGTCACTTGCGCACAAACTTCAGGCGGCACAATGGGTTTGTGACGCAGGCGTGAAACGGTCATCGTCGCCAGCAAAGTCAGTGACATACCGCCTGCCACAGCCGAGATGATGAACATCACCGGCAAAGATGGTTTGAACCAGATCGCCCGCCCGCTGAGTACGCTGTAGGTGGCTCCCAGTGAGGATTGGTGTAGCAGCGAAAGCCCCATGCCGATAACCGCCAGGACAGGCGTCAGGCGGTGTAAAACGTGGCCCAGACTCCGCAGCCACGGCCAGCGTTCGCCGAGCCGGGAATCGCCTACCACGGCCAGCACTTCCATCACCAGCACCGTAGAATACAAGATCACGCACCAGGTAATCTCCCACAGCACAGAGTGAACGTTCCAGTAAACCAGCGGGTGCCAGAAACGATCCGGCCGTCCGATATCCATAGCCAGCGCCAGCATCGCCGAGGAGTATCCCAGGAAGCCGATGAAGACGGCCGGGCGCGCCAGCACCTCCAGGCGTTTGATGCGAAATAGATAGACCGCCGCCGAGAAAGTAAATGCCCCGGCCCCCAAAGCAATGCATGAAAGGTCCAGGGTGATCCATAGCCCCCAGGGAACGCGGTCATTCAGGTCGGTTACCTGCAAACCTCGGATGAGCACCTGAGACATGGCGGCCAGGCCGATGAGGAACAGGATGCCCAGGGAAGCCAGCCAGATGAGCAGCGGCCGGTGAGATGGATGCGTTTCCACTGTGGTCGTAGCCATGTCAACTCCTCGCGTTCGTCGGGCGCACGTAATGCACCTTGGGCTGGGTGCCCCATTCTTCGCGCAGGCGGAAGGTTTCGTGCTCTGCTTCCGCCAGGTATTTGGAGACCGGGCTTTCCGGGTCAAGGATATCGCCAAAGATGCGCGCCCCTACCGGGCAAACAGCTACACAGGCGGGCGTGACAGCTTTGTCTACACCTGGCTTTAGCCCTTGTGCCAGGCCGCGGTCGATGCGATGTACGCAGAACGTACATTTTTCCACCACGCCGCGCGGGCGGCGCTCAATCTCGGTCGATCCCCATTGCGGCACGTAAGGATTGGGTTCGGTCACCTCCCGCCAGTTGAAACGGCGCACATCGTAAGGGCAAGCTACCTGGCAGTAGCGGCAGCCGATACAGCGGTCGTAATCCATAACCACAATGCCATCTGTACGCACCCAGGTGGCGCCAACCGGGCATACCCGCGTGCAGGGCGCATCCTGGCAATGCTGGCAGGGTCGATTCATGTAGAAATCGACGCCCACCTGGGTGCGCTCGGGAAAGACGATATTCCAGCGCATATCATCGTCAGGCACATCATTTACCGCCTGGCAGGTATACATACAATAATTACAACCGATACAGCGCGAGAGGTCGATCACCATGTGCCATTGGTGCTCGGAGGCTCCACTGCCATGACCGTTATCGCTATGTGTGGTACGGCCAATTCCCTGGACCGCGTCAGCCGAGAGCGGGCCAGAAATGATCACCTGGGTCACCACCGCTGCTGCGGCGGTAGCTCCGCCAATCTTCAGCACATCGCGCCGGGTAAGCAGCGTTTTTTTCTTGCGGGCCTTCTTCGGTTCGCCATCCGGCCCGGGCGGTGAGGCAGGTTTGGGCCTACGCATGGCTTGAATCCTCGCCCGCACTTTGGCCTTCGCCAGCATCTTCGCTCGCCCCAGCGGCTTCGTCTTCAACCTCGCCTTCCCGCCGCTGGTTGCGCCCCAGCAGATAAGCCGTCGTTCCTCCCAGGACCAGGCCGATGATCCCACCCTGGAAGAGCGTCGAAAGACGGGCGCTGGCCAGGGCTGCCTCAAGCGCCTGGATTTGCTGTTCTGGCGCCAGGCCCTCGGCAGCCTGGCCCTGTCCGCCATATTCTGTAATGATAGAAGACAGCGTAGAAGTCATTGGCTGGCTGGCAGAAACCGCTTTGGCGCCGGCCTCGTAGCCAGGCAAAGGTTTACCAATGTGCAGCGTATCGGTGTGGCAAGATACGCACGTAGCTGGAGTAATCGTAAAAGTATGGCCGGTGGGTACCAGTCCATCCGGGGGTGGGTTTTCGGAAGGCAGCACCAGGGCGTGGCACTGTACACAGCTAATCCCCTTTTGAATGTGCAGATCATTTTTGTGCTCGCCAATATCATCTTTATGGCAATTGATGCACATCTCGTCCGGGTTCTCGAACAACGCCTGCTGGCTGTGCGGATTATGGCAGTCCGTGCAGCCTACATCAGCAGAAGCATGTCCGGTCAGCCGCCACTCTCCCAGGGTCGTGGTATGGCACGTGCCGCAGTATTCAGTGTCTGCTCGCACAGGGATCACCGCAGGAGGGTGGCCTTCAACGGCTTCCCCGTGACATGCCTCACAAGTGACCCCTTCTGCGGTATAAGCTCCGCTCGTGGCCTGGTAGCCGGTAGTATGGCAAACCAGGCATTCGCCGGGTTCGCCCAACGATTTCCAACGTTGGATGAACACTTCATCGTCATAAGCATGGGCATGTGGGCTGACAGTCCAGGCATCGTTTACGTCAGGATGACAAGAAGCGCAGTCTTTAGATTCAGCCGGTGTACCAGGCGTTTGCTCGCCCTCTGGTTGCGGCGTGCCGCTGTCGCCGCCCTGGGTAAGTGGCACAATTCCAGGGGCAGCCCAGGCGACGCTAACCACCATGGCCATGCTCAAGACTCCTACAACCAGGCCACCCAAAAGCGCTTTGAGCGTATGTACGTTTAAGACGGGTTGTTTTCTCATTTTGCGAACCTCAGGCGATTAAGACACGCTTATTTCATTTGCTTGGCCGAAAGTCACTTCGTGCAACCACGTGGCGTGCAGGTTATCCCCACACATCACAAAAGAAAAACTTCATGAAGGTGTATCAATCATGCTACGGCTGGCTACAGTCAAGAAGTTCCAAAACGCTGCCTGGGCGCCGGTGGCCGGGCGGCGGCTGTTGCGCCCGATATAGATCTGGCGGCAAATATCGATGCCGCGTACACGCACCTGGGCCACTTTACCCTGGCACAGCCGGTCGACGACCATTTGCGAGATAAAACCCACCCCAATACCCTCCTGAACCGCCAGAGCGATGGCCTCGGCGTTGCCCAGGGTAATCAGGATGCGCAGGTCGGCCGTGGAGACGTCGTACTGCGCCAGTGCCTCGCGCACCGCGTTGAACGTGCCCGAGGCCGTCTCGCGCATGATGAAGTCGCCCTCCATCAGTTCGTTCGGCTCAATTTCATTACGTTTTGCCCAGGGGTGATCCAACGGGGCAATCAGCACAATCGGGTCGCAAATAAACGAAACGGCCTCGATATCCGGGTAACCATCATGGTCCAGGCTGAAAAGAGCAAAATGGGCTTCCCCCTCAGCCACGCTGCGCAGCGCATCAGCCTGCGGGGAAACCTGGCAGGTGACGCGCACCTGGGGATATTTGCGGTGAAAACGCGCCAGCAAGTGTGGAAGGATGTATTTTCCCGGGGTTGTGCTGCAACCCACAATCAGATGACCGTAAATAGTGCCTTTGAGCGATTCCATAGTTTCATCGATGCGGATCGAGAGCGTCACCGCTTCCCGCGCCAGGGGTAACAACGCCATCCCGGCATCGGTCAGTTCCAGGTTGCGCCCATTGCGGATAAATAGCGACATATCGAAATGGCGCTCCAATCCCTGGATATGCTGGCTGACGCTTGGCTGCGTCATGTGCAACTGCCGGGCAGCCTGGGTGAAGTTCAGCGTTTCCGCCGCAGCAAGAAAAACGTTCAATTGGTGTACGTCGAGCATGGTCCGACCTTCCTTGTGAATAATAGCACAGAATCTATAGGTAACTCAAGAGTTTAACTACATTTTAGCATAGTTTATACCTATATCTACAGATAGGCAAAACCTATAAGTATTTATTATCAAAAACACTTGCTTCTATATCGTTTTATTTATATAATCCTCGTGAAAAGTATTACAAGCTGGACGAAAGGCAGGTAACATGCGACAAATTCGGTGGCTCTACATGCTCGTGGCGATAACTCTGCTCCTGGCCGCCTGCCAGCCGGCTGGAGTATCCGTCAGCCTGGAGAGCGCAATGGCCCCCCTGGCAACAGAAGGTCCAGATGCTGCCGCCCCATCCAGTGATCCTGTTCCTCAGGCGGACACTTCGGACGATGCGCCTGAAATGGATGAATGCCTGACCTGTCATTCGAACAAGGATCGCCTGATCGAGACAGCCAAACCGGTTGAAGAACCCGCCGAGAGCGAATCGAAAGGCGTTGGCTGAGGGGGCGAAGTGGCTCCGTTGGAGCCTTGGGAAAAAGTGTTGGTTAGCGCCGAGAAATTCCCCCAGACCGTGCATGGGCACATCGCCTGTACCGACTGTCATAATGGCGTGCAATCATCCGATAAAGATACTGCCCACGAAGGGTTGGTCGCTCGCCCCAGCGAAGGCAATCCGAACGCGTGCAGCGACTGCCATTCCGACCTGGCCGCGGTCTTTCCAAACAGTTTGCATTCCAGCCTGCAAGGTTATTGGACTGTTTTAGATACGCGCAGCAAACCGGAAAATCACCCCGCCGTGGAGGAGATGTTCGGCAACCACTGTGCCCGTTGCCATGCATCTTGCGGTGACTGCCACGTAGGTCAGCCCGCCAGTGTGGGCGGTGGCCTGTTCGATGGGCACCTGTTTACCCGCACGCCGCCCATGACCCGCTCTTGTACGGCCTGCCACGGCAGCCGGGTGGGCAATGAGTACCTGGGCAAGAACGAAGAGTATCCCGGTGATGTGCATTTCCGCGAAGGGCGTATGAACTGCGTAGACTGCCACAGCAATCACGAGATGCATGGCCAACCTGCCAATTGCCAGGAATGCCACACGGCCCCCGAGGAAATGGCTCTGGCCCCGGCAGATCACCGCTATGCTGGCCTGCAATCGCCCACCTGCGAATCCTGCCATCCAAACACTGTCTTGGGCAAGGATAACATCGAAATGCACACGGTACATGGCGCTGACCTGTCCTGCCAGGTCTGTCACTCGATCACCTATACCAGTTGTGATGGCTGCCACGTAGCGTTGAGCGAGAAGACGGGCAACCCTTATTTCGAAACAGAGAATACCTATTTCACCTTCTTGATCGGCCTGAACCCGCAACGCAGCTACAACCGCCCGTATAAATATGTACCGCTGCGCCATGTACCCGTTGCCTCGGATAGCTTCTCTTTCTACGGTGATAATTTACTGCCCAATTTCAACAACTTGCCGACCTGGGCCTATGCTACGCCGCACAATATCCAGCGCAAGACCCCGCAGGCTGAAACGTGCAACGCCTGCCACGGCAACCCGGATTATTTCTTGACTGCCGATAAAGTGCGCCCCGAAGAGCAAGAAGCCAATCTGCCGGTCATCGTCCCCGCCATACCAGAGGCGATCCCCGAAGAACCTGCTCCTACCAGCCCGTGAGACAGCCGACCATAGTTATTCTATGGCATGTATGGATCCCTATACACGCCATAAACCACAAAACAGACCTTTGACCAGATCCTAGAATGAAGATGTATACCCTTGGAGGAAAAATGTCCCGCAAAATCTATATGCTCTTAGCCCTTCTGCTCGCCCTGTCGATGCTGCTCGGCGCCTGCGCCCCGGCAGCGCCAGCGGTAGAGAAACCCGCCGAAGTGGTCGTGGCAACCGAAGCACCTGCTGCCAAGACTGAAGCTCCGGCAGCTACCGAGGCGCCTGTCGCGACCGAGCCTGCGGCGCCAACCGAAGCGCCGCCCGACTTCCAGGCGCTGTTCACCGACTTCATCGCCTCCATCGCCGATAAGGGCTTTGCCGCCGTTTCTGCACCGAAGCTGAACGAGGAAATGGCCGATAAAGCGCCCTTCCTGTTGGACGTGCGCGAAGCCGGCGAAATCGAAAAAGACGGCTACATCAAGGGAGCTGTCCATATCCCGGTGCGTGAAGTGCTCAAGAACCTGGATAAGCTGCCCGGCCTGGATGAGCCGATCGTGGTCTACTGCGCATCCGGCCATCGTGGTGGCATGGCCATGGCCGCCCTGCGCATCCTGGGCTATACCAACCTACGCAACCTGGGCGGCGGCCTGGGCGCCTGGAAGAAAGCCAACCTGGCTGTCGAAACCGGCGCGCCCGAAGCTGCCAAGGCGATCAGCACCCCGATCGTCGAAAATCAGGCCCTGTTCACCGCCCTGGATGAGTTCCTGAGCGGCATGCCGGATAGCTTCTATTCCGTCAAGGCAGACAAGCTCAACGAAGAGCTGGCAGCCAGCCCGGCTCCCACCCTGGTCGACGTTCGTGCCCAGAGCGAGCTGGACAAAGATGGATACATCGAAGGCAGCATCCACATTCCCTTCGACAAGTTCATGACCTCGCTGGACAAGCTGCCCGCCGAAAAAGACGCCCCCATCGTCATCTACTGCGCCTCCGGGCATCGCGGTGGCATGGCCATGATGGCCCTGCGCCTGATTGGCTATACCAATGTAAGCAACCTGGGCGGCGGCCTGGGCGCCTGGAAGACCGCCAAGCTGCCCGTAGTGGGTGGGCTGGATTGGACCGCAGTCTGGACCGAGTACCTGAAAGCCCTGCCGGAGGGTTTCGGCGCCATCAAACCCGCTGACCTGAATACCCTGCTGGCCGACAAGCCGCCTTTCTTGTTGGACGTGCGCGAAGCCGGTGAGATTGAAAAAGATGGCTTTATTGCCGGCGCGGTGCACATCCCAGTGCGCGAAGTGCTCAAGAACCTGGATAAGCTGCCCGCCAAGGATCAGCCCATCGTGGTTTACTGCGCCTCGGGCCACCGCGGCGGCATGGTCATGGCTGCCCTGCAGCTCCTGGGCTATAGCGATGTCAAAGACCTGGGCGGCGGCCTGGGCGCTTGGAAGAAAGCCGAGTTGCCCGTTGAAACCGGCGCACCCGCAGCGCCCACCGCCGGCACGGCGCCTGAAGTGGATGCTGCCCGCCTGAAAGACCTGGATGCCTTCCTCTCCGGCCTTCCAGAAGGCTTCTACTCAGTGAAACCTGCCGATCTGAACACCGAGCTGGCCTCAGACAAAAAGCCCGCTCTGATCGATGTGCGCATCGCGAAAGAGGTCACCGACGCTGGTTACGTCGAAGGCGCCGTGAACATCCCGATCAACGAACTGCTCAACGACATGGCCAAACTGCCTGCCGACAAAGCTGCCCCGGTGGTGATCTACTGCGCTTCCGGCCATCGCGGTGGCATCGGCCTGATGGCCCTGCGTATGCTCGGTTGGACCGACGTGCGCAACCTGGGCGGCGGCCTGGGCGCCTGGATCGCAGCCGAACTGCCGGTCGTCAAATAAGTTATCCCCGTGTGAAATGCACAGCGCAACGCGCTGCACATTTCACGTAGCTGAAACCAACTGGCGCATGCGGGTGCATGCGCCAGTTGGTTTATCAATGTCACTTCGTATCTATTGCTTCCGCCCGGCAATCTGCTCAGCAGCGTGCAATTCTTCAGGGGTATTCACATTGGCGAAACACAGCAAGTCGGGGTCGTACTGCTGAACTTCCTCGGCAGAAAAATAGCGTATCTGCACCTCGCCAAACCAGGCGTCCACCCGCCAGCGATCCGCCTGCAAAGCTGCCTGGATGTGCGGCAGACAGGTCTCGCGCCGGTAGACGGCGTGGAATGGCTGCAAGCCGTCTGGCAACTTCGGAATGGCAATATCTGCCCGGCTTTCCAGCAACGCATCGCGCTGCGCAGCAAACAGGTCTGGGCTGGCGAAGGGCATATCACAGGCCACTACCGCCACCAGCGGCTGGCTGGCGGCGTTCAGCGCAGTATACAGCCCGCCCAACGCGCCGCGCCCTGGGACAAGGTCGGGATACAACGGAAGCCCCAGGAACTGGAAATTTTCGGGGCGATTGGTCGTCACGATCACCTCGCTGGCAACCGGCGCCAGGCGTCCGATCACGCGCGATACCAGGGGCTGCCCCAGGAAAGGCAGCAACGCTTTATCCTGCCCCATGCGGCGCGACTCGCCGCCGGCTTGAATGGCTATGGTAAGCATGGATCGATTATAACCGGTTACGCACTATGGAGAAATAACTTGCACGCAACCGATCCTGCCTCTGGCATCCTCATCGAGAATCGCAATAGCTGCGAATACCTGGGCATCCACCTGCGCGGCGTTGGGAAAGGTAATCGTAGCCTCGTACGCCAGAGGATAGGTAGCGCAACAGTTCCCAATCCGCCCGGTCATTGTACCCATCACGACAGCACAACCTGAAACGCTCAGATCATCCTTGATGTGGCATCCGCCTCTCGAAACATCCAGGTTGTCGCGAATGGCCGCCATCACCCGCTTACCCGCCTCGCTTTGGGCATCGATCTTCTCCTGGATCAGATCAGCACGATAGCCGCTGGCTGCCGCCACGCTATCAGGAACCAGGAACACGGCAACAGGCTTGCGTGAAGAAGGCAATTCAGTCTGGTCAGCCTCAAGGACCAGCCGGAGCTTCCCGCTGTCGGGTGTAAACTCGCGATTAGCCAGCGAGTCGTCGACGAAGCTTTCACACTTTCCAAAGGCCACGCCACTGCAGCCAGCCAAAGCAAGGGACACAAGCAGGAAAAAGATCACTTTGGGGATCATATTATCTAAAAACGGGGGTGGGGAGTGGAACTCCTATGTGTAAGATCCCACTCCCCAAGAAACCTCTATACAAGCAATAGGGATGTCCCAAAAATGTCTCCTGGGACATCCCCTATCTGGATATTATCGGGCTAGGCCCTCCCCGTTAAGGTGTCGTGGGGCAAACCTTGCTCTCGAAAGTGCCCGCAGGCGAGGCAGGAACCACGCCGGCCGGCAGGCCGATGGTGACGTGGCTCAGACCTTGCAGCGTGAAATTCTGTACGTCGAAGATCAGAGTCAGCGTGCCATCGCCGTTGTCTGCCGCGCCCATGAAGTAGAAGCCAAACTGGTTAGCAGGATCTTTGACCGGCTCGCCGCACGGTAGAGGTCCGGCGAAGTTGCAGTTTTCCATCACAACCTGCGCCACGTTCCCCGCCGCCTTGGCTTCCATCTGTACGGAAGTGATCGTGTTGACCACATCGGCTGGCAGCACTACCTTGAACTCATCGTAATCGCCATTCACGACTTCCGTACCGGAAGCGAATTCGAACTTGACGCCGTAGAATGGGTTGTTGGTCGGGTTCTCAACATTATACATGTTAGAGCGTGCCCCACAGGCAGATGTATCGACCGGGGCTGGGGCCTGGTAAGCCGGAGCTACAGGGACAGCCGGGGCTTTGGGAGGCTCTTCATACGTGCCGCCATAAGTCAGGAACTCGCCGATTTCCGCCGCCCGTTTCAGATCGCCGCCGGTCAGGATCAGGTTTTCGGCTTCCTTAAGCGCATCCCACACTGTGCCATCGAAATATCCGCCGGTCACATCCAGGTGGGCCGGGGTTTCCGGCTTCATTTTGCCGCTGCCCAGGTCGAGCCAGGCTGCCAGGTTGTGTCTCAGGGCGCTGGCCAGCATCCTCTCTCCGCCTTTGCCGCCGCCACCACCGCCGCCGCCTTTGCCGCCTACCCCACCCAGGATATTGATCGCTTCATCTGGCGTCAGCGGGGTCAGCGAGTTGGTGATCGCCACCGGTGCTTGAACGTTGATTCCCGAACGGAACAACGGGCTCGCCAGGGCAGTGTTGCGCAGCGCCCACTCCAGGCTTTCTTTGTCTTCTTGCGCCTTTCCGGATCTCTGATTCTTATACATCTTCAGGAAATTCGTTCGCCAGTAGCTCACCGGCAAAGCACAACCGCCTGATCCCCAAACGGGAGGCCCGCAGCCGTCTTCTGGGTCACAGACCTCGTACTGCGTGCTGAGCCACACCGAGTTGAACATATCCATACCACGGATGTGCACCTGATAGAAGCCCGGCTTGATCTGATCCACTAGCAGGTCAGGGCTCGCATCCGCCTGGGTGCTCATGCTGAACTTCTCCCATTCCTCTGTCCCGGATGGCTCGGTGTTGATGTAAATCGGCGCCCCATCCGGATCGATCAGATCGTACTCCACTGCGGGTTCCCGCCGGTAAAGCGGGAAAGACGTGTAATCATCCGCCGGAGCGCCCTGTCCACCCGGACCTTCGTCCACTGCGAACTGGTTGGCAAACTGCGGTTTCCCCTGCGTGTTCGGGTCGTCCGTGTCCTGCGCCACCGTCGCTTGCGTGCCGCGATCGAAATCACCATCCCACAACTCCAGGTAATCCTGCGCAACCGGCACGTAGAATGTAAATGACCAGTCACCGGTGTAGTTGGACGGCCCCGGGTTGCTCAATCCCTGCCACTGCGGATACAGGATCACGGCATCATTCGTCCCAAAGATCATCCCTACGATACCTACCGGGTTCGTCAGCGACTTCCCCGCAATCAAGTACCCCGTGGAGCGCAGCTTGAAGGCATTGATGCCGCTCCCCTCCACCGGCCGCACCGCTTCCAACCGGTAGAAGTAGTGCCCGCTCGGCCCTCGCGCCGCTGCAGACTGCGGCAGGTCCGCATTGAACCAGCCGTTGTTCGGCATCGGGTCCTGGTTGCCCCGCCACGTCGCCAGTACCTGCGTCCCCGCTCCATCCTTCAATGGATCAGCATACAGGGTGTAGGTCGCTTCCGTCTGGGTATTGTCCCAGTTGCCCGCCTTGTAGTTGATTGCCCCGGCGTTGTCCTTCCCCGAGTCGCCATCGAAGATGCTCACCTGGAAGGTCGTTGCGGTAGCCGGCACTGCGATCCAGGTCGTGATTTTCACCCCACCCAGGCTGCGCATATTGTCGCCCACCAGGGTCAGGAACTTGCCGTCGTTCTCGGCGCAGGTGGGCAGGCAGCTATATCCGCCCGTCGGAGCAGGATATTCCGGCACTGGGATGCCCGCCGCACCGGTCAACGCGCCGACGATATCCCACAGCCCGGCTGCCTGGCCAACAGTGGCCACTGCCAGGACGACGACAAACACACCAACAATTGTAGTCAATCCCCTCTTGCTACGAACCCATCGAGTGATTTTATTCATTGTGGTCCTCCTATGAAATTCTTAGGGTTGTGCAAACAACCCAAATCATACGTTTTGACTTTTGCAATCTAATAATTGAGTCGTAGGATTAAGCCAGAAAGTGTCGCTATAGCTAAAGAATATTTTAGCAGCTATTGAGAGTTTTTCTTTGACCGGGATGCGCTTTGTATGGTCGAGAAATGTGGGTGAATCCCACAGAAATTTTTGTTAAAAAGGGCCGCTCAGCCTCTTTCTCCGGGCGGCCCTTATCATCATTTACTTGCCTGAATGGCGTCTATTTGCAGACGCCCGCCCCATTGCTCTGGAAATCGAGGATCACATCCGCCGTACCGCCCACGCGCACGTCCCAACCGATAAACTGAGCCTGGTAGCCATAGACGTAGCCAGTTCCAAGCACCTCGATCTCAGAAGCCGGTGCATAAACGACACCGCTGAAAAACGAGTTGGAATTACCGGCGATAAAGACCGGATTGTTGTTGGTATCAGGCACGTAGAACAGTACGCCCGGCAGAGCAGGGGATGCTCCCTGGGATGGTGCAGTCATTTGCACCGTCGCCCCGCCATTGACCGTGAGTTTGCCATCAATAAAGTAGAGGGTCACATCACTTCCAATGACCGTATCATTATTATTGATAGTCACATCGCCGCTGATACAATACAACCCTGCTTGCAAAAGCATATCGCCCTTGAAATCTTTACCGTCCATCTGGATTGCCGCCGGGTCGGAACAATTCGGAGGAGCAATGCGCCAGACTGACTCGTCCAGGGGTTGGGGTGCCTGCTGGGCGCCCATGTTGATGAGCGCCATATCACCAAATTGTTCAGCCACATATTGTACCGGTGCGGTAACCTCCACGCGCGTTGTTCCTACGGCACGCACACAGCCATTCGAAAAAGCCGTACCGTCGAGCTGCGTCAGGCTCGTGCCATGGAACAACAGGCCATTCTGTTCACCCTGGCAAGGAGCAGGATCGAGAGCGATGATCGCATAGCCGCCGGCCAGAGTGGTATCTGGCACATCACAGGCGGGCGGCTCCGATGGGGGTACATAAGGAGGCTCAGTCGGTTTGGGAGCCTTAGGCATGTCCTTGTGCTTGGGTGGTTGCTTATCCGGTGGGATCTTGCCGGCGTAATCCGTTGGATTGCACTCAGTAACGTTGGCATCCTCACCCAGGTTGCCATTATTAATCTGATCGCCGATATCTTTGGCCCGTTCCAGATTACCACCGGTCAGGATAATATTCTCAGCTTCTTGCAAAGCATCCCAGATAGTGCCGTTGAACGGCCCGCCCGCTACGTTCAGAGTTACAACTGTATTGTCGCTGACTTTGCCAGACGCCAGGTTGAGCCAGGCAGCCAGGTTCTGTTGCAAAGCTCGGGCGAGCATGGAATTCGGATCGCCTGGATAGGACTTCTTATCACGCTGCAGGATTGTATTTGCTTCCTGGTCGGTCAGGCGCACAGGGTTTGCAACGACGGCCGGAGCGCCGATATTGATACCCGTACGGAAGACCTTGCTGCCCAGGGCGACGTTCTTGAGCGCCCAATCCAGGGTCTCCGGGCTTTCCTGAACGCCATTGAGCTTCTTATCAATCAGAACTTTCTTGACGTTATTCTTCCAGTAACCGATTGTACGCGGGCAGGCGCTGTTATCACAGCCTGGCCAGACACAGGGCCCACAGCCGTCTTCTGGGTCACAGACCTCGTACTGCGTGCTGAGCCACACCGAGTTGAACATATCCATACCACGGATGTGCACCTGATAGAAGCCCGGCTTGATCTGATCCACTAGCAGGTCAGGGCTCGCATCCGCCTGGGTGCTCATGCTGAACTTCTCCCATTCCTCTGTCCCGGATGGCTCGGTATTAATGTATATCGGCGCCCCACCCGGGTCGATCAAATCGTACTCCACTGCAGGAGATCGCCGGTAAAGCGGGAAAGACGTGTAATCATCCGCCGGAGCGCCCTGTCCGCCCGCCCTCTCATCAACTGCGAACTGATTGGCAAAACTCGGTTTCCCCTGCGTGTTCGGATCGTCCGTGTCCTGCGCCGTTATTGCCTGAGTGCCGCGATCGAAATCACCATCCCACAACTCCAGGGAGGTCTGCGCAGTGGGCACGTAGAACGAAAACGACCAGTCACCGGTGTAGTTGGACGGCCCCGGGTTGCTCAATCCCTGCCACTGCGGATACAGGATCACGGCATCATTCGTCCCAAAGATCATCCCTACGATACCTACCGGGTTCGTCAGCGACTTCCCCGCAATCAAGTACCCCGTGGAGCGCAGCTTGAAGGCATTGATGCCGCTCCCCTCCACCGGCCGCACCGCTTCCAACCGGTAGAAGTAGTGCCCGCTCGGCCCTCGCGCCGCTGCAGACTGCGGCAGGTCCGCATTGAACCAGCCGTTGTTCGGCATCGGGTCCTGGTTGCCCCGCCACGTCGCCAGTACCTGCGTCCCCGCTCCATCCTTCAATGGATCAGCATACAGGGTGTAGGTCGCTTCCGTCTGGGTATTGTCCCAGTTGCCCGCCTTGTAGTTGATTGCCCCGGCGTTGTCCTTCCCCGAGTCGCCATCGAAGATGCTCACCTGGAAGGTCGTTGCGGTAGCCGGCACTGCGATCCAGGTCGTGATTTTCACCCCACCCAGGCTGCGCATATTGTCGCCCACCAGGGTCAGGAACTTGCCGTCGTTCTCGGCGCAGGTGGGCAAGCAGCTATATCCGCCCACCGGGGCAGGATATTCCGGTACCGGGACCGTGGGCAGGCCGGCAGTTCCCGTCAATGCGCCGACAATGTCCCACAGTCCGGCTGCCTGGCCGATAGCTGCTACGGCCAGAACGGCGACAAATACACCAGCAATGGTAGTCAACCCCCTTTTGCTGCGAATCCATCGAGTGATTTTATTCATTTTGATCCTCCTATAACAAACTGATAAAGAAGCTAATGTTTGGACAGCAAATTGAAATCGATAATCCCTTTAGCTATTTAGTCGTGCTTTAACTTCAAGAAGGGTCATTTCCCTGACCGCCAATCCCTCTTTTCAAATCATCAGGCAATTGAATGCACACAACTTACTCACCGGTTTTGAATACCGACCTCCCATATCAATGCGGGTAAAAATAGGACCCTCTTTGATTCTGTCTACACTGAGAATTCGCTGTGTAGGCTGAGTTCGGCGAAGTCTTGATAATTATACTTCACCCAAAGGACCGCGAATCCTTGAATACGTCCTGGACAACTTCCAAATCTGCAAACTCCGCCCCTGGCAAAAAATTTGGCACCCTATCACCCGGAATGTACCAGGCACCATTGGGCTACAGGTCATTTTGCACCATCCTGAGATGTAGGTGCTGTACATCTCGACTGGCTCTCATGAAAAAAACTTTCGATTTTATGAGTACATTTATCGCATTTTATGTTAAACTATGGTCAAATTGTATGGTAAATGTTGCTCGTTCCACTGGTAGCCTGGAACATGGCAGATTCTTACAGCCGATATCAGTTTCATTTCCGGAAATTTTCCACGTAAAATAGCTGCGCGTGCCTTGCAGGTCACGCAAAACGACTTTCAGTCAAATAAGGGAAAAGCAATTTTTTTACAACAGCGTCCATTTACTACAATCTACCGAACACCGGGGAATACGATCTATGTTTAACCGTTATCTGCAATTAAGTCTTCGACTATGGCTATCGTTAATTGCCGGGTTGGGATTAGCGTGGCTTACAATTCAAATGGTTCGAGCGCAAGGTTTACCCGTAGCGCCTGCAAGGCCTGAAAGCGAGTTCGAGGGATTATCTCTACCTGCCCTCGATACAACGACCAGGCCGCAGACAGAGTTGATCTCCTCTGATTTGCAAGGGGTTACTTTGGAATTAGTAACACCCGAATTTCGCGTGGAAGAAATCTCAACAGGCGAGTCTGCTTGCCAGGTAATCCACGTAGAGGGCTTTGGCGAAACCGACATTCCCGGTCAGCCGCGCCTGCCGGTACGCGGCGCTATGGTTGCAGTACCCCCAGACGCAGATATCAAGCTTACGCTCCTGGACTCTGAACCTGTAGTGGCTCAAAGGAAATACAATCTATGTCCTGTTTCGGCCCCGATCATGAATGATGTGCCCTTCGGCACCATCGATGACCTGGGGTACAAAACACAGCGCGACGAGCAATCTTATTCAAGAGATGCATTTTCCCCATCCCAGGTAGCAGAATTGGTCTCAACCGGTTTTCTTCGCAGCCAGCGGATAGTCCAGGTTCGTTTTCAACCCTTTCAATATAATCCGGTAAGTGGCGAGCTGGTCTATCATCGAGGAATCCGTGTACGCCTCTCATTTCATCTCGGCAAAAAATTCACCTCGTCCAGCCGCGAGATGATCGACGAGGGTGCTTACGAGTCGCTGCTGCAGCACAATTTAATAAACTATGCATCGGCCCAATCGTGGCGCTCAAAACCTTCCATCGAGCTGTACACTCCCCAGGGTACTGCCCAACCAGCTTTGCCTTACCTGACACAACCCTCCTACAAAATTACACTTAACCAGGATGGAATTTACCAACTGACCTATACGGACCTGCTAACCGCTGGCCTACCGGTGGCTTCGATCAACCCTCGCACATTCCAGCTTTTCAACAAGGGGCAAGAAGTCGCCATTCACGTCGCTGGCCAGGAGGACGAAAGCTTTGATGAGGGGGATAAGATCTTGTTCTACGGCCAAAAATTGAATACCAGGGATACCTCTACCAATGTCTATTGGCTGATCTGGGGAAATACCGATGGCCTGCGTATGTCAGACGAAGATGGTACGCCAGCAGGCGGCACTGTACCAACTTCCTTCAAAACCACCCAACATTTTGAGCACGATGTCAGATATTTTGCTGCCTGGGGCAGCGGCGAAGACAAAGATGTATGGTATTGGAGCTACACCTATTCCTATGGCTCAAGATATACGGCAACGCTGACTTTGCCGCTGGGCTATCCCGACCCCACGGTCCCTACAGCAACGCTGCGCGGCTTTTTCCGCAGTTATGCTGGAAAGCCCGAGCATCACACCTTGATTTACCTGAATGGACATTTAATCCACGATACCACCTGGCCAGAAAACACCGACTACTTCTTTACCACGGACGTACCGGCATCGTACCTGGTGGAGAAAGATAACGTCATTAAAGTGGTATCACCCGCGGACAATGGCATCACGACGGATATCATCCTGATTAATTGGTTCGAACTAGACTATGCAGAAACCTATACCGCGAGCGATGATAAATTGCTTTTCGACGGAGATGATGCCGGGGCATGGCAATATCAAATCAATGGCTTTATGACCGACACTTTGGACGTGTTAGACATCTCCGATCCGGCTCGTCCCGTCCGTATCATTACCTATACCGCTCAGCTCGACGGAGGGGCATACCGTCTCGATTTCAGTCATTCGATCACCAATGAACACCACTACTTGGCAGAATCCGTAGCCCATCGGCTGAAACCGTTAGCGATTTCGCTGGATACCCCCTCCGACCTGCAATCCACAGCCAACGCGGCAGATTATATCGTGATCACACATCCCGATTTCTACACGAGTGTACTGCCGCTGGCAGCCTGGCGGTCCAGTCAGGATTTGCGTACGCAAGTCGTAAAGGTAGATGACATCTACGATGAATTCGCATATGGAATCTACGACCCAGAAGCAATCCGGCTTTTCCTGGCTTACGCCTATGCAAACTGGTCTCCTCCGGCTCCAACATATGTCCTTCTGGTTGGAGACGGGAATTACGACCCGAAGAACAATCTTGGATATGGAGAAAAGAACTACATCCCCCCCTATCTGGATTATATAGATCCCTGGGCAGGAGAAACTGCCACAGACAATCGCTATGTTTCGATTGTTGGAGATGACATCTTGCCGGATATGTACGTCGGACGTCTTGCTGTCCGCAGCGCAGTTGAGGCAAGCGACTACGTAAGCAAAATCCTGGCATATGAACAGGCAGAAAGTGCGGATTGGAATGCCAGGAGCGCATTCGTCGCGGATAATGCCGATGCCGCCGGAGATTTCGCTGCCTTTTCTAATGCAATCGCCGATTACTTCCTTCCCGCAGGTTACACCAGCCAGAAGATATATTATGGCGTCACGAATCTCGACCTTAAAAATACTCAAACCGAGATTTTCAATGCGATTAACCAGGGCGCTTTACTGGTAAATTATATCGGGCACGCCAGCTATTATTATTGGGGAATGGAGCAATTGTGGAGTAGAACCAGCATTCCTGCGCTCACCAACACGTTAAAATACCCCTTCATGGTTTCTATGTCCTGCCTGGACGGCACATTCCAAAGAATCGGCGCCCCTGGTAACGATAATTCTTCACTGGCAGAAATGGTAACCCGCGCCCCGGGTAAAGGTGCCATCGGCAGCTTTTCGGCCACCGGAATGGGTGTAGCTTCTGGTCACGATTATCTCAATCGCGGCCTCTATCAATCGATCTTTTATGATGGCATCACCCACCTCGGTGCCGCTACGACGCAAGCAAAACTATATCTATATGCCAATACCGCCAGCCATCACGATCTGATTGAAACCTATTTGCTCTTTGGGGATCCTGCTACGCCCTTAAAGGTATTACCGGCCGACGTACAAATCCAGCAAACCATCGAACCTTCTATCCCATTGCACGCCGGAAACACCGTTACCATCACCTTGCACTATTCGAATACCGGCCAGGCCCTGGCGACACACGTGACAATCCGATATGATCTCCCCGTCAGCCTTGGCAACCCTGTTACAATTTCATCCGGCAAAGCCACCATGGGATATTCGGGCGAACAATTGGCTTGGGATGTTGCCGATCTTGCACCCGGAGAAAATAGCAAGATCATCTTTCGGGCCACCGTGAACCCCGGTTTTACGGGTTGGTTTTCCACTCAGGCCGACATCGACACTGCCATTTACGAGCCAGACAAAAACGACAACGTTTCGACTTCAGCCATCTTGATCGCGGATTTCCTCAGGTATTTTCCCCTGGTTGGCAGATGAAAGGACCGCTCGCTGGATTACCCCCATTGCAGCGACCTGCAGGAACAGATAGATCGGCGCAACAATCTGGAAGCATCTCTTTGGGCAGCCGCCTCAAAGATTCGAAAGCGACATCCAAATCAGCGTCTGGTGGGCGTAAAACCCCGCCGCCTGGACTGCTCGCTCGTACTGGCGCGCCGGATATTCGAGCATCAATGGGCGTTGTGAAGGGGCATTCTTGCGGGCGTAAGCCAGCAGGGCATAAGCCACCCGTTCGTCGCTCCCCGGAGGCATGGCCAGCCACAAAGCATTGGCGTACCCATTCGTAGGCTGCCAGGCGATTGAACCCAACAGCCGCTCGCCGCGCACCAACGCCCATTGGTAGATGGTCGCATTATACAGGAACCGGTAAAAGTCTCCTACCAGACCGGGGTTGAGCGTGTTGAGCTTGAGTGGCATGTGCCAGGCAAGCTCTGCGGGGTAATTATTGGTCAGCCAGGCGCGCTGCTCCTTCCAGTGCCGCCCGATGGGCGAGACGAAGCGCGCCCCGGTTGGCTCGGAGCTGGCCGCGAAGTCGGGCGTGCTGAACCAGGTGGTGCGGCGAGCACGCTCCACGAAATTCAATGATCGGTAGAGTTCTACTGCCGGCAGGTTCTCCTCGCGCACATGCAGCCACACCGATGGCGCCTGCCGTTGGCGGGAAAAGCTCACCGCCTGCTCGGTCATCGCCCGGGCGATGCCCCGGCGCCGGTAGTCCGGGTGTACAGCCACATTGGCAATCAAATAGAAGCGCCGCCCGCGCACAAAATAGGGCACCAGGCTGACATTGCCCACAATCCGTCCATCCTCCTGCCAGACGTAACCCGTCATCGCCGGGCTGGACCATTCGACAGACGACGGCCCTCCCCACCAGGAAGCATTCTTCGCTGCCGAGCGCATCCGTCCCAGGTAATTGCGCCCGTCTGGATCGAGCGTTTCGTTGAAACACAGCTCGATCAAATCGGCCACCGCCTCCAGGTCGTGGCGCGGATCGAAAAAGCGCATACAGCTTTCGGCAGAGTTTGAGAATGCTTTCGAGATCGTCGCCATAACAAGAATTTTACCACTTGCACGTAGAAGCAGACGGCCTTAAAATAGACCAAACACTTGTTCTGTTTTTCAGGAGACGCCATGTCATTGGATTTTCAACAGGTGCGCGAACAGGTCAAGCAGTTGGGCGAAAATGCCCCGCGCCGGGCAGAGATCCTGCGCAACCAGCGCCAGCAGGCGCTTGAATTCTTGCAAGACGAAACCTTAGACCTGGAAGCCCTGCACCGCCGCGTCAAGCGCGTGGCCAGCGAATTCGACGCCAGCCTGCGCTGCGCCCTGCCGCTGATCGAGCCGGGACAACCGGCCGAGCGGCTGGATTTCCGTCACCCCCTGCCCTCGCTGCCGCCTTCCGCTACCATCCTTGCCGCCGATGGCTCGCAAATCGCTCCCGATCGCCACGCCGAGGTAAACTACTGCCTGATCAACCTGGGCGCCATCCAGATGCGCCTGGGCGCGCTGGACGCGCCGCAGGTAACCGTCCAGAGCAGGTTGATGTATGATGACCAGCTTTATACGCCGGCCGGTCAGATCACCGATGCTCGCCTGGCGCTGATCCGCGACCTGAAAGAACGCGAGCGGCTGGCCGATCTGGCCGAGCAAGCCGAATTCCCCGTGATCACCTTCACCGATGGGCCAATGGAATTGTGGGGTGCCCGCGAAGGCGAGCAGGAACTGGAATTCAAACGCAGCCTGGACGATTACGCCCGGGTCCTGACCCGCCTGCAAACCCTGGAAGTGGCTACCGCCGGTTATGTAGACAAGCCGGGTTCCACGCTGGTGGTGCGCTTGCTGGAAGTTGCGCGAGCTACGGACAGCGAGTTGAAAGATATCCGCCACTCTACCCCATTCCGCGGCATCAAAGATATCGACCTGTACCGCCGCCTTCTCGAGCCGGGGGAACGTTCCACTGTCTACGCCATTCAATTTCGTTCACACGCCAGTTATCCCGGCAGCCTGGCGCTGCACTTTTTCTATCTCAACGTGGGTCGCCCCGGCCATCCCTGGCTGGCGCGCGTCGAAGTTCCCGCCTGGGTGGTACGCGCCCCGCTCATGCTGGACGGTTTGCACGCCGTGCTCGTCGACCAGTGCCGCGTCATGGGTAGCCGCCCCTTTCCCTACCTGTTGCATCGCGCCCACGAGGCGGCTGTCGTCACGCTCGAGGAGCGCGACCAGGTTACGCAGATGATCGCTCTGGAGCTGCGCCAGCGCGGCGTAGAGATGGATGAAGCCTCCTATAAACAATCCGCCAAAGATTTACCAGGAAGGACGCGATACGAAAGATGAGCCTTACGGAAACCAATCCCGCCATTCAAATCGGGCGCCTGCTGCGTGCTGGCACTTCCGGCTTCGTGGTCGGCTGCCGGGTCTCGCAGCTCGAGAGCCCCTCTTTCGGGACGTTGGTCAAGGCCCCGGCCGGCCAGGGCTACGAAATCTTCGGCCTGATCCACGATATCCACATCGACGACGATGGGCTGGTGCGCCAGCTCGTCACCGCCGACGGTGTGGATGAGAGCATCATCAACGATAACCGCCTGAACCGCAACGTCCCCCTGGAGATGAGCGTCCTGTCGGTGGGCTATCGCCAGGATGGCCGTATCTATCACCTGCTGCCGCCCCGCCCGCCGCTCAGCCTGGATGTGATCTACCGCTGCGCGCCGGAGGAGCTGCGCGCCTTCACCTCCACCGGGCGTTTCGGCTATTTCCGCCACGTGCTGCGCGCCAGCGACCTGCCGGTTGGCGAATTGTTGGCCGCCCACGTCCAGCAGGCGCAGGAAGCCCATCTCGCCGCCGGGCAGCGGGATTGGGCAGGGCGGGCAACCCAGGAGCTGATCACCCTGCTGCGCGATGATTACCCCGTCTTGATGAGTGTTCTCGGCGCTTTGAGTGAAGTGGTATAGAGAGGCGAATCCATGGAAAACGATGCTCGAAACGTGATTGGCTACGTCGTCGGCGGCGGTTTGAAAGAAAACCTGCGCATTCGCCTGACCATCCCGGCCCACCAGGTGCAGGAAGGTGGCTTCGTGGTCATCGAAAGCGACGATTGGCTGTTCTACGGCCTGGTGACCGATTTGCAACTGGGCGCTACCGACCCGCGCTTTGCCGACGAACAAAGCGAAACGCGCCTGCCCTCGGAACTCGCCCGCCTGCTGCACGGGCAAACCCTGTACACCAACCTGGAAGTGCTGCCCGCCCTGATGCAGGAAATCGGTCCCGAGCCGGGCAGCCCGGAATACACCCGCTGGCGCGAGGCCATCGACCTGGGTCTGCGCCCTGCCCCCAGCCCGCTGCCGGTAAAAACCATCCCGCTCCACCACGCCCCTGTGCGACTGGCTGGCGAAGGCGATATCGCCGAGATCTTCGGCAGCAGCCACAAGGGCGGCAACTTTGTCATCGGCTACACCCGCGAGCAGGGCCATCCGGTGTGCCTCAACCTGGAGAAATTCGTCCAACGCTCGGCAGGCGTCTTTGGCGCTACCGGTACCGGAAAATCCTTCCTCACCCGCATCGTCCTGGCCGGGTTGATCCACTACAATCGCGCCTCTCTGTTGGTGTATGACATGCACAACGAATACGGCTTCGACGACACCGCCTCGGATACCGGCAAGCGCGTCATCGGCCTGAAGACCAAATTCCACAACCGGGTGAGCGTGGTTGGCCTGGGCCAGGGAGCCCGCATCCGCGGCCAGGCGCCCGACTTCAACCTGGAAATCGCCATGCGCGATATCCGCGCCGCCGATATCGAAATGCTCACCCGCGAACTGAACCTCAAAGAAACCACCCCCGCCACCCTGGACGCCCTGTGGAACGAGTTTGGCCCCAACTGGTTCGCCGAATTTTCCGCCCTCGAAGTCGGCGCGGTGATCGAGGATGAGAACGGCAAGAAAGTCCCTGCACCCGGCAGCGTGGCTTTCTGGGCCAATCGCGCCGGCATCAACGTGATGGCCGCCGAGGGCCTGCACAGCAAGCTGGGTCGCCTGTTCCACAAACCTTACATCGTCGGCCAACCCGCCGTCGATAGCGTGGGTGAAATCATCAAGACCCTGGAAGCCGGGCAGCACGTCATCCTGTCTTTCGGCAATCACGAAGAAGACCTGGATTATCTGCTGGTCAGCAACCTGCTCACCCGCCGCATCCGCGATGCCTGGGAGAAGCGTACCAACGACTACCGTTCCCAGGGTGAAAAAGAGCCGCGCCCGCTGGTCATCGTGGTCGAAGAAGCCCATAAACTGCTCAATCGTGAGATGGCCGCCCAGACCACCTTCAGCACCATCGCCCGCGAAATGCGCAAATACTACGTTACCCTGCTCATCATCGACCAGCGCCCTTCGCAAATCTACGACGAAGTCATGTCGCAGTTGGGCACCCGCGTCTCCGGCTGGCTGGGCGATGAGGACGACATTCGCGCCGTGCTCTCCGGCCTGGCCGGGCGCGACTCCCTGCGCGGCATGCTCGCCCGCTTGCAGCCCAAAGAAGAAGTCCTCCTCCTGGGTTGGGGCGTGCCCATGCCCCTGCCGGTGCGCTCGCGGCGCTACGACGACCGCTTCTGGGAGGAATTGCTCGGCAAGAGCAGCGGGAAACGCAGCGAACGGGAGATTTTAGGAGAATTAGGGTTCTAATAACTCTCTTATACATTGGTGCGGAATCCATGTGGTATATTATGGAGTGGAATTAGCGTAATTACTGCCAGGCGCCCAGCGGGTTAGCATACGCTGGGCCCTGGGGGATTCACGACTACCGCAAGTAAAGATCATTTTCTAAGGAGATGCAACGATGTTAAGCGAGAAACTTCAGCAAGCAATGAACGAACAGATCAAGAACGAGCTGTACTCTGCCTATCTCTATCTGTCCATGTCGGCCCACTTCGAGGCCGCCAGTCTGCCCGGCTTCGCCAAATGGACGCGCATGCAGGCCGTAGAAGAGCAAGAACACGCCATGAAATTCTTCGATTACATCAACGATCGCGGCGGGCGCGTCGAGCTGCTCGCCCTGGACAAACCGCCCAGGGAATTCGGCGCGCCGTTGGAGGTATTCAAGGAGATCCTGGCCCACGAAAAGAAAGTCACCGGCACGATCAACAAACTGTATGAGATCGCCCTGGCTGAGAAAGACTATGCCGCTCAGGTCATGCTGCACTGGTTCCTGGACGAACAGGTCGAAGAAGAGAAGAACGCCAGCCTGATCATCGACCAGTTGCAGATGGCCGAGGATCACCTGGGCGTCTTGATCAACATCGATCACCACGTCGGCAAGCGCGACGAGTAAGTTTGATTTAATCAAGATGGTGGGTTGCCTTGCAACCCACCATCTTGATTAAACCTTTGTCGCCGCGCAGCCGGATGGCGGCCTGTGCGGCTTTCTGGAAGCCTCGTTGCGCAATTACGCCGATGGCTGCGATACCAGCCCGGTAGGTTACATCAAATGAACTTCCTCGACCTTAAAGACATTTCCGAACGCGATATGGAATGGATCAACCCCATTTCGGCAGAAAAGATTGCCCTGGCCGGGAAGATGGCCGGGCTGGCTCCAGGGATGCGCGTGATCGATTTTGGCTGTGGCTTTGGCGCCGCCCTCGTGCTGTGGGCAGAACAGTTTGGCATCTCCGGGGTGGGCATCGACATTCGTCCCTATGCCTGCCAGCGAGCGCGGGCAAAAGTCGCCGAACGCGGCCTGGACGAGCGCATCCAGATTGTCGAGGGCAGCGGTTCGGAATACCGCTTCGAACCGCATCGCTTCGACCTTGCCGCCTGCATCGGCGCCACGTTTATCTGGGACGGTTACCGGCAGACGCTCCAGGCGTTGAAGACCGCCATCCGTCCGGGCGGCAGGCTCATCGTCGGCGAAGTCCACTGGCTGAGAGATACCGTTCCCCCCGCCTTTGCCCAGGAGCAGCGCAGCGTGCTGCCGGAGACCCATCTCCTGCAAATCACCCGACAGGAAGGCCTGGACATCGAATATCTGCTACGCGCCAGCCACGATGATTGGGATCGTTACGAGGCCAGCAACTGGCGCGGTTTGCTGCGCTGGATCGAAGAGAACCCGGGCCACCCGGAGCGCCAGCAGGTCATCGACCACCTGCATACCAGCCAGGACGAATATTTCCGTTACGGGCGGGAGTATTTCGGCTGGGCGCTGTACCTGCTCAACCCCGTCAAATACCGCTGAGGCGATGACCACCCCTGCTCAAGAACCAACTTTTTGCTCCGATCTCTCCCTGCAGGCTGGAGAATCTTTGCATGGCACAGCTACCCAGACGGATATTTACCTGCTCATCGAACACAATGGCGCCTGGGGCGAAAAAGCCCTGGAAGAAAGCGACATCCCCGCCGAAGTCAAAACGCAGCTCAAAGCCTACGGCAAGGCCAACCCGCGGGCCAAAATTCTGCTCATCCGCGCCCCTCGTTCACAGCAGGCGCCGGGTGTGCGCTTTTTTGTCGTTTCCGCCAGCCTGGAACAACCGCTGTTTTATGCCTTCCACCTGGAACATTACCAGGATCTGCTGGGCCTGGATATCTCTGCAATCCTTGCCGGCGGCCCGCGATACGACGCCCATCGTTACCCGCATCCCCTCTTTTTGGTTTGCACCAACGGTCGCAGAGACCTGTGCTGTTCGCGTCACGGCATCCCCGTTTTCAACGCCCTGGCAGACGCCCTGCAGGATAACCCGGAAACCCTGGTCTGGAACAGCTCGCACATCGGCGGGCATCGCTTCGCCGCCAATCTGATCTGTCTCCCCCACGGTTTGCTCTACGGGCGCGTGGATGCACAGACTGCGCCGCTCATCCTTTCAGCTTACCAGCGCGGCGAGCTATTCCTGCCCAACCTGCGCGGTCGCGCCTGCTACCCGCCCCCGGCCCAGGCCGCCGAAATTTACCTGCGCCAGCGCAGCGGCGAAATGGCCCTGGACGCATACCATTTGCTGGACGCCCTGGAGACGACCCACGGCGAATGGCGGGTGCGTTTTTCCGCCGGCCAGGACCGCCCTCCGTTGCAAATCACCCTGCGCGTCGAAAAATCGCAGGGGCAGGTCTTTGAAAGCTGCCGCCTGGATAAACACACCCCGCTCACCTCTTACACAGTTACGGAGTGGCCCGCGACGCAATGAACGCATCGCCTCTGGCGATCAATTCATCGTGATCCTCAGGCGCCTGGCTTTGCTCCAGCAATTGGCGGGTGTGTCCTCGCAGCAAGTCCAGCCACTGCGGCTGGCCGCGCTCCTGCCATTTTTCCAGGCTGATGTGCGGAGAAAGTTTGCTCTGATGATATGCCCGGCGGTAGTTCTGCATCGTCAGATCAGCATCCAGGAAATTTCCTCCCGGCCCGCGCCGCACAATCTCCTCCAGGCCCAACACATCATCGTTAAGCTGGAAACCCTCGGCAAAGCGTCGCGCCTGGGCGATGATTTCGTCCGCATAGACCACCAGCGCCGGCGAGAATGCCTTGGAGCCTAAATTGCCGCCCACGAAAGGTGCCATCCCCACCTTGCCCAACAGCCCGGTCAGGTGGTTCATCCACTGCAAGCCGCCCGCTGGCAAATCCACCCCCCACCCGATGCCGCTGCCTGAAGTGCCGGCATGCGGAATGCTATAGTGGGCCATCATCTCGGCGCAGGCCAGATTGATCAGCAGCGTGTGCGGATCGTAGAAATCCTGCATGGTGCGCATGTCGAAGAAAGCGGGCAGGCTGCCCAGGATAACCGCCGCCCCGGGACGGGCAAGCTGCGCCAGGGCCAATCCTGCAAGCAGTTCGGCATTCATCAGGGTCAGCGTGCCCGCCGCCGTGATCGGCGTAGACATCCCCGCCATGCTGTAATTCGAAAAAATCACCGGCAGGCCGCGTTCGATCGAATCCAGCATCTTGTCGGCGGTCGCCTGGTTGATAATCAACGGTGTCACCGGGTTGAAGTAAGGAACCACGAACGGCCGTGATCCCAGGTCACCGTGCAGATGCTCGAGCAAATCCAACACCTGTCCATAGATCATCTCATTCGAGATCAGCATCACCAGCGGTTTGGATGTGTTCGCCACCATCTCCAGCACGGCGTACAGGTCAGCAGTTTCAGGCGGGTAATCCTGCACAATCCCCACCGTCGAGATCAGGTCGAAGTTCGGCAAGTGCTCGCCCAACCGCACCGAAAGCGCCATGTGTTGGCGGGTGAACGGGGTGACGTCATCGTTCAACGGATCTTGATAATACAGGTTCGTCACCCCCACCCCAAACCGCGTCCCCCCTCGTAGGGGCGGGTCTGAGACCTGCCCTTTATCCGCAGCCAGCCCATCCTCTGGGACCCGCCCTTCATCCTCGGCCTTGCCCAATCGAAAAGCCAGTCCGCCCCTCCGGTTGAAGATATCGGTTGCCTGTGGAGCCGTCTGGATAGCCCACTCCACCAGGTCGCGCTCCATCACCAGCCGGTCTTCGGCGATAAACTTCACCCCGCCGGATGTAGAAAAAATCTGCCGGGCGCGTGGCGAATCGACGCGCACGCCCGCCTTCCCCAGGATATCTAACGAGCGTTCATGAATGTACTCAATCTGTTCGGCAGACAAAACGTCGATCCGCGGGTATACCCGTGTTTCCATGCTCTTCTCCTCATCTGGCGCTGCCCGGCGCCCCACCTCACCCTGGTTTGTACCGCTCCACCGGCCTACTTGCCATCTCTCAAGAACCTGGCTGCCGTCTCCGCCAGGATTGCTGCGCCGATCGGCAGGCAGCGTTCATCCAGGTCGAAAGACGGGTTGTGCAAGAAACGTTCTTCGCCTTCGATACGGCAGCCCAGGCTAAACATTGCCCCCGGGACGACCTCCGAGAAGCAGCCGAAATCCTCCGCGCCCAGCCCCATTTGCGGCGGCAAAACGTGTTCGGGGCCCAGCAGGTCACCCGCCGCCTGGCGGATGCTCTCCACCACTGCCGGATGGTTGATCATCGGCGGTGTGCCGGCTTCGATCTTGAGTTCGTAATCGCCGCCCAGCGTGCGGGCAATCTCCAGCGCCCGGCGGATCTCATCGTGGATCTGCTGGCGCACCTCGCGCTCCAGGAAACGGATCGTGCCCGAGATTTCCACCTGGTCGGGGATGACGTTTTCCGCCTGCCCGGCGTGCAGGCTGCCCAGGCTGACCACCGCCGGGGCAAAGGGATCCAGCCGCCGCGAGACGATCCCGTGCAGCGCCAGGATCACGTAACCGCTGATGTAAATCGGGTCCGTAGTGTTGTGCGGCGCGGCGCCATGCCCGCCCTTGCCATAGATCGTCGCGAAGAACGAGTCCACACCTCCCGATGACGAGCCTTCGGTGATGCGGATATCGCCCACTTCGGTGGATGGGTCGACGTGCAAGGCAATCACCCGGTCGACGCCGTCGATAGCGCCGTCATGGATCATGCGCGGCGCGCCGCTCAACCCTTCGTGGTCGTTGGCTTCCTCCGATGGCTGGAACAGCATGCGCACCGTCCCCTTGAAAGCCGTCTGCGCCAGCAAAGCCGCCGCGCCCAGCGCCATAGCCACGTGAGAGTCGTGGCCGCAGGCGTGCATCATCCCCGGCATTTCGGAGGCATAGGGCACCGGGTTGGCCTCCAGGATCGGCAGGGCATCCATATCCGCGCGAATGGCGATCACCGGCGAGCCGCTGCCCAATTCCGCCACCACGCCGGTCTTGCCCACGCCGGTGTGTACGCGATACCCCAATTCATCCAGAGTGGAGGCGACCTTTGCCGCAGTCTTGACTTCCTGGAAACCCAGTTCGGGGTGGCGGTGGATTTCCCGCCGCCACCCGGATAGTTGCTGCGCCATCGCTTGTGCCTGTGCTAACATAGATTCCTCCTCGCCGCCTCCATAATCTCGTCCAGGGTGCGCTCCTGCGCCTCATCCAACGGGGGCACCTGGTGTTCACGCAGAATTTTCTCAGCCTCCGCCTGGGCCAGTTCGGCCATGCTCTGGCGGCCTTCGCGTTCCCAGGTCTCCCACGAATGCCGTTCGGCCAGGCGGGTGAGCAGCACTTCGCCCGCACGCAGATATTGCCGGGTGTGTTTCTGGCTCAAGAAGTTCCGTGACGAATTCATCACTGCCGCGATGACCTCGACCGCCAGGGCATCCGCGTCGGCGGCAAAGCCCCGCAGCACGCGGCGCACGCTGGCAGCGATCTCATTGTCGCTGACCATCTGGGCATACGAGCCCATCACGCCTGCTTCCATCTCGCCGATGCCCGAAAGCTCGTCCGCCCCGGCCAGGGCGGGGACGGCTGCGTTCAAGGCGCGCTCGTAGCCATTCTGGATGTCCAGGGTATGTGAATTGGTGGAAAAGCCGTACACGTTCACCGGCAGCCCGTAACGATGGCCGACCTGTACCGTTCCGGCCGAGGCGATACCCAGTTCCACCCCACCCCACACCGAAATGCCGGTGCGCGGTTCCATCATCGCCAGGCGCCCGCAGTACACCACCGGCAGCCCGGGATGCACGAGCTGCGCCAGCACCAGGCCGGCCACTACCTCGGCGCTCTGTTGGGCAATCGCTCCGGCGATAGAAAAGGGCGCCGTCGTCCCCGCAGTAGGGCACGGCAATGGGGCGAAAGGCACACCCGCCCGGGCAATCGCCATCATCGCCCCAACGGCATCGTCGGAAAAGATCAGCGGGCTGACCGGAGAAACGCTCAACGAAACGACTTCAGAGGGTGGGCCGATCACTTCCGCCATGCGCAGGGCGAATTCCACCTCCGTGGGGTTCTGAACGCCAGGCCCCTGTAGCGGCTTGGTGGTATAGGGCAAAGCGTAACGATACATCGCCAGCGACATCAATTCGCCGGGCACGTCGGTGGGAGTGAAAAACGGCGTAATCGTCGTGGCGTTTTCGAGCGCGTCTAACAGGCGGGTGCTGTCACGTACATCCTGGAGTACCGCCGGCCGGTGTTTTCCGCTGCGATGGTCATACACCTGCGGCGCGCCCCCCAGGTTGTGCCAGTGCAGGCTGCCATCGCCCAGCGTTTTGACCTTGCCGCCCCGCCCGCGTATCGTTACCTGGTGGGGGCACCGAGCCATCGCGCCTTCGACAAGGTCAGGCGGTAGCAACACGCGCTCACCCTGGATCGACGCGCCCGCACCGGTCAAAATCTGGCGAGCCTCATCATGGGTCAACAAGATGCCGATTTCACCCAGGATGCGCAAAGTAGCCTGGTGGACGGCTTCGACTTCTTCGGAGGTCAGAATGGTCAGATGGTTCATAGGTGTGTACTCCAGTATCAAATTTCAATGGTCAGGCCGCGGATTGAGCCGGTTACTACCCGCTCTCTCCGCGCCTGTTGGATGGCGCGTTAAGTGCCTCGGCCAGGAAGGCTACCCGGCGTAACTCGTGATCGATGATATTTTCGATTTTCAAAAAGGTGTGCCCTTCGTCAGGGTAAAGCAGTAATTCGACCGGCTTATCCAGCGCCAGCAATGCATCGCGGGCAGCCAACGATTCGCTGGCCGGGCAGCGTGGATCGTTCGCCCCACAGATCAACTGCACCGGGGCCTGGATGCTCTCCAGAAAAAAGAATGGCGAACGCTGGCGCCAGCGTTCGGCGTGCTCCACTGGGTCGCCCATATTCTCGATATCCCAGTGTTGCAGGTCGATGCGCGAATGGATATGCGAGGTAAACCAGTTCAGGAAAGGCACCACTGCCGATCCCCCCACCCACCGCTCCGGGTATTGGGTCAGGCAGCACATCGTCAAATAGCCGCCGTGGCTGCGACCGGTCAGCGCGATGCGCTGCGGATCGGCCAGCCCATTCCCCGCCAGGTAATCTGCCCCCGCGGCGACGTCCATCGCGTCCAGGTGCCCCAGCTCGAAGCGGTTGGCAAGCTGCCACTCGCGCCCGTAACCGGTCGAACCGCGGTAATTGGGCGCCAACACGACCCACCCACGGCTGGCCAGGTGACTCATCACCGGGTACCACAAGAATTGGAACAACCAGCTCGGCCCGCCGTGGATAACGATTACCGCCGGAGGCAATGCCTCGGGGTCAACAGACGGCGACCTGGAAACGGGTGGCAGGTACAGCAAAGCGGGTACAGGCGCGCCGTCCAGGCTGGGATAGTGTACGTGCTGCGGCATGATGAAGTCCTGACCATCCAGGCCAGGCGGCAGCGAATGGGTAAGCTGGCGGAAGTTATCGGCTCGTAGGTCCAACAACCACAGGTCGTCTGGGTGGCGCGGGTTGTCGAAGACAAAGAGCACAGACTGCCCGTCAGGAGTAAACCGCGGGCTGTAATGCACCCCGGGCTCGACCTGCCAGCGCCTGGTATCACCTGAAACCTGGCACGTCAAGCTCGATACATCGTCCACGGCCAGCCAGGTATCGGGCCCTTCATAGATCAGGTAGGCCAGTTGTTTGCCATCCGGCGACCAGTCGAGGGACTCTCTTTCACCCGTTCCCGCGGCCAGCCAGTCGATCTGCTCGTTCTCAAGGTGATAAATACCGATTGAATACCCCCCCGCCTCATCGCTGCAAAAAGCCAGCAAACTGCCGTCCGGCGACCAGCAGACATCCTTGGCGTTGAGCAACACCCCATTCCATTGCAAGGGCCGCGCCGCGCCGCCCTCAATGGTCACGATGAACGCAGCAAAATCCTGGCCGCTTCCCTCGCTCACCACCGCCAGCCTGGATCCATCCGGCGACCAGCGTACGTCCCAGTGAGGGCCGGTCGAGTCGAATTCGTCGTTCTCTGCGTCTCTACGGCACGCGCCATCCGCAAGCAAGCGGCGCGTGCCAGAGGCCACTTCCAGGATGTAAGTTCTGAAACGGCCTGTCTGCTCAGAAATGCAGGCCAGGTGAGTGCCGGTCGGTGACCAACTCAGGTTAGGCTGGAATGCATAAGGGGTGTCCGGCGTAAGATTCGTATGCGTCCCCTGGGCCAGGTCGCACAGGTAGATATCGAAGGCTTCCCCGCCATCCAGGTCCAGCACGTATGCCAGGTATCGACCATCCGGCGAGTAGCGCGGTGCGAATTTAGCGCCGGGTCCCCGGCTGACCTGCTCGATTTCAGCCGGGCGATCCAGGCTTAACTGGTAAATCTCCCACTGGCCGGTATGGTTCCAGGAAAAAGCCGCCTGCCTGCCATCCGGGGAAATATCAAAGCCAGCTTCTGGTTCAACGTAGGGGACGCGCAGCAACTGTTCAAGGTCTAGCATAGAATATAGATTTACGGTTGAGGGCGCACTTACGGGCGAGGCCTACAATTGCACCCTCAACCAGATACAGCCCGGGCTATTCCAGTTCGGGCAAACGATCCATGCCGGCTGCCAGCGCCAGGCGCTCGACCATGCCTTGCAGCTCGTTCTTTTGCTCGGCTGGCATCTGCGGCGGCTGGTAAGCCTTCAGCAAAACCTGCGTTTGGGCTTTGGCACGTGCAAAGGTATCCAACCCGCCCTCGTCTTGCCAGCTACGGATTGAACCGCGGTCGATGACCGGCGAAGGCAGGTATTGCTCTTTGGAGAAAAGTTGGCGAGTGACCTTCTGCTTCAGGAATTCGCCCTTGAAATTGATCCCTGCGAACATGGCCGTGGCCAGCGTCTCGGTGTGCACCTTGACGCCGTCCAGCAGGCGCTTCGCCATGGCGATTGCCTCGGCGTCCACCACCAGCTTTTCCGGGCTGGAGCAGGCCAGGAAGTCCAACATCCCCGCGCCCGAGATCATATTGATCCCCGCCAGCGCCCCTACCACCGCGGTCACGCCGCTCTCCAGACCGGCCTGGGCGTCGACCACTTTTGCGTCGCTGGCGCCCAGGTAAGTATGCGTGGGCAGGCCAAGCGCCTTGCCCACCTGCGCATAAGACGCGTCGATCATCGCCGTCTCGATGGCGCCCATCGGCGTGGTGCCTTTGCGCATATCAAAGATCGCCGGTGCGCCGCCCCACACGATCGGCGCGCCGGGTTGCGCAAGCTGGTGGATCACAATGCCGCTGATACATTCGGCCGCGTGCTGTACCACCGAACCCACCAGCGTCACCGGCGCGGCTGCGCCCGCCAGGGGCATCGAAACCATCTGGGCCGGCACGCTGGCCCGCGCCAGTTCGATCAGGTTCTGTGCGCCGAATTCGCTCCAGATCAAGGGCGGCGAGGGGCACACGTCGAAAACCGCCTGCGGTTTTTCGGCCAGCGCCTTGCGCCCGCCGGCGAAAATCGCCATCATGTCGATCATATTTTGCAACGTGGCAATCGAAAACGCGCCGGTGATGATCGGCTTATTCGAATACAGCAGCACCAGGTACAGGCGGTACAAATCGCCCACCGCTTTGGGAATCTCGTTGCACACCACCGCCGTGGACTGCGCATCGTATTGCGGCAGCATTTCCGCCACCTTGATGATGCGCACCAGGTCAGCGGTATAGGATGGGTGATGCTCCAGCGTATCCGGATCGAGAACGTGCACACCCGACGAGCCGGGGTCGAAGTGCACTGCGTCACCGCCGTAATTGACCACCGGCTCGCCAGCACGGTTATACAAATAGAACTGGCTGGGCGCGCTTTCCAGCGCCGGTCGCGCTACGGTCTCAGGGATGTGCGCCACCGCGTTGGCCTCATCCACCCGGGCGCCGGCTGCGGCCAATAACTGGCGCGCTTCCGCAGATTGCACTTTAATGCCCGGATCCATCATCAACTGGAACGCCTCATCGATGATCCGCTGCACCAGTTCGTCTTCCAGCAAAGTGATCTTGGGTTGCATTTGGCTCACGCTTTCTCTTCGTTATCGATGATGCGCTGTAGTTCCGCCGAGACCTGGGCATCCAGCGGGTCGGGCTGGTGAGTTTCCAAAATCTGGCGCGCCTTGGCCAGCGCCCAATCTGCCGGTCCGTCCTGCTTTTCCTGCCATTCGTTGTAAGGGCGGCGGTCCATGAACTGCGGCGTAAAAATCTCGCGCATGTGCTTGCGGGTATGCTTCTGGCTGAGAAAATTCCCGCCCGAGCCCACCGCGCGGATCACGTCCAGGGCCAGGTTTTCGTCGTCCACCACAATACCTTGCAAAGTCTTGTGAACGATATTGAAAATTTCGGTGTCCAGCAGCATCTCGGCATACGACCAGATGCGGCTGCCGTGCAGGAAACCCACCCCTAGGAGCATATCCGACATCACGATGCACGACATGAAAGTCGACATGACATTGTCGATGCCTGCCTGCCAGTTGGGTTCCTTCGCTCCGGTGGCAAAAGAGCCCATCGAGAGCGGGATGTCATAGAAATCGGACAGCACGTTGGTGGCCGCGCCGAACAGGAAATCCTCCGGGCCACCGCCGGTATAAGCGCCGGTGCGCAGGTCAGAGGCAGTCTGTGCCGCTGCATAAAAGACCGGCGCGCCGGGGTAAGCCAGTTCGATCAAAGCCGTACCGGCGATAACCTCTGCGTTGCCCACCACCAGGTTGCCCGCCAGGGTTGCCGGGCCGGTGGTCAAACACGCCGCCATGGTCATGAAACCCACCGGCAGGCCCGCCTCCGCGCCGATCAACGCCGCGTCCAGGCTGCCGCCATCGTGCCCTAGCGGCGGGGCGGTGCACTGCATCAGTGAAAGCAGCGGGCGCCGGCGCAGCGCATCACGCCCGCCGGCGATGGCTGCCGCCATCTCGATGGCCGCGCGGGCCTCCTTCTCTGAATAGATGCTCTCCGTCTGCACGTGCTTGGTGGAATTCTCCCAAATCGCCTTGATCTCGTGCAGGCCACGGGTTTCCGGTGGCTTGTCCTGTGCAGAGACGGCCACCCAGTGGAAGCCGACCTCTTCCAGGTAGTCGGCCGCGCGGGCGATCTCGCCCACGTCTTGCAAGCGCGAGCGCCGTCGCTCGCCGCTGTAGATGTCGATCACCTCGACGCCGCAGCCATCCGTCCCGACGAAGACATGATTGCCGTCCAGCGGCAGATCCTGGGATGCATCGCGCGCCGCCAGGGAATAGGTCGGCGGCGCCTTCTTCAGGGCCGATTCGATCAAATGCCCGGGGGCCTTGACGATCTGTGTCTCACGGTCGACGGTTGCGCCGAACGACTGCCAGATGTCCAGGGCGCGGGCGGATGGAAAGCGCACACCCACATTCTCGATGATGTCCAGGGTGGCGTCGTGGATGCGCTGTACTTCCTGAGGAGTCAGGATGTTCAGGCCTAGTTTGGGATTGGTGATGGATTTTATTGGACGAGGCATTCAATGGCTCCTTTTCAGGTGAGGAGTAATCAGTTAATGAGTAATCAGGCAATCAGGCGCTTGGGCGCTCAGGCGCTCAGGGCTTGTGGTTGCCGGTTTGGCGAGGCACACAGCGCGCGAGCAGCCTGTCAGTGTTATCAGTGGTTTCAGTGCTTCAGTGCTCCAGCGCCCCAGGGCTAGCGGCCGACCAGCTTGCGCGCCACCTGCACTGCACCGATGGCATCTTCGCTGTATCCGTCGGCGTTAATTTCTTTGACCCACTCCTGGGTCACCGGAGCCCCGCCTACCATGACCTTGACCCGCGGGCGCATACCCATGTCATCCAACGCCTCAACCACATCCCGCTGGCGTACCATCGTCGTTGTCAACAGCGCGCTGACGCCGATGATATCTGCATTTACTTCGCGGGCCTTTTCGACCAGCTTGGTCACCGGCACGTCCACGCCCAGGTCGTAAACCTGGAACCCGGCTGCCGAGAGCATCGTGCCTACCAGGGTCTTGCCGATATCGTGAATGTCGCCCTGGATGGTGCCCAGGACGACTTTGCCCAGCACGTCGCGAGAGGTGCCACGGCGGGACATTTCCGGCTCGAGCGTGCTCACTGCCGCTTTCATCGCCTCGCCCGCCATAACCAGCTCGGGCAGGAAGGCATTGCCGCAGCTAAATTCGCTGCCGACATGATTGACGCCGACCACAAAGCCCTGGTTGATCGCCTCCAATGGGTCGATTCCCTGCTCGACGGCTTGCCGGGCCAGCGCCTCGGCAGCTTCTGCGTCGCCATCGATAATGCTTTGCGCCATGGCCTGGAATAATTGTGTAGACATAAAGATCTCCTTGTTGTAATGGGTGGATGGATGAATGGTAAATCGATTGGGCATTTGCCCCACGCTAACGGATCAACGGCCGGATCGGGGCTTCCTTGCTTTCGATCAGAACCGCTGGAACTCCCAAAAAGTCAACCAATTCTTGCCGAAGATTGTGAATATGCTGGATGGACTGGCAGGCAGCCAGGTCGCCATCCCCTGCTGCGATAGCTTCGCTGATCGATTTGTGTTCGTCATATTCGCGAGGCAAGGCAGACTCAAGCAACTCGGGGTGGCGGAACATGTATTCATACAGTCGCCAATCCGGAAACAGGTTGGAAGTCATCTCGTACATTTTGCTCAACCACGAATTGCCGCTGGCTTCGGCGATCAGCAGGTGGAACTTCTTATTCAACTGGCGCTGCAAAGACATATCATCCAGGGTCACCAGCGGCTTGGTCTGCTCGACCATTTCAGCCAATACCCGCGCCTGCTCCGGCGAGCAATTGTGCGCTGCCAGGCGAGCGGCGGCGCTTTCCAGCAGCAATCGCAGCACATAAGCGTCTGCGATCGCCTCCGGTGTTGGCTCCGGCACACGCACTCCCCGGTAAGGGACCCGCTCAGCCAACCCTGCCGAAACCAGCAAGTCCAGCGCCTCCCGCACTGGCGTCTGGCTGACCCCCAACTGTTGGGCAATCTCTTCCTGGCGCAGCCAGTCCCCCGGCAGGTATTTGCCGGCCACAATCCGCCGGTGGAGTAGCTCAAAGACGCTTTCCCTGAGCGACTTCTTGCGGAAAGCACTTGCTTCTTCGTTGGGGAGCAGTGGCAGATCCAACATGCTCGTTACAACCCTTTCTTGGTCTGACGAAAAGCCGCTTTACCTCGCCAATCACGGAAAATTGGTGAGCCCTTCTGGACGATTATGTATAATACATTATATATAATTTGACGGGATTTGTAAAGTGAGAAATTCGATAATTCTATTCATCCAAAGTCAGGTAAAATTAGCACGCTACACCCGAATTTTGATAAATTTTTGCGGCTGCATCGGGCAATTCCGCCCTCCGGTATCGTCCAATCGAAACCGGAGGCTGATACAGGAAAACCGCCAAAGCGGTGCAATCCTGGGCACCGATGAACCGATTACAGATCACTTAAACAGAAGAAAGGTTTAGAAAATGGTAGACAAGCTAAAACTCATCAACGAAATGGCCGTCGATAATGGCGCCAAAATTGTCCTTCTGGTCATGGATGGGCTGGGCGGCGTCCCCCTGGAGCCGGGCGGGCCGACCGAGCTGGAGGCAGCCAGGACCCCCAACATGGACGCCCTGACCGGGCGGGCCGCGTTGGGCTTGAGCGACGTGGTCGCCCCCGCTTTCAGCCCGGGCAGCGGCCCTGGACACCTCGCCCTGTTCGGCTACGACCCGCTGGAATACGCCATCGGGCGTGGCGTGCTGGAAGCAATGGGTATCGGCTTCAAGCTTCAGCCCCAGGATGTGGCCATCCGCGCCAACTTCTGCACCGTAGATGCCAACGGCAACATCACCGACCGCCGCGCCGGGCGCATCCCCACCGAAGAATGTGCCAAACGCGTCGAAATCCTGCGCCAGATCCAGGTGCCCGGTGTGCAAATCTTCGTCGAGCCGGTCAAGGAATATCGCTTCGTGCTGGTATTGCGCGGCGAGGGCCTGGGCGCAGCGATCCCTGATAACGACCCGCAGCTCACTGGCGTGCCTGCTCTCCCGATCAAAGGCGAGGACGCCGCTTCGGAAAAGACCGCCGCCATCCTGCGCCAGTGGTGGGCCGAGGCCAACAAACTGCTGGCCGCCCATCCTCCGGCGAATAGCTGCCTGCTGCGCGGTATCTCCAAAGACCCCGGCATGCCGCGCTTCCCCGAAGTGTTCAAGATGCGCTCCGCCGCTGTGGCCGTTTACCCGATGTACAAGGGCGTCGCCCGCCTGGTAGGCATGGATGTGATCGAGCACACTGCCGAGACCCCCGCAGAGGAATTCGAAGTGGTGAAGAAGCACTGGGACGAGTACGACTTCTTCTTCGTGCACATCAAAAAGACCGACTCCTACGGCGAAGACGGCAAGTTCGCCGAGCGGGTGCACGTGATCGAGACCGTGGACGAGGCGCTGCCCATCCTGCTCGACCTGAAACCGGACGTGGTCGTGATCACCGGCGACCATTCCACCCCTGCCAAGCTCAAGCGGCATAGCTGGCACTCCGTGCCCGTGCTGATGGCCGCCGACGCCGCCCGCTTCGGCAAGCCCGGCAAATTCGGCGAGACCGCCTGCCTCACCGGCACCCTCGGCCCGATCCGCCACGTGGATATTTTGCCGCTGGCGCTGGCCCATGCCATGCGCTTAGGGAAATACGGGGCGTAATTTTGTGTCTCTTTGTGGAGAGCACCACTCTTCGTACGGCGCTCTCCACAAATGTTGCTCATCTGTTGGGGGCAGCACAAACCAGCGTTCGCACGGCCTGAGCGCCGGAGTGCCTGCTCCCTGATCTCCCAAATTACGACAATAACAACTCGTGAAATCACCCCGGTGCCACCCTATCGCGCTGATCCTGCTTGCCGCGGCTCTGCTGGCCTCCCTGGCGCTGAACATCTTTCTCTTCGAGCGAGGCAGGCAACATTACCTCCAACTCAACCAGGTTCGTTTAGACCCGCCGGGGTTGGGCTATTTCCCTATCGAGACCGGCAGGCCGGACAACACCTACCCGGGCAAGGTGACCGTTGTATTCTTTGGCGACTCGCGCGCCGCCCAATGGCCTTCCCCATCCCTTGATCGATTTGAATTCATCAACCGCGGCGTTGGCGCCCAGACCTCGGCACAGGCGGTGCTCCGTTTCTACCAACACGTCCGGCCTCTACACCCGCGAGTCATTATCATCCAGATCGGGGTCAACGACCTGAAAACCATTCCGCTCTTCCCCCGGCAAAAAGCCGCCATCGTCGCAAACTGTAAGTCCAACATTCGACGCCTGGTCGACCAGTCAGTAGACAGCGGCGCCCACGTCATTCTGACGACGATTTTTCCCCTGGGTCAGGTCCCTTTGGAGCGACGACCCTTCTGGTCAGATGACGTTGCACAGGCCGTCGACGATGTAAACCGCTACATCGTTTCCCTCCAGAGGCAGGATGTCGACATTTTCGATGTCACTCCTGTTTTGGCAGACAGCGGCAAAGTAAAATCGCTCTACAGCGAAGATCTGTTGCATCTTAACGCCAAAGGTTACGAAGCTCTCAATGCCGAACTGGTTCATATGCTGGACGCCAACGAACGTTGAACTCTATGTGCTGCCAAAAGTCATCTTGAAAAAGGCTTGACGGATCGAGCAGAATCGTGTATCTTCATTGTAGATACCAAGAGGAGAGATACCCATGCGTACAAAAGTTCAAAAATGGGGCAATAGCCTCGCTCTGCGCATACCCAAATCATTGGCTGCGGATGCCCGGCTAGAAAACGATTCGGTTGTAGAAGTGTCGCTCATCGATGGCCAGATCGTCTTGACGCCGGTCGTTACGCCAAAGTGGACGCTTGAAGAGTTATTAGCCGGCGTCCATCCGGACAATCTTCATCACGAAACAGACACGGGAAATGCTATAGGCAATGAAGTGTGGTAAACGATGGCCTATATACCCTCTTGCGGTGACATTGTTTGGATTACCCTCAACCCACAGGCTGGCCACGAACAGGCCGGGCGAAGGCCCGCCCTGGTTTTGTCGCCGGCCGCATATAACGGCAAAGTTGGATTAGCCATTTTTTGCCCTGTTACCACCCAGGTGAAGGGTTATCCCTTTGAAGTTTTGATTCCGGAGGGGTTTGAAGCAAGCGGTGTGATTCTGGCAGATCAAGTCAAAAGTCTGGATTGGCAAGCCAGGCAGGTGGAATTTGTATGCAAATTGTCCAAGGAAACGGTGGATGAAGTGCTACAGAAATTATCTGTGCTCATCATGGCAGCTAGGTCAGCAATCTAGCCCACCTTGGATGCATATAAAAGTGCGTCACGCTCAGATGAAACTTCTGGCATCCTTCTCACAGGCCCAGTTCCTACGTCTCGCCCACCAGTTCCTGGCCGAAGCTGTGGTGTTCCTCCTGGGCCATGATCTCGCCATCCACCTCGGCGATCCAGCAGCACTCCGCCCGGGCTGATCGTTGTTGATGAAATCGGTCGCGATCAGGACAACCAGGGCTTCGAAACGTTCGCCCCACCCATACTCCTGTACGTAAAGGGCGCCGTGGCGGTGAATGGTCCAGCCCATGTCGCCAGGCTCATGTGACCGCAGTATGAAAGGCTCGGCAAACTTGAGCGCCTTTTTATCAAGGAATTTATTTCTGGGCGCCCTTGATTTCCGACAGCAGAGTCTGAATTTCTTCGATGCTGGCCTGGGGAAATCCTCCTTCACGATACAAGGTCAGGGCAAATTCCCAATCTGCGATGGCCGCTGAGAAGTTTCCCATATCCCGGTAAGCGTGCCCGCGCTGCAGGTAAGCCCGGGCGTATTCGGGTTCCAAATGAATGGCAGTGGTGTAATTCGTAACTGCCAATTCATACTGGCGCGTGGCAAGATAGGCATCGCCGCGCAGGATGTAATAACCAGAATCCTGGGGGCGTTCCTGGACAGCTTCATCCAAAACCCGGAACAGATTCTGATCGTCGCCGGCTTGCCGGTAGATATCGGCGAGTTTGGTAAAATCGTTCACCCGGGTATAATCGGCAATCGCCTGTTGAATGTGACCCATTTTCCGGTATAACGCCGCGCGCACAGCGTAAGGCCAGGTGGCATCCGGGTTGGAGCGAATGGCCAGGTCCCAGGTAGCGATCTGGCCCGCCTGGTCGCCGGCCAGCCGGTAGGCCTCGGCGCGCAGGGAATAAGCATAGTGGGAATCGGGTGCCCTGCGAATCGCTTCGCAGAAATCCAGGATGGCAATTTCGTACTCACCCAGTTCCAGGTACATCTTGCCTCGATCGGTATAAGGCCAGATCATTCCAGGCTCATCCTCCATGATCCTGTCCCAATTATGAGCCACCCCCTGAAAATCCCCCAGCTTGCGATAGGATTCGGCACGCTGCCAGAGAATGTTGCTCAATTGTT
Organism: uncultured Anaerolinea sp.; assembly: GCA_964595435.1. Classification (GTDB taxonomy): domain Bacteria; phylum Chloroflexota; class Anaerolineae; order Anaerolineales; family UBA4823; genus RBG-16-57-11. The sequence goes on along the minus strand of CAZQQJ010000032.1, from coordinate 47,182 downwards.
CGGATGAAGGAGATCCTTTGGCAGCATAGATTTTCCCGACGATGTAATCGTAATCCTGGATGGCCAGGGCATACTGGCCGGTCCCCAGGTAGGCATCGCCCCGCGATTGGTAAGGCCAGGTCTCTTGCAGGTTGTTCTGAACAGCTTCGTTCCAGTTCTCGATCAAAGCAGGGTGGTCTCCAATCTGTTGGTAAACCTGGGCGCGCCGGTAATATGCCGTACTGCCATCCGGCTGCAAACGGATAGCCTGCGCGTAATCGGCAATCGCTTTCTGAAATTCATCCAGGGATTGGTAAGCTGCGCCGCGCCCCAGGTAAGGCCAGCTTTGCTGTGGGTTGTCCTGGATGGCTTCGTCCCAAAGAGCGATGAGGTTTTCGTCCTCTCCCAACTTGCGATAGAGCCGGTCGAGCGGCTCTCGAAGGAAATCATAGCCGGGCTGCAAACGAATCGCCGCCCGGTAATCGGCAACCGCTTCCGTGTAGCGGTCGACCTTGAGGGAAGCCTCGGCGCGGCTGGTATAAGGCCAGGTCTCCTGCGGGTTGTTATGAACAGCCTCATCCCAGTTGGATAACAGGCCGGCTGTATCACCCGTGCGAGCGTAAAGCGCCGCCCGCAGCCGGTAATAATAGTCACGCTTCGGCTCTAATCGGATGGCCTGGTTATAATCGGCGATCGCCCGTGGATAGTCTCGCAGCAGGCGGTAGATCCAGGCGCGCTGCTGGTAGAGCTCACCTTCGTCCGGCTCCAGGCGGATGGCGTCTGTGTAGTCGGCCAGGGCTTTTTCGTATTCGTGCAATTCCAGGTAGACATCCGCACGCTCCTGGTAGGCCCACGCGGCCGCGTTATTCTGGATAGCCTCATCCCAGTTGGCAAGCCAGCCCTGCTGGTCGCCCATCTCGCGGTAAATCGCGCCCCGCAGCCGGTAATAAGGCTCCCAGGCAGGCTCCAGGCGAATGGTCTGTGCATAATCCGCCAGGGCGCGTGGACGGTCTTCGGCCCGGCTTCCATACACCCCGGCGCGCCCGGCGTAGGCCCAGGCGGACTGGGGATTATTCCGGACGGCTTCATCCCAGTTCTTGAGACGGCCTGATAGATCGTTCCCTTTCGTCGAATAGGCCCAATCCCGACTCTCGTAGTATCTCTGGACGTGAGGCTCCAGGCGGATCGCCTGGTTGTAATCGGCTATCGCTTTGGGAACTTGGTCGTGCGCCCGGTAGAAATCGCCACGCTGCACGTAGGGCCAGCCGGCATCGGGGTTATTGCGCACTGCCTCGTTCCAGTTATCCAGTTCCCCCTGGCTGCCATTCAGCCCGCGCAAGGCGCAGGCGCGCCTGCGATAATAATCTTCATTGTGCGGCTCCAGGCGAATCGCCTGTGCAAAATCCGCGACCGCTTTTTGATCGTTATCCAGATCGGCCCACACCACACCGCGTTCAAAATAGGCCCAGGCAGCTTCAGGGTTAGCCTCGACCGCCCGGTCCCAGGTAGCCACGCGCTGCTGCGGGTCATCACCATACATCCCGGCCAGGGCCCGATAGGAACACAGATCGCAAGAGTCCAGGTCCAGAGCTGTGTTGTAGTCCTGGATAGCCTGGGCGGTATTGCCAAGCCGCATACTGGCGTCGCCGCGGATACGGTAATACAGGCCGGCCTCCGGCTTGATGCGGATGGCAGCCGTGTAATCGGCCACGGCTTCTTCGTAGGCTTTGCGCTCCTGGTTGGCGTCGCCGCGTCCGGCATAAGCCCAGGCTGCTTCGGGATTGTACAGCACCGCCTCGTCCCAGTTGGCGATGATCTTCGCTGTCTCGCCCAACTGGCGATAAGCCTCGGCGCGCTTGCCGTAAACCCCTTCTTCCTGCGGCTGGAGGCGTTGGGCAGCCGTGCAGTCCGCCGCAGCGTCGGAGAATTGTTTGATGGCCAGATACGCCTCACAGCGCCCAAAATAAGCCCAGACAGCTTCCGGGTTGGACTGAATGGCAGCGTCCCAGGTGGCCACGAGAGTCTTGTCTTCCCCTGACTTGCGGTAAACATCGGCCAGGCCCAGGTAAGCATCCCGGTTCCCCGGCTCGATGCGCAGGATGGCTTCGAAATCTTCTATCGCCTGTGGATACTTCTCCATCCGGGTATACGTCCGGCCGCGCTGCAGATAAGGATAAGTGTACTGCGGGTTGAGCTGGATGGCTCGCGTGAAACAGGCCAGCGCATCCGAGAACCGTTCCTGGTTCAGATAAGCGTTACCCAGCCAGGCGTGCAGCCAGGCCGTTTCGGGCAGGGCAGGCACATGCTGAATCGCCCGCTGATAATCGATGACAGCCTGGTCGAATTGCTCAAGAGCAGCGTACACCCCGGCGCGATCGTAATAAGGCCAGTCTGCCTGCGGGTTGTTGCGCACCGCCTCGTCATAGTTTTCGATCAGCTTCTGGCGCTCACCGGCTTGCTGGTAAACCTCTGCCCGCTTGTTATAGTTAGCCCTTGTATGCGGCTGGAGGTGGATGGCCGTCGTACAATCCTCGAGAGCGGCAGAAAATTGCTTCGCAGCCCGGTAGGCCTCACAGCGGCCCAAATAGGCCCAGTCTCCCTGGGGACTGGACTGGATGGCTCCGTCCCAGGTGGCGATGGCTTTTTGATCATCGCCTGCCTCGTGGTACACCCCTGCCAGATCATCATAGGCCAGGTGGTTATCCGGCTCGACACGGATGGCCGCTTCGAAATCTGCAATGGCCCTGGCGGAATCGCCCTGGCGAAGGTAGGCCCAGCCGCGGTGATGATACGCGTAAGGATATTGGGGATTGATCTGTAGAGCAATAGCATAGTCGTCCAGGGCTGCCGGAATATTTTCGAGGCCCATGTAGCAGTCGCCGCGGTAGGCATAAGCCCAGGCTTCATCCGTCTCTCGCTCGATGGCCCTGGAATATTCGGCTATGGCTTTGGTATATTCCTGGCGGTCACGAAACTCGGCTGCGCGATAGCCGTAAGGCCAGGCTGCCTCGGGGTTATTACGAATGGCTTCATCCCAATTTGCGAACAGTCTGTCATCGTCCCCAGTTTGCCGGTAGATCGCCGCCCGGCTCTTATAATAATCCGCCACCGTTGGATCGAGACGAATGGCTGCAGCGAAATCGGCCAGGGCCTGCGGGTATTCCTCCAGGTGAGCATATGCCTTGCCACGGTCGCGATAGGCGTTAACATATGCTCCATCGCGCCGGAGCACTTCGTCGAAATCGGCAATAGCCTTTCGATATTCACCCCATTTCAGATAAGACTGGCCGCGGTAAGCGATTAGTCTTACGTTACCCGGCTCGATCTGCATGGCCGTGGTGTAATCCGCAACTGCTTGTGAGTAATCGTCGAGTTTTTCATAGGTCCGGGCGCGGGACGTGTAGGCGTACACAAATTCGGGAACCAGTTGGATGGCTTTGTCAAAATTTTCCAAAGCCTGGCTATTGTTATTCAGGCGATCATTAGCCACCCCAAGTCCATAATAAGCATATCCGAATTGCGGGTCGATCCGGATAGCAGCAGTGTAGTTGACGATGGCTTGTTCGTTTGCACCGCGCATTAGATGCACATAGCCTCGCCCTCTGAGCAAGTAGGGCACACCGGGATAGATCGCGTTGAAGACATTCATCAAGCCCAGGCCGAAGTTTTTGCCATCATTGATCGAAAACGAAGCCACCACGAAGACGCCCAGAAAAGCGAGCGTCAGAACCAGCGACAAGATGCCCGCCGCCAGCTTTCCCAGGCGATGTTCGACCGGTGAAGGAGGAATGAGGCTCAGAGCCTTTTGAGCAAGTGTATCGGGCGTACTGGAAGCCAGCTTGCCCGCCAGAGCCGCAGCAGCCTGTTCGAATTCCGGCTCGTTCTGGCTGCGAAACGTACAGGCCCAACGCTGGTACATCGCCGCCAGGCGGGGAGCAACGTAGCGATCGAATTGCGGGTCAGAACATTCCCCGGCGAAACAGGCAGCCGGCCACAGGCGAGTTACCCCTGCGGGATGAAGCGGCTCCTCATCCTGGGGAAGCTCATCACCAGATAACCACGCCGGTCCGGGTCCCGGCGCCGCCAGGGCGGCCTGCATCTGGCGGCGTACACCGCGGCGATAAATTTCCAACGATAGCAGGACCAGCCACCACGCCGATAGAAGGATGAGCGGCGCCCCTACCAGGATCAAGACGTTGAAATGGCCATCCAATTCAAGATCGAAAAACTGGTCCAGGGCCCTGGGCGGCGTGAAGCGCAGCAGCAAATAAATCGCGAAATAAACGCTGGCCAGTCCGGCCAGCCAGAGCAGCGCCCGCCTGCGGGCGCGCCGCCCGGGTTGGTGGAACCAGGGCACGGGAGGCCACAAGGCCAGCCTGCTTTGCAGACGATACGCCAGCCCGCTCAACCGATGGTAGGGCAGGCCGGCATTCATTTCCGTCCCCAGGTCAAGGATCAGTTCCGGCCTGGGCAGCAAATTGTGCTGCTGAAGCAGCGTCGCAGCAGCGTAAATCACATTCAAGCGAGATTTTTGGTTTTGGTTTTGATCTTTTTGGGACATGATGTGTCTCGATGAAAAGGTGCTGAATGGGAATACTCATAGACGTTGCAAGATACTTTCGTGTTCCTTCGCGCCTTATCATCGCCCGCCAGTTTCTACGTGCTCAACGCCTCGTCGCGACTTTATCCCAATCATCTCCGCTTATTTGGCTGAAAGTCATTTTGTGTGACCGGTACATTGCGCGCGTTCTTCGTACATTGCACCCGAAAAACTTTTTACTGCCCGCCCCCCTTCATTCCACCCTATCTTTCCTTCTCAATAACCCAGCAACGCCTGGAGGCGCTTCAACTCCGAATAAGTATAGGGATCGGAGCGAACCTCCACATCCCAGGCAACCTCATCCCGCAAGTCCAGCCACTGGACCGCAGCAATTCCATACCTCATCGCCGCTTCTGCCTCTGGTTCATAGCCGGGCGCGGCCTCACCTGCAATGGGCCGGCACAAATAAGTCTTCCGTTCGGTTCGTCCGGATGGCCCCACCGATGTCATCAACATCTGCTCGACCTGTACCTCCAGCCCGGTTTCCTCCCTCATCTCGCGTTGGACGCACTGCGCTTCGGATTCGCCCTCTTCCAGCCCGCCCCCTGGCAGCAGCCAGTAACTGCGCCCGCTCTGGTGCTCCTGATGTTGGATCAGCAGGATAGACCCGTCGCGCACAATTGCGCCCTGGTAACGAGTGATCTTTTCACCGGTTGTCATGGATAAGTGCTCACCCTGGGGTTGGCTGACTCGCCGAAATTTGCTCTGGGCATCATTTTCTTTATTTAGTCGAGTAGTCTGATAGTTTCGTGGTCTTGTAGTGCATCCCGTCGGCTATTTTGTGTGGCCGGTGCATTGCACGTGTCCTTCGTGCATCACACCTGGGCAACTTTACTAGCTCGCCGTGTCGCGCCGTTTCATAAACAATCTCGACCTTGATCTCAGGCTGAAGGTCTTCCTGAAAGCGGCCTGCCCGTGATGGCCAGGCTTCCGTTAGACCTGGATAATTTCGATGTCGAAAGGCCGGTAGCTATTCAAGGTGTCTTCAGTCGCATTGCGATCGGTGATAATCAGGTTGAGTTCACTTAAGGGCGCGATGACAAAAGGCGCCGCCGTGCCGAGCTTTTCGGAGGAAGCCGGGGCAATCACCTCGCCCGCACAGGCAATTAACGCCCGCTGCACCTGCGTCTCCTCGTAATGGATGTTGGTGATACCGACCTCGGGATGTAAGCTGCAAATGCCCAGGAAACATAAATCCGCCCGGATCTGTTTGAATGCATCTACGGTCTCTGCCCCCACTGTCACCATGGAATATTTATAAAGCCGCCCGCCCACCAGGACGACTTCCACGTTGGGATGTTCGCATAATACGTTGGTGATCGGGGGGGAGTGCGTGATGACAGTAGCGTGCAGGTCGCGGGGGAAATGTTCGGCGATTTGGACATTGGTAATGCCGCCGCCCATCACGATCACCATGCCATTTCTCACCAGTTGCGCGGCCCGGCTGGCGATCGATATCTTTTCCGGGGTGATGTGGCGTTGGCGTTCGAAGTAGCTGGTGGCCGCGGGTGAAGCGGGCAAGGCGCCTCCGTGCACGCGGGTAAGACGCCCCTCGGCGGCCAGATCGCGCAGATCGCGCCGGATGGTGTCAATAGACACGCCCAACGCTTCGCTTAAGCCTGGCACCACCACCCGGCCGTCGCGCTTTAACACATTGAGTATATATTCTCGCCGTTCCGCAGTCAGCATATTCTCTCCTCGAAATGACAGGCCCTGGCCAGATAGCTTTTCTCACAGGCAAAAACAGGATCACAAACTGCACGATATTGCACGATTATTCATTTATCATCTTGATGTTGCACGAAATTGCTGGTATACTCCTAGTATAGCATAAAACGAAAAGTAACGCCATGATATAGAAGAACAGCCATTTTCCTGTCAAAAAGGTTCAGAGATGACAAAAAAGTTCCTCCGCAATCGCAATACCTGGGTAGCCTACATCCTGTTGGCAGTTTACGCTTATTTTCTCAATATCCCCGGCCCAATCACCCCGTTTTTGCGGGATGAGTTTCACCTTTCCTACACGGTCAGCAGCCTGCATTTCTCGGCCTTTGCCGTCGGCATTCTGGTCGTTGGTCTGGCCGGGCATGCCGTGATCCATCACATCGGGCGGTGGCAGGCTCTATCGATTGGAGCAATCGGGTTGGGGAGCGGGGCCCTGCTTTTAGCGTTCGGTCGCACCCCGCTGGTGACCATCGCGGCGGCATTTCTGATGGGAGGTGTTGGCTCCTTAATCCTGGCCGTCGTACCGGCCGCGCTTTCGGAGGAACACGGCGAGATGCGCGCCATGGCAATTTCAGAGGCAAACGTACTCTCCTCGCTTATCTCGGCCACCGCGCCATTTTTGGTCGGTCGCTCTGCCAACCTGATGGTAGGTTGGCGGTTTGCGCTGATCATTGTCGCGCTGCCAGCCATCCTGGCCGGGGTAATCTTGTTCAAGCCGGGCCGGCCGCGGGAAACAGGCGCCCGCGCCGTCCAGTCCCGGCGCGGGCTTCCTCCCCTTTTCTGGTTTTACTGGACATGCATCGTGTTGGCAGTCTCGGTCGAATTCTGCATGATCTATTGGAGTGCAAATTATATGGAGAGTGAACTGGGCATGTCCCGGACCAGCGCAGCTCAAAGCGTCAGCTTATTTTTGGCCGGGATGATCGTTGGGCGGCTGGTCAGCACCCGCCTGCTGCAAGACCGGCCCGCGCGCAAAGTCGTTCTCGCCTCCATCCTGTTGGGAATGCTTGGCTTTACGCTCTACTGGACTGCAACCAGCGCCCTGTTAGGGATGATCAGCTTAATCATTACCGGGTTGGGTGTTGCCAGCCTGTATCCATCGATCCTCTCCATGGCAATCGGTGCAGCCCACGGCGATGAAGCCCAGGCGGGAGCGCGAGCCACGCTGGCCTCGGGCATGGCCATCCTGATCTTGCCGTTGTTCCTGGGGCGGCTGGCGGACATCGTCGGAATTAAAGCCGCCTTTGCAGTCGTCGCTGTTTTGTTTACTGCCATGTTCTCAATGATGCTATTTGCAGGGAGAATCGCCCCGGATTCCTTCGCAGCGAAACATGGGCCTGGGCAGATCGACTGCTGCGAGAACCTGCATCGTGTCTCCTCACAACAATTCCGGCGCTAACAAGACCAGGTTGCCAGTAACCGTACCACTTTCCAGCAGAGCATAAGCCTGAGCTGCCTCCAGGATAGGGTACTTCTTCTCGATAACCGGTTTGATTTTGCCTTCTTCCAGAAGTTTGAACAGTTGTTGCCAATCTTCTTTGAACAGATCAACGCCCAGGCGATGCGTTCCATAGCCCTTGATCGTTTTTCCATTGGGCAGCAGGTTATACAGGATCAGCTTGAGCACAAGCAGCACAAAACGCCCAAAGCTCTGCGGAGCGCCGTAATGCACCAAAACGCCACCCCGCCGCAAGACTGCCAGGCCGCGCTTGAAGTACTCCTCACCCATACCGTTACAAACGAAATCGATGCCGCCGGGTTCCGCCCGGCGGATCACTTCCACAAAATCCTGGGTGTGGTAGTCAATCGCCACGACCCCGTATTCAGCCAGCATGCTGTGTTTGCTGCGTGACGCCAGCCCGTACATCTCAAGGCCGATCCGTTTGCCGAGCTGTATAAATGCGGTGCCAACACCCCCACTGGCGCCGATGATGAGCACCTTATTACCCGGCTTAACCTGTGCCACCCGGTACAGGATTTGGTAAGCGACCAGGTAATTCAGGATCAGCGTCACCGCTTCCGCCGGGTCGAGCGTTTCCGGAACGTGAGCCAACCCTTTCGCATCCCAGTAGATGAATTCAGCATGGCTGCCAAAATTGGTTAACGCCGCGACGCGGTCGCCAACGGCCACATTGTCGACATTCTCCCCAACCGCATCCACAACGCCAACAAATGCGTATCCCGGCGTAAAGGGCGTTTTCGCCAGAAAGGGCCGGTTGCCCATCCGCACCGCGACATCATCCTGGCACACTGGTGTGGCAAGAATCCGCACCCGCGCCTCTCCATCCTGTGGCGGGCGCAACTCGTTTTCCACGATCTGAAGCGCTTCCAGGCCGCCTCGTTGGGTTACGACAATACTTTTGTATTTCATCTCATCATCCTCACATAACGGAATGCCCTTTTTCGCGACCCGAATCTGTCAGCCTCCGGGCAGCGACCTGCATCTACAGTTTTTTGCTGGCCAACAGATAAACGGTGATCATTGAGGAGATCAACGCCAGCAGCGGTGCCGCCTGGTGGGCCTTCAAGACCACAGCCGGGAGCTGCATTTCTTCGCGGGTGAGTAAAGCGCCAGTTGCGATCAGGGTCAGGAACAAAATAATACTGATGGCTATGGCACACATCTCGAGAAAAGCCTTCCCATCGCCAGTTTTATACAATTGGTTGATGGCTATACCGATGAGAACCACTGTGCCCACTGCGATGAGTTTGTGAACGGTGACCAGCCCCACATTGAGCGGCCTGCCAGAATGGCTTACGATCACACCAGAGATCAGGGTGAACAGAAAAAGTATTCCGGCAACGATCAGTTTCGTTGAAATGATTTCCATTTTCATATTCCTTAGTTTCATCAGAATTGTACTCATTTTCATAACTCCTGGGTCAGGTTTCTTCCATATACAATATACGCTGCCAGATGTCTTTTGTCAGTGGACCCAGGTAGCATCTTTAAAGAAAAGAAAGGTGTACCTTTGTACACCTCCCGTCCAAATGAAGGTCAAACTTATCAAGATCGATCAGTCTGTGGAAAGCAGGCCCAGTTCGCGTGCACGGGCGACCGCCTGAGTACGGCTGCTGGCGTCCAATTTGCCGTAGATATTGCTGGTATGCTTCTTCACCGTGCGCACGGTGATGACCAGCTTATCTGCAATGCTCTGGTTGGAATCTCCGGCAGCCAGCAACTCCAGGACTTCCATCTCGCGGCAGGTCAATGGCTCTACCAGGTCATCCGCTTTTCCTTCCAGTCTGGATGACACCGGTTCGCCCTCCCCACCAAATGCATCCAACAGCCTGCCAGCGAATTTCTTCACCCGCTCAGACGCAGCCCGGTGATCTACGACAGCCTTCAACAACGGCATTACTGCCGGGCCTTCTTCTAAAAACAGCAGGATATGGCCCTGGGGCTCGCCGAATTCCAGGGCATGCTCGATAGACTCGACTGCTTGCGAGGTGAGGCTACCCCCGTTCTGTTTTTGGTAAACCAGTGCCCTGAGCAAATCGGCTTCGATCAAGCGACCCAGGCGCTTACCTGGCCCGGCCGTAACCTGGAGCCAGTCCAATAACTGCAGGGCTTTCCCGGTCTCCCCTTGGGCCAGATAGACTCGGGCGATCATCGCCTCCAGGATTTCCAGGAACAGCAAGGGCATCCGGCTGTCGGCAGGACCGCTGTCGAGAATCTCGGCCAGAGGCGCGGCCCATCGCCAGGCGCTTTCGACATCCCCCCTGGCCAGCTCGATCTGCATCTGGCGGGTAACGATATAAAAGTCATCTACTCTTTGAAAAGCCTGCTTCGACGACCGGATTTCCTCCAGCGCCCCATCCAGATCGCCTTGTGCCTGGCGTAGTCGGGACATCAACCTGCGGCCGATGGAAATGCCGTCCAGCCATCCCCGGCGACAGAGTTCCATGCCCTGCTGCAAGTAGATTTCAGCCGTCTCCAGGTCGTTCCATTCCAGGTGGATGCTTGCCAACCCAATATAGCCCTGCCCTGCCGGGAAGAACACCCGCTCGGACCTTGCGCTTTTTGCGGGCACCACCCTGGCTTTGTCTGCCAGAGCATTCTTTGCCTGAGCGCCCATCTCGATGATCGCCTGGAAAGTCCTGGCTGCCTCATACAGCCGCCCGTAATGGCATTGGATCAAACCTTTCGCCATCAACGTATGGGCGGCCAGGCGGTAATCGCCGGCGGCGATGGCCTGGGAGATACTCTCCTGATAAGCCGGTCCGGCTTCTTCGGCCCGGCCTTCCAGGTCGTGAGCGGTAGCAAATGCCGAACTGGCGCGGGCGCGCGAGGCCAGATCGTCTGCTGGGAGATAAGCCAGGGCTTCCTGCGCCAGGCGGATGGCCCTGGTCGTACGCCCCGATAAGGCCATCGCCCGGCATTCGACCGCCATCAGTTCCCCTCGCAGCCGGTCGTTTTCAGGCGAAGAAGGCAGCGCCTTGAGCAGATCTTCCTTTTCCTGGATGGCCTGTTCGGAAAGGTCCGCTTTATTTTGCAGAATATCGATCCAAAACAAGTAGAAGGTCAGGTATGGATGGGTGTGAAAAGTCGCCGCAGGCAAGGCCTCCAGCCAGTCTCTCAGCACGTTCAACCGACCGGCAAAGACCAGGCTGCGAGCTTCATGCTCCACCAGGTCAGCCATTCTATCGAAATCTTTGGCTGCCAGGGCGTGATGCACGGCGTCCGGGATGAAGCCATTGCGCTCATACCAGGCAGAAGCACGCCGTTGCAGCGCCGGGATCGCCTCTACTGACAAAGCCTGCGGCAGGCGAGAGCGAAGCAGATCGGCGAACAGATGATGGTAGCGAAACCATCGGCCATCGACGTCCAACGGGACAACGAAGAGGTTCGCCTGGTGTAGCGCCTGGAGGATAGCCTGCCCATCCTGGCGACCCGTCACGGCTTCGCACACCCCTGCATTCATCTGCCTCAGAATAGAAGTTTGCAACAGGAACGTCTGTATGTGCTCGGGCTGGCACTGGAGTACTTCCTCGACCAGATATTCCGCGATGTAAAGGTGACTGCCGGTAAAAGCCTTAATAAAATCAAGAATGTCACTGCGCCCTTGCATCGAGAGTGCAGCAAGCTGCAAGCCCGCAGCCCAACCTTCTGTCCGTTCCTCCAGGGCGACGACCTCCTCAAAGGACAATTTCAAACCCATCGCCTGGTTTAGAAATTGCACCGCCTCTGCGCTGCTGAAACGCAAATCCTGAGCCCGGATATCGACCAGTTGGTTGCGGGCACGAAAGCGCGCCAGCGGCCAGGGCGGATCCGTACGCGTGGACACGATGACATGAAGGTTGTGCGGCAGATGCTCGAGTAAAAACAGCAGGCCCGCATGAATGGCTGGAGTATAAATCTCGTGGTAGTCATCCAGGACCAGCACGATTGGCCGGTCTGACATGGTGAGCTCGTTGATCAAGAGGGTTGGGACCACATCATCGGACAGCGTCCCCGGCGTGCTAAACAATTCCAGTGCCGCTTCACCCACATCCTCCTGGATAGACTGGCCGGCTTTGATCAGGTAGGTCCAAAATCGGATCGGGTCATTATCTCCTTCATCGAGTGACAACCAGGCGACTGGCTGCTGGAGTTGGGTGATAAATTCGCTTAACAGGGTGGTCTTGCCAAAGCCGGCCGGTCCAGACAGCAGCACAAAACTGCCCGGTCGTTTCACGCTCTCCATCAGGGTTTCCGTCAGGCGCGGCCGTTCAATCGCATTCGAGCGCAATGGAGGAATATAAAATTTGGTTGTAAGGAGCGGAATAGACACGATCTACGCTCAACAATAGTTATCGCTCGAGTTATCCGGAAGAACTACTGTTTTACATTATACCTTTATATAGGAACGGGGTTGTCCAAAAAGGTGCTTTTTGGACAACCCCACCTGAGCAGGTATGACAAGTTTTTTAGATGGAATGCATCACCAGAAACGATGGTCAGAATTCATTTAGGCCATCGTAATATGAGCACCACTGCTAGAATCGCTGCATTGATCAAGATGCCGATTGCTCCCTTATCATCCAGATCCCGCAAGGTTCCATCCCAGAAGAGAAGGTAGACGGTTGTGGAAAATACGGCTGCACTCACCACGAACGGACGCCACAGGGCTTGCTGCAGAAGCATCCCTACGCCGCCAGCCACGAAACCGGTCGCCGCAACGATCAAAGCAATACTCGCCAATTTTCTGGCCATCTCATTACTAAGCAGCGTGGAAAACGCCCAGGCGCCGTCCGGCCAAACCATTCCAGGTCGAAGCTCGAAATACCTGGCGCTTTGCCCGAAATACAACAAGTGTACCAGGCCATGTAACACCATGAACACACCGAAAATGATCATAAGACAGCTCCTTCTTGATCCATTCTTCTCAGATCATGGCCAAACCCTGCAATGAACGAGACAATGTAGAGAATGACTGATGATAACACAACCTTGAGCGCTGTATTTTGTATCTGCTCGACGTCTGTTATTCCAGGAACCTTGCCAAAAATGGCAATCTCTATACCCATCAAGATCGCCATCGAAGCCAGGAGCAGCGTAATGACCCACAGTATGGAGAGCAATGGCCAAATGCTTCGATGGATCACTTTTTTCCACCAGGTTAAAGGCTTATCCATTCGGGTTGAAAAGGCCCACGCCGGGATAAAGAAAGCGATCTGCCCGATCCCGCCGCCAACTAAAAACAGCAGGATGAATAAGCCTAAGAACACTGTGCTGCCATGCTTGCTCTGGATGAACCATAGCGACCAGATTACGATTGCCAGGCCTACAATCATGGACAGTATGCCTGCGATCAAGAAATTCGGGATGATCGTAAAGGCCTCTTCCGTACCTTCCACCCAAAACCTTTGTGCTTCTCCGATCGCCTGGATCACCAGGCCATCGGTAGGCGTATTACCTTGCAAGAATTCGAAAAAACCATGGTTTACGCCGGATAATCCGAGGAGCACTCCAACAGTCGTGGTGGTCACACGTGTCGCATTCAGGTTGCGAAAAGACCTTGCCAGATCGATGTTGCTTCTCGGAGCTGCACCTCGTGCAAAGAAAGCCAGAGGAACGAAGCAGAGCGCGGCCATGACGAGGACCGTGACAATGCCGGCAGTATCTATGGGTGAAGCAGTGGAACGCGCCTGTTGCACAAAGAAAGGGATGACGGAGAGAGCTAATACGCCATACCCGAGAAATAATCCCGCACCGGCTACGTATCCGAGTGTCTCACGCCGCCACAGGTGAATCCCGACCACGAACAGCATTGGGATAGCCACTGTAAAGTCAGCGATCCAGGATGGGATCTCCAGTGTTTCGGCTGGCGACTGTCCAGCGAGTGCGGAGACAATTAGGGATGTCTGCCGTACGATGATCAGAATCGCAAGCCCGAGCAGGATGCCGGCGCCGGTCCTCGCCGGTACGGCATCATGGAGCCGTTGGCGCACCGCCTCGCCATCGATGCTCGTGAGGAGGCCAATCAATGTATACGCACTCAGCGCGACGAGAGCCAGGTACGGCAGGAACAGCACGTTGAAGGGTACATCGATAACGTAAGGGACATACATATAGAGCACGTAGAAAAGCGCGCCGGGCCAGGCGAGCAAACCGGTGAGTTCGCCGCGCCGGGCAAGCCACATCGAGGCAAGCAGGACCGGCAGCCCGACGATAAGATTGAACTGGTCGCTGGGAACGAACGCCATCAGCAGCCTGTCCGTGGGATAGATGGTTGTCTGGTACAAAATGCCGACAATGGACGCCACAGCCATGGTCAAAGCAATCACGAGGGAGAGTGCGTACGCCAGCGTGAGATCGCGCCGGATCGGCAGGCTGGCGGGTCGAGATTCTCCCGTTTGCGTACGTTGCATGGTATCAACCGATGCAGTTCTGGTAGACATTTTTCCTCCTGGATAGAATAACTTATTGCTCACGGGTTATAGACAAGAGCACGAATCCCCGTCCGTGCAAGTGCCGTATCAGCCCGATAAGCCCGGACTGATCTGTGCAAATTGTGAACAGCGTAGCCGCTGTATCGACACGTACCACCACAATCTCCAGTGGGCCCGCTGTATTGAGATCGTTCTCGTCTACCTGGCCCCGCACCTCGATGTGGTAGGTACAAATATTCTGCATCCTCACAAACTCCTTTCCTGTAGAAACCCATTGGTTACGACTCTATCTTGCCACATAACGAAGCAGCGCAGACCGCATAAAGATGTAGTCTGCGCCGAAAAAGGATGTAGGTTTTTGCTGGACAGGAGCTTACAGGATTTGGCAGCGGCGGGCCATCTCGATGGCTTGGACGCGATTATTCACGTTGAACTTGCCATAAATGGCCTTGACATGGAAACGTACCGTGTTCAGGGAGACGAACAGCCTTTCGGCGATTTCTTGATATTTCAGCCCATCGGCCATCAAGCGCAGCACATCCAGTTCCCGCTCGGTCAGCGGCTCGATCAGCACTGCCAGCTCATCTCCTGCCGGCAGATCGGGGCGCGCCTGCTGGCTTCCCGCAGTGATCGTCGGCTGGGTTGCCTGGAAAACCGCCAGGATTCGTTCGGCATAGCCCTGTTGGACAGGCTCGAGCTGGTTCTGCCTGGCCAGCTTTGCCAGGGCCTCTGCCACAGTCGAGCCCTGCTCGATGAAGACGCCGATGATGCCTTCCGGCTCAGCCAGTTCCAATGCCCTGGCATAATCCGTCTGGCTGGCTGGATGGTTCCCCAGCATTGCATGCATTTGGGCGCGAAGCAAAAGGGTTTCCAGGGCAACCGGAATGTCCTGGCTTTGGAGCATTTGCTGGACCAATCGATCTGCCAGTTCAATCCCGGCCTTCAGATGGGTCAGATCATGCCTGGTCCTGGCCTGAAAAAGCAGGACGAGCAAACTGCTGTTGCACAACAATCCGATCGAATGGGAAATCTTCTGATCGTGAACGATGGGGGGAAAAGAGAACCGATCCCGGGAAGAGAACCCATGCCCCTGAAGGGCCATCTCGGCCGCCGCAAGACGCTTCCGGGCAAGATAGACGCGGACCTGTTGAGATACTGCTTCTTGCCGGACGTACTTAGGGGTCTCCACTTGCATCATATCAATGGCCTCCTGGATTTCCTGGGCAGCGGTCTCTTGATCCCCTTCCAATAGAGACAGGCGCGAAAGGAGCACCCGGCAATTGATCATGCCGGATTTGTAGCCACCCAGCATGCTCAATTGAAAGGCACGCGAGAAATAGTGTCTGGCCTGTTCCATCTGTTGCCATTGGTAATAGACCTCCCCCAGGATGCCAAACACGACCGTGCTGATGGGCGGGAGCGAACCGGATTGTTCAATCCGGGCGCCTACCGGAGCCGCAATCTCAAAGGCCAGGTGTAGCTGCCCACGCTCGAAGGCCAACACAGCCAGGCCAGATGTACTCAACATTTCGGCAATGGAGTTCCCTGCCCGGCGGCCATGTTGGATGGAATTCTGATAAGCGTCCACGACCAGGTCGTAATTACCCCTTACCTGGTTGGCGCATGCCAGGCCAAAGTAAACCAGGCTCCGCACACGGCTGTCATCTTCTGGAACAATTTCCAATGCCTCATCAGCCGCTGCCAGGCTTTCCGTCATTTTCCCTTCCCTGCTCAGGAGTAACGACTGCATGACGAGCCATTCAGCCCTGAGAGATTGCTTTTCCTTCTCACCCACCTGGGGACTTGAAATGATCCTCGCCATCTGCGCCAGGTACGGGGAAACTTGAGCGTAGTCTCCCCGCAGCAAATGCATCCAGGCAAAGGCCAGGGTGGTCTTGGGGCTTTGCGAGCTCCATTCCGCCGGGATAGCCTGCACCCAGCCATTTACCGTCTTGGCGTATCCCTGCATGATCATTCCCATAGCATGGCTTTCGAGCAGGTCCATAGCCATCGTGTAGTCTTCCGCCGCCAGGGCATGCTGGATGGCCTCGTTCGTCATGTCCGCCTGGGCATACCAGCGGCTGGCGCGCTGATGCAGTCCAGCCGTCTGATCTTTCTGGTGAATTATTTGAAGATCGCGCAACAGGTCGGCAAACAAATGGTGATAACGATACCATCGTAGCTCGTCATCCAGGGGTACCAGGAACAGGTTGGCATTCAACAACTGCTCTAACAAAGCGCGGCTATCGGATCGCCCGGTCACCGCGTCGCACAAATCAGCATTTAACCTGTCCAGGATGGATGTTTGGAGTAAGAAATGCTGGATCTCCTCCGGCTGCTGGTTGAGCACCTGTTCGGTGAGATAGCTCAATATGAAGCGGTGGCTGCCGCTCAATTTGGCGATGAAATTGGATGGATCAACCTGATCTCGGATGGACAGTCCGGCAAGCTGCAATCCGGCAATCCAGCCTTCCGTCTTGTTTTCCAGCATGGCAATGTCGGCCCGGGAAAGAGACAGCCCCATCACATCGCTCAGAAAACGGCCTGTATCCTGGCTGGTAAAGCGCAGATTCCTTGCCCGAATTTCAGTCAACAGGTTGTTTGCTCGCAGCCGGGCCAGCGGCAGAGGGGGGTCCTCGCGTGTGATCAGGACCAGGTGCAGTGGCCGGGGCAGGTTGGCTACCAGTTTCTCCAATACCTGAAGAATGAACTGATCCTGGATGACGTGAAAATCGTCCAATACCAGCAAGAACCGCTCTTTCACCTCCAGGATATCGTTGATCAGGGTTGTGCTGATGATCTCACTCGGGGGAAGCTGTCCAGAGTGCAATACACCTTCGATTTCCTGGCCCAGATTGGCATCCACCTTTTGCAGTGCAGCGATGAAATAAGTAAAAAAGCTCAGCGGATCGTCATCCGCAGGGTCCAGAGACAGCCAGGTAACCGGCCAGCCATCCAGCGTATTCACCCACTCGCCGATGCAGGTCGTTTTTCCAAATCCGGCCGGTGCGGATATCAGCGTAATCTGCCGGTCGAGTTCCAGCCCTTCATCCAACCGCCGGATGAGGCCCGGGCGTAAGACTCGCCTGGGTGGGATCGAAGGGCGGCTAAGTTTTATTGCCAGTAAGCCAGACATAGCTACATCTCGAAAAGTCTATTGGCGATCCACTCACTGTATGATACCCCCGTTCCGGGCGAACAATCCCATGAAATCCCGGTTATTTTTACTTTGCCATGCTCGGTATGCAAGGATACCCCTGATTCGCCGCCATCCAACAGCAGGCTGCGCTGCCAACCCGCCTCATCCCTCGCACGCCAGGCAACAGGCAAACGGGGTTGTCTACAAATTGGTGGAGAATGGCGACCCTCACATGTGTGGATCACCATTCCCCAAGGATCATCTAAATACGGCTAGGGCTATGAGGATGATCGCCACTTGCCCATAACCCTGCACCCTGTCAGTTCATCATTTGGCTGAAAGCCGCTTTGTGTGGCCCGAACCTCCCGCAGGTTCAGAACCTGTGGGAGGTTCACGAGCAACCTTTTATGCCTCCCGAACGCCACTAAACCTGGCGCAAATGCTCGTTTTGCTGACCCGGGGCTCAGATACACCGCCGCGCCTGTTTGCATGTTGCGCCTCAGCCGAGGTGGCTGTGGGAAAGTCCTGGCTCCACCGAGAAGTCGCGATCCAGTTGGCGCCTGCCAGGGGCAGCAAAAATCCACACCACCGAGATCGCCTTGACGATGCCAATCCCGAAGAACAACACCGCGATTCCTCGCCCGGGCCCGACGCCAAACCACGACCCCAGACTGCCGACAAGAGTGCCGCCGGGATTAAGCAGCGGCTCCAAAAAACGATCCGCAAGGGCGCCTCCCAACAGATAGGCACACAGCGTACCTGCTTTGACAGCAGTCTGTTTGATGGCAAAGATGCGTCCCTGTAACTCGCGTGACACCTGGCTCTGCCAGATGGCTTCCGTCAAGCCCGAGACAAACGCCAGCGTCCAGTGAGCCAGAAATGCTGCCCCGGTTACCAGCAGCAGGTTGGGGCGCGCCCCCATCAGGCAGAAAGCGGCCGCGCTGAACAGTTCAAAGAACAACAGCCCCGTTAACCTGCGCCTGGGTCCGCCCCAGGCGGTCATCACCAGGCTGCCGGTCAACAGGCCAACACCGGCGATCGTCAGGGCGGTCCCCAGGCCTTCGGGACCGGAAAAACCCAGGATCATCGGCGTAACCAGCACCCCAAACAGGCTCCACAAAAAGTCGAACAGGGCCTGGTAACGCAGCAGGTTGAGCAGGCCGCTTTCGGCGCGCAGCGCCTGCCAGCCAGCCTTTAACTCCTGTCGCCAGGAACTCTTTGCCGGGGATTTCCGCGATGCACCGGGTAAAGCACTTTCCAAACCGGGAAAGCGGACGAAAGCCAGGGTCAGGATGGCAAAACAGAAGGTCGCCAGGTCGATCAGCAGCACGCCCGGAACGTGAACCGTCACCACCAATAATCCGGCGATCGATGGGGCCAGGATATCGGCGAGCGCCCGGCCGAATTGGAGCAGGCCGTTGGCCCGGCCAAGCTGTTCGTGGGCAGTGGTGGATGCGACCAGGGCGCTGTATGCCGGGGTCTGTAAGCTGCTGCAGGCAGACGACAGGATCGTGGCCAGGAAGATATGCCATATCTGGATTTGTCCGCTGAAGAAAAGCGCCGCCAGCCCCAGGGTGCAAAGCGCTGCGCCGCTGTCTGCCAGGGCCATTACCCAACGCCTGTTGTAACGGTCAACCACCACGCCTGCCAGGGGCGACAGGACGATTTGCGGCAGCACAGTGCAAAGCGCCACGAAGGCGAAATTGCTGGCCGAACCGGTGGCCTGGTACAGCCAGACCCCCAGGGCAAAACTGCTCAGGTTCGAGCCAAAGACCGAGACGGCTTGCCCGGCCCATACGATGATGAAATTGGTTTTGATCATAGGTTCCTCCGCAAAACAATCGGCGGGGGGGGGGGGGGGGGGGGGGGACCGCGGCCCCCCCCCCCCACAAAAAAAAAACGGCCCCGACGC
>CAZQQJ010000032.1:0-27942 GCA_964595435.1 uncultured Anaerolinea sp. | reverse complement strand
TTTTATTTGTGGACCCCCCAAAAAAATCGGGGGGGGGCCGGGGGTCCGCTCCCCCCGGCCCCGCCCCGCCATTAAAAATTTTTCCCGGCCACCTGAAAGGTAGCCGGGTTTATGGGTCAGCGACCATTGTAACGACGAGTGGTGTGCCTGTCAAGGGTCAATCCAGATAAATTTACGGCTCTCCAAATGAAGATCCGTCAGGTTTGAGCCACGCAAAATGGCCTTCGGTCAATCAGTCAACCTGCCGGGCTGGATCAAGGAGAATGGCGTCCGCGTTCATCCGCTCTCGTCCGCGTCCCATTTTCATACCAGGTTGATCGAATAGGCGATCCCCATCAACTGGACTTGAGCTCGATGGTCTCGAGATATCCCCAGCCCTTCTCGCGCCGGATTTGTACCCGGTAAGGATGCACCCGCACCAGCCCGCACCATTCCGCCGCCGGTTCTCTCAAGAGACCCAATTCGCGGTCGAGCGCAGTTGGAGAGATCATCTGCGCTTCTCCCTTCAATTCCCACCTGGCGGTGAGCAAGGTTACACAGGGGTCATACTCCAGGTTGAACAGGTGGTCGGAACCCCAGGGCACCAGCAGGTACAGGTCTATGTCGATTGCTTCACAGGGAAACTCACCCACTTGCAGGCCGGCTGGCCCGCTCGTGGCTAAAACAGCTTTCCGAGGGATCATCAGGGCTTCGATGGCGCGTTGTCGGGCATAATCCAGCATAGGATTAGCATAACGGCAATCCGGCGCCCGGTCATCTACCCAAAGTTAGATTGCAGGTTAGATTTCGAGCAAACCCAACCCTCGCGCCCGGGCGACGGCCTCGGTGCGATTGCGAGAGTCCAACTTCCCGAGGATATGGTTGACGTGGCTTTTCACCGTCCCGACCGTAATTACGAGCCGCTCGGCGATCTCATGATTGGTGGCTCCCTGGGCAATCAGGCGCAGCACCTCCACCTCACGCTCGCTGAGGCTTTCCCCGTAAAGCATCCGGGCGTGGCGATCCGCCAGGCCCTCCTGCTCCGGAGAAAGGGGGCCCGGCACGCCGGTGGCGGCCAATATGCGCTCGACGTACTCCTTGAAGGCGCCGCGCCGGGCTTCCTCGATCAGCAGCCGGGCCAGGGCAGGCCCCTGGTCGAAGATCCGTACATGACCCTCGGGCTGAGCCAGCCTCAGCGCACGTTCCAGGGCAGCCCGGGTGCGTTGCTCATCGCCTTCTGCCTGCCGCGCCTGGGATTCCAGCAAAGAAAGTTCGATCACCCGGTTCGCCAATCCATGGGCGGAGGCCAGGTCAAGCTGCCGGGCGAGAGAAGCCATGACCGCCGGTGCCTTGCCGGTCGCAATCTGGGCGCGGGCCCACTCCAGGTAAGTCAGGTAGTATCCCTCGGCGGCCCCAAGTGGCCCCATGCCCGGTGAAGGTGCATCCTCGCTGAACGAAGAAGAGACGCGATGGCACCAGTCCGCAGCATCCGCCAACGTGCCCGGATCATACGGCGTAGTTCGCAAAGCATGCATGCACCGCAGCCCGCTCGTATAGAAAGCAATATCGGGCCACAGTGCTTCCAGGCGGTCCAGGTATTTCATCGCCTCCGCCGTCCGGCCCTGGATCGCACACAGGCGGTGCAACGCCACGTACGCTGTGAACAGGTAATAGGGGTTCATCCCCCCACCCATCAGATCGAGGCCTTTACGGAGGCGTTGTTCCGCTTCAGCCAGTTGATCCTGTTCCACCAGTACGCAGCCCAACGCAACATCCAGGCTGCCCAACGCGGGCAGTTCATCCTCGGGGTGAGCCAGCATGGCAGCAATGTCTGCCTGCCCCTGGCGGCAGATCTCTGTGCTGCGTCGCAGTTGCCCCCGGCTGTATGCCAGGCGGGCCATGTGGAACGTCGACTCGACGATCCCAAAGTATAAGCGCTCGCCCAGGGCGATCTGCCTGGCCGTTTCAAAGGCATGATCAGCAGCCTGCGCATCGTGAAGCGCCAGGCAAGCATAGCCGGTCAGAAGCAGCCCGCTGAACTGGCCGGGGGCACCCTCAGGATAATGGCCCAACACGCTCTGGGCAAGGGCGAGCAGTTCACCAGGGTCAGCAGCCAGGTCCGGGGCCATGGCCAGGAAAGTGCGCACGACCGCAGCAAACTCGCTAAGCTCACGGGCAACCTGCCTGTCTTCCATCGCCGAAATCACCTGATCGACCTGGCGCAAACGCGCCTCAACCCGGGGCCGGTTCTGCCGCCGGAACCCATAAGCCAACGCCATACCCTGCAGGATGCAGAGCATCGGGTGCATCTGCATCACCTCTTCAGGAAAAGCCGAACACCATTCGTAAACCGTCGAGAGATCGCTGTGGATGATCAGGGTGAAGCTGTGCTGCTCGACGAAAGCCGCCGCATATTCCCAGTCCTGGGTTTGAAAGGCATGGTAAGCCGCTTCACGCAAGGATGCGTGCGCCGCCAGCCACTCGCAGGCGGCCCGGTGCAGCACGCTGGTGCGCTCCGGTTGAATCTTGTTGAGCCGGGCCTGCAGGAAGGCGCGAAAGAGATGGTGATAGCGATACCAGGTCTGTTCGTCGTCCAGCGGCACGAGAAACAGGTTGGATTTCTCGAGATGTTCCAAAACAGCCTGGGAGTTGAAGGGGGCGGGGGCAGTTGAGCCCCCAATCCCTGGCCCTCGATCCCCCGGTAACATATCGCACAGCGGGGCGCACATGCGCTCGAGGATAGATGTCGACAGCAGAAATGACTGCACCTCCTCCGGCTGGCGGTCCACCACCTCTTCCATCAGGTATTCGACCAGATAACGGTGGCTACCCGTGAAGGAAGCGATCAAGCGCTCCTTGTCCGCGCGGCCCGCCAGCGAAAGCGCCACCAGTTGCAGCCCGGCAACCCAGCCCTCGGTGCGTTCTCCCAACGCAGCAACGCCCTCCGGCGACAGCCCGAGCTGCATGACTTCGTTCAGGAATTGGGCCGTTTCGTCTGCTTTGAAGCGCAGGCCAACCGTGCGCATCTCCAACAGTTGCCCGCCCGCGCGCAGGCGAGCGAGGGGCAGGGGTGGGTCCGAGCGGCTGCCGATGGCGATGCGCAAGTTCCCGGGCAGGTGTTCCAGGAGATAGGTCATCGCGCCATGGATGGCCGGCGAGCCGATCAGGTGATAATCGTCGAGGATCAGCGCGCACTCCCGGCCGTTTGAGATAACGGCATTGATCACTGCCGGCAAGATGCGCTGCAAGTCCATCTCGGGCGATGAGCGCAGGAGCTGGGCGATCTGGGTCAGCTCGGGAATTGGGCCGAGCGCCTGGGTGAAGCTGGCGATGAGATAGGATTTGAAGGGAATGGGATCATCGTCGCCCGGGTCCAGGGCATACCAGGCGACCGCAGCCCCATTCTTCATGAGCGACTGAGCCCACTCTGCCAGCAGAGTGGTTTTCCCATAACCGGCCGGCGCGCAGACCAGGATGAAGCCGGCGCCATCCCCGGCAGAGAGCAGATCGACCAGGCGGGCGCGGGAGATCTGGCGCGGCCGCACTGCCGGCGCACGCAGCTTCGTCAGGACGAGAGGTGAAGCGAGCGTTTCCATCTCCAGGCTTATTCTACTCCCAACCGCCTCGATCAACCAATATAACCCGTGATCTAACCTTTTATAGATGACAACCGGGCAGGGTTACCGTTATGATGGAATCGTTCAGTCAACAAGGAAATCCGTTCGAATGAAAACTGCACCTCAAATCACAAACGCTGAAACCATAGATTTCTCCTATCGAGGCGTCTACAAAGCCGGCGCAGCGGCCGCCTTGATCGCGGCCGTGCTGTTTAGAAGAAACATCGATGCGGAATGGATGCTTTTCAGGATGGCCGGGGTCATCGACGCCGGCCCATCTGCCGCGCCTGACACCGTGGCCGGCTGGTTCACCCTCCTTCAGCAGAACCAGCTCCTCGGGCTCACCTTTCTGAATCTCTTCGACCTGGTCAACTACGCCCTGCTGGAGTTGATCTTCCTGGCCCTCTTCGTTGCACTCAGGAAAGCCCGCCCATCCTGGAGTTACATTGCCGCAGCTCCAGGCCTGGCCGGGGCCGCCGTCTACTTCGCATCCAATCAGGCTTTCGCCATGCTCTCGCTCAGCAAGCAATATGCGGCCGCGGCGACCGGTGCGCAGCGAGCGGCCATCCTGGCAGCCGGGCAGGCCGTGCTTGCCATCCACCAGACCGCCAGCTATGGGAGCCCGGGGATCTACTTGAGCTTTCTGCTCGTGTCCGTTGCCGGTCTGCTCTTCTCAGCCGCTATGCTGCGGGGCAGCATCTTCAGCAAAAGCACGGCTTATATGGGACTTCTCGCCAATGGTTTCGGGTTGGGCTATTACCTCATGCTCGCCATCGCGCCGGCGCTCGTCTTCGTGCCCATATCCGTCTCCGCCGTCTTTTTGTTGGTCTGGTACCTCCAGATAAGCCGCCGGCTCTGGGCCCTGGGCTCCTATCGGACCACCGAAGCTTTGCAAATTGCGGCCCACACAAAGTCAGTGGGCACCCTGGTTACTCATTGACCCATCACACATCACCAAAACCTACATCTTCCTACAGGAGAAAAACCAAAATGGAAAACAAAATTCTGGTTACCTACGCTTCGACACATGGCTCGACCCAGGAAGTGGCCGAGGCCGTCGCCGCCACTCTGCGCACCCACGAACTTACCGTCGATCTTCAGCCGGCGCGCCACGTGCGGACATTGCAAGGCTATGGCGCGGTTGTGCTGGGCGCGCCGCTCTATATGTTCCACCTGCACAAGGATGCGCTCCGCTTCCTGTCCCGGCATCAAAAAGCGCTTGCTGGCGGTTTGCCCATCGCTATTTTTGCGGGTGGCCCCTTCGGTGCAGGAGACGGAACCGAGTGGGATGAAGCGCGCAAACAACTCGATCAGGATCTGGCGAAATTCCCCTGGCTCGAACCGCTCGCCGTTGAAGTGATCGGGGGCAAGTTTGACCCCTCCGGGTTGCACTTCCCCTGGAATCTGATCCCCGCCCTCCGGCAGATGCCGCCCAGCGACCTGCGCGATTGGGAAGCCATCCGCTGCTGGACGGGCAGCCTGGCCGCGCGGCTCCAACCCGCCACATCTCACAAACCTGACGGGGCTAACCATCGGCATGAATCGTAAGCACCTGTAAAGCCCCGTCAGGTCTGGCTCACACAACAATCAGTGAGCGCCCCTGATCACTCCGTGACCGATTACCCATTTCTAAGATGAGGAAAAATGAAAAACGCAACCAGAATATTTGCTTCAACCTTCGGCGCCATCATGGCCCTGGCGGGCATCGAACATGGCATCGGTGAGATATCCCAGGGCAACCGGGCTCCCGCTGGGATCATGATCCTGTCCTGGCCCGATGCCGGATTCTTTCGCAGCCTGGGCGGGGAGCCGGCGATGACGGTCATCCCCAACCTGCTGGTCACCGGCATCCTGGCCGTGCTCGTTTCCCTGGCTTTGCTCGTATGGGCGGTCCTGTTCGTTCACCGCAAGAATGGCGGCCTGGTCATGATCCTCTTGTCCATCCCCATGTTGCTGGTGGGCGGGGGCATTTTTCCGCCCATCCTCACCATCATGATCGGCGTCGTAGCTACCAGGATTCACTCGCCGTTGGCCTGGTGGCGCGTCCATCTTCCGGACGGTCTCCGGCGCTTCCTGGCAAAACTGTGGCCCTGCTCCTATGCCGCCTGCCTCGTCGCCTGGCCGGCCCTGCTGCCCGGTATCGGCCTGCTCGAATATTACTTCGGCGTGGACGACCCGCTCCTGATCCTGGTGATGATACTCTTCGCCCTGGGTACCCTTCCTTTGGCGGCAGTCTCCGGCTTCGCACACGATATCCAGGCATCCGTGGGTATGCAGTCATCCTCTCAGGATACCCGTCGTGAGGGCCGCCGCTCGCCGGGAATCCTCTCCATCCGCTAGGGGCAGTTCCTGGAGGCGCTTTGGGGCTGCCCCCCGCCAGGGAAAACGGCTTCCAGCCAGGTTAACCGGACAGGGGTATTCTTCACAGCAGCCCAAACATGTGCGCCAGCCGGGTCCACCCGGTAGCGTGCGCCAGGACCCCGACCGCCCAAAGCCCCAACCACTGTACCACGCCGGGCGTTATCCCTTGCACGGCCCGCGTCTGGCGCTGCACCAGCGCCTGGCGCAGCTCCTGCGCCGTCTGGCCGGGGAAAGACGTCTTCCCCGACCCAATCGCCGGGAGCATATGGGCGTCGCTGGCCCCCAGTTGGGCCAACCGCAGGCGATGGGCCAACAGGAGCGCGCGTGGGTTACCGTCCCGGTACAGCCAGCCTACGTTGCCGGCGTTATATGTTTCCACACCAACCAATATCCGCCTGGCGTCAGGGTCACGCAGCGCCTGGAGAATCGCCCTTTCACTCAGGCTGTCGCTTGCCCTGCCTGCCATCGGGTGGGGCGCCACGCATAACCCGCCCAGCGCCCCCACGCGCAGAATCGTCTCCATCAGGCTCAACCCAGGCGGGATGGCCTGGGTCACGAACAGCGCCAGTAAATGCCCTTCGGCGGTGGACACCTCGCAGCCGGGCACCACCTCCAGCCCGTAGTCGGGCGCCATCGAAAGCGCCTCCAGTGCCCCTTCGATGCGGTTATGGTCGGTGATCGCCGCCACCTGCAGCCCGGCGGTTTGAGCAGCATACGCCAAAATACTGGCGACGGGCGCGATACCATCCCAACTGTATTGTGAGTGAATGTGTAAATCCGCGAGACCCATGCTTGACCTTATTTGGCTGAACGTCATCTTGTGTGGCCTAAACCTGACAGGTCTTCAGGGTGATACCGGCTCATCAAGCACCGGCAAAGACCTGTCAGGTTTACAAGCAGCTTTTTCGAGGCCTGGACCTGCCTCGGCCAATAGATTAAGCATAGCCGGGACTTATTAGGAAATTGTGAAGATATGATTTTTAAAACATAAGGATTATGCGGCAGCCGTCAGAGGCTTGCCAACTGCCCGGATCGGAATTATACTGTTCCCGGCTCAACGGATACGGTACGCCCTCGTTGTCCTGCCTGCATCGAACAAGTCAACCTGCCGGCCACGCCCAGGAGCCTGGATCAACAAAAAATGCCGTCCGCTCTCGTCCGCGTTCATCCGCGTCCCATTTCTCTTAGCCAACCTGCCGGTCGCGCCCGGCGCCCAATCCATGAAAAATGCCCGTCCGTGCCCATCTGCGTCCCATCTCTCCCTAAAAACTGCTCACGCCTCACACAAAACCCGTGAGCGACCCGAACGACTCAGTGACCGATTACCCATCACCAAACCAAGGAAAAACACATGAAACCTCAAATCCTCTCCATCCTGCACCACCAGATTGCCGTCTACCAAAGCGGGGCAAGCGGCCCGGCCCTGGTCTTATGCCATGGCAACTCCACCTCCAGCCGCATCTTCCAAAAGCAGTTCGAGGGCGCCCTGGCCCAAAAGTTTCGCCTGGTGGCCTTTGACTATCCCGGCCACGGGCACTCGCAGAACGCCAGCGATCCCCAGGACTACTCCCTGCCTGGCCTGGCCGCGGTGCTGCTGGAAGTCGTCCGGCAGCTCGAGCTGGACGATGCCGTCTTCGTCGGCTTCAGCCTGGGAGGGCACGTCGTATTGGATGCCAGCGACCGCCTGCCGGGGGCGAAAGGCTTCATGATCTACGGCACGCCGCCGGTCGGCAAACCGCCCGCCATGGACCAGGCCTTTTTGCCGCACCCATCCATGGGGATCCTCTTCAAGGGCGAACTCGCCCCCGAGGAAGCCGAGCTGCTGGAAAGCGGCTCTTTCACCCCAGGGACGCCCCCGCCGCCGCAGTTCGTGGAAGACTGCCTGCGCACCGACCCGCTCTGGCGCGGTGCATTTGGCGAGAGCATCGGCCAGGGACGCTACCGCGACGAACTGGAGATCGTGCAAACCCTGCGCCAGCCGCTCGCCATCCTGCACGGCGAACACGAGCAGTTGGTCAGCCTCGACTACCTGCGCAGCCTGTCCATCCCGACCCTCTGGCGCGGCGCGGTGCAGGTAGTGCCCTCCGCCGGCCACGCCCTCCACTGGGAAGCGCCGGAGGCCTTCACCGGGTTGGTGCAGGCCTTCGCTGCTGCGGAATAACTGACCTGCCAACCCGAATCACCCCCAGAATTTAATCCTTGGGTGATTCCGATTTGCCCTTCACCCCACCCCCTGCCCCACCCCTTGTGGGTGCTGTTGGCGAAATCAACCAAAGCTTGTTTGGACACGGAGTCGAGGCTTCAGCCGGGTTATTGGCCGGCAAAATCTCCGGCTAAAACCTCGATTCCACGATACCAACAGACCTGGAACGGAATTCGCCAACAGTATCCTGTGGAGGCGGAGGGATGGTTGAGGCCGAGGTATCGGTGGGAGCGGCAGCGTGAGCGCAGGCGGCGGGGTAGTCCAAGGCCGGTCTGGCAGTGGGCGGGACATTCGCCAGGAGGGTATCTGCCGGGTGGGTGGCCCTGGCGGCGCCCGCCGGGAGCGGCTTCCGGCTCGAACATCTTGCAGGCCAGTGCTTCAAGGCAGATAAACGGCCATCCCGCCGGAAACTTCGTCCCCGGTTTCGGCACGCATCTCGAAGAGGATTTCATACTCCGAACCGTCCAGGTTCGCCCGGGCAATCGCCCGGCCGCGGTAGTTGTCTTCGGCGGGGGTGTACAGCGACAGGTACAGCTTGCCGTGGCGGGCGTCCACGGCCATGCCTTTGCAGAAACGGTACGGCTCGGGCAGGGTGAGCAGGGTCTCCGGGTTGGAGCCGTCCAGGTTTGCCCGTTGGATGGTGTAATCGCCGGGCAGGTCGGAGAAATACAGCTTGCTGGCGGCGGGGTCCAGCGCTAGGGCGTCGCCGCCGTTGGCCGGGAGCAGCATGGCCAGGTCCGAGCCGTCGAAAGCGGCGCGCCAGATGTAGCGGCAGGGGCCGCACTCGCCGTTGAAGGCGGTGCGGAAGTAGACCTGGCGGTTGGCGGGGTCGATCTGAAGCTGGCCGCGCTGCCCGAGCATCGGCTGCAGGGCTTCCGAGGCCACCAGTTGGCGCCAGCCGGCGTCATCGCTGGCGTACACACCGGCATAGTACAGCCCCAGGTAGACCCGGCCGTCCTGCGGATCGACGGCGATGCCCTGCCCACCATCCGTCGGACCATCCCGGAAGAGACCCAGGGCGTGCGTGGCGGTGTCGAATACCAATACCTGCCCGGCCGCTTCCCAGCGGGTGAAGTAGAGCCGGTGGTGGGCAGGGTCGGCAGCCAGAGTCTGGTACAGGCCGGGCGTCCGCAGCAGCTCGAGCGGGCTGCTGCCGTCCAGGCCCATCTGGTAGAAGCGGTCCCCGGCGGTGAAATAGACCACTTCGACAGCGGGAAAGGTCGCCTGCGAAGAGGGGAGCGGCGCTTCCGTAGCGGCCGGCGCCGGCTGGCGGGCGGTGACCGGCGGGGTATCCGTCGCCTCGGGCTGCGGGAGGGTGGACGGAGTAGAATGATACGGCGCCAGCAGCGCCGCGGCAGTCTCGGCCAGCGCAAATTGGGGGTTGCGGGGCGGCCCGGCCTGGATATCCGTCGCCGCGGCTTGTGGGAGGGGCGATGGGCTGGGAGCGTTGCGCGTGAGCAGCGCCGCCAGGGTCTGTTCGGCGGGCGGCAGGCCCAGCGTCTGCGCACCCTGCGGGAAAATCTGGTCGAGGGTCGCCTGGATACCCTGCGGGGTGAGGGACGCCGCTTCGCTTCCAGCCGGGGCGATGCGTACATCGGAGGCGGTCGAAATGGCCCAGGCGTCGGCGGCGGTGGGGCTGGCGGCCTTTTGGGCGAGCAGCGCCGCAACGGTCTGCCGGGCGCCGGCCGGGTCCTGCGTCAGCCCGGAGCGCTGGAAGATCTGCTCGAAGGTCTCCTGGAAGCCGGGCGGGGTGGGGTAAGCGTAGCGCTGCTGCTGGCTGCCGAGTAAGCGGCAGACAAGGATGGCCAGGATGCTCAGGTACAGCGGGATCACGTACAGGCGGTTGGGTTCCGGCTTCCTGGGTGGCTGCGGCCGGTGCAGATTGCCGTTCGGGCCGGGCGGCGGCGCGCCGCCGCCCCGGGAAGCGCGCATGTCGTGCGCCGTCCCGGATGGGTCGACGACGAAATCTGGCCTTTCGGACGGTTCGGGCATCCCTGCATCCCTTTCTGTACGGCTGGCCTGCGGCGGTGCTCTGTCTGTGATGCACGCAACGATGGCCCAATTGCAGGGTGCGGCGATTCAGCCGGTTGATATGATTATAGGGAAATTCGAGGGGAGAGTCAACGAATATTTTTGTGGGTATAATTAGGGGAGATGCTTGCTGTGAGAAAATTGGATCAGGCCACCCTGTATGAAGTCACCACGCTGCCCGAAGATCGCCTGCCAGATGGGCTGGCTCATATACTACTCAGGAAGGTATGAAGGTGTCTGTCTACCGCTGGAGCGGAGCTCAGAACCCTGGGTCTTAAAAAAACAACATTGACCATCTTCAATTGGTTTTTCATTCACCTACTGGATCTGTTGGATGGGCAAGAGTCCCAAAGCCCTAACGATCGACAATACGCCAACCTTTTGGAGGTTGGCATCGCAAGTCTTCATAATCCTGGCGTAAATTTTTAGGCAGCATACTTGTTATATGACTAACAGACATCTATTATCTCGCTTTGTCACCTGAGCCACCAGTATGGAAAAAGGAATGTTTAAATGCCCCCTCAAGACATCCGCTGGATCCAACGTTTCGACAACTTTACCAAAGCCTTCGCCCAATTGCAAGACGCGGTCCTCCTGGCCCGGCAGCGCCCGCTTTCGAAGCTCGAGGAACAGGGGTTGATCCAGGCCTTCGAATATACCCACGAACTGGCCTGGAATACGTTGAAAGACTTCCTCGAAAGCCGCGGCGCGCGTAACCTGTATGGCTCGAAGGACGCCACGCGTGAAGCCTTCAAGACCGGTCTGATCGAAAACGGCGAGGCCTGGATGGATATGATCACCAGCCGCAATTTGACTTCACATACCTACGATGAAGCCACGGCGGCCCATATCGTCGCTGCGATCCTGGAGGTCTATTTTGGCGAATTCGAGGCGTTCCGAGGTAAGATGGATGACCTGAAACGACAGGAAGAAGGCGCATGAACCACGGCCTGCCAGAAAACGCCGCCCGCAAAATTTGCCGCGTCCTGGCTCGTTACCCCGAGGTGGCGCAGGCAATCCTGTACGGCTCGCGCGCCAAAGGTAACTACAGGCATGGCTCGGACATCGATCTGACGCTGCGCGGCGGTGCGGCTTTGACGCAGGGTGTGCTGTATAAAATCATCCAGGAAATCGACGACCTGGACCTGCCCTATACCATCGATCTGTCGATCTTTGCCGATATCCACGACCCGGCAGTGATCGAGCACATCCAGCGGGTGGGGGTGGTGTTTTATGAGAAGGCGCCGGCGCATCCGGTGAGTGAATAACTTTTGCCGGACTGAGGCGCGCCTTTTGTGCTGTGAGGATGCGTGTAGCACCTGCAAAATGCCAGATCGGATTGAAATCCAGCGCTGATACAAAAAACCCAATAAAATTGGGTTGCAAGCGGGCCAGCGCGCGGCACGGGTCCCGCACCGCGGCCCGCGAGGTGTGCCGACGGGCAAATTTCAATCCGATTTATCGGATTTGTTGTAGCCCGTAGGGGCGGGGCTGAGACCCGCCCTTACCCATTGCGTACGTCTCTGGCGATGCCGTGCTGCGGGCAATCGCGATGGTGATATGAAAGGAAGGCTGTCAATGGACCCCCAATTCACAAACCATTTCATTTCCCAATGGGAAAAATACTTTGGCGGGGCGGAGCTGCCCATCGGTTATTTCTATAGCGACCAGGCGCGGGAAGAGGACCTGGGCGCGACGGTTGCCGAGCAGCGCTGCCTCATCGGCAATTTGAACCGGGTGCGCCAGGGTTTCCCGTTTGTTTACCAGCGCAGTACTCCCGGTTGCGCGGGCGGCAAACGTTACACCGGTTTTAGCGATAAGCTGCGCCCGAAGTTCGAATACTTCTTGTCCTGCGGTATTCCCGGCGAGATGGAAGGCGAGCGATATAAGAAGTCGCCCAAGCTGGTGGCGGCGTATTTGCAAAACCACCCGCCCTTTCAGGCGCCCGGCAAGTACCTGGTATTCAAACGGCTGGATATGTTCGAAGCACAGGAGCAGCCCCTGGCGGTGATTTTCTTCGCCACCCCCGACGTGCTGGCCGGCCTGTTTACCCTGGCCAATTACGACCGCGCCGGCTCGTACGGCGTTGTCGCGCCGTTCGGCTCGGGGTGCGCGTCCATCGTCAGTTATCCCGTCGAGGAAGCGCAGTCCGCAGCCCCACGGTGCATTTTGGGGATGTTCGACGTGTCGGCGCGCCCGCACGTCCCGGAGAATACGCTGACCTTTACGGCGCCCATGCAGCGCTTCGAACAGATGGTTTCCAACATAGATGAAAGTTTCCTGACCACGCTATCCTGGAAGACAGTTCAAGCCCGGCTGGCTTGAGGGAGTTTCCGTGGTTTCGGGATCGGAATTGCCCCAGTTGATTACCTGGGGTGGGCTGGCGCTGTTGATCCTGCTCCAGACCCGCGGCAAGCTGGGAGAAGAAACAAAATAGCAGAGGTGATGAGCAGATTTTGAAATAAACCTGGTGGAGCGAATCGGGCAGAACGAGAGGGAGCGCATGTAGCAGCCAGAGGTCGATTTTGATTAAAAGCGAGGCGCGGTCCTCCAACGGACGTGGCATAACAGGTTTGGCCTGCTCAATTGACCTCCGATGTGCGAAATTTTATCCATTCGTCACCCCTGGGCACACAACAGGCAGTTGACATTCTTCACATTTCGCAGTATACTCTAATCGATATATATCGAAAAGAGATATTCTATGAACCCACCTGCCCAAACCTATACCGAAACCCAGGTCCTGCACCTGGCCCAGCAGGCCTACCGGTCCGGCTGCGCCTCCTTCGAGATCGACTCCCGCCGGGCGGCTCTGCTGGTCATCGACATGCAGCGCGAATTCGTCGCCCCCGGCGAGGCGCCTTGTTGGATCCCCGAAGCCACCCGCATGGCCCCGAGCCTGGCATCCCTCCTGGCCGCCGCCCGGCGCGCTGGGCGGCCCGTCATCCATACCGCCTTCGCTGCCACGCATCGCTTCCTCGACCGGCCAGCCAGCGGGGCCAGCATGCCCAACCGCTACCCGGCCCTGCCTGCGGCAAGCCACACCGGGGTAGTAGAATTCGCCCCCGAACTCACCCCGCTGCCGGATGAGATCGTGCTATACAAACCTTCCTACGGCGCTTTCTACGACACCCCTCTGGACACCATCCTGCGCAACCTGGGCTGCGATACTGTCATCGTCACCGGCACCATGACCAACCTGTGCTGCGGCACCACCGCCCGCCAGGCCTATGAGCGCGGCTACAAAGTGATCTTCGGCTCCGACGTGACCGCCACCAACAGCCCCGCCCTGCACGAAGCCGAGCTGCAAACCCTGCGCTATGGCTTTGCGCGGGTCATGTCCGCCGCAGAGATCATCCAATTGCTCGAGGAGGATTGACCATGAAACGCGCCTACCTGCAACTTCCCGGCATCCGCCTGGCCTGCGTCGATTTCGGCGGCGACGGCCCCGGCCTGCTCCTGCTCCACGGCCTGATGGGCCGCGCCACCACCTGGGCCAGCACCGCCGGATGGCTGGTGCCTCACTACCACGTGGTCGCCCTGGACCAGCGCGGCCACGGCTGGAGCGACAAACCCGACAACGCCTACAGCCGGGAGGCCTACGTCGGCGACGCGGCCGCAGCCATCCAGACCCTGGACCTGGGCCCTGCGGTGGTCATCGGCCACTCGATGGGCGCCCTCAACGCCTGGGTGTTGGCCGCCCGCCATCCCGATCTGGTGCGCGGTATCGTCCTGGAGGACAAAAGCGCCAACCGCTGCACCCAGGCCGACCTGCAGGCCTGGCGGGATTGGTTCGACAGTTGGCCGGTGCCTTTCCAGAGCCTGGCGGAAGTGCGGCGCTACTACACCGAAGAGAACTCTCCCCGCGACGGCGATTTCTTCATCGAAGTCATGCGCGAAAGCGAGAATGGCTATTACCCCATGTTCTCCTACGACCACATGCTCCAGACCCTGGACGACTGGGCCACGCACGACTACGCCCCCGAATTGGACCGGGTGCAATGTCCGGCGCTGGTGGTCAAAGGCAGCCTGAGCGCTCAGAAGGCTTCCGACCTGCGGGCCATGGCCCGCCGCCTGCCCAAAGGACGTTATACACAGGTGGAAGGCGCCGGTCATGTGGTACACTACGACCAGCCGGAAAGATGGCGAGCCGCCATCGAACCTTTCCTGTTGGAGCTGAAATCTCTTGCTTGAAGTTGCCATCCTGGGTTTTCTCAAAGAAGAGCCGCTGCACGGCTACGAGCTGAAGCAGCGTATTGCCACACTCACCGGGTACGCCCGCCCGGTGAGCGACGGCGCCCTGTACCCGGCCATCGCCCGCCTGGAGCGGCAGGGCTGGCTCACCCGCCGCCAGGAGCCCGGCGAGGTCGCCGCGCCCCGCCAGATGCTCTACCTGACCCCTGAGGGCGAGGCAGAACTTCTGCAGCGCCTGAGATCTCCCACCGACCTGGAGATCTCTAACGGCAGCCACTTCTTCGTCCTGCTGGCCTTTCTGAAATACCTGCAGCCCGCCGGGCAGCGCGCCGTGCTGCAGCGCCGCCTGGAATTCCTGGAAAGCGCCCGCAGTTTCTTCCGTGCAGGGGATAAACCCGTGCACCTGGCTGACGAGACCGACCCCTTCCGGCGCGGCATGCTGCACATGGCCATCGAGACCAGCCGGGTGGAGAAAACCTGGCTGCGCCAGATGATCGCCAGCCTGGCTGCAGAAGCCTGACCCAGCGCGCTCTAAAAGCCAGGCTTTGCGTTCTCCGCGCCTTCGCGGTCCGGATGAAACCCGGCGCCGGCCACGCAGGGGGTTGAAATCCCATCTCAGTCCATGCAAGCCGGCTGGAAACCGGCTCCTCGCTCAGCCCGCAGGGCTTTTACGTATTGAGCAAGGGATTTATCCCTTTCTCTGCCAGCCACGCATGGAATTGAAATCCCATCTCAGTCCATGCAAGCCAGCCGGAAACCGGCTCCTCGCTCAGCCCGCAGGGCTTTCATGTACTGAGCAAGGGATTTATCCCTTTCTCTGCCAGCCTGAGCAAGGGATTTATCCCTTTCTTTGATAAGGAAACGAAACCACCCGGCTCCGGCATCTGGCTGCCGGAACCGGGTGAGCGTGAGGACTGCATTGTTGAGTGGCCTCAGATGGTCAGCCAGAGAACATTGATGGAACGCCGAACGAAAAGTCAGCCAGGCTAGGCCTTCTGTTCGGTGAGAAAGAGATAATCATACAGGTAATACCCGATGGGCGCGGAGATAAAGGGAATGAGCACCGGCGGGATCAGCCAGTAGATGCCATCGAACAGGCCCTGGGTGCCAGCCAGCAAACCAAAGAGGCGCGGGCCAAAATCGCGGGCCGGGTTCAACGAGTAGCCGCTGGGGCCGCCCAGGCTTAGACCGACGCCCAGGACCGTCATCGCCACGATCAGCCCGCCGAAACGGCTGATCGCCGAATTTCGAGGGTCAGAACCGGCGCGGATGGCCCAGGCCACCACCAGGACGCCGAAGAATTCTGTTATGCAGGCCGTGACCAGGGAATAGACCCCTGTAGAAGCAGCGCCAGCACCGGCGCCGCCCCAGAAGGTTGAGCCAAAGACGGAGCCGGGGCCGGTGCTCCAGACATTCGGCATCCCGGCCGCAACCAGGCCTTCCCGGTAGACAAGGTAGACCGCCCCCGCCCCGAGAAAAGCTCCGACCATCTGGCAAGCGATCCGGGCAAAAGCCTGGCCCATCGATATGGAACCCCGCACGGCGTTGGCGAGCGTAAAGGCCGGGTTGTGATCCCCGCCCGAGACCCAGATGGAAACGAAAACCGCCACGGCCCATCCGATGGTTATTGTATTCCAGTTGTAAGCCGATCCGGCAAGTCTTGGAGCTAACCCCACGTTCGCGACAACGCCATCTCCCAGGATGATCAAAACAAAAGTTCCAAAGGTCACGGTCAGAATATCTTTGAGTTTCATTCTTTGCTTCTCCTATAGATTTTGGATAGATTTTGAACTAAATTAATAACTTAGATCGGGTGACGTCCGGCTTTCTTCTGCGATAGCGACCTCCTTCTTTGACCAAAGGTCATTTTGTGTGGCCCAACCTGACAGGTCTTTACAGGCGCTCTATGACTCAGTCCCCCATTAAGACCTGTCAGGTTGCGAGCAACCTTTTTGTTGATTGTGAGGGCTATATAGAGACGTGCTTGGACCTTCCATCTCTATATAGCCCTCGAAGAAGCAACATTTCTGGAATTGCTATCGTCCAGGCCGCTCGGGAACCTCAACCCACGGCTGTTGCCGTGGTATAGCATAACTTTATTTGGCTGAGGCAAGTCCGAAAATAGTTCTGAAAAAGTATCGAGATTTTCTATCTTTGACTTGTTACCTCAACTAAACTATAATGAATGCTTCGTGCAAAGATTTTTGGCAGTGTTCACCGCGAAAATGAAGCGGGCTGCGTGTATGGCGTGGGTTCTCCTGTCGTCCATCATACTCGCATGCCGCTGGGAAAAGTCCAGAAAAAGTTCAAATCTTGTTTGAAGTATCCAGGATGACGGATCAAGAACTGCGCGCCGAACCGAATACACCACCGACAGGTGCTCTGGATGAAGACTTGATTCGTAGCGCCCTTAGAGACTGGGATTCGTTGGCAGCCTTGGGCAACCATCCTCTGGCTAACTTGAGCGTTGTGATGGATTATCGTCAGGCAGCCGGGTACACGGGGACGCCAACAGGGCGCGGCCTGGCCCTGCGCAAAGTAATTCAATCCGCCATCGACACCCTGAAACCGGAGGGCGAATCACCCGAGTCGGATGAGAAGAACTGGCGCCGGTTCATGATCTTGCAGGAACAGTACTTGCATGGTCACAGCCCGGAGTGGGTCGCCGGACAACTGCATGTGTCCAAAGGAACCTACTACAGCGAGCAAAAACGGGCTTTGCAAATGCTCGCCGATGTCCTCTGCAAATGGGAAGAAGAGCAGCCACATCCAGCGGCGGGTGACGCTCCGTCGCGCCCCGAACCCCCTCTGGCTGTACCCGGCTCGCCGTTCATGGTCCCTGCCCGGCCGCCGCACCTTCTCGTGGGACGAGACGATTTGTTGCGCGACCTTATCCTTCGCTTGAAAAGCAGTGCGAATCAGGGGCTGGTGGCCCTGACCGGCCTGCCGGGAGTTGGCAAAACCGCTGCCGCCATTGAGCTGGCGCATCGCCCCGAAATCCTGGAACACTTTCAGGATGGCATTCTCTGGGCCAGCCTTGGCCGCAAGCCGGATATCGCTGCTCTGTTGGGTCGCTGGGCAGCCGCCGTCGGCGCACAGCCCGGCGGCATCGCCGGCCGGACGCTTTACGGCGTCAGTGCCCACACCGACGTTACTGCCGGCCGGACGCTTTACGGCGTCGGTGCGCACCCCGACGTTACTGCCGGTCGGACGCTCTACGGCGTCGGTGCCCACCCCGACGTTACCGCCGGTCGAACGCTCTACGGCGTCAGCGCCCACCCCGACGCCATTGCCGAGCATGCCGCGGCGATTCATACTGCCATCGGCATGCGCCGCATGTTGCTGATCGTCGACGATGCCTGGCGCGCCGATGCCGCCCTCGCCTTCAAGGTCGGCGGACCAAATTGTGCTTACCTGCTTACCACTCGCCTGGTAAATATAGCCCTTGACTTCGCCGGAGACCAGGTGATTGTGGTTCGTGAGCTGGGCATCGACGATGGGTTGGGCCTGCTGATGCAAATGGCGCCGCCTGCGGTCGAAGCGGCCCCCGATACGGCTCGCTCACTTGTCCATTTGTCGGGAGGGCTGCCATTGGCTCTCATCTTGATGGGGCAACATCTCCAGAAGCAAAGTTACCATGCCCAACCCCGGCGCATGCGGGAGGCATTGGTCGAATTGCAGACGGCGCGCACACGGCTGGAACTGGCGCAGCCGCAGTCTGCCCTTGAACTGCGC
Source organism: uncultured Anaerolinea sp. (assembly GCA_964595435.1). Classification (GTDB taxonomy): domain Bacteria; phylum Chloroflexota; class Anaerolineae; order Anaerolineales; family UBA4823; genus RBG-16-57-11. The sequence continues at coordinate 9,822 of CAZQQJ010000032.1, read as the reverse complement.
GCCGATCTGCCGCCCGACACGCCGCTCACGCTGCGGACGTCGATTGGCCTCAGTGACGCCGCATTGGAGGCCTCTGCCCACCGGGCATTGCTGGCATTGGCGCTCTTTGCGCCGAAACCGAACACGTTCTCGGAAGAGGCCGCCCTGACTGTAATCCAGGCCCCGGCCAGGGTGCTCGACGCGTTGGTCGATTGCGGGCTCGTGGAAAGCGCTGCCCCGGATCGGTATACGATCCACCCGTCCGTTGCCGATTACGCCTCGTTGGAAGAAGTTGAGCCAGCCGCCGTCGAGCGCATGGTGAATTATTTCGTACGCTACATCGAAGATCATCTTTCCGATCGTCAGGCGCTCGATCTGGAACTTGCCAACATCCTCACCGCAGCCAGGCTTGGGGGTGACCGTTCCTTCGGCCAGTTCGACGTATTGCACAGCCTGCGCAACTGACGAGGCAGCCTCGTCAGTTGCGCAGGCGGGTTCGACTCCTGCCGGGATGATCTATTCGACGCCGCGAGTATAACAACCCGCTGTCAGGCTTTGTTATGATGTTCCAAAATTATGGCTACATTTCCCTTTTTGTGCCCTTTGTCGACATAGCGGTGCGCGGCGGGAGTCTGTTCCAGGGGATAGCGCCGGTCGATGACCGGTTTGATCTTTCCCGTCTCGACCAGCTCTTTGATGAATAATAAATCCTCTCTACGCTCGGATGAAACCCCGGCCAATACTTTCTTGCCGCCAGTCATTGAAGTCCATAGCATTTGACCAAACTCTCGCAGCCCACCGGCACCTGCAAGATAAAGCCCCTTCTGTTTGAGCGAGTTTTTACAACCGAAAAACGAGGACCTGCCCACCGTGTCAAAAATGATGTCGTAGGTCTCGCCGCTTTTGGTGAAGTCCTTTTGGGTGTAATCAATCACCCGATCGGCTCCCAGGGATTTCACCAATTCCACATTCGTAGTGCTGCAAACCCCGGTGACTTCCGCCCCAAAGTACTTAGCCAGTTGCACCGCGGCAGAGCCCACACTTCCAGAAGCGCCAATGATCAGGACTTCTTGCCCGCTTTGAATCTTCCCCATATTTCGAAGGAAAGTTAATGCGGTCAGGGCCCCGTTAGGAATGGCAGCGGCCTCCTCGTACGTCATATTCGCCGGCTTGATTGCCAGCCCCGCTCCTTCAGGCATGCATTTATACTCGGCATACGCGCCAAGCCTGGCGCCATCGATTCCAAAAACCGGATCGCCTTTCTTGAAGAGCGTTACATCTTTGCCGACTGCTTCAATTTCTCCGGCCAACTCGACCCCAAGGATCGTCTTTTTGGGTTTCCTGAGACCAAACACCAGTCGTTGGATAAGCCCAAACCCGTGAGGGACAAAGACAGAATCTCGAGCGTTCACGTCTCCTGTTGTTACCGTTGTGGCGTGGATCTTTATCAAAACTTCATTGTCCTTAGGGGCAGGTTTTTCTACCTCTTTGAGTTGAAGCACTTCCGGCGGTCCATATTGTGTGTATACAATCGCTTTCATGAGTTTTCTCCAAATTCACTTCGATCGGCTTTATGGGATTATGGCTACCCTTCAGGATTATGCCACTTCCATGCGAACCCAACAATGAGCAAATTGCACGCGATTTCTATTGTGCTATAAAATATATAAGCAGGACTTGGCGCAGTTCCCATTCCCATCGTCCCAATTTGAACGGCGGTCATGATGGTACCCGCGATGATATTGACCCAACGATTGGCGCGATACTTCAACACCCGAGACAGGACAATCATCGCAAAGGGAATCTCCATCATCACGGCTGCCGCTAACAAAAATTCGTGAGTGACCTGAGCAGACCCTATCTGTCCTGTCATCAATTCCTTAATGATCCCAGGCTCCATTAATCCGAGGTGATCACAATAAATATAGTTGACCGCCAAGAATATCCATAATGCTGAAAACAGTCCTTTCATCTCTATTACCATGGCCTTTTTATTTACATTCATTTTTTACTCCTGTTATGAAAAGTGGGACGCGGATGAACGCGGACGAACGCGGACGCCATTTTTCATCGATCCAGGCTGCCGGCCGCGCCCGGCAGGTTGACTTATTTGGCCGAGAGTCATTTCGCGTGGCCGGTGCATTGCACGTGTTCTTCGTGCGTTGCAGCACCTGGGCAACTTTTCGGTTGGACTGGATTGATCGAGACCAACGCCAATCCCAAATTACGCAATTTTTTTAGCAAACCGTACAATGCGGCCTGGTCAATCACCGGGCCGGCTAAAAGCGTAGTGCCGTGGTCTTCCAGTGTGATGGCCAGGCCGTCAAGCCAGGCGGCCCACCGGTTTTCAAGGTGCCCCTCGATGCGAATTTCGTAAATCTGAGGCTCCTGACGATCTTTATCCGATGTGTGCGTGTCGCTCATTCTGTGCCTCGTACGTTTGTCTCAACATCATGGCTGAACCTTCACGTAGTTGGTTTCGTTCTTTTCTTCGACCCAAGGATACCGGATCATATGACGAGGCGTCATCATCACATGTAATGATGAATATGATGATTATTCATCGGTAGGCCGTGAGAAAAATAAAAAGCCCTGGCAGGTGGTTCGCCGCACCTGCCAGGGCCGGAATGGGTGATTGCGTATCTACGACAACAAATCGAGTTCCTCGGCGCGGCGAACAGCCGCCCGGCGGTTGTTCACCCCCAGCTTGTTGAAAATGTTTCTGGTATGGGTGCGCAGCGTGCTCAGAGACACCACCAGCTCGCCGGCAATTTCCGGGCCGTTCAATTCGGTTCTGAACAGCCTGAGCACATCCAGTTCACGCCCGGTCAAAGGCTCAATCAAAGGCTGAGCGACGGGTGTTCTGCTTTCAGCCTTTCCAGAGGCTGCCTGTAATTGACGAACATAGTTCGGAGCAGTACCGCGTTTCGCTGCTTCTCGCAGCAAGGTTGCCATCGGCAACCCTTCATCGACAAAAATACGGATATAGCCCTCCGGCCCGGCCAGCGTCAGGGCGCGCTCCAGCGAGGCGAGAGCCAGGGGAATTTTGCCCTGCGCCTCTTGAGCAAGCGCCTGTAACACCAGGATTTCGATCACGCTGCCGGTCCTTCCGCTTTCTTCCGCCGCGTGCCGGAGGCGTTCCAGCAGCCCCATTGCCTCGCGGATGGAAGTCTCTACCCGGTCGTTCTGATACCGGGCGATGAGCACCCGGGCCAGCGTGATGTGCTCGAACTCGCGCAAGTAGCTGAGGTCATCCTCCGCAGACAGGTCCCGCTCACGCACCCAGGATAGGGCATCGGCCAACCTGCCCTGCCTGACCCACACTCTCGCCTTCAAAGCCTCGATGGGGCGCAGGTCGGGTACGGGGTTCCTGACGTAAAGGCGTTTGGCCTCCTCCAGAAGGTCGAGCGCGGCTTCCAGGTCTCCCCCGCTCTCTTTCAATTGGGCTTCCGCCAATCGCCAGCGGCAAGGCCAGTCAACCAGGGCAGTCTGTTCACCCAACTCCCTGCTTGTTAGCAGGTGTTGAGCGGCAGATTCCCGATCACCTTGCTCATGATACAACAGACCCAATCCCAAATACAAATGTGCTGTAACGTGGAGTATAGGCGGGTCCTGCGCGGCTGCAAGCTGCAACGACTGCTGATATATTCTTTCGGCCTCGCGGAGCTGGCCCCGGGCAACGATGATCTCGGCCAGGTAAGCGCTGCTGGCGATTACGAAAATGATATTGCCCGCTTTCTGACAACTGTTCACCCAATCGGCCATCGCTCTGCGAGCTGCCTCCAGCTCGCCGCGCGCCCAATAGGCCATACTCAGGCTTGCGACTGCCCCTCCACGGTTGAAGTGATCTTCTTCCGGGCTGAGTTCAAGCGCCAACTCGGCGTATTTCACTGTGCCGGCAAAATCGCCTTGCGCCTGGGCATGGTAGGCGCGGGCAAGAGCAATCCTGGCCGGCAGGGTGCGAAATTGCGCTTCATCCACAACGACCACCCCACCCGCTGGGCTTTCCGGCTGGCCGCCCGTGTCCAGCCGCTGTTCGGCATCTCGCAGCCGGGACTCGCTGGCCTCAAACTCGCCGTTATCCGTCAACGCCCAGGCATAGTCAACGCTGAGCACCGGCCTGGCGCGAACCACTTCTTCCGGCAGTTTCCTCACCCAGCCCAGCCAGGCAGCAAACTGGAAACTGGTATCCATGGCCGGGTACGCCTGTTCGATCAGCCCCGCGGCGCGCTCGAAGTCTTCAGCGGCAAGCGCATGGCGGATCGCATCGGCCGGCAGACCGTTCTGCTCGTACCACTCGCTTGCCCGCCGGTGCAGGACGGGTGCCTGATTGGGCTGCTCGTCCAGCAAGCGCGCCCGGAGCACCTCTGCAAAGAGGTGATGATAACGATACCAGCGACGCTGGTTATCGAGCGGAACAATAAAGAGATTACCACGCTCCAGGGCATCCAGAATGCCCTGGCTGCCTTCCTGCCTGTGGTAGCTTCCGGCTGTGCCGAAACGTACGGCATCGCACAGAGGACCACTTAACCGTTCGAGAATAGCAGTTTGCAGTAAGAAGCTGCGCACATGTTCTGGCTGGCGCTGCAGGACCTCTTCGACCAGATAGTCCAACACAAAGCGGTGGCTGCCGGTAAAAGTTTTGATGAAGCTGGCAGTTTCCTGCTGCCCCTGCATTGAAATCGCCCCTTGCAGAGCAAGGGCGGCCAGTTGCAGACCGGCAATCCAGCCTTCGGTGCGGGTCTCCAGGGCGGCGATATCTTCCGCCGAGAGGTTCAAGCCCATCACCTGGTTGAGAAATCCGGCAGCTTCGGCGGGGGTAAAACGCAAGTCGGCGGCGCGCATCTCGGTCAATTGACCCCGGGCGCGCCACCGGGCCAGGGGCAGTTGTGGATCCTCACGGGTGGCGATCACCAAGTGCATCTGTGGCGGTAAGTGCTCGAGCAGAAAGGTGAGGGCCTCATCCACTGGTTTGGAATCCACGACGTGGTAATCATCCAGAACAAGGACGAAATGGTCTGGGATGGCGGCAATTTCATTGAGCAGGGTGGTCAGGAGTAATTCGGTTGGCGGCGGCTGAGGGGATTGGACCGCGCCCAACATCCCTGCGCCAATCTTCACTGCAATCGTCTGCAAAGAAGCGATGAGGTAAGCCAGAAAGCGGGCGAGGTTGCTATCCTCTTCGTCCAGTGACAGCCAGGCGACCGGTTGCCCGCAGCCGGCAACCCATTCACTGACCAGCGTGGTTTTGCCAAAGCCGGCGGAGGCAGAGATGAGGGTCAGTTTGCGTCCAACGCCCTGGTTTGGGTACAGGCCCTCGTTCAGCCGCCCGGTCAGGCGGGGACGGGATACCACCTGTGGCCGCGGCGGGGGGATATACAGTTTCGTGGCTAAAATTGGCGTAAGCACAGATCAATTATAAGACACATCCCAAAGTTCAAAAAGCGGCAAAACCTGAACCGAAGAAGGCCTGCCCTGGCTGCGCGGCGCGTTTGAACACAAGTTTGCTGCCCGGCGCAACTCGTCCGGGCGGGCTGTGGTCAGCGCCGTGCTCTTGCGCTCGCTCCTGGCCTGCCTGGACGGAGCCGTGCAGTATGCCGGGGCTAAACCTTCTACTGTAGATCGTAACAGCAACTACAAAGGCACGACACTATTAATCAACGTGTAAGGCCACTCGCTCTGCACTCCCCCATCCCATCCGGCGATGGTGCAGCCTCGTCAGCTGCGCAGGCGGGTTCGCCTCCTGCCGGGATGAGCTGATGCGCCGATTGGATAGAAATATGCTATAATTTCAGTCAATTGATTTATAAGTCAAATGACTGAAAAAAGGTGTTCGAATGATCACGAACTTCTATCCTCCCTATTTGCGCCAACTCTTCACCAACCGCCTGCGTGAGTTGGGTAATCTTCAGAGCATGGTTGACGATCTGCTGGCTGGCAAGCCACGTCGCCTGGCATTATGGGGTCTGCGCAGGGTCGGCAAAACACTGGTGATTCAGGAACAAATCGCCCGGCTGCACGATCAAGGCATCGTGCGGCCCGTGTATATGGATTTCGAAGATATCTGTACTTCCCCTGAATTGTTCTCTCAGCGCTATATCGGATTGGTAACCTTCTGGGCATTGGAAAGTGGACAGGGAAACGTAGATGCCTACCTGACGGTTGAAAGGCTCCTGGAAATTGCCGCTGGACGCTCAATGGCTGTTTCCCAAACCGCCGGGTCGCTCCTGAGAGAATTATCCCGCACAAAACCGGACCAGGTTCTATTGCTCAAGTTAGCCTTTGAATACCCCGAGAAGCTGGCTCAAGAATTGGATAAAAAGCTTGTCCTGTTCCTGGATGAGTTTACCGAGATCAGTACGTTGAGCCACTATCCTCAGGTGCGAGAACCGCTCAAACACTTCCGTGCGGCCCTGGCTGGACAGATCCATGTGTCCTATGTCGTTGCTGGATCTGCCATGACGGCGATGATGAAGCTTTTCCAATCCCCAGAAGCGCCGCTTTTCTTGCAGTTCGAGACCCTGGCCCTAGAGCCTTTTGGGCGGCAGGATGCCGAAGTGTTGATGCACAAGCTTAGTCCTGAATATTCGTCAGGCGTCTACGCAGAAGTTTACCGCTATACGGCCGGGTTCCCATTTTACATCATGGCTCTGATGCAGCAGTTGAATCGAATGGAGCAAGGTGGAGAGGCCATCACTGCCGACACCGTGCGTTATGCTTTCTTGCTGGAAACGCTCTGGCGAGGTGGGCAGATTTACAATTATTGCCGCTATCTCTATGATCTTTCACTTCAGCGCGCCCGTGGCTACGGTATGCTCAAAGCCATCCTGCAATATCTTGCCGAAGAACACGAAGGCGAGCCCATACACCTGACTCTGACAGAAATTGCCCGCGCCCTGCGCAAATCCCCGAGTGCAGTTCGTGAATATCTGCGCTCTTTGAGTGAAGTGGATCTGGTCGAAGAACGCGACCGCGCTTACCAATTTCGTGATCCTGTATTGCGGTTTTGGGTTGCCTACACCAGTAAAGGCATCGAAATGGACGCTTTCCCGCGCCGGGAAGATCTGGCCGGGCTGGTGTCCGATCTGGAAGAACGCTTTCAGCGCGCGGCTGGAGAATTAGGCCGTGCGAAAGAAGCCGAAGTGCGTGAATTGATGCGGCGCTTTCAGGGGCAGGTGGTCCCAGCCGCCTTGTTTGGCATGGCTGGCGACCAGGTTGGCAACCTGACTTTACCGGTCGTGCGATCCGTCGACAGCTATCTTTCATCCGATGGACAGATCGAGTTAGACGCGTTGGCAGAATTAGCGCCTGCTGCAGATCAGCCGGCAGGCGGACGTTGGGCAGTCTCAATCAAATGGCGCAGCAAACGCGCCGGGCGCAAAGAACTGGAGCAGTTGGTAAGGCATGCCGCGCAATTGGAGGCGCGCGGCTGGATGGTCGCTCGCGACGGCTTTACACCCGATGCAACCCATTATGCCGCTCAGTCTGGTCTCATGATTTCATCTGGCGATGATTTGATCCAGCTCGCCAGGTTATTGAAGCGATAAAGCATACGCAATAACTGGCAAGGTTATTGGATGAACCCATTCCAGTTTCAACAACAGCCTGTTGCGCCAGGCGACTTTTTTCCAGATGACAATACCTGGCTCATTTCGGATACCCATTTCTTCCACGCAAACATCGGCCAATACTGTAGTCGTCCTGATGGCTGGCAAGAGCTGACCATTGAGAACTGGAATCGCTTCATACAGCCGGGTGAAATCGTTTTTCATCTGGGAGATCTGGCTTTGGGTAAAAAGGAAGATACTGAAGTTCTGGTACCACTGCTTCATGGCAAGCTGTATCTGATGCGCGGTAACCATGATCGACGTGGAAAGGCATTTTATCAGCGCCTGGGGATTACACTGGTGGCAGACCCCTATCCAGTCGTGCTCTCTTCAGGGCAGCGCCTGGTTTTCTCCCACAGACCCATGACGCCTCTACCGCCAGGCGTGTTCAATTTGCATGGCCATATCCACAATAAACCAAGCCCAGACGTAGGCCCGCGCCACATCAACCTGTCGATAGAAGTTCGCCAATATCGCCCATGGCGTTTAGGAGATATTTTGCCGCCTTTTCAGGCTTGAAATTATCTATTCGGCATCTCTGCTCTTTTATCATCCATTCTCTACTCGTTCCATCCGCCTCGTCAACTCTTCCTTTGATGGCTCGGTATAAATCATCACCGTGTTCAGGCTGGCGTGCCCCAACAGCGCCGCCAGGCCGCGCAGATCATCCGGGTTGGCATTTAGATCGCGCCTCGCAAAGGTGTTTCGTGTCACATACGACCCAATGGTATCTTTACAACCATACTCATATTCTAAATCAAATGAGTATCATAGCAAAATATTCAGCCTTGATGGATTCGATCAATCAACCATTGAGTCTGGAACTTCTAAGCCTCGCAATACTTCGCCAACAAGGTGCGGATCGCCTCCGCAACCTGTTTACGCGTGCCGAGGTCGGGGATGCGCGCCGCATCCATTGTCACGTCTACTGCTTCTGAGGACAAGTTCTAGGCACTGGCAGCATGAATGCCAAAAGCCTTCAACGCCGGCCACCCTGCCATTTGCGGCAGTTCATTCGGATTGGTCCCAGAATGGTCTGCCAACAAGATACAAACGTACATCTGCGGCCGGTTGCTTGCCCGGATGCGCCGCGCCGCCCGGTGATCCAGCCACGACTTCAACGCCGCATCGCGAAGGTTATCCTTCTACTGGATCGTAGCAGCGATTACAAAAGCGCGACACTGCTAATCACTTCACCAGTGAACGAGTATAATTGCCCTTAGTGGCCGGTCTTTTATCCTCTTATCTACGACACTTCACCCACTTGCGCACCGATCGCACAGGCGGCTGGACAGCAACCACGCGAGGGCAGGCGCCGCACAAGCCTCTCCTGTTGCTGGCTGTGATGGACTTATTTGCGGAAGGGCGCATCGTTGCCAACCTGATCGAAGTCAATCCCGAATTGGGGGAATTGTTTGCAGCCTATTGGCGTCGCGTTATGCCGCCGGAACGGCGCGGCAACCTGGCGCTGCCCTTTTTTCATTTGCGCTCCAGCGGTTTCTGGCGCTTGCTGCCGCGGCCGGGGCAGGAGGTAGCCCTGGAAGCGGCAGACCGGGTAGATAGCCTGAGCCGCCTGCAAAAGCTGGTCCTGGGCGCGCAATTGGATGAGCCGCTCTACCAGTTATTACAAGTGCCGAAAGAGCGAGATGCCTTGCGCACTGCCGTGATCCAGGCCTATTTTGCACCGGATCTCCACGCTACCCTCCTGGAACAGGGACAAAGCAATCTGCAAAGCTTCATCTACAGCCAGCGCCTGATCGAAGGGGCCCGCCGGCAAGCAAAGGAAAGCCCGGACAAGGAACAGACCTATGATACCGTGCGCGACCAGGGCTTTCGGCGTGCGATTGTGCGCATCTATGAAAACCGCTGCGCCTTCTGTGGCTTGCGCATGTTGACGGCGGAAGGGCGCACTGTGGTCGATGCCGCCCATATCATCCCCTGGAGCATCAGCCATGATGATGACCCGCATAACGGGATGGCTCTGTGCCGCCTGTGCCATTGGACTTTCGACCAGGGGCTGATGAGCGTCTCGGCCAGATATCGCTCGTTGGTCTCCAACGAAATGCGCGCCGCACAGAACCTGCCCGGCCACCTGCTCACCCTGGAAAACCGCGGCCTGCTCGGCCCGGCAGAACACGAACTCTGGCCCAGCCTGGAAGCGCTGGCCTGGCACCAAAAAACGGGTAGTGTCCCTCATTCCCAGTGATGAGATAGTCAAGAAGTGAACGATTAGCGT